>CBFHMJ010000005.1:0-74631 GCA_965656875.1 Alteromonadaceae bacterium
TGCATCATCTGGTGGCCGATGGCTGGTCGGTGGGCCTGTTACAACAGGCATTCTCACAGGCGTATCAGGCATATGAGCGCGGCAGTGATATGGCGGTTGAACCGTTGTCGATTCAGTACGGTGATTATGCGGCATGGCAGCGGCAATGGATCGCATCTGATGCAGTCACAAAACAGGCTGATTACTGGCAACATCAGTTAGCCGAGGTTGTAGAGCCGTTGGCTCTCCCTGAGGATTTCCCCCGTGATGAACAGGCGAATGATCGATGTGAACGTGTCCATGTGACCGTTAAACCGTCGTTGCTGGCATCGCTACGCAACTGTTCTGCTTCGACTGGTTTGACACTGAATATGCTGTTGAGCGCCGGATGGGGATTCTTACTATCGTCATTGAGTCGTCAGTCTACCGTATTGGCCGGGATGCCGGTGGCAAACCGGGAATTGCTGCAAACTCAGGACTTGATTGGTTTGTTCGTCAATACGCTGGTGATCAAAACAACCGTCAACAGCGATGATACGTTAGATGATTTCTTTGCGGCGGTGAAACAAACCAGTATTGATGCCTATGCCAATCAGGATGTGCCACTGGAGCATGTGATCGAACGATTGAATCCTGAGCGTCAACTTAATCGCCATCCTTTATTTCAGACATTGATTTCATTTCATCATCAGGAAGCAACGCTGGAACGCGCCGGTGATCTGCATATTCAGGAACTACCGGGCATGGTTACCGGGTCTGAATTTGATCTGTCACTGGTGATTGTGGAACAGGCTGATGAACTCACAGGATTTATTGATTATCAGGCAAATGTGTACACGCGTGAGTCAGTTCAGCGCTGGTGTGACTACTGGTTAAATGTGTTGCAACAGTTCACTGAACTGGATGGACGCACACCGATGTCAAATATCTCACTGATGACACAAGCAGAGGAGCAATCCTTGCTTACGGCATTTAATCAGACTGTTGATTACCAAGCATCGAGAAGCCTGTTGCATCATCAGATTGAACGGTTCGCCGCCGAGAATCCTGAACACGTTGCGATTGCAATTCAGCGTCGACAATTTAGCTATCAATGGCTGAACGAAACAGCGAATCAACTTGCACACTACCTTATCGAAAAGGGCGTAAAACCTGAGGATCATGTGGCGATCTATCTTGATCGAACAGAATGGTTAATCGTTGCGATTTTAGCTGTTATGAAATCCGGCGGTGCTTATGTGCCAATCGAAGCGACTGTGCCTGTAGAGCGACTCAACTGGTTGCTTCAGGATAGTTCACCAGTGGTGGTGTTAACGGACTTGCTAGGCTTGGATGTCATAAAGGGCAGTGAGGATGCGGAGAATGTTATCGCGCTGGATCAGGATGATGCCGAATTTAAAGCGGGTGTTTTCAAACAGCAAGCATCCATCAATCCTGACACAGCGGTCACGCCGGAAAATCTGGTCTATTTGATTTATACCTCGGGTTCCACCGGCAAGCCAAAAGGTGTAATGGTCGAACACCGAAATCTGACAGACTTTGCAGCAGCTCGTGCTGAGTTGTATGACATTACTCCGGCAAGTCGTTTATTACAGTTCTCTTCGCCAGGATTTGATATGTCGGTGGAAGAGATATTCAGTACCTTACCAAACGGTGCAACGCTGGTGCTGCGCGATGAAACCTGGCTCGACAGTGCTGCGGTTTTCTGGCGTAAATGTCAGGAGCTACAGATTAGTGTCCTGAGCTTACCAACGGCGTTCTGGCATCAACTGGCGGCTGAAAAGCATCCACCTCCGGAAACAATAAAAACCGTTATTGTTGGTGGGGAAGCGCTGGAGGCTAACTGGGTTCGTGCGTGGTTTAGCCGGGATGCTCATCAACCAGTACTGATAAATACCTATGGACCCACTGAAACTACGGTTGTTGTTACTTCATTCCGCTTCTGTAGCATTGACGATGTGAGTGACATTATTCCGATTGGTTATGCTGATCCTGATACGCGATTGTATGTTCTGGATGAAAATCTACACCTGGTGCCGCAGGGTGTTAAAGGTGAGTTGTACATTGGGGGGGCTGGTGTCACAAGGGGGTACTTCAAACGACCTGACTTGACCGACGCAAATTTTGTCGCTGATCCATTTTGTGATGAAGCTGACAGCCGGATGTATAAAACGGGTGATTTAGTGCGTTTCCGGCCGGATGGATGTGTTGAGATTTTTGGGCGGATAGACAACCAAATTAAATTACGCGGTTATCGCATTGAACCGGGTGAGATAGAAGCCAAACTGTTCAGCATTCCTATGGTCGATGATGCGTTGGTGATGGTTGAGGGTGAAGGCGATAGTAAACGTCTTGCTGCCTGGATTGTATCGGCTGATCATGCTGACCCGACATTACTCAACCAGATTCGCGATCAAATCAAAGGCTTATTGCCGGGTTATATGGTGCCGACGGCCTGGGCTTTGCTGGATGCTTTCCCATTAACGATTAACGGCAAAATTGACCGACGAGCATTACCGCCAGCAAGCGCTATCTCTTCAGCGGAGTTTATTGCGCCAGCGAACGAGACCGAAGCACAACTTGCCAGTGTGTTACAGCAGGTACTGGGACTCACCGAGCCAGTCAGCACCACAGACAATTTCTTCGAACTGGGCGGCAGTTCGATCTCCATGATTAGCTATAAAAATCAGATTGAATCGGCAATGGGCATTCAGCTACCGGTTCAATCCTTTTTCGAATACCCCTCAGTAGGCCGCCTTGCGCTGGCGATTCAACTTATGCAGCAAACCAGTCAGCCACCACACGTTGATGATGTTGATGATATGGATTCCGGAGAATTTTAATGGTTGAGAGTATTTTACAGCAGGCACTGGCCGCTGGGATTAACCTGTATCTTGAAGACGGTAAATTAAAATTCACTGCCCCGAAAGGTGCGATGACACCGACGCTTAAATCGCTGATTGGTGGCAATAAAGAGGCGATCATTGCGTATTTAAACAGCCTCTCAGTGCTGGAGCAGGCTGGCGCACAACCTGAGATCTCACCCCGTCAACATCAACATGAGTGGCCATTATCTTACGCGCAATCCCGGTTATGGTTTTTGAACAAACTGGCCGATGGAAACAGTGCGGAATACAACCTGTCTACGGCGTTAATTCTTGAAGGTGCGGTTTCACTGGAACTGTTTCAGGCAGTATTAACGGACATTGTGGTTCGCCATGAAATACTGCGATGTCAGTACGTGGAAAGTGACGGAGTTTTACAACAATCCCTGGTGCCCGTTGAACAGGTGAATCTGACCGTCCCTGTGCTGGATATTCGTGATTTGTCTGCGAATGAGCAGGAACAACGCCTGCAACAGGCCATTCAGTATGATGCGACTCAACCCTTTGATTTATCCAAAGACCTGATGGTACGAATGCAGGTTGTTAAGCTTTCACCGCATCAACAGGACAGACATGCCGTATTGTTTTCTATGCATCATATTGCGTCTGATGGCTGGTCGGTAGAGTTGCTCATCGAAGAATTTATGACGTTGTACCAACAACGCCTGGATAGCAGTAAACCGTCCTTAGCGCCCCTTTCTTTGCAATACGCAGATTATGCTGACTGGCAACAAACCCGGTTGAACAGTGACATAACCGAACAACAGCTTGCGTGGTGGACCGAACAGCTTCGTGATATTCCTGATGTGCATCGTTTGCCGTTGGACAAAGTGCGACCTCCGGTCCAGCAGTTTGATTCGACAGAGCTGCATGTTCCACTGAATGCTCAATTCAGCCAGCGTATCACCGAATTTGCAAAAGCCCGAAACGTGACGGTGTTCATGTTGTTACAAACCGTTTTTGCATTGGTATTAAGCCGATTCAGTCACAGTCGGGATATCGTAATGGCGACGCCGGTGTCCGGGCGAGAGCAGCAACAATTTCAATCACTGATTGGCTGTTTTCTGAATACGTTAGCTTTGCGTACTGAGTTTAAGGAAGACGAAACCTTTAGCCAGTTGTTGACGCGAAATCAGCAAACGATTCAGGATGCTTTTGCCCATCAGGATGTGCCGTTTGATCTGTTGGTCGAAAAGCTCAGTCCAAACCGAAGTATGGCGTATAACCCGATATGTCAGGTGAAATTCGTTTTACAAAACATCAAGCAGCAAACATTTAGCTTACCGGGTCTAACTGTAGCACCCATTAAGCCTGCGGTGAGTTTTGTTCGTTATGACCTGGATTTATCCGTGACGGAAGAAGCGGAAGGTTTTCAATTAAACTGGAACGCTAAAAACTCGTTGTTTGAAAAAGCGGGTATTCAACGTTTATCCGACAGTTTTGTTTTTTTACTACAGCAAGTTTGTGAATCGCCGGATCAATCGGTGATGGACTTGCCATTATTCGACAGTGCTGAACGACAGCGACTGATTGGTTTGGGGCAGGGTAAACCGCTGCCGGTCGATACAGCTCACTTATTGCCTGAACGAATCTTACGGCAAGCCGGGCAAACGCCAGATGCGATTGCGGTGCGTTCTGTTGACCGAACACTAACCTATGCTCAACTGGCGAAAAAAGCACGCTGTCTGGCTGGGTATTTATTAGAACAGGACATTGAACCTGGCGATAAAGTACCTGTTATGCCAGGGCGAGACACGGATTTATTGATTGCATACCTGGGTGTGATGTTGAGTGGCGCGGCGTATGTTCCACTGGACACAAAAAGCACCGCGACCAGAACACAGGCAATTATCCAGGATACCGACGCTGAACTGGTGGTAACAAACAGCAAAGCGTTATCGGTCCTGCCACTGGATGGTATTGATCTACTGATGATGGACGATAGCGATGACGACGACTGGTTAGAAGAATATGCGGACGACGAGCTCCCCGTTCTTGATGCGACAAACCCCGCTTATGTGATTTATACCTCAGGTTCAACCGGGGTGCCAAAAGGTGTGGTGATTGCACATCGTGGATTGCTGGATTACTGCGAGTTTAGCCTCGGGCATTATTTCCACACGCCTGAACAGTCAGCTCTGGCTGGATCATTACTGGTCACGGAGCCTGTTTTTGATATTTCTGTCCCTTCCCTTTACTTGCCGTTAATGCAAGGCAGTTGTGTCCACATATTAGCTGATGATGATCCGGTTCAGGCGCTGGCGACCAGTTTACGACAGGCTGAAACAGCGAAAACCAGCTTTTTAATCCGTATGACGCCAACTCATTGTCAGGCATTGTTCTATTTATTAAACGATACAGTCATTGAGCAACAACATGCCTTAGTGGTTGGCGGTGAAGCGATGCCAAATGTTGTGGCAAAGCAGTTACTTAAGACTTTTCCAAATGCCTCGATTTATAACCATTACGGCCCGAGTGAAACTGTTGTGGGTTGTTGTATCTGTGATTTACGAACTATTTCTGACGACTTACAACACATAGTGCCTGTGGGACAGGCGATGGCTAATACCCATTTGCTGGTGCTGGATGAACAACAGCAACTGGTGCCGCAAGGTGCATTGGGCGAACTCTGGATTGGTGGTGACGGGGTTGCTACTGGTTATTTGAACCGTCCAGCGTTGAATGAACGGCATTTTGTCAGCGATGTGTTAAAGCTCGGCGTAGCAACTCGCTACTATCGTACCGGGGATTTAGCACGATGGAATGTTGCCGGGCTACTCGAATTCATTGGCCGAACGGACCAACAAGTGAAGCTGAGAGGCTATCGGATTGAGCTGGGTGAAATTGACGCGCAGCTGGTTAAATGCGCGGGGGTGAAATTACTGGCTACCGCGATAAAGGGCGATGCCGACAACCAGAATCAGGCGTTAATTTGTTATTTCACCCGAGGTGATATTGAGGGTGATCTGGCGACTCAGTTAAAACAGTTTGCTCAGTCTGCTTTACCGGATTATATGGTGCCGAGCCGTTTCATTGAGCTGGATGTTATGCCCGTTAACCGCATTGGCAAACTGGACCGCCGGGCGCTACCGGAGCCAGATAGCCTGGCCGTGAGTCAGGACATCATTCTGGCATCTACCGACACCGAACTGATGCTTAGTCAGATTTGGTGTGAACTACTGAATATACCGCAAGCCAGTATACATGATGATTTCTTTGCTTTAGGTGGACACTCATTGCTGGCGACACGGCTGATCAGTGAGATCAGCCAGCGACTGGGTAAAACCTTGCTGCTCAAAGATGTGTTTGATGTCAGAACCCTGCAACAGATGGCGGAGAAAATAGACAGTCTGGCGGCGGTTGACCAACCGGAGATCGAGGTTTTATCGGATGATGCAATAAAGCCCTTATCCTGGTCTCAACGGCGATTATGGTTACTGTCTCAGATTGAACCTGATGTTGGTCAGTACAATATGCCTGCGTTATTGAATATTGAGGGACGTTTTGTTCCTGAGCGGGCTGAGCAAGCATTAAATCAGCTATTACACCGTCATTCAGTTCTGGCTACTGGTTTCAAAACATTGCCAGCAAACATTGCAGCAAACCTGACAGAGAACGAAACAAGGAACAGTGATGATCCAGCGCTGATTACTCATCAACGGTCACTTGTCATTGAGCAGACCGATTTATCCTCTTTGTCTGCGGCCGCTCAACAGGAAGAAATCAATCGACTGGTTCACGAACAGGTCAATCGGCCATTTGACTTAGCGAATGATCTCCTGCTCAGAGCCTGTTGGATTCAAACCCATGCCACAGAGCAGGCATCAAGCGGGTTGTTGTTAGTGACAACACACCATATTGCGGCCGATGGCTGGTCGCTGGAAATTCTGATGCGAGATTTCATCGCCTTGTATCACGCTGAACCGTTGCCTGAACTGTCGATCACTTTTGCTGATTATGCGGCGTGGCAGCAGTCACAATTGTCTGATGTTGTCCTTCAGGAATATATGGATTACTGGCAACAGTGGCTGGGCGATATTGAGCCGGTGCATCAACTTCCGACCCGAGTTGACCGCTCTAAGGTTGAACATTTTACCGGGGAAAATCTGACGGCTCGCCTTTCTAATACACAACTCAATGGGTTAAAGCAGTTAGCGCTGGCTCATAATACGACCTTGTTTATGGTGTTACATGGCGTATTTTCTTTGTTGATTGCACGTCATTCACAGCAACAGGCTCACCAGCAACAGGTGGTGATTGGTACGCCTGTCGCGAATCGTCATAGTACACAACTGAACGATATTGTCGGATTCTTTATCAACAATCTGGTGTTGAAAACCGATGTCGATCTGACCGCTTCGTTTACGGACTATCTGGCACAGGTCAAACAAATCAATCTGGAGGCGTTGTCACGGCAACAAACGCCGTTTGAATACCTGGTTGAAAAGCTCGCGCCAACACGCAGCATCCATCATTCACCGCTGTTCCAGATCATGTTGATTCTTAACAACAATCAGGAATTTAGTTTATCGGCGGATGATTTTTCGGTGACGCCGGTCCCATTGCCTGAATCAGTGGCGAAGTATGAATTAACCCTGCATGCCAGAGAAGCCGATGGTGAATTGTTGTTGAACCTGGAGTATCGAACCGCGTTGTTTCATGGCCGATATATGCAGGACATGCTGTCTCAGTTTGTTCATCTGGTTGATGACATTATTGCGGCCCCGGACCGCGCATTAGGCGAGTATTCACTCTTACCGCCGGATCAGACTAAAGAGCTGCTACACGCATTAAATCAAACCGGGCTGGCCGTTGATTTCTCTGATGCCATTCATCATCGTATTGAACGATGTGCGAGTGTTTACCCGGAGCGAACCGCCATTGTATTTGATGGTGAAGCGCTGAGTTATCAGGCATTAAATCAACACGCTAATCAGTTAGCCCATCGCCTGATAGCCGATGGCGTGAACCCTGGCGATATTGTTGGTTTGTGTACTGAACGATCACTGGACATGATGATCGGTTTACTTGGTATTTTAAAAGCGGGCGCAGCTTATGTGCCGCTCGACCCTTCATTCCCAATCACCCGTTTAAATTTCATCATTGTTGATACGGGGTTGACGCATCTGATCACCCAGTCTTCGGTATTACCCTTGTTGGATATTTCACCGCAACATCAGGTGATTTGTTTAGACAGCGAACAGGTATCACTTCAGCCGTTTGCGACGGAAAATCCAGCAGGATTAATGCAAGCAGATGGTCAAAGCCTGGCTTATATCATTTATACCAGTGGTTCGACAGGCCAACCCAAAGGCGTGAAAGTTAGCCATCGTAACGCGATTAATTTCTTTGCGGCGATGGACCAGCAATTCAGATCGACTGAGGACAAAGACGCCAATCGTTGGCTGGCGTTAACCAGTATCAGTTTTGATATCTCATTGCTGGAATTGTTCTGGACCCTGACCCACGGCGATTACGTTGTGATTCAGCCAGACCGACCGCAAATGAATCAGCAATTTAATTTGTCTGGTCCGGTTTCTGTCGTTTGTGAAGCGGCAGATCTTGCTCCGACTGCTCAGCTGATAAAGCTGACAGCCGATGAAACTCAAACGCTTCTGGCCACTGAAGAATCTGAACAGCTTTTGGCGTTAAACCGCTACTTATCATCGACTGATACACACAGCTCAATGGCTGTGCAGCGTAAAGAAACCGATGCGCTGGTGTCGGAAACGGTGATTTTGTTGAGTCCGGTTGCTGATCAACCTGAATCACACCTATTGGCATTAGCGCAGCGATTGAATCGCTATCTGGAACAACTGGTCTGTAAACAGCAGTTAATTGCCTTGCGTCAGGACCGTCAATGGTCACCGTTCGAATTAGTACGTCAAAACAATATCTCACATATGCAATGCACACCGACCTTTATCCGGGAGTGGGTGAATGATCCTGCGGGCATTGCCGCCTTACAACAGTTGGAATGTCTGTTAGTTGGTGGAGAGCCGTTGTCGGGTGACTTAGCACAGAAGCTAGCGTCACTGGTGAAAGGGCGTGTGTTTAACATGTATGGCCCGACAGAAACAACGGTCTGGTCAGCGGTCGCTGAAATCACCAACAGTGACGTTACCGTCGGTCGTCCGATTGCAAATACTCAGTTGTATATTACTGATCAGCAGGGCCAGCTTTTACCACGAGGCGTAACCGGGGAGTTATGCATAGGTGGTGAAGGCGTGACACAAGGCTATTTAAACCGGGACGAATTAACGGCTGAAAAGTTTATTATCAGTTCGTTCAATGACAGCCTGGTTTACCGCACGGGCGATATTGCTCGTTATGATGAAGATGGTCGTGTTCGGCTCAGCGGTCGGTCTGATGAACAGGTTAAGATTAACGGTTACCGAATTGAATTAGGTGAAGTTGAAGCATTATTACGTCAGTTGCCAGGTGTTAGTAACGCGGCCGCGATTGCTAAAGAAAGAGAACACGGCGCTGGCTTTGGGTTGTATGCGTTTGTAACGACAACTGAATCCGTCGCGTCCGAGCATCAGGCATCCTGGTGTGAACAACTGTTACAACAGTTAGCGTTATCTGCGCCATCACAATTTGTTCCGGAACAAATCGTTCTGGAAACCGAGTTTCCGACGACAGCCAACGGCAAAACCGATAAAAAAGCCCTGGCAGCTAATCTGTCACCACAGTTCAATCAACGAATTGATGCCAGTACTGACACTGAGCGAGCGCTGGAGAGTATCTGGCAAACTGTCCTTGGACGTCACGAAGCGTTATCTGTGACCACCAGTTTCTTTACGTTGGGTGGACACTCGCTGTTAGCAGTCAGGTTGGCGAATGAAATTGCCGCGCAATTTTCCTGTGATTGTACGGTTAAAGACATTTTTGCCTTCAGTACGATCCAGCAACTGGCCAGCCGTGTTGACCAGTTGACCCGGACGGAACATCGCACGGTGCTGACGATACCAAAAGCAGCCAGCCAGGCGGACTATCCACTATCGACTCAGCAACAGCGATTATGGTTCATCGACCAAATGCAGCAGGGACGCAGTACGCAATACAACATGCAATCGGTGCTTCGTTTCGACGGCGTATTTAAGCTGGATGTGGCAGAGAAGGCATTTGAATGGTTAATTGACAGGCATCTTACCCTGCGCACTGTTTTTGCCGAGCAACGACAACGCATTTTGCTGGTTGAACCCTTTAAGATTCAACGACTGAATAACACACAGTCGCTTGAACAATTGATAGCCGAGGATGTAGCCAAATCTTTTGATTTAAGTCAGGAACGACCGATTCGGGCAAGCTGGCTGCAACAGGACGCCAGCACCGGCTTTTTGATGCTGTGCATGCACCATATAGCAACAGATGGCTGGTCGATGAATATTCTGGCCCGTGATTTTATAGTGAGCTATCAGGCTTTGTTGGCTGGTGAGGAACCTGGTTTGCCGACATTACCACTGGATTATGTTGACCTCGCTCAGTGGCAACAGACTGATGCATGGCAGCAACAAGCCAAAGAACATGAAGCCTGGTGGTTGACCCAACTTAACGGCTTGCCGGAACGTCATTCATTACCGTTCGATTTTGTGCCGCCCGAGCAGATGACATTCAATGGGGCGACTCACAGTCTGACGATGACTGAACAGGAATGGGACGGCATTGCTGATTTTAGCCAACAGCATCAAATAACACCTTTCATCCTGTTCCACAGTGTTTTTAGTCTGGTATTAGCGCGATTTAGTGGTGAAAGCGACATTGTTATTGGCACGCCAGTCGCCAACCGAGAGCAGGCAGAACTGGCGGATATGGTCGGACTGTTGGTTAACACCCTGGTGCTCAGAACTGATTATCAGGCAGATACGTCGGTTCTGGATTATTTGAATGAGGTGAAAAACACCAATCTGGCAGCCCTGTCACACCAGGATACACCGTTTGAAAGACTGGTCGATAAACTGGCGACACATCGCAGCACCAGCCATTCGCCGTTATTCCAGATTATGTTGGTATTCAATGTGGATGCGGCACCAGAAGCCCAGCTTGATGATGTGGCGATTAGTACCCTCGATACTGAACGAGACCAGGCCCGATTCGAATTGACACTGCGTGTTCTCCGCAAGGAATCAAACTGGCAACTGGACTTCAATTACAACACGGACTTGTTCGCATCAGAGACAATTCAGCAGCTGGCTCAGAGTGTTTACCTGGTGCTGAATCAGATTCTGGCAAATCCTCAACAACCTTGTTCAGCACTGGCGTTAACATCGACAACACAATGTCATCCTGCCAGTGCCGGTAAACGCGTCCAGCAAGGTCGTGATCGCTCAGTGATAGAACGTTTTGATGAGCAGGTCGTCCGCTCACCGGCAAGTATAGCGGTGTCGTCTGGTGAATATTCTATGAGTTACCAGCAGCTTAATGAGTTTGTTGATCAGTTAGTGGCAACGCTTCAACCACGTTTAACCGCTTCTGATCGCCGGGTCGCGTTTTATCTGGAGCGTGGACCGGCGGTACTGGCGGCGATGTTAGCAGCATTTAAGCTCAGAGCAGCTTATATCCCGCTGGAATTAAGTAACAGTCCTGCCCGGATTCAGCAAATCATTGATGATGCAAAACCTGACGTGGTGCTGGTATCGCCATCGTTGGCTTCGGTATTCGATTCGTTGAACACATCGTCAGGCGAATTGATGCTGGTTGACGCTGATTCAGTGAATTCCGTTACGGCTGATATACCTGAAATTCCGGCAATTCAAAGGGCTACACAGCCAGACGATACGGCATACATTATGTATACCTCTGGTTCAACCGGGGTGCCAAAAGGCGTTGTTATTCCTCAATCAGCGCTACTTGATTATTGCGCGTATTCTCTCAATCACTACTATGACCCGGCTAAACTGGATGGCTCGCTGTTGGTGACGTCTCACGGGTTTGATATCAGCTTACCGGCGCTGTTATTGCCGTTGATGACTGGCGGTGTGGTGACGATTCCTCCATCTGGTGAGGAATTATCGACGTTGCAACGTTTGCTCACGGAACAAACTTCCTCGCGCTATTTGCTGCGTATGACGCCTATGCATGTCAGTGCGCTGTTAAATATGGTGAGTGGCATGGCGACCATTGAGGGCGATTTACCGTCTTTTAACGGTGAGCATGTGTTTGTCATTGGCGGTGAAAACTTCCCTCGTAGCCAGGCATTGTCGTTGCAGAACGCCTTTCCACAGGCACAACTTTATAACCACTATGGCCCGACAGAGGCGGTCGTGGGGTGCTGTATTTTTGATGTTACTGCTGCCGAGACCATTCCTGACACCGGATTACCGATTGGTCAGGCGATGGAAAACACGGCGTTGTATATCCTGGATGATGCGCTAAAACCTGTACCAAAAGGCGTCGCTGGCGAATTGTATATTGGCGGTCCTTGTCTGGCCGACGGTTATCTGAATTTAGCTCAACAGACCGAAAAAGCGTTTATCCATCATCCATTTGAATCTGGAAAACGCTTGTACAGGACTGGCGACAGAGTGCGTCAGTTACGCGATGGCAATCTGATCTATCTGGGACGACAGGATGATCAGATTAAGCTCAGAGGTTTCAGAATTGAGCCGGGCGAAATCGCTCAGGCGTTGATTCAGTTAGCAGAGGTCAAAGACGCTGTAGTCGTGGCGCAGGGCGAAGGCGAATTCAAACGACTGGTCGCTTTTGTCGTTCCGACGGCACAGGAACAACTGACGGACAATACCTTAAGCGACAGACTGATTCAGTCGCTGGCACAAAAACTACCTGACTATATGCTGCCAGCGGTGATTGAATGTCTGGATGCCTTGCCTCTGAGCGCTAATGGAAAGGTCAACCGCCGGGCATTACCAGCCGTTGACCTGACGCAGCAACACACGTTTGTGGCTGCTGAAACCGAGACAGAACACCGGATTGAGCAATTGTGGCAAACGGTGTTGCAACATGAAGGCGCAATCAGCGTCACACAAGACTTTTTCTCATTAGGTGGTAATTCGTTGTTGGTGATGAGTCTGGTGGCTCAGATCCAGCAATCATTCCAGATCACCGTGCAAATTCAGCAGCTATTTAACTGGCAAACGATCCAACAACAGGCGGAACTTATCGACAGCCTGCAATCACTTGATGTGATGAATGACGATGAATCGGACGATTTCGAGGACGAAGGGGCATTGTAATGGTTTTAAGCACACTCAAACGCGCACAAGAAGAAGGCGTAACGTTATTCCTTGATAATGGACAACTTAAGTTCAGGAAAAAACAAGGAAAACTGAGCGATTCGCTCCGGGCTGAACTCAAACAACATAAAGCTGACATTATCGAGTTGTTGCAGCAACAAGCCGATGCAAAGGCATCGCTGGCTTCTATTCCGCGTGTTGATCGTCACCAGCCAATGCCTGCGTCCTTTGCTCAGCAACGTTTGTGGTTTATCGATACATTGCAAGGTTCCAGTGTGCAATACAATCAGGCGTCGGCACTCCGTTGTGATGGCGAACTGAATGTTCATGCATTGCAAGCAACGTTGAACGCCATCGTTGCTCGTCATGAAGTATTGAGAACGCATTTTTCGATGGTTGACGGTGTTTGCCAGCAGCAAATATCCCCGGCGAGTGACGTGCCGATCAAGCGGATGAGTCAGTCAGCAGTCAATGATGAACCGGATGCTGACGAAACATTACAGCGACTGATGCTGGAAGAAGCGTTGACGCCGTTTGATCTCAGCCAGGATTTAATGTTGCGGGTGAGCCTGATTCAACGAGCTGAACATCAGCATATTTTATTGTTTACCATGCATCATATCGCTTCTGATGGCTGGTCGATGGGCGTGCTGGTTAATGAATTTAGTGAACTTTATCAGTCCATTGCTACCGGAAAGCAGCCGCAACTGCCTGAACTGCCGATTCAATATGCCGATTATGCCGCCTGGCAACGAGAGCAACTGGCCGGTGAAAACAAAACCCGATTACTGACTTACTGGCGAGAGCGATTAGCTGGTATTCCTACGTTACATTCAATTCCACTGGATTATCCCAGACCTGCAAAGCAAGCATTCGATGCCGGATTTGTTGGCAAACAATTGTCGTCAGATGAATTGAAGGCATTAAACGCGGTAGCTCAGGCGCAGGGTGCAACGTTATCCATGTTGCTGCAAAGCGCATTTTCACTGCTGATCAGCCGCTTTAGCGGTCAGGATGATGTGGTGCTGGGTATGCCAGTTGCGGGCCGCCCGAAAGCTGAATTGGAGCCATTAATCGGCTTTTTCATCAATACGCTGGTGAGCCGTGTCCAAATTAACCCTGAGCAGGCATTTTCGGCGCTATTAGCCGATGTTAAGCAACAAACACTGCAAGATTATGCTCATCAGGCACTTCCGTTTGAGTTACTGGTTGATGAATTGAATCCCGACCGAAATCTGGCTTATAACCCGGTCGCTCAGGTGAAGTTTGTACTGCAAAACCATCGTGAAGCCGATATTGCCGCCGCCGAATTACCCGGTATCCATCTGACACCGTTACAACGAGCCACAGAACACCTTCGGTTTGATCTGGATTTAACCTGTGTCGAAGATGACAGCGGCCTGTTCCTCAACTGGCGTTACCAACTGGCGTTGTTTGATCAGGCCAGTATTGAACGTCTGGCAACCAGTTTTGATTGTTTGTTGCGTGGAATTATTGCTTCACCAGAGCTGGCTTGTGGTCAGCTACCGTTAATGACAAAGGATGAACATCAGCGCATTCAGACAATCAGCGTGGGTAAAACGGCGGTGGAAAACAGGGAGCAAACATTGCTGGCAACCATCGCGAAAAGCGTGGCGGATTACCCGACACAAATCGCAGTGTCTGGCAGTCACTATTCGCTGGATTATCAAACGTTAGAACGGCGCTCAAATCAACTGAGCCAGTTTTTAGCAGAAGCTGATATCGGCCCCGGGTGTCGGGTTGGCTTGTATTTACAACGAACGCCGGTCTTGCTGGTTGCCTTACTGGGCGTATTGAAATCCGGTGCTTGCTATGTTCCGTTGCCACCTGGCAGCGGTCATGACCGGCTGAGTATGATCCTTGACGATGCTGAGATTGAACAAGTAATAGTGTCGCCGTCGTTACTGGCTGATGTTCCGGTCTCCGGGGTGGATGTGTTGCTACTTGATGAGCTGGACGATGATGCCAACTGGAGCCTGGATGATTATGACGACGATCTGCCTGACAACGTCTCGCCGGATTTAGACGATTCGGCATACGTGATTTATACCTCGGGTTCAACGGGCAAGCCTAAAGGCGTTGATATCAGTCACCGTGGCTTATCCGATTACCTGCACTATGCACTGGATAACTACTACGGCTTGCAACAACCTGATCATCAGTTGCAAGGCTCGCTGGTGATCACTTCTCACGGTTTTGATATTGGTGTGCCATCGTTATTCGTGCCATTGATGGCGGGTGATACTGTTCAGTTAACGACGCCCGGTCATGAACTTGAAGAGTTGGCGGATACCCTTAAAACGACTGAAACGGGGTATTTAATTCGAATGACCCCAGGGCATGTTGAAGCTTTATTACTGATTTTGGGCGAAGCCGCTACGGTTTCCGGGCCTCATGTCTTTATTGTCGGTGGTGAAGGATTCCCGGCAGCACTGGCTAACAGGCTGCAACAGCAATGTCCAAACAGTGAAGTCGTTAATCATTACGGGCCGACAGAAGCCGTGGTTGGCTGCTGTATTTATCTGGCATCAGACGCCTTAAAAGCCGGAATTTACGACGAGATTGCATCAGGTGTTCAGCTACCGATTGGACAGCCGATGGACAACACCGAACTTTATGTGCTGGACCCCCAACGCAATCTGGTGCCGGATGGCGCATTCGGTGAATTGTATGTGGGCGGCCCGTGTCTGGCTAAAGGCTATTTGAATGATGAACAAAAAACCGATGCTGCATTTGTTGCGCATCCGTTTTCGGGGAATGAAGCTGTTTCTCGCAAGTTATACCGGACAGGCGACCGGGTTCGTCGCCTGAACAATGGACAATTGTCCTTTGCTGGTCGAATGGATGATCAGATTAAATTGCGTGGTTTCAGAATTGAACCTGGGGAAATTGCCGCACAAATCAGCCAGCTTGATACGGTGTCTCAGGCAGTGGTTACCTTGCAGGGTGAGGGTGCTGCGGCCATGCTGGTCGCTTATATCGTGCCGGATAATAAAGACCGGTTAACTGATGGAACGGAAGCGTTTTTCAGTGAACTGACCACGGCGTTAGCAGCTTATTTACCCGATTATATGGTGCCGCAACATTGGCTGGCGTTGGATGCTTTGCCGCTTAATGCAAACGGTAAAGTGAATCGTAAAGCGCTACCAACGATAGATCCTGGCCAGGGCAATCAACGAAATGATGAATACGTTGCACCCGCAAACGAACTGGAATATCAGTTAGCGTCTCTCTGGTCTCAGGTACTGCAACATCCGTTAGAAACCATTAGTGTGAACAGCAGCTTTTTTGCCTTGGGTGGCAATTCGTTAATAGCGGTAAAACTGTTGGCGGCCATGCGAGCAGAGATGGCTGTAGAGGCACCACTTACCCTGATTTTCGAACAGCCAACGATTCGAGGGCTGGCGGCTAAACTGAGTGATTCCGTACAGAGTCAGTCTGACGAACAGACAGATATCAAACCACGACAGCGCGATGAAAACCTGCCGCTGTCATTTTCTCAGCAACGGTTATGGTTTATCGACCGATTACAACAGGGTTCTGCCGAATACAACATGCCGATGGCATTTAAGGTTGAAGGCGCAATCAATGTTGCGGCTGTTACTCAGGCGTTCAATCGTATTATTGAGCGGCATGAGGTATTGCGAACGGTTTACCGACAAGATGATGATTCACCAACCCAGCATGTGCGTTCATTCAGTGATGAATTATTTAATGTGGACCAACACGATTTACGTCACTTATCGGAAGCGGAACAACAAACAGCAGTCCGTCGTTTTATTGAGGAAGATGCCAGTAAACCGTTCGATCTCAGTCAGGATTTGATGTTACGAGCAAGCGTGCTTCACCTGGACGAACAAGCCAGTATTCTCCTGTTCAATATGCATCATATCGCGTCTGATGGCTGGTCACTGGCGATACTGACTCGGGAATTGTTCACTTATATGAGCAATATCGTGCTGAAAGAGAGCAAGTTAGCCGAACTTCCTCAATTACCCGTGCAATATGCCGATTATGCGCTTTGGCAACGAGAGCAGTCGGATGTGCATCAGGAAGCACTGGACTACTGGCAACAACAGTTGGCGGATGTGCCTGTTTGCCATAGTCTGCCGCTTGATTTTGAACGGCCAGCAACAAAGCGCTATCACGGTGAACGAATTACCGCGCAGTTATCTGATAATGTAGCGCAGCGCCTGACGTCACTGGCCGAAACATTACAACTAACGCCGTTTATGCTGTTGCATGGCGCATTAGCTCTGGTGTTGGCTCGTCATAGCAATCATGCCGATATTGTGGTGGGAACGCCTGTCGCTAACAGGCCACATCAAGCGCTTGAATCCTTGATCGGTTTCTTCGTGAATACGCTGGTACTGCGGGCCAGTACAGACTTCAACACGGTTCAGGATTACTTCACGCATATTCGCCAGATCCATCTGGCCGCTCAGCAACATCAATCAGTACCGTTCGAGCAACTGGTGGATTTGCTGGATATCCCTCGCGATGTGTCTCATACACCTTTGTTTCAAATCATGCTGACAACCAGCACGGATTTTGGTCTTGATGACGTCAGTAAGCAGTTTGAGTTACCTGGGCTGGCAGTGACCGCCTTTTCCTCGGATGTTGCTCACGCCAAATTCGATTTAGATGTCAATCTGCATCTGTCAGAAACGGGCGTGCATATGCAATGGACTTACGACACCAGTCTGTTCGCAGCCAGCCATATTCAACAATTAAACGATCATCTGGCGACTGTATTGCAGTCACTTGCGGCGTTGCAACAGATTGATCAGCAACCGCTTAACCAGTTAGCAATGTTGAGCGATGAAGAAATCCGTTATCTGGTGACGGAACGTAACCGGACACATCAGGATTATCCCTGGGAGTCATGTATTCATCAGCTAGTTGAACAGCAGGTGAGGCAAACGCCGGACAGCATTGCCTTAGTGTGTGGCGAGCAGCAGCTCACGTATCGGGAGATGAATGCCCGGGCTAATCAACTGGCAAACTTTTTAGTCGAAAATCATGGGGTAACTCAGGGGCAGCTAATCGGAATTTGTGTTGGGCGTTCGACCGATATGATCATAGCGATGTTAGCGGTGTTGAAAGCTGGCGCGGCGTATGTACCGCTGGCACCAGAGTACCCGGCTGACCGTATACAGTACATGATTGACGATGCCGATTTATCTCTGGTACTGGGTTGGAAAACACTGACCGATTCATTACTGGCCGCAGCGAATGAACGACTGTGTGTCATTGATATTGAAGGTGCGGGAGATGTCCATGCTGACTGGTTTATCAGTCAGTATCCGGAAAATGATTTGCCTGTATCTTATGTGAGTATAAATCCCGGTGATAACGCGTATGTGATATACACATCAGGCTCAACGGGGAAACCGAAAGGGGTTATTCTGCCGCATAAAGGTCTGGTCAATCTGACCAATGAACAACGGCGCATTTTCGCGGTTAGTGAACAATCCGTTGTTTTACATTTCGCATCCATGAGTTTTGATGCTGCCACCTGGGAATGGGTGATGGCATTGTGCAACGGCGCACAACTGGTTATTGCACAATCAACTGAACGAGCAGACCCAGCTATTCTTCTGGAATTAATGGCGAAACAGCAGGTCACTCATGCGACCCTGCCGCCAGCGTTCCTGAAGGAAGCGGAATTACGTACTGACCTGGCGTTACAGGCATTGATCGTAGCGGGAGAAGCCTGTGATCCGGATTTAATGTCACGTTGGGCTGATGTGTATCCTTTCTTTAATGCTTATGGGCCTTCTGAAAACTCGGTTTGTGCGACGGTTGGTCAGCTTTCACCGGGCGACAGCATTCATATTGGTCAGCCGATTGGCAATGTTCAATGCCTGATCCTTGATGCCCGCCAGCAATTGGTGCCATTTGGCGTTACCGGTGAATTGTATATTGGTGGCGAAGGACTGGCGCATGGTTATCTCAATCGGGAAGCGCTGACAAAACAACGGTTTGTCGATAATCCGTACTATCAGGGCGGCAGTGCTGACAGCTCGACATTGTTGTATCGCACGGGGGATTTAGTGCGTTATGACGCTGAAGGCAATCTGTTGTTTATTGGCCGGGCGGATGATCAGGTCAAAATTCGTGGCTTCAGAATTGAACCCGGCGAAATTGAACATCAAATTCAATCTCTGCCTGATATTGAGTTCGCACTGGTGGCAGTTCAGTCCATCCAAACCCATAAACAACTGGTTGCCTGGATCAAGCCAGCGACTGCCGTGGCCGCATCAGCGCAGGCTAAATTCGGTCAACAGGTCCGTCAGCAACTGAGCGCGATTCTGCCTGATTATATGGTTCCGGCATTTATCATTGTGCTGGAATCGGTGCCATTAACACCTAACGGAAAAGTCGATAAAAAGGCCTTACCACAACCTGAATCATCGTCTTTAATGCCTGCTGACGGGCCGGTGACTGCCCCTGTTGGCGCTATTGAGACGGCGCTGGTGGCACTTTGGTCTGGATTACTGAAAGTACCGGCTGACAAGCTAAGTACCGATGCAAATTTTTTTGCCCTCGGCGGCGATTCAATTCTGTCTATTCAACTCGTCTCACGGGCGGCAAAACAAGGCTTGTACTTCGCAGTAAAAGACTTATTTGATACCCAAACCATTGCAACGTTAGCGCCTCGGGTGAATCAGCAACAACAGGTTCAGGCGGAACAAGGTGCGGTTAGCGGAGCACTGCCGTTTCTGCCTGTCCATCATGCATTTTGCAATGATGAGACGGCCTTGCATCATTTTAATCAGTCGGCGTTTTTACAAGTGCCAGAAGCTTTTGAAGGCATTCATCTTCCCGAGATTATTCATCAGCTTATCAGTCGGCATGACGCGTTACGCCTGGTATTTAAAAAACGACAGGATGGCTGGTTTGCTGAGCATCAACCCTTAAGTTCGTTCTCAATTGAACGGATACAGCAAGATATTCTGACTATTCATGACTGGCAGCAAGGCGATCGTGAGTCGCTGGAAACAATCGCCGCAGATGCTCAGCTTTCGCTATCTCCCATCGATGGCAAACTGATGAACGTGATCTGGTTTAAGCCTCAACAGGGTGAAGGACGATTACTACTATTGATCCATCATCTGGTGGTTGATGGTGTCTCCTGGCGAATTATTCTGGATGACTTGTCACGTCTATATCAACAAGCCCTTGAGCAGCAGCCGTTATTACTGGAACCAAAAACATCGTCTTACCAGCAATGGGCGTTAGCTTTATCTGCTTGTGCGAACAGCCAGACGATGAAAGATGAAGCTGAATTCTGGCTCACCGCTCAGCGTGAACATGAACTGAATCCTCCATTGGCGAGCCGTTTCGGTGGTCACAATAAACAAACTGATGCCCAGACTCTCTCATTTGAATTGTCGAAAGACGTCACGCAGCAACTGATTACAGCGGCACCGGACGCATATGGTACTCAGGTAAACGAATTGCTGTTAGCTGGATTGTTATTGTCGATCAATAAGTTATCTGGTCAGCAACAGCTTTCAGTCGCACTGGAAAGTCATGGCCGGGAACCGTTATTTGAAGACATTGATTTGAGTCAGACGGTTGGCTGGTTTACCTCTGTCTTCCCACTAACACTTAATGGCGCACAAGCGTTATCTGATGAAAACGCAGCAACCGATCTGGCTGGATTAATGTGTGCGGTGAAAGAGCAATACCGTCAGATCCCCAATAACGGTATTGGTTTCGGCATATTGAAATATCTGGTTGCAGATGCAGCTATTCAGGCACTGGCTGAGCCTGAGATTTTATTTAATTACCTCGGGCAGTTTGATCAGCCAGACGGTCAAAACAGTGATCAGCAAGGGATTTTTAAGGTTGCTGATGAATCAGCAGGTCTGCATATCAGCGCCGCACGTAAGTTGCCTTATGGCCTTGTATTAAATGGTAAAGTTGCTGAAGGTCAGTTGAGTTTTTCGATGAAGTTTGATGCCAGTCGTTATGATGTTGAAGCAATGACGACATTGATGAGTGGTTTCAAGCGAGGTCTTGAGCTACTGAGTTTACATTGTACGTCGGTAGCAGAACGTGTGTTCACACCGTCAGATTTTCCACTAGCGAACGTCAATCAACAGCAATTGTTTGACTGGCAGTCACGCTACGCTATTGATGATATTTATCCGGCGACCGGCATGCAGCAAGGGATGTTATTCCACAGTCTCAAATCATCAGAAAGTTATGTCACACAAACGGTTGTAGAGTTTTCGTCACTGGACAAAGCTGCGTTTCAGCGAGCATGGGATCAGGTCATTGCCCGACATAGCATTTTCAGAACCGCATTTGTCGGAATGGACAGCGAGCAGCCCCATCAACTGGTCGTAAAACAAGCCAGTATGCCCTGGCACCAACAACAGTTATCCGCGTTATCCACGGAAGAACAACAAGCCTTTATCAATGACTGGCGACAACAAGACAAGGCGCGAGGATTCGATTTAACCGCTGCGCCTTTAATGCGTATTGCCCTGTTTGAAGGTGTTTGTCTGAGCAATGAAACCGGAACAGAGCAACAGACAGGTGACTGTCTGATCTGGTCACATCATCACGCGTTGCTGGATGGCTGGAGCGTGCCACAAGTTTTCCGGGATCTTACCGCCTGTTATCAGGCCGAAGTTAATCACCAGACGCCACCGGGCGTAGCGAATGCCAGCTATCGTGCTTATGCAGAATGGCTGGCAAAACAGGATCGTGCAGCAACAACGCGCTGGTGGCATGAGCAGGTAGCAGACATAGCAGAGAAAACGCCACTGCCTGCTGAACCGGTAGCAATTAGCCTGCAACGGCATGATGTTTCGATAGCGTTTAGCGCGGACGAAACAGCAAACATTATGGCGCTGGCACAACGGGCTCCGGCAACGGTCAATATTATTATTCAGGCTGCCTGGTCTCAGGTGCTGGCCGATTATAGTCAACGTTCCGACATCATTTTTGGCAGTATTTCGTCAGGACGACCGCCAGAACTGCCTCAGGTTGAATCCATGATGGGCTTGTTTATCAATGCCGTTCCTGTCGTTATTTCCCTGCCTGAACGCAGCGCCAATCCATTAATTACCGACTGGTTAGCTGAACTACATCAACAACAGATTCAACGGGAGCAGCACAGCTATTTGCCATTGTTTGATATTCAGGCTCAGTCAAAACTAACGACCAGCCTGTTTGACAGTCTGTTTGTGTTTGAGAATTATCCGGTAGATGAAGCCATCGACGCAGAAGCGGAAGCCGCGCCGTTTGATATAGAAAGTGTTGAAAGCTTTGAAGGCACGGATTATCCGCTAACTGTTATTGCCCATCAGTCGGATGTGCTGAAGATACGAATAGACAGTGTTTACTACCAACCAGCGATGCTGGAACGCATTGCTAATCGATTAAAACAACAGGTGCTGGCGTTAACGACTCATGAGTCACTGAATGATGCGGTGTTGTCCATTAAGGACACTGAATATACCGATATTCAACCTCATCTTGCTCGTCTACTACCACTGCTCAGTACGCTACCGGTTCAGGTAAACATCGACCCGAATGACCTGTCATTCAACTTATTAGACCGTGCTGAACATCCGGTAATCATTGGTGGTGTGGGCCAGCTTTATGTCGATGTACCGAATGGAACGTTAAACGCTGAACACAGTAACCAACTGGAACTTAATGGATTATCCGTAACATCTGTCGAAGATAAACAACGAATTGCAACGGGCATCTGGTTGCAAATAACGGCAGATGGCCCTGTGGTTATCCGTCAGCAAGTAGATACCGCTCAAGCGAAGCCTTATATTGCACCTGCGACAGAAACGGAACAAAAACTGGCCAGTATCTGGCACGATTTACTGCGTAAGCCGCTCGATGAAATCAGCCAGAACAGTAATTTCTTCGAATCAGGCGGCCATTCGCTTACCGTAGTACGACTGATCGCGGAGATTCTTGCTCACTGGCAGGTTGAACTGGAAGTGGAAGAAGTCTTCAGCGTTGCGGAACTCAAGGGTCAGGCAGAATTGATTGATACCAGAGTGACGATGAAAAAGTTAAAAGATCAAGAGCAGAATGCGGTGATTAAAAGTGAAGGGACGTTGTAGGTAGTTTCTGAAAAATAGTAAATAAATTAGGGCTATCAGACGCTGAAAACGCGGGTTTCTGCTCGCGTTAAACGTTTTTAAGATAAAGTTCAAAGCTCGTATATCTGGTATCAAGCCGATGATGAATATCAAATCTATTACCTGTGTTATATCTGCTTTTTATCTATATTTCGTTACTTTAAGTAATGAGTTTTATATTACTCACATTTTTGTAAGCTATATGTGATTACATATGGCCTTTCTACAAAAAATATATAAGAGGATGTTAAATGAAACGCTTTTTTTCTGTTATTTGCTTTTTGGTTGCTTCAAATGCTTTTGCAGGGACTCAAAGTGGTTTTGTTGAATATGTTTCAGTGCGGGCGAGCGACGGCGTCATCGTATTCAAACTGACAGGCACTAAAGAAAACAGTCCAGCTTGTGCCACTATAGATTACTGGCTGATAAAAGATGAAAATTCCATTGCTGGTCAACAGCAATATTCGATGATCCTTGCTGCACAGGCCGCAAAAAAAACGGTACGAATCGAAGGCATGAATACATGTACCCGTTGGGGTGATGGTGAAGACGTAGATACTATGTACATCACCAACTTATAATAAGAACTAATACAGGACACCTACTCAAAACTGAGTAGATAGCAATCATATGTCCTAAAAGAAATAATAAAATAGCGGAAAGGAATCCCGATGCCTAAAACCAAAAAATCGCAGAATACCGCCTAAAATCACCGGCCAATGAAACCTCACGGACCCATTCTTGATTGTTATGTCATGTAGCAAGATCGAGTCTGCCTGCTGATCGTAAAAAGACGATAAAACCCAACGTTTTTAATCACTCATCCTCATCCGGGTTGAATCTTCAACTTAATCGTATTTTGAAATACAAAACGGCGATCAGACCTTAACTATATGGGGACGGGAATGCTTAACGCTTTACAGGATTTGAACGAAGTGGTTTAGGGCTGTGTTTATTTGTGGGTAATCATTCGTTAGTTTCGAAAATATTTACCATGCGTGTCCACTGTGACAAAATGAGTGTGTATGTCATTGTTCTAAAAAGGTTCTAAAGAAAAAGATGAGTGAAAATAACAAATTCGTCAATCTTGCACCGATTGTTCACTCAGATAAAGACTCCATCTATATACAAGCCTTTGCGGAATGTATAGGTGATCCTGCGGTTAGTAACATTGCGCTGACAGGCCCTTACGGTGCGGGAAAGAGTTCAATATTAAAACGCTTTCTGCAAGACAAACCCGATACCGTCAATCCTTTAGTGATTTCGTTAGCATCCTTCGAAAAAGACGAAGACAAAAATCAACAAGGTAGTGGGGATGATTATTCTAAATCTGAACGCTCTACTGATGGTTCTGATCTTGAGCTTCGTATTCTACAACAAATTATCTACAGCGCAGGCCCTGATGAACTAAAGGCGTCCAGATTCCGTCGGATCCAAATACCCAAAGATCCTTTCTTTAGCTCGATGGCTGTAGTTGGGTGGCTGGTGAGTGCAACACTTTTATTCTCGCAGTGGAAATCGATCTTTTCCGCATCACTAGGAGGTCTGGCATCAATAGCATTGATTGTGTTTATCACTATTTTCTTAGTTTCTTCTCTTTACGGAATTAGGGCGGTCATGCAGCTTTATGCGGGCACTCTATTAAAGAAGGTTTCTTTGAAGAACATGGAATTCGAAGCTTCAACAGAGCAGACTTCCGTACTTAACAAGTTTTTTGATGAACTTCTGTATTTCTTCTCAGTGAAGCAATATAACTTGGTTATATTTGAAGACATTGACAGGTTTGATAAGCCCCAGATTTTTGTCAAACTCCGCGAAATCAACGCATTGTTAAACAACAATGACGCAATAAAAAAAAATGGTCGTCATATCCAGTTTTTGTATGCAATTAAAGATGGAATATTTAACGAGCGCGAAAGAACCAAATTCTTTGAGTTTATAATCCCTGTAGTACCCGTTGTTGGCACCTATAACTCTGACATTTTACTTCATACTCGGGCAAATCAGTTGGCCGGTACTCACAAGAAAATAGACGAACAATTTATTAGCAACGTGGCGCAGTACCTCAACGACGCAAGATTGATAAATAACAGCTTTAATGAGTTAACTATTTATCTAAACGCTATAAACGACCGTCAATTAGACCCAACCGTAATGCTCGCTATTATGCTTTACAAAAACATATACGGCAGGGATTTTGAGGCTTTGCATGATGGTCAAGGTGAGTTTTATAGCCTTCTTCAGTCAATTGTGGACATGAAAAACGAGGCAAAAAGAGACAAAAATCTAGAATTGAAAAAATTAGAGATTCGAGTAGCTGAAGTCAATGAAGAAGCGATCTCTTCAGAGAAAGTTTTACTAGATGTCTACCTTTGTGAACTATATCGAAATAATATTAACTCAATAGACGGAGTGGGGCATTTAGGATCTATAGAGTCAGCTGAAAATTTGGTCAGATTCTTTGATGGAGATAATTTCCGAATCAGATCCTTAAACGGCAATCAATCTTATTTTGACAACACAAAAATTCGAACCTTACAAAACAAAATCAATAGCAAGCACACTTTTAAGGCTCGCCTGCAATTAATCAAAGAGAAAAATGTTTCTGCTCAAACAAACTTGAGAAAAGAAATACAAAAAATGAAGTCAGAGCTTGAGGCTTTCGACCACCTGCGGCTAAACGAGCTATTAAATAAGTTGCCTAAATACTTAGATGGATTGTTTGTAGATAAAAAAACTGCGGTTGAAAGCAATAAATATAATCAAAATCAGCGTTTAATGCGTTATTTATTGTTAAGTGGTTATTTGAACGAGGATTATGAACTATATACGTCAATATTTAGAGAGCAGGATCATTGGACGAGCAAAGACAGGCTTTATTTAACAACGGTTAGATCTCTAGAAAAAGCTGACCCTACTATGCCAATCGACAATGCTGAGGAGGTAGTTAAGCGACTAGAGGGAGGTGATTGGTTAAGTGAGTACGTATTGAATGTTGACCTTATCAATTACCTTTTGAGTACAAAATCTAACCCCAATGAGTTAAAACAAGTTGCTCGCGCTTACAAAGAGCATTATGGTTCTGATACCTCTAACTCCTTCATATCTAGCTATTTGAATGTTGGAAAACATCGGAAAGAACTGTTTCTTTGTATTCTCGAACAATGGCCTGAATATCTAACCGACACATGGATAGAAGACTACCCTAATGCTGAGTTGGTGGCTGTTGTACAGCTTTGTCAATTAAAGGAAGTACTAGGTGAGCATTCTCTAGAGCTAGTTGCAAATAAATTGTCTTACTACACTAGAGCTTTTCTACCCGATGGACTATCCAAGCCTAAATACAAGCAAGTTACAGAATCCATCAAGTTGTTGGATGTGAAAGTTAATGATTTAACTGTATTTGAAAAGGATACGGAGACTTTCAAGTTTTTTGCAGAGAATAATTTGTATGCCATTAACTGGAAGAACATTCAAAGTATACTCACTCAATATGAGCACAGTCCTGATAAAATAATTAGTCAAACGTACTCTGCGATACTAGAAGAAAGTAGGCTGTCAATTGCAGAATATGTAAGCGAGAACCTTGAACAGTATCTCGGCAATGTAATGTTGGTTAGAAAGGAAAATTGCTTAGAAGAGCAGAAAGCGATAACGACGCTTTTATGTAACGAAGCTATGACCGTCGAGCTATGTGAAGATATTCTCGATCATCAAGACTTTCTTTTCACTAAACTTGACGAGGTCAGTGAAGAGTATTGGTCAGCTATCTTAAGAAAACAAAAACTCAGACCATCTTGGCTGCCTATTTTTCAAGTATATGAATCTGAGTACATAACAAATGAAGAATTGAGTAAATATCTCAACAATGATGCGGTTTGTGATCAACTTTCAGAACAAACATTTCCTGAAAGTTTACAAGGTGAGTCAAGTTTAGACTTTAGACGCTTCTTGTTGAATGCCAATACACTTAGCGATAATTGCTATACCCAACTCAATACAGCGGTTGGTACCACATGGTCAACATTTCCAGACTCAGTATCCCTCAGCAAAAAGATTCTACTCGCCAAATCCCGATTGGTTGCGTTAAATGAGAAATCATTTGAGCAAGCTAGAGAGGATGCTTATCTGATGGCAGAATTGTTAATAAGTAAGCATAGACAATTTATTCAGTCATCCTTAAAACTTACACACCTCGATCACGACGTTTATTTGGAAATTTTCAGGTCCGGAGCCAATGAAGAGCTGAAAATTTCTATATGTGAATCTGTGGACACAGAGTTGCTTGAACTAACATCAGATATCGTTGAGGAAGTAGCGCCACATTACCTCAAGCTGGCAGAAACAGAAATAGATGTAGGCGTATTAAGTTATTTGATAAATTCGTCAATCGACAAGGAGATATCTTTTTCTTTGTTTAAAAAAGCGCTTGGCTTTAGTTATGATATCGATTGCCTTGAATTATTAATTGCAAAAGTACGAATGTGGAATGAGTGTTCTGTAATGGAGGTTTTAGAATTAATGCCTCAGCAGGAGCTTAAAGCTCTAACAAAGTATGGTAAGCGCCCGAAAATCACGCATAGTGACCAGAACAAAAGGTTATTAGAAGAAATGAAAAAACGTGCCTTTATTCGCTCATTTAAACTTGAGGGCGAATATTTAAGAGTAAGTACAAAGCGCTCTGCCAACTAGCGGACTTATATCTCTGGGCTTAGTGGCTAAAGCTACGATGTGACGCATTAATGCCGCTAAAGCGAAGCAACAAACCAAATATCTCTTACCTTTTGTGAGCGATGAACGACAGGATGTGCCAAAAGGCTTAACATTGCATTTGTCAGACTACATAGAGTTGGTCGATTTAACCGGACGATGCATAGTGGCAGGCAAATCTGGTTATATTGATGAACGACAACAACCGATACTGGAATGCTTAAATATCCCTGCTGACAACTGGATAACACTCACCTCTGCATTTGAAAGCCGATTCAATGGAGCCGTTGGCTCTCAACATCATTTACAACGAACTAAAGCCCCCCAAACCTTCCATCAAATACCCGGAATGAATCAGGCCAAAAAATCGCAGAATACCGCCTAAAATCACCGGCCAATGAAACCTCACAGACCCATTCGTGATTGTTATGTCATGTAGCAAGACCGAACCTGTCCGCAGATCGTAAAAAGACGATAAAACCCAACGTTTATAATCATTCATCCACATCCATCGGAACACCTGAGCAGTGTTGAGGTGATGTTCTCTGGCAACAGCAGAGACAGAGGATGGAGAATGGATAGCTTGTTTAATCACTCGGTATGTTCACTCAGACGAAAAGATACGATGCCACGTTGAAGTTTCGTTATGTTCCATCGGCATGCACGACTACAAATTGTGGATTGCAGCAGATTGCCAGACTGGCGCTTAGATCAAAGACATGATGACCGGACAGTTACAAAAGTACGAACCCAATGCCAATAAGAATTTTCGGTTGAATAACTCTTATGCGTAGTTCTAAGCTCAGTTCTAATTGACTCGTTTTGACGACAGGCCTGGTTTTGTTCCTAAGTTATTGTTGCATTTAAGATAATTATGGATTAATTTCAGGAAATTATTAATTTAAAACTTATTGGAATTGTGTTGATAGACTCAATATTGAAAAGTTTTATACGCACTTCTGTTGATTAAGCTGTTTTATTCACCAAAATAGGGAGAAATAGATGCCAACTATGATTTCAGCCTTAATCGATGGGGAGGTCATCTCGATAGATGATGCAATTGTTCTGAGAGATCGATCAATTATTCGACCTGATTTTAGCTGTATAGAATGTAATGAGCCCGTTAGAGCTCATAAATCAGGTGGTAATGCTAGCGCTCATTTCGAGCATCTAAGCCGTAATCCTGACTGTCCGTTGAGTCATGTTGCCCCGTAAATAGAACAAAGCAATCAACTTCGCTACGGCTACTTTGTGGCCTTCGCCGGACAGTCCACGCTTCGCGCAGCCTGCCGATTATTGCAGGCGTTAGCTTTAAATTAGGGCTACTTGGTTCGTTAAGGTGAGTTTATCACCTCTAATCAGGTGGCCAGTTTTTGTTGACCACTACAGCCACATTTAGCGGATACATGACAAAGAGGTAGAAAAAGGCGATTTTGTTGTGGTCTATACAAAGTCAGGGAAGAATAAAGCCACGAACAATATAAGTGGAAATAAAACACACTTTTTCTATTGGGGGATTGAACGAACCGTCTGGAATCAAAAGGGAGGACGAAGCCGTCCTATTTTCATTGAATGATTGGTCGTTCAAACCGATATAAACATAACAAGCAAAGATACTGGACGGGCTAAAGCGACCCCGTGCTTTGGGTGTTAAGCATTAAGGATTGAAATGGGATACGACTGCACCAATCACTTTCCAATTAAAACTAAAGAAAAAGACGTCGAAGATTTTTTGCTGCTGCTCGGGTATGAAAAGGGCAAGAAAGGACTGTACAGCGGAATGGTTGTCACTCCATATTTTTTCTATGATGATAAAGATTACAAATACATAACTGGAATATACTCTGAGCTTTATACCGATGAGGACACAGGCGAACTTCTATTTTGTACTAGTACTACTATATGGCGTAGTAAATTCGATTGCGATTTTCACAATCACACAATCAGAAAGTTAAAAAAGCAATTTGGTGGCTACTTCATTAGTGACATTGGCAAGAATCGATATTTTAAGTTTGAGGGTGTGATTCGTGAGAAGGCTGAAGCTGGCGTCTATCAAGCATATGGCCGCTTTTCCCACAACATTAAACGCGCCAAAAATTTTGCAAGTTTTTCGAACTTAAATAATAACGATACATACCCAATCCAGAATGTTGATTTTATAGATTCAATGAATCCGAAACTTCTGGCAACAAATGTTTTAGTTCCCTATGTATTATCTGCCATCGAAGATTTCTTTAGGTCAACCTATATTGCTCTACTTAAGTATTCAGATAACAAAGAAAAAGTGATTCAAAATGCTCGGATTCAAGGTGCGGAGCTTGTTTTGATCGATCAAGGATCTCTAACAGTTCCCGAAGCCGTAGCAAAATGGATGAATTTTCAAGAGATGGACAAGGTCAACAAAGCATTTAAGCATCTTGACAATCGTTTAGACTTACACGGAGTGCTAAGGAAACCATTCGGAAGGAAAAAAGAGAATTTTTGGTCAATGTTAGTAAGAATAATAGAATTGAGACACGGAATAATTCACCGTGCGGAAATGGATTTTACTTATTTGCCAAAAGATGTCGAGAGCGATCTAAAATACGTAGAAAAGGCTATGTGGCGTTTTTATCAGCATTTGGTAAATGTGTATAAATGGAATGAGGTCGAAAAGTGGGAGTTTTGATGCTTAACAAGCGTATGTTGCCGGACTGGTATTAGTGGAGTACAACACTGTGCTCCAAACCAGCTGCAAATACAAGCATCAAACTTACATTCCTGAATTTAAATCAAGTCGACTAACCAGCTTTAGTCGACATTAAATATCACGAAGCCAATTTCCCCTTCCGCCACAAAGCTGTTATCCACTGCCAAATTTATTCATCCCTAAAAAGCCAGGTCTCGCAGTTCAAGTTAAGCCGTATTCAATTTATCGATGATTGTTATTTTATGTAGCAAGATCGAACCCGGCCGCAGATCGCAAAAAGACGGTAAAACCCCCAACCATATGGAGACGGAAATCCCTAACGTTTTTGGATTTTAAGTGGGTGTTCTGCGTATCGTGTCAGCTACCGAAACCATTCAACTTACACACGTTTTAAAACAAACCTTACTGACCGCTCATTCTTTTTGTTCACATATTTATCCAGTTCAATCTTCTTCACTGACTAATCAAGACAACTTCCTAAGCATAATAACTAGCTGGTAACCCTGTATTACCGTTTATATCAACAAATGCGAATGTTTCCGAGAAGGAATGCTTAGATTATGGATGAATAAAAATGCATTTATAGAGGTTGTAAAGTCATTATTTTCAAAAGAGTACTATATTGTTCTGGCATTGGTGATTGAGCAGTGTTTACAACATAGTTACATTCAAATTCAAGCACTAATGAACCGATTTCAGAAAATAAACTGCTTGCCATTTGGTTCAACGTTGATATATTTTTACCAAACTTTAATCAAAAGTGAACATCTATGTATATACAGTTGATTAAAGGTTGCTATAGCTGTCTATTTTCGTTTTGGGATGTCTGAGAAATTCAATCGATTAAAACCAGTCATCAGACGGATCAGAACGCAGTATGTTTCCTTTGGGGTGGAAGCATATCTATGCATAAGCGCCTAATGCAAATACGTGTATCTCCACGGCGTATTTTGAACGATACCGATTTGCCCAGGGTGTGAAGAACAAAAGTACTTATAAAAGCAAAAATGTACAAAAGTTGGGGATTGGGACGTTAATGATGAGTATAAATCAGTTACTGGAGAGGGCTGCGCGTGCAGGTGTATTTTTGTACGCTGAGGATGAAAAACTAAAATTTAAATTATCGGTGGACGAATTCCCCATCGAACTCAAACAAGAAATAATTGCGCAGAAAGCCGAACTGATTGAATTTTTGTCTGCTCACCGAGATGACCAGAAAACTGAACGACCCGCCATTACTGTTCTGAATCGTACTGACTACCCTGACTCGCTTTATCCCACTTCATTTGCACAACGCCGACTATGGTTTATCGACCAGTTTGAACAGGGAAGTGCAGAATACAATATTCCCAGAGCGATAGAGGTTACTGGCGCGTTTCAGGTCGATATCGCTGAACAAGCAATTCAGGCCATTATTCAACGACATGAAGCGCTACGAACCGTCTTTGTAGAAAAGGACGGTGAACCCCGGCAAAAAATCCTGCAACATCCCGAATTTTCCCTGACTCGCATCGACTTATCTCATCTTCACCCCGACCGACAATGGCACCAGGTTTTGAACCTGGCACACGCTGATTTAACAACTGGCTTTGCGCTATCGACCGACTTGATGCTGCGTGCCAGTTATATTGTTTTGAGTGATTTAGCCGACGGCACTGCCCGTGGCGTGTTGTTATTTAACACCCATCACATAGCCTCTGATGGATGGTCCATGTCGGTGCTGATCCGTGAGTTCGTTGCTGAATATGATGGTTTAACCCGTGGCGTTCTCGCTGATATTCCCGATTTACCTGTGCAGTATACCGATTATGCCGCCTGGCAGCGCGACTGGTTGCAGGGTGATGTGCTGGAGCGACAACTGGCGTATTGGCAACAACAACTTGATGACGCGCCTGTGGTGCATCAGTTGCCATTAGACCGATCCAGACCCGCCGTAAAACAACATGCCGGAAAGCGGTTAAACAGTGAATTGTCAGCGGTGTTAAGCAAGCAAGTCACGGCATTTGCGCAACAGCACGACATGACGCCGTTTATGGTTATTCATGCCGCATTAACCTTGACGCTGACGTTTTATGCCGGGCAATCCCGATTTGTTGTCGGTACTCCAGTGGCGAATCGGGTTGATAAAAAGCTGGAATCGCTCATCGGCTTTTTTGTGAATACGCTGGTTCTACACACGCATACTGAATTTACCAGCCTGGCCGAGTTTCTGGCGCATGTACGCCAGGTCAATCTTGATGCGCAATCACATCAGGATATTCCGTTTGAGCAAGTTGTCGAAGCTTGCTCCACCAGCCGTTCGATGCAACACACACCGCTGTTCCAGGTGATGTTGAGTATGAACACCAATGAATCATCTGAATTAAGTTTACCTGGCTTAACATTTGCGGCAATCAGCGATGATGATGTGACGGCTAAATATGATCTGGACGTCACTATCCAGTTAACTGAGCAGGGTGGTAGTACGTCCTGGGTTTTTGATTTGTCTTTATTCGATGAGACAACGGTTGCTCAGTTTGATCGTCATTTTATTCAGGTATTAGATGCGTTGGTGAATACGGTCGATGTACTGCAATCGCCGGGCGATATTCAACAGCTAAGTCAGCATGAACAGCAGAGCATTCTGCAACAGCTTGATGGCGACCACACATCGACAGCCCCCCAGTTACTGCTACACGAAGCCTTCGAACAACACGCGACAAACACACCGGACGCACTGGCACTGGTCGCCGGGACCGAACGACTGACTTACCAGGCGCTTAACGAATCGGCCAACAGGCTGGCTCATTATCTGGTGGCCCAGGGTGTTGGTCCGGACAAGCCGGTCGGTGTGTATCTGACTCGTTCGGTGAATACCATTATCAGTGTGCTGGCGATTTTGAAAGCGGGTGGTGCCTATGTATCGCTGGACCCGGCGTATCCACAGGAGCGCTTACAATATCTGATTGAAGACACAGGTTTAACGCTGGTTTTAACCGAGCAGGCATTAACCGAGCAGGCGTTAACTAAGCAAGCGTTAACTAAGAAGACATTAACCGGACAAACGCAATCGCTGGCACTGGACAGTGAAGAAGCCCGCAGCGCCCTGGCGGATTATCCGGTGACACCGTTAGCCCGTCGTGCAGACCCTCGTCATTTAAGTTATTTGATTTATACCTCCGGCTCGACCGGGAAACCAAAAGGGGTGGCGATAGCGCATCGCAATTCATCGGCGTTTATTCAATGGAGTCTGGCTTATTTCAGCCAGCAAGAACTGTCTTCCGTGCTGTTCAGCACATCCCTGAACTTTGATTTATCGGTATTTGAACTGTTTGCACCGCTGTCAGCGGGTGGCTGTATCGTTCTGGTGAAGAACATTCTGGATTTACTGGAACCGTCGTTTAATGGCGAGGTTATCACGCTGATTAACACAGTGCCGTCGGGCATTGATGCGGTGGCTCAGTCCGGGCGCATTCCGGACTCAGTGATGACGATAAACCTGGCGGGAGAGCCGCTGAAGAAATCACTGGTGAACCGGCTACACGAGCAGCATGATTTACATCGGGTGGTGAATCTGTACGGACCGTCGGAAGACACCACGTATTCGACGGTGTATGAGATGAAAGGCCCACTGACTCACGAACCGAAAATAGGACGTCCGGTGGGGAATACCCGCGCTTACGTGCTAAGTCGGGAACAGCAACTGGTGCCGTTTGGTGTCGCTGGTGAGTTGTATCTGGGCGGTGCAGGTGTCGCACGAGGCTACCTGAATCAAGCGGCGATGACCGCAGAGCGCTTTGTGCCTAATCCGTTTTTGGACGACAAAACTGATGTTGCAGGCGAACAAGACTTTGCTCGGCTGTATCGAACCGGCGATTTAGTCCGTTATGATGCTCAGGGCGAATTGCACTTCCTGGGCAGACTGGATGACCAGGTGAAAATCCGGGGTTTCCGGATAGAAATGGGTGAAATTGAACATCGACTGAATGATGCTGATTCGGTGCATCAGTCACTGGTTCAGGTGAATGAAACGGCGGGGCAGACTCGGCTGGTGGCCTGGGTTGAGCCGGTTGATGCGTCAATAGATGACAGCACATTTATTGATGCTGTTCGGTCTCAGTTACAGACTGAATTACCGGATTATATGGTGCCAGCGGCGTTTGTGGTTATTCGCGACTGGCCGTTGTTGCCGAATGGCAAAATTAACAAAAACGCATTGCCAGCACCGGACTGGCACAACACTGAACAAACGTATCAGCCACCAGAGACAGAAACCGAGCAGATGCTGGTTGAGATTGAATCAACATTGCTCAGCGTGCCTGCGGAACAGTTGAGTGTAACGGCAAACTTTTTTGAATCGGGCGGACACTCGTTAATTGCCGTGAAGTTAGTCTCAGCCATTCAACAACAATTCGCAAAAGTCATTTCTCTTAAGGCTGTCTTCGAACATCATTCAATCCGACAACTGGCTGCTGTACTGGACCAGTTAGCCGTTAGCACCGCTCATTTCCCAATTGAACCGGCGGCTGACCAGTCGCGTCGTTATTTTCCATTATCCTGGGCGCAACAACGTCTCTGGTTTATCGATCAACTCGAACAGGGTAGCGCCGAATACAATATGCCACTGGCGTTTGAAATCAGTGGTGAATTCGATTACCAGCTTGCCAATACTGCCTTACAAGCCATCGTTGCGCGTCATTCGAGTTTACGCACGCTCTTTACTACCATTGACGAACAGGCGCAGCAACACATTATCGAACCTGCTTTTCAACTGACGATAGTACACGCGCAAGGCGAGCAAACCACGGCATTATCAGCCGAGCAACAGCTTAATGATGCGATTCGTGATGAACAAAAAACACCCTTCGATTTAAGCCGCGAGTTGCCGATCCGTGGTCGTTTTCTTGTGTTATCTGCCAGTGATGATAAGACGCAGCAATCAGCGACAATTTCAACGCGAGGCGTATTGTTGTTGACGATGCATCATATCGTATCTGATGCCTGGTCTTTGTCGATTCTGATGCAAGAGTTTGTGCATGCTTATCAGGATCTTACTCAGGGAAAACCCGTCGAATTACCGGCATTGCCGCTGCAATACGTCGATTACGCCGTGTGGCAGCGCGAAATGTTACCCGCAGATGTTTACGACAAGCAGTTAGCATTCTGGCGAGAAACATTACATCAGCTACCCGTAACACACAGTATTCCGCTCGATAAACCGCGTCCTGCGCAAAGCGCCTGGCGGGGACGCCGCGTTAGTGGCCGTATTAATCAACAGCAAGTGGCATCACTGATGATGCTGGCGAAACGCTTTAATCTGACGCCGTTTATGTTGTATCACGCGGTTATTAGCCTGGTATTAGCAAAACACAGCACCAGAGACATGGCTGATCAAGCGGCCGCAGATATTGTGATTGGTACGCCCGTCGCGAATCGGACTCAGGCCGGGCTTGAGTCCGTTATTGGTTTCTTTGTGAATACGCTGGTTTTACGGCTTAACGTGGGTGAACAATCACTGGGCGATTTTCTGGCTCAGGTTCGTCAGGTCAATATTGACGCTCAAGCGCATCAGGATGTGCCGTTTGAACAGGTGGTTGATCATTGTCAGGTTACTCGTTCGACCGCTCACGCGCCGTTATTTCAGATCATGTTGAATATGAATACGGTTGAGCAAGGAGACATCGCGCTACCTGGGTTAACGGTCACGAATGTGTCTGGTGGTTCTGATGTAGCCAAATTCGATTTGGATATCGCGGTTCAACAGTCCGATCAGGGCGCAACGATCAGTTGGATCTACGATACGGCGCTGTTTGAACAGAGTCGAATTGAACGATTGAGCAGGCATGTCGAACAATTGCTGGCGACGCTGGCTTTGGATGCCGATCACCATCGTTCGATTACAGAGATTGAATGCCAGTCAACCAATGAACTGGAAACACTTCGGGTTGCGCTGAATCAGACAGCGGTTCCTGTTGATGACCGTCAAACACTGCAACAACAGATAGAAGCGATTGCGGCGTCAAACCCTGGTGCAATCGCTGTTGTTGATGATAATCACCCTCAGGGATTGAGTTATCAGGCTTTGAATCAGGCTGCAAATCGACTGGCTACGCAGTTAGTAGATCAGTCCATGACCAATGAGCGAGTGGGTGTTTATCTGTCTCGTAGCGCTAATACACTGGTTACTGTGCTGGCCGCATTAAAAGCAGGGTTGGCCTGGGTGCCGCTTGACCCGGCGTTACCGTCTGCACGTATTCAAACTATTGTTGAGGATGCAGAACTGTCGCTGATTGTGGTCGAACATGAACAGGTGGCAATGTCTGCATTACCAGCATTGAATGTGACGTACCTTGATATATCAACAGTGATCAGTGCCGCTGGTGGTGAGACAAATCCACCTTGCATGACCACGGGCGACAGTATTGCTTACGTCTTGTACACCTCAGGTTCAACAGGAAAACCTAAAGGTGTTGCGGTTTATCAGAAAGGGTTGTTGAACTACCTGTCTCATGCCGTTGAACGGTACTGGACTGCCGATATCAAACACGCGATTGTCAGCTCGACACTCAGCTTTGATGCCACGTTAACAACCCTGTTGTCGCCGTTGCTTTGCGGGAAAACCGTTGTGATGTTGCAACAAGAGGACGTCATCCCGGCATTAACTGCACAGCTTAAATCGGATGCTGCCGGATTATTTAAAGTCGCCCCCGCACACCTTGAAGCGCTTTCTGCATCGTTTGAAAAACCCGTTGCCACACCTCATGTGCTGGTGATTGGCGGCGAACAACTCACCGGCCAGTTAATTCAACAATTGCAGGCGTTGCTACCCGGCGCGACGTTTATAAACGAATACGGCCCCACCGAAACGGTCGTGGGTTGTTGTGAATATTATGTCTATCCAGGCGATACAGTGGATTCACGGATGGCTATACCTATCGGTACGCCAATTCGTAATACCCGTCTGTTGGTGCTGGATGAGCATCGTCGTCCTGTTCCGTTTGGTAGTGTGGGCGAGTTGTACATTGCCGGAGCGGGTGTGGCGCAAGGTTATATCAACCGTCCTGAACAAACGGCTGATGCATTTGTGCGTCTGGCCCATGAAAGCCAGGCGTATCGTACCGGTGATCTGGTGCGGTATCTGGAATCCGGTGATTTGGTCTTTATTGGCCGGATTGACCATCAGATTAAACTGCGTGGCTATCGCATTGAAACGGCTGAAATAGAACAACAAATTAATCAATACCCAGGTATCAGGCAATCTGTGGTTCGCGTCATTCAGTCAAAGAATGTCAGACAACTGGTCGCCTGGTTAGTCGGTGACAATTCTGCTGCGGACATTACCGCACTGGAACAGCAACTGGCTCAAACATTACCGGATTATATGATCCCGGGACGATTCGTCGTTGTTGACGATATTCCATTAACGGTCAACGGAAAAATAGACCTGGATAAGTTGCCACAGCCCACTATGGAAACCGCTCAGGATTATCTTCCGGCCAGCAATGATGTCGAGCAACAGCTGGTTACGCTTTGGTCTGGCTTATTGAATATGACGCCGGAGCAACTGAGTGTCACGGCAAACTTTTTTACCCTTGGCGGCGATTCCATTCTGTCGATTCAACTGGTGTCGAGAGCTGCGCGAGCCGGGTTGTTCTTCACGGTTAAAGACTTGTTCAATGCGCAAACGATTCGTCGGCTGGCACCTCGGGTGTCTACCGGTCAGTCTGTTAATGCCGAGCAGGGCGATGTGATTGGTGAGTTACCACTGCTGCCCGTCCAGCAAGATTTCTTCCTGGATGAAACCGACTTACATCACTACAACCAGTCTGTATTACTGACGACACCGGTGGATTTTGACGCAGATTGTCTACCGGCTGTTATGGCCGCATTGGTGGCTCGTCATGATGTATTCAGACTGAGATTCACCAAAACTCAAGGCGAGTGGCGAGCAGAATCACTCCCATTAGATGGATTCCCGTTTGAACATATCGTGGACCTGGTTGACGGCGAACCCTTGTCGTCGCGTGATATTACCAGCCGATGCGACCAGGCGCAGCGAAGTCTCTGGCCTGAAAATGGTCGTTTAATCAAGGCTGTATATATGCCTGAGATTCAGGGAGAAGACGCCGGACGCTTGTTACTGGTTATTCATCATTTAGTGATGGATGGAGTGTCCTGGCGAATCTTACTCACGGATCTGGAACAACTGTACCGTCAACATCAGGCGCAACAACCATTACAGTTGGCGGCAAAAACGTCTTCTTATCAGCAATGGTCGGCGGCGTTGAACGAACAGGACATCAGTGTTGAGGAACAGCGCTGGTGGCAAGAACAACATGCGCCTGAATCATTCAGTTTTGCCAACACATTTGCCGCCGAATCGGTGGGATCATCATCAATTCAAACACAGCAGTTATCATCGTTGTCCATGCAGCTGGACGAAGCCACTACGCGCCAGTTAATCAGCCAGGTGCCTCAAGCCTATAACACGCAGATTAATGAAGTACTGTTAGCCGCTTTGTTGATGGCAACAAAAGACATCGCTGATGAGTTTGGCGGTGAGTCATCGTTACGCATAGCGCTGGAAAGCCACGGTCGTGACAGTCAGCATATTAATGCCCGTTCTGGCTTGTTAGATCTCAGTGAAACCATTGGCTGGTTTACCACGATTTATCCGTTATTACTTAGCAGCCAGCATGGTGAGCCGGGCGAACTGTTGTGTGATATCAAAGAACATTACCGGGCCGTGCCACGCTCTGGATTAGGCGCATTCACCTGCTTAAAGGCGGTATCTGAAACGCATCAGGTGCAGAAACCTGAATTACTGTTCAACTATCTGGGTCAGTTTGACCAGACAATCGAACAGGCGGGTGTGTTTGGTGTTGCGCCGGAATCGTCCGGTGATCAAATCAGCCCAAATCGTTATCAACCGTTTGGCATGGTGATGAACGGCAAAATTGCGTTCGGTCAGCTTAGTTTCACACTGAGTTACGATGCTTCGGTTTATCCTGAAACCGGCATGAATGTGTTCCTGCTAGCGTTTGAACAAGGGCTACGGACGCTGATCACGCATTGTTGTGAGGCTCCCAGACGTTTACTAACACCGACAGATTTACCGCTGACTTCTCTTTCCCGTGATGAAGTAAATCGCTGGCAGCAACAACATGAACTGATAGATATCTACCCGGCAACCGGAATGCAACAAGGGTTGTTGTTCCATAGTCTGTTGGCTGAATCCAGTTACGTAACGCAAACATCTGTCACCTTTTCGCGTTTAGATAACGACGTATTTAAGCAAACCTGGCAAGCGGTTATCGACCGTCAGTCGGTGTTCAGAACGGCTTTTGCTGGCCTGGATCAAGGACGGGCACATCAGTTAATCAGACGTGCTGTTGATATTCACTGGTACGAAGAAGATTTACAACAATTGTCATCGGCTGAGCAACAGGCTTACCTGGCGCAATGGCTGGAACGTGACCGCCAGCAAGGATTTGTGATTGACCAGGCACCGCTAATGCGATTGGCGTTATTTACCCTGGCGGATAATGACACGCGGTTTGTCTGGTCTCATCATCACGCATTGCTCGATGGCTGGAGTGTGCCGTTAATCTTCCAGGATATTACCGCGTGTTATCAGGCGATAGCGGCGAATCAACCGTTGCCTGCTTGTGAGACGGGTGATTATCGCCAATATGTGGAGTGGTTGACGCAACAGGACGAACAACAATCGTTAGCGTTCTGGCGACAGTCTCTTGAGGCTGTCGAACAACCAACACCATTACCTCGATTATTGACCGACGAGAAAAACATTCCTGAGAAAACCGAGTTTTCGACGCGCTTTAATCAGCAAGAAACAGCAAGCCTTAAAGCGTTAGCTGCGGCTTCAAATACTACGGTTAATGTCATATTGCAGGCGGCATGGAGCCTGATTCTGGCCGGATACAATGACGAAACTATGGTGGTATTCGGCGCTGTAACGTCTGGTCGTCCCGCTGAATTGACGGATGTTGAAACCATTGCCGGACTGTTTATTAATACGGTGCCAGTGGTGGTTGATACCCGAGGACAACAAACGGTTACCGACTGGTTGCAAACCATTCACCGCGCTCACATTGACAGAGAACAACATAGCTATCTGCCACTGGTTGAGATTCAAAAGCAACGCGCTCAGGGGCAAGAAACACAGGACAGTGCGGTAAGTGAACTGTTCGACAGCCTGATCGTCTTTGAAAACTATCCAATCGCCGACGCACTGACGGAATCCGCAGCACAATCTGATGATCCTTCGCGATTTGTGGTTGAGCAGGTTGATATGGTGGAGGGGACGAATTACGGTCTGACGCTGGTTGCCAACCAAACCGATGTTCTGTCTGTTCGTTTTGAAAGCACTCAACACGCCTACAGCAAAGGCCAGCTCGCTGCATTAGCTGATCAACTGCATCGGGTCATGATGCAATTAACACAGCATACGACTCACTCTACTGTCTCGGATATTCAGCTTCTATCCGCCGGACAGCAAACCCTGTTGTTATCGACGTTTAATCAAACGGCTTTGCCCGTCCAGCCTGATCTTTTGTTACACCAAGCCTTTGAACAACATGCGACAAACACCCCGGACGCACTGGCACTGATCGCCGGGACCGAACGACTGACTTACCAGGCTCTTAACGAATCGGCCAACAGGCTGGCTCATTATCTGGTGGCCCAGGGTGTTGATCCGGATAAACCGGTCGGTGTGCATATGACCCGTTCGGTGAATACTATTATCAGTGTGCTGGCGATTTTGAAAGCGGGTGGTGCCTATGTATCGCTGGACCCGGCGTATCCACAGGAGCGCTTACAATATCTGATTGAAGACACAGGTTTAACGCTGGTTTTAACCGAGCAGGCATTAACCGAGCAAGCGTTAACTAAGAAGACATTAAGCGGACAGGCGCAATCGCTGGCACTGGACAGTGAAGAAGCCCGCAGCGCACTGGCGGATTATCCGGTGACACCGTTAGCCCGTCGCGCAGACCCTCGTCACTTAAGTTATCTGATTTATACCTCCGGCTCGACCGGGAAACCGAAAGGGGTGGCGATAGCGCATAGCAATTCCTCGGCGTTTATTCAATGGAGTCTGGCTTATTTCAGCCGGGAAGAACTGTCTTCCGTGCTGTTCAGCACATCCCTGAACTTTGATTTATCGGTATTTGAACTGTTTGCGCCGTTGTCAGCGGGTGGCTGTATCGTACTGGTGAAGAACATTCTGGATTTACTGGAGCCGTCGTTTAATGGCGAGGGTATCACGCTGATTAACACAGTGCCGTCGGGCATTGATGCGGTGGCTCAATCCGGGCGCATTCCGGACTCAGTGATGACGATAAACCTGGCGGGAGAGCCGCTGAAGAAATCACTGGTGAACCGGCTACACGAGCAGCATGATTTGCATCGGGTGGTGAATCTGTACGGACCGTCGGAAGATACTACGTATTCGACGGTGTATGAGATGAAAGGCCCACTGACTCACGAACCGAAAATTGGACGTCCGGTGGGGAATACCCGCGCTTACGTGCTAAATCGGGAACAGCAACTGGTGCCATTTGGTGTCGCTGGTGAGTTGTATCTGGGCGGTGCAGGCGTCGCACGGGGCTACCTGAATCAAGCGGCGATGACCGCAGAGCGCTTTGTGCCTAATCCGTTTTTGGATGACAAAGCCGATGTTGCAGGCGAACAAAACTTTGCTCGATTGTATCGAACCGGTGATTTAGTCCGTTATGACGCCCAGGGCGAATTGCACTTCCTGGGCCGACTGGATGACCAGGTGAAAATCCGGGGTTTCCGGATAGAAATGGGTGAAATTGAGCATCGACTGAATGATGCTGATTCGGTGCATCAGTCACTGGTTCAGGTGAATGAAACGACGGGTCAGGCTCGTCTGGTGGCCTGGGTTGAGCCGGTTGATGCGTTAATAGATGACAGCTCATTTATTGATGCTGTTCGGTCTCAGTTACAGACTGAATTACCCGATTATATGGTGCCAGCGGCGTTTGTGGTTATTCGTGACTGGCCGTTGTTGCCGAATGGCAAAATTAACAAGAAAGCGTTGCCGACCCCGACGTTTAGTCAGGGCGATCAGTTCGTTGCCGCAACGAATGATACTGAACGGACATTGCAGCATATCTGGCAATCGTTACTACAGGGTGATTTGCCTGGCATTCACGACAATTTCTTTATGTCTGGCGGCGATTCCATACTGGCTATTCAACTGGTATCAGCCGCTCGTGACGCGGGTATTACGCTGTCATTACAGGACATATTCGACGCGAACACCATTGCGTTGCAAGCACAACGCGCCGCTGAAGCGCCTCAAAAACACTGTGATCAGTCGTCGTCTCAGGGCGAATTGATGTTGCTACCGATTCAGCAGCATTTCCTGACCAGCAACGCGGCTGATGTTGCTCATCACTACAATCAATCCATCATGTTAACGGTTCCCGATGGCTTATCACTTGAGTTTCTTGAGCAGGCCGGTGAAATGCTGTTGCAGCGTCACGATGTCTTACGACTGAGTTTTGAGCAGTCGGGAGCCGGTTGGCGCGGTTTCTACCGTCAGCTTGGACGGGAAACTCAGGGTGCAGTGGTGCAGCAACATGTGGCAAGTGGACGGTGGGATGATGCGGTAATGGCCCGTCATGGACAGCAAATCCAGTCGTCATTTTCTTTATCGGATGGCCGATTATTTAGCATGAATCTGTTACGCGCTGATGATAAATCACGCTTGTTACTGGTGGCTCATCACCTGATTGTTGATGGTGTTTCCTGGCGAATACTGGTCAGTGATTTACAGCGGTTGTGGCAACAATTTAGCGCGGGTGAACCGCTCAAGCTCGCAGCGAAAACCTCTTCTTACCAGCAGTGGAGTCAGGCATTGCTTGCCTGGGGCAATGAGTTACCGAATTCTGACGTCGGATTCTGGCAATCGCAACAGGCATTAAGCCCGGAAACCATTCCCACCAAAGAAGGTTTTACTGCGACTTCAGACGAACAGGCCGGTTTGCGCACCGACAGTGATGCGGTGTCGATAACCCTCAACGAAACAATAACCTCCGCATTATCCGGCGCGGCGAATCGTACATACCACACGACGGTAAACGAACTGTTGTTAAGTGGATTGTGGTTGGCGCTACATCGTCAGTTTGGACTGAATGCGGTTGAAATCGCGCTGGAAGGTCACGGGCGAGAAACGATTTCGGATCAACTTGATTTAACCGAAACTGTCGGTTGGTTTACCTCTTTGTATCCTCTGGTGTTGTTTGCTGAATCAAGCACGCCGGATGTTGTGATTAAAGGCATTAAAGAGCACTACCGACAACGACCGGAAAATGGCCTGAGTTATGGTGTTCACCGCTATTTAACACACACGTTGCCGCAGGGGAAACGACCTCAGATCCTGTTTAATTACCTGGGGCAACTCGACGCTCATGAACAAGGCAATGAAAGTGAGTTTCGCCTGTCAGATGAACCAATGGGATCAAATCTGCATCCATTCATGCAACGTGAATTTCCGATTGCGATCAACGGACATATTGCAAAAGGGCAACTTCATTTCACCCTTGATTATGCGAATGCACATTTCTATGCGGATCATATCAGTGACTTTGCTGAGCAGTTTAAACAAGCGCTTCAGGATATTACTGTTCACTGCCAGACGGCTCGATCAACATTTACGCCGTCAGATTTCCCGTATGCCACTTTAACGCCACCGCAACTTGAACACTGGCAGCAGGCATTCGATGACATCGAAGGTATCTATGATGCAACGTCGATGCAGCAAGGTATGTTTTATCATACGCAGTTACAACCCGATGCCTATCTGACGCAAATCACCCTGCAACTGACCGGAACGTTAGACGAAAATGCCTTCATTGAAGCCTGGCAACAGGTCAGTCAGCGGCACGATGTTTTTCGTTCGGTCTTTGTCGGTGAGCAGCAGCAATTACTTCGAATTGTTCGTAATAATGTGATGCTCGATCACCAGATACTCGACTGGTCAGCGTATACCGAAGACGCATTCCATTCAGCGTTAACCGCGTTGAAAACGGCAGACAGGGCAAAAGGGTTTGATCTTGCTGTAGCGCCATTACAACGAATTTATCTGATCAGACAATCAGCAACACAATGGCAAATGTTATGGACCCATCACCACATGCTGTTGGATGGCTGGTGCGTACCTTTGGTCTACAACGATGTTATGCAGGCTTATCAGGCTGTCGTTGATAACCCGGATGCATTGACGACAGCGCCACCGGTGTCGCTTGAACCGTATTATCGCTGGTTACAGCAGCAATCTGACGAAGATGCTACCCAGTACTGGCAAAACTACTTAGTGGATTTCAGTGCGCCAACGCCGCTGGCAATAGATTTACAGGCCGACCACAAGGTAATCGCCAGTGCTTCTGATGATCAACCCGTATCAGCAAGTCAGGATATTCACTGGACCTTATCGGATGATGTGACTCAGGCGCTTACTGCGTTGGCTCGTCGTCATGGTGTAACCATGAATACCCTGATGCAGTTTGTTTGGGGTTATCTGTTACATCGTTATAGCGGTGAATCATCCGTGTTATTTGGCACTGTGGTGTCGGGGCGTCCGGCAGAAGTGCCAAACATCGAACAAATGGCAGGCCTGTTTATCAACAGCATTCCGGTTAAGTTGGCGTTCTCGCCAGACCAGGATATCGCGGATCATTTGATCGCGTTTAATCGTCAATTCCATCACAGTCAGCAATTCAGTTATCTGGCATTAAGTGACATTCAGGCCGTGACAAACTGCCCGCCAGCTACTGCACTATTTGATTCGTTACTGGTGTTCGAGAATTATCCAACTGACCTGACAGCGGCATCTGAACATGCCAGTCATCAGGGATTACAAGTAACCGCCAGTGAAACCCAGGAACATACTGCTTATCCATTGACCTTGCTGGTAAACCATAGTGACCAGATTGGTCTGACATTAAGTTATCAGCCGCAACGATTCGATTCGGTTACGGCTGCCCGGGTCGCGGAGCATGTAGCAGGGTTACTGGAACAGCTAGCGTTGTGTCAAAAGCCAAACGATCTGAAGCTGATCACTCATGACGAACAGCAACTCCTGGCGGCTTGTCATGACACGGCTTTTGATTATGACCTGACGACATTGCCGCATCACTATGTCGAGAAACTGGCTGAACAACAACCTGAACAGACCGCTGTGATTGATGCTGCAACTGGTCAGTCGCTGAGCTATCAGGCATTAAATGCATCAGCAAATCAGTTAGCGCATTATCTGATTGAACAAGGTGTTGGACCGAATCAGTCAGATTGCTTTGTCGCCCTGCATTTAGAGCGATCGCTTGAATTAGTGATAGCGATACTGGCGACTATGAAAGCAGGCGGTGCTTATGTCCCGCTGGATACTCAGTTACCCACTAAACGTAAAGCATTCATTCTGCGAGAAATTTCAGCACCTGTTGTACTGACTGACAGCGACGATGCGCTGATACTTACTGATGAAACCGACACCACAGATTATCCGCAAGTCGTGTTAACCAGTGCGGCATTTAGCGAACACTTAAAAACACGACCAACGACCAATCCGGTTATCCCAGCCCTGTCTGAACACGCTCTGGCGTACATGATTTATACATCTGGTACGACGGGTGTACCAAAAGGCGTAATGGTTGAACACAGCGCGTTGTTGAACCGGATTCAGTGGATGCAACGACAATATCAGTTGCTTCCGGGTCATCGCATATTACAGAAAACCCCCTACAGTTTTGACGTATCGGTGTGGGAATTTGTCTGGCCCTGGCTGGCTGGCGCGACACTGGTTATTGCTGCGCCTGAAGGCCATAAAGATCCGGATTATCTGGCTACGCAAATCAGCCAGCAGCAGATTAGTCATATTCATTTTGTGCCGTCGATGTTGCAGGTCTTTGTGCAACATATTGCATCGACGGGACAAACAAGCAGTCTGACTTCACTTCAGGATGTATTTTGTAGTGGCGAAGCGCTGACCGTTGCGCAGCAACAGCAGTTCTTTGCGGTATCTGACGCCGGGCTTCACAACCTGTACGGCCCAACTGAAGCGGCAATTGACGTGACCTTTCATGCTTGTCAGCGTGATGCTGAATCGACGACAGTTCCAATCGGCAAAGCCATTGATAATGTTCAGTGTTATGTGCTGGATAGCCGTTATCGGCAACAACCGCCGGGTATTGCCGGTGAACTGGTTATTGCGGGTGTTGGCCTGGCCCGTGGTTATTTCCACCGTGACGAATTAACCGCTGAAAAGTTCATTGATCTGCCGATTGATGGTGGAGAGCCCGTCCGTGTTTATCGCACAGGCGATTTGGCCCGTCGACTGGCCGATGGTTCGCTGGACTTCCTGGGACGTATTGATCATCAGGTCAAAATCCGTGGCTTGCGCATTGAATTAAATGAAATTCAGTCTCAGTTAGAAGGCCATCCAAACGTTGAACAGGCGGCGGTTACCGCTCAGGGCGAAGGTGCGGATCAGTGGTTAACGGCGTTTATTGTTGCGGGTCATCAGACAGAAGCTGTGACCGATGAAACGGCGTTAACCCATGAGTTGCAGGTGTTATTGCGGTCAGAACTACCGGTTTATATGGTGCCAGCAGCGTTTGCGTATCTGGATGCACTACCGCTGAGCGCAAACGGTAAGCTGGACCGTAAGCAACTGCCCGACGTAAAACCTGCATTAACGTCAGAATTTATTGCCCCGGAAACTGACACTGAGCAACAAATTACCGCCATCTGGCAACAGGTGCTGCAACATTCTCAGCCGATTGGCGTTAACCACTCCTATTTTGAACTGGGTGGTAACTCACTTCAGGCGATGCAAATCGTCTCCCAGATCAGAGAACAGTATCCCTGTGAACTGGCGATTGCTGATCTGTTTTCCTTCCAGACCGTTCGTGAACTCGCACATTTTATTGATGCCGTATTGTCCGATGTTTCCGAGCCGCAGTTGTCTGATGATGCTGATTCCACCGAATTTGATGAAATGGAGTTTTAACCCTCACCATGATCGAATTATTGAAACAACTGGAACAAAAAAACATACGCATAGAAGCGGTTGATGGCGCTTTGAAAGTAAAAGCGCCAAAAGGGGCAATGACGCCCGATCTGGCAACAGCGATAAAAACCAACAAAGACAAGCTATTGCACTTTCTGGAGCGTCGTCAGGCTGTGGCATCAACCCAGGCCACCAGCGGTATTCAGGCAACAGACCGAAGCAAACGATTACCCGCTTCATGGTCGCAACAACGACTCTGGTTTATCGATCAACTATCGGGAACGAGTGTCGAATACAACCTGGCATCGGCATTAAAGTTCGAAGGAAAGCTCGAACTGGATGCGCTTCAACACAGTTTGAATGAAATTGTGCAACGTCATGAAGTGTTACGCACAACGTTTCGGGTGGAAGATGATGTTTGCTGTCAGCATATTCAACAGCAAGTGACATTACCGCTGATTGTTAAAGATTTAACCAGCCATCAGCAACCCGACACGGCACTGAACTCGTTGATGGAACAAGAAGCACTGACACCGTTTAATCTGGCTGAAGACCTGATGTTACGGGTGACGGTGATCAAACTGGCGGAACAGGTGCATGTGTTGTTACTAACGATGCATCACATCGCCGCTGACGGTTGGTCGATGAATATTCTGGTGAGTGAATTCAGCCAGTTTTATCAAGCCTTTTTACAACATGAACAACCCAGTTTGCCACCCTTAAGCATTCAATACGCGGATTATGCCGCCTGGCAACGTGAAACATTAGATGAGAATAAACGAGCGTCATTGCTTAGTTACTGGACAGAACGTCTGGCCGACAGCCCCGCAATTCATAGCCTACCGCTGGATTATCCCCGCCCGGAAAAACAGCAATTTACCGCCGGGCATATTCCTTACCGAATCGATAAACAGCGCTTACAAGGACTGGAGCAGTTAGCCGTAAAAGCCGGGGCAACTTTGTCGATGGTTCTTCAGGCAGCTTACGCCCTGGTATTGGGTCGCTTTAGCGACAGTAATGACATCGTGATGGGGATTCCGAATGCTGGCCGAACCACGACGGGTGTCGAACCGTTAATTGGCTTTTTCATCAATACCCTGGTCAATCGCATCCAATTGCAACCGGATGAGTCATTTGTTGAATTGCTGGCGCGTGTAAAACAACAAACGCTTGCTGACTACACTCATCAGGCATTGCCCTTCGAACTGCTGGTTGATGAACTAAACCCAACCCGGAATCTCGCCTGGAATCCTGTTTGCCAAATCAAATTTGTGTTGCAGAACCATCGGGAAGCGGCGGCTTCCGATCAGCAACAAGGGTTAATGCTACCGAATCTGGCGGTTACGCCGATGTCTCAGGATACGGATCATGTCCGGTTTGATCTCGATTTAACCTGTGTGGAATCGTCGGACGGATTAGTCGTGAACTGGCGTTATCAGACGGCACTATTTCATCCCGCCAGTATCGAACGGATTGCAGCCAGTTTTGATACCCTGATTTCTCAGATTCTGGCGGAACCGACAACGCCGTATCAACAACTGTCTATGATGACCCCGGCTCAGCGAGCCGACGAACTGGCGGCTTCTGTTGGAATCGCCGCCAGTGACCGCAGAGACAGCACGATTGTTGAAGATATTATTGTTCAGGCTGCACGCACGCCAGAGCAACTTGCAGTCTTTCATGATGGTTCTTCATTGTCATACCGTGAGCTGGTCGAGAAAGCGAATCAGTTAGCCTGGTATCTGGATGAACTGGAGATTGGCCCTGGCAGCCGGGTTGCGGTTTACATGGCACGAACACCGCTGTTGCTGGTGGCATTGCTTGGCATTATGCGTGCTGGTGCCGCTTATGTGCCGATACCACCGGGTGCCGGTGAAAATCGGTTGGCAACGATTCTGGCCGATGAAGATACTGAACTGGTATTAGTCTCGTCATCTATGCTGGGAGAGCTACCGGTTTCCGGCGTTGATGTATTGATTCTGGATGAGCAGGAATGGCCGCTGGATGATTATGAAACCCATGCGCCTGATGTCGCATGCAATCTCGATGATAATGCGTATGTGATCTATACCTCTGGCTCAACAGGGAAGCCAAAAGGTGTGGAAATCACCCATCGTGGGTTAATCGATTACTGTGCATTCAGCCTGAATCATTATTATCACGATAAGCTGTCCGGCTCCCTGGTCGTGACGTCTCACGGTTTTGATATCGTGGTGCCAGCGTTATATGTTCCTTTGATGGCGGGTGGAACCGTTAATTTGACGCCGTGGAACGATGAGATTGAGGCAATGATTGCGGCGTTTAGCGCCGACGAACAATCATGGCTGGTACGCATGACACCGATGCATGTCGAAGGTTTCCTGGCAACGGCGGGCGATCAGACGTTTTCGGGTCGTCATGTATTTGTTATTGGCGGGGAAGCTTTCCTTGCGGATGTCGGGCAACGGCTGCAACAAGCGTGTCCGAACAGCATCATTTACAATCATTACGGGCCAACCGAAGCCGTTGTTGGCTGTTGTATATTCCCGTTGAGCGAACATTTACAACAGGGTGAGACGTTTTCGGGTGCTTTACCCATCGGCTATGCGATGGAAAATACCCACTTGTTGGTGCTGGATGAACAGCAACAACTTCAGGTGCCGGGCGCGGCAGGTGAACTTTATGTCGGCGGTCCTTGTCTGGCCCGTGGTTATCTGCATGATGCCGGAAAAACCGCGGAAGCCTTTGTAGCAAATCCAATCTCAGACTATTCCGATCAGTTATCTCGTTTATATCGTACTGGCGATAAAGTGCGTCGTTTACCATCGGGCGCATTAACCTTTATTGGTCGCGCAGATGATCAGGTGAAATTACGGGGTTATCGAATCGAACCGGGAGAAGTCGCCAGTTTACTGCAACAGTTACCGGGCGTTAGTCAGGCCGTTGTTGGGCTGGTCGGCGAAGGAATTGATGCGGCACTGGCGGCCTGGATTGTACCTGAGAATACCGCCATTGTTGACGCGATGAGTGACGAATTTATTCGTCAGCTAGAAGAAGGACTGGACGGACAATTACCCGCCTACATGATGCCGACTCGCTGGCAGTTGTTAGCCTCATTGCCCCTCAATGCTAATGGCAAACTGAATCGTAAAGCCTTGCCGGAACCGGGAAAATCTCATGAAGGTGAGCAGCAATTAGCTTATGCCAGTAATGCGCTGGAGCAACAGATCGCCACTATCTGGCAAACGGTTTTAAAACACGATGGCGATGTGCCGGTTAATCAGGGATTTTTCAGATTGGGCGGTCATTCATTGCTGGCGGTGATGGTTATCAGTCAGTTGAATGAAGCATTTGATATTCAACTGACCGTAAGAGATTTATTTGATTGCAACACGGTTGCAGCTCTGGCACAGCGTATCGCCGACAATCAGGGCGCAACGAAACAGGTCATTTTGCCAGCAGAAAGGCTGGCCGATGGAATGCCCTTGTCGTTTGCCCAGCAACGTATCTGGTTTGTCGAACAACTGGAATCTGGCAGTAGTCAGTTCAATATGCCCGCAGCGCTTCGAATTAAAGGCGAATTGCGGGTGGATTGCGTCTTACAAGCGTGTAATGCCTTAATCACTCGCCATGAAATCCTGCGTACACGATTTACGACCCGTGCTGATAATACGCCAGTACAAAAAGTTAGTGAGAGCGCGAATCTGATTTTGCAAACCCACACCGTGACAGGCTCCGACGAGCAGCAAGTTGCTCAGGCTGGCCGGATTATCGATGCTGATGCGGAGAAACCATTCAATCTGCAAACGGATTTACTGTTGCGGGTTGGCTTAATTGAATTTGCACAAGACGACCATGTGCTGTTCTTCACGGTGCATCATATTGCGGCGGATGGTTGGTCTTTGGATATTCTATTTGACGAGTTTGTGCAGTTTTATCAGGCAGCTAAATCGGGCGAAGCGGCAAGCTTACCGCCGTTAGCGATTCAATATGCAGATTTTGCGGCCTGGCAACGATCCGACGAGCAGGCCGAACAACAACACGCCGCCCTTGAATACTGGACATCCCTGTTGGCTGATGCACCGGCGACACATCGTTTACCGCTGGAGCAACCTCGCTCAAGCGCCACGCTGGAAGGCGGAGCAAAACTTGAGACACAGATTCCTGCCCGATTGAGTGAATCACTGAAACAACTGGCCGCCAGTCAGGATGCGACCTTGTTTATGGCGCTGCAAGCCAGTTTTGCATTGTTACTGGGACGATTCAGTCGTGAGCAGGACATTGTGATGGGAATGCCTGCGGTAGGACGCCCGGTTCAGTCGTGCGAATCCTTGATTGGATTGTTTTTAAATACCCTGGTGTTAAGGACGACATTGACTGAGAGCGATAGCTTCGTTGAACTGCTAAACCGAACTCGCGAACATCATCTTGATGTTCATCAACATGCTGAACTGCCATTTGAGCATCTGGTCGAAGCAATCAACCCAGAACGTTCGTTATATCACACGCCGATTTTCCAGGTGTTTATCAACATGAACAATGCCGAGCGTGATGTTACGGCGTTGCAGGATAATCAGGTATCGGCATTTGCCCGCGATGACGCGCAAGACAGCAAGTATGACCTGACGTTATACCTTCGGGAATCGTCAGGGGGAATTCAGTGTACGTTCGCCTACAATCAACACCTGTTCAGTACCGAGACTATTCAGTCACTGGCGACAGAGTTTGAATATCTGCTGTCTCAGGTGGTTAAGCAACCGGAGCAGGCGCTTTCTGCGTTACGCTGGCGACAACAGCAAGGATTTACACAGCCGACCGTCGAATCTGCCATTGATCAACTGGCTCACACTCGTTTCGAACAACTGGCCGCGACCCGACCTGATGACATCGCACTGTATATCAGTGAAAAGAATGCGGATACCGACACCATTAGCTACCAGCAACTGAATGATCAGGCGAATCAACTCGCACACTGGTTAATGCACGAACAGGCGTTAAACGTGGGGGATTGTGTAGGATTATGCACCGAACGTAACCAATATCGCTTTATTGCTGCGTTGGCTGTGTTAAAAGCCGGTGGTGTGATGGTTCCCCTGTCTCGCGATTTACCGTCGGCCAGACTGCGTTATATGGCTGGTGATGCGCAAGTGAAATGCATTCTTGCTGATGATGAACCTGACGTGGCATTCGACGCACCGGTTGTTCTTCTGAATCATAAAAATACGTCTCACGACAGCCGTTCAATCCAGGCGGAACTGTCTAATCAGCCCACTCACAATCCAGTTCTTGAAGCGGAGCATCAGCCGGAACTGGCACACATCATTTATACCTCGGGATCAACCGGGCAGCCAAAAGGTGTGCTCGGTACTCATGCCGCTACTGTGCATCGGGTGAACTGGATGTTGCAGCAATGGCCGTTTGCCGCAACTGAAATTAATGCGCATATCACGTCAATGTCGTTTATTCGTGGTATCTGGGAGTTGTTTGTCGGCTTGTCTGCGGGCGTACCGCAAGTCGTATTGTCACGAGACACGGTGAAAGATGCGGTTCACTTTAGTCAGGCTGTTCGTCAGTTCAACATCACGCGACTGGTAACGACGCCATCTCATCTGCGTAATTTGCTTCAGGATAACGCCGGTTTTAGCGACCGCTTCGAACAGATTAAACACTGGTTCGTCAGTGGTGAATCGTTCCCGGATGAACTGGCGCGTTATGTGGTCAGGCAGCTTCCTGAAACCCGGTTCACTAATCTGTATGGCTCAACGGAAGTGATGTCGGATGTGTTGATGCAACCCATTACATCAGCGACGACTAATATGGTTGGGCGCATGCCGCTGGGTGACGCCGTTGCCGGACATGCGGTGAATGTGCTGGATGAGCAGTTGCAACCTGTGCCGCCGGGTGCGGTTGGTGAGCTGGTGGTGTCCGGCGCTCAGGTTGCGCACGGATATCTTGGTAGACAACAGCAGTCTGAGGCCGCTTTTTTCTCACTAAATTCGGTGCCATCTTATCGCACCGGTGATCTGGCTCGGGTGACGTTCAGGCCGGACGAACATGGTCAGTTATCCCGGTCATTGATTTTTGTGGGACGAAAAGATTATCAGTTGAAGATTCGCGGCTATCGGATTGAACTGGGTGAAATTGAGAACGCGTTGCGTGAACACGCCGCAGTGAACGATGCGGTTGTTGTCGTGAATTACGCTGCAACGTCATCAGACGATGTATTGTTAGTCGCGTATTTAAAATCGATGGATTCGGATGCAGCCGCATTGATCGATTCGGTAAAGCAATCACTTGCGGAGAAATTACCAGCTTACATGATGCCAAATCAGTGGTGTGTGTTACCGGAATTTCCATTAACCGTAAATGGCAAGCTGGACCGTCGAGCGCTGCCAGCGCCGCAGCGCCAGTTGCAACAAGCGCGAGTTGCGCCGACAACAGCGACGGAAACAACCCTGGTGACGATTTGGACAGAACTGCTCAGGTTGCCAGCCGAACAAGCGCCGGGTGTGACAGAAAACTTCTTTGAACTGGGCGGTCATTCACTGTTGGCCACCCGTATGGTGAGTGCGATTAGTCAGCAACTGGCCCGGGTCGTTCAGGTAAAAGCAATCTTTCAGCATAATACGATCCGATCACTGGCAAACTACCTCGAACAACTGACCGAATCCTCTGCATTACACATCCCAACCGTTGATCGAGCAACGGATATTCCATTGTCTTACGCACAACAGCGACTGTGGTTTGTTGATCAGGTTGATAGCAACAGTACTCAGTACAACATGCCGTTGGTACTAAATGTTGCAGGCGCATTTGATGTTGCAATTGCTGAACAAGCCTTGACCTTAATTGTTGAGCGTCATGACATTTTACGAACCGTATACAAGGCCGCTGAACCTCAGCCGCTTCAGGTTATCCGGGACGCCAGACCGTTCTCTGTCACTACCTTTGAGAGCGTCTTATCTCAGGCTCAGACGCAGCAAATCATTGAAGAATTTTTAGCGTATCAATTCACGTTAGATGACGACCTGATGATACGGGCCGCGTGGTTACAAACCGCGCCAGAGGCCGGAGTGTTGCTATTGAATCTGCATCATATTGCGTCAGATGGCTGGTCGATGGGCATTTTAATCAATGAATTTGTGAGCTGTTATCAGGCGTTACGGCAGCAGCAATCACCTGATTTACCGCCGTTACCCATTCAATATGCTGATTTTGCGGCCTGGCAGCGTCAACAGTTAGACGGTGAGGGATTAGCACAACAACTGGCGTACTGGCGAAAACAATTAACGGATGTGGCAGGCGTGCATAATTTGCCGCTGGATCGGTCTCGTCCGGAAGTTCGTCAGGCCAGGGGTGAAAAGCTGGAAGCATTGCTGGATGCTGAAACCAGTCGATTACTGCAAACCGTGGCAACAACCCATAATTGCTCCATGTATATGGTTTTGCATGCGGCTTTGTCACTGGTGATCAGTAAACATGGTAATCAACAGGATGTCGTTATCGGTTGCCCGGTTGCGAACCGCACCCATCATCAGGTTGAGCCGTTAATTGGTTTATTTGTGAATACCCTGGTACTCCGCACGCAAATCGACCATGACACATTCAGTGATTATCTGGCTCATGTCCGACAGGTGAACCTGGATGCGCACAGTCACCAGGATGTGCCGTTCGAACAGGTTGTTGAATTATGCCAGTTACAACGGAGCGCAAAACACACGCCGCTGGTTCAAATCCTGTTGAACATGAATAACACTGTGCCTGGTGAACGGGCGATAGAAGGCGTCTCGTTCTCGGCGTATGAGACACAGGATGTGGTTGCGAAAACGGATCTGAGCATTGGTGTGGCGGTGTCCAGTGATGGTTTGTCAGTGAACTGGATATTCGATACCAGCATTTTCGACCGAGCTACCATTGCGAGATTCAATCAACACTTATTCTCCGTCTTACAACAAGTTGCTCATAACCCTGAGCAGGCGTTAAACAGCCTGAATATCCTGGATGAAGGCGAAATCCAGCGGTTACTGGCACCTTGTCAGCATTTCTACGACCCGCAAGCCTGGCCAGAACTGGCTCATCAGTTTTTAGAGCGACAGGCAGAACTACAACCAGACGCGACAGCACTGGTATTCGACGGTGAAACCATGAGCTACAGGACGTTGGACACAGCGGCGAATCAGCTTGCTCATTACTTGATTGCTCAGGGGGTTAGCCCGGACGCGGTTGTTGGTATTTGTGTCGAGCGCAGTCTGGACATGGTGGTGGCGTTGTATGCCTGTTGGAAAGCCGGGGCTGCATATTTGCCACTTGATCCCGGATATCCACTGGCACGACTCACGTTTATGTTGGATATGGCTGATGTCAGCCTGGTACTGGCGCAACAAGCCTTTGCTGATCTGTTTGAAGATATGCAGGGAAAACACGTTATAGCGATTGATGATCCGGTGATAAAAACCGATGTTCAACAATGCCCGCAAATCGCGCCTGAATGCGCAGTTACCGCGACATCGCTGGCCTATATCGTATTCACCTCTGGCTCTACCGGCGAACCGAAAGGTGTGATGGTTGAGCATAAGCAAATCGTGGCGTCTACTCGGAGCCGTCATCAGGTGTATGACACCGACAATGCGAAGTTTTTATCCCTGTCTTCTATCTCATTTGATGCATCACTCATTGGCATTACCGGTGCATTAGGTGCCGGTGCTGAGCTACACATTCTTTCGTCGTCCGAATCAGTTGATGTTGGACGAATCTTCCTCTACTGCGAAGCAACGCAAATCACCCATTTGGCTATGCCGCCGGGGATGTATCGGGCGTTTCATCAATGTGTTGCCGATGCTGGCAGCATCGAGAGTTCATTAAAGCTGGTGCTGACAGGTGGTGAAGGGGTGGAGCAGGATCTGAAAGCGATGCATTTCGACAGTTCTTATTCCCGTCAGGCAAAGTTGTATAACGAATATGGCCCTACGGAAGCAACGATCTGGAGTAGTGTCTATCAGATCACCGAGCAGGATTATCAGCCAGTTGCGCCAATCGGACAGAGTCCGGGTCATGTCAATCTGTATGTCATGGATCGCAGTCTGCAACTGGCACCATTCGGGGCCGAAGGTGAGCTGTATATTGGTGGTCCCGGTGTTACCCGAGGTTATCTGAATCAGAAAGCATTGACCGCAGAACGCTATGTGACACTGCATCGACCGGATGGTCGAACGGACAGAGTATATAAAACGGGCGATTTGGTACGCTATAAAGCCGATGGCAATCTGATGTTTGTGGGACGGGCGGATGACCAGATTAAACTCCGTGGTTATCGTATTGAACTCAGTGAAATTGAAAATCACATCAGTAAGTGTGAAGGCGTTGCCGCAAATGTCGTGATGGTTCGTGAAGACAAACCCGGTCTGAAACAGCTGGTTGCTTATCTGGTTCCATCGTCTGAGCATCAGGCTTTGTCAGGTGACGCTTCGTCAACAGGTCATGGCCTGACAGAAACCATCAGTGAATCTGTGAAGCGATATCTGCAACAGCAATTACCCGCTTTCATGGTGCCATCACTGATTATTCCGGTGCCTGAATTCACCTTCAAGGACAACGGCAAAGTCAATAAGAGTGCGTTGCCTGCGCCTGACCCATCGTTGTTGGCGGGTGAATTTGTCGCTCCGGAAACGACCATCGAACAAGCACTGGCGGTCATCTGGGCTGAATTATTGAGTCAGCAAGTTGATGATATCAGCGCCAATGCCAACTTCTTTGAACTGGGTGGTCACTCGTTGCTGGCGGTTCGCCTGACCAGCCAGATCAATCAGCAATTTTCCCTCGAACTATCGATTAAACAAATCTTTGATACCCCGGTATTACGCAAGTTAGCCCAGGCCATTGAGCAACAACAGGTGCCGGACGATGTTGATCTGTTGGCTGCGGCGGATGAACTGGAAGGGTTGAGTGATGCAGAAATAGAAGCCCTGTATCAACAATTAAATGGAGCAGAAGACAATGAGTGATAACAAAAACAACGGGTTATCTGCCGAGGCAAAACGGGCCGCCGTGCTGAAAATGCTGGCAGAGAAAAAACGTCAGGCCAGGATTGCGGGTAAAAACAGTCCGATTCCTCGTTGTGATCGTTCATCCGGACCGTTACCTCTGTCCTTTGCACAACAACGTTTATGGTTTATCGATAAATTTGAAGGCGGTAGTGCGGATTACAATATGCCGGGCGCATTGCGGGTATCCGGTCCGTTTAATCCCGATGTCGCTGAACAGGCGTTTTATCGCATTATTCAGCGTCACGAAGCACTACGAACTGTCTTCGCAGAAGGCGATTCAGGACCGTATCAGGTGGTTCGTTCCGTTGAAACTTTTCAGCTTACCCGACAGGACTGTCGTAACATTCCAGCCGAAGATCTGAATGACACCATCGAACAATTAGTGACAGAAAATAGCCGCCAACTGTTCGATCTGACCTCAGATTTAATGTTAAACGCTCGCTTTGTTTCGTTGCCAGATCACGATGGCGAACCGGCCGGATTATTGCTGTTTAACATGCATCACATCGCGACCGATGGTTGGTCAATGGGGATTCTGATCAAAGAATTTGTGGCTGAATATCAAGCGATTACGGCCGGTCAGGAATCGCCACTGAAACCGCTGGCGATTCAATATGCAGACTTTGCGGTCTGGCAACGTGAATGGTTGTCGGGCGATGAGTTGGCACGGCAACAAGATTACTGGCGAAATCAGCTGGCTGATGCGCCAGCGGTTCATCAACTTCCTCTGGATTATCCACGCCCGGCGAGTAAGCAGTATCGCGGTGGTAAAGTGGAAACACGATTGTCTGCAACGCTGAGCCAGCAATTATTGGCTGTGGCAAAACAGTTTGAACTAACGCCGTTTATGCTTCTTCATAGCATGGTCACGCTGTTGTTGTGTCGTCATAGTCATCAACACGAATTCATTCTGGGTTCGCCCGTAGCGAATCGGACAAAAACAGATATCGAGCCATTAATAGGTTTTTTTGTTAATACCCTGGTCTTGCGTTCATCGATTGAATACCCCGCACTGGGTGACTATCTGGCACATATCCGGGATACCAATCATCAGGCTCAGGCTCATCAGGATGTGCCATTTGAGCAGGTAGTTGAACAAGCGGGCAGTGTACGAACCACCCAGTATTCACCGCTATTCCAGGTGCTACTGACAGCAACAACGGCGAATGATTCGGCGGAGAACGATTCTTTGTCACTGGGTGGTCTGCAATTCTCGACAGTAACGCGTCAGGACGTTGTTGCTAAATTTGATCTTGATATCAATGCAACCATTACCGCTAAAGGTGGTGTGATCCAGTGGGTGTACGACAACAGTATTTTTACTGAATCTCATATCGAGCTACTGGCCTCACATTTACAGCATTTATTTGAAAGCTTGTGTCAGCAACCGGATGAGGCGCGTTTGTTGTCTTCTCTGTCGATGCTGACACCCAGGGAGCAACAGCGAATAGATGCGTTAAATACTCGGGCGGTACAGGCTTTTGAATCTGATGGTTTGTTGGTGCAGCAGCAGTTTGAACGGTGTGCAAAGGAACAGGCAAATAACATCGCGGTTGTGAGTGGTGATGTTCATCTCACTTATGAGACGTTGAATGAACAGGCGAATCAATGGGCGAATCACCTGATTGCTCAGGGCGTCACGGCCGGAAGTCGTGTCGGCCTATTGTTACCCAGAGATCATCGCATGATGATCAGTGTATTGGCTGTATTAAAAGCGGGTGGTATCTATGTACCACTGGAGCCAGCACACCCGGACCAACGGCTGAATTACATGATGGCCGATGCGGGCGTTTCCGTCGTTCTGGCTATCCAGGAAACCTTGCAAAACCGGCAACTGGCGGTTAATGACACGGCCGTTATTCGATTCGATGAGCCAGCGGTTCAGTCGGCCATTGTGCAGCAAGCGACTGACAATCCGGATTATCAGGGGCGTCACCCGGATGATGTCAATTATCTGATTTATACTTCAGGTTCGACCGGGCAACCCAAAGGCGTTGCGATTAAGCATCGTGGCGCGGTAAACCTGGCTGAACATATGAAGCAGTGTTTTGGCGTTACGCCAGTGCATCGGGTATTGCAGTTTGCATCGATTGGTTTTGATGCGTTTGTTATGGAATGGCAATGGGCCTTACTGAACGGTGCCAGCCTCTACTTCTGTCCGTCAGACGTAAAACAAGATCCAGGGTTGCTGGCTGAATTTATGCAGCGCCATCAGATCACCGACACAATTTTGCCGCCAGCATTTTTAAAACATGTGCCGTTTAGTGATCAATATGCATTTACTGCACTGGTTGTGGGCGGTGAAGCTTGTGATCAGGCGCTTGCCTGGCAGTGGTCATCCTTGTATCCGATGTTTAATGCGTATGGCCCAACTGAAGTGACCGTTGCAGCCAGTGTTGGTCGCATTGTATCAGGACAGCCTGTCACCATTGGTCAACCTGTCTCCAATGTCGCATTGTATGTGATAACACCGGATCAGCATCTGGCCGCGCCGGGTGTTTCGGGTGAATTGGTGGTAGCCAGTGCGGGTCTGGCGGATTGCTACTGGAACAACCCGGCCTTAACGAATGAGAAATTTAAGCCGCTCGCGCTGATTGATCAACGGGTGTATTACACCGGCGATAAAGTACGTTTAACCGACGACGATCAGTTTGAATATCTTGGTCGGATTGACGATCAGTTCAGTATCAAAGGCTTCAGAATCGAGCCGGGCGAAATCCAACATCAAATCAATTGTTGTGACGGCGTAAAAGCCAGTGAAGTGATTCTCAGTGATACGTTGAGTGATAACAATACCCATGACTCTGTCGCCAGTATCACAGGTTACATCGTACTGGAGTCTGGTGATGAAGAACCGTCTGAAGAAGTTGTTGGACAAATAAAACAGCAATTACAGTCCCGTTTACCGACGTATATGGTGCCATCGGCGCTGGTTTTCTTGGCCGCTTTTCCACTGACCGCCAGCGGTAAAGTTGATAAAAAAGCATTACCTGCTCCTGTCATTCATGCCGACGTTAACACTCATTATGAAGCGCCAGCTAATAAGAATGAGCAGATTCTGGTTGATATCTTCGCCGAACTGTTACGTATTCCCGCCGATCAGGTCAGTGTTTTGGGCAATTTCTTCGAAATGGGCGGCGATTCTATCTTGTCAATTCAGGTCGTGTCACGGGCTGCACGGCAAGGGTTAACGTTTACCGTTAAACAGCTGTTTGAACATCAGACGATTCGTGGTTTATCGCCTTATATCGTTGAACAGGTTCAGCAGACGATCCCGCAAGCGCCTTCAACCGGTGAGTTACCATTATTGCCGATTCATCACAGTTTCTTTGCCGATAACGCAGGCTTACATCATTTTAATCAGTCCGTATTGCTTGAATGTCCGGTGGATATTACCCGGCAGCATCTCAACGTGATGGCGCAGCAATTGATGCAGCAACACGATGCGTTACGACTCGCGTTTGTCCAGGACAGTGATACAGGCTGGCACGGTCAGTTTATCCCACCAGAACAAGCCGATCTGGCTCGTCTGACTGATGAAATCCTGTTACAGGATTTCTCTGAACTGGAGCAACATGCCGAGCGACTGCAACGTAGTTTCGTGTTGGAAGAGGGCTTTTTATTTCGAGCGGTATTGTTTAGTTGTGAGCAGAATAATGTCGTAAGCAAACGCCTGTTATTTATTTGCCATCATCTGGTGGTTGATGGTGTTTCATGGCGAGTGTTGTTGGAAGATGCTGAACAAATTTGTCGTCAGATAATGAGCGAACAACGCCCTGAGTCTGCTAAACAGTTAATCCCAGGTCAGAAAACGTCGCCTTATCAGGCATGGTGCAAACATTTGGCGGAACGAGCGACTGGCGATGATATTCGACAACAACTGGCGTATTGGCAGCAATCGCTGGCGATTGAGGTGCCAACACTGGGTCGTGTGAATACCACTCCATCGAAAATGGCTCCGGGTTCGGTGGCTCGGGTGGCATTTGGTCTTGATGCGACATTAACCGCAAAACTATTACAGCAGGCCAACAAAGCATACCGAACACAGATTAATGAACTGTTGATGGCGGCGGTTCTGGTCGGATTCCGTAACTGGTCGAAGCAAACGGCTATCCGAATCGACATGGAAGGACATGGCCGTGAAGTCATCGACGAATCATTTGATTTGAGTCGCACCATTGGTTGGTTTACGACAGCCTGGCCGTTAACGCTCCATTGTGACAGTGACCAACTGGACGATGTTATATGTGCGGTTAAAGAGCAGTATCGCGCAGTGCCGCATAACGGCGCTGACTTTGGCTTGCTGCAACAACAAGGTTTGTTCGACGGCTTAAACACGCACGCTGACGTGGTGTTTAACTATTTGGGGCAGTTCGATCAGGTGGTTAATGATGACGCCTATTTTACGGCTGCGCCGGAATCAGCCGGGCAAACCATGTCGAGTGAACGAACGTTAACTCACGGCATCACCATCAATGGCAAGGTAGCCGGTGGCGTGCTGGGATTTGGCGTGAGTTACGATAAGAAACGCTTTGAAGATGATGATGTAACCGTGTTGGTTACGCAAATTGAAGCAGCATTAAAGCAAATTGTGATGCATTGTTGCCAGGAGGGAACAGGGCGACTGACACCTTCAGATTTTCCACTGGCGACAATATCCGAAGAGACGTTGCAATATATAGCGAACAAACAGCCGGTTGCCGATGTGTATCCGATCACGCCCATGCAGCAGGGCATGTTGTTCCACAGCGCGGTAGACAGCAGTTCTTACGTCAATCAAATGGCGATGGATATTCAGGGTTCCCTGAATTTAACAGCGCTGAGAAGTGCCTGGCAGTTGCTGGTTGATCGTTATGATATTTTCCGCACCAGCTTTTACGCCCTCGACTCTGCGAATCCGGTTCAGGTGGTGCAACCAACAGCGACGTTGCACTGGACAGTAAAAGCGTTGACTGATTTAACTGAATCAGAACAACAGGACTTTTTAGCTGACATGCTCCAGCGTGACAAGCAGCAAGGTTTTAGCGTGAGTGATTCGCCATTGATGCGCATAAATATCTGGCAGCTCGCTGAAAACCGTTACCGAATGGTCTGGACACAGCATCACGCGCTGATTGATGGCTGGTGTGCAGGCATTATCTTTGCTGAACTGATTGCCGCGTATCAATCACTGGCCGCCGGGGAACAACCACAGTTACCACCAGTCGCGCCTTATCGAGATTACATTGCATGGCTGGTTTCTCGCGAAACCGATCAGGCCTCCGGGTTTTGGCAACAACAGGTTGCCGATATAGATAATGCAACGCCGTTACCGCTGGCACGGAAAGAACCTGCGTTATTGCAAGGCCTGGATAAAGTCTATGTTCACCTGGATAACGAACAGACGGCTGCTTTAAGCCAGTTAGCCCAATCAGCACAAACCACCGTTAATGTTGTGCTTCAGGCCGCCTGGTCTTTAGTCTTATCTCGTTTCAGTGGTGAGCAGCAGGTCGTGTTTGGCACAACGGTGTCTGGCCGTCCGGCAGAATTACCCGGTGTTGAATCCATGGTTGGATTGTTCATTAATACGGTGCCTGCCGTCATTTCAGTGGATTATAAGGCCAGTTTGACCGAGTGGTTGCTATCGCTGCATCAACAGCTGATTCAACGTGATGAATTCAGTTACTACCCGTTGTCAGAGATTCAGTCGCTTGCAGAAGGGCTTCATGGTTCTTTGTTTAACAGCTTGTTCGTGTTTGAAAATTACCCGGAACAACCAACGGCACCAGGCGAAGGGGAAACTGCACAGCAGGCGGATTTCAGTGTTAGTCAGGCTGATGGGCATCAGGGCAATAATTATGACTTATCACTCATTTCATCGCTCACGGATCAACTGAAAATCAAGCTGGAATTCCAGCGCCATGCCTATGAAGCGGAGGCGGTTTCTCAGCTAGGCCATTATCTGAAAACTGTGTTATTGCAGATGGTTTCGGCGGCAGAGCAGCGCGTCAGTACCTTGTCATTGTTGTCAGACACTGAACAACAACAGATGATTTCTCAGGCGACGGGTGCGGTAAGACAAACAGAAGCCACGCTCATTCCGAGATTAGTTGAACAATCGGTTCAACAGCAACCGGACGCTTTAGCGGTTCGTTTTCAACACGAAACCCTTAATTATCAACAACTGACGCAACGGGCTACTCATTTTGGCAGCGTATTAGCCGGGCTGGGCGTTAATCCGGGCGACCGGGTAGCGTTCTGTATGGCACGTAAAACGGATTTGTTAGCCCTGGTGCTGGCATGTTGGCAGCGGCGAGCGGCGTTTATTCCGCTTGAACCAACCTTACCGACACAACGGCTGGCATTTATTATTGGTGACTCATCGCCTGTGGTAACGATTGTTGATGACGACGCGCTGCAATCTATGCCGTCGGAAGCAATGTCACAAGGGCGTGTGTGTTCGTTGAGTGAACTGCAACAGGCAGATGCAAACACTGACATGTCATCCGTCAGTTCGTCGTTCACTGATACATTACTCCCGTCTGATATTGCCTGGGTGATTTACACATCGGGAACTTCCGGACAACCGAAAGGTGTACAGGTAACACACGGAAATATCGCTCATTACGCCAACGGATTAACACAACGACACGGATTTGAATCAGGATTGAGCTGGGCGATGTTGACGGCCTGGTCAACGGATCTGGGCTATACCTCGGTGTTAATGGCATTAGCAACTGGCGGTAGTCTGGATATTTTACCTGAGTCCTTACAACTGGATGCGCAAGCATTTTCCGCCCATATTCAGCAGTTTAAGCCGGATGTAATCAAGTTAACGCCAGGACATTTCGCTGCACTGTTCAGTGATATGTTAACCAGTCAGCCAGAGGCTTGCTCGCTACGATATTTACTGCTTGGTGGTGAAGCGATTCAACCTGGTGCCAAAGCATTAATCGAAACCCTTCAAACAACCGGACGATGTGCGGTTATCAATCACTACGGCCCGACTGAAGCGACCATAGGCGCATGCACTTATACGATACCGACAGGTTTTGAATTACCGGTTCCTTTTGGTGAACCGCTACCGGGCATGCAAGCTTTTGTACTGTCGTCAGATGGACAACTGTTACCGTCAGGTGCTTGGGGTGAACTGGTGTTGGCAGGAGATGGCATTGCGGCGGGTTATTTAAATCGTTCAGCGTTAACGGCTGAGAAGTTTATCAACAATCCGTTTCAGGCTGACAAAAAGGCCGAAACGTCTTCGATGTATCGCACTGGCGATAAAGTGTTGCGCAACCAGGCGCAGCAACTGATTTTTGCCGGACGTGTGGATGACCAGATCAAAGTCCGTGGATATCGGGTCGAGCCAGGCGAAATTGATGCCGCGATGATGGATCAGGGAACCGTGAATGCAGCTGTTACCTTGTTAACTCAATCCTCAGAGGAGCATGGGGCGTTGGTTGCTTATGTTATCCCAAAAAATACCAACACCGCAGACTGGCCATCACTGGTAGCGGCATTGAAAACCCAGCTGACTGATACCTTACCGGGCTGGATGGTGCCGGACCACATTGTTCCACTGGCAGAATTTCCGTTGACGCCGAACGGCAAAATCGACCGCCGACAACTGCCGGCGCCAACGGTTGCTGCTGAAGAAAAAGCAAAACCATCTACAGCACTGGAAAAGTTACTGGCTGGTGTCTGGGCTGAACAACTTAAATGTGATGTCGCCAATATTGGCGTGAATGACAACTTTTACGACATCGGTGGTAACTCACTGATGATGATTATGATCTCCGGCAAAATCAAAAAGTTGGGTATTAAAATTCCAATTGGTCAGATGCTGGCTGCGCCGGATATAGCAACGCTTGCCGCGACAATTGAAGCGAAAAAAACAGCGAAACCTGCGTCACTGGCGCAATCGTTACTGGTGCCGCTGACACAGGCACAACACGGCCAACCCATTTTTGTGGTACATCCGTTCGGTGGCAAAGTTGATTGCTATAAACAGCTTGCAAATGAACTGGATGGAACGGCTCAGGTCATTGGGATTCAGGCACCTTACAATGCAGAACAGCATGTCGATTTTAAGTCGGTCGATGAATTAGCAAATCTGTATGTGGAAGGTATTCTCGCCAGTCAGCCTGAAGGCCCTTATTTTCTCGCTGGTTGGTCTGCGGGTGGCACACTGGCTCATCAAATCGCCGCAACGTTGGAGTCACAAGGCCATGATGTAGGGTTTCTTGGGCAGATCGATGCTGCGCCGGTTGGCACCATGCGGGATGTGAAATCCGGCTTCCATTATTTGTTGGCAACGGCACGTTATATCGACAAAACCATTGACCGTCATGTGACGTATCAGGAAGACGAGCCGTATCGTCTGGTATTTGACCGGGTCATTGACCACATACTTAATGACATTCCTGACTTTCCATTTGACCGAACTGTGCTGTCTTATGCACTGAAATTTGGTGTCAATCTTTCCACCAGCATGGCAACTGCCGCACCGCTGAATCGGGTGTTAGATGCACCTACCTGGTTATTCCGGTCGGTGGTAAATCCGGACACGACGATCCCACTGGATACGATAGAACAGTATTACGGTACTGATACTCAGGTTATTGATATTAATCAGAAACATGCATTATTGATGGAAGGCGACGCCATTGCTCAGATAGCAGCGGTCATTCGTGCGCATTTGAGTGCGTGATTGTTTTCATCATTACAAAACAGGTTATTGGCTATGACATTACAAACACAAGTGCTGGAAGAAGCACAAGGCCGGGACATCTTACTGGAAGTTGATACACAGGGAATGAAAACGGCAAACTGGATTGAGCAACACCGGGATGAAATCAATCGTCTGGTCGACGAAAAAGGGCTGTTACTGATTCGAGGGTTGAAAATTCCTGGCAGTAAACAATTTGGTCAGATTTTATCGTCACTTCTGGGCAAACCGCTGGCTTCTTATGAATATCGTTCCACTCCCCGTACTGAATTACGAGGCAACGTGTATACGGCCACGGAATATCATAAAGATGAGGTCATTCCTCAACATAATGAATGTTCTTATGCCAACAAATGGCCACAGCGACTGGGCTTTTTGTGCATGTTGCCGTCTACATCTGGTGGTGCAACACCGTTGGCAGACAGTAAAGCCATTTATGACCGTATACCGGCAGCAATCCGAGAGAAGTTTGAACAGAAACAAGTGATGTATGTTCGTAACTACAGTGAGATTGACCTGCCCTGGACCGAAGTATTCCAAACCGATAACAAACAAGATGTTGAACAGTACTGCGCAGAAAACGACTTCACATATCAGTGGAAAGACGACAATGGTTTACGCACCGTTCAGGTCAATCAGGCGGTTACCACGCATCCAATCCACGGTTATAAAGTGTGGTTTAATCAGGCCCATTTGTTCCATGTATCCAGCCTGGACCAAACCACGCGCAACAGTTTTATGTCGGTTTTTGGTGAAGACAATCTGCCTCGCAATACCTACTTTGGTGATGGTTCTGCCATTGATGAAGAAGAGCTGGCATTAATTCGCCAGATCTACGACGAGGAAATGTTCCACTTTAACTGGCAACGTAATGACTTTTTGCTGCTCGACAATCTCCGTTTTACGCATGGTCGCCAGGCGTTTGATGGTGAGCGCAAAGTTCTGGTCGGCATGGCATAACCAAAAGGGAGGACGTATGACGACGATAACACCTGAAAAAACAATCAATCAAATCGGTGAAAACCTGGCTTTTCCTTTGGTGATCACGCCGCAAAGCATCGCCGAAGACCCAACAGAATGGGCGACAAGCCATCAGACATCCATACTGGCGGATCTGGATCGCCACGGCGCCATTCTTTTCCGAGGTTTTAACCTGAAAACACCACAGGATTTTGAAGCCTTTGCTAAAGGCATTTATCCAGATCTGTATGGCAGTTATGGCGATTTGCCGAAAAAAGAAGGCGGCGAACGAATATACCGTTCAACCCCTTATCCCAATGATTTACCGATCCTGTTTCATAATGAAAGCTCTAATCAAACCAGCTGGCCGCAGAAGCAATTCTTCTTTTGTGAGAAAAAATCCCCGGTTGGGGGCATTACGCCGATAGTTGATTGTCGGGCGGTATATCGCTACTTACCCGCCGAGATTATTGCTGAATTTGAAGCAAAAGGATTAATGTATATTCGTCATTTTGTCGAAGGCCTGGACGTTAGCTGGCAAGATTTTTTCAAGACTGAATCACTGAATGTGGTCGCGAATAAATGTAAAGACGCTCAGGTAGAACTCAATTTCCTTGACGATGATGTCATCCAGACTAAAAGCCGTGGCCCTGGAATCGTTGTTCATCCGGCTACCGGGCAGAAAAGTTTTTTCAATCAGGTGCAGTTGCATCATCCTTATTGTTTACAACCAGATGTACGTGAAGTCTTGTTGGAGATGGTTGGACTGGATCGATTGCCTCGTAATGTGGTGTTTGGCGATGGTACGGCGATCTCTGACGATATTATGCGTTGTGTTGGTGATGCCTATGAAGCCTGTGCTGTCCGAGAGCCATGGCAGGAAGGTGATGTCATCATGGTTGATAATATGGCGGTGGCTCATGCCAGAGACACATTCGAAGGAGAACGTAAAATCGTGGTGGCGATGGGCGACATGTTTCACTACGAAACGTAACGCCCTGTTTCGCTGATCTGGCTTAGCGAATCCAGAACAACTAATCCTGAAAAGCCTGTTTAATAAACGTGACAAAGGCATTGATGTTTGGCGAAGGATAAATCAGTTGGGGATAGAACATAAAAACCTGATTGCTTTGCGGTGGGGTTTCGTCGGGCAAAACTGCTTGTAGTTCACCACTATCCAGCGCCTGTCGCACGTAGTAGCTGGCGATTCTGATAATGCCGTCGCCGTTCAGCGCTCGCTGCTTCAACATATGATTTTCATTGGTGGTGAGCCAGCCCGTTACGGCGATATCCTGCGAACGTAGTGGCCAGACTTGCTGATGTCGGGTAGTCAGACATTGATGCTGATGTAAGTCCTGAATATGTTCCGGCGTTCCGTGTTGTTTCAGGTAGCCAGGTGATGCAACCAGCACATGTTGATAGTGCAGTAATGGCACGGCAATCATGTCTTGCGGTGGCTGATTGGTGGCACGAAAGGCGAGGTCGATATCTTGTTGATTAAGGTTCATGCGGCTGTAGCTACAGTGAATATCGAAATCAATATCCGGGTGCTGCTGGTGGAATTGTTCACACAGGTCAAAAAGCCAGGTTTCAGCAAACATTTTCGGAGCCGTGATCCGCAATGTGCCGGAAAGTGTTTGCGGATGTTCTGCGATACTCCGGGTCAACTGATGCATGTGAGCCTTGATCACAAGGCTTTGATTAAGCACCTTTTCTCCTTCATGAGTTAATCGCACACTGCGTGTCGTCCGAATCAGCAATGCCGTATTGAGTTCCTGTTCCAGCCGCTTGATCTGTTCGGACAAATAACCTTTCGATATCCCCAGCGTTTTTGCAGCCTGAGTAAAGCTAAGTTGTTGTGCCAGCTCCGCGAAAAGCATCAGACGTTCCATGCATTTATGGTCATTCATCAGGGGGGTCACCATCATTGTTTATACAAGCATTGTTCTATATAGCAAACAGAGTGTTCTTAAATTAGAGGGTTTGTCTTTTAAAAAGAACAGTATCATAACCTCATAACGATGTTGATGAGTAAACGATATGTCAGATAAATCATTGCCTTTAGCGGCTTATTTGCCGAACGTCAGCCGCATTGCCAGTGGTTGCATGGGACTTGGCGGGGGCTGGAATCATCAGCCGGTCACTAATCAGGACATCCGACAGGGTATCGAGTTAGTTGAAGCCGCGCTTGATAGTGGAATTAACCTGTTTGATCACGCCGATATATACACCTTTGGTAAAGCAGAACGTGTATTTGGCGAAGTGCTGAAACAGCAACCTGACTGGCGGAAACAGCTATATATTCAGTCGAAATGTGGCATTCGTTTACCTGACGAACAGCAAGTCGGACGTTACGATTTCTCCGCAGACTGGGTGAATCACTCCGTAGATGGTAGTTTGCAAAGGCTCGGCATTGAAAAGCTGGATATTCTGCTGCTGCACCGACCTGATCCTCTTCAACCGCTGGATGAACTGGCCGAAGCACTAACTGCCTTACACCGGGCGGGAAAAGTCGACTTTTTCGGCGTGTCCAACATGAGTCATCATCAACTGTCATTTTTGACGGCGCAGACGGGTTTACCCTTTATTATTAATCAGTTAGAAATGAGCTTAAAAAAGCTGGATTGGTTGAATCAAGGCGTATTGGTCAACACCCCTGGATATCATCAGGTCGATTTTCCGGCCGGAACACTGGAATATTGCCAACAACAGGGCGTTCAGATTCAAGCCTGGGGTTGTCTGGCACAAGGACTGTATAGCAAAAACGCAAATGATATCGCTAGCGAATCAGCCAAACAGACAGCGGTTTATGTGCAGCAACTGGCCGCTGACTATGAAACGTCAGTGGAGGCCATTGTATTAGCATTTTTATTGCGTCATCCTGCGGGTATTCAACCGGTAACTGGCACGACCAATCCGGCACGAATACGTGCCTGTGCTGCAGCGACGAATATCCGGTTAACACGAGAACAATGGTATCGATTATTTGTATTATCGAGAGGTGAGCGTTTGCCGTGAGCTCAGGACTAAATATGAGGTAAATAACACTTCATATATACTGCCAGTTGCATTCCTGATAAATTACAGATCTTAGATGTGCTCATTCTATTAATAAACCGAGAAATTTTTTCAAAATAGAAAGTGGTCAGATTGGGGAATTTTAGTGAAAAGGAATAAGGCGACGGACGCCTGGACCAGTATTGAGTCTGGGATAAAAGGGGTTGGATCATCACATGGTACCGGTGATCAACAGGATAAGGGCAACGGACACGGTTTTTATGGGAATAAAACCACAACAACTAAAACAGCGATCATACGACTGTTCTGGCTGACGTTTATTTCAGTATTTGCACAGGTTGCAATAGCGGATCAATCAGACACCGTGAGCTGGAACAGCGAGCAGTTTATCGCCCTGCATGGTGACATTAACGGCGATGGTCGTGATGATTTACTGCTGCAGCCCAGGGTTTCTGAAACGGGTTCAGTTACTTTTCAGTCCTCCTCTCGTCAATACCTGACCGACGATTCTCATTTCCTTACTTTCCTGCCGAATTATGCCTCCGCCCGGTTACTGCTGGCGGATATCAATGGCGACGGCAAAGACGACTTACTGACCATCAGCGCCGGTGAAGCCCGGGTTCGACTGTCAAACGGCAACGGCTTTGCTGAGGTCTCTCAGACTTTATCTAATGCTGAATCGCTGCATTTTCTCAACGCGTTTGATGCCTATCTCTATTACGCCGGTGATTTTAACGGCGATGGCAAAGACGAATTTATTGCCCTGAGTGATAACCCGCACCGTGCTGACCGGGCTCATGTTCTGATGCAGACCGAGGAAAACGGGCAGCTCAATGTGCATCAGTCGCCCGGCGAAGAAGCGGTCTGGGCACAACAACAAAGCTCCCGCTTAATCATCGCCGATTACAACAACGACGGCAGAGACGATATCTTTGCGGTGGCTCGTAAAGCCAATGACCCGCACTGGTTAGTACTGAGCTCTGATAAAGGCCGTTTCTCCTCTCGCGGCCAGCAAATCCGTCACCGCCTGACTAACCACGACTGGGATGATGAACGCCACAGTATTATGGCGATTAATGGCCTGTTGACGCCGGGTGTGGAACTGCTGCGTCGTAATAACCGACCGGGTGGCTTTGATGAGCGGGGTGAATGGCATTCGGAGAATATGGGTGAACCTGGCGATGTGGTGGCTCGCCGGTCCGCTGATAAACAGCAGGTTGCCAATAAACAGGCACCGGTTAATCCGGAAGTGGTTTGTCCTTTGTTGACGCAGGTGTCGCTTCGTTCCTCTGAATCTGTTAATTCAGCATCAACCCAGTCCGACGTCTGTAATGACCCGCTATACAACCCGACCAGCGGCACCGAGGGCAGCGGTTGTAGCTTTCTGACCTTACCCGATACCCCTATCGATTATCCCACTGTCAGCGGCAGTGCCTATAAACCCCTGAATATCGGATTTCATGTTGGCTTTACCTCAGTCTCGGGGGCTACCTATTACGAACTCTATGCCGGTGATGGCGGGCTTGACCCGGCAGCGGTGACTTACACAAAAGTCTACTCTGGCAGTATATTTCAACCGTCATTTTCTTATTCAACCGCAGGCCATCGCTACTATAAATACAAAGCCTGTAACAGTGTCGGCTGTAGTGGCTTAAGCCCCTGGCGACGGATTTATGTGTACGATGCCCCGGAAGCGATTCGCTCACCGGTGTTATCCGAAACCTCAGTGTATTCGAATGCAACCGTCAGTCTGGACTTTGTTGAAGCCGGGTATTCTGTTGATGGCACAAACCACAAGGTCTGGCAGTCATTCAACGGTGGCGCTGAAACGCTGATTTATGATTTCACCCGAACGCAGTGGCAGCAGAATCAGCATCATGTCAGTCAAACTCTTAATGAGCCGGGCAATTATGTCTGGCGGGCGCAGGCCTGTAGTCCGTCGGTGGGCTGTGGCCCGTCGACGAGTTTCACCATTACTGTCACCAATCGAGCGCCGGTGGCCGTGGCGGATACCTTTACCCATCTTCAGGAAGACACAACAACGGCCCTGAGTGTACTCGCCAATGACACCGACCCGGACGGTCACCTGGTATCACTGCACGATATTGTGGCCGTGCCACTGGGTGGTCAGGTGGTAATGAACGGCAATCAGGCCGTATACACCCCGTATAACCAGTGGTGTGGTGATGATCGCTTTACTTACCGGGTGAAAGACGCCTTTGGTGCGGTTTCTTCTGCGGTGCTGGTCTCCCTGACCGTTAACTGTGTGAATGATGCGCCGTATGTCAGTCATTTATCCGCCGGCTATACGGTAAATGAAGACACCTCAGCGACGATTACCTACACCCTGCGGGATTTTGATTCTGATGTGAATGCCGCATCGGTGTCAGTATTGTCGAGCAGTAACCCGGCGGTATTACCGCTGGCGAACATCGTGCCCGGTGGCAGTGGCTCGGCCCGTACCCTGCAACTTCAGGGCGCGGCTCATCAGCATGGCAGCAGTGATGTGACTTTCCGGGTCTCTGACGGTACGGATGCACAGGACTACACCTTTAACGTGGTGATTCATCCGGTCAATGACCTGCCGGTTGCCACAGGGCTGGCCGGGCATGTTCTGACCGAAGACACTCCACTGACGATTGTTGTGCCGGTGGCTGATGTGGAAACCCCGGCTTCTGCGTTAACCCTGACCTCAGTGGGCAGCAGCAATTACACCGTACTGCCGACGCCGAATGTGGTGATTAGCGGCAGTGGCGCGACCCGAAGTATTACCTTAACCCCGGCGGCCAATCAGTCCGGCAGCGGTATTATCTGGCTGCAACTGAGTGATGGCACCGATTCGGCCACCTATGGCTTAACCTTTACAGTTAATCCGGTCAATGACACCCCCACCGCCGGCCCACTCAGTGGTCATGTGTTTGATGAAGATGACAGCCAGGCCATTACCCTGACAGTAAACGATGTGGAAACTCCGGCATCAGAGGTGGTCCTTCGGGTAAAAGGCAGCAGTAACACGGCGTTAGTCCCGGTCGGTCACGCGGTCATCAGCGGCAGTGGCAACACCCGGACCCTGACCTTAACCCCGGCAGCCAATCACTCCGGCAGTGGCACAATCTGGCTCGGTGTGCATGATGGCACCGTAGAAGCCACCTATGGCCTGAGTTACACCGTTAATCCGGTGAATGATGCGCCGACGGTCAGCACCATTCCTGTACAGGTGATGAATGAGGATGAAACCCTGCAGGTGCCATTCACGATTGCTGACATTGATACGGCGTTAAGCCAGTTAAGCCTCAGTGCCACCGCCGGCAATCCGCTGCTGGTCAACACCTCGGATATCACCTTCTCCGGCAGCGGTCAGAATCGCACCCTGACCATCACTCCGTTACCGGGTCGTGACGGTGAGACCGATATCACCGTCCATGTAAACGATGGCACACAGACCACCTCCCGCACGTTCCACCTGACCGTGAACGGGGTGAATGATGCGCCTGTGTTATCTGCCATTGCCGATATACAACTGAATGAAGACGCAACCAACATTACGCCGATAACCGTCAGTGATGTTGAAACACCCGCTTCTCAGCTCAGTTTGCAGGCCATCAGCAGTTTAAATCCGGCCTTATTACCCCTCAGTAACATCACCTTCAGTGGCAGTGGTGGTTCACGCTATCTCACCCTGGCACCGGCGGCGAATATGCACGGTGTATCCACCGTGACGGTGGCTGTGTCTGATGGTGAATTATCCACAGCAAGCACGTTTACGGTAACCGTTCGCCGTATTAATGACTTACCGGTGATACAACCACCGGCGGATATCAGTATGCTCACTGGCCAGCTGTTCAGTGTGCCACTGGTCGTCAGTGACGTGGAAACCCCGCTGGCCAACCTGACCATTACCGCCAGTGCCCATGACCCGTCACTGATTAGTCCGGACCGCCTGGTGCCACAGTTTGTCAACGGTCAGCATGTGTTACAGGTTACGGCCGGCACCTCGCCTGGCAGCACACTTGTGGATGTCCGGGTGCATGATGGCACAACCAGCCGTAAAACCACGTTTAACGTCACGATTGTTCGCCCGCCTGAGCCACCGACGATTACCGGTGTGCCGCCATCCACTGTCCGGGTGGGACAAACCTATGACTTCACCCCGGATGCCGAAGACCGTAACCCGGGTGACACGCTGACGTTTGTCAGTGCAAATCTGCCTGCCTGGCTGACGTTTGATGCTGCAACCGGCCGTATTCACGGCACCCCGGGCACACTGGATATTGGTACCCGC
>CBFHMJ010000006.1:0-16021 GCA_965656875.1 Alteromonadaceae bacterium
TTTTTCCAGTAGCTCTTTGAGTCTGAAGTAGTAAACGCTATGGCCTTGTTGACAGAAGTGATGACCCAGTGCCATTGATGGGAATATGCAGCACTGGGTGGTATCACCCGTTACAGCTATAACAGTAACGGTCAGCCGGTGGTGATGCAGGATGCGGCCGGCAACCGGATTCTGGCCCAGTGGAATGGTCTGGGGCATAAAACCCGGGTGGATGACCCGAACCAGGGCACCAGCTATTTTATCTATAACGGCTTTGGTGAACTGGAGAAGCAGACTGATGCAAACGGCAGGGTCACCACGTTTGAGTATGACAAACTGGGCCGGGTAACCCGGCGTGTTGCTGATGGCAGTGTGGCCACCTTCGGGTTCGACAGCCAGAAAAAAGGCCTGCCAGACAGTGAGGCGGAACACGGCATTACCCGAACCTTCGGCTATGATGTGCTGAGCCGTCCGACGACCTCCACTGTTACTCTTGACGGTATCAGTCGCACCGTGAAAACGCAGTACGACAGCCACGCGGGTCGCCCGAAGGCACTGGTGTATCCGAATGGCCTGACGGTGGCACTGGACTATAACGACCGGGGTTATCTGACGACGGAGCGCAACGCACAGACCGGGTATGTCTACCGGGACATCACGCAGACCGATGCGCTGGGCAATGTGACACAGACAACCCTGACGGACGGGCTGTTAACGGCACAGGCGACATACAGCCTGCGCACCGGACAGATGACGGACAACCGGGTAACGCACACCGCCAGCAGTGCCGACACCCTGCATCATCTGGAATACACGGCGTTTGATACCTTCGATAACCTGACACAGCAACAGAACACCCTGACGGGCCTGACCGAATCCTTCCACTACGACAAGCTGCACCGACTGACCGGGAACACGGTCACGTATGGCGGTCAGACCGTACAACAGATTGACTATGCTTATGATGCGGTCGGTAATCTGCTGAAGAAAACCGATTACTCCGCGGACCGGCCGGATGCTTACACCTACCACACAAGCCAGCCCAATGCGGTTGCCACGGTACTGAAACCGGATAACACCACGGTGTCGTTCAGTTATGACGCCCGGGGCAATCTGACCACCGGCGATGGCCTGACGGCAACGTACAACACCTGGGATAAGCCCACCCGTCTGACCCGCAGTAAACAGGGTATCAGTACCACCATGGCCTTTACCTACGGTGCTGACCTGATGCGCTACAAACAGGTCAGAACCACCGACGGTATCTCCTCAACCACGTACTACATCGACAAGCTGTATGAGGAAACCCACACGGCCGGCCGGACTGAGTGGAAAGCCTATATCAGTGACGTGGCTGTGGTCGGTGAAACACAACAACAGGGCCGGTATATCGCGTTCACCCATAAAGACCGCCTCGGCTCCGGCACCACCTTCACGGACCATCACGGTCAGGTGACCACCCTGCGAACCTTTGACCCGTTCGGTAAACCCAGAGGCAACGACGGCGCCAGCCTGAGCAATACCACGCTGGACAACCTCGACCAGAGTCGCCGGGGTTTCACCGACCACGAACATCTGGATGAGATTGACATCATTCACATGAACGGGCGGGTGTACGACTACAACCTCGGCCGCTTTATGTCCGTCGACCCGGTGATTCAGAGTCCGGGCAACTCACAGAGCATGAACCCGTACAGTTATATTATGAATAACCCTCTGGCGGGGGCCGACCCGACGGGGTATAGCGCACAAACGAAAGAGCAGAAGATTACCAGGAGTGTAACGGTCAAACGTCCGGGAAGTCGCATTAAGAAAACCGTTGAAGTGGAAATAACACTTACTGATACTGATAATGGTAGCGGTGGCGTCACGGTTGAAATATCAGGTGGTGGAGATTCGCCGGGTGTTGCGTCTGCCGCAAGGCGTATTGCCAAAAGTGAAATAACGGGCACATTAAAATCATCGGGGCTTAAGGTGAATGATATTGAGGGAGAGGGTAATAAGACCGTTGCCAGTAGTGTTAATCAGTTGGATAGTGACAGCGGCTCAGAGCATAGTAGTACCAGTGGAGCTTTTGGTAATACTGGGAAGATGACAACTAACGAAGAAGTCATTGATGGTTTCAATAGCAGCGTAAAGAAACACGGTAGCATTGACGGCAACCTCCAGCTTACGGATGACTTATCACTTAATTACACAACAAGTGGCTCAGAAGGGTTTGATGCGACTATTTTGGGACACCTTAACAAACTCAAAGGCAATAAGTACGGGCTGGAAATGCTTATAGGTCTTGCTGAGAGCGGCAAATCACTCAACATATATGAAAACTTCGGGCAAAGTGCCACCATATCGAGGGGGTGGACTGATTTCTCATGGGGCGGCTCAACCATTGCTTTTGACGCCCGACCAGTTAGGTCCCCCGTAGCCTTCGAGAATATCCGAGGAAGACCCATAGGTCGAAGCTTTAACCCTCGGTATGTACTGGCTCATGAGTTATTTCATGCATGGCAGAATACTTCATATATGAATGGAGCACCGTCCATTGGTCGTTCAGTCTCAGGTGAAAGTGGTTGGGAAGTGTCTGCGGTGCGATTTACAAATCAAATTCGCAGGGCTGACCGTATGCCATTCGCTAGAACGCAGTATTCAATAGGAGGACCTAGAGTTGATAGCTATCAATCGATTCGTGAAAGAACACATTAAAGCCACACTTATAATATTGGTCACTTTGGCTGGGGGTGCATCTTATGCTGCACTCTCAGGAAAGAACCTAAATTTTCTGAATTCATTTTTGAATACAAGTTCGCAGTTCGACACTTGCAGAACTGGCTTGCATTACAGAAATGACGTAATGAATAATGTTCGTAATCTCCTAAGCGAAAATGGTGGGGTTGCTGAAGAGTACTTTTCAGCCAAAGGACTATCTGAGGAAGGGTTAAGTTATCTTCTGCTGGTTAAATATGAAACTAATGCCTTGATGGTGACATATCGTGCTGTAGGTGGAATCAAGGTCAAAAAGCTTTCACGGAAAGAGGTTACCAAACTTATTTCCGGTTTAATTGGGGCTGACTATGACCAAACAAAAGATTACTTTGGTGGTGATAGCTTCCATGGCACATGTAACTTTATGAGGCTATATAATTTCGGCGAACAGCATGAGATTAAACTAATTAACGCCCCTCTGACTAGCAAGGATAAAAACGAAATAGCTATACTTTCAAGGATAAATACTCTGATTGGAGGTGAGTATTTAGATGATGGGGGGGACTTCAACGTTACACAACCTCCAGCCGAACTTAGCGAAACTGAATTGGAGGCTCTCAATGAGCTTACGAAGGGTGACCTCTTTCATGAGTTAAGAGAGCTTAAATTGAAGAAACTATAAATCTTCAAAAATGATCAAAGCATCACACCTACTTCAGCATTACTAGCAATATCCATCATCAAACCATCCGTATAAATCTTTCTGGTTTTCAGCTATAATCTCGAAAGTTACGGAGAACCTAAATGAGTATAATCAGCAACTTAGAAGATTATAGAACACCCACCCCAAACACCGAAAACTCGAAAGTTACCAATACCCGCAAGTATAAAGATGTTCGTGAACGTGAATATCTAACAACATCAGAAATTGAACGCATCAGCAAAGCTGGTCGCCACGGACATCGAGACTGCACCATCATCATGATTGCTTACCATCATACATTGCGCAAACTCAAACGTGATTACCCTGCCACCCTGCGTATTACCATGATGCCGATCATTCAACTTTCTTTCTGTAGAGCCAGGCACAAATTAGCTTGAGTGATCGCCATTGATGGGAATATGTAGCACTGGGCTATAACGACCGGGGTTACCTGACGACGGAGCGTAATGCACAGACCGGGTATGTCTACCGGGACATCACGCAGACCGATGCGCTGGGCAATGTGACACAGACAACCCTGACGGACGGGCTGTTAACGGCACAGGCGACATACAGCCTGCGTACCGGACAGATGACGGACAACCGGGTGATGCACACCGCCAGCAGTGCCGACACCCTGCATCATCTGGAATACACGGCGTTTGATGCCTTCGGTAACCTGACACAGCAGCAGAACACCCTGACGGGCCTGACCGAATCGTTCCACTACGATAAGCTGCACCGACTGACCGGGAACACGGTCACGTATGGCGGTCAGACCGTACAACAGATTGACTATGCCTGGGATGCGGTCGGTAATCTGCAGAAGAAAACCGATTACTCCGCGGACCGGCCGGATGCTTACACCTACCACACCCGTCAGCCCAATGCGGTTGCCACGGTACTGAAACCGGATAACACCACAGTGTCGTTCAGTTATGACGCCCGGGGCAACCTGACCACTGGCGATAGTATGACGGCAACGTACAACACCTGGGATAAACCGACCCGTCTGACCCGTAGTAAACAGGGTATCAGTACCACCATGGCCTTTACCTACAGTGCTGACCTGATGCGTTACAAACAGGTCAGAACCACCGACGGTATCTCTTCAACCACGTACTACATCGACAAACTGTATGAGGAAACTCACACGGCCGGCCGGACTGAGTGGAAAGCGTATATCAGTGAGGTGGCTGTGGTCGGTGAAACACAACAACAGGGCCGGTACATTGCGTTCACCCATAAAGACCGTCTCGGCTCCGGGACCACCTTCACGGACCATCACGGTCAGGTAACCGCCCTGCGAACTTTTGACCCGTTCGGTAAACCCAGGGGCAACGACGGCGCCAGCCTGAGCAACACCACGCTGGACAACCTCGACCAGAGCCGCCGGGGTTTCACCGACCACGAACATCTGGATGAGATTGATATCATTCATATGAAGACTACACCCGAGATTTCAGTTAGAGAATTCGATCTGCAATCAGTCTCTACTGAAGATAAAGTTAAAGATGACAGGCCAAAAAGATATAGTTTTAAAGTCGTCAGAAAATTTGGAAGATTAGACTAATGCCAAAAGGTGAAATTAAAATGAGTAGCTTAGTATTTGATTTGGTGAAGGGGATGTTGGGTAGCTTTAAACTTAACGAGCCGTTAAGTAAAGAGTTTCAGGGTATTACAGTCAGAATTGAAGGGGATGGTTATGATATTGGTGTAATTGATGGGAATGTGCGGCATATTTCCGCATATTTCTTGCCGATAGCAAGTCGTCGAGAAATTTTTGATGGTGATATTATTATAAATAATAAGCGTATAGCTTTTGATTGCAATAAATCCAGTGAGTTTGTAAAGTCCCTATTGGGAACGCCCTCTGATAGTTGGAATGATGGTTCCGAAGAATCTGTGGTATACCAATTTGGTGATATTGAAGTAGCATTTTCATGGGATATAAGTGCAGGTCACCGATTATATTTTATAAGTTGTTATAATTAAAAACGCTTGAACGGACTGAAACTTTGTAAAAGAGTTAATTTTTTGGAACTGCATTTCAGTTAATTTGTGTTTCGAGGCACTCCGGGACCATGTAACTAAATCTGTGTAACTGCCTGTTATCTGTAGTAATGTGATTACCAAGGGAAACTGACGGTATAATTACAGAGCGACTTTGACGTAGTCACATTATCAGCGTCAGCCCAGGTTGGTAACTCAAACCGACTTGGGAAATAGCTCCAACTTAGCAAGCCTTAGTACGGCTTTATTCATATTTTCTCGTAACCATATATAACGCACACTCGCAGGACTTATTTCAATGTCCATTTTAACCTTGAGCTGACGAGATATTTGAGCTTGGCCCAGGTGATGATTTTTAAGGCTGAAGTCAATAACGACTTTCTCTAGCTCTTCTTCTGTTCTATTTTTATGCCGTAAATCAGGTGTCTCTTGATACACCACTGAGCCTGGAAGTTTCGGATACGTTGCCAAGCTTATCTGCTAACGCTAAGACATCTAATTTTTTCTGTATCTCGATATCTTCCATTGAGGTTTTAACAGGTTCAATGACTTCACTAATTGATAGGTGACGACCTGCGAAGTAAGCGTCAAACGAGTTTTTAGTTATATATTGCTTATTCCCATCAATGTCGATCACCTAATAACATTCATGCCGATCACTTTTGGCCCAAAATGTTATTAAATGATCGGCGTCATGGTAATACGCATTCAGGTCACTAACCGAATCCATTGATCCCCAAAGCTCCACAGGTAAGCTGGTGTTCAATATCTTTGCATCACTGGCAGAATTTGAACGCAACCTGATACATAAGCGGACATCAGCAGGGTTAGAAGCAGCCCGTGACAGAGGTCGCCATGGTGGACGACCATCAAAGCTGAACCATCATCAAGTTAAGAAAGTAAAGGCCTTGCTGATGGACCCTGACATGACCAGGACGGAAGTGGCGCAACACTTCAATGTCTCACGGATCACATTGAATCGAGCATTACTAGCCATTTAACAAGGTCAGGGGACTAAAACCGGATAACACCCTGGTGTCGTTCAGTTATGACGCCCGGGGCAACCTGACCACTGGCGATGGCCTGACGGCAACGTACAACACCAGGGATAAACCCACCCGCCTGACCCGCAGTAAACAGGGTATCAGTACCACCATGGCCTTTACCTACGGTGCTGACCTGATGCGTTACAAACAGGTCAGAACCACCGACGGTATCTCCTCAATCACGTACTACATCGACAAGCTGTATGAGGAAACCCACTCGGCCGGCCGGACTGAGTGGAAAGCCTATATCAGTGAGGTGGCTGTGGTCGGTGAAACACAACAACAGGGCCGGTACATTGCGTTCACCCATAAAGACCGTCTCGGCTCCGGGACCACCTTCACGGACCATCACGGTCAGGTGACCGCCCTGCGTACTTTTGACCCGTTCGGTAAACCCGGGGGCAACGACGGCGCCAGCCTGAGCAACACCACGCTGGACAACCTTGACCAGAGCCGCAGGGGTTTCACTGACCACGATCATCTGGATGAGATTGATATCATTCACATGAACGGTCGGGTGTATGATTATAACCTTGGGCGATTCCTATCGGTCGATCCGCTTTTGCATGAGGGTTCTCAGGGAATCAATCCCTACAGTTACCTCATGAATAACCCGTTGGCTGGCACAGACCCAACAGGATACGAGCCTGAGAAAGAGACCATTGAAGTCAGCAAAGGTGCACAAGTATTTAGTGATGCAGATGGCAATAAATATGTCAGTGCTGGTGATAGAAGTGGGGATTATATTAAGGTAGATTCGATATCAAGCACATCTGGCAACACCCAAATTACTCAGAATTTTGGAGACAACGGACAAATTATATCGTTCAGTGCCACTAATTCGGCAGGAACTTTGAATGTTACAGATTTAGGAAGTCAGCAACAAGTTGCAACTTTTACAGCCTCAGATAACTCGACAAACGCATCAGTACCTAAAGAAGGAGGGGAACACCCTAATGATAATCAAATGACGGGAGATAATACTCAACCAGAACGCAGCTTCTGGGATAACCCCGGTAGGCACTTACCTTCAGCTCCTCAAGGTTTAGTTGATTTCGTAGCAGGTTTTGGTGATTCACTGCCATTCAACCTTACGAAGCATGTTCGAGACTTCGCTGATATTGATAGTGTTGATACTGATTCTGATAATTATGGTTACGGCAACACTACGGAATCGCTGGTAACGAGACGTTCGGAATTGTGACCCTGTAGGGCCAGTGACATTAAACCCGGATTAACCCGAAAAAGAGTTACAAAGTGCAGCATAAAAATCAAGCAAGTAGTGACAACCACCTTGAAAAACGAGGGCTAGAAAAATAGCAGCGGCTGGCTCATACAGGCCGAGTGCATCAGATGCAGCATTGACGCTAATTGGCGGTTCAGGTGTGGATTCATACATATCTCTGATGACAGACGATAAGTAGCAAGAGGATACTAATATGAAAATTAAGCCGCGACCTGGCCTATTTCTCTGGACGTTCATTTCTATCTTTCTAGTTTTCTGGCTTGGGGTCGATCTTTGGTCTGGTATTATAAATGGAGAAATTCAAGATTTGCGCACTGGGAATAGATTGCTCCAAGACGATCGGCCAATATGGTTTTGGTCTGTTTTTACGCTTAAATCTTTAGCTATGTTTGCATGTTTGTATTTTTTGTATGGCGTAGCCCAAATAGCCAATGTAATGCTGAACAAAGCACAAAGAAAAAAAGTTAAATAGTGTTGTGTATTCAAATAGCTCCAATCTCTTTGAGTTCGAGTTTGCATTGTCTAAAGAGCCCCCTGTGCCAGGACAAAGTTCATCCAGTGACAATTGGTCAGCAGAAGCCAAGTTTGCAGTTGTCGTTGAAACAGCTTCTTTATCGGAAACAGAGTTAAACCAATATTGTCGAGAAAAAGGTCTTTATCCAGAGCAGGTTAAAGAGTGGAAGCAATAATGTATGTCCGGTTTTCAGAGCAAAGCTGCCCAGGAAAAAGCAGCTCGCCAACAAGCAAAAGCGGACAAAGCAGAAATTAAATCTCTAAAACAAGAACTCAGACACAAGGAGAAAGCGCTTGGTGAAACAGCGGCTTTGCTGGTGCTACGAAAAAAGGCGGCAGCCTTATTCGGGGAGGACTCAGAGGGCGACTAACTGAATTAGAACAAAGACAACAGTCTATTGATTTAATCCAGGAAGCCAATCTGTCAGGGTGTCGCCTGGAGATTGCTTGTCAAGAAATGAATATCAGTTTGAGAACCTATCGCCGATGGTATCAACAAGACACAGTGCAAGCAGATCAGTCTGCCACCGTCACAGATAGTGCCCCGATTGCTGGACGACAATATGTATTTTGGTTCTGTTTCAAGCTTCTATCGGGTACTCAAGGCAGAGAACCAATTGCACCATCGAGGGCGTAGTAAAGCCCCAAATAAAGTGGCAAAGCCGACAAGTTTTACCGCAGTGAAGCTGAACGAAGTTTGGACGTGGGATTTGACCTATCTGGCATCAGTGATAAAAGGGCAGTTTTATTATCTGTACATGTTTGAGGATATTTTTAGTCGAAAAATCGTCGATTATGAAGTCCATGAAAAAGAGTGTGGCGATAAAGCCACCCAGCTATTGCAGCGCAGTCAATTACGCGAACAGTGCGTAATGAAACCGATGGTATTGCATTCTGACAACGGCGCACCGATATAGTCAAAGACCATGAAAGCCCGAAAACGAGTTACAAAGTGCAGCATAAAAATTAGGCAAGTAGTGACAACTACCTTGAAAAACACCGGGTCATTGAAGACATTACGGTGGGCGATGAAGTTCTGGCCAACAATGCACTGACGTATAACTTTGCGGTGGCTGACTTTGAAACGTATTATGTATCACGTGAACGGGTGCTGGTGCATAACTGTCCTGAGGTTGATGAGGTTGCAAAGGAAGCAGCAGATGCAGCCAAACGACTCGGGGTTAATTTAGATAAGATCTCAGTTACGAATGGCGTAGACCGCACAAAAATTGTTTTATCCTCAAATTTAGATACAGGTGATATTAATAAACTTAAAGATGTATTTAAATGACGTGGAGGCAAGTAAAGCGGAGATAGATACAGGATTTATTGCGAACAAAAGACTAGATGCCTTTTTACGTCGACGAGTTCAAGATGGTAAGCCATTTAATGGAGGTACTGTTAGAAACAGCACCACTAAAACCTCTGACATTACAATAGACTTTGATTTGTGATTAACATGATGAATAAAGATGATTGGTACACTGATCGAATATTGTGGCGAGCAAGTCAACACAATATTTTTGATAAGTCATGTATCAAATATTCCGAACTGGATAATAGCCGCGTAGTGGCTATTGAAGAGATTGTTCCTGGAATGGAGAGTCCTATTCTGGTTTTCTGGGATAGTGAAAAAAAATGGACGGTTTTATGTGCTTTGCATATTTACTCTTTCTTTGAAGACCAGCTAGTATCCTCGGCCTTAGATGAAATTGATAAGTCTGTTAGTGTGGTTTCAACTGATGGACTTTCTGAAGATATCAAAAAGAGTGCAACCATCCTTTGTTTGGATAAAGTGAATAAATCTATTTGGGCTCCAGCAGGTTCAGAGTTATTTGCCCTTATGGGAATTCTTCAAATGTTCCCATTAAGATTAAATAATACAGAATAGCCAAGAGAGTGAGAGCAAAGTATTTGCTCTCAGCTTTTACAAAAATACTTAGTAGCGCTTTATCAAAGTACTTAAATAAGGCTGGGCATAGCCAGCCTTATTTGAAAAAATTAGTTTAAAATCCCTTTGGTGCATCGGGTATGTTAGCGACTAAATCGTCTATCATCTCGGGTACTCCGAAGAAAAAGGTTTCTTTAACTAAATCAACGTCGGGATCATCAAAAACCCAAGTTCCTTCATATTGGTAAGGGAAAATTACCATTAATGCGTTGTCCATTTTTTACCTCGTCATCTTATGCTTGGATGTACTTCAGTAGCCAAAACCAAGCACCCATCCATAACTCGAATCTTGATTGGTATATTCACTTCGAAACCTATTTGCCATAATCAATGCCCCTTCATCTGAATCCAAGGAATAGTGCGGCAGCGGGAGCCAGGTGATTGCTCTTTGGTGCGGTACTCGTAGTAAGTCTCGTTAACTTTAATGAGTTGTACCAGTGGTGAACAGATTTCCTCAGTGGCTGATTCGGTAGTCGTTGGTGTCGGTGTATGGGAGAAATTTACTAACTGGATAACGTTCGGTAAATACGATTCAGACTTTAATATTAAGAATGACGATGCTTTAAAACGAGAATTAATAGAAAAATATTGTAAATATTCAGGGCCTGATTGTGGTTCTGGAACTGGACTGAATTTACAATTAGTAGAGCATATGTCTGACTTGACAGCCGTTACGTTGGGCGGGGTTTCAACCGGATATTTGAAACTCGGTGTTGCAGATCGAAGTATCAATATAGTTTCGGTTTCAAGGGTTGCAAAGGGACTAGCCGGTCCGACTTTACCAGCTAAAATTGCTTCGACTTTTACAAATGGGGCTTATAAGAATCGACAATTAAATAAAGCTACCAACTTTTTCAAATATCACGGGGTTGATAACCGTACAGGGAGAAAATTCTCCTGGTTAACTAATAAATAGTATTCTTCAGAAGTCAATTTACGTGCTGATCTTGCAATTAGAAGTGATTGGGGGTGTTAAAATCACGAGTGTTTCCACTTTTAGAGTGCCAAAAGGTACTTGGGTCAGCGAAGGTACAGCAGCAGCGCAAGGCGCAGGTTATGCGGGTGGAGGCTATCAAGCCGTCATAAACAACTTGGCTAGATCTTGGGTTACTAGAACAGATAAGGCATTCTAACTATGATTGATAAGTCAAAACTAACCAACGCTTTAGCAAAGCTTGAATCAGAACTTCGTAAATCTGGAAAAGGTGATACTGCGAATTATTTTGAGAAATCTATAGTTACGATTGCTTCGGAAACAGATGCTAATAAGTTAAAACAATTGCTAGACCAAATTTGTAGTTCTGGAGCTATGTCCCAGTATGCAAATTTCTCTTTCAGAGAGGATGAGCTTTTCGATGATTGTTTTGAAGAGGCGAAGAAGCTGCTATCTGTGATTTAATGTTACAAAGAGTGAAGCGTGGTTTAATTATATTGCTCTGAGAGCAACACGTAATGAGGGCAGCAACAAACTGGTATTAGGGCATTTATCTAGAACTGCTAGAGAGGGTGCTAGCTACCAAAAGGTCGCAGCACACTATAAAGCAACGTATTTTAAGATAGATAACTGGGCTGATGTAACCAGATGATTGTCTCAAAATCAGATTTGGAAAATTAATGAAACATTTTTGACTCAGCAGTTACGACAGGGTAATCAAGTTCTTTTTTCACATGACCCTCTTAACCCAAAGCCTGGCTCTTTCTTTGAGCGTGAAGTTAACTTTATGAAAGAACTTGGCTATAGTTTCAGGCAAAAAATCAATGGACTTGGGAGGCTGTTCGATGAGCATGAAAAATATTCCAACTGAAGCAGAGTTCGCGAGAGCTTCCGCTGCATTAGAAAAGCGCTCCAGAGGTCTTGATCAAGTGCGAGATAACATACTTTGCAATCACTGGCTCGAATTTAAGTTTCATGAATTTTTTATTCTGGATGCATCAGAGAGCTCGTTTAGAGCATATGTTTTTTTTGAGAGGGAAAAGAGTAAAAACAGAGCGTTGAAATCAGGCTTAAAGGAAACTATTGAAAATTGTATTTACAATGAGCTGGAGAATGCCGGGAGAGGAGCGTCAGAAACAATAAGTGTTACTTTCGAATATGATAGTCATGAAAATATCGAAAAGAACTTCGAAGGAAATTACTATAACCGGTTAAAGTAGTTCATCTTCAAAAGCTGCGTATTACCATGATGCCGATCACACAATTTTCTTTCTGTAGAGCCAGGCACAAATTAGCTTGAGTAATCGCCATCAGTCAAGGGTGCATTTACTTTTCGCATTGATTCCCCCTTTAGTTCCAGTCGGGTTCCACTGTGGACCAGGCTATCTAATATCGCATCTGCATGAGTTGATTCGCCGAACATGTTATACCATTTATACAAACGATAATATTCAGACTAACAGCACGACAGAAGCCGGGGCCACGTATCAGTACGGCCTGTCTGTCACCGCCTGTAGCATCACGCCGGGTCTGCATGCCTTATCAGCAGTGGGCAGCCTGAACTTCTGTTATGACAACCGGGGCAATCAGACGAAGCGCTGGCGCAACAGCACCCTGACGCGAAACGTCACTTACAGTGTGTTTGACAAACCGGTTGAGATTAACAGTATCTAAGCTTTGACCTGTGGGGCAACTGTCGTCAGGTGGAGGACTGGTCTGCCATGCAACAGGCCTTTGTGGACCGTGGACTGACTGACCTGCTGAATATCACCCAGCGGGGCTTTACCGGTCATAAACACGTGGACCACGCGGATGTTATCCACATGAACGGCCGTATCTACGACCCGACCCTGGGCCGCTTTATGCAGGCGGACCCGATTGTCCAGGCACCGGACAATCTGCAAAGCCTGAACCGTTACAGCTATGTGTTTAATAATCCACTGAGTTATACGGACCCGACGGGGTATTCGGCGGAAGATAATTATGTCCTGGATGATTATCAATGTTCAGCCTGCTTTTCAGATTCTTACAGCTATTTCTATCCGTGGTATGAAGCGCTACATGGTGCGGACGGTTACATCGGTGTCTGGAATCTGATCGGCCATTCTGACTGGGCAAAGGCTGCCTATGGTAACAGCGCTGAAATTATGGATTTCAATGAATTCTATATCTCAAGGGATTTGGTCATCCAGGAAGTGCAGAACATTCGTACGGGTATAACAGAATGCTCATTAAATGAAAGTGGCAGTTGTACCAGTGGTGAACAGATTTCCTCGGTGGCTGATTCAGTTGTTGTGGGGACCGGTTTATGGCGTCGATATACTGACTTTTTCTCCGGCGGGAAAGTGGACAGGGCTCCAGGGTTGGTTTTTTGGAAACGAATGTTATCCTTATCTGCACAAAAGGCGCAAGAAAGGTGCGCAGCCATCCGTATAGAGAGCGGCTCCAACACTGCTATACAAACTGTGTTGACGACTGATCAATTTTTTCTTCAATCGTGAATCAATTATCTTCTTTTGGTAGTTTTGTCATCAACGCGAATATCTCTTACTTACCAAGCAGTGACTGTTCTTGGTGTTTCCAGACCGTCCGCTCCTGTTTGGTCGTCTGGTCGTGGAACGGTTTTGAATCTGGAGTAGACAAACTATGATTGAAAAAATATCTCTCATGGCGGCATTCGGTGCGTTAATTCTAATGAGTGCATATGCTGGAGGAAAAGTTATGGATTGTGAGCACCAAATGATGAAGGATATTAGCCAGCAAGTAGAGCTGGGTTCTGGAAGAGGCTTAGTTGAGAGTTATCTTCGTACTATTGAGGCTGATTATTCTTATCACGATAAGAATGAACTGGTAGCTACAAAGGATAAAGATGCTGATCAGCTTGACGCTAAGATTATCGTCATGGTGAGTATGCCTTCAGAAAGAAACCAGCTAGTGAATAGCAGCGAACTTATGACGATTGGTTTTGATCAGAGCGATTTAGTTCAAGCTGTTTCATGTGAAAAAATCTATAACGGTCCATAAAATATTTTGTTAGAAATCTACATCTAAACCCGGCAAAGCCGAGCTTAGTGTTTTAAATAGTAGACTCTTCAGTCGTTAGTACGTAACTGTCCGGGCAAAGATAAATTCAAATACGAACAGCAACTTTTTATCCTGTGCGCTATCTCAATTTGTAACCGGATTTAATGATGGTGAAACGCACTAGCCAAAAATGTACTAACTGGCGAGCAGGCATGGAAACCGGTGCCGCAAACATTCGTGAACCCTGATAATCGCCTTTATGAAATCCTGCTGGATACCGACAAAAACAGACCGCTGACACTGAAAGCCTCGGCAACACATCCGTTTACGCCCCAGCAAAAGGCTGGCGGACAACGATTTAATTAGCGTCTGGCGATGTGATTGAAACCGATGGTCCCCCCCAGCCCGGGTGATTTCAGTCAATGATTTACATGCAATGCACTGATGTATAATTTTTCGGTGGCTGACTTTGAAACGTATTATGTATCAAGTGAATGGGTACATTACTGTCCAGAGTTTACAAAGAATGCAGATATCTTTAATAAACTTAATGTTGACGATGTCGCGACCCTGAATAAAAAGTTCGGTAATGGACAAACAATGCAAGACAAAGCTATATCAACGGTTTTAGCTAATGCCTCGAATCGTAAGGGCGGAATTGATCAGGCAGCTTCTGTAATTTAAGATATTGCTGATGGCCATTTACCTTAAAATAGAAACAACAGGACGACTCAAGCACTCGTCGAATCATTTGATTTAGGTATTTCCTCTAAGCAATTAAGAGGTGTGATAGATCGAGTTGGTAGCGGCTCGCTAAAAGAGGTTGATGATATTGCTAAAGCATTGGGTGGTGGTTAAGTGATGAATACACTGAAAGAAATTTCAGAAAACCTGGGGGTTGAAGCCTCAAGCTTTGATGCTGAATGCTGGCGGGTTGCGGCGCCCCTTATCTTGAAGTTGCAAGGTGAGGGGGCATCGTTTTTGATGAAGGCTGATGGTGAAAGATCCATGAATATATTTACACTGATGATTGAGGGTGGCTCTTTGGGAGACGATTATTTGCGTTGTGAAACAGATAATCTTCATGAAGGAATTAGTCAGATTCTTTCTGATTACGCTCAGAAGTTTTGGAGTTGATTAACTTCAAATTTTGTAAATATTTTTAATGCCAACAATCATTTTTTGCGAGCTGAAATATTTGCCGAATGTACAGTAATTGTTGGGGGGAGTCATTTTCCCCATCGCAACCTTCTCATCGATCCATAAAATCACATTATAGCCAGTGCCAACAGAGTCATCTCCTAGATCGTGATCAAGGTTAACGGCTTCTCCGTCATTCTTTTAATTAGATTTATGACTTCATTAGGCCATCGTACTAGAATCCAGCTATCGCCCGATGGTTATTGCTCGTCGTCTAAGAATATCGTCATTGTGAACCGGCTGACCTGATGAATATCACCCAGCGAGGCTTTACCAGTCATGAACATGTGGACCACGCGGATGTTCATGACCAGCCGTATCTACGACCCGACCCTGGGCCGCTTTATGCAGGCGGACCCGATTGTCCAGGCACCGGACAACCTGCAAAGCCTGAACCGTTACAGCTATGTGTTTAATAATCCACAGAGTTATACGGACCCGACAGGGTATTCGGCGGAAGATAATTATGTCCTGGATGAATATCAGTGTTCAGCCTGTTTTTCAGATTCTTACAGCTATTTCTATCCGTGGTATGAAGCGTGACATGGTGCGGAAGGTTACACCGGTGTCTGGTATCTGATCGGTTATTCTGACTGGGCAAAGGCTGCCTATGGTAACAGCGCTGAAATTATGGATTTCAACGAATTCTATATCTCAAGGGATTTGCTCACTCCGGAAGTACAGAACGTTCGTACGGGTATCACTGAAT
>CBFHMJ010000007.1:0-23079 GCA_965656875.1 Alteromonadaceae bacterium
GTGTCAAATGACTAAAAAACGTCGCTCTTTTACCCGAGAGTTTAAATTGGAAGCAGCTAGCCTGGTGCTGGATCAGGGCTACAGTATTCCGGAAGCATGCCGTTCTCTGGATGTTAGCGAAACGTCATTAAGAAACTGGGTTCAACAATTATCTCAGGAGCGTGATGGTGCCATGCCAAAGGCAAAAGCACTAACCCCTGAACAACAGAAGATTCAAGAGCTTGAGGCCAGAATTAACAGGCTTGAGCGAGAAAAATCGATATTAAAAAAGGCTACCGCTCTCTTAATGTCAGACGAGATAAACAATATTTGTTGACAGGCCAGTTAAGTGAGCACGAGCCTGTTGAAATGGTCTGTGACGTATTTGGCGTGCCTCGTTCAAGTTATTATGACTTCTGGAACCGGGATACTTCGATTAAACCAAAAGAAGTTGAGCTACGCGCGAAAATTAACGAATTCTTCTCCGCTGGCAGCCGCACGTTAGTCGCAATGCTCAGCGAGTCAGGAGTGTCGGCCGGCGTATTCAAGGTACGCCGCATCATTCGAGACATGGAGCTGATATGCAAACAGCCCGGGTCTCATGCGTATAAGTCAGCCACGGTCGGCGTCCTGACATTCCGAATTTGCTTAATCGCGAGTTTGACGTTGATGGCCTAATCAGGTTTGGTGTGGCGATATCACCTACATTTGGACTGGCAGCAAATGGGCTTATTTAGCCGTCGTGCTCGATTTATTCGCTCGACGCGTCGTTGGCTGGGCAATGTCTGATAAGCCAGACGCTAACCTGGTAATTAAAGCGCTGGACAGAGCTTACGAGCAACGCGGTAAACCTACAGGGTTAATGTTCCACTCTGACCAGGGCAGTCAGTATGGTGCAACCAGGTTCAGGCAGCGGCTTTGGCGTTATCGTATTCAGCAAAGTATGAGTCGCGGAAACTGCTGGGATAATGCGCCAATGGAAAGGCTATTTAGAAGCTTAAAAACCGAATGGGTACCAGCAATCGGCTATCGCAACTACGCTGAAGCAGAAAAAGATATTGGCTTTTTTTTGATGGATTATTACAACTGGCGGAGACCTCACAGTCACAATGGCATGGTTGCTCCTTCGGTTACTGAAGGAAAACTTAACTTACTGTCCGGAATTAGTTGACCACAACATTATAACCTTACCATTTGAGTGCGACTTGTTCCAACAAGTCGAAAACATTATGAGCGGAATTCGTTTGTTTAGCAGGAGGGAGGATGTGTCTATAAAAAAGTTCGGTGCAGTAGCCGCATCCATGCGGCTAATATCAGTTAACTTTGAATTATTTTCTCTGTATAGCTTAGGTTTAACCTCTGTATTGAAGCTTCAATTTTTTCAATATTAAGCTCAATTCTAGATTCTAGTTTTCCCATAATGAAATCATGTCTCTCAGTTTTATTTACACCTAGAAGATCCAATTTATCAATCATGAATACGACAAAAAGGGAACCCAATCCTGAAATCATTCCTGTCAATACCATTGAGATTGTATCGGCAAACGGTATCCCATTTAACATAGTAGCGATAGCTTCTCCTGCTAATATACTTCCACCTACAACTAAACCAGTAGCTAGAACTTTTGTTGCTTCATGAGCCGCTTGCTTAGGTGTTAAATCTTCTGGTGGAAACATGAATGTCTTCAGTGCTTTCATTAGCGACATAAAGCCTTCTCTAATTAATCTCACTATATTTTTCCCAGTACGGACAAACATATTAATCAAAGCTGTGATGATAGCTGAAAAAAAGCCTGACAAAGCTCCCGTAGCAAAAGCTTCTACAACGTTTTTCCACTTAGATAATAACTTACTTTTAATGTTATTTAATCTAGTGACTAAAGCATCAACCCATGAGATATCGTATTTCCCGTTCTTCCAACCATTATCTAAAATATCTTTAACTTCGGAATAAGATGCAGATATGAACTCTGATATTAGGACACCCAAAGCCTGCTGTAAGCCTTGGGCGGCTCCAACTTTAACGCCATCTACCGCAGCTCTTTTTGCAACAAATACTGTCTTTTCAACTTTATTCGAAGGAACATATTTTTCTGCTGCTTTCTCTCCTCTCTCATGAGCTGCATTACTTCGTCTTTTATCAATATCATCATTACCTGACTTATCAACAAAGTCTTTGTGGTCTTGGTCTCCTTTCGACCTGTTTATGCTTCGGTGAGTAAAGTCATGGTTATCAGGATCTGAGCCAAACTGTCTCTTTTCTGCATCAGTCAGCATAAAACCGCCTTCATCATGAAATGATTTAAGAGGCTTGTTGTGATCTAAATCCATTTCTGATGCATCATGGTACAACCCTGTATTTACATCCCGTATTTTTCCATCAGAGGTTGTAGCTTTATCCCTAGTTTGTTTTTTTTGAGCATCAAATGAAATACCGTCTCCACCTACGGTTGAAGGCGACTTGGTATAATCATCTCTATCATATTTGAAATCCCTATCTACATTTGCTAGATCAGATCGACTTAACTTAAGAGGAGCTAGTAATTGATCTATCAATACCTCTCTACTGGACTCGAATAGTGTATCGTATTTATCTTTGGTGAATTGTCTATCAAGAAGCTCTAAAGATTCTGTAACCTCCTCCTGGGATACTCTGAGGTTGTAGATCGGCACATCTTTTTTCAGTACTCTTTCAACAAATTCAGTATCTGGTTCCTGATCCAACAAACGCCTAACTGGAGCTGAGTTAGATAACTCCTTGATGTGAGCTGTTTCTTTATACGCATTGCGAACATTTTTTCTCTGCTTATAACGTTCCGATCTACTAGACACTAATAATCTCCTTGCTTATTAAGCTGCTACTAATTCATTCCACGCATTTACAAAGTCTTTCTCATTTTCATGCACATATCCATCAGCGTGCATTACAACTTCTATAATTTCATTAAACAGATCAAAAGAATCTAGACCTACGCTGGAAGCTAGCTGGAACGCAGTTGTTATATTCGGAGGGTTGTTAGCGATAGCTTCAATCTCTCTTTTTACATTGGAAGGTAATTCACTAGAAGATATTCCAGCAATAAATTCATCTATTTCTTGACGTTCTTCAGGAGCAATTTCACCATCACAAGCCGCACATGCTAAACCAACGGTTTCCATAGCTATTAATAACTTAAAATAGTCTTCTGATTCACTTAGCCTATTTTCAGCATCCTTAAACGCAGCCTCAAGTTTTTCATACTTTTTGTCATATTTAGCTGCTGCGATTCTAGCTCCACGTTTTTCTGCTTGCTCTTCACTATCGTCCATTGCAGAAGCAATTCCTCCTGCCGTAGCACCAACCCCACCTGCAATAGCTGCCCCTGCGGCTGTAATTGCCCCAACAGGACCTGCAACAGGCAACGCAACAACACAAGCAACTCCAGCGGCAGCACCGCCTAATACTTTCCAAAAACTCATAAAACATCCTCTTTATTTAAGTTTGTGTTTGAAATTAGTTTTTTAATACCATAACAATTCGTTTGACCAAATCAGTGTTTCTGCTTCCGTAGAGGAATAGCATCTCAGTTTTACTTGGTTTTATAAAGGTCACGATAAAGAGTATCGGGACATCGCACTGCAATTTCTTCGGGGTATATACGGGTTATTTTGGCAGTTATTAAGAGTGATGTTGTGTTATGAAGCTAACGTAAAGCTCAGTAAAATTAAGGTGTTGTGGTTATGAGTAGTGCTAATAAAACCTGATTTAGTAGCCTTGAAGATAATGTTTTAGTTGTAACCATCTAAAATATTAATTTTTTGAAATACCTTGCCTAATTTGGGTAAATACCGGGCAAATTAAGAGAAAAAGCTCAGGCCTGAGCTTTTTGCTTTTACGGACTTAAACTTTAGTGAATGCTTTTATAAAGCTTTTCGGGTTTTGATGAAACCTTTGGTGCTCACGGTGATTGATTTTTCTTGGTTGATGGAACTGCGGTGCTATGTATCCCCACTGACCTTTTTTCGAAAAATAGATGATAAAATTTATGTTGTCATTCTTATCCCACATAGGTTTTACGACGGTGCTTTCGTCATGGTTGTCGACCGATTTAACTTGTATACGGTAATAATATTCGCCATCGGAAATAAGAACATCTGTTTTTGCACCGTGGTCGACATGAGGTATGTAGACTTCCCAACTATCTTTTAGCAGCCAGGAGGCGACTTGATGTTCATAGGATACATTTTCGCAGTATTGTTTAGTTTCTTTTGGTATTAAGTTACTTTTGATAGGCATTGTAAGATCCAAAGTTAATCGTAACTTTCTTCAGAGATAAGCTACGAGCGAACAACCCGTCAGGGGGTTGCACTATTTGAATCCACAATGAGTCCCGATGGGGAATCTTCATCCCGAGCAAAGGTCGTACCTCAGAGTCTCCTTAAGTATTCAATCTCTGTAAATGCTCTTTCAGCTTTAGAGCCGGTGGAAGGTTAAGTTGTATAATGAGTGTTAAAGTTGGGGAATTCAAGAGTGAAAGACAAAGAAAGTCTATTTTCCAGTAGTGGCTTATGTTTGCTTCCAGACCGTTAGGGCAACTATTGGTTGCTGTGAGAGAGTATATTCCAATATTCACCCAGGGTACCAATGAAGATGGTAACTCTACTTTTTCCATTATGAGATTCTGCAGGCGTGACATAATTTAACTGACTGTGATTGTGTCCGGTGTTGTACCAACACAGGAAGGCCTCAATCCAATGCCGACTGCTACCGAGAGTTTCAAACCCTTTTGCTGGCCAGTTTTTCATATATTTACTATGCAGAACAACGACTTAACATAGGGGTTATTACCACCATCCCTGGGCGGCTTTTCGATGAGGTAATGCCTAACTCATCCATCTTCGCTTTGAACATCAGCGACTTCACGGGCGCACCGTTATTTAAGTGAGGAGCCAGCGCCTGATTGAAGCACTGCTCTCGCATCAACGCCCATTACAGGTGTAGTGGTGCTACCCCATCACACTCAGGTTCACACATCTAATAACCCTCGTTTATTCGACTGTAGATTGACATGGTCAAGCGAATTCACACACCCCAGTTAAGCCGCTTTTCCTCGTTCTGCCATCTCTGCTTCATATTGATTTGGACTTCTGTAATCCAGATATGAATGCATCCTTTGGCTGTTATAAAACATCGTGATGTATTGCAGAATATCCTGCTTCGCTTCATGGCGGGTTTGATAGTGCCGCCACTGCACGCGTTCTTGCTTCAACGTGCCGAAGAAGCTTTCTACTACCGCATTATCCTGGCAGTTACCTTTTCGACTCATACTGCCCGTGAGCTGGTGCAGGTTCAGCAACTGTCTGAACTGTTTGCTGGCGTATTGCGAACCCCGATCTGAATGGTGAATCAAACCAGCCTGAGGTCTTCGCTGCCACAACGCCATAGTCAACGCATCACACACAAGTTGGGCGTTCATCCGCGACGACATGCTCCAGCCCACAACGTTGCGTGAGAACAGGTCAATGACAACCGCCAGATATAACCAACCTTCCCGGGTCCAGACATAGGTGATATCGGACACGTAAGCCTGGTTGGGCTGTTGTACATCAAATTCGCGGGTCAGCACATTATCGAACACCGGTTGTTTATGATTGCTGTTGGTGGTCACCTTGTACTTCTTGCGTCGTTTCACGCTAACACCGACCTTTTTCATCAAGGCTCGCGTTCTTTGTTTACCTACCGGGTAACCCAGAGCATTCAACGCTCGTTTCATACGCCGTACGCCATAGGTAAAGTCACTGGCTTCAGCAATGTTCTTTACCCACTCAATCATCTCATCATGCTGTGGGTCAGGCTCTATCTGGGACTGGCGCTTCACGTAACGATAGTAATCAAAGCGACTGACACCCAATACCTGACACATCAGGCTAACTGGCCAGGCCTTCTTATGCTGGGTGACGAAACCGTACTTCATTTGGTTTCTTTGGCAAAGAAGACCGTCGCTTTTTTTAAAATATCTTTCTCCATTTTCAGGCGTTTGTTCTCTTCCCTCAAGCGGTGGATTTCTTCCTGTTCCGGCGTCAGCTTGCCATTACCGCGAAAGGCGTGTGTCCCTTCTTCTTGTTCTTTAATCCAGCGCCCAAGCATATTGGAACTGATACCTAAGCTTCTTGCAGCCTCAGCAATCTTGTAGTTTTGCCCGGTAACCAAACTGACAGCATCCAGTTTGAACTCTTTTGAATAGCTTTTTCGGGTTTTCATATACACTCCAGTTGAGAGAATTATCTCTTAACTGGGTGTGTGAATCTATTGGAGCACGTCATGGTACATTCCTCTACAGCTCCGACTCTTTCAATGGCTACAACCTCATGAACTTCTTTTTTATTCTGGTCGAACCAATACCGACTTGAGGTGGTAAGCTCAAATTATTGTTAAGTATGGAATACTGATTACATTTCCGTTAATCATTATCGTTTTGTCAAATCCTAGATGAAAGCCCCCTCTAAGAACCCATAATAAAAACACTTTACATTACCCAAATCGTACACAACAATATTGGCGCTCTATTTTAATCAAAGAATGACAAGCAATAAAAAGGAAAACATGTCTATGTACAAATTAATGATTATCCTATTTTTCACTTTATTATCTAATGAAGTATTTGCAGGAGCCAGTGTACTTTCGGGAGCCAAGCGCAACGTATCAGTGTCTAGATACCAGATGGATAGCTTTCACTATTCTTGTCTCAGTGAAAGCAAGTTCGTTGCAAACCTGACAGATAATTCAGCCGATTTAGATTTGTACATCAAGAAATGGGAGACTCCAACAACTTCTCTTTATGATTGCAGGTCGGTACTAAACGGTACCAATGACGAAAAATGTAGCGTACCTGTTTACCAGAGCAACAATTCGATCGTTGTGGGTGTGTATGGATATGCATCTGGGAGCGGTTCACTAACGGCTGGCTGCGTATCGAAACTAAAAGATCCATGCACCGACTGTGACTACTCTGGTCCATATGATAGAGATTGGCATGGTGACAATACTACTCATTTAGGCAAAGATTACCCAGCTTTCGTAGGAGATTCAGTGCAGGCAATTGCAGATGGAACTGTATATGCCGTATATACTAGCATCGGAGGTTTTGGTGGCACAAATCCTTCGAGAAATGGATCAGCCATTGTTATAAAACATAAGAAAGCTAATGGTAAGTTCTTCTACGCTCTGTATGGGCATGTTCTCTCGAATGTTTCCACAAATGCAAAGATTAAAAAAGGGGATAAAATAGGTACGGTCGATCACTACTATTGGGGCTCAGGAAATGAACAGGAGGACTGGCCACATCTTCACTTTGGAATTTGGGATTCTGAGACGTCATTCCCTACCTCTCAACTTGGTTATGGTCCCGATAGAAGCTTTGTAAACCCAGTAAATTTTTTAGCCGATGAAGAAGGTATGACGCTTCAATAAAATTTTCAAGGTGATCTTGATTCTAGGAATACTCATCTCTGAGTATTCCTTTCTGTTATTCCCCAACCAACATTTTGCATTAAACGTCGCTCAATATAAACACATTCCTGTTATACGGTGTTTTTCAAGGTAGTTGTCACTACTTGCCTAATTTTTATGCTGCACTTTGTAACTCGTTTTCGGGCTCATCAGGGTTTAATGTCACTGGCCCTACAGGGTCATAATTCCGAACATCTCCTAACCAGCGATTTGGATTTCTGGCTTTTGCTGCCTTTAACACCAACTCTCGATTAGCCAGTATGTCATGATCTTCACCTGCATGGCGCTGCGCTGGTGTCACGAAGTTAAGCTTGCTGTGCCGATGCTCGTTGTTATACCAGTTAACAAATTGATGCACCCATTGCCTGGCATCATCAAGCGACTCAAATCCTGACGATGGCCAGCACGGTCGATACTTCAGCGTTCTGAACAACGCCTCTGGATAGGCATTATCGTTACTGGTCCCTGGATGAACTTTGTCCTGGCACTGGTTTACCCGCTTTTCTTAACTGTTTACGCCAATTGTAAAGGGTTTGCTCAGAAATGCCTTCTTCTTTTGAAACTGCCGAGACCGTCATGCTCAAAGGCGGTAGAAACTTCTTCAATACTGCTTCTTTACGTTCTGGTGAATATGAATACATTATCTACTCTGTATCCACCCCCTGATCTATATTTTGTTTCTAAAACAAGTGATGACAACTATCCTGACACAGGGGGCTACTATGGTTGTGATATGGTTTGAAAGGAAAAACGCCTTTCATTAATACTAACTATGTTCGTAGACTCATTTGACAATCACCATTGGTAAACAATTGCAACTAATTACCAATAAAACAACTTCAGCAGCCTTGAGTTTTTGTTCAAGGGAATGCCAGAACACCTTGATAATTTCAAACGTTAAAATCGTAGTTACAGGGTAATATTTCCGCGACTCCCACCTCCACTCTACATGTCTCATAACACAGGAAAATTTGCTGATAATGTCAGGCACTTCTTCATTGCTGATGAGTATAAATATAGTTCTGAAATGTTCGTCGTTAAAACGAGCTAAATATCACATTGGTGAATCAATCGTTTATATCAGAGGTGACAAATGTAAAAGGAAACGATGGGCTATACATTTTCGACCAGATGTTATGATTAGGCGTACTTTTTCTTGAGTACACTTTTTCAGTGTGTAAGTGGTTTTAATGAATTAAATCACATATTAATCAGTATTTTACGGCCGTTAGTAAGGAGTGATAACTACAAATTATAGCTATGATTGACATTGATAATGCAGAAAGACTAAGAGAAGTTAGCTTAGAGCTATTGGAGTTTTTTCAGTTTCGTAATATCAAAGTCAGAGAAGGTATAGGGGCTGATGGCGGAAGAGATATCGAAGCAGAGACTATTGGAAGAGATGAGAGTCAAGCTGACTATCTTGCAAAGTGGTGGATTGAACTAAAGTTCCGATCTAAAAAATACCTTGATATAGGGAATATTGAAGACAAAATTCGACGCGCTGGTAATAATCATATTCAGTATTTCCTTTTGATAACTAATGCGTATATCTCTGTAGACATTTTAGCGCGGCTTGCTTCGAGACCATCAAAACCACTTGACGGCCAGCCCGGTATGTATTTCAGTGTACGGAACAGCGACTCCACATAAGGATTGTCATCACTGACCCGCGGACGGCTATAGGAAGGCGTTATGCCCAGCTCTTCCATTTTCGCTTTTAGCGTCAATGATTTCATGGGGGCACCGTTATTTGAATGCAGAACCAGTGGCCGATTAAAGCACTGTTCTCGCATCAGTGTGCGTTGCAATAACGGCGAAGCCAGCTCACCATACTCGCGTTCATACTCGTCATAACCGACGATTTTTCTGCTGTAAACAACTTCTATTACGTACAGATAGTAATACCGCCCACGTACTGTTGACGGCAGGTACGTTATATCCCGGGTAAAACCTGATTTGGCCCCGTTGCTGTATAACTCGTTGGCTTTGAAGCCTTCTGTCGACTACGTTGGCGCCCTCTGCGATTAAGTTGCCCGGCCGCTTTGAGCACACGAAAAAACTCAATTCTGAAGCAATATACTCCCCCCTTATCCAGTAATGTCGGTACGATCTGCGTTGGCGGCAGACTCGCATATTCTGCTTTATTACTGATATCAAGGATGGCCTGTCGCTCTGGCTCTGTGAATTTATTGGCCGGTTCCGGGCGCGGGGTTACTGGTAGCTGATCTTAGTGAATTTACCAACTAACACGTTATATCAATAAACCATCCTTCGTAACTCTCCGCTCACTCGTTAAATATCAGTTTGTCGTGTGCTTGTCTGCGACGTACATCATTCACCTCGTGGTTCATTTGTTTGAGGTGTTAAGTCTGACTGCCTGTTCATACTGAACGTTTTGCAAGGACTTCTTCTATGCGTCTTCCGGACAATGCAAGGGCGTCGTTAAATGCGACGTTTATTCTTAAACTGATTTTTGTAGCGGCAGCTCTGTGTTTCATTGGTAGCTGCCTGATCCTGAGGTATCGAATTGGTGTTGATTCTCAACAGCACCCTTGTTTGCCGGATCACCGTGTTTATCTGATTGACCTTAAGGATAAAACGGTCACGCGTGATGGCCTCTACGCGGTTAAAACCACGGCGCAGCAACCGTACCTGCCCCATGATACCTGGTTAGTTAAGCGTGTTGTCGGGTTACCCGGAGATGTGGTTCGCACGCGAAAAGAGGGTGTGTATATCAATGAAAAACGTGTGTCTGAGGGTTACGCGTTAACTTCGTTGTCGGACATTGAGCCGATTGACTATCAGCAACCACGAACACTGCAGAGTGATGAACTGTGGCTGGTGGGTGATACTGAAGACAGCTACGACGCGCGTTACTGGGGGCCGATAAGTACACATCAGGTGGAAGGTCGTGTCTGGCCGTTATTTTAGGTGAAATTTATGGCAAACAGGCCGGTATTGCTTATTTGTTTGATGCTCTGGTTAATTGTGGGAGGCGGTGTCTTTTTTATCGTTGCGCTGGCCGGGAATGACAGGGATGGATCAGCATTTCTTGAGCACCAACTTTCTGATACAGAAATTCTTCAGGACGAGGTTGTTGTTGATGAAGACCCGGCCCGCCGGCATTTCAATGAATCCGATGTCAGTCAGTTTTTTGATAAGCAGAATATTCAACGGACAAATTGGGCCGAAACATGGGTAGTCGCTGATCGTCATGAGGGAGAACATCATCATTTGGAAATAGACGGATCAGATTTACTACAGGCAACATGTGACCGTGACCAGGGTGGCCTAAGCTATATTTTCGTGTCCTTTAGCTTAGGTGAGGCCTTACTAACACAGATCATTCAACAGGCTGATGAATGTTCAACACTGGTATTCAGAGGCATTGGTGATGGGATGATGCTGACAACCTTCATCCATCAGGTCAGATTGTTGATCGGTGATAACATCGACTCACCTGCGATTATTATTGACCCGATATTATTCCAGCGGTTTTCCGTCAGTCGGGTGCCGGCAGTCGTTCACTATCGGCCATCATCCGACGGGCTGAGAACGGAATTACTGGCAGGCCGGGTTACAGGTCTGTGGGATCCGAGCTGGCTTCGTGAGAAGTTGCGCCATGCAACCGAACCGTTAGATTATGGTCTTCGCGGGCCAACGGTTGATATTACTGAACCTGATTTAATTGAGTTGATGAAAACGCGCTGGCAACAGTTGAATAAAGAGGCTGTCGTTAGCAGGGTGCTGTCGGATACGAGTACACCGGTAACGCCGGTGTTTTTGCCGCTGGCGACAGAAAACACGGTAACGCGTTTTATACCCGGTGTTACGTTATCGAAAACAGTGACTGATGCAACAGGTCGCTTAATATACCCCGTCGGCGCCACGATCAACCCACTGGCTTTAATGCCCTTTACGCAACAGCTGCTGGTCTTTGATGGTACGCAAAGTCACCATATTGACTGGATTAAAAAGTTAGTAAGTACCAACACTAACGGTCCGTCCGGTTCGTTCTCCCGGCAAGTGTTACTCACGACGGCGCTGCCAGAACCACAGAGCCTGTCAGGATTGATCACACTGGAACGTGAACTGGGCCTTCCGGTTTATCCGCTCACGGCAGAAATAGCGTCTCGATTCAAACTACAGGCAATTCCAGCTACTGTTCATGCTGAAGGACAGGTGTTTGTGGTGGCAACACGAACGTTAATACGGTCAGATGATTTTCCAAAAACGATGATTGCTGCCAGCGGAGATACCCAATGACATTATCCTGTGGTAGACGGTTGTTCGTTGTGATGTTGCTGATAATGTTTCGTGGCTCGGTTGAGGCCAGTGAAGGATGTCCTGATGCCCGACTGTTATCTGAGAAGTTGTTAACGGATATTTGCTGGTCTTGTCTGTTCCCTGTTCGCATTGCCGGCTTTCCTATGGGCGGGGGCCGTGTTCCTGATGGTGCTGCCAGTAAGTCGCTGTGTCTGTGTGAGGATAATGCCGGTGTTTCCAACCCGGGACTGACAACCGGCATGTGGGTCCCTGCCCGATTGATTGAAGTTGTCCGTTCTGCAGGGTGTGCTCCGGCATTGTCCGGTGTTCGGTTACCTGTCGGGGGATTAAAACGGCAGCAGGGTACACATGGTTCAGGAGACCTCGATACGGGGGATGTTGCTTTTTATCATTATCACTATTATGCGTTTCCTTTATTGTCGATGCTGGGTCTGGTGATGCAGGGCGCATGTTTCACCAATAATTATCAGGATATGGATGTGATGTATTTATCCGAGTTAGATCCCACCTGGCAGAATGACGAGCTGGCTTTTTTTACTCAGCCAGAAGCGGCATTTGTCGCCAACCCATTGGCACTGGCTGCCTGTTCTGCCGATGTGTTGGCAGCATCTGGCCACGAACCGATCGATAGCCTGTTCTGGTGTGTGGGAGGTTGGGGGCACCTATATCCGATGTCTGGTCACACGCTGGCATCAGGTTCGCTGGCTGAAAATACCAGTCATCTGGCCGCCAGGGCTGTTGCTGCACAGCATCGACGCCTCCTGGCCAGAAAAACCATGGGAAACGGGGCGTTGTGTGGTGGCGTGCTGGATCCAATGTTTCCTAAGTCTCAGTATAAATTAACCATGTTTTATCCTGTACCAGAGACACAACAAGGTCATGTGATTGGGGAACCAACCTTTCAGTGGGGAGAATGGCGCATGATACCGGGAAGTGGTGAGGATACCTTATATATTTTGTGGCGTTGGCAGGATTGTTGTCATGGCGCCCGATAGATAGCCGGATTGAAGATAGGGAGTTGTTATCAATGTCTGTTAAAGTAAAAATTTATGTCCTCATCATATTAATTAGTATACATCCTTATCAACTGTTAGCTAATACACCTGAAATCTCTGATCCTCATATAACATTCGGCCTGCAAGGACAACACGCCGGTACTTCGCTCGGTAAAGAACTGACGATACCCGGTCTCAACCAGGGATTCATTGAACTACCGGGTGGTGAAGTGATATCACTGGATGCGTTGTTTCCTGGTCAACAAGGTCAGGTCGATACATTGACAGAACCATTTGGTGATAATGCCGCTTTGTATCAGGCCGGTGTGACGAGCCAACAACAACTGGGCAAGGCTAATACGACCTGGGGCGACGCATATCGAACGATGAAGCAAGTAAGTAACCGTGCACGCCCTGATTTAAAGGATGATCCGGTTTGGGCGTTAACCGATCGTGTCCAGGCATCGCCTTTTTCCCTGAGTGAGGTCTTTGAGGATTGTTCCAGTGAGTCGATGAGGGAGCCGGACATTCGACTGTGTGATCGGGTTAATCTGAAGAGCCGCCAGTGCGAGCTGTTTCATGACTATTCGGTAGGCATTGTGGAACATGTCAGTGGTCCGCTGAACATTGAATCCTGTGGCGATGGATGCCTGACATTATGGCTGGGCGAAGTGGGTAATAATTACTGGCGCGGTCGGTGCAGTATCTTTGAGCAGCAAATGGTTGTCAGGGTTCACAATCCTGATGCCATTACATCCGTATCCCTGGATTACGCAAAATGGGACGATTACATGCAACTCTGGCTTGGTGATGAAAAAGTCTGGTCTGGTCCGAATGCGCGTTTTCCACCGGAAACATCCGGCTCTTGTGAACTGGGTAAAAGTTGGGAGAAAACACCTGGTACGATAGTGACGACGCCATTTAAATCATTGACTGAAGGTGATACGTTACCGATCAAGCTCCGGGTTTCAGTGACCGGTAGCGGTGAAGGATATGCGCGCCTGACCCTGAGATATGACCCATCTGCCATCATCAGTCAGGATGACTGGTTCCCTCAACAGTGCCTTGATAAGCTGGATATCTGGTCCTCGCAATTTGATCAGGTATCCGTCCAATGTGAAGATATGCCTGCTACTGAGCAGGGTTGTGCCAGTATTAATGGACAACGACTTTGTGAAGAGGTCTTTAAAACACCACCCTCACCTTCAGTGTCACCCCTTTGCCGTAAAGCGACTGTCATGGCAGATACCACTTCAATGGCGAGTCAGACTCGCATGGCATGTGAACAATTAGAACAGCAGGCCGGATGTGGCTTTATCTCGTCATCCTGTGCAGAGCAGAATGATCAGGGATTTTGTATCCGATTTACTGACCGTTATGACTGTTCGTTATCGACCTCCACCGGGGATTGCGCCGTATCTGGATTATTTCCTGGAGATTTTGATGGATGTAAAACAACCCGCCAGGTGCAGGCAACATCCGTTGAGAAACATCTGAGTGATATAAAGATTTGTGAAACCCCTCATCCACTGACGCGTTGTGATATCAAACGGACGGTTAATGTCAGACCAACCCGCCAACAGTGGACCCTCAATCGTCAATGCATTGATCAGCAACTTGTATCTTACCGTCCGGTTCATGCGCAAACACTGATCAACGGTGGGATAGCCCTTAAGATCCACCAACAGGAAAATATTGATGCGGTTATCAGTCAGTATCCGTTACAAGACAATGACTGGACAACCATTATTAAGCTAACGGGTAACCGTCAACCGGTTGAACAAACACGACCTGCCACTGACTATATTGTTTATCAATGTGAGTTTGGCAGATTATCGGGTGACCGCTGTGAATTAATGGTAGATGGCGGTTGGATTTCAGAGCCTGCAATCCCCGTGACTGAAAAACGATGTTTATCGGGATGGGAAAAAATTAACGAGACAACGTGTATGCGTGAAATTATGGCTTGTCCTGAACCAGCCAGACTGGTGGCTGACCTGACATTCACTGGTGAGCGGCTTGAACAGTCGTTGACTCATCTGTCAGCCGACGACGGTGTGGAACAGTGCATGATGTCCTCTGATCAGTTTTCAAGCGTTGTCTGGCGTTGCAATGACGAGCACCCTAAACCTGTGGGGCAATATTATATCGGCGCGGCTGAATTAGCGTTACTACCTGCGTTGTACCCTGATGAAATGAACAGCCCACCTCATCTTCAGGTGTTAAGTACATCCGATCAACGAGGAGATGTGTGTTGGCATGCTACAGCTACATACAATCAGGCTGGTGCGCTGGGTGGTAGTGAGCAGTCTGGCAGTTCATGGGCTCAGTCAAATGGGAGTGTCGTATCGGTTACGGGAGGGAAGCAGGCTGACAGCTGCGAACCTTTTAGAGAATCGACGCAGTGCCAGTATCTGGACAGCCAGTGCACTGGAGGCGCAGCAGGGCATCAGGGGCATTGTTATTTATCCAGTGACCGATATGACTGCGGTGATTCAGTGGTAATGAACGAGACCATTATTGAAGCATCAACCCAGTGTGCCGGACCTGTTCAATGTATGGGCACAGAGTGTTTAGCTCCCCATCAGTATCAATCCGGTAATTTTGGTGAAGCTATTGCACTGATGAATGCGGCGCAGTTCATGACGCAGGATGTGACCTGCACCGGTCAGGATGGATTAAGCAACGTCAATTGTACTGTGTTTGGTGGCGATGCTCTCGAATGTAAAAAGGCCATAGGTGGCGTGGTTAATTGTTGCGACCAACCTACCGGTGTTTCGCTGGGTGATTATTTAACGTTACTGGCGAATATTAGCAAACTGGATCAGGCCATGATGTCGCTTTCGCCTCAAAGTGCTGCTTATGGTAGTTGGCAGACATTGCGGCAACCCGTCACTCAAACATGGAGTACAGTAAAGCAGCCATTCGTGACCGCCTGGGATGGCTTGTTAGGTCATGTCCCCGGTGATGGTGTTATTGACAGTGCAACGGCAGCCGCCGGCCAGTTTACTCAAACACTGGTTAATGAATCTGCTGCCTGGGTAGGACAAACATTTGGAGGAGGAGCGCAATCGCTTTTGTTCACCAATGCTGGCGGTGCCGTTGGCGCTGATGGTGTTGTAACGGGTGGCAGTTTTTCTTTGGGTGGTGCTGCAGGGGCAGTACTGAATACTGTGATGGCTGCGTATATGATCTACGCTATTACGATGTTGTTGATACAGATTATCTGGCCTTGTGAAGAGGAGGCCTTTGAACTGAATGCTAAAAATGAACTGAAGAGTTGTCATTACGTGGGCTCATATTGTCACACTGATGTTTTAGGAGTGTGTGTTGAGAAACGTCAACAATATTGCTGCTTTTCATCGCCTTTATCGCGCATTATTCAACAACAGGCTCGTCCACAATTGAATAAATCCTGGGGTACAGCTAAAGCGCCTGATTGTGATGGTTTTTCTGCAAATGATCTTGCACAGATTAACTGGTCTCAGGTCAATTTTGATGAGTGGTTAGCCATCTTGACGGTAACAGGGCAGCTTCCACAAGCGGGCTCATTAACGGCAGAAAAATTAACGGGTAATGGCAGTGTATTTGCTGTATCAGGCGAGCGTCCGAATGTTATTTCTCGCGCATTAAAACGTCTTGAGGAATTATCTCCTTCTTCAATTCAGCAGACTGTCATCGGTGAATTGTCTGGAGGGTAATAAACTTTATGTCCTCATCTTTTTATTCAATAAAATAATAATTTAAAAACATGACTTTTACGTGGACATAAATATTAAATAACTAAAAAGTAAACAGATAATCTGTCAGCCACCTTTATAACCGAAAGTACTGCACTACTTATATCCGGTGTGTTCGTAATTCTTATGACTCCTGACACAACATACAACAGAGCAATATCTAATTTGAATATAATTCCTAGGGGATAGTTAAATTAGATATTCAAAACCCACAGCATCATAAATTCTGGTAACATTACATCAGCAATAAAAGATGGACTAACCATGACCAAAACAATAAAAGATAAAGATCTTGAGAAGCTGGACGTTTCAAAGTCTCCTCAACTCAGTCTGTTTGAAATCATCGAACCTACCAGTAAAAAAGATGACTATTCAAACACGATTGAACTTTATGATGCGCTGCCTAAATATGTCTGGGAACAAAAACGAGAACATGAAGATTTATCCAATGCTGTCGTTACACGTAAATGTACTATTCGCGATCAACAGTTCACGGTAAAAGTAAAACCCGCCATTATTGAAAAAGACGATGGACGTACTGTGTTAATTTACGCCGGTCAACGCGAAGAGATCCTGGAAGATGCGCTGAGAAAACTTGCTGTAAATGGTAAGGGTCATGTGATTGAAGGAAAAGCCGGTGTCATGTTTACACTGTATGAACTTCAAAAAGAGCTGGCCAAAATGGGGCATGGTTACAATCTTAATGAGATCAAAGAAGGCATCCAGGTAGCACGAGGTGCAACACTGGAATGTATCAGTGAATCAGGAGATGCATTCATCAGTTCCAGCTTTTTCCCCATGGTTGGTTTAACCACTCGCGGAGAATTCCGAAAAAAGGGTGGGAATGTTCGTTGCTATGTTCAGTTCAATCCTCTGGTCAACGAATCCATCATGAATCTGTCATTCAGACAATATAATTATCGGATTGGCATGCAGATTCGCTCTCCCCTCGCCCGCTATATCTATAAACGAATGAGTCACTACTGGACTCAGGCACACCCGGATGCACCTTATACACCATCATTGATTAGCTTTTTAAGTCAAAGTCCTCGAGAATTGAGTCCAAGAATGCCTGAAAATGTTCGGGCCATGAAAAATGCACTGGAAGCATTGATCAAACAGGAAGTTGTTAGTGACTATGATGCAAATCAGATTAAGGAAGGTCGAAAAATTGTCGACGTTCGTTACGTTATCCGTCCCCATGAAAATTTTGTTAAACAAGTCATGGCATCAAACAAGCGTAAACAGCAAACTGAATTGAAAGCGATGAAGCAGAATCTCATTGACCACGACATCATTGAGGAAAAAACGATCTCACAAAATATACGTTAGAGTGTCATTACCGTGCATTGCAGCACCCTGTACTGATTAAGGCTCCCAAATTAAGGAGCCTTTTTTGTTTGTCCCTCATACGACACGCAGGATTTATCACAGATTTCACCAGATCATGAAATATATGGGTTTACTGCACAGTAAAGTCTTTATAAAGAAATTCATCTATTTTTCAATGATATATCAGTATCCTCATGCATCTGGCATTTCCGTTAACCGTGCAAGCTTCCCACAAACCTCCCTCAGATATTCAGTTGGCACAGGTTCTGCTTAGATCAATGATTCTCCTGGCAGGATCTTAAATTCTCTAACTTATTGATTTCTCACGCTCTACTATATGGGTTTGCTGCACGGTTCTGATTTTTACCCGATGATTATATGGGTTTGTTGCACGGATAGTCCTTTATATATGGGTTTACTGCACGTTTAAAAATTTCTGACTGGTAAAAAATGAGGAAACAAGTGGGTTTGTTGCACGATATTGATGAAAGAAAATACTGATTGAATATCCATTAATCAATATATGGGATAACTGCACGTTTACCGCATTCATATATGGGTATACTGCACGATTAATAAAGATGATTACGTATATATGGGGTCATTGCACAGAAGATGAGACACAACTTTCCCATAAACGGGTCTTATATATGGGTTTATTGCACGCTTAATATTATCGGATAGTACTCTGTTGACTATATGGGTTTATTGCACAGTAATAAATAGTGCGTTTGCTCATAATTCCGAATAAAATTCAGCACCACTGCTCATTCGGTATCAGTCTACTGTGTAGCACCAAAAGTTATCCACATTTTCTGTGTATAACCTGACGAATAACCTATGGGTTTGTTGCACAGTATTATATGGGTTTGCTGCACACATGGATAATACGTGGTTAAAGGCGCACAGCATTGCTGTTATATTGAACATGATAAACAAAAACGTGGCAAGTTCGTCCATCAAAATATATGGGTTTGTTGCACTTAATTCAGAAAAAACCGATTTTCTGTGTATAAAAACTGGATATCCTGTGTATAAATAAGATGAATTTAATACACCCTATGGGTTTACTGCACGGCAATATATTGGTTTGTTGCACAGAACTATATAGGTTTATTGCACGGTAAAAATTTACTATTTAAAGTTATATCATATAGTTACATCACTTTTTCTTGTCTGTAACCTGATCATAACCTGATCTAGATCCTTTATACTGATCTCTTTGAGATCTTATTTATACTGAACAATATTTTGTTCAAATTAATTTTTAATAAACGATATATATGGGTTTATTGCACGTTTTCTTTCACATGTGAAAGTTTGTACAAATCCTTAAATTAATTTGCTTAATTACATGATTTTCAATTGAAGTATCACACACCTCTCTCTAAAATCAGTCGTTAAATTCAATTATGAATAACCTCTAAAACACGCTCAGGATCATTAATGACAAAAGTCATCAGTTTTGCGAATCAAAAAGGTGGAGTTGGTAAAAGTACCTTATGCATTCAGCAAGCATTTTACCTTTCACTCAAAAAAAAGAAGAAAGTCCTTGTTATTGATATGGATGGTCAAGGGAATACAACATCTCGACTGGCGCCAAGATTTACCAAAGATGATGGTGATATCGACTTAATGATTGATGGAACAAAAACAGCTGATTTATTTCAAAGTGAACTGGATAAAATATCAGTAGTTAATTGTCCATCAGGTGTAGATCTCATACCAACACCTAAAAATGATCCTGAATTATTCGAAATGGAAGCAATTCCAATCGAACAAGCTATGAATCCTGTTAATCATTTAAAACCTGTTATTGAGCAATACGATTATGTATTAATTGATTGCCCGCCAAGCTTAGGCCGTAAATTAATTGCAGCACTGGCTATGTCTACTGATGTTGTTTGTCCAGTCAAATTATCTGGATTTGCGGTTGATGGCGTTGAAGGATTATTGAATACCATAATTGGGATCCGAGAGGCATTTAATCCTGAACTGAAAATACCAGGGATCATTATCAATGATATGGATCGTTCCGTTAATCACGATAATGCATTGAAAGAACTTGAAGCTTCAGTACCTGAATTGCTTTTTAAACATAAAATCATGCACCGCCCTCCTCTTGATTCTGCCACAACGGAAGGTATCCCTGTCTGGGAGCTTCGTTACGGACATGTTGCGTCAAAAGAAGTTGAATGTGTGTTAGAAGAAATCATTGAACGAGTAGGCTAATGGCTATTGGTAATTTAAAAGGCTTATCACAACTGGCAAAAGCTGCACAAACCAAACGTGGTAAAGAAGTACTAACCGTTTCTGTATCAGACGTTATCTCTAAAGATCAGGTCAGAAAACGTTTTCAGGATATTGAAGGTCTTGCAGAAACAATTGCGTCAGAAGGTCAGCAATCGCCTATTATCGTCAGTCCTGCAGATAATGAAGGCAAATATACAATTCAGAAAGGTGAACGTCGTTGGCGCGCTTGTCAGCATGCTGGTATCGACACTATTGATATCATTATTAATGAAAAAGAACAGTCAGATTTAGATCATACTGCTGGTGAATTAATTGAAAATATTCAACGCGATGATCTAACACCAATGGAAATAGCTCATGCGTTAAATGTTTTTGTTGATAATGAGTGGAAACAGAAAGATATTGCCAAACGTATTGGTAAAAATATTTCTTATGTTTCAACACATCTGTCATTGTTGAAACTACCTGAGTACGTAAACGCATTGTATGAACAGGAAGTTACGTCAGACACTGAGACACTCAATAATTTACGTTTATTGCATAAGACTTCACCTGACGCTTGTGAGAAGTTATGTAAACAAGCGCTCAAGAAAGGCATTACCCGTTCTCAAAGCCGAGATGCCTTGAATGCAGCTAAAAAAATTGATGATAGCTCCACCAAGCCAGCTCAACACATCGACCATGATGTCGTTGCCAGTTCATCGGATGAACAGCAATGGACATCAGTAAATCCGGATCAGGTTGTTGTTCAGGTAAAAGTGATGGTCACTGATCAGTTAAAACAAGGCATATTACTTACCAGCCGTTTATCCACTAAAGCGGATACAGTTTGGGTTGAACTAACAGGAAAAGGAAAGCCAAAGATTGAGGTTAATGTTGCTGACGTTAACATTGTTGGCATAAAAGCCAGATAACCCAGTGACTGCTCAACGCTCTACTGGCGATGAGTAGTCACCCTGGCGGTGGTGTGCTTGTTCAGTTGTTAACAGTTAACTTCTGTATAGCAGATGCGTCGATATGACGATGGTTTACATGCTGAAATTAGAAAAACTATTGGTTGATGATCTGTCTACTGCTTACTTTTTATAGGTCAAATAGGCTTTTCCGTTTTTTATAACGATGTGTATTGATGTCGTTGCTGATAAACCAAAGTAGGAATGTAACTCCTGTGCAAGCATCCCGTCATTATCATAAGTAACCTGTGTATCGGGTATACAATTTTTTAATTGTTTATGCACCGCTGACATGACTTTTGATGGGTAACCAACATGCCCTATTTTTATGTACTGATTAGCATTCAAGCCTTGAATGTCCATATCAAAATAAACCAATTTAACACTATTGATTGTTGGATCGGTCAATCCATTAAAGCTATCTATACAATCATCCAGTACTGGTATTCTTAATGAACCATATTGTTGTTCAACTGGCGGTTGTTCATGGCTACCTTTAAGAAAATAGCCCAGTAAGATGCCTGATAATAAACAAAGCACCTGTTGTATTTTAACGTTCACTTTGCACCCTTGTCTCTCCACTGTGAAACACGATCAATCGACTTATTAACTGGTTTCTTCTGATAATGAGTTCGTGGTACATACTACGAATAAATTTGCTATTTGTGATGTTGATTTAAATAATTCTGAACTTTACTTCTGTAATCACCTTGCTCTCCTGAAACGCCTAATCTGTTTCTTAGCATCACTTCTATTAATGTATCTCTGTTAGAGTTCGGATCAGCGCCATGTTCTAAAAACAGCCAAACACCCTTCCAATTTCCCGCATAAGCAGCAATTAATAATGGCGTACTTCCTAGCATGTTTTTAACATCCAGATCTGCCCCAGACTTTATTAAGATTTCCATTACTGCATGGTTTCTATGGTATACGGATGTAAAGATTGGATAAGGTTCTTTTCTACTATTGCTGTTGAATGCATTTACATCAGCACCAGCTTCAATCAAATTAATCACTAAATCAGTATTGGATGTCCTGATTGCCCATCCAAGTAACGTATAACTGTTTTTACCATTTCCAATGATTAAGTTTGGATTAGCGCCGATTTTTAACAACTTTTGAATTTGTTCAGCATCCTGTGCTGCCATGGCTGTTCTTAGCATCGAGGATTTATTACAGGAAAGCGCTTTACACTTTTCATCCCATTCATTAAGGGATGCTTTAATTTCAGAAACCGACCTTTCAAGAATGAATGTGTAAAGTTCCCCTGTCGTATTGATATTGGAAATCTCCAGCTTTTTAATACAGCCAGCTACTGAAAGGATAGTAACAAGTAGAAAGATAACCCTGTTTATTCCCATTTTTTCATTCCTTTATGTAAATCTCTTGCATCGTTTGCTTTTGTATTAGGCTATCTATGCCACAGCAGCCCGGCGTGAATCAGCTCGCCCAGTGCTTCATGTGTGGTCAGGATGTCACTGCCATTTGTATCGGCTTAATTATACAATGCTTCTTTTAGCTTCTTCTGCTCTTCTAAATTAGATTTAAGGTTGTTATAAAATTTGGGCGATTAAGTAAATAAAGAGGAATGAATTTGGCTCGTTTGCCATTTGACCTGGTTCAGGGGGGAATTAGGTAAGTTCAGAGTTAATAAAACAATAACCAGTGAACTTGAAGGACTCTATGTTCACATAAAAGGAGCAAGTTATGATATCGATGTTAGAGATGGAATTGTGAAAAGAATAACGGCATTTTTTACCCACTAATTCTTGTCGAGTGGCATTTGAAGGTGAAATTATAGTCAATACTCAGCCCGTTATTATTGACTACAGTAAGAATAGTGAATATGTAATATCCATACTGGGTCCGTCAGATGACTCATGAGATATTTGTGACGGACGTCGATTACGCTATATATTTTGTGATTGATTAAAAGTGCGTAACCGTCCGGTCATCACATCTTTGATTTAAGCGCTTTTCACGTCACTCTGTTGTTATTCGCAATTTACAGTCGAGTATGCCAGTGAAAGATAACGCAAATTCATCCC
>CBFHMJ010000008.1:0-8943 GCA_965656875.1 Alteromonadaceae bacterium
GGATCTGCACTTAATTTATAAGAGGGAAACAAATATTGCCATGCCAGAGATTTATTTGCGGATGGATATTTACGAGCAAGGGCATTAGGCATCCAAACTCCCGCGAATTGCTCGTTCTTTATATCAAGCAGCAGATAATCATTGGCCTGCATAATCTGACTTCTTAATAAAGGAATTAACTCAGTGGCTAAAGTCACTATGCGATGTTTATTACCTTTACCATTCCATATCCGAATGCTTTTATAATCAAAATCAATATCTTGAACACGTAATTGGACAGCCTCCATCACGCGTAAACCGCTACCATACATTAACCCAGCGATTAAGTAATAGCGTTTATCTAAAAATGACATCAACAATTTTACTTCATCAGGTGTCATAACAATCGGAAGTTTTTGCTGTTTTTTACTACGCACAAAGACAAGGTCGGGCGATAACTCTTGTTTTATGATGTGTTTATATAAAAATGCCAGCGCATTTAAAGCCGTCGCCTGGGTTTTAGGTGATACATTTTTCTTCAAAACCAAATAGTCTAAATATTTTTCGACCTCATTATCCCCCATAGATGAGGGGTGCCGCTTGTCGTGATAATTAATAAAGCCAGCAATCCATTTCAGGTAAGTGTCAACCGACCGTAAAGAATATTGTTTGGCTAACATGTAATCTATGATTGAGTTTAAAAATAGCGAGCATGTTCCCATATCTATTCCAATAAAAATTAATACTGTACGTGTATACACGTTTGAATACTTTGCCCCCATAGTCAAGAAAACGAGCAAATGAGTCGTTTTCTACTTTTTGTCAAAAGATGATTTTTCTAAATGTTATTATTTAGAAATGGCTTAAGATGTATGATAAAACAGGTACAATCAGATAAATGACCCAACCATTGGTAGAGAAACGACCCATTGGGTCGATATTAAATTGTTAAGTTTTCAAGGAGAGTGAATAATAATGAGTTTCGACGATTTACTAAATGACACAGTGAATATTCTGAAGCAAAGTGGCGAACAGATAGACAATGTTAGAGCCAGTGTTCAGAAGAAAAAAATATTTATCCAGCGGTCAGATATATTGATCGAAAGCGGAGATTTGATACAACAGAGCATGAGTAACGGAGCGCAGGAAACCTATAAAGTTGTCGATCCAGGTTTCCACGAAGAATTCCACGGAATCCCTGCAGGGTATCAAATGGATGTTATTAAGCTTGGAATTCCTGAAGCAAAAAGTGCTGTCCAGAACGTTACGTACAACATCTCTGGGTCAAACAATCGCGTAAACCAAAATTCAACTGACAATTCGATTAATATTTCAATAGATTCACCTGAAATAGCGGAACATATTGGTGCTTTGAGGTCCGAAATAGATAGATTGAACCTACCAGAAAGTGCTTCGAAAGAATCACATGAGATTATCGATGCAGTTGAAGCTCAGTTTCACACTGATAAGCCTAGTAAAACAGTGGTGAAGACGCTCCTTAGTACTTTACCTAGCGCCGGTAGCATTGCGTCAATAGGCTCATTTTTAGTGTCAGTTCTATGATTCAAAACTTAACAAGCGGCTGCATTTCGTTCCGGCCTGCGGCCTCCACCGGACTCGCTGCGCTCGCCGATGAGCCGGGCGTTATGTGTCATACAAGGATTAAGCTTTGAAGTTTGAACGAATATATAAAAATATTACGGGTCTCAGCTGCCCAATATTCGGTATTCAATGGAATGCGCCGACAATAGAAGCTGATGAGGCAAAAAATATTGTCCTGTTTCTGGAAAATAAACGCGTTCTTTTCAATCCGGCCAACATGGAAGATGCAGGTCATTGCGCGCAAAGCGTCATTGATATTAGATCTGAATTAACAAATTCCCTTCAGGCCTTACCAAGTGATTCCAACTTGGCAAAGTCTTTGAGGCGAATGAGAAAAGCTTGCCAAGATTTTAGTAACAAGCTTGGGCACCCAAAGTTTTCAAAATTCGATACCCCAGTACAAACATCGATGCTTGAGCGGGAGCTTTTCAAGTTACGAGAAAAGTGTGGTGTATCTGTAGCAGAGATTGCTGTCGCTTATGGTCTTGATGTTGATGACGGTCTAGCTAGCATCATTCCTTTCAATAATGCAGAAAACACATAACAAGGCGCTCAAGCAAGGACGCGCTTTGCGCGCCACTTAGCTGAGCGTTACCGAACGTCTGCTTTTGTAAATCTCGCATATTTTATATGAATGCCTGAACGACTCTTAATGGCACATTTACTGATGCCGATAGCGTAGAAGATTGAAACGAACAGAGGTAGCACGGTTAAGAATAGAAAGGCACGTCCGAAAGGAGGTGCCTTTCTATTACAGGCTCGTGAGACCTGATAGTTGTTTAACTCAGTAAGTCTTCTACGTTGTCTTTGGTTGTTTCAAGATTCCACTGAGCGATGTCTGTCATAAGATTTGATTCAAAGGCCTGGGTGCCAAGAATCGTGACTTTAAAGGTTTCATAGAAAGGGAATTTACCAATGTGCTTAGTGCCTTCTTTATCCAGTGCTTTGATCACTTGCTTACCGACAGCTTCTTCCCAGCTTTCTGGTCGGCAATTGTAATACCATAAAATATCCACTTGAGGGCTTTCTGGCACATCCCAACGCTTATTCGTTTTTACTCGTAATTTAGTACGCGCAACCTGCGGTTCTTTTCTGGCTTTACAATCGAGTAATTGCTTTTCCAGATTCGCAAACTTCGCACCGTCAAAGACTTCCATTCCATCAAAACGAACACCACTGACATCCATCGGTTGATCTGCTTTACCAAAGAACGCTGCCATGCCCTGGTCAATCGTAGATGTCACACCACTGTCCAGCGGTTTATCTAACAATTCCAGTTCAGTCCCTGTATTGACAAACACAATGATCTTTTTAACGCCACGACGGAGCAGCGCCATTAAGCCGAAGTTATCGGATAGCCCGGCATCGCCAAAATTAACCTGGGTATTTTTGACTTTAGATTCAGCACGTATCGGTGAAAAATAATTAGCGTTCGGCGTCATCTTGCGAACCAGACCGTCTATCCCGAGATACTTAATGGCGCTGGTGATAAGTTGCGTGAGCGGATCGTTGTCTTCAGCAAATACTTTTAAAACCGCCGCCTGGCTGGGGTCTGATGCGTCCAGTAATCCGGTATCTTTAATCAGGTCGTACAAGGATTCATAACCGTTTAGATTCAGTGAGTTACCATCTGCATCCAGTAGGCTATTTAACACTTTCTCCACCGGGATGAGCGAAGGCTGAGACAATACACTGGTTGCTCCGGCGAAGGCAGAACTGCTGGTGCCAGTGGCGGTTGCCAGGCTGGCATGTGAATCAAACTGCTGGCGCATAACCCAGGCTTTGTTCTTACTGACTTCTGAAATCAGTGTAGTGTCGTAACTGAACATCGGAGAGTGGCCTCCGATTTTCATCGACTTAAATGTGCCGGTACTCCAGTCACCCTGGAAACCAGCACCTTGATATAACGGCGTGTATTCATAGGGAATATAATGGTCGGCCCGTCCAGTTTGTGGTCGTAACATCAGGCTATTGGCAATGTAATAGGGTGGATAATCTTCGTGCGGTGAGTAATTAGCCTGAAGCATATTCAGGATCTGGCTTTGCAGTTGCCCGCTATTTTGCTTGATCGCTTCATGAGAGGCGTTGTCCAGTGTGAACGAACTTTCAATCACCCGGTCGGTCAGACTTAACGGTAAATTTGGCACCAGAAACGCCAGATTGACCGCTTCAATCCACAGGCGATCCGGTGGAACTCGCATAAATTCATCGACTGCGACACTGAATCTTTCCAGGAAGGTCGCATCAACGTCGCTGGCTGCTTCCGGATGTTCTGCAAATTGCTGACGGATAGTCAGTACCAGGTTGAACAAGAGCGACGCGAAAAACACACCACTGGATGCACCACGGTTAATCGTGGGAATGGTTTTCTGTTTCAACCGTTTTTTAGCATTCTCGGGTTCAACCCATTGACCGAGTAAGCCTTCAATATTGGCTTTGCTGGCAAAGGTATAAATTGATGATGCCCAGGAACCACCTGAGACCGACGAGTAATACCCAATCTTTTTATCGTGACCATACTTCTGCAAAAACCGCATTTGTCCGGCGGCTAACAAATGGGCGCGGGTGCCGCCGCCACTAAAGCAAACACCGGTATCTTTCCTGTGTTCATACGCCGGATGGACGCGCTCGGGGAAAAGTGTTTCCCGATCATGAGTTGGATTAAGCACATCAATCTGACCAAACAGAATGTCTCGGTCAAAACATCGTTCAACACCATCGTTGTCAACAAATGTAAGGCGAACTGACCAGAAGCGGTTTAAGTCGCTTTCCTTTAACGGCACGCCCGTTTTCCCGGACACGTTGTTACTGGCAATTCGGTGTCGGTGTGCGTGTCTTAAGTCATGTTTATCAAACGTTTTCGTGTCTGAACTGACAATGGTGATTGTGGCATCCGGGTGCGGGTAATCAGCGGTGAAATAGACATTCAGATAAAATGGTTCAAACAGAAGCGGTCGGGAAACGGTTACTTCAAATGATTTAATCCAGTCGCAGTGAAGTGGATCATTAGCATCAAACATAGTCTTACTCGTGTGATTTTTACGGGAAAACTTAGTTTGCGGTAATGACTATAAGGGAACGCGGCGCGGCGTATGGATATCACGGGGGAATGTATGTGATGGTCAATCGCCGGTATCCTGAAAAGTAAGATACCGGCGAATTTTACCAGTCAGGGCATTAAAGCTGGATATATAAACCGTCTTTGCTTTCTGACCACTTATTAATGGCCTGAATATGCGCAAGCGCGTTGAGTATTTCACGGTTGGCTTGCGTGTCAGCCAACGGAATTTCACCTTTTGAGTGGATGGCCTGATTAAATTCCTGACTCAGTAAGCAGGTCAGCGCCAGTGCGTCGGTTGGTTTACTTTGTTCAATCTCAAGGCAAACCGGTTTTAACAGATTGATCTCCCAGCTGAAATTTTCATGGTGTTGCGTGTATTCGATGAGTTGACGTAGCGATGAAAAACTCCCGATTCGTTTTTCCAGTTTGGCGTGCAGAACATGTTCGGTAATTGCAGACGATTGCTGGAGAAGCGGTTCCGGGGTATGACGGTACAAGTGTTCGAGTTTTTCCGGGGTAGATTCCAGCTTTGCAACCAGTTCAAACCAGCTATCGACACTGAGTTTATCGAAACGATACAGGTTAAAGAATGCGTCATAGTGCAGGGCGATATAGTCAGCGAACAGGGCATTTGCGGATAAATTATCTTGTTTATGATCGCTGAGTGATAACAGATATTTCGTGTTTTCGTCTGAAAAATTTAATAAACCGTGTTGCAGCAGTATTGAGATATGAGAAGGTTTGACGGCGTCCGACTCGTGTAGGGTTACAGGATTAAACACCGGCAATAACACGGTTAATATTTCATCATTTGCGGATGGTTCCTGTAGAAGTGGCTGTTGTAACAATAGCTGAACGGCGTGATCGGCTAACAGGTGGCTAATTCCTGATTGCTCACTGAGCAGCAGATAGTTATTTGTTAAAAATTGGCGAACTGGCGCAATGGCATCAAGTTGAATTGTCCAGTTTTTTTCATCGATGACATAGTGTGAATTAAGCGTTTCCCAACGTATTGGAAACCGATTATTGAACAGTAACAAATACCAGGCGATTGGGTTGTTAATGCTTTCTGGTGACCGGATCTCGAAATCCAGTTCGTCAATCAGTCGCTGAATGTAGTGTTCATCATCCAGTGTATTCAGCATCATAATAAGCGCTTCTTCGGACTCTCGATGCTTTCCATTATTAGCAATGACTTTTTCAATGTAGATGGTCATATGATCGAGTAGACCTTGAATCAGTCCTTCGTTTTTGGTCGCGATCACGGTGCTGAATGACCATGAAGGGTATTTTGACCGCTCAACAACTGTGCTATAGCATTTCTTCATGAGCATATCGATCATGTACTGATTAATCGCAAATAATCGGTGTTTACAAATAAAGTGATAGAAATCAGGTATTTTAATATCTCTGGATATCTGGCGATAATGAACCGGCAGATGTTTACTGATCTGGTATACCTTTGAAATTTCAGTTTGCTCGTTAGTATTGACCAACTCAAATGGATCACTAAGTTTGGCCAGCACATGCCGTAACAGTACCTGATTGATTTTAACGTTCTTCCTTGTTGGGTCAGCTAACCAGGTATCACTCAGCTTTTTGAGGGCTTTTAGTAATAACTCATGGCTACTGTTTATGTCCATGCACGTTAATGCTGGCGTGAATAGCGTAGAAAACTTGTTGTGATGATTATACAGATACAGAATGTGAGCACTTTCAGCATCGAGCCATTGGAGAAAGCGTTCCGTTTGATTGAGCATGACCAGCGCACTGACCAGAAATGTGGCTGAACGAACAGACAAAGGGTCGTTAATAACTTTGCTGCAATTCAAACGTTTAGCTTGCTGTTCTGGCTGGTGGATAACGCTGTAATCAACGGGTTCACCTTCATCCAGGAACAGGTGCATATTAATCAGTGGCAGTAGTCTCTTATCATTGTTCGCCAACAGATAATCCAACAACTGGAAATTAAACAGGCAGGTAACACTGTCTTTTTCCGAGATGTTCTTGCGGATTTCTGCAACATTATCCAATACATAATCCGGCGGTAATATCCGTCCTTCCTTAACGGCCAGTAAGAAGTTTTTATCGCGAATGGTTAATGTGCCGGGATAGAAATAACTGAGGTAATCGCCGTAGTCTTCCTCTATATATCCTGAGCGGAATAGCATGACCAAAAGTGGTTTATTCGATATGTCAGATAATAGCTCGGTATCGGGATGTTGTTTAATGAACTGAAATATTGGCAGTTCTTCAATGTGTTTACTGTCGTGTTCCAGTGTCTGGATTCTTTTAATGATGCGGGATTGTCGTTGATCTTCCCGCTTTTTAAGAATGTCGGCCTTCGGTTTGAATTCTTCGATAGCTATGTCATGTAGCTTGAGGGTTAGCTGGCTGGTGTTCTCTTTCTCTTCGTTGTCCGTTGCGGTGAAAACGACGTTAAACGATTCACCGCTTAGCAATTGATAAATCATTGCATCTGTGAGCATCTCACCCGCTGATAGTTGCCTCTCTGAAATCTCAAGATAGTCGATTGATGTTACCGACTGGTTATTAGTATCGAGTCCCTGAAGCATTCGATAGATCTCATACAACACCAGCCGACTCAGATCATGCCAGCTATCGATCAACAGCTCCTGAATATCTTCCTGTTCGTTTTGTAATGCCTGAATGTCATGGTCGATTTTGTTTTTTCTGATCTTTTTCTGAACAGTGAGATTGTTGAACACGGCAGCGATAATACCGTTATTACGGTTGAGTTTTGAAAACTCATCCGGGTAAAGATTTTTTATGACAATAAAAGCAAAAAGTTTATCGATATTAAGATGAATGTTGGCTTCTACGACCAGACGAGTCAGGTAAATATTGAACTCGTTACAGATGTTTCTAATCAACCGCATATCATCGATATACAATGCGGCGTTACGAATCAATTGTTCATCGACAGGCGTCAGCTGCGTATGATGCTTGAATACTCTCGCAAGCTGACTGGCGCACGCTTCGTAAGAGTTCGTTGCATTAACGACCGGAATAACCGGGATGATAAAATCAAAAAACTTCACCCGATCCTTGTTCATAAACAGGTCATCTCGCACAGCATAAACAAACCAGACTGGATGTCTTACATGATCACTTTGTTTTATTAACAGATTGATCTCTCTAAGTTTAATAAAGACATCGGTACGATTGAATCTGTCTAAATCTTCAAACACAACGACATCGGTTTTAGTCGCTTCAAAAAAATAAATAATTTCATCAAGATGCTGATTAAACACTGAATGTTGCTGTTCATTTTCTACTTTAATTTGTCCGGCAATTTCGATGCTCTTAACAGAAGAGTAAAAGAAACGCTGTATTAATTTGGTGAGAACCACGCCGTAATACAAGATAAAGAATCCACTAATCGATAATGTCGTGAGTTCTCCCCAGCCCGCTTTTAACGAGGTCGTTGCCCAGTCACTACCGAGAAACAGAATCAGCAGGATAGTGACCATAATAAACGCGGCATAACCCAACGCACTTTTGGTATCGAGCGTGTTAATTCGACTAAATCTGGAATTGGGAATGTCGTGCTGATGCACGCTATAAATTAATTGTTGAACAATACTTTGCTCAATTTCACTCTGACTACTGTCTTCTGGCGACAACTCAGTTTTTGGGTCTTCTTTAAAATGCGCCAAAGATACAAAGGCGTACTTGAAAGACGGGTGTTTTTGTTTAAATGAATACAGCAATGAACTCTTACCCGAACCATAAGGCCCGGTGATGGCAATATTACGGACATCCGGATGTAATTCATCGGTCATTGCTTCATATAAGGCATGCTCATAAACATTGTCACCAACGTCTATATGCGGTGTCAGACTTTTATACAGCCCTTGAGTTTCACTGCTGTTTTCATGTGAGTTAGCATCATTCATCGTATTACCCGTAAAAACCGTTTTGACTCTAGAGACGTTGAGGGGGTGATCAGCTGGTAATAAATTTAACAAATATTTTCGATGTTGTTTAATTTTGGGTTGGAAAGGGGATGGTGACAACGACCTTGAAAACGTCGACTGCGGCTCCTGAATTTCTGCTGCCAATGATACAGGTTAGCTGTGCTAATGCCTCTATCCTCTCTGTTGGAATACAAGACTCAGTTCATTCTTATCGTCCCAGACTGGTTAAATTTGTAACCGTCCGGTGGTGGCATCTTGAATAACTTTAGATTAAGTGCCCACTTGTTTTAAGTGGACACTACTTTTTTAGAGAGCGTCTGTTGGTAAGGTCAGTGTTAAGTCTATATTCCACGGTAGCAG
>CBFHMJ010000009.1:0-233100 GCA_965656875.1 Alteromonadaceae bacterium
CTCACCCCTGACCGGTGAACAGCTGCTGACCGGCAACACCCTCAACAATCAGTACCGTCCGGTCCTCACCACCCTGAACGACGGCCGTATCGCAGCCTCGCTCAACTATAATAATTCCTCCCTCGGGATTGCTTTCCCCACCCTCGGCTCCGTGTCCGGTATTGACCTGCGTCTTGGGCATTCTGGCAACGATGCCATTTATCTCCCTCCCGGCCAGGGCCGCGTTGAAGCCCTTGACGGCCATGACACCATTCACGGCGGCTATTTTGTTGATGCCGGTGCCGGGAATGACCGTATCTACCAGGCCACCGAGGTGGTCGCCGGAGACGGTGATGACCTGATTGTGCAGGCACAGGTGATTGATGCCGGCGCCGGGAATGACACCATTCACGGTGGACAGACCATTGACGGCGGAGACGGTCATGACATCATTTACCTGAACGGTCCCGCCGCTGTTGACGGTGGTAACGATACCGATGTGGTCCATGTCTCCGGTGCGCGTGCCGACTACACACTCACCGACCACGGTGACGGACGTTACACCCTGACCGATAACCGTCCGGACAGCCCGGATGGCACCATCACCCTGTTCGCAGTTGAAGCGCTGCAGTTCAGTGACACCCGTCTGCCGCTCCGCAGCGCCCTGCCGGATGCCGTCGTCATCGACCATCAGGTACAGCTGGCCCGCGACTCACAGGTCACTCTGTCCTTCTTCACCATCCCGCTGACACAACCGGCTCACGGTACCCTGGAACAGGTCGACGGACAGTGGCAATACACCCCTGAACCCGGATTCACCGGTATCGATACCTTTATCTACGTCGATAATGCCGGTGTCGAACGCACCGTTCAGCTCAGTGTCGGCCTGATGGCAAACGGCCAGACTCTCTATCTCGGCGGCGGTGACTACACTGACATCGCCGCCCTGCCTGACGGTGCCCTCGTCACCAGCTGGACCGCCAGTGGACGCTCCTACCTCCGGCGCATCGAAGCCAGTGGCACCGTGCAGTACAGCCGTATCACCGTGGACAGCACATCCAACACCCTCTCCCGGGTAATTGTCGCGCCGGATGGCCGTGTCATGGTGCTGGCACTGGATGGCTCTAACACCTATTCCCGGGTGTATAACGCTCAGATGCAGTCTGTCCGTGGCTGGAGCTATCTCTTCAGCAACACCGGACACCGCCCCCGGGCCACCTTTATGGCCGACAACTCGCTCGTCGCCCTGAACGGTAATGCCCGCACCCTGACACGCTTTGACACCCAGTATCAGTCCGTTAATCAGTACAGCATCAGCGGAGAAGCCATTCGCCATGCCGACCTCCGTCGTCTCACTGACAACAGCCTGCTACTCAGCTGGCAGGCCGGTGATGCCATCGTCATGCAACGCTTTGATGAACAGCTGCGCCCGGTTGGTCCCCGCCAGACCGTCAGTCAGCTCGCCGTCGGTGATGCGGCCGGACTCGACCAGATTGCCGTCACACCACTCATCAGCGGCGGCTGGGTTATCGCATGGACCCTGCCACAGACAACCGACAGCCCGGATGATGTCAGCGGTCACAGCATTCGTGCCCGTCAGTTTGCGCCTGACGGCTCACCCCTGACGGCACCCTTTACCGTCAATCAGTACACCGCCGACGGGCAGCAGCAACCTTCCCTGACCCACCGTCAGGACGGCGGCTGGTCTGTCGCCTGGTGGTCCACTTCCGGCGATGACAGCGGTTTTGCCGCCTTCATCCGTCATTACCGGGCGGACGGCTCACCCCTGACCGGTGAACAGCTGCTGACCGGCAACACCCTCAACAATCAGTACCGTCCGGTCCTCACCACCCTGAACGACGGCCGTATCGCAGCCTCGCTCAACTATAATAATTCCTCCCTCGGGGTTGCTTTCCCGTCAGTGGGGACTCTGGGTGATGATGTATTTCTGGCGACACAAGGGAATAATGTTTTTAATGGTTTATCTGGTTTAGACACCGTAATCTTCGGGAGTGTAGGGGCAGATTTCTCAATCTCTGACAACACCGATGGCTCACTGACCGTGGAAGACATTCGAAGCAATTCACCACAAGGATCTAATCGGCTATACAGTATTGAGTTTCCACTGTTTACGGATGATTAAAATGCAAGATCATTAATTGATCGCTTGAAAACCAACCTGTGGACCGAGGATGTTGTATTAAATCCCCGGTCCACTACCGCTGGTGACATTTCGTCTCAACATCTTTAAACTGTGCTGAAAAATCAGCTAGTTAGGTGTTTCATGTCTCATCCAGTCAAGTATCATGGCTCTTGCCATTGTAAGTCCGTCCAGTTCACCATCAGCAATACGGCTATCACAGAAGCATTGCAATGTAATTGCTCTATCTGCCGCCGAAAAAATGCGGTTATGTCAAAAGATCATTTCACGCCAACCCAGTTCACCCTGGTGTGTGGTGGCGACAATTTATCGGTTTACCATTGGGGAGACGGGGATGTGAATCACTATTTCTGTAAAACCTGTGGTATCTATCCCTTCCATGATTCTACGTATAAACCGGGCCATTACCGGGTTAATCTGGGCTGTCTGGAAGAAATTGATGGTAGTGATCTTATGGTCGATTTCTTTGATGGGAAGCATGAGCTTTAAATTTTGCAATCGCTTATAGCCAACTCATTTATGTAGTTTCACCAGTCTCCGGTATCGTTGTTCCTTATAGAATACATTCCTGTATGCAGTCAGCGAGGAGGCAACGATGCTTAAGTCGATCAATAAAACATGGCGGAATGTCCGCTCTGCGCTGGTAATAACTGGCGCACTGTTCAGTGCTTTTTCAGGTACTGCTACTCAGGCCGCTGAGATCATCGTGCATTACGATGTGGGTTGGGGAAATAACATTAGCATCCGGGGCAATGCAGCCAGTCTGAGCTGGTCAGTTGGCGCAAATGCCAGTTGGGGGCAAGAGGCCGGACAATCTGTATGGCGTTATACCGTGCCTGCTTCGGAAGGAACATTCGAATTTAAACCGCTGATTAATGACCAAACCTGGTCGTTTGGTGATAACTATAAAGTCACCGATCCAAATCAAACCATTCATGTTTACCCATCATTCGCTAACTACGCGCCGACGAACGGAGAAATCACCCGCATCCCGGACACCTGGTCTTATATTCTTGAGTATGGTCATACCATTGATGTCTATTTACCGCCCGGCTACAGCCACAAAGCTCAGGCGTACTTCCCGGTTATCTATATGCTTGATGGGCAAAATCTGTTTAACACGGGTTGGAACGTCAACACCACGCTGGATACGATGATTAATAACAATGAAGTGCGTGAAGCCATCATCGTTGGCATTCATAACAAGGGATTTGGTCGTATGAAGGAGTACACACCGACTTATGATGCGACTTACGGTGACGGGGGTGATGGCGATAAATTCCTGGATTATATCGAACAGGAACTCATGCCGATTATTAACAGCCGCTTTCGCACGCAAACCGGCGTCAACAACACCTTTATGATGGGTTCATCACTGGGTGGCTTAATGAGTTTCTATGCGGGCTGGACCCGAAGCCACGTCTATGGCGCGGTCGGTGCTTTATCCAGCAGCTTCTTCTGGGATGATGATTACATGCTAAATCTGGTTAGAGATTACAATGGGCCAACCATCCCAACCACGCTGTATATCGACACTGGTGACTATGAGATTAACAACGGTGCTGGTGCAAAAACTCAGGAGATGCAGCAAATTCTGAATGATAAGGGTTATGCTCATTATCACTGGCTGGCCTATCCACCAATTGATCGCCACAACGAATATTCCTGGGGCGCAAGGGTACATCTGCCTCTTGGCGTGTTATTAGGCAATTAAATCTGGCGAATTTAACGTCTTATCCTTAACCAACTTGTCGCGTGTTTCAGATTGCGTCGTGTAGTCAGCTACATAAGCGGCCTGTAACGCAGTAGAAATGCGCGACAAGGGTGATCACCATCGAATCCTCACCTGATAGAGGCCCTCTTTGATACTAATCTTCCGTTGAAAGTGTAGTGTTTCACAAATTCGCTCTATGATCTCTGTACCATAACCGAACCCGGTAATCGTTGGATGAGCCATTGAGGCTGGGTCATCACTGAGAGATTCCAGGGTGTCGTTTTCAATCATGATTTCGCAGCTCGTGATCGCAATCTGAATATGGGTTTGACTGTAGGCCAGTGCATTGCGAACGAGGTTAGCCATTAAGATGATGAATAATTCGGGTTGTGTGTCGAGTTCATATTCACCGGTGACGGCAACGGTTTTTGCCTGATGTTGCGCGGTATGTTCATTGGCCAGTTGCTGATTAACAATAGTGTAAACATTAACTGTTGATACGGATGCTGCTTCTTCCCGCCCTAACAACAGAAAAACATCAATGAGCTTTTTCATGTTGTTGCAGGCCGTCTCGATTCGTTTAACCGGGCGTTCCAGCGCTTCATTATCCTGCATATGCAGTTTTAGCAGGCTTACATTGCTTTGTACTACGGCGACAGGCGTTCTCAATTCATGACTGGCGTGACGGGTAAATTCTTTTTCCCGCTGTAAAAACTGTTGGTTACGGGTAATTAATTCTGAGAGTTTGCGGCTTAGCTGACCAATTTCGTCGGGCCGCGCGTGTCCGGGCAAAGGGGTTTGTGCCGTTGTTTTTTTCAATGCTTCGGCAAGATCATTTAAGGGTGACGCAATGCGTTTACCAATCAGTACGGCAATCCACAAAGCAAGCGTGCTGGTAAGAAACAGCAGTAACAGTGTCCCGGTCATAATCAGCGGCTCACGTTGTTCGAGATCTGAAAATCGTTGTTCTTCAAAAGATAATCCGTACCAGTTTCCCCGATCTGAACGAACTCGCATTCGATGAATATCTTCTTCCAGCTCATCAAACATCTCCGTTACATCAGGCAGCGGTTCTGTTTGCCAAAGCAACAATTCAGGCCGGGTTTCACTCAATCGCTGTTGTAGTCGGGAAAAAACAATGTCAGCGCTGAGTTGCGTTGGTAATGAGGCTTCATATCGTGCCAACTGTTGCCAACTATGGCTCAGATAGCTTTGTGCCGTGAGATTTTCCTGGTTATGAACAACGACATTCAGAATCATGGTGAACACCAGGGTTTGAAAAATACTGAACAACACGAGGCTGCTGGTTATAAGCTGGCGAAATGTCTTAATTAAAATCAAGTTGCAACCCCTTTCCATAGACTGTCTGAACCAGTGGCTTACCCGTCTGCTCAGTTAACGCCTGACGCAATCGATACAAGTGAGTTCGCAACGGCGCGGAATCAGGTGAGACACCGGACCACAATGCCTGCTCGACGGACTGACGACTCACAACATTGGGATAATGACGCATTAAAATACTCAGTAGCTGACGTTGCACGGCATGAAGCTTGATGGGAATATTCTGATAAAAAACGTCACCGGTCTGGTGATCAATAACCAGTTCGTTAACACACTGACGGGCAACATTTCGTCGCGGACCACGGCTTAACAAGGCTTCGATGCGGCACACCAGCTCTTCGTTGGCAAATGGCTTAACCAGATAGTCATCGCCGCCAGCAGCAAATCCGGACAGTTTGTCGTCCAGCGTGTCACGCGCGGTCAGAAAGATCACAGGCAATGGTAAATGCAACGAGTCGCGAGCGGTCGTGACCATTTCTATTCCATCCATTTTTGGCATTGCGACATCAACCACCGCCACATCGTATTCATTGTCTGACAGCAACTGTAATCCCATGGCACCGTTGTAGGCGAAATCCACCTCGTAGCCCAGCGCCGTAAAATATTCTGACAAGCTTTCAGCCAGTGGCACATGGTCATCAACCAGTAAGAGTCGTGTACCCTGGGTGACATTGGTCATGACAACCATAAGGATTCTCCATTGTGTATGCCGATGTGTATGCCCTCGCGTAAGCCCTGGAGACGCATCTTTACCTCAGTAACCGGTATGATTGTTAAGTGTAGTTGCCAGGAAACAGCTTCCTCAGACGATAAACATCTCAAAAATGAAACCATTGTCGATGTTGGCAATAACGAAAGAAGATCGCAGGAATAACGACACCAACCGCAGCGCCCACCAGCACATCCGATGGCCAGTGCGCAAACACCATTACCCGGCTGAAACCAATAATGGCAGCCGCTACAAACAATCCACGATGCAGTCGTTGTGGTGTAACAAGCATCAACAAAAATGCGACGGTAAATATGGTTTGTGTATGTCCGGATGGCATTGAGCAATATTGCGCCGTGTATTCCTGATGCAGAGGAAATAGTTGATATATATTTTGTTCCAACATGAGTTCAGGACGAGTTCTTCCAATCAGATATTTGGCTAAGACAACAATCAAACCGGTAAGTGCCAGAGTAGAAAAACAAAATCCACCAAATCGCATTACTCGCCGGGCCTGTAGATTGTCGTTATCCACCAGCGTGAACAGCCATCCGGTTAGCATTAAGCCAAAGGCAATTGAAAACCAGAATCCACTCTCACCAGCTTTCGTCAGTACTGAAAATAACTGGCTGATCGAGGCTGACTGATAGCTGTCCAGTAACTGCACTAAGGGTTTATCAATGAACAGAATCGTGAACGCCACTAACGTCACAAAGGCCAGTACCGTCTTTCTCAGGGTGATCAGGCAAACTTTCTGATGAATGAATAAGTTTGCCGGACCGGTTAATTCTGCATTCTGATGACGTTTCATGCGTACCTCTCGTCGTAAACTGATTGATGCGAAATCAGGACGAGAGAGTACGGGGTGATTGATCAAGCAAATGTCACAACGAGCAGGTCAGCGACAAAAAATAGCCAGAAGGTCTCATTCATATAAAGAGGGAAAGTTGAAAAACTTAAGCAGGGCTTGTTAACCCTAATCTGTTTTTAACGCCACCACAAAATTCATCCCGCCCAGGTAATGTTGTTGATGACATTCGACAATTTTGAAGCCTACATGACGGAGTTCACCGACTAAGGTGTCCATATCGACAAAACGGGCGTCCGGGTTATCGACCAGTTGCAGGTTCAGGTTTTTAAATTCCTGATAGTGGGGGTGGAATTGCAAATCTTTGGCGGCTTCTTTATCCAGCGCTTCCATTTTTCGGCGGGTGAGTGACGCGTTTGGCGTAGCAATGACGAAGATAGAATCCGGGCTTAAGTGGCAATAGATTTGTGACAACATGGCAACAGCATCAGGCCAGGAAAAATAACCATTCAGGCTAACCGCAGCATCAAAGGATTGATCAGTTAGCGCGTCCAGGCTACCGCACCAGGTCGTGAATGACTGGTGATCATTCTGATACGCCGTTATCAATGCATCCGCGTAGAACAGCATTTCTTCTGATTCATCGATACCGGTATAACTTTGGATATGTGGTTGTTCAGCAATTAATGGGATGATTTTTGCGGTGCCACAGTCCACATCCAAAACCCGACCTTGCATGAATCGGGCAGCATCTTCTAATAGCGAATGCTGAAACGATGTTTGCACTGATGCATAGACTCTGGCGTAGCTGTCCCACTGGTGTTTTTTACGGCGAGGGTTTTCTTTTTGTTTGAGCATTCGACAACGCGGCTCACCGATAAAGCGATAAAAAACATCACTCAAATCGCGAAAATCCCAGACTATCGGTAAGAAACGTGAGTCGCCACCAAAAACCGGCACAACATCTGAATCAACCACACGAGCGCCGAAGCGGTCGCAATGCAGGGATTTACGAGCAGCGGGAATAACGCCTAACACCATATCGCGCCCCAGCCAGCGAGCAATCAGATAAAACAGTTGCATAAATGCACGAACAAAATGTACAGAACCACCGCGTTTAATGGCAAAACGGCCAACTTGCAGACAATTTTCACCAGGCTTTTTACAACCACTGAGAAATCGGGTGAAGTATCGTCCTTCAGGAAAACCCAGTTCACCGCCAAAGGAAATATTCACACACGCGGTAATACCTCCCCGACCGTCATCGGCATACACGGTTATACCGTTCTGCAAATAAGGATTCACTTCTGGTAATTCGTAATCTGGATACAATCGATGGAATTCACGGGCAACAAAACTATTCACCCGGGTAAGCTCATCAACGGTTAACGCCAACTTCAGTTCACCGTCATAATGCTGCCAGTTATCAATAACCTGTTGTATCAACGGTGTGGGCGTCTGCGTAACTGATTGTGTAAATACCGTATGTTCTGGGTGATTCGCCATCATATTCCTGCCGTCAATTATCAGGGCTTCATCATAGCGACTGAGTCGCCACTGTGGTCCGGGAACACTCGTTCTGGTCTATCAATGCTAACGACTGGTTATCACCGTTCCTGTTGAACTGTATGATTAATCACACATTCCTGGGAGGGATAAAATACCTAATCAGGAACGAATAACACCATGTGTGTAAAATACATCCATCACCCGACCACTTAACCAATATGGGCTAAAAATAAGAACAAATATGAGTGTGAACAATAGTGACGTCATGAGCCGACTTTAGTGAAAACCGAATGGCTTTATGCTTGGTGGTTGATGGTTGGTAATCGATGAGAATAATCAGTCAGATTGGCAACTTACCGAGGCACAGCATCACCCGGCAACCTACAAAAACCGCCTGAAAATCCGTATATAATTAACCCATATGTCAACTTAAATTGACAAATCATTATTATTGTCAATGGGTTGTAATAACCTGTAATACGTCTTTTAACCCGAATCATCTAATATTCACGTATCAATTATAAAAACAATTAAGGTACTGACGAGTGAGTGCGCTATTAACTCGTGGAAAAAGAAGACGTTTCATCAAGGCGGGACGTACACCGCTAAACAACACGCTTCCCGCGTTAACTTTGCTAATTTTTTGTCATCCATCCTACGCAGATGATGTGGACATAGAGCATATTTTGATTGAAGGAAGTCAACATACTTCAACCTTTTCCAACTCTTCCCTGCTGACACGACATCTGGATGGAGACTGGTTAGCACAACAACCTGATGCCAACCTGCAATCATTGAGTGATTACTTCCCGTCTCTTAATTTGTCAGCCAATTCCACGGCTTCCAAAGTGTATTTCAGAGGTGTTGGTTCACAAGGCAATGCCGGGCTGGATCAAACGCTGGCTATCTATATCGATCAAAGTTATCAGGGGCGTTCTCGCAGTATTAATACCGCGTTAATTGATGTCGATGAAGTTGCCCTGTATCGAGGTGCGCAATTTACATTGCAAGGTATTAACAGTACTGCCGGCGCTTTATCCATCAGTACCCATACAGCAGTGTTGGACGAAACATCAGGTTCGGCAACGCTACAAACCGGGCAGTATGGTCAACTGGGCGGCACCGCAATCTGGAATCAGGCAATCGGTGACACGCTGGCGATCAGAGCAGTCTTGCATCGCTCAGATAACAACGGTTACTGGACGATGATTGATCAATCCGGCGATGCTGTTGCCAACAGTAGCCAACAACAAGGGCTGTATCGGCTGTCCACTCGCTGGCAACCGGACGAGCAATTCTCAGCCACACTAAAACTGGAACGACAACAAAACGATCAGGAAAATCCGTTTGCCTGGCAACCCGGCGGTTGCGATAACCTGTACGGCCTTGGATTATCTGACCAACAAGCTTTAAACCAGTTTTGGCAGTCCACCGGTTCAAGCAGTGACAATCCGTTAAAGTTGCCCGCGACCTGTAAACCGAATTTTGTGGACAATACCTTCGATCGTCAGTCTCCCGCCTCTCCCCATAATCAAAGCCAGTACGATGCAGATCAAGCGGTGTTAACCCTCAACTGGGCGCAAGACAACTGGACACTCACCAGCATCACCTCGGCATACGACAATGCGTTCGAGCTGTCCGGCAACGATTTATCACACGGCACGAGTCCACAACGCTTATTGTGGCTGCAAGATGATGTTAATTTTGTCTCTCAGGCCATTCGAGTTGAAGGCTCACTTAATCCGACCTTTGACTGGCAAGCCGGTATTTACTGGCATCAGGAGCAAGTCGATTACCGTAGCAATGACGTAGACGGACGTAAGCAGAATGCACCGAAAGTTACGTTGACCACCGTTGATCAGGAAGCCGAACAGCTCAGTAGTTTTATCGGGCTGACTTCTCATATCAACTCAGTGCTATCACTGGAAACCCGGCTGCAATACATCCATACCGACAAGGATTTTTCCGGCACGGCTCGGGAGCAAAACAAGCAATCAACCGGCACTCAGTTCAACGCGTTCAAACAACAAATCAACAGTGATATCAGCGCTAATCCTGGCTTATATACGACGTTCAGCGACCAGGTCCGGTTCGACAGTGGTCCACAAAACTACCGCTTTAACGACTGGCTACCAGAAATAAAACTCAGCGTTACGTCTCCTGCATCTTCGACATTCGCCAGCACCAGCTGGTTCCGCTGGACGCGGGGCGCTAAAGCGGGTGGATTCAATTTTAAACTCAATAACCTGACTGAAGAGAACCTGACCTATCGTCACGAACAGGTAAATAATTACGCGCTGGGCACACAGCTAAGCGCCTGGAACAACAAACTGATACTTCAGGCTGAATTGTTTACTGCCCATTACCGGGATTTACAGCAAAACACTCACCTTGGGGATGATGGCACCGTAGGCGCTGCGGTGGTGAAAAATGCCAGTCGTGCGCGTTCGCAAGGGTTGGATCTGAACGGACACTTTGCATTTAATCAGGCCTGGTCGCTGAACTGGCAGGCGACCTGGCTTGACGCTCGCTACCGGGATTATCAATTTGCAGATTGCACCCGATTACAAAGTGTCGTCGCAAAAACCGACGTCGCCAGTCAGTTTGGTGCAACCCGCCAGGGCAATATCTGTTATCAGGATTTATCCGGGCAGCGCATGGCCCATGCACCATCTCTCGCGAGCCAAGCCAGCCTGATGTATGAAAACACGCTCGATGGCTTCTCTACCGCGCTTTCTTTTTCAGCCCGTATCGACTGGTTATATTCAGATGGTTATTACACGTCACCACACGCGGATTCCCTGCGCTTCCAACCGGATTATCACAAAGTAAACGCCTGGCTGAGTATCAGTGATCCACAACAATGGTCACTGACCGTCAGCTTGCTGAACCTGACCGACAAAACCACCGCACGACAACTGGGTCAGGATGGAAATGCCGCTGTATCGGCGTTACGCGATCCGCCAAAACGCTGGTCGATTCAGGGAAAAATCTATTTTTAATCACAACATCAACTGCTGAAAAACAAAAAAACAAGAGAGAAAGGCAAACTCATGAAAACGCTAACAATGAACAAACTTGCTGTCTTGATGGCACTCAGTGCCAGTATGCAGGCCTGTGCTGCCAATGGTGGTAACACGTCCGGTGTGCTCCAACCTCAAATTGGTGCTGGTTGCGAAGTACAACAAGGAAGCACCTGGGTCGAATCACTCATTAGCCGACAAAATCAGCTCCTTAATCCACCCGAAGTAAATTTTGCTGATGGCAGTTATTCAACCAATAATCCTTACTCGATGAAGGTCATGTATAAGGTTAGTCAGATTGCCGGTTGCACCGTTTCCTTGCGTGATTACACCGGCAATGCGGATGATAACCGTCCAATCGGCCCGACCATGTTGATCAAACCCGGGCAAACAATGGCGCTGGACATACTTAATCAATTACCTGCGCCAACCAACAATGCCGAGCACCAGCATTTTCAAAGTCACGGTGGTGAATCCACTAAATTTGGTTATGTGCCGCCAGAAGTCAGCACCCAACCTCACGCCAATCTGATTAATCCAGCCTTATTCAACATTACCAACCTGCACACTCACGGCTGGCATGTTGACCCAACCGGACATTCAGACAATATTTTTGCAGAGATAAAACCGGGCGATCCAACCTATCCGCAGCGCGTATCGTTACCAGCTGATCATGTCGCAGGAACATTCTGGTATCACGCGCATTTACACGGCTCGACAACCATTCAGGTCGCCAGTGGTATGGCTGGTGTATTGAAAGTTGTCGATAAAACCAAAGGATTAGATGCGATTCCAGCTATTAAGCAAATGCCTGATAAACAAATGGTATTCCAGCAACTGGCTTATGACACCTCGGGACAAATTGAGAATTACGACAATCTGCAAAACTCGGGCTACAAAAAACTGAACCGCCCAACGTTCATCAATGGGCAGGCGTTTCCAACCATTGAGTTTTTACAAGGACAAATTCAACGCTGGCGCTTTGTACACGCGGGAATGATCACCAATATTCAACCTGCTTTGATTCCCGTCGATGAAGATCTAACAACGGCACTAAACACGCTTTACAGTGGCGGCTACGACAATGCTACGCCAATTCCCCTAAATGAAATTGCACTGGATGGCTTACCTACTGGCGTATCGGTGCCGCTCAACAAAGCGGTGTTATATCCGGGTTATCGGGTAGATGTATTAGCCAAACTACCGAACGTCGGTCAGCGATTCTTTTTAGTGGATATGAGTTTTAATAGCTCGTCCTCTAAACCCAATCGCTACCTGCTGGCGAATGTTGTTCGAAGCGCCGCACAAATTGTTGTGTCCGACACTATGCCAACCACCGCCCAGTTACTACAGGCAAAGAATGACTATATCTACGGTCAGTATAATCCCACCAGCTCAGAACCGTATGCGGGTGTAGGACCGTTAAATGACGTGACTGAACAAGAAATGACCGGGCTGACTCAGGTTGTTCATTTCTATGCGGGTAAAGACTACTACTGCCCACCGGAAGGTGGCAGCTGCACGCCTTGCGACAATGTTCCAGCAGGTTCTCCGGAAGCTCAGGTCTGTAAGAATCAATCCAGCGGCAATACTCCCGACGGTCAACTCCGCTCTCAGGTTTATATGACATGTGATTCGATAGGCGATGAAAAGCAGTGGGATTGTATGAACTTTAACCCGGGTAATGATTTTGTGCGCTCACTTGGCTTAAACACCGCCAGCACCTGGTATGTCAGTGGCGGCAGCGGTCAGACAGGTCACACCTTTCATATTCATGTGAATCCCTTCCAGGTGCAACGAAAATTCTTGTATCCAGATTTAGTCGTAACTAATCCGACGCTGGCTAACAGCTGGGTCTGGAAAGACACCCTGGCGGCTCCAACAGATTCAACCTTTTCAGCAGCACTGGCAAATCTTGATTTATCGGTAAATAAACCGCTGATTCCAGCACGTTTAAAATCTCGTTACACCAACTTTACCGGCGCATTTGTGCAACATTGTCACGTATTAAATCATGAAGATCAGGGCATGATGCAAACGGTTGAAGTAGAACCGGATGCTGCGTTGATGAAAAAACTGATGAATGAAATGGGCATGAAAAAGTAGGAATTGAATACATAAAAATAAACGTAACACGTTCCCCGTAAGGGAAAAGCACCTACATCAGGGTAAGGCATTTGCAATCAGTGAATGTTTTGCCCTGTCGTAATATGACTGAACGTTATAAAACTGAAGTACTGACCAGAACAATTCGCCTTAACTTAGATGAAAACGTTTTCATTTTTGAACCACACTTACTCCTGATTCAATTTACGAGGTCAACATGATACACGTAAAATAGCGTTCCAGATTTGTTAACAATTATTAACAGATTTGTATGACTATGCCTCTCACATCAAGCACTAACAACAAACTGAGATGGTCTACACTTTATTTGACTCACTGAGTAAAAACGAACAGGAACTGCTATGAAAAAAACTGCTTTGTCACTTGCTGGCCTATTCTGTATTGCGTTATCGGTTAATGCAGATGAACACAATACTCATGATGCTCATAAACACGCGCACAACAGTGATTGTGGACATGCAGCCGAATGGCACATTGACCACTTTGATTACAACCATGATGGTCATGATCACCATAGCCATTCCAGTCACACTCACGAAGCCATCACCGAAAAACATGATAACCATAAACACGGCCATAGCCTGGAATGCGGCCACAAACGCCGTGTTGCTAAGGGACGCGTAGAATATTTACACGATGGACACTGGCACCATCAGCACGGTGATCACTTCCACGAATCACACGGTTAATATTGATTGGCAGTGTGAACCCAATGGCTCACACTGCCAGATTCTTACTGCTCTTTTGCCGGATAACGCAGCTCATATTGCACTTTCATCGCCTCATTAAATTGTTCCAGCACCGATTTATTCTCCGTGTTTTTACCCAAAGTAGTCAGATCAATCTTAAGTTGCTGATGCTCATCAAACTGGCTGGCAAATGTGCCCATCATCACAGAATCAAATTCCCCTTCCGTTAAGAGTTCAAGCACATGATTACCAAACTGAAACGCTTCATATTCATTAAGCAGTGTCAGAAAATCACTGAATGATGCGCCTTCCAGCTTGCTCTGCGTGGTAAAGGCCTGTTTATAACCCGCCGCCATCATGCCCTGATCAGAAAACGCTAACTGATATTGCCAGGCGTGACGTGTTTCATGGACTAAAAACGCCAGTGGCGCCCAGACTTCCATTGTTTTCAGTTTATCGGGATTCAGATAAACAAGCCCCGACCCGGGATTACGCACATCAAACACAAAATTAACCGGACGCTGAGGATATAAAGTCGTATTAATGATCAATGCTGGCGGTGTAATGCCAAACGTTTCGCACTCAATCTTGAAGACCTCGGGTAACAAGGCCATCCGTTGTTCAAATGTTAAATCCGGCCAGGTTTTTAATTGCTGATAGAGTGCTTTGCTTTGTTTTAACGCTGCCACAAATTTATGCGCATCAAGCGCACGTTGTCGGTGTGCCTGTTCCAACCAGGGCTGATTGTCTTCTGACAAAGCATACGCCTCGGGAGCCGCTTGTTGTTTCTCTACATTGGCATAAAAACGAGCTGGATTCGCTTGTAAAGCTAACGGCATTGTTAATGCCAGTGCCATCAGTGGATTGCGCCATGTCATGGCTTTGCCTCTTTCTTTGATCATTCAATATTGGGGCGGATTATACGGATGTCGCGAAAAATAGTGAGAATGCTGCGTGGAATTCAAGCCCTGATAAGACGAATGTCTGGTTTTTTCAGGCTTGCAGCCTAGGTAATCATCTGCCACAACTGACTCTGTATCTTACCAGTCTGCACTGGAAAATCATGAACTAACCTGTTAATTTATCGCCGCTTTATGACTATGCATTTCATGACGATTTGCTGATTTTTCATCACGGATTTTGCAATGACTTACCTGGTACTGACCGCCGTTTTAATAATTTCTGGTTTAATCACTTTTTCACCACGACTTCAGCCTGTTATTCAACGTTACAACACGGGTATCAATTACTTTCTCACCTTATTAGCGACGTTTATTGGCGTATTGCTGGCACTGGCGATGACCAATTTCGAAGAAGATCGCAAAGAAAAAGAACACGTAATCAAATTGCTCAACGCAACAATCGCCTCGGTAGAAACCAGCGCTGATTACAGTGAAAACCTTATTGATTACTACCATGCATTACCAGAAAACGCCGCCGAACGAGTAACGTTTTATCAAAAAAACCCATTGCCTTATCCGGATTATCTCGACACCTTTTTACGACAAAATCTAATCAGCCGAAACTTATCAGGTGCTGCGTTATCCAATCTGAACGAGCTAATCATCAACCTGAAACGCACGAAGGCCAGCAGAACCCAAATTTACCTGCAACTTATGCAGATTACTCAGCAGACGCTTGAATCAGAAAAGCAGTTTCAACAGGGGTTGATTGATGAAGCAACATTGGAAAAACAGTTGGCAGCGTTAATTGCGTCGCTGGCGCCGACCTCATCACCACAACAGGCAACCCAGTAGTGAATATTATCGCAACACTGTCCACCAGCACCGGGATTGCTATTGGTGCGGTTGTCATTCTTCATTTTGTCGCAAGTTTGTTTATTGCTTACCGGGATGACCTTGAAGTCTGGCAAAAACTATTGCAAATATTGCTTATCTGGCTCATTCCCTCCCTCTCCGCCATTCTATTTAAGTCACTGGATTTTAAATAAAACTGCAACACGCATTTTTCGTGCAAGACTCTGTCACATAACTCTGTCACAAATGAGACAGAGATGGCGCTATCCAAATTATCTTCATACCTATACCAATACAGTAATTCGAAAAATTATTTTTTTCGCATCCGACGCTCCCACTTTAAGAAAATCGGCTACCATCCCCCTGAACGCGGTTATTTCGTTAAGTCATTGCAAACGGATAAACATGATGAAGCGATGTTTTTAGCAGCATTTATCGTAAAGGAGATATTTTCGGAGGTAAGCGACATGGAACGTCGGCATTCTACTGTAATTCAACAGGCAAGCTTCACAGGGATTGAAGAAGCTATGGCAATTGCAAACGCCAAACATCAACTGCACAGCTATCTGCATGAGCGTACAGCGCATTATCTGGGAGTAGCAAAAACACTTCTGCATACTCATTTGGTGGATGGAGAGTCCCTTGGTAAATTTCGGGCTCCGAGTGAACAAGCCACCGAACGTTATTGCAGCCAGTTAGGTGATAAGCAGGGTCAAACACATAACCCTATTGCGATACAACAGGTAGATGGTCTTTATAAAGGCATCCCCGAGGCTAGTCGACCGCAGCTTAAAACTGAAGCTCTGGCTAAAGAAGCATGGTTTGCGCAGGGCATGATTAAAGGGATATCTGCTTTAGGTAAGCGCGTGATGCGATTTGATGACGAGTTACCAACGAACTTCTCGTTAAAATCGGATGATTTTAACGAGTTTCATGAACTATTAAACGGGTTGAGGCAGTTCTCTCGTACTGTAAGACGTGTTGATGATGCGGCACGTACAAAAAAGATTAAACATCGTCTAAAAGCGACATATGAACGCTATGTAAGAGATAAGGCAGGCACCTTAGGCAAAAGCTCACTGGAGCAGTACCAGAAGTCGTTTGATTTTCTCATCAAGTACTTAGGGAAAGATTATGACTTATCCAGTATGGACACTGAGACGGTCAGTGAAATAAAAGATCACATTTTTGAGACTATTGTGGGTAGAGGAGGAAAGCCAGCTGCCCCTAAGGCCCTTAACAAGTATTTGATCAACTACAATACGTTCTTCCTCTGGTGTGAGAAAGAATTGATGCTCGCGAATGGAACGCTGTTTCGCGGACGGATGTTTCCAGAGAATAATAAGAACCGACCTAAACGCCGTAAGTTTGATTCAAGTGAACTTCAAACTTTGCTCGAGCATCAGTTGTCACAACGAGAGGCGCGGGGTTTTAAAGTGGCTAGCCTTTGGTTTGTCCGTATCGCTATTTTCACGGGGATGAGACTGAACGGAATTGCGGTTTTACAGGTTCGTGATGTGTGTTGTGAAGATGGCATTGATTACCTAGATTTAACAGAGCATGATCTGAAATCGGAAAAAGCTCGCAGGGTTGTCCCAATTCACAGCAAGCTAGTTGCGTTAGGCTTTCTTGAGTATGTGCAAAACCTCACAGAACAGGGGCATACACAACTATTTCCTGAACTGGTTACTTCAAATGATGTCACTAAAGATCAGGAACCTGGCGAACCTGTGAGTGGTTGGTTTAATGAAACATGCCTGCGTAAAATCAGTATAGATAAAGTTGCTGAGCTGGCAAGAGGGCGTATTGTAGATTTTCACTGCTTTCGTACCACGGCAATCAAGCGCTTTAAACACCATGGCGTTGATGCTTATATTGTTCGCCAGATCATGGGGCATGAAGATTCAAAAGACTTGACATTTGGCGGTTACGGTGCTGGCGAGTACACCTGTCTTAAGAAGCTTAGTGAAGTTATTGAACTGCTGGCACCTGACGTGGATGTAACCGGCCTTAAAAATGATTAATTGAGCTTAGCTTTTATAATGAGCATATTGAATGAGATTATTGAAGCTATACATGCAAATTATGTTTTTCATGATTTCAGTCGTAATCAATGAAAAACATCGAAGATAAAGGCGTTATCTAGAAGGAACTAGATAAAATGACACCATCAATAATTAATGATGTTCGTACAGTGTTGCAACAGAAAGGTTTAGATGAAAGCTACATCAACGAAAAAATGTGTGGTTTCGAGGGAGTAACAACGAACCTAGAGGCTCTTGCCCGAGCTAGGTTCCTTGATGCTGAGGGTCGAGCATTACTGGCCGACAGAACCGTGTTTACTGCGCGTGAGTTGGATGGCTTTTTTGAAGTGTCTCAGCGTTTTTCACCACTCATTTAGCCAACGAAATTCGTACTAGCTCAGGCCTGATTTGGCGCATCTAGCTTTTTTACAGTTGGTTGTCAGATAGATCTGAGCTAGCACTACAAATGTGTATAACTCACTACACAATTAAATCGCTTCGCGAAATTGTACCGTTCGGTTTGTGTACACAAATCTACGACTGTATACTTTTATGACAAAGCTTTCTTATTACGATTAAAACAATTTAATTTTTAGATACTTAATTGACTAATGAACTTGTCACTGAATTTCATTTTCTTTAGAATCTTGTTTGGCTTATGGGCAGATTTTTAGTTCGCGTTTCGCGAACAGTGAAGAAATTGTCCGAAAGGATTGCCTTATAATATTATCGTCATATTGGTCATTAGGTAATAGTGCGTAGGAGTGCCCATAAGCCACCACTTTATGGGATATGGGATGTCAAAATTAAAGCTCTTAAAGTCCGTATCTACTAAGCCAGACTTCGCAAAGGTCTTAGAAGTAGATGCTGCTTTTTTAACTCGTTGTTTATACATTAACAAACCTAAAAATCAATATCATCAATTCTCTATTGCAAAAAAATCCGGCGGAAAAAGGGTTATACATGCACCTTCAGAAGAGTTGAAAAGTCTTCAAAAAAGTTTATCTAAACTTTTATTAGATTGCATTGATGAAATTAATGCTGCAAAGTTCCCAAATTCACAGTCGTCTAAGCCTAAACGTCGCAAGAATAAAGAATTAGATTATGCTGCTGAAGTATTGAAAATCAAAATACCTACAACCGAAATAAAGCAGCCGTCACTATCACATGGGTTTGTAAGAAGGCGTTCTATTATTACTAACGCTATGATGCATGTAGGCAAGAAAAATGTACTTAACCTTGACTTAGAAGACTTTTTTGATAGTTTCAATTTTGGCCGAATTCGTGGGTTTTTTATTAAAAATGATAATTTTAAGTTAGACCCACATATAGCGACTGTAATAGCCCAAATTGCTTGCTTTAACAATAAGCTCCCTCAGGGAAGCCCATGCTCTCCGGTCATAACTAATCTCATCACCCATAGTCTAGACATTCGGTTAGCATCATTAGCTAAAAAGCATGGATGTACCTATAGCAGATATGCCGACGACATAACTATTTCTACAAGAAAGGCTGAGTTTCCAACTCAAATTATGAGGCAATGCTCCGATGGTTACATAGCAGGTAAAAGACTAAAACGAGAAATTGAAAGTGCGGGTTTTTACATCAATGCTTCTAAAACACGGATCCAATTCAAAAACTCAAGGCAGGATGTGACGGGGCTCGTAGTAAATAAAAAGCCTAATACAAAAAAAGAATATTGGCGTTTAGCGAGGGCTAAGTGTAATCAACTATTTAAAACGGGTAAATTTACTTCAATAAGAGACGGTCAACCGGTTGATGGTAACCTCAATGAACTCGAAGGTCAGTTGAACTTTATTGATCAAGTTGATCATTATAATCGTATGAGGCAAAAAGCTCCGTTAAAAACCGAATATGCGCTAAATAAGATAGGAAAAAGTACGAGGAGTTTACTTACGGGACGTGAAAAAACTTTCAGTCAATTTTTGTTCTATAGAATGTTTTGCGGTAACGATAAGCCAACTATCTTATGTGAAGGTAAAACAGATAATGTTTATTTAAAATCAGCGATCAGTGAGTTGAGCAAAAAGTATCCTAAATTGGCTGAAGTTAAAGATGGAGAATATGAACTTTTAGTGCGCTTCGTTGAGTATTCTAAGCGTACTCGTTTTTTATTGGAGTTATATGGTGGAGCTGATTACCTTCGTGGTTTTATAGATAACTTCGAAAAAAATATGAAATTGTATGAGGCAATTCAACCTCAGCATCCGGTCATTGTGTTTCTAGATAATGACGAAGGCCCCCAGCAAATAGTTAACTTATTAAAGTCTAACAGTTTCCAAAAAAGAATCGATCTTATACCATCCACTTTAGACAAAAAGGAGGGTATCAGAAATGCTGATTTTATACATGTAGTTAAAAACCTTTATGTTGTTTTTACCCCGTTGACTCAAAGTGGTAGCTATACGGATATAGAGTATTTTTTTGATGATAAAACCAGATTAATGAAACATCCTAATGGAAAGAGTTTTAACACTGTTCAGAATAGAGACCCAAATCTTGACTTGAGTAAAGATGCATTTGCAACACAAATCATTAAAGAAAACAAAAAGCAGATAGATTTTAATCGGTTAAGCCCATTACTGGGCACTGTTGTTAAAGTTATTGACCATTACAATTCGAAAAAATAGTGCTGATGTCTAAATGTGATAGCGTAATGTTAGTACATATGAATGGTTATTTATGGGTTCCATTCCCTGTAGGGCAGAGCCCTACAATTAATCAGAATTTAATGTGATTTTTAGGTTGCAATTGCGCACCTTTCTTTTTCAGAAGTGCGATTTTTAGCTTTTCGTTGGTTTTGGTTAAATCTGCAACCATCCTTTGTAATTTAACGCGTTCGTCGTTTTGCGTTTGCTTGAGCGCTGAAATGACCTGGAGCATGCGCTCACGCCATGCGTTCACTTTTTTAGGGTGTGGCTCAGGAATAGGGGCTTTGATACTTTGAAGATCGTCTCTTACGTGATTCAGTGCGCTGTAAAACGACTTAATATCCTCGTGCGTGGCCTTTGAGCCTTTCATGCCTCTGTGCAACCCAAGTTGCTTGACGGAGTCTGCATACGAGTCTTGTAATTTCCTGAGTTTATTGGAACCACCAGTAATGCCTCGGGCATTAAGCGCCCATGCTTGTTTTCCGTTCTTACGAGTTTTCAATTCAAGTGTTACGACCGAAAAATGCAAATGATAATTACTCTCATCGCCATGGAGATGCACCGAGATACACTTATCGCCGAACTCCTTCTTGATCCAGCTCAGAGGGCATTGATCCAAGCTTTAAGCTTTTCACTGGCATCTGGGATGTATTTCCCGTTTTCATCTCTCAAATAGCTAGGGGAGAACGCGAGGACAAATTCAAGAAGCAATATGCCATTTTTTCGAAATTTTGTAATACCTCGCTCCGCAATAAGTTCTTGGAATGCTTTAAAGGGATCTACCGCGCCGTATAGAACTCGGTTGTTCGATTTTCGTTTTGGATTTGCATTCGGTGTTGGTCAAGTACGGCGCCAATGCGCCGACATTGCAGCGATAGCCGCCAGTGATTTTACCTGCTCCCCCCTCATAATTGCATAGTTCTTTTTCATGGACTTGGCCTTGTCGAAATGCCTTCAAACGCGGCTATTGGGTCATAAGAGTCTTTGAGTTTATCCAGTTGTGTGGGCTTGTAATCAAGTGGCAGGGGCGTTAAAAGCACTTCTACGATAGTTTCTGTCATATGAATCTACATGAGTGCTTCAATGCCTGTAATACCAATTATGAAATCCTTCAGGTGGAATTTATTTGCTGTTTCAGTGTCATGCATTTTTACGACAAATTGTTACTCCATGTGGCTGGCTTCAGGGCTCAATTCAAAAACCTCACTGCTCGTGAACATAATAGGAATTTTTGCAATCATTCCAGTTAAGCCCACAAGCTTAAACCACAATCTTGTACCCATATTGGCCAAGTAAATAGGTAAAGAGTTCTGAGAGTGCTGGACAACTCCCTTTACTTTGACTTTAAAGTGCAAATCGTTCGTCATAATCTATTTTCCTCGGCTGTTGTAATAATTTTGATGATAACAGGGAGGGGATGACCGGGCATCGAAAGGCCGAAATAAAGCAGTATTCAGGGTGTTTTGTCTTATTTTTATGATCTTTTTTGAAATTTTTTTGTTGTGAAAACATGTGATTAGTAAAACATTTTGATCTTAGCTTGGTTATATTATGTGACATTTTAACTAACTGAAAAAACTCACTATTTTAATATGTTATGATTGTACTCGGTTTGGCAGGAAGCCAACTTTTCAAATCATCTAAAAGGGAATTTCTATGGCAAAAATTTTTACATCAACCACGAAAACTAATCGTGTCGAACGTGAAACTGGGGAACTGCTGGAATCGGTAGAAACCACTTATCGGGTGTTGAAAAAGCAACAAGAACTCGTGTATTCAATGTGGTTTGGTGACGCAAAAACAACCGAAGTTTTGAGCGTGACTGAACTACATTTTCTGTTGTCTCTTACCCCCTTTTTAGCCTTTCATACTGAAGAGATTGACCTTTCAACTGTATTGCGAAAACGCTTGGCTGAAGAACTTGGAGTTACAATCGCGACGATCAGGAACGTGATTTCGAAGCTTGTAAAGCTGAAGTATTTGGCAAAAAATGGAATCAGGCATATTCCGTATCTCACCTTTCCTTTTTTATAAGGGGGACTTAGATAACCTAATCTCGCTAAGGAAGGAGTTTATGAAATACGCCGCTTAACGTGGTGAGCTATGCTGGGCATAGCCGCCTAGCAGCTGCCCTTAACTAAAACAGAAGGGTTTTTGAGTAATAAACTATTTTTTAATGAAAAAAGTTAAGAAGGCGTCATTGAGAGGATGACGCTTTTTTGTGTCAGGATGACAAACATTGTGTTTCTCGATGAATTGTCAGTCTGTCACCAAACATTGTCACCAGCAAAATATTGGATTACACTTACACCATTAAATCATAGAGTTATGTGATTGACCTGCAAATGCCCGAGAGTTCATTCTTCGCCGCAATTGGCCTGTGGTTGTTACATAAAGATATGGATTCTCAGTATGCAAGTCCATCCAACCATACGTCCGAACTGTCACCTGCCTCAGCCGAAGTCACTACAGCAGCCAATAACAACGAACAATAATTGATTTTAATCGCTACTTTCTCGAATGCAGATACCATTTAAATAGCATCTGGCAACTATGGTCTACACTTTACTCATTCCCAGCTACTTAGATGAGTCAGGTCGAACCGATGGAAGAACATGGTTCTTTTGAATTAGAGCTAACCGGAAATACGATCATTTTCAGGGCTTATGATGCCTGGAATCAGGAAATAGCTATTCGATGGGCAGCAGAAGTCAAAACGATGGTCAGGCAAATCTGCCATGAACCCTGGACTTGTTTGGTTGATCTAACCCGCTGGGATTTATCCACGCCGGATGTACGCGAACATGTCATCGAACTTAATCTTTGGCTGGACGAACACAACCTCTCAAAAGTTGCATATGTCTTTGGGTTTGCAACCCAGGAAAGTTTATTGAGCCGAGCCAATAATGTGTTTAAACATGCGACAGTTAAACACTTCTTTTGTCTGGAAGAAGGCAAAGCCTGGCTGGAATTATCAAGTGATCAATAATCTAACCGAAACAAATCCCCGTCCTGTAATAACGGCTTTAAGATATAACCTAATGAAATTATTGAATTTATCCTGATTCAATATCATTCAGTGACATGTCCATGAGACAGAGTCCCCCCTGATGAATCCCCCCATAGTTGCGCTGGCTGACGCAACATACCTGACTGTATCAGTTTAATAAACATCTTGTTTATTAGAACACAAATAGTTAGACTACTAATCATTATTATTCTAACCATATGAAATCCATATGTTGAAAAAATTCACAAATTACTCTTGTTTCTATTTTATTCTTAGCATTGGCTATATCCTTGCAATATACGATTTATTAATAAAATCATTTAAAAAACCTCAATCAAAAGCCCCGCTATAGTGTCGAAGAATTTCATTTCAGTACCAATTAATTAATTAAAATCATGATCGATAACATCGTGCCATTGATGCTGATTTATTTTGTATAATTACTAATTTTCAGACATAAAGCATGGTAATGGCACCATGATTGTCAGTTGTATTATCTTTTCTGCGGTCGCGCTTTTTCAGCTTAGAAATGTGTTTTTAGTCGAGTCAATAACGTGTTTAAACCATGTGACGGCTAAACATTTCTTTTGACTGGAAGAAGGCATAGCCTGACAGGAGTTATCCCTGCTCTGCCAGGCAATATCAGGTAAATGCGGCCCTATTCGGTGATCAATAAAGCTGGTGGCACAAATCGCTCAGGCAATACGCCGCCATTGTATTTGTCTGCATCGTCACCAAACCAGCGGGTATAAAGGCTGATAATCCCCTCTGATTTGTACTGATCGAAGTATTCAACGCCCAGTTTGGCGCTGGCAACACCAATCGAGAATCCCAGCTTGAACAGCGTGGTTTCGGTTTTTTCCGCATCGGCCATACGATATCTCAGATGAATAGACTGCAGCGTTTTTGCCTTGACCGCTTCATCACCTGTTTTATCCAGTGGTGTCGTAAAGGCGGCTTCAATCAGGAAAGCGGATGCCTTCGCCAGTGAGTCTTTAGCCACATCATTCACCCCGCTGAAAAAGGTCATTAACTCAGTTTTATCCACGGACAACTGGGCCGCCAATGACGTTAACAGGGTTTTCAGACGGCAGACTTCTGCAAACAGCAACAAGTTTTTGTTGTAGCTATATAGCTCGTGTTTCGCGGCATCCACCAGGCTGATTAGCGTCGCAACGCCCTCAGAACGTTCATGAGTTGCTGCTTTTTCTTTCTTGTCGCTGCACCAGGTCATCAATGCATTTTCCACCGCAACCAACAGCCCGAGCAGGACATCAATATCATCAGCCCAGGACAGTGCCTGCACGCGTGACAGATTAGCGGTCGGTAGCTTTTTCTGAAGTTCTTCAAAATGTGTTCGGTAAGCTGCCAACGCCTTATCTGTTTTGGCAATCACCTTACGACTACCAACCTTCACTTTCGTGTCTTGCTTAAATTCTGCCACCGTCTTCAATGGCACAGTGGTACTGGCGAAGCTTCCTTGTAAGCCGGTGGTCATACCGCCGTAATTTGCTGCCGGACAATCGGGATCATTATTGTCTGTCATCAGGGTAAACGCTGTGGTATCGAGTCCTAAATCCCCCAGTGAATCATATTGTTTGATCAGTTCAGCAAAACGGTTCACTGTCGTTGGTTCAACCGACTGACCACAGATATACCCACACCCGGCGATACGCTTCTTCGCACTACTCAACAAGGTCACGGTGTCTGAATAAGCAAACGACGTGTTTTGCATCGTTTTGGTTTTGTCATACAAATGCTTTTCTAACGCGGGGGAGTATTCTTTTGATTTACGTTTGACAAAATCACTGATCACTGAGGTCAAATGCTTCCCTTCCGTCTTGATCATCTCAGTTTTCTTACTGTCTCCTTTTTTATGATCAAAAAAGCTGGCTTTCACTGTCGCGGCACTTAGCTGCAACGAGAATAGTGCCAGATTAACCATACTAAGTCGGGATTGTGCCATGACCTGATGTTCAATCCGGCCATTGCCATCAGCCGGAGTGCTGATGGTATAGGACAAACGCTGGTTATCCGCTTTAGCTGATGCTTTTACCGCAGATGCCTTTATATCAAGTAAAGCGGCAGTAACACTCGCCCATTTATCGTAGGCAACCTTAGCGGTGCCCACACTGGCACTGACTGAAAACATCGCCATACTGGCTTCTGCTTTTGTGGCTTGCATCCAGCCGCTGAATACGGGTAATTCAGCAGATCGAGTGGCTGTAGATGCTTTTTCAGTGTCGATAGTTTTCGTGATTTTCTTTTTGTCATCGACAATCACACTGATATCACGGGCCAGCGCATCATACATACTGGCGTCTGTCGGGTAGCGTTGATAAAACTGCGTGTAGCCGTTGTAGATAAACATTTTACCTTTGTACGAGGCCGACGCTTCAGCTTCAAACAGATTTGCTTTCGCATCGAATGCATTCAGCTCTACCGCTTCAACGGGCTTGATACCCAGACTGGCTTCTGCACCGATACTGAATGAGGCGGAAACCTTTGCATTAATCTGACCAGACCAGCCATTAAGTTGCGACAAGGCTACAGGTTGCCAACTCTTTTCTTCAACACCTTTCTTACCCGCCAGATCCGGCTGAAAATCAATACTTAACAAGGTGCCTTTCGCCGCTTTCAATCCCAATCCTGCCGCGACTTCCGCACTGATTCCGGCCTTACCTGACACAGGACATGATTTTGGGATCTCGACGCCAACACCCAACAGTTTTCCTATATCGACTGACCCTTCTACGCTAACGCCACCACCCGTTTCACTGAAATAGGTGTTTACCTGCCCCGGATAGTCCAGCCCGGTTTTTACGAAAAACTGAACAAACTCCTGTGCGGAAATCTCGCCCTCAGCGGAGAGATCTTTGAGCTTCGGCTCTTTGCCTTTGTATTGAGATAACGTTGACTGGCGCTTACCAACTATTTGATCAGAAATACTGGTCGTCCGGCTCTTTCCAAATAAATAGTGTTTAAGTTTAACAAAAGGGTTCCACATGACATGCTCCTGTCCTGACGATAAATGACATGCTCATGGTGGCGGGAAAAATCGCGATTTACTCTGGGGTTCTGAGGGAAGATTCGCTAATTTGGCGGCGACTGTGGTAAAGGAAGCAATACCCGAAGATTCGGGTATTGCTCTGGGTGGGGTGTAATACAGGTGCTTAAGCTTAGAGCTTGTTGACCGTTGCGGGTGAAGTTTTGTTCGAGTTCAATAGCGTTCAGGTAAGGCACACGGCAGCAGGTTTAGTCATCTAAATCAATGACGTGGAACGCCGCAAGAACGCTATTGAAACGAATCCATTCAGTTGTTAAATAATTGCATGGACTGCTACAAAATCCACCTGCGAAAGTCAACACGCTCTAGTGCTCGTTACACACTATGCCGCCACACGAATGCGTTTGAATAATTTTCGAACGCGCAGTACCTGGATTACCACCTACAACCATTTCTTGCATTTCAGCCGTTAGCTCACCCGCTGGGTTAGCAGGCATTTCTGCCAATTGCTCTGCAGATAATGTTTTACGGAATGCTTCATCTTTCCATGCGCGGATAATATCTGATTTTTTCATAAAAAATACCCTTATTTTTATTTTCGTAGCTTAAATGTACTGGCAATTAAAGGAGCCAGCATCCTCATGTTTTCGCTGACGGGCCTGCTAATGCAAGCACATCAGGAATTCGGTTCGGCGCAATCAATCGCAACAGAATCAGCCCCATCCCCGCCAGACCATTCATCAGGGAGAATTGCAGATGATTGTCTGGCGTGGCGGTTCTGAAACCGTGTTTGTCGAGGTGATTGAACACTTTTTGACGTAGATCGATGAATGTTTGTTGCCATGTCACAGCAACTTCATCGCTATGCAGTGCCAGGGTTTGCGCAATACTCAGATTGCCCAGTAACCCGTGGCACAATGAATGATTCGTGAGTTTGTCTCTGTGTTGTAATTGAAACGCACACACCGCTAAGTCGTGCTGAATCGTGTCAGAATCGGCCAGTTCGGGAGTCATACAGCGAGACAAGGTAATACCCGCAGCACCATGACACCAGGTTGAACGCCAGACAGATTCCAGGCCATCACGTTTATCTGGCCAGTTCTGATTCACATCGCAAAACTGCTGGTTTTCTGCCGTAATGGCTTTACGAGCAATTGCCAGAAAACGGTCATCTCCCCAGCGACGGGTTAAATTTGCCAGTGCAAGCGCAATACCTGAACTACCGTGAGAAAAACCAGTGAGCGTTTTGTTGTGTTCCGGAATGATCCAGCCAGAATCAGCACCGTCATCAAGGAATTGATTCAGCAGGTGCTCACCCGCTTTTGTTGCCAGTAAACGCGCCTGAGACGTCAGCTCCGGCACTTCACTCAAATAGATCAGCGCTTGTACCGCACCAGCATTACCAGCCATAACATCGACATTAGTATCTTGCTCAATGATGGATTCCAGCCGAGTCAGGCAGTCATCCGCATACCTCAGCCAACATTGTCGATCAGCCTGTTGTTGCGTCGGAGTACCCGTTGGTGTTTTGTCGTTAAGCATATAAGCCAGCACATAAATCGCACCGCCTAACCCGGTAAATCCCGCTTGTTTAACGATCGAACTGCGAGCAATATCCTGAAAAACAGCGTGCAAAGCTTGTTCTGCACAGTCTGAATAGTCGTGTCGGCCAGTAATTTCACTTAAACAAGCCAGAAACAGCGCAATACCGAGGTTGCCATCATATAAATTGTCTTCTGCCAGGGTTAGCGCCCAGTTACCCGGCGTCTGTTCATAACCAAACCAGTTCACACAGTCTTTGTCTCTGATAGCTGCCTGTAACAGGCTGTCACCAATATGCTCAGCACTGCTCGTCAATGCCGCTGCAATGGCTTTATCATCATGGTGTTGCATAGCACACCATTGAGGAAACGACTGAGGTTTCATGGTGCGAAGCAATGCTGGCTCTTGTTGGGTCAGCGCCATAGCGACCAGTAGCGATTGAGCATTGGATTGCTGCGACCATTGATGCGGCCTGTCAGTCGCATGCTCCAGTCGGTTCCGTAAGGCCTGCATACCACTGACAGCAAAGTAATCGTTGATTGGAGTTCCCGCTTCGCCCAACAAATCACAGGATTCAGGCTGGTGATAGAACACCGGAATATTGTTCGCTAACAACGCCTGTTGCTCACTGGCAATCCGGGCATTATTCAATCCACCACTATCTATAAAGCGAGCTAGTTGCTCCGCTAAAAACTCAGCGCGTTTGCCGGGTTTTCTCAGTAAATCCGGGTGATAGCTGGCAATCAGTAATTGCTGATAGATATCACTGGACTGCAATAAAAAACGGTAGGAAATATCTTGAAATGCCTTCAGGGGCGAATCTTCAGCTAACAGAGATTCAGCCTGTTGCTGTAAAAACGTCAGATAGGCGTCAAATCCTTGTTGGATGTCATCAATCCGGCCTTCAAAGCCAACAACATTACCCTCATGTGTCGGTAAATTATGTTTACCGTCCAATTGAACAGTGATTTCACGCCAACTCATGTCATCCGTTTTCGCGCCTGACACACCAAAAAGCGTCCGATCAACTTTAGCGCCGTCCTTCGCTGACATCGCTCCGATGTCCATCCCTTCTTTATCAATTGAAAAATCATGACGCACTGGCAAAAGCGCTGTGCAGGTCACGTTATAAGCGAGATGTTTGGATATAGCCGGACTGAACAATGTCTCCAGGTCAACGACTATCGGTGAATCACCGGCGGCAATCAGGTTTTCATAGTGGATATCTGTGCCACCCAGGACATACATCAGGGCAATCATTGCGCCGAGCTGTTCGTAATATGATGCGGCTTTCTCAGGTGTTGACAGCGGTTGCTGTTCAACAAATTCAACCCAACCCCAGTCTTGATGGTCAATAAAAGAAAACGAGGCTAATTGAATTGAAGGATTTCGTTGATTTAACCAGGTCAGGAGTTGATTCCAGGCACGATCGCCAGCCATAGAACGAGGTTTATAAACAATACGGCGACCCTGTTCAAATTCAATCACACATACGCTACGACCATTATGATGCGTGTCACCCGAGTCACTGTGTATACGAATAACCGACAACAATTGACCGGCAAAACAGTGGGACATTATTCGGGAATAGTCGTGATCCAGTCGTGACAGCAACTCGATACTGGCGGTTTGCCATTGCTGAATTGTCTCGCATAAACAATCAGCGACTACCGGATATTCTCGCAATATTGCCAACGCTTTTTCTCGTTGACCCAGTAATTGAAGAAAACTGGCATACCGTGCTTCTCCATTGTCGCCTGCTAATCCCCCCACGAGCCTGGCAACATTCAGCTCCAGTAACAGAGTGCGTGTCACGACTGGTTTCAACCTGGCAAGCAATGATTTCACGAGATCGGACAGAATTGTTTTACTATCCTGATAGTGAGCAGGCGACTGGGCCGTTAACCGCTTCAACATGCGTTCTACCGGTGCGATACCCGATGTCATTATCGGCCACGCAAACGTCAGCAATCCCATATCAGAAGGTGTTAATGTAAAGTCACTTTTATCATGGGAATCGAATAATGAACGCCAGTCATTAGCTTTTATTTGTTCACCAGTGATCAGGTGGTCTGCCAAACGATGTGGTGAAGCAGAATGAACGTCATTCGTTGTCGTTTTAAGCATAGTCAGATCCTTCTCAATGGGAACAAATGCCGTGCTGTGAATCATGGCTTGCATCGTGTTTCAAACCAGCCGTTCTGAGTTATTAAAATTCTGACGAAATTTGTAAAAATGCTGACAACAATCCATATGCAATTGTTTTTAATGACTATTTTTTATTGATAAAACGTTAATCTCATCGGACTTGTACCGCTAAATTTGCGATAAATGGATTTGTTTTGTCCATAAAATCTATCATCAGCCGTCGCAAAATTGCGTACTGTTCGCTTCATCGATTGATGAATTAAATAACCGTTTGTCTTTCCCAAAACCCAATGTTATAAACGGTTTAATTTCGTTAATATATTAAGAATTTATGTTGTATCTTAATCGTCTGCTTGTAATCTTTTTTCTATTCTCTTTAAGTGCAATCTCCTTACCTTCCCTTGCCGAAAAAGAACCTCTTTTAACTCACGTCGAAACCGGTCTTAAACGTGTTGACGAGCCGATGTTGCAGACTGAAATAAATGTGCTAACACAAACGGCTGATGGCGTGATCTGGGCAGGAACCAATAGCGGAGTGATTCGTTATGATGGTCACAGAGCCAGCCGCTTTTCTCCTGCAAATCATGATGAACCGCTGAACAATCCGGTGATTACCGGGTTATTGGCTGATCAGAATAATCATCTTTGGATTGGGACATATGGCGGAGGATTAAGTAAGTACTCGCTAATAACAGGGAAGCTGACAACCTTTCATCATGACCCGGACGACGAGCAATCGTTATCGTCTGACACCCTTTGGTCTTTGGCGTCACATCAGACAAGCGGTATCTGGATTGGCACCCGAAAATGGCTAAATTTATTTAATATTCAAACCAACACAAATCAACGTTTTGGCCCGGCACTGGCCGGCCAGAATGAAATAGATAACAATATCTGGACCAGTTACGACAGTAGCGAACATATCACCTGGATTGGCACATTAACGGATGGCGTGTACCGTTGGGACCGCAAACATCAGACGGTCACGCAATTCAACACAGACAACGGCCTGAGTCATAACGCGGTTAGAACCATAACAGCCGACCGTGAAGGCAATGTATGGATCGGAACTGACAACGGAATCACCATCATTGATGTTGAAACCAATGCCACCAAACACTTATCAACCAATAACACGCCTGGACTTGCTGGCAATGAAATCAATCAACTATTGCGAGACAGCTCAGGAAAAATCTGGATCGGTACGTATGGAGCAGGATTGAGTGTGATGGACGCGGAAAGCGGGCTGTTCAAGCAGTTTACTTTTAGCTCGCTCGAACTAAAAGCCAGCCATACGCCGACCATTGTTTACGATATTCTCGAAGACCATCGTGGAACACTCTGGTTTGCAACCGATAGAGGATTAATTAAACATCACCGTCAGGCGACCAACATCTCTCAATTTGAACTGACAAACGTCACCAATAACAGTACCAGCGCCTTGTACCGCAGTGAACAATCAGGATTATGGCTTGCGATGGGTGATTATCTGGTTAATACCACTGAACATCTCACCGTAAAATCAACCTTACGGGTAGATACTCAGATTCACCAAATCACAGAAGATGGTGAAGGAAATATCTGGTTAGCCACACATTCCCGAGGACTATTAAAGATTGCTCCCGACAACCAGTTAATTGCTGATTACCCCATCAAACCGGATAACGCAGAAAGAAATAGTGAAGTCGCTTCTTTGCTGATTCCCAGGACAGTCAGCAACACCGCAGCTAAAAACACAAGGATACTTCTGGGTTTTACTCGTATGAAAGGCGGAATTGGTGGCATTGCCATTTTTGATGAAGCACAAGGACTGATACACCACCAACAACCTAAGTTAAACATTATGGCAATGCATCCACTGGATGATAGCCAAATCTTGCTGGCAACGGCGAGTGCTGGTTTGTGGCAATTCGATATAAACACCCTGAAAGCTCACCGAATCAATAACGACCAATCTCCATCTCTGGATAACCTGGCTTATTTTCATCGACTGTCCTCCGGGCAACTTTTAGTATCAACCGTCAGCCAGGGCATCGCGCAATACGATCCGGCAACCCAACAACTTAGCCTGATCAATCCGGAGTTGAACACTCGTTGGATCACCGAAGATAAAGAAGGTCAGATCTGGGCAGCCAGCGGGAATTCTCTGGTCGCATTATCACCGCAGTCATTACAAGTAGAACGAGACTGGGATAGCGTATTAAACGTTAATTACTTCTCGAACAAAGCAGTACTGGCAACCCAAACTGGCGATGGCATTTTATTTGGCACACGCTATGGCTTGCTTTATGTCACCACATCTCCCAACCCACTGGTTTTACCTACGGTATCTTCGTCTTATCTTGAGATGCAGCCAGCGCCCACCTTTTCTCCAGTCAAAACACTACTTACTGATTTCAGTATTTTGAATCGGACTGTTATTCCTGAACCGACAAAACCGGATTCTGCGCTCCGACAAACGATACAATTCGCCGAACAAGTAACTTTGTCACATGAAGATTACCTGTTCTCATTTGAATTTACAGCGCCCAATTATGAATATCAGGACCGAATAGGCTTTGAATATCGACTCAAAGGCTTCGATCCAACCTGGATACCAGCGACAACTAACAGCCGGACCGCCAGTTACTCCAATGTGCCGCCAGGGCACTATCAATTTTCAGTTCGTGCTATCAGCCCCTGGCAAGATCAGCCGCAACCAGTCACGCAAATTTCAGTGGTTGTGCAACCTCCCTGGTGGCAAACCATTCAGGCGAAGATGCTATGGGGCGCACTTATCATTATCGGTATTTATGCCGTAGTAGCGATCCGAACCAAAAACCTGAGATGTCGCTCTGAACAGCTTGAACGCGGTATTTTGAAACGCACACAGGAACTGGAACAAAAGAGTTCCACGATTGAGAATCTTCTCAGGCAACGTCAGTTTATGTTCACCGCGATCTCTCATGAATTAAGAACCCCACTGACGCTGGTACTTAATCCGCTTACTCGTTTACTGGCAGACAGCAAACATTCCGAAGACAAAACAACGCTGACGCTCATTAAACGTAATGCTGAACGATTAACCCAACTGGTAGAACAACTTCTCTGGTTGGCAAAAGCGCAACAACCTCAGCCTGATAAACAAGAAATAATCGACCTAAAACATGCGCTGATACAAGCACAGAAAACGTTCAAACCACTGGCGGCAGAACGAGGACAAACAATTACTGTAGCGCCTTCTGTATCGATAAGAGTGGCATTACTGCCAGATGCATTGCCCCAAATCATCGGCAACCTGCTGTCGAATGCCATCAAATATGCTGCCGCACACTCGGACATTACGATGAACTGCTCACTGAAGGGCCGCCGCATCATGATTAGTGTTCAGGACACAGGCCCTGGAATTCCATTGCCGCTTCACGGCAGTGTGTTTGATATCTTCAATCGCGGTCAGTGGCAGGCCAGTGAGCATATTCGTGGCTCCGGTATTGGTCTCGCCGTTGTCAAAGCGCAGGTTGAAGCCTGTAAGGGCCATATTCACCTGGACCCGGACTGGCATGACGGCTGTCGTTTTCTGATCGAGTTACCTTTTGATGAATCGTTACAAGCTTCTGATGACAAACCACATCAACTGGATGCGCTACGCTGGCAAGAATCCATGCCGAAGCAATCCCCTTCAGAAACACCCATGACGGTTCAGCCGCTGCCACCAGATGACCCTGATGCGCCCATTATTCTGTTTGTAGAAGACAATATTGATCTGCTCAGCCACCTGATGACTAAGTACGCAAAGGATTATCGCTGTTATGGCGCACGAGAGGGTAAAGCAGGTCTGCAACAAGCATTAGAGGTCGTTCCGGATATTATTGTGTCCGATGTCATGATGCCCGGGATCAGTGGATTTGAATTATGCCATCAGGTCAAAAGTCACGAGTTACTGGCGCATATTCCCGTCATTTTACTAACGGCGAAATCGGATGAAGACAGTCGCCTGGAAGGATGGAAAAAACTGGCTGATGATTACATTGCCAAGCCATTTACCGACACCATACTGACACAACGTATCGACAACTTGCTGGCTATCAGACGAATTCTGGTGCAACGCTGGTCAGCGCAACTGACCACGGATGGCTTGACCCCGTTGTTGTCGCAAACAGACACCGATCAGATAATGAATTCGGTAGACAGCGAATTTTTAACGAAATTTGATGTATTGATTCAGCAGCAATTCCATCGCACAGATTTGTTGATTGGTGACATTGCCAGTCAACTGGCAATGAGTGAACGCCAGTTACAACGCAAACTCAAAGCACTGACACATCAAAAGTTTTCGGATTATCTTCGTCAGGCAAGACTCAACCGGGCTAAAACACTACTGGCGTCAGGCATGCAAGCAGGACAAGTAACAGACGACGTGGGGTTTTCGTCACAATCTTACTTTACCGCCTGCTTTAAAGCTGAATTTGGACTAACACCTAAGCAGTATCAGCAATCAACACAAACCGGTTAAAGCACACATGCTTTGACTTGCTCCGGTGGTTTAGTGCCTGCCGGAGCGCCATCAACAAACCAACCCGATGCAAAACGAAACTGGATCTTATGAAAACCACAGGTATTTTTACGAGGGAACTTCAGTTCAAACTGCCGGGTTGAAACACTCAGGCTGACACCACACACTGCCGGAGCCGCCAGCTTCATATCAAGGCTATTGTCTCTTGCAATCAGCAATTTCACGGGCAGTGACTGTAACATCACATTCGCTGCATCGGCCATAGCCTTTTTACCATCTTTATCCTTCAGGTATGTCACCCGATTATTGACCTTGAACAACTCGCCATACAAGGTGTTACGAGCGGCAAAATGTGCGCAGTCTCCTTCTGCTAATCCTTTACTAATCGTGATTGTCCGTTCCTTAATTCCCGTTATTGGATTGCGTACACCCATCACTTCTTCTATATCATTCACTACTTTGTGATAACGAAACTCTTGCAATGTTGCGCCGTCTGGCGCGATTAATCCGGTCGCTGAATCAGTTTTGCCAATGTCCGTCAGATACGCCGTTCGTTTCGCCAGCGCCCGGTTAATTAACGCCGGATCAGCCTCTTTACCGTATTGCTGGTATATTGCCGTTAGTTCAGCTGAATATTCACCTTTACGAAACAGCTTTGCTGCCAGATCTGCATCGTCCAGATGCCGACTCACCCGAACTAAATCAGCTGCTTCATCGCTATTCTTCCGAAAAAAGTTCGCGACAGCTTCCGCCGCTTCAGTTCGCCAACTTGCACTGGCATGAGAGCCAACCAACAGACAAAAGAAAGCCAGTGCGCAGGTGATTCGCTTGTTCATGATCGTTCGCCTTTTATTTGAGGCCAGTTACTCAGGTGGTAATCAGCTTTTTCTAATAAACGCTATAACTATCAATATGTTGCATTAATTATATTTTTTGATAGGGTGTTAGCGTTAAAAATTAGTGAACAGATGAGATAGTAATCCATTGTCAGGCTGTGATAAACCCACGCCAGCAACAACGCTAATTAAACCTGGGACGTCATTCACCAAACAGCAAGGAGGACACTGTGTCTTTACTTCGATATACCCTTATAGCTTTCACTCTACTCTCGATTTCAACACAAGCCGCCGAAGCACCTGAACCGGCTGCAACTTATCCCGCTGAAACCAAAACGATTACGTCCAAAGTCCTACAAGAAGATCGTGAAGTCATTATTCAACTTCCTGTCAATTATCACGAGTACACCGATCGCCATTACCCGGTACTCTATCTCCTTGATGGCGATACCAATGTCTCACTTATCCATAGTTTATTAGGCCGCCGGGCTAAATCTGGTGAAGCACCTGAATTTATTATCGTTGGTATTAAAAACACTGATCGGTTACGGGATCTGGCGCCTACAGTAAACCATGATCCACGCGGACCTGTAGGAAAAGGTGGCGGCGGTGACAAGTTCCTGAATTACCTTGAACATGAATTAATGCCTTACATCAACAAACAATACCGTACTCATGACTACAAAGTGTTGTCAGGCCATTCACTCGGTGGCCTGTTGGTGTTACATGCATTGCAGTCTCGCCCTAATCTGTTTCAGGCGCATTTAGCCTACAGTCCGGCAGTTTGGTGGGGTGACCGGACAACAGCAAAAAATGTCAAAGCCTTTATGAAAAACACCAAACAATTCAATAACTTTTTGTATATGAATATTGGTAGCGAAGGTGGTGAAATGCGTGAGGTGTATGACGACTTACAACAAACGATCAGTCAAAACACACCCGATGGTTTGCGCTTTCATGTTGATGCGTTCAATGACATCACGCACGACCTGACATCATCAGCGGGAGCATTTAATGCCTGGCATCACTTGTTATGGCCGAGAAGAATGCCAAAAGAAGCGTTTAAAAACGATGTTGCTTCTGTCAAAGCCTATCACGACCAGGTATCACAGCAATATGGCCGAACCATCAAACCCTCACAATGGACGATTGATGGTTTTGGATATCGCTTGATGAAGGACGGCAATCTCACGGCTGCCATCGAGATTTTTGGCTTTAACACCAAAGAATTTCCTGATTCGCCCTATAGCTGGGCCAGTTTATCTGAAGCGCAGGAAAAGCATGGCGATCATACCAATGCACTGATATCAACCAATAAAGCGTTGTCTCTGGCGAAAGAAGGCGACTACGGCTACGAACAGTTAATTGAACGTCAGAAACGTCTAAGCACCAACCGTTAACGGTCGAACAGTAATCAAGGGGTCAGGAACAGCATCGTGAATGTTCCTGACCGATTGCATCATACGTTTCTTTGATTCATCGACAGGCCACCGCACCAGCAACTTACGCTCTATACCATCAACATTGTAATTACCGGACGATCCATTTGTGAAAACAGACTACACCACGTACACCGACGATGAATTGATGGATGCGCTATCCACCATCAATAAAGAGAGATACCCGGAGCAATTTGAACGATTACGTGCAGAAATCAATCAGCGCAACATCAATAATCGAGCGACAACTAAGCAAGGGCATTACCACGAAAACGACACAGGTATTGACGACTCGCTGTTAGACGACATTAGCCTGGAACAAGTGAAATCACTCCACTGGTCACAGAAAATGACGCTGGGTATTCAACTGACGCTGATCAGCCTGATGACATTTCTTATTATCAACATCTTCAACTGGCCAGGACTTGAAGCCGCCAGCCGATATAAAGCGCATGTTGACCATGCCCAGTGTGAAAAGCTTTCGGTGTTTGATAAAGCAAACAAAGAGTACATCACCGTTTATGACTTGCATCTGGATGTCCTGAGTGACACCTTTACTGCACTCAACCTACCAGGTTCCACCTGTGTTTCTATCGCAAAATCAATCACCGAGTTGAACTCGATTTCCATTCGTCATCTGGACGGCATGATTTATCAACTGGATACAGACGACAAATCACTGGTGTCTTTCCAACAACTAAAAGCTGGCCTGGCTAACTATCACAAGCGTAACCTGTCCTTTCATATCATCATTGTTAGCTTATTAGTGGGGATGTTTTTCCGCAGTTTTTATCTGATGTGTATGAAGCCAGATGCGGTGATGAATGACTTTAAATAAAGCCATCAAGAAAATGGAATCTGCTGGAAAAGAACGATGGCGCAACGTGCTCAAAGCTGCTCACAGCGTGAGTTATCACAATGGATATCGTGTAGATATTTTTTGATTTACCGGTCTGAACTCTCATTCAGAAAGTAATAAAAAACCCCTCCAGTATGATACCGGAGAGGTTTTTCTGGTGTTTATTACTTCAGATATTCTGCGTGGAACTCAATATGTTCTTCAATAAAACTCTGAATAAAGTAATAACTGTGATCGTAGCCGTCCTGCATTCGTAGTGCTATCGCAGTGTCCGTTGCTTTGGCGGCTCTGACCAGATGCTCTGGCTTTAATTGCTCTTCAAGGAAATTATCAGCGGTACCCTGATCAACCAGAATCGGTAGTGAACATCCTCGGTCACGTAATAATTCACAAGCGTCATACTCCAGCCAGGTCGCTTTGTCATTACCCAGATAATGACCTAACGCTTTTTCACCCCAGGGGCACTTAACCGGGTTGGTGATCGGTGCAAATGCTGAAATGGCACGATAACGAGACTGATTTTTAATCCCGATGGTCAGTGCGCCATGCCCACCCATTGAATGACCTGAAATCGAACGGATATCCGATACTGGAAAATTCGCTTCGATAATCTCAGGTAACTCCTCAACAACGTATTGATACATTTGGTAATGCGTATTCCAGGGGGCTTGCGTCGCATTGACATAAAAACCAGCACCTAAACCAAAATCCCAGGCTCCGTCCGGATCATCCGGCACACCTTCACCACGCGGACTGGTATCTGGCGCAACAATCGCGATTCCCGCTTCTGCCGCAGCGCGAAATGCACCCGCTTTCTGCATAAAGTTTTCATCGGAACATGTTAGCCCACTCAGCCAGTACAAAACGGGCACTGGGTTGTCTGCACTCGCTTCTTCTGGCAAAAAGATAGCAAAACGCATGGCACAATTTAGCGCACTAGACCGATGAGTAAACTGGCGGTGCCAGCCACCAAATACTTTTGCCTGACTACTCTGCTCAACATCAGTGTGATGCGTTGTTGTCATTGCTGATAACTCCTGTTAATCATTCGACTCTGCGTGATTAAAATGCACCACAGAACGGATACTTTCACCTTCGTGCATTAAATCAAACGCCTGATTTATATCGTTTAGTGGCATGGTATGGGTAATAAATTCCTGCAAACCGAAATCGCCATTTAAATATTGTTCTACAATACCTGGTAATTCCGAGCGGCCTTTCACGCCACCAAATGCTGTACCGCGCCAGACTCTACCTGTCACTAACTGGAATGGACGTGTTGAGATTTCCTGGCCTGCACCAGCAACACCAATTATGACTGATTCACCCCAGCCTTTATGACAGCATTCCAACGCCTGACGCATCACATTTACATTACCAATACATTCAAATGAGTAATCCACGCCGCCATCGGTCATTTCAACAATGACTTCCTGAATCGGCTTGTCGAAAGTCTGTGGATTAATGCAATCTGTTGCACCTAACTGTTTCGCCAGTTCAAATTTCTTTTCATTAATATCAATACCGATAATACGGCTGGCACCCGCCATACGCGCACCAATAACGGCTGACAGACCGATACCACCCAAACCGAAAATAGCGACCGTGTCACCCTTTTCTACTTTAGCGGTATTCAGTACCGCGCCCATACCCGTCGTGACACCACAACCCAACAAGCACACTTCTTCCAAAGGCGCTTCTTTGTTGACTTTGGCAAGAGAGATTTCAGGAAGGACAGTATATTCAGAGAAGGTTGAGCAACCCATGTAGTGATAAATTGGCTGGCCATCTTTGTAGAAACGGGTGGTGCCGTCCGGCATCAGACCTTTACCCTGGGTTTCACGAACAGCCTGACACAAGTTGGTTTTGCCAGACTTACAAAACTTACATTCGCCACACTCAGCGGTATACAGTGGAATCACATGATCGCCTGGCTGAACACTGGTAACACCTTCGCCTACCTGTTCAACAATACCGCCACCTTCGTGACCCAGAATCGATGGGAAAATACCTTCCGGATCTTCGCCCGACAAGGTAAAAGCATCCGTATGGCAAACACCAGTCGCAATAATCTTTACCAGTACTTCGCCTTTTTTCGGCAACATGACATCCACTTCTTCAATCTTAAGTGGTTCATTAGGACCCCAGGCCACCGCAGCACGTGATTTTATAAATTGTTCAGCCATGATAATTCCTTTCAGTATTCGATGATCGGCCACCCAAACACGTAAAACATGGGCAGTAACGACGTAACAACATCGAGGGAAATAAGAAGATTTGTTTGGACGATAGTATAAATCAATCGAACAATTGACCAATGGTTTTCATCGACAGAAACCAGCGAGATTTCCCATTAATTTCCGTCAGAAAGTGAAAACCGAAATGTTTGTAGAAAGATTCGGCAGTATCGCTGATGCAATCAACAACCACCGCATACGCAGGCATGACCTGATGAACACGCCATAAGTACTCCAGACTCTTAATCAGCGTGACTTTGCCCTGGCCCTGTTGTTGCCAGCGAGTATCGACGGCAAGCTGACCAATCAAAAAGACAGGCACCGGATAATGCGGTAAACGCTTTGCCATTTCTTGCGGTAACACATCTCGCTCAAACGCGCCGGGCGCAACCGTAAAGTAAGATGCAATACTGTTCAGATCATCAGATACAACAGAGATAACTGAGCGTTGATTAGCATGGTCTGAAGCTAACGCCACCTGAGTCCGACTAATGCCGGACTTCATGTGTTTCGCTGCTTTAGTTTTCAAGAAATCGTTGAGCGCTTTTTCACCACAATCAAAGCGCTTACGATCATGAATTTTTGGGTTTAGATCCAGAAAGGTGGGATTCAGTTTCATTGTTAACGTCCGTGGTTAATTCAATGTTTCGGGTATAGTTCAGGGCTTCGGTCAGCGCATCATTTGGCGCTTCTGCCTGTTCACAGGCACTGACAAATCGATCAAATACATCTGGTTTTAATGTCATAGCTTCGTGCTCTGCGATCACTTGCTTTGAGTTTTCGTCCATCAACTTAACGATATATTCGGTTAAGCTTTTCAAACCCAACAGCGAAGCCGCTCGTTCAGCTCTCATTTTTACCTCTTCGTCGAGACGAAGATCCAGCCGTGCGGTTGTCATTGATGAACCTCCTGTTTAACTATTTGTACGGAACATATCCGTACAAAGCAAAGAGGAAAGTTACGCTGATTTTAGCTAATTGCAAGTATTTTTTTCTAAAGCCGTGACAACATTCTCCAATAACAAGGCTCTCTTTTCAGCCCAGTAAGCACAGTATAATGCATACACATAACTATCGCGAACATAACCATTTCGTAGCACCATGTGATATTTCATCAACCCTTCCTGCACAGCACCTAACTTTTCCAGCGCCCGCTGAGATTTCAGATTATTGCCGTCCGTCAGAAACTCCACCCGGTTACAGTGCAATGTATCGAACGCATAGTCGAGCATCAGCAATTTTGCCTCCAGATTCATACCACTGCCCTGACAAGACTGCGCCAGAAAGCTATAACCAATTTCAACTCGCTGATGCGCCAGCTCCGGACAAAAAAACCGCGTCGAACCTACTACTCGACCGGACATTTTATCAATTACCGCAAACGGCAATTCTACCCCAGCGACGCGATTCGCTTTAGCCTCAGCAATAAAAGTCGGTAGTTCTTCAACATGGGGCACCAGGGTTTCCCGAATATTCCATAACTCCCCATCTTTTACTGTCGCGATTAAACCATCAAGATGTTGTTCGTCCAGTGACTCCAACCGTACTCGCTGACCATCCAGTATCACCGGCGTATATCGTTCAATTCGTTTTGTCATAAGAATTCACCGTATTTAGGGTCTGTTGACCTTTGAAGAATTGAATTACTTTGAAAACTCAGCGTAACAGGAATGTATCGATTGAGGAAAGGAAGATGTAATGGTTTGGTGATGAAGGAAACGTACTTTTCAGGACATTGATATCTGACAGGAACAATTAACGGCCCTGTTTCCAGAGCCATCAAAAATCTACGGTTGATAAGTCGGGTAATCGATATACCCAACTTCACTACCACCATATAAGGTTAATCGTGCATCGGCATCAAAGTCAGCCAGCGGCCAGTCATTTTGGAAGCGCTCCACTAAATCGGGATTGGTCACAAAAGGTGTGCCGAATGCCACCAGATCAGCGTATCCTCGCGCTAACAGATACTCCGCTTTTGCCTGTGTTAGCTTACCTGCAACCATAATTGGATTGGGATACACCGCTCGAACTTGCTGCCGGAAATCCTCTGGTACTTCTTCATAACGGGAGATATTCTCCGAAAAATGCACATAAGCCAGATTCATCGGCGCCAGTTGTTGCAACAAATTTACTGTTAGCGGTATCAGCTCAGCATCTTCTTCCATAAATCCTTCTATGACATGAGGTGACAGCCGCACCGCAACACGAGCACTCCCTATTTCATCACTGACTGCCTGCATGGTTTCCAACAGGTATCGCATACGATTTTCCGGGCTTCCGCCGTATTCATCCGTGCGCTGATTACTTTCTCGTCTTAAAAAGGTGTCAAACAAGTATCCGTGCGCCGCATGGATTTCAACGCCATCGAAACCGGCAGCTATAGCATTACGTGCCGCCTGAACAAAATCTTCCCGGGTTTGAACTAAGTCCTCAGTTGTCATCGCCTTCGGTTGCTCGGTTTCAATCATACCGAAACCGCCTTCAGGTAAAGGACCAAAGACTTTATCCGGTACCTTAATAGCCGACGGTGACAAGGGTTGCTGACCTGAAATACTGGAATGACTCCGACGACCAACATGCCATAACTGAACAAACACTTTGCCACCAACCTGATGAATCGCATCCGTGACTTTTTTCCAGCCTTCAATGTGTGCCGGCGTATAAATGCCTGGTGTCATTGAATAGCCACGACCTGCTGCCGAAACCGGCGTCCCCTCTGTCACAATCAAACCAGCCGTCGCTCTTTGCGCATAATATGTCGCCATCATGTCATTTGGCACATCACCAGGTTGAGTCGTGCGGGAGCGAGTCATTGGCGCCATAGCAATCCGATTGCGAGTGGTTAATGACTTCCCGTTAAATTTACTGAACATCATGCAGATTCCCCTCCTTGCCAGGTTGGGTAATCAATCAAGCCTGTTTCGCCACCACCAAACAGCGTATCTGGATCATGAAGTGCCAGCGGGTATCCATGCTTCAATCGTTCAGGTAAATCAGGATTTGCGACAAAAGGACGACCAAAACCTATCATATCAGCCAGCCCGGATTCGATTGCGTGTTGCGCCTTTTCGCCGTTATAGCGCCCTGCGTAAATTAATATGCCGCTAAATGCGTTACGTAACGCTTGCTTGAAAGATACGGGAGTATCCGGAGCATCATCCCAGTCCACTTCAGCAATATGTAAATAAACAATATTGTGCCGATCCAGTAACGCTGCTGCTGCGGTATAAGTTGTTACAGGATCTGCATCGACCGTACCATTGAGTGTAGTCAGTGGTGCTAACCGGACGCCCACTTTGTCGGCACCAACAGCGTCAACCATCGCAGCAACGACTTCGTCCAGGAAACGCAACCGATTTTCCAGCGTACCGCCATAGTTATCCGTGCGATTATTCGACTCAGAGTCAATAAACTGATTGACCAGATAGCCATTCGCCGCATGCAGTTCGACACCATCAAAGCCCGCTTCAATCGCATTTAATGCAGCCTGGCGAAACTGAGCGATAATCTCACCAATTTCTGGCACCGTTAACGCCCGAGGTTCAACAACATCAACAAAACCTGGCGCATCACTGCCGTTATCAACAAATACCCGAACCGATTCTGCACGAATTGCTGATGATGATACTGGCTGCTCTCCACCGATATTATCCGGATGCGTGACACGGCCAACATGCCATAACTGGGCAAAAATAGTACCGCCTTTCGCATGTACCGCATCAGTAACGCGTTTCCAGCCTGCAATGTGTTCTGGGGTGTATATGCCGGGTGTCCAGGCATACCCTTTCCCTTTCGGCGCAATCTGCGTGCCTTCTGACACAATCAGCCCTGCGCCCGCTCGCTGAGCATAATATGTAGCCATCAAATCATTCGCCACATCTCCCGGCTGGCTGGCGCGAGACCGGGTCATTGGCGGCATCACGATGCGGTTTTTCAGCGTTCGTTTTCCCAACTGAATAGATTGAAATAGTGAAGTAGTCATGGTTCGCCCTCTCTGAATGTTGAACGTATCTTACGGGGCGATACAAAAATCATTTATAGCAAAAGTCACAAATTATTTTTGTTATAAATGCAAAAGTATTCATCGTGAAAATAGCGTTGAGTGACTACTCGTCATTTCTGTTTATCAGAACGTCAAGAATGGCTGGGGAAATTTAAGGTAATGTAGAATGTTTAGATCGGTGAGTGTCTTTCAGAGGAAATAGCATGAACGACAGTTTCAATCAGGTCGTTCATGCGTTGCCATGGCCATTTTGGATCGTCGTTAGTGACAACCACCTTGCTCGTCATAGCATTCTTGCAAAACGGCATAGCAGTAGCTTCGTTGACTCGATGTGGTTGCCCTTGCCATACAACGATTGTATTGCATGTCGCATACGGTACAACTTGTCCAGGCAATTGCTCCCGTTGATGCACCTAACGTCATACCTGCCATAAACCCTAAAATGACTGATTTAATTTTCTTATTCATGTTGTGTCCATTGTATCGTTTAAAGGTAAACACAGTATTGCGCAATGGTTCCAATAAATAAACATAGTCATTCACAAAATTATCACAGTAGCGATTTCAACGTCATTAATCCCAACAACCACGAATATACCCATATAGGAACAAACAAAATTAACCAACCTGACCAAATGACAAAAATTAGCATTTACGTACCTGTTTAATTGCTATTCATCATTGATACAAATCAAAAAAACAGTCATAATTCGTCGAATTAACCAAATACACAAACTCCATTTAAATTTTAAAAAACAATAAGTTAGATATTCTCATCCATACAAATTTTAACCTACCGTCTAAAAGCCCTCGTCAAATCAAACGTTCTAAATCAGGAACTTATGTGGCGTTCCTCTTTTATTGTTAAAATACCTTTATTAGTTACATTTATGTATTGTAGATTCATAGTTGAGAGTCATTTTTTGTACCTTTAACATTTAAATCGCTTTGCACAGCAAAGTGAATTTCGTTACATAAATTCAATAATAAAAGGAATACAAAAATGAATAGTATTATCAAAAAATCAGCATTATCTCTGGCTTTGCTTGCTGGGCTTTCCACTCAGGCGTTTGCAGCTGATGTTGAAGCGGGGGTCGTGAAACGAGCACAAACATTAGATACATATGTCCTGGAACACTCAATGTTCAATGACTCAGCCATGGTAAGCGAGCTACAAAACGCTCTGGTTCGACACGAACCAACTGAACAGACTTTAGGTCCGGCTCAGGGTATTTCGTACTTCAATATCTCTGGCGTTATCTCAACGCAATATCCGCAATGGGATCAGGTAAGTAATCGGACATCAACAAATGAAGACCATGGCGGTGCCGAAATCTATATCTCTGTTGTGCAATATGGCTACGGCAACATTGGTAGTTATTCATTACCGGGGACGTCACCGTCACTATTCAGAACAAATTACCTGTGTGGTAGCTTGAGCAGTCTACATATTTGTTCAGTGGGTGAGACAATTACAGGCTGGGAATACATCTATCGCGCAACAAACTTTAACAACGGCACATTTTCAATTAATGCGAACTCTACGGCATGGCCATACGGGTTCTGGAGCGATTCAGTTTACATTCGCTAAATCCAGCTTTTTATAAGCACTTTCCTGAAGCATCGGTCAATTGCCTTGACCGATGCTTTGCTATTAACGACTCATCATTATCGTATTTTGAACAGGATCTTTAACCAGCCATACTGTCGAAGTTTCGAAGCTTATCAATTATACCTTGCATATATTGCAGTTCTTTTTGTGAACTGCCTGCGGTTCTGTCAAACGCCAACACCTGCTCAAAGTGCTGAATATAATTACGTTTGTTACTACCATCATTCGTCATAGGATTGCCCGAGACTTCACTCGCCAGTTTTCCGCTGGCAATGTTTACCTGGCTGGTGATCAGTGCATGTTCCCCCAGACTGATTTCACCAAGATCGTACAATTCTCGTGATAAAGTATTCATATCATTATCACTGATGTTCTTCACATCATACTGCTTCGATAATTCCTGCATGGCATGAAGACGATCACTGCCTGCACGACTCACATTTACCGCATCATTTTTCAGGCTGCCAGATTCAACTTTCGTTGACTCCGACGTAGTGCGGTATTGATTAGCCCAGTTTGTTTGATTGACTGTATTAGATTGTGTTACTTGCATCGCGTTATCTCTCGATAGTTCAATGACGGTTAATCATGCAGGCCAATACTTCTTTTTCGAAAGTCTGAATGACGGGTCTTAACAACGAATATTTGACCTGATCGCTTGTTCTCTCAAAACAAGCGTCTCTCTCTGTCAACAAACATGTTGATTCTCTCGTTAACTGGCTATCAAGCCCTTGCGACTGGCAAAACACCGCCGATATTTTTTGCCTCCCTTGCCGCTATTTGTGGTTCAAACTGAATACTGGCTGATAATTCTTTCAAAAAGCACTCTTTTTTGACGAACCCGTATTCTGAACAACATTACATCACGTAGATTCAACATTGACCTGCCCGATAATGCATACAGCGTACCAATATCAGATGACATCCTACTTTATATCCTCCATGATTTGATTTTCAGCAAATGATTATCTATTCGGGACGGAATTCGACATGAAATGAAGGTGCAAGCTGTAGGTTATTGACAATCTCAGCTCATTTGTTTCCATTAATAATCCGTTATTTTTCATTAAATTTTAAAAAAACTTGATCCAGGCAAAACTTTTTGCAATTTGCCAGTCCTCCGAGGCTGTTCCTACCCACTATTAGTGAATAAATAGTTTACACTCGGCCAACTCATTCAGGATGTAGTGAAAATACATACTCACACCATTACCAACAACCAGTTGTCACTAAGCGTGTATTTCAACGTTTAAATTAGAATTTCCTGGTCATTATCAGGACAAGTGACATTGATGATTTAGTTGGCAGGGTGAATAATAGTGCAAACATAACTGTTTTGGTGACAGAACATGTCAATACAGCCATGACATGTTAAATCGTCGCGAACAGAGGCAATACGGGAACCCGTTGTCAGCTAATAAAAGCAAACCAGGTCAAACTATGAACAGTAAATTTTCAAGTGAAATGGTCCAACATTTCGCAGAGGTCGTTACCGACGTCGCCAGAATTGGCGGCTGGGTTGTGGATTTATCCAGTCAACGCGTGTTGTGGAGTTCACCAACCTATGAAATTTTTGGTACTGACCCCAAAGAAGATATTTCACTTGAAGATGCTATTAGTTATTTTTTAGAAGACTACCGGGAAACAGCCACACAACGATTTGATCACGCAACCAGTAATGGCCAATCGTTTCAGTTTGAAGCAGAAATCAAAACCCAGGACGGTGTGAAAAAATGGGTGAAGGTTCATGGTCGCCCATTACTGGATAACGATCAAAAACCCACACATGTCGTCGGTATTTTTGAAGATATCACCCAACGAATTGACGCCTTCGAGAGAATCAACACGCAACAGCAGTACCTAACCTCTGTTATTGCCAGTATTCTTGAAGGGCTTATCGTCATCAATAAACAGGGTAAGATCTGTTCTTTCAATACCGCTGCCGCCAGCATTTTCGGTTACAAAGAGCATGAAGTTCTTAATGAAAATATCGCCATGCTCATGCCAAACCCTCACTCAGATCGTCATGATAACTACATTAAAAATTACCACCAAACTAGCATAGGAAAGATTATTGGTATTGGTCGCGAAGTCATGGGCCGAAGAAAAAATCAGCAAGTCTTTCCTATGTACGTTTCGGTTGCTGAAGTAGAGATCAAAGGTGAGACACATTTCCTTGGCACGGTGCGGGATCTGTCTAAAGAAAAAGAAAGTGCTCGTAAGATCGAATGGCTGTCTAACTACGATGAACAAACTGGTTTGCCTAATCGTAGTTATTTACTAAATTACATGGAAAAACAAGGTGTTGAGCAACACATCACTGTGGTGTCAGTCAATATCGACCGTTTCAAACGGATCTTCCTGGCTTATGGCCAGAATGGCAGTGAACAAGTACTGAAAAGCATTGCCGACCGCCTGAAAGCCAACTGCAATGAACATGACTTTATCTGCAAAGATTTTGCTGATCGCTTCTGGCTGGTCCTACCTGATGAACATCTGGCCGATCATCATCAACTTGAAGCAAGATTAGAGTCGCTCAAAACTGCACTGGAAGCTCCTTATCTGGTTAATGGTCAACGTCATTATATTAGCGCAACACTGGGCGCAGCCTATTCTGAGCCAACACCACACGCAGTTAATTTGCTATCCAAAGCAGAACTGGCGATGCACGATGCTAAACGTCGAGGCAATGGTCTTTATAACATCTATCAAAGCGATCATCAGCATAGCAATATCCTCGAAGAGTACGATACTGAACGCCAGTTACGAGAAGGTCTTGAACGAGATGAACTGGTGTTTTACGTCCAACCAAAATACACCTCAGGCGGTGAACTGGTTTCCGCAGAATTACTGGTTCGCTGGCAAAAGCCAGACGGCACGATGGCCTACCCGGACTCTTTTATCAGCATTGCCGAAGAGAGCGGGCTTATCCAGCAAATCGGTGAACAAGCACTGGAACGCGCCGCCCAAATGCTGGCCGAACTGGCAAAAATCAACTGCTCAATCTCTCTGGCCGTTAATGTTAGTCCGATACAGTTTTTAAATGAGCAATTTGTTAGCAACGTGATCAGCGTCTTCGATCAATACCGGGTCGATTTATCGAAGCTAATCATCGAAGTCACCGAAAACCTGCTAATCACCGATATCGAAGTTGAAGAAGTCAGAAATCGCACTCGCATCCTTGAATCCCTCGGCGCTAAAATTTCTATCGACGACTTTGGCACCGGCTATTCCAGCTTGCAACGTATCCAGGAATTAACCATTTCCGAAATCAAGATTGACAAAAGCTTTACCTGGAAATGCCAGGACGAAAAAGGCCGCGAACTGGTCAATGCGATGATACAAATCGGTAAGAGTATGCGACTCACAGTCGTCGCTGAAGGTGTCGAAACAAAGGAACAACTGAACGAATTACGTGACATGGGCGTAGACGTTTACCAGGGATATTTATTTAATAAGCCGATGACATTTGAGGCATTTATTCAGCAATTACGGGACTGATTGTCGGTCCCGCCTGTCACCTTTCTTAGCCGTAGCCATCCCCTCCCCAACTTAATGCCAAATCCCCATAATCCGGTCAGCCCTTGCAAAAAAGAACGAACGTGCTAAAAATATCCACTCGAATGAGGAGTCATGAATGAGCAAAGGCAAAGTCACCCGCGACAACATCTTGAACAAAGCCTTCGAGCTGGCCAGTGAGAATGGCTTAGAAAGCCTGACAATTGGTGAGTTGGCGCGGCATTGTTGCATGTCGAAAAGTGGTCTGTTTGCTCATTTTAATTCCAAAGACAATTTACAAACGGCGTTGCTGGAACATGCCAACAGTATTTTTATTACTCGTGTGATCGCACCGGCAAGGCAGCAAATCAATTGCACCATTGAACAAAAAATAAAGCAGTTAATGGAAAACTGGTTGGGTTGGAATCATTCATTTCAGGGAAGCTGCATGTTTCTTGATGCCTGGAAAGAAACCAGTCTGGAAGATCAACCCACACAACAGGCGTTAAAAAAGTCCGTGACACATTGGATTAGCTATCTGGGCGTTCAGGTCAGCAAAGGCATTGAAAATGGAGAGTTCCGCCCGGATGTCGATCCAGAACAAGCCATTTTTGAGCTTTATGGCCAGTATTTAAGTGCGCATTTGTTCTATTCCATTCATGGAGAGACAGCAAGCCGCAATCATTTCTGGAGTGGTGTTAACCGGTTGATTGCCAGCTGGAAAAATAAATAGCCCGATATTGACCGGGTACATTCGAAGCCAGTCTGTGACTGGTTTTTCTTGAACACAAAAAAGCACGACCGTTCGTTTTAAAAATTGCAACACGATGAATCAACTGACAGAGGAAGGACGCAACCATGAGTGACAAGATTTACTTCAGCACCTCAAATAAGTTCAATATGAAGAAACGCATGGTGAATGTGATTACCCGACTCCACCATCGTCTCGCCCCCAAACATGCTGAAAAAACAGCGACACGCTTGTTTTTAACGCCTATGAGAATGACACCTAAAAACCCGGAACCAACAGGTATGATTGTGCGGGATTTAGCATCATCCGAGGGTTCATTAAAAACGTACCAGCTGGGAACCGGGCCGGTTTGGGTATTAACACATGGCTGGTCTGGCAGCGCCAATCAGTTCTTCCCGTTAATGGAACACATTGCCAGCCGAGGTTTTACCGCACTGGCTTATGATCATCCTGGTCATGGTCAAAGTGAAGGTTCTGTGGGTCATATTCCTGCTTTTGTAAATGGCTTGAATGCCGTACTGGATAGTGTGGGCGATCTGGCGGGGCTCATCGGCCATAGCATGGGCACGGCGGCAGCCATTGAAAGTCAACATCCACAATTGCAGGATAAACCGTTACTGCTTATCGCTCCGGTTCTCAATTATCTGGATAACTTGCTGGGCACCGTGTCACGTTCAGGTTATTCAATGCGACTATTCCGTGCCGTGGTAAGTAAAGTTGAAGACAAATATCAGTATCCACTGGAAACCGTCGATCCGTTTAACAAACTGAAAAAACGCTCATCCCGAGTCACTATCGTTCATGATATCAATGATCGTTTTGCTCGTTTTGATGTCTCTGAAAAGGCGGCTGCTGAAGCCGAACATGTCACACTGACCGCAACGAAGGGTCAGGGACATGGTCGGGTGATGAAATGTTATCAAACCCTTAACGCTTTTGATGCGTTAGCTGATATTCATTAAGACATCGTTATTGACGTTTACCTGAGTTTGCAGCCGATAATGACTGAACTTTAACGCCAGTTTGCGGCTGACTGACTCGCCTATTATCTTCTGTTAGCTTCAACGTCGTTTTACCGTTTTTATCCTGAGTTATTGTTATATAACTCAGGTCGTTATCAAACAGTAAGGTATCATCTGTAAGCAATGTCAGCGGATAAATCATGCCGTCGTTAACTCTGGAATATACTTTTCCTTCTTCCACGAATAAGGTCCGGCGACTACCATCATTCATACGGTAGTCGCCTGTTATCCTGTGCTGACGTTCAGAGGTTAAAACACCGGGTAAAAAGCGAGGCATCGCCACATCAAACAACGGTGCCGACAACACCTTTACGACATCCATCGTGTTCAGACTGCCATCATTACTAAAAACGATTATCGTGTATTCACCCTCAGGAAAATATACCGCACTGGTGCGATAACCCGGCGTACCGCCCTGATGGATAACGGCTTTTTGACCATGAATAACAATATTATTTAAACCATAGCCATACCGTGAAAAATGCCCGTTGTTTAATTGAAAACGCTGGCTCATTCGATCAAATACTTCAGCGTCAACGACACGGCCGGAAACCAGTGCATGATGCCAACGTGCAAACGCCTTTACGCTCGACATCAGGCCACCCGCAGCATAAGCCCAGGACACATCGACAATATCTCTGTCTGGTGTGAATGTGCCACGCCGGGTTTTATAGTAACCCTGAGCCATTCCCTGAGTGATCGGCGTATCCGCATAACCAATGCTCGACAAACCCACCGGGATCAATAATTGTTGTTCTACAAAGTCGCCATAAGACTGACCACTGACAACTTCGATAATCCGTCCCAACAGGTTATAACCCATATTTGAATAACGGAATCGCTCACCCGGTTCTGATAGAAAAGGCTGTTCAGCAATCAAAGACATCAATCTTTTCATCTCTACAGGCTGTGTCCGGCGCTGAGTCGTATGCGCCGGGTTACGACCAAGCCCGGCGGTATGTGTCAGCAAATGTTCAATAGTGATACCTCGTCCTTTTGCGGGAAAGTCCGGCAGGTAACGGGTGATATCATCGTTGAGTCGTAGCTGACCGCGCTGCTCCAACAGCAAAATAGCCGCACTGGTCACTTGCTTCGTCAACGACGCAATGCGAAAAAGAGTGTCGTCGGTGATAGTTTCTTTCGACTGAAGATCAGCCAGCCCCACACCACCGGACAGCAACACACGCTCTCGCTGAGTAACAATGTAAGCGACACCTGGTTCATCCGGGTTAATCGTCAATGACAAATAGCGTTTAGCATTATCAAATGGTTTTGCGGATACCATCCAACAACCCATCGCCAGCATAAACACAACTAATCGTCGTACTGTGTTCACGTAAATCACTCCATTATTCATCGGATTTCATAAAGGTGTCATTGTATTTGTAGGTTCTGCCTACATCAGGGCAAACCAGGAAATAGATGTAACGAATCATGTAAACACCGGTTGAATATCAATCAGTTATTGACATTATCTCAGTTCTTTCATCAAACAATTTCGACAATTCATCTCAATAAAAAATTAAGTTAAATGAAAAACATTATCATTTTTATCTTTATATTCATGCTGTTAAACAAAAATGAACATTCATAAGTGCGTATTATGTTCATGAATTGTTCCGCTCACCATTTGTAAAATGTGATGTTATAACATAACATTTCGACCTTCTCAGAAATCACAGTGCGAGGTCGAATGAAAAATCTGGCTAAATTAGCTGCCCTGGTTGTTGGTGTACTACCCGCCAGCGGTTGGGCGCAATTCATTGAAGGAACAGTCATAAACAGTGATGGTAAAGCCATTGCTGGCGCAACAATTATGGTAGAAGGAACAAATACCAAAACAACCACCAACAAGGATGGTAAATTCTTCATTGATAACTTGTCGATGGGTACCAGTGAATTACATGTATCCGCTCCCGGCTTTGCTCACTTATTAAAAAATATTAATGTTCAGGACGACAAAACGACCATCGCCATCGCCCTGAATCGTTCTCCTATTGAAGTCATTGATGTTGTCGCAACACCCATTCATATGTCAGCGATGGAATCTGCCGCACCCGTTACCGTCATTTCAGGTGAAAAACTTCGTCGGCAACAAGCTGCAACCCTGGGCGACAGCCTGGAAAAAGTGGCTGGTGTACATAGTAACTTCCACGCCAATGTTGCCAGTACTCCCGTGATTCGGGGCCTGAGCGGACCTCGTGTACTTATCGCCCAGAACGGACTGGACGTCAGCGATGTATCACGAGTCGGCCCCGATCATTCTGTCGCTACCGAAGCATCAACCTCAAAACAAATAGAAGTACTCCGCGGCCCGGCCACGTTGTTTTATGGCAGTGGAGCCTCCGGCGGTGTCGTCAATGTCGTTGATGGACGAGTACCAACAGATAACACAACGCGAGGTGAATGGTTCGTTGAAAACGCGTCAGTTAACAACCAACAACAAGCTGCATTTAATCTGACAACAGGTTATGAATCGCTGGGCTTTTATGTTGATGGTTTCTGGCGTGATGCTGATGACTACGATGTGCCGGAAGCACCTGAACTGGAACATCCGGATGACGAAATTCGGTCCGTGGTCAACAGTGCAGAGAAATCGACTGGTTTTACCCTGGGCACCAGTTACATCTTCGACCAGGGATTCATTGGCGTAGCTGTTGAGCAGTTCGATCGTGAGTACGGTATTCCAGGTCACACCCATGGCGAAGAAGATGCACATGCTCACGACGATCATGACCATAGTGACCAGGCTGATGCCGCTGAAGAACAGGTATTTGCAGACCTGGAACAAACCAGAATTCAGTTGCTGGGTGAATGGAATATTGAAGGTGACTATTTAAAACAAATCAAATTTCAGTCCGGTTTCACCGATTACGAACATGCCGAAATAGAACATGGAGCCGTAGGTACTATTTTCGAAAACGAAACCAGCGAAGTAAAACTCGATCTTCTTCATGCTGAGTATTACCAATGGAAAGGCGGCGTTAGCTTCCACTACAAGAACAGCAAAGTTGCCGCTCAGGGATCAGAAGCATTCACTCCACCATCAGAAACAGAAACCCTTGCAGTAGCAATGATGGAAGAAAGACACTTCGGTGACTGGTTAGTGCAATTGGGCGCACGCATCGAGAAAGTTACCATTGAAGCCAGTGATGTTTTATTGCCTGAACTGGATTTTCATTCACACGGTGATGACCATGATGATCATGGGCATGACGATCATAGTCACGACGATCATGGACACGATGACCACGGACATGACGCTCATGCAGGCACAACTCGCGTGTTTGCCGTCGATCATGATTTCACTCCGGTCAGTTTGTCGGCTGGTCTAGTCTGGGATTTCACCCCTGGCTACAACGTTGGCCTGTCTCTCTCAAGAACTGAACGTGCGCCATCAGCCCCTGAATTATTGTCATTCGGCCCACACATCGGCACCCGCACGTATGAAGTAGGCGCTTTATTTGCTGTCGATAGCGATCACAACGATATTGGCCTGACCAACGAAACCATCGACCTTGAAACGGCAAACAACATTGATTTAACGCTGCGTAAAACCGAAGGCAATGTCGGCTTCATTCTTAATGCGTTCTACAACGAAATCGACAACTACTACTATCGCGCTAACACCAATCTGTTTGCAGAAGCGGCGCATGATCACGGCGGTGATGATGGTCACGACCACAGCGAACACGTTGATGAATTGCCGATTTATATCTACACCGCAGAGGATGTCATTCTCAGTGGTTTTGAAGCACAACTGGCCTGGCAAATCACCGATGAATTTAAAATCACCACATTTTCAGACTATGTAAAAGCACGTCTTAAAGACGGTGGTGATTTACCGCGTACACCCCCTTTACGCGTCGGTTCTGAATTCAGCTATGAGAATGAAATGATATCCGCTCATCTGGATATCACCCGTTATCAACGTCAGGACAATGTGGCCGACCTTGAGACTGAAACGGCAGGTTATACCCTGGTTGACGCTTTTATCTCATGGGATTTACCACTGAACAACCAGGATATTTCTGTCTATCTGAAAGGTTCTAACCTGACCGATACAGATGCTCGTGTTCACACTTCATTCCTGAAAAATATCGCCCCACGTCCGGGCCGAAATATTGTGATTGGTGTTCGTGGACAATTCTGATTCAACGACCATCAAATTACCGAAAACATTACTGACTGACACTACAGAAAAAGACTATTTAGGATAGCAATGAAACCAACATTCAATTATCGACTGGTTGCCGCAGCAGTGACCTCCGTTCTACTCACCGCATGTGGTGATGCCGATACAACTATTGTTGAACAACCGCCAGTGACACAACCAGACGACGGCGGAAATACCGGCGGTGGCAACACAGGTGGCGGTGATAACGGTCACACCATCGAATCTTTGGGTCGTATCGCCGTACTTTCAGCCGAATCAAACAATGCGGTCATCGTAGATCTGGATGATGCAGAACAGCTGGATACCTTTGCTCTCACTTACGACTCAAGCCGTCTGACCGCTTCTGCCGACTACCGCTATGCAGTAATCAGCGCTCGTACTGAAGGTCATGTTGGCTTTATCGACGGCGGTTTATGGCGTGAAGACCACGGCGATCACCTCCATGATTATGAGCAAGCCCCGGAATCAGCACACCTTGAGTTACACGGAGCAAAACCCACTCATGTTGTTAAACATGATGGTCAGTTAGCTATTTTCTTCGACGGTGACGCCGATGCAGGCACGCCAGCCTCTGTTCAGGTGCTTACTGACAACGACATCACCAATGAAAATGAGCATTTACCAACGCTAAACTACGCGATGAATATGCACGGTGTTGCAGAACCTCGTGGTGAATACCTGATCGCAACCGTTCGACGTGACGATGCAGACAGCACATCAGGCGCAAAAATCTTGCCGGATCAGGTGGGGGTTTATCACAAGCATGATGAAGAATATGAACAAGATCACCTGTTTGAATTAACCTGCCCCGACTTACACGGTGCGGCGCAAAATGAAGAGCACGTCGCATTTGGTTGTGGTGATGGCGTGATGATCGTTACTCAGGAAGGTAGTGAATTTTCCGCATCAAAAATTGCAAATACTGACGCCATTAGTGGCGCTCGCATCGGCACACTACTCGGTCATGAAGAAAGCGAATCGTTTATCGGTATTGCACGTCAACGAGAAGAAAACCGCACTATTTTCATGAGTGTTGACCCTCACCACAGTGAAATGGAAGAGATCGAATGGCATCAGCATGACGGTGAAACTGCAACAGAAACCAGCCCGGTGGCTTATGGCTTTTCTTACGAAGGCGATCACTTTTTAATCCTGGATAATCAGGGCATGCTGACCGTTCTGGCCGCACATCAACATGGCGATCATACTCACTGGGAAATCGAAGGCGAAATCGATATTTCTGAACAGGATATCGCAAACATGCCGGAAGGCTTAACCTTCAGCATGACGATTGCCCAAAACGGCAATACGGTTTACGTCGCCGATCCAATCGCTCGTCATGTAGTTCAGGTTGATATTGAATCACAATCAATTACCGGCGATTACGATCTGGACATTGCAGCCAGCAGCATCGCCTGGCTTGGCATCGCAGAAGAACACGCTCACTAATTCTCACTCGGTGAGCGCGCCCTGATGATTCATCATCAGGGCATTCCCGTTATTGAGCATGACACAAAATAAACAGATGATAGCCAAACTCGTCGGCATAGCGCGTACAGATATCAACTTCACGTTTAATCGCTGTTAATGCTGGTGAATCCGCCATTTCATCTGACAATTCATCCACTCGTTTTGCTAACGGCTCATAGTAATTTAACCGGCCCTGATCACTCATTGGAAAATGCTCCACCACACGATAACCAGCACGTTCCATCTGTTTAACACGCGTAGCCACTAACTGCATATCCGGGTAATCTTCCTGCCACAGTGCTTTAGCTTCATCGCCTGGCGAATCAGTTTGCCAGACCAAATCACTCAGCATCATAAATCCATTTTGTTTCAATAGCGGCTTCCACGCCCGCAATGCCTTTTCCACACCCATAATATAAGCACTGCCCTCAGCCCAAATCAGGTCAAAACTCTCAGGCTTGAACGGCAATGAGGTCATACTGGCACATTCAGTCTGTACACGATGATTTAATCCCAGCGTTTCAAGTCGTGCCATTAACCGATCCAGTGCTGGCTGTTCATTATCAACCGCCGTGATGGTTGCCTGCGAATGTTCAACCAACACACGGGTTGCCAGACCATTGCCACACCCCACTTCCAGAATTGAGTCAGGCGACATGGGTATTTTTGCTAAAGCACGGTGTGTTTCTTCCTCACTCCCCGGCGCCCAACGCTCAAGGCTGCTGAAAACCTTCATGAAGTCAGCCATATATTCGTCATGTTCATTCATATCTTTTGATAGCCATTTGAGGGTTTGTAAAGCACAGCTTTCATTAATTTTATGAAATGAACTTATATTCTTGTTCCTTAGAACAAGAATATAAGTTAAATTTTTCATTAATTAGTGTTTATGATTTTATGGTCCCAAAAACCTACGAAAGAACCATAATCACTCTTTATATTGGAGTCTGATATACCTGCTTTTTCGGGAGTAATTTCTACAAGTGAATTGAATCTTGCCCAAATTGCTTTTTTATTGCCTTGTATAGATTCCGAGTCCTGAGCATAAACAGTTCCATTCAAAGTAGCGGCAATACCTATGTTTGCTTCTGAAACCTGAATTCCCCAAGCTCTTATATTTCCACCATGCGACGCTCGCATCCCGATATTAACATTACTGATTGACGCATGTTCAATATTACCGTTAATCAATTCACCGGAGATATTAATCAACGAATTGCTAACAGAAATCAGTGGCGTATCAAAATATTTAAAAGTAGTGTGATAGCCAATTTTAACTGTTGCATTATTAACTGCTTTAATAGCTGTGTATTCTAGTTTATCTAAGTTACTTGAGTATTTACCTCTAAAATCTATGTAATCAATCAATCCTAACTGACTACCATCTAATACGATTCCGGCTTGATGAACCATACCTTCATGCTGAGGATCCAGTATCGTTATAGTTCGCTTTTCAGGTTTCGCTAAATTGCTCGATTTTGCACCAATAATATGTATATTTTTTCCGTTTTGGTGGTCAATGATAAATTGTTTTCTCTCCCCATGAGTCTGAAAATCTATATCGTTTGTTATAGAAAATATAACAAGAACATTATCTGGAATATAAAATTGCTTTAAAGTCGTTAGTTGATCAAATAACTCCTTTTCAGAGGTAATTTTAAGATACGCATGAGTAAAATTACCTACCTGTGTTTGTTGATCAATCTCCGAGTAAGTTAATACAGAAGGCACAAGTTTGTCTTTTAAGGACACCTTCACCACAGTATCCAGTTGACTTTTTACAAACCCCACATTAGTAACAGCAGATGCATCACTTGAGTCTACACCACTAACATTGGCCGATGTTGCGACAACATTCTTTGCCTGTACAGATTGAGAGGCACGAATTGATTCAGTAGTTATATTCTTCGCATTAACACTGGGAACAGTCATGCTTGAAGAAGCAGTTAATGTCTGGGCATTCAGTCCTTTTGTCGTAATATCACCACTGGCCAATAAGTTTCCAGTTTGAATGCCACTCAACGCTTTTACTGTTCCAGCTTCAATCATTGTTGATTTCACAGTTGCAGACTGAATTGATGAAGAGACATCGACATTTTCTGCGATGAGTGAAGGTGTTTTCATTGAGGTCGTCGCAGACACCATTGGAGCAGTTAGTGCTTGCGTAGCAGTTAATGATGGAGTCTGTACTGATTTTGTGGCTTTCAAATCTGACGTTGTCACAGTCTGTGCGTTAACAGCGTTCGTCATCACCATATCTGACGCATTGACGGTATTCGCTTTTACCAATGGTGTTTCCACGGATTTACCAGCCTTTACCGCAGGGGTATTCAGTGCCGTCGTTGCAGTTAATACCGCTGTTTCAATAGAATCTGATGCCTCCAGAGTATTAGTCGTCACTTTAGTTGTTTTCACTGTTGGTCCATTAATAGATACCGATGCATTGACTTCACTAGCATCCAACACAAGTGTTTTCATTGATTTACTGGCATTGATGACTGGCGCTGATAATGCAGTGGTTGCTTTTAACGTTGGCGCACTCACGGAACCTGATGCACTCAAGCTACCAGTATTAATCGTATTGGCTGTAACGCCTGATGATTTTATCGTTGTCGCCACATCAACCTTACCAGCTGACAGCGCGGGGGTTCTCATGGAAGTACCGGCGTTGACGACTGGTGCTGATAACGCTGTCGTGGCTTTTAATGTTGGCGCAGTTACAGTGCCAGTTGCATTCAATGTCGATGTACTCACATCTTTTGATGTCAGTCGCGTGGTTTCTACCGATTCCACCGCCTGCACCGTCTTTGCACGAAGTACTGGTGTATCCATCGACTCTGATGCAGATACCACAGGCGCTTTCAGCGCTTGAGACGCCTGTAACGTTGGCGCGTTCACTGAACCAGAAGCACTGAGTTTTACGGTTGTCATGTCCTGTGCTTTCATTGTTGCAGCTTCAACGGATGTTGCCACATTGACAGATTTAGCGTCCAACAACGGGGTATTCATCGCTTTCGTCGCCGAGACGGTTGGTGCAGTTAAGCCTGTTGTTGCGGTCAATTTTGGCGCGGTTACTGTACTTGTTGCCGTTAACTGTGCTGTTTTGATGTCTTTTGTGGTGATGAGTGGCGAATTCAACGATTCGGATGCTAAGACTGCTTTTGCCGTTAGTAATGGTGTCTTCATTGCAGTTGAAGCGGTAACAGTTGGTGCAGCCAGTTCAGAAGTCGCCTTCAACGTTGGCGCACTAATTGATGAAGATGCCTTCACCGTAGCCGCTGACAGAGCGTTCGAAATTGTAGCTTCTGTCGCGGTGATAACAGGTGATTTGATAGATTCAGTGGCGACCATAACACCAGCATTTAATGCCGGTGTATCCACCGTTGAAGTCGCAACCATTGTTGGTGCTGTAATGGATGTAGAGGCTACTACTTTCGGGGCGGTTAACTGAGCTGTAGCGTTCAGTGCGGGTGCTTTAATCGCGTCCGTCGCAGCGATCTGTTTAGCGGTCATCGTTCCCGCTACGTTAGCAGTATCCACAGTCAACAACGGAGTCTCAATCGAAGCGGAAGCTTTCATACTATTAGCTGCTACATGTTCACCGGTCACTGAATCAGCCGTCAAAGCCGGGGTAATCACTGCAGTCGCTGCTTTCACCGTGTTAATCGTTGCGGTTTCTTTTACATTCAGCGAGGTTGTTTCTGTTTGATTCGCAACAAGCTTCTCAGATGTCGCCGTTGCCGCTACCGCTAATGTGTTTAAGGCTGAATGCTTCGCCTGAACATTGCCTGTTGCCCGGATATTGCCATCAATATGAAGACGTTCTGTCGGATCATCAATGCCAATCCCGACATTATTCATCTTTTCGACCAATGATGTTTCAACCATTTTTCCATCTTTCCATTTTGGAATGTGATCGTCTTTGGTCAGTGGTAAAACACGATTTATTTCAGTTTCTACGTGTTTAACGTTGGCGATTTGGTCTGGCTTATCCCGGTCTACAGGGCCGGTGACAAAACCATCTGTTGCTGTGATTAACGGCGCAACAAATGATGTACCAGCTTCAATTGTTTTAGCAGTAAAATTCTCCGCCACCGTTACTGAAGAAGCAGTCATCTCATCGCTGACAGTCAATGTATCGGTAACAACTTCAGTCGCCATCACCGCATCAGTCTCCATTGTGCCTGATACTTTTGCATTACCGGCAATGTCGAGCTCCGCTGACGGATCATGAGTTCCAATGCCGACTTTAACCGAGGTAGTAACACTGTCAGTTCGGTCAACCCAGTGAGAGTTTGATGTTGTCTCATCAACATAGTAGGAAAATCGACTGAATACTTGCGTCGTTTTTCCAGAACGATCAGCAACCGAAACACTAATCAAATGCTCACCATTATTTAGTTCAGCCGGAATGGAACAATCGATGAAAGAGTCCTGAGGAGCCTGACAACGTGCAGAAATATCCACACCATCCAATAAGACACGCAGACTATCGGGGTCAACACCGTCAACATCATCCATATAACTGATGCGAATACGTTCCGGCTTGTCGCCAACGTACATTTGGTCAGCAGGTTCCAGAATGCTGACTTCTGGTGGAGCCAGATCGATATCTTTATTCAAATTGATAATGAGCTTTGGTGAGCTACCGCTCTCTTTAGAGTTAAGTAGCAATACCGTTGGCTTATTCTTTTTGTCTTTATTATGTTTTTGGATCACCCAGCCATGATTTTCAATATAGCCAGCCAACATATCAGCCACATCGGACTTCACATCAATAATCATTTTCTGATCAGTCAATGACAAGACTTTACTCAAATTACGACGAGGCTCTGTACTATCACCGCCAGACCAGGGGACGGAACAGGAGTCATCATTACAATCCCAGGAAACGCTGGATTCTTGCCAGGAACTGTTCAGGTTATAAACCTTAATGTCGTTTTGGGAGGGTTTATCACGTCCTTTCCATGCTGCGCTGGTCAGGTCAACAGACATTTCAATAACAGCAGAACTGATATCACTTTCGGTAATTTCCGCGTCTTTCAACCGCGATAAATCAAATTGAATAAATCCACGAGAAATATCCTCATTAAACTCAATTTCAATTGTGTCATTAAAGCCTTTGTTAAAGGTCGGCGTAGAGCGGGTGACAGTGGCATCTTGTGCAGGCATCAGTTCAACGGGTTGAGCTACAACCGTTGCACTCAACAATGCTGCGATTGCACTGGCGACTATCGAAGGTTTGAAACATTTCATAAGCACCTCGTTATCAGTTTGGGTTCTTAACCAACGTATAACAAAGCAAAATCGGACTTCTTTAAAAAGCTCTGGCAGGTTTATCCCGGGTTTTAAAAAACGTTAAACATCAATCAGGATTAAAACGCTTTCATTATATCCAGCGCTAAAACAGTTATTTTTTCTACAATAAATATAAAAACAAAATGTCACCTGTAAAGGTGAACAGACTCGGGTTAATAACAATCAGTTTCGAATAAGCCGTGATCTGGACAACATCAGATCACGGCTTATGATTTAGGATGACACTAGATCAAACTCGCCTTCATTTCTGGCCTTTTGATATAAGGCCCACAATACATCGAAACCAAAACCAAACTGACGGTGCGCACTCAGAAATCGTTCCAGTTTTGATTTTTCATCGGCATAGTCTTCCCAAAAGCAAATAAAATTAACATATTGATCCAGAGAAGTTGTTCTCGGTCGTCCTCGCAAAGGCTCCACACCAAGTTTGTTTCGACGCGCTTTAACGGTGTCTTCATTTTCTTCAGAAAACAAATAAAGCATCAGGCCATAAGTGGCTTTCTTGCTGACTAACAAGTCTTTTATCGCTTCCGTTCGCTCAAAACGTAAATGAGAGAATACTCGCTGAGTCAGAATTTTTCGATTAAAGGTGAATCGCAGGCATTTCTCTTCTACAACGTTTTGTGCCAGTTCCGTCAGTTGTTGCCCGGTTGCTCTGGCTATATAGCGTTTAATATCATCTGGAAAAGGTTTCAAATGAGTGGCTGAAAAACCGATTTGATGTAACGCGTCTGCCAATAACATAATAAGTGGCCTTACGACATGTTGGTGGTTAAAAATAAATGCAAGCTCGCAGTGTTGTCTTGTTGAAAAAGGCTGCCCCTGGTCCTTACACATTAACCGGGCAACAGCATCATGATCCAGCTCCACGTCTATTGCGCCGGATTTCGCTAAACTGGTTGCTAATACCAATAATGATGCAGACGATGCTGCGGAAAGGTATTCAAAGTCACGCTGGTTTAAACCTGTGACATCATAAAGCTCCCTGGCATAATCATCGACTTCCTGAATCATTGCCAGCAGGATCTCCCTGACTAATAACGGCATTCTTACACTATCGAGCACTTTAGTATTTTTTTGTACATCCATAATTTTCTCTTCTTTTTATTAGTAAACAATCAGATACAAGCATTCACAATTGAATTTCCCGTATTGGAAATACGGTTTAATCTGAGTAATGTAAAAAGGAAGAGCAGTTGTGACATACAAATCAGAACTACACTCACCAATGATGTGAGTTGTTGTAAAAGTATCAGAGATTGCAAGGACTGAATCCCTTAATATCTCGAACGACATAACGGGGAAAAATAAGCTTTCCTTGCTTTAAACATCAAGGGCGACTTATCAGTGCCCGCTTTTTAAATATCAATTAACATTCTCAATTTAACGTAAATTGTATCTATTTAAAGTACAAAAACAAGATGGTAAGATTATTAAATTGTGAAAAATATTGTTTTAAATAAATGAATTAAAAAGTACCATTTATCAGTACCTTTAATATATACTAAGCGATTCAGTTCTGGGTCATGTGTTGTTTTAGCCTTTTCATTCAAAGCGTGAGCTTTATATGTATTTGGACAAGAAACATGACAAAACCTGAAACACATCCCTTTTCTAACACGTTCTCTGACTGGCAACCACCGACGCCAGTTTTGATCCATAAAATGAAAGCGCTTACGAGAGTTTCTACTGAAGAATTGTCACGATTCTTTGGCATCAAATCTCATCGTTTACGTCATATGATCTCCACACGCTATTACATAAAAGGGAATCGATTTCCTTTTACTATGTGGCGATTATGGCTTGAATATTATGGTGTTTTACCACCTCTCGTATTATCGCCAAGGGCTAAGCAGTCAACGCTTCAATTGCCTGAACACACACTTCAACCTGTATCTAACGGCTACCAGGCACCAACACCAGATGAATTTAAACATTTCGTTTACTGGACCGGGTTAACGCTTGCAGAGATTGAGGATTTATTCGGATTAATCATCTCCGAGACGAAGCAACTCATGACTGACGCAACGTTGACATTAAGCCAGTTCGAACATTTATCGTCGAAACTATTTTCATCCCGAGACTGGCAAGCTCCAACATTTAATCAACTTAACCTTATCGCTGACATATGTTCTTTAAATTTAATTAATTCATGGCAGCAACTGGGTTTGTCACCCTTCAGGATTGACCTCGGCCTGACAACGACCTCGCGATTACGGTGGAAAAATGAACCCCTTCCCGTTTCCAGAAAGCAGTGGTTAACCTTTCTGGCAAATCAAGAAGTTCATAACCCGGCCCAATTAAAAAACCTGGGTAAATCAAGGTTACTTATTAGAACCATCAAGTACCCCACATGGAGGAGAATGGTGCTTTCATTCAACTTAAGCAACTGGCAATAAAGTAATATTGGAGGCAAGAAATGATTAACGATATTATCAGCGAATTCCACCGCTACCGCCGCTCTGGCAATCAGTTTATGGCCTGGGAAACGGTGCTGCATCTAAAGCGTCGATTCGCTTTCTCTAAACAGGACATTATTACGGCATTAATTACTGAGGAATTTTTAGAACGTGAATGCATGGCGTTTATCGAAGAATTCGAGTCGGATGAACTTTGTGAGATTTCTGTTTAAAGACGTTAGCCAGCATGCCCATTATGGGCATGCTCCAACCGTCGAAAATGATCAAACATCAGGCAAATTCCACGCAATCCGCTTCTGTGTTATGTGAAACCAGACTATTGTCAGGTCTCCCCAGGTAATACCCTTGTCCCATATGACAACCCAGATTTTCAATAATATCTTTTTCAGATTGATCTTCTATGCCTTCAGCCAACGTATAGCATCCTTTTACCAGTGCAATATGATTCAGCGAGGCAATAATGGCGCGTTTGACGCGATTATTTTCCAACCCTCGAACAAGGCTCTTATCAATTTTGATACCTTGTACATTGAGCCGTTCAAAACCACTCATATTACAAAATCCGGCCCCAAAATCATCAATCACCACATTGATTCCATAGCTGTTTAACACCGCAATAGCGGCATTCACCCGATCATAGTCATCAATTCGGCTGTCTTCTGTAATTTCAATTTCAACTTTACGTGGATCGAGCAATCGGGTTTCAATCATTTCGGATACGATATGCATAAAATAGCCGCCATCTTTACCCGCCAGTTCACAAGGTGTGACGTTAATCGCCATCGTTTGATTCGGGGCCAGCGTTCTTGCTGCATCATTCAGCTTGACTAACAAGACGGGCCAAAGTTTTCGCCATAACCGAGGACGGTTGATTTTTGATAAGAACTGGTCTGGAAACAGTAATCCTTTTTTTGGATGTTGTAACCGCAGTAAACATTCATACCCCTTTAGTGAACCGGTTGATAGCAAATATTGAGGCTGATACTGGTAAAAAAAACATTCATTCAATTTCTTCAAAATTGGGCATGTCCTTCGTAATAAATGCTTTAAATAGTCAGTTGCTTCACTCATTTTTTTCCCCTGCATAAATTAATGAATTATTTAGAATTTAAAAACGAACGGCCCCTGGATATAAGCCCACCAACATTTACCCCGGGCAGTGATAGACCTTTTGTTGCATATCTTGCTGCTACATTATTAACGCCAACCATACCTACCCAACCTAATGTGACCGTGAATATTAACGGTGCAAGTACGTACAATGATGAACTAATAACACAAACAACAAAGTAACTATCTAATTCTTTGATGTTAGTCAGACCTAGCCCCAACGCGTCAGCCATTGTGTTATCCAATAATTTGGCGATCTCCCAAAAAAATGGCCATAACATAATGGACATCATCACACCATTAAATAGCCCTATGTATTGCCATTGGAAACGACCAAATAGCATTGCTATCGGATAAGAAATAATAATGAACATCAAAAGTATCGGTTTCAGCATAGGCAAAATAAGTCTGATAATGCTCTCTGCCGGACCTTCAGAAAGAGCGTTCAATCCCAGACCAACAGTGCCAAACAATCGATTCAGGTAAGTTATAAAACCCGAAGTGTGATCGATGCCCAGATCAGCTGAAATGTCTTTTCCTAATTCGTGTATTTTTTTATTGGTAAATAATGCTTTTCGAATTACTTCGTCCGTAGACTGAAACCAATTTGATATTTTTTCGAAAAACCCCTCCTTTAGAGAATCTTTTATTCGTTTGGACAAAGACTCAGGTGATTTATAGGGTTGAGACTGGTTAATCCCCAGCCACCACTCATTACAAAAGGGATACCCGAAACCACTTTCTGTAGACGACATTTCTGGTGGCTGATGGTTTGAATGCTGAAAACCAGCTCGTTTTTTGAGTGAATACATACCATCACCTTCCTGATTATCGTAGTAACCTGGTAGTGACAAAAAAACTGAACTGCCAGGCCAGTCGTCTTTTTCATCTATTTCTTTAGCTTTTTGTTTACGATATTTTGTTCTGGCTGGTAAATAACAGCGCTGAATAAAGTCTTGCGTCTCCGCTCTTAACTTCGGGGACGAAATCCGTTGCTCATCAATCAAATCACTAATTAATCGAATATCAGATGCACATGGCATGTCATTAACAGCTTGATTTTTAACCCCCTGAGCAACAGATAAAGCAATGTATGTCAGAATCGGCGCTTTTATCTCATCTCCACTACCAATCAAAGCAGTCATATTCGCCGTCAGTTTTACTTCAGCCTCATTTGAAGGGTTTTCATTCATCGAGGATGCTCTTTTGTTTCCTGTCGCTAAGCAACTTTGTTTGAAGTATTTAAAATCGGAAAATTTCATCGGGATTACGGGAATTAATGCTAGCTGAAGAACTAACAAAACCGACACAACGTTGGTTGCCACACGTTTCAAGGAAGCCTGATGATTGAAATCTTCAATTGAAGTACTTATCGATTCCTTAGCACCCTGAAAGACCACTAGTACAATTGGCAAATATACCAATCCCGTGCTTACCAGAATTCCCCATATCAAACTATAGATATGAAAACCTAAACTCAGGCCATATGCATCAATTACGCTATCTACGATCATTTTTTCGCCTTCAAGACATGAGTCTGGATAATTCCAGCACGTCTAAGTACTGGTTTATAAATTGATCGATTCGCCAGATTTTTATCTTCCAGTGACATCATTAATTCGCTGGCCAGATCTGACTTTCGGTAAAAGTTGATACTGCTCTACAGCGCGCTTTTTCCTCATAAGTAGCTTTGTAGCTACGGATTGTTGGATTGATTCTCGTAACGCTATATCCTGCTGTAACATATTCATTTCTTCCTTCAATTCTAAAACCTGACGTTCCACAATGTTTACAGCATCCGCATTTGTAGCAATATTAGGTTCTTTAACACCCGCCAACAATACGCGGCGCGCCGCAATCAATTTCTCAACTACTCTGACCGTAGCAATTTCTTCTGCTAATCGTTCAGCCAACATACCTTGATAGGTATCCTCGGCCTTTAGTGCCTCTATGACCTGCTGAGAAATCTGATATCCAGGTGCTGAGATACTCGCCAGTTCTTCATGACTGAAGATAGATTTTCCATTGTTGAGCAATGCCAATAGTGTCTCGGTAACCAACCGATGTTCCTCAGCAATCTTGGCATATATACCTCGTCCAGGCTGAGTTTTAACTCTGTCGCATTCCTGACAGGTTTGAATACTGGTTTCACCAATTACATCTTTAATCCAACCTGATATCTCATCACGAGAATTCCAAAGTTTTTTCAACCACGGAGCCTGTTCACTGGTGATCTCACTGATACTGTCCGCGGCGTGACCAGCTAATAAATTAACGCCCGCTTTTGTTGTATCTTCAACCGTATTTATAGCGGGCTGAGTTTCACCGCCAGCTTTCTTACCTGCAACCCAGCCAAGGCCTCCATTTCCCATATTCTCTTTAATGTTCTTATCAACCGCAGCAACATCTTTTCCTTCTATCGCCTTCTCTTCCCATTGAGCAACGCCCGCAATCTGTAACCATTGCCCAGGGGATGCCAGAGCATCGGTCCCACCTTCAATCAGTTTTTCTGATATTGCTTCGCATGAGGCAACCGATGTATCAAACAAATCCAAACCTTCCAGCCTTCCTTGCTGCATAAATTCAAATAACACCGGATCTAATCGCGCAATTTCCATCATGGCAAAGTTTGCTACTGCGCCAGTTGCAGACTTAACCAGGTTTTGTGCGATAGCATTAAATTTCGATTCAAAATCATTCACAAAATTTGTAACAGTCAAAGATGGATCAAAACTGCCGCATTTGGGCAGAGACCAGTTAATTCCTGGTGTGTTAATCGTTATATTCACATCCCGATTCTGAACCTTAGCTTTTCCACCGATTTCAAATGGTAGAACCGGATCAATCTGATTGGCCTGTGACTTCCAGGGTGAGATCAATACGCCAACCGTAACTATTGGGAACACAATCCCTGCTTTTACACGATTTATCATCTTTGAATTTCCTTCGTGTTTAATTAAAGTCAACAGTCATCAAAAACTTACCACTGCGTTTCTTGCAACACTCATAGGGACGCCAGAGCTGCCAGGCATAATAACCATAGTCAGACCTTCTGCTTTTATAAGCATCAGGAATCTCAATATCAGATTTTTTTAGTGTTGTTGGGGTTGTGTCTTTCAGTGCTATATCGCTGATAATATGGCAAGTTTTATCCATGTTGGGATAGAGCATTTGCCATTTCCCTGTCTTGCTATCCCACTCTTTTATTCTCTCAGGAGGGGAATACCACTTTTTTTTCTTTGTGTGACCCATAGGTAACCTTGCTCGAAAGCTCACCCCTTCCTCTGTGGCAATATCTGCGGCCCGCTGCGCAACAACTGCAGCGGCTTTATAATCATGGGTCTGCACAACTGTTGCATCTCTGGGAAATAACGACTCAAAACGCTGCGCATCTTTCGATGGTTTTTTTTGCCCATCACTTCTCTCCGTAACAGGTCGGCTTTTCAACAATTCATTTAAAGCGCTTAACGAAGAAAAATCAGAGCCAGAAGGTAAATTGAACAAGAACTCAAGAGGTAAAGTAATGACCGGAAAAACATTGGACCAATGTAAAAAGTCGATAAAGGAGGAATAATAAGGCATGAAAGGCGTTACGCCAGTGTCACAAGCCAGGCTAGCATCACCAAGCATACGAAAGAAAATTGGTGCCACCGGGCTGCCCACGACATCCACATTTTTACTAATCGAATTAATCGAAGATAAGTATCCAGTAGATGATTTGCCTGTGCCACGATTAACCGTTGAAAAGCCGGCTCCAGCCAACTCAACAGGCTGTTTTAGCTTTAATCTTCGAGCCATCATCGAACCCGCTTTTTTGTTTATACGAGAAATAACGGACAGCTCACGAATAGCCATACGTTCAGGTGAATCGTAAACCTGAACCAATGCATCCGGATTAAAGTGTTTTACCTTAATAGACGATTTAATTCTGCACCCAGCTAAGTCACACTTTAACCAAAAACAAACACCGGTGATTTTCCAATCTGCGCAGGTTTTCCATGCCTTTGACATCACAGGCATTGTATGACTGACAACATCCCATAAACCAACATGTTTTTTAGATTCAGCTGAAATAGCATCGACTGGAACACAAACAAGCACCAGGCTTATCAGCGATGTGAATAATCCAGTATTCATTGACCATTCACTCGCTGTTCACGCCACTGACTGATCGCGTGCTGAATATCTTCTTCGCCATAAATGACATAAGCTTCATCAATCACAATTGCTGGTACAGCCTCAATACCCAATGTGATCGCTCGGCCAACTGACTGATACCCCTGAACAACCTTTTTAAACACCACTTTCCCCTGAGATTGATTTAAAAATTGCTGCATATATTGATTGGCCGCTTCCGGAGTACTCGGAAGCTGGCTATTGATTTGCTCAATCAACGTGTCCGGTTCTGACACATTATGAAATTCGATAACCGTACCGGGCGCATCAATCTCCTGCATCGTGTTGAAAGCGCTTTCATAAAACACTTCAATTCTTGCTGGTATCTGCACTGAACCCGATGACTGTTTTGCCGCCCCACCCAGTACAGATGACGCCGCAGCCAGATTTACCTGACTTACTATGATCAACCCGATAATCGTGGCAAAAGATTTAATGTGGTACATATCACCTCCTGAATTTGTTTCTAATTTAGAAGGTGACAGCGCTCGATTCAGAGGAAAACCGGGGGGGATTTTTGGAGGGTTTAAAACTGGATGAATAGGTGAGTGGATCAAAAAAGCCTTATCGGTTTTGATAAGGCTTTTGACATAATACAGATCGTGTTGACCTTCCCTACTTCAGGAAAAACAGTGAGCTGATTTTACCAATCGGTAATGCAAGCCTTAATATCTCCTCTTGCCTGTATCTCACACACAGACTTTAATAGCCATTTAATGACATCAATTATATGGCTTTGCGCCAAACGTGTAACTTTTATAGTGATCAAATCCATTTGAATTCCTATAGTCACTCTAATACCTCATCAACCGATGACAAATCATCCTGCTCAATATCTTTTCTGGCGCTAATAAGTAGTTCCATAAATGCCATTTTTTCTTGCTGATACTGATATGCATCGTGTGTCAGCAACACCAGTGATTCACGCCCATTTTGCGTAACAATGACAGGCTAAAATCCAGGCTCATTACGCAGCGATGCCACTCTTGCCTTCATATCACTGATGCTTATTGCTTTCAGTCGCGTAGTCAAAGTAACCGTCAACTAAATTTTAGACCTTAAATAAGCTAATGGACTAAATTTAGTCTTTCCGATCGAGTCAACTGTGTTTTGATTGCAAATCAACAAGCGTTAATCTTTGTTTATTAATCGCCGTACATCAGTAGCCATATCATGACAAATGCTGAAGCAACAATACTGAGGTAGTTCCTTGCTAATTTGTCATATCAAGTGGCAACCGCTAGGTATTGCTTTATCTTAATAAAGGTTTTCTCATCAAATATCGTTATAAACACCAGCCCATTAATCTATTGCGTATTCAGCTTATGACAAAACAAGTTCTTTACAAAGACTATATCGTTGGCTTGACCTCCCAACAATATGAAACATTCAGGGATAACGATTTTTGGCGGAACGATAAATTTGATTGCTATACCGTTTGTTTTTCATACAAAGTTCAAAACCGTTTAGATTACTGCTATTGATATTTGAACAAATGATGATTCTAATAGTATCGAGATTTCGATATTCATGGTGATTTTTTCAAAATTCTGAGCTAGCACACCAAATTATTCCATTATTCATTTCGAAAACATCGGTCATCAACATTCATATTTTTTGGCAATTACTTTTAAATTATTTTTTTGTATGCGTACCTACAGTCATACAATCTGAACTCGAAATACAAACCTGACTTCCACTAACTATCCCAATATGCTTATTTATGCAATAATTCTCTCCTGGACTTCGTAGTCTCGCGAACTTATTTTTTGATTCAGGATCTTCACATTCACCACTCAATTCACTTCCCTCAAAACCATCATTTTTTAATTTCATAAAAGTTCCGTCTATATCTGTTGTACAAGTGACCGTTCTCATGATAGTACACCAAGTATATTTCAATGTACTATTCTTCCAAAAGAAACTAATTTCCCCTCGATTTTCTGAATTTTCATCGTCAGCCGCTGACACTAATAGCACCACTTTCCCATTGGCAGATGCTTGATTATCAAGTACCCCAGCAATATTACATTGGATAATTTTCTTTTGTTCATCTGTAGTCAAAACCCCAGAAGGACAATTACTGGAGAATGACTCATAAGTACAATTATCTGAGCATTGCTCAACCACCCACTCATAACGACACCCGTATGAACAACGCCAGATTTCACCCGTAAATGTCGCGGCAAAATCTGATTTTTCAGTACTAGTATTACAATCGCCTGCGCAAGCAACATTTACCTGAGGCTTAGGATATGCAGTATTAAAAACCTGAACCTTTCTCTCGCTTGATGCTTTCACACTATTTTTGTACAAACTAAAAGCTGTAAGAATCACTTTCAAATTAGCTAAATGACGTTCATCTAGTTCTTCCACAGAAATCTGACAACTTATTTCTTTACTTTCATTTGATTCTATTTCACCACTATCACAATGGCGCGATATTCTAAATGGATAAGGTTTTTTGTTAAGAATGTTAATAGTCCAATCATACCCACAACCATGTCGACATTTGGAAATATTGCCTGTTAACTCCACAAAAAAATGGCCCTGCTTTTCTTCCTGTGTGCAACCTAAACACGAATCAATAAAAACCATAGGTTCTTCAGGAACACAATCCATAGAAACTTTTAAACAGTTCTCCAATTGATATGATTGCTCTTCTATCAACTCATAATTCTTCCTGACGCTGATCTTATCCGACACAATAAAATCATGCTTTGTATCATCATTGAATGAATACTCTGTATCGATGTAAAACGAGCTGTTCCCATTCGATAAACCGAATTGCCCATTTGCTTTCATCGAATCAAACGCCCCTGAATCAGCCATAACAATGGGTATCGTCCCAGTGCCTTTAATAGTAGCGAGTCGCATATTAATGGGATTTTCAATCGTGTTATCAATGCCACTGAATTCTTCAGCTTGAAACAACCCCTCTGATTTCACACTGTTTGCTGTCGCATGCTTAAGGCTGGTATGAGAAGTTATTATCTTTGCTGTTTTCAACTCAGTATTTGACTTCAATTCATGATCAACCACGATATCTTTAATTTTATTAGTTGATGTTTTGCTTAGCTTTACGCTTTGGTTCACTGTGGCCGACCCATTGACAGTGATAACATCACCGTCTACATCCAGTAATTCCTTATCAGTTGGCGTGATTTGAATACTGTCCAGACGGTTGCTGATATCGATTAAATCACTGGTTGTCAGTTGTCCATTTTCTTCAACAAATACCTGGGTAGTCTTTGCATTTTCTTTCTTTACTAATGACTGACCATCAAGTCGACCACCCGTCACTACCCCACTATTAATGTCACCCGTTTTAGTAAAAGTCGCGGTATTTATGACCGTTAACACTGGAGTGTTCTTTTGCTGCTCGTCAAGCCCAAAGGTTGTATGACCGGTAACAGTGAGAGCGTCTGTTATTACCTGATGTGTCATTAGCACATCAGCATTCAACGTATCTCCCTGTAAGCGAGTAATAGTAGCCCTACCCCCATTAGTAAGGCGTTCAATTCGACAATCTTCTGGTCGCTGTTCTTTGCTACACTGGTCGGTCAACGTCAATAACTGTCCACTAATGTGGCCGATATTTCCTTTTTTATAGGTGACAACTGAACCTGTCATCAAATCAAATTCACCATCCTGGCTGTTAACGACACCCGATGGAGGCAGATTTTCCGGACCGCCAGCAACATGATTTATCCTGCCTCGTGCAAAATCGTTCAACGACACACCAGAAACATGTCGAATATCACCCTCACGAGCAGTAATGTGATCACCTGTTGTCCGATCAAATTCAGCCAGAGCGATCACATCTACGTCTTTACCTCGTAAACGTTTAAACACACCATCCCGGGCTGACGTAATACCCACTTTATTGACCTGCTGACCTGACATCGTCAAATCACCATGCACACTCAAATCGCCCTGTAAAGCGACTTGTTCACTGTTCAGATTTAACTGATTTCCCTGACTGGTCAGTTGATTACGTCCTAAGTCAATTCGCGTGGCTGTCAGCACCTCTGCCGTCATTGACGCCCCATGATAGGACTGCACCATCATCTGCTCACTGTTCAGCGAACCAATCGTTTTTAATTCGTTACCATTGACATTCAGCGAAGTATCCATTCGAGTACGATCACTTCGAGCTGGGTCCATCCGTCGCTGTAGATAGTTGGAATAGAGGGATGACTGAAACGGACGGGCAATCCGGGCAATAACCGTAGAACCATTCGCACTGCCGCCGGGAATTTGGCTGGCTACCGCCGCTGCAGTATCGGCTTTTAGCAAATTGACCTGAATGCTGTAATCATCTCCCGCAGGCGCACCAAAAATCGTCGTGCAATAGGCTGATTGAAACGTTCCGTTACCACCACAACGCGCCGGTGAACCTTGAAAATATCCTGATGTAGCCAGTGTTTGTAACGTATCCGGCCAGCTCTGATTGTCCTGATAATAGCTGGTCAGGGCACTGGTCAGTTGCCGCAATTCTTCTGCTGAATTGTTCCATCCAGCCTGAATACTGGCAGGTTGTCGGACCTGAGTTTCATAATAAAATGCGCCGCCCATTGACAGTAAACTAAGCAGGGCCAGAAAAACCAGGGTGCCATATCCGGCGATATGCTGTTTCATGTGAAGGTATCATTCGTCTGAAAATCGTAAGATTAGTGTGAAGAATTCGGCAAGAAGTTACTGGAAAAAGCCCTGGTGACGTTTCAACGCTTTTCCCGAGCACTATATTTGAAAATGAACAGGACGCAGAACAATTAATACCCGGTCGTGAGTCAGATTATTACTCTACTTCTGGCTGGTGTTTACACCCTTCCAGCTCCAGACATTCTTTCCACAGCGAGACATATTTATCAATGAGTTTTCTATTTTCAATGACACTTACTGAGTTGCTCACAACAAAATCCCGGCCATAGAAAAGGCCTCCGTCAAATCGCTTCGCCGTTACCTGATTAGAAAACGTTGCGTTAGTTCCATTTAACGTTTTAAAACTGCCGTTTTCAGCATTTAACGTGTTAGTTTCGATACGATCTGCTTCTACCAGTCCGGTAACTCGCATAGATGTTGCTTTAGCATGGCCCAAATTGCTATCTGCAGAAACAACCAGATTACTTGTCGTAGTTGTCCCTGTTACATTCATATTTTCCGCAGTCAGCAACCCATTAACGGTGAAATCCTCATTCACTGTCACTCTATCAGCTGTCAAATCGTTAGTTGTCAGTGATGTTGTATCTATTGTCGTTGCTTTGACGTTCGCTAAGTTAGCATTAGTTGCGGTAATCTTATCCGCTTCCACCGTATTGAAAATAGCATCAACGTAATCTACCGTGTTCGCAACAAGATGCTCTATCGAACCTGATGTTGCCGTCATTGTATCCAACGAAGCCTGTTGATTAACAGACAACCCCTCGGCTGTTATTTTCCCAATTGTAGCTATGTTAGTTTCAACTAAATCGGCAAAAATTTGGTTATAATCCATAAGTTCTCCAGTCAATACATCAATTTCTCCCTCTTTATAATAAATTCTACTACCGGTCAGGTTTTCAATTGTTCCTGTGTCAAACGTTAAGTTTTCACCAAAAACATTGGTGATGTTTCCCTCTCCATACGTCAATGTTGTTCCGTTTAACTCAGTAATTGTCCCCCTCTCAAACGTCAAACTGTCTCCTACCAACTCATCAATCGTTGCACGATTAAAATCCAGTACATCCCCTTCAATGCGAGTGATACGCGCATGATCGGCGGAAAGATTAATAAACCGCCCCTCATTGGCTGTTAACGTACCGACATCAGTGATGTCGTTGCCGTTCATATTTAACTGACCGTTAATATCCATGTTTCCGGTAACCTGGATCAGACCACTGTCGATGTTGATCGTAGAGCCGTTGTAACTAATGCTGTTGTTACCCAGATTAATGCGATTGACATCCAGTGTGTTGATAGTCGCGTCTTCAATCGTTGCAGACTGCACGACCGCCAGTTCGGCATCCAGTTCACCCACGTTATTGATATCATTGCCGTTAAAATCAATGTCAGTACCAATATCCAGCGTGTTGCAATCCGGACAGCCGGGAACAGGTTTTCGAGCCAGAAAGAAAGACTGAATGGCTTCTCGGGTGGGTGTGCCCATTGATGTTGATACACGTTCACCATCTGCACTGAGCTGACCAAATGGCACTTTACCAACCAGCATATTTGCCAACTGACGACGGCCAGTATCCACACTGACCACCAGATGTTCGCCGTTGTTAGCTAACGTATACGGTGAACCGAACGGCGATTGGCGATCATCTGGCAAATAGCGAGTGGCAATTAACTCATCCATGCTGGCAGGCCAGGCGCGGTTTTCCATAAAGTACGCATTGGCCGCAGATTTAATCTGAGCAATATCCTGTTGTGCTGCTTCGGCCTGTTCCATTGGGACTTGTTGTTGCACGAACTGCGGGCCGACGGTGATCGCAATACCCGACAACACGGCAATCACAATCATTAATTCAATCAAGGTGAATCCTGAATCTGACGCATGACTATTTTTCATCTTCTTGCTCTCCGTTAACACAAAACAGTACCAAACGCTTCCCGATCCAGTTGTCGGGTGACGCCATCAAAACTGCGACTTAGTTGACTGTATCCCGTCCATATAACCTCGTTTCCCTGTTGCATAGCATTGCGGGAAAATCCCACCACGAAACCAGCATCGCGTTGCTGACGAAACTGCACACTGACCTGCAACTGAGGGTTTCCCGGGATCGTGCGGTCGATTTGCAGTAAAAACGCATCGCCCCAGGGATTAAGATACTGACCATTGGGTAGCAAGCCCTCTGTTTTCAGCCGTTCAACTGTTACCGCAGGAAAAGGATTCATACGGCAATGTTTGTTATAAAACAGATTCATTGCATGAATGATCAACGAAGAATCTCGACTAATACGCTTCGCCGTTTCCATGCGGCTTACCTGCTGAGTAAACGACACGGTCCACAACAATAATCCGGCAGAAATCACCAGCGTGACCATGAGTTCCAGCAACGTAAAACCTGCTACCTTTTTCATGGGTTAACCCTGGAAGGTGATCGTCAATGTTGTGCCATTAAAGTCAGCCGTGACTGCCGATGTTGCATAATCCGCCGCCAACTGAGCTCCAATGTCCGGATTCTGAACACCTGTCGCCGTCACGGTATAACGAGTCGCATCGGCAGCATCAGCCGCTACGGCATAATTACCGCCCCAGGGATTACGTGCAGAACCATCGGCCATCCGGTCAGAAACATAACCCTGATTATCCAGCACAGTCATTGAAATACCGGTGAAAACGTTATTACGTTGTTTATAAAGCATCGCTCCATTTTGAATCTCACTGACTTGCGCCCTCACCTTTGCCGCATCACCAATCCCCAGCATCTGTGTGATTTGCGGCCAGAACGTTAATGTCAGGCCGACAATCAACACCAGTACAATAGATAATTCGATAAGGGTAAAACCTTGTTGTTTTCTGATTTTTCTCACGTTTTTTACTCCAGATTAGCGATATGACATGTTAAATAATGAAGAGATAACACCCATAAATGAGCTGACCACAATCAGCAAGGTCAGCGACATCATGAGCCACAAGGCCAGCGCCACAAACTGACGCGTCCCCATCAACGCACGCACGGCTTCATCGCCACTGCGATCCGCAGCGATTGAAATCGCCGATTTCTTTTTTTCCTGCTCCGGTGAATTCGCTGCATTTCGTAAGCGAAACATCAAGCGACGGGATAACAACCCTGAATCAAGCGCTTCGCCCAGATCGCTTTCCCCGAACTGTGTTTCACGAATGACATGATTCAGATGATGATTCATATAGCGGTTCGAATGTTTTTTCAGTTCTTGCGCGGCACGATGCAGGTTGTAGCGAGTTTCGACCAGGATACCGAGGGTTTTCAGGGTCTTCATCGCCGCAAAATTCTTGTAAATATTGAGAGGAAAATAGTTGTCGAGAGTGATACGTAACGGCGATGTGTTGTTATGGATATATTGATTAAACCCAACAAAAGAAAACAACAGGGAGACCATCACATAGGGCCAGTTCACTGTCAGCCATTCACTGACACCCAGTACAATGCGAACAGATAACGTCATCTTATCGGCAGGCATTAACCCTGAAAATTGTGGTAACACAAATAAGCCCATCACCATCATGAAGGCCAGGACGACAAACTGATAGATCAACGGCTGTTTTACCGGTTTCCAGAATTCAGCTTTAGCGCGTTTGATCTCAGCTTCTTGTTTCAAATATTCATTAACAACACGAGTCAAAGACTGAGATCCCGCTTGCTGCCCTGCATCAAACAACGTCACGACCTCCGGATCAAACCAGTCCACCATGCCTTCGCTAATTGGCAAACCGCGCTTTAATGCTTCATAGATTTGTTCAGCCGCTTTCACTTCCTGAGCAAGTCGTTTATTGCCCTGACCAGCATCAATTAAGGATCGGCAAGCCTGTGCCGGACTACAACCATCATTCAGCCAACTGGCAAAATCCTGAACAAATTCAAATTGACGAGTTCTATTAAATCCCCAGGTTCGACCATAACGTTTTAAACGTTCCCAGGTCTGAAAGTTAATACCGGCGTACTCCAGCACCAGTAAGGCATAGTGCCGGGCCTGGTGTTTCACTTGTTCATAAATCGTTGACATAACAAATCTCAATAGTGGCTGTTAAACCAGTGTAATGAGCACAACGATCAAGAGAGGAGAAAAGCCAGGGAGAAAACATCGAGGTTAATCATTGAGGTAAATCATTAGCGCGGGCTGAAACGCCGTAGAAACGCGCCACCAGCGCTGTCTATGCCATCATTTAGCCCTTAAACCCGAACAAAGTCCTCTCCGCAAAGGCCAACACGATCCAGACGCTTTTTTCAAAAAAAAGCGGCCAGAAAGGCCGCTAATAACATGCGTTTACAAACATGATGAGCAAAAAAAGAGCACGCTAAAAACGCCTGAAAAACCACAATTTACTGAGTGTAAATGAAGGTTCTGAACATTTTTTGTGCCGCCATTTATGCGCAATCGTTTGTTAACTAACGGAGTGGCCAGTAAGACCACTAATGAGAGACGATCTGCGTGGCAAACATCATCACGAAGAGCCCATCGTGGCGGATATGATGTCTAACACGTATTCATGGTAACTAAGCCATCAGTTCAGTACATTGAAAAACAGGTAGCAATAACAGTAGGTTTTAGCATTAGGACTTTAGCATCGGCTGTTACGTCTGACTGAGAATCTGCAAATCTTTGATCGCGACAATGACAATGACAACCATACGCAAACAACCAAAAAAAGCGGCCGAAGCCGCATAAAGTGCAATGATTATCATTGCAAAGGTTGGGACTGGTTTCTGCCAGCAAAAAAAGACGTCCTTGTCATGGGTTGCGCATTCACGCGTTTTGGGTGTGTTGCTCTTTATTGCTGGTTGAGGAAATCGTTGTAGCATCGAAGACTACCTCCGGGTATGTCACCACGGCGTCTTCTTCAAATAAATTTGTAATATGACGTTTGGCTTCAAACGGGTCGATATCACCCTGTTCGATACGCATTCGAGCCCTGTCAGCCATACTTTTCCAGCCTTGTTGACGAATGTGTTGTTCCAGTGCGGCCAGATTGTGAGTCGCGATAAAATCACGGCATGCATCATCAAACATGATCAACTCAGCGATCAATATTCGGCCTTTGGTACCAGTACCCTGGCAGTGCTCACAGCCAGCCTCGTGTCGAACCCAGGCATTGCTGAACCCCACTACGCTTTGTTTCACTCGACACACCGGACAATTAGCGGGTATCAAACGTTGCGCAACAATACAGCGAAACAAGTTTCGTTCTGACAACACTTTTGGGCTGATGCCTTCGTCAATCAGACGACTTAATGCGCCAATTGCATCGTTGGTGTGTAGCGTTGAAACCATCAGGTGACCTGTCAGTGCCGATTTGATCACGATATCGGCCACATCCTTTGAACGCATCTCACTAATACCAATAATATCTGGATCTTGTCGTAATGCATTTTTAAGGTAGTCCGTAAATCCCAGACCTTTCATCTCGGGGAATACAGGTTTCTGCACGGTATTTTTGCGTTTTACGCGATACTCCACCGGGTCTTCAAGCAAGATGACTTTTCGGTCTTCCTCTATCGTTTCATACAGGGCAGCCAGCGTCGTTGATTTACCCGATCCGGTTGGCCCGGTCAGCAAAATAATCCCAGTCGGCGCTTCGGTAGATTTAATCATCATGTCCCGGATGTCCTGATCCATACCGAGATCGGCAATCGTTTTTTTCGCTTCCTGCGACGTTCGAATCACTCGCATAACGGTATGAGAGCCTTCAAGCGCTCCACTTTTTGAGGTTCGAAGATTGATGCGTTCCCGCTTACTTTTTTCAGGGTTATCCGGCTGGGGAATTTCAATCGTCATATAGATTGAAACATCCGCCATCTCATTTTCATCCGTCACTGAACGATAATCAGGCGATTTGGTATTGAGACCCGCCGCGATAATAGAAATTGCCTGCTCACGGCCTAATGGTGTGCGCTGACTAAACAAACCGTCTACACGAAAAACAGCTTCAGCCCGGTCTTCATAGACATAAAAATGAATGTCTGATGTTCCCATCTGGACAGCTTCAGTAACGATATTTTCCAGGTCTTTGAGTGCTGCACTGTGAGATTCCTGGTTGTCGGTTTTATCTGGCAAGTGTTTGGCCGAGTTCGCATCGTGCAAAATGGCATGGATCTCTTTTGGTCGGGTATAGCTCACCAGGATTTTTGAGACCGAGTGTTTAGACAACAACAGTGATTCAATATTCTGGATTTCCAGTGACTTACGGTCATGGGCCCGGCGAGTTGTAACGATCACAGCCGTTTTATCCATCGAAGAAGGAGTGATCACGGCAATATAGCTGGTGTCCGGATCATCCAAATCACCATTACCTTCATAAGCCATGCATAATTCCAACAATGGACGAAAGAAACGGTAGCCGTTGTCCTTATATTCGTTGTACGTAATTTCGACATTATCCAGTTCAATCGTGTTAACCATAGCAGCACCTAATACGCGTATAGCGTGACTTGCTCTTCATCTTTTGCCAGCACTACTTCTTGCGCTGAAACGGATTTCACATCAACTTTGCCAAACAATTTGTACCCTTGTTTAGCTGGAATGCTTTTGTTGTCGTAATTCAGACGAGCAATATAATCTGAGCCTTCTTTGATGATCGCCCGTAGCGCGAACTGAGAGAGTTCAATCACGGACGATTTCTCCTTCACGGCAGTTTGTCTGCGGTCATCCCGGCGAATTCTGTTGCGATTCATCCGTGAAGCCGACTGAGTATCAACCGAATCTTTTTCCGACGCTTTGGCTAATTCATCATCAATTTGATCACGCTTTCTCGCCCACATATCAGCGTCGTAACGAGCTTTTTCTTCAGCCGCTTTTTCTTTTGCTCGTCGCGCCCTGAGTTCCTGAATTCGATAGGATTTGGCTTCCACCAAAAAAGAATACGCTTCTTCCTGATTAGGGGAGTTCGCCACAATTTGTGAGGCCAGCGCATCAACACTGGTCGCAACAACCCCACGAGCCGGGACTTTGATTTGCTGTTTTACCGCTGCCGTTGATGCCGGATTTTTCACTGGTGCAACAGATGCAGATTTAACCGTTTGCGTCGATGGCAGATTCGACATCATGCGATATCCCATTGCCGACATAAGAATACCCAACGAGCCAGCCGCCAGAATCAAGGTTCGTTTATTCATGATTTATCCCCAATAATTGAAATCTTTAAACCGCCGGTAAATCGTTCATCATCAATAATGTACTGTCCTGCGTTAGGGTCGCCACTGTCGCCGCCAATACTGACGGGTAGCCCGCGGGTAATTGCGCCAAGCGTCAGTAAGTCTTCTTTATAGATCCCGCGAAACTGGAACATCAGCTCTCGAATCAACCATTTATTACCTGCGCCTTTGGGAACATCGCGAACAAAGGTAATTTCAGCGCCCGGAATAAACGTATTAATGGCATCGCGTAAATGATGATGCAGTTGCACTACGTTATAGAGCTTTTCTTCCCCCTCTTCGGCAGCACGGATATTTGCTCCGTGGCCGACCAATACGATTTCATTCTGATTCACCATCACATGGAGCTGATTTGCCCGGGCAAAACGAGACAGGGTCTCGAAATCACCTTTATCCGATGGCTGCATTCGGTAACTTACCTGACCTTTAGTGTGCGTCACTTTATCGACAATCCAACCAGGCAATGCCATGAGACCAACATGAATGTTGTAATCCTGAGACATACGATTAAGCACCTGCACCACATCCTTATTCATCGCGGCAAAAAAAGGCTCCCACGGATTCACAATGACATGCTGCTGTTCCGGTTCCTGGCTGAGTGATGCCAGTTGGCTTGCGCCAAGCATCGCTAAACTGGCAACGGCGATGTATAACAACCAGGGCTTTCGTGCCTGAATACGAGCAATCGCTTCACGCTCGGGTAAAAATGCAACAGCATCATCAGGTAACAGCTTGTCAGTCAGTGCAGCTGAGATATTTTCAATCCGGTTTGCAAACGTCTGTTCAATGCGAGGAAGCGACACGTCGTCGATAAACTGGAAATTGATCAGTGTCATTCTTTCCAGCTCTCCCACTCCCATCAATGATTCGACAGCAAGCTGGATATCTTCTTTTGGCCCGGCCTTATCCTGGCGAATCATGAAATCTTTAATAATGACAATGACGTTATTTTCATCATCATTACGTTCCAGATAAACCGCATCCCGAATACCAGCTTTATGACAATAGGCAAGGAATCGTGCAGCAAAGTCATAGCCGCCTTTTTCTGATGTCAGTGCCACATGCAGAGCATCGTTCAGAGGCAAAACACTGACAAAACGAAAGTCGAGCCGCTTTGCTTCTTTGCGAATTTTGTCTTCCCGGCCTGCCCCGCGATACAGCGCTCTGAAAGGCTGGAAAATCCATCGGTTATTTTCTTTCGGGCTGGAATAAATACGCATCCGATGCTCCTTAACTGTTCACGATTCGTGGCGTGATCAACACGATGGTTTCAGAGGTTTTGTTGTTCCCACCGTATTCTCCCCCCAGAATCATCAGACCTCCGGTGGAATTTTCGGTATATTCCTGTCGTTCTTCACTGGAGCCACTAATCAGGAGGGTTTCACCGTCTTTAACGGCGAATTTCAAAAAGATATCGGAATTAGTGGTTTCAGGCGTTTCTATCGACTTTTCGCCACTGGTGACCTGACGAAGATTATCAAGCCGGGTTATTTTGGATGAGAGCTGAATAATAATGTGATCGTTCACCGCATTAGGCAGCATATAAATCGCGTCGCCTGTTTTGAGAATGCCTGGCATCAGGTTTTCCTGAGAGCCGACATTAGCTGTCGCCGTACCACCACTTTGCGCCAGATAACCAATCTCACCACCCTCCACCAGTTTACTAACCTGATTATTAAGACTAACCACCCGGCGATGCTTCACGCTACTGACCACACCGTGTTTATCCAGAATATTCAATAAGACCTGAGAACCGGCGTACTTACCCGTTTCCTGGCTGTATCCAAGGATAGTAGGCGCTAACTCATTCGTGTTCAGAGTATCGAACGCTGACTGCAAACCGAACACGCCGCCAGTGGCTAAATCCTGTTTTATCACGCTCCAGTTGATTCCCCGCTGACTACCTTCATTCGCGGTGAATTCAACAATTTGCAGATCCACCGCAACCATACGAGTGAGCTTTTTATTCTCGCTTTCAATGTATTGTTCAATATTGAGAACGTTGTCCGGGAAGTCCTTAATCATCACGGTCGACGTCGCCTGATTAATAACGTAACTACCTTCTTTACTTTTCAGCAGTTCAATCGCTTTGCGAATATCGTCCCAGACCGACAGGCCTTTGGTGGAGAAATTAATGTACTCATCGGAATCTGCAAATCCGGAATCACTGACCACCGTATTCATCGCCCCACCCATGCCTCCACGACCACCTGAACCAGATTCGTTTTCTTTTGAACCGAACAAATACTCTGTTTGTCCGGCAATAAACGACACATCAAACTCTTCTACTTTGAATTTACTCCAGGTCAGCAAATCACCTTCGATCTGATAGGAGTACTTGGTGGCAAATGATATTTTGTCGAGTAAACCGCCGACCGTCCCATTATGAGACAATGAGAACCGGCGGGATTTATCCAGACTATCCAGGTAGCGGATGTTGACCCCCCGACGAGCAAGCTCGTCTCGCATCACTTCTTCCAGGGTGTAGTCCAGATAACTCCCCTCCGATACCTCAAAAAACCAGCCGGGCATATCCTGATCTTTTTGTTCAAGCGCAGGCACATAAAAGTCGTTGGTGTAGCGAACATGCTGTAATTCCCGTTCCGTCACTGCAAATTGTTTAGCCTGTTCGACGGCTTTTAAACCGTCAGATTTTGCTTCGTCCATCAACGAAACAGACGATGCACAGCCAGTAACCAGAGCGCTGAATAACACGCTGGCAAAAATCCCCTTAAATGTCACAGACCGATCTCCTATGGTTTTTTAATCACAACATTGCCGTTCCCGGTAAACTCCGCCAGCAAGTCATAGGGTTTCAGGACATCGTTGATCAGGTGATCAATCGTCGGTCCTTTTAGCGTAAATTGATTCGGCCATTGAAAGTTTTCAGAGGCTTGCCAGTGAATGTCATCCGCCGAAGCAATACGCTCATGTTTAAGTAATAAATCCATCACTTGTGGCATTAACGGGCCTTTTTTCAATCCATATTCCACTCGATTATCATTGGGGTAGACACTGAACTGACCATCATGTTGTGGTTGAGCATCCGGCGCGGACGATATTGGCCGATGATGAACAGATCCAGATCGAGCCTCACTGGATGCCGTCAACCCGCTGTCCACCTCCAGCAAGACCTGGTCACCTGCTAACACCGGAAATTGCGTTGCCAGGCACGCGGTTAAAAACCATTGTTTATTCATAAAAAAATACCCTGATTAACTGAGCCAGACAGAAACCACTTTATATTGGTCCGACACATGAAATTGCGCGGTTGGAATGAATGATGATAAGAGAGATTCCAGCAACGAATGTATTTCGCTGACTGATGCAACAGGATCCAGCGTAACCAGTCTGACTCGCTGAATAGCATGAGGCTTGATGTCGTAAGGCAGAACATCCATCTCCAGCGACCAGCCTAATTGTTGCAATACACTGGCAAGCTGATGGTTGAACGTTTCACCAGAAACGGACAATTCACGATTTAACAATCGAGTAAACAAGATCCGCTCATCAGCAGCATCGTATAAACCATCCAGTCCGTCGATTTCACTGTAATCCGACGCCATCAAACCTCGTTGTATTCCAGCCGATGCAGGCTGACCGCGATAAACCGCAATCACCTGATGCTGCTCGGCCCGCTCTGCGGGTTTGAGAAACACAGATACTTCTGTTGCCCGATCAAGATGTTCTAACAACGTATTCACCCGAGTCGCCGCCAACTGATACTCAGCCTGATTATTCGCTGACGCGACCAATGTCAGACGACGCTGTTGGTCATCAGAGTGGAACATACGATCAACATGTTGGCGAAGTGCAAACTCATTATTGAACGCATCAACATCTTCTGCGTATCGAACAAAAAATGCAGGATAGTCATCGACCTGGTGCAACGGCGTCACCTGACACCCGACCAGCAGTGAAACCACCATGACCAACGGCAGAGTTTTTATCATTAGCTGCGACCTGTTGATTAAGATGGGAGTAGTTTATGGGGTTGGAGCGATGGGTGTTTGGAAAAGGTGGGGTTGGAAGTATGGGGGTTTGTTGTTAAGTTTACATAACCTCGAAGTACAAATCACAACATTGCACATCATAGGATGCCATCCTACCATCAATGAAGATAGGAACCGATTAAGCGGCTACACCCCTGTATTTTTAGATCCAACAATCTGATGTATCATGACGCCAAGGTTGACTTATATAAGGCTTCAAATGTCTGGCTATACACCTCCCTTTACGTTAACACACCAAATTCTCAAGCTTGTGGCAGACATTAGTGAAGCTATTGGACGATTAAGTCATGAAGTTGAACAACAGAAGTTACTCCGCTTACGCAAAGTAAATCAAATGCGAACCATACAAGGTTCACTGGCTATTGAAGGGAATACATTATCTGAAGCTCAGATTACTGCAATTCTCGATGGCAAGCGGGTCATCGCCCCTCCCAGAGAATTACAGGAAGCCCACAATGCGATTGCAGCCTATGAAGCTTTAGACACCTGGGACTCGGGAAATGTCAGTGATTTGCTTAAGGCACATCAAATGTTGATGAAAGGGCTCGTAGAAGCCCCTGGATATTATCGTAATCAAGGGGTTGAAGTTATGTCAGGCGATAAAGTTGTACATATGGCTCCACAAGCCGACAGAGTTCCAACACTGATGAATGAGCTATTAGGTTGGCTCAATCAAACAGATATTCATCCATTAATTGCAAGCTGCGTATTCCACTATGAATTTGAATTCATTCACCCTTTTTCAGATGGTAATGGGAGAATGGGCAGACTCTGGCAAACGCTGATTCTGTCAAAATGGCATAAAGTACTGATTAATATTCCGGTAGAAAGCCTAATTTATAGTCATCAGAAAGACTATTACCGAGCTATTCAGGTCAGTACTCAACGGGCCGACTCTTCACCCTTTATAGAATTCTCACTAAAAATGATTTTGGACGCTATTAACCAAAGCACCACTGGTACAGTTGAAGCTGAAGGAATAAATGAGGGAATAAATGAAGGAATAAATGAAGGAATACCATTATCACTTCTGGACCAAAAGATACTTAGGTTACTAAGACAATATCCCAACGCCACCAATGCCGATCTTGTACAACATATCGGAAAGTCCAGAAGTACCATTGAGCGACGTTTAAAATGGCTAAAAGACAATCTCTTGATTGAACGTCAAGGTTCCAGGAAAACAGGTCACTGGATAGTAAAAGAATCGATTAACCGTTGATGATAGTTTTCCGGCAGTTTCCCGCAGTTTGTACAACGTGACACAGCATCAACATCTGACGCCGTCCTGTTTTCCTGAATAATCGCCCATCAAATCCCCCGCTTTCTGTCCAACATCTCCGCTACCTTCTTTGCCGCTTCGACTTCAGAAATCCCGTATTTCTTCATCAATTGTTCTCGTTCGGCTTTTTGGTGGGCTTCGCTCATCGCCAGTGAGAGCGTCAGGCTGGGTGGAATGGCTCGGAACAATTCGGCGAGTTTACTGCTGAGTACAACGCCTTCCGTGTAGGCGTATTCCTGTTTTTTAGCACTGGCGAGTAGGTGTTTTTGTTCTTCCGTTAATTTTTTAAATCTGGCGACTTCATCAACTTCCGCCGGTTCCAGGGCGAGGCAAAGCCACCATTCAAAGAGTGAAAGCATGACTTCGGCTTCATTAGGAAAATCAGCCATGTTTTGCGTGGCCAGCCAGAGCCAGGCACCGAGTTTTCGCCACATTTTTACGATTTTTACGACGCCCGGGGCCAATAGTGGATTTTTAGTGATGAGGTGGGCTTCGTCGGTAAGAAAAATAATCGGGCGTCCGGTGTTTTGATCGCGTTCAGCGATGTCATTGACGTTGTTCAGGATCGACATGTAGCTGACGGCAAGTTCGGCCTCTTTACTATCTTTAACAAACTCAGCGAGATCAATATGGGTGAAATCACATTCCGGCCAGAGTTCACCTTCCCGGTTAAATACCTGTCCAGCCAGGCCTTGAGTGAACATCCGCATAGCGGCGGCGTATTCAAAGAAACGGGTTCGAACTTCTTGTGGCACCTGGTCGCTGCCAGAAATCTTAAGTAATTCATCGGCTACATGCTCAGTTAATACCTGGCGTCGCCCTTCTGTTTTGCAGGCTTTAGCGGCTTTGAGAATTGACTCGCGAATCAGTTGCTGGTCGCCGAGTTTGATGTTTTTTGCAATATCTTTTTTACCACCGGACACCATAATCCGGGCGATGATTTCCATCTCACCAAGGTAGTCTTTTTCAAAAGTCTCATTGTCGTCGTTCAGTTGTCCTTGCTCGAATTGCTCAAACACGGATTCAATCGCATCGGGGCGGATTTTGGCCGTTTCACCAAACATAGCTTGTTCTTTTTCTTCTTGCTCCAGTGCTTTCAGGGCATTAGCAAACGGGGGAATAATGGTGTTTTCACCAGCTTTCATTCGAACGCTGTGAGTCGTCACACCGTTTTCAGCAAGAAACTCTCGTAACATGCCAAAGCTGTTCCCGGCTTCAACCAAAAAAATCCGGGCGTTATACATAGCAATGATATACAACAACATCCCGGTGATTTGGGCCGATTTACCGGAGCCTGTGGGACCAAACAGGCAAAGATGCGCGTTTTTAGCCCGATCCATCGGATTAAGCGGATCAAAACACATCGGTTCACCTCCCCGGTTAAACCAGAGAGTACCGGGATTTCCGCTGCCCTTTCCCCGGCCCATAATGGGTGCAAGATTAGCGATATGCTCAGTGAATAATAGCCTTGAACGGCGGCGACTGTGTTCCATGCCGGGATCGTAATTCATCGGGAGGTTTTTAATGTAGGAATCGAGGATGATCGGATCATCAGCTTCATCCAGCGCATTCAAACCTTCGAGTTGTAGCAGAGAAATTACGTCGATCTGGTGTTGCCTGAGTTGTTCTTCTGTTTCACCACGAATGTAAAAGCATATCTCGACTGGATACAGGGTGTTGTCGTTGGCGATTCGTTCTTTGGCTTTATGAATATCATCCTTGATGCGACGGATTTTGGCATTTTCACCTTTGGCCTTTTCTTCAATTTTTTCGATACGCTTTTCAATCACATCAGCGGGTGTAATAGTCACTTTCATCGACATCACGGTGCCTTCTGGCATCCGGTCAAACAGCGCAACAATGTGTTTACCATTTTGTTTAGGTGCTGAAAGCGCTCCGATTTTTGGCTTTCGGCGCAAATTCTGTACAGTGATGATTTTGTGAGGGAGATCATCGAAATACCAGCAACCTGCGTCTCTATCGCTTCTGGGGGAGCGATAAAAAAGCGCTTCAGCAAAGTCGTTTCCGTAGGGTAAGTCGTTTTCCGGATAGGGGAGTTGAGACAAGAGTTTATCGACATCACCGCCCGTTGCATCGGGTCTTGGGTTAAACCAGCGGAACAGCCAGTCATAGAACATTCGGCCATTAACCCGAACGCTTCGAGTGCCTGACTGACTGAGCGCACTTTCCACTTTGAGCCGGACTTCTTTGAGTTCTTCAACAGGTGTACGCTCTTTGGCCGGATGCCCCTGACGGCCAAATTTACGATAAAAAATCATACGATATGTGCGTACACTGCCTCGCCAGTTAACCCCGGTGATAGTGTCGTCATGGAATAAACCACCTTCTTTACAAACATCTTTCAGGTGCTTAAAAATATAGGGGAAATAGGCCTCACGTAGTGGATTGTCCTGCCCACGTTCCTGGCTGTATTGTGTGACATCGTTGATAAAGCTTTGTAGCGACAGTACATCACTCTGATAAAACTCTACCACCCAGGGATAACGATCATGGGCAGGGAAAACTTCGTTGAGCAGGCTTTTAAAATTGTCACGCACCCGGGCCAGTTCATTAGGTGGTATACCTTCTGCGTTGGTCGGGTAAATGTCGTAAACTGCGGCAACACTCTTCTCATCATCCAGTAAAAAACATTCGTCTTCGGGGAGATACTCCGTCCAGGGCAGTTTGTCGATGAAACTTTTTCGACTGGCATACAAGGCTGCGACATCTTGCATTGTGGTCATTTCTTCGGGTTCTCTGTCGTACAATTTAAAGCTGTCGGCAATCACTTGTGCCAGTTGTTTGGCTTGTTTCAAGATCGGTTCACTCATCGCTGGGCCTTATTACCGGAGAGGCGGTAATGTACTTTTTCATACATGGGGAACGAAACGGTATAGCCGGGAATAATCACACCGTCCCTGGCTGAGCGGTGAGGATAAATAAACATTTCGAGTTCGGGGTTCGCAATGCGTTGCCCCTGACCATGAAACGCGGCTACCTGATTAATATCGTTTTCAAGTGGGCGTTGCTGAATATCACTCATTGTTGCTGACGATATGGCACTGTCCTGTTCGTGAACATGTCGCCGGTAATGTTCCGCCATCGTTGGCCCGTTTCGTGAGAGTTCGAATGGAGAGAAACTGGCGCATCCGGTATTAATACAAAGCACTGACAGCATGATAACTTTCTTCATAGCGCACCTTTCTGTTAGTTGGAACGTAATCAATGGCAACATCCTGAACAAACAATAACGACACTTTCTCACCCGGCGGCACATATACCGCTTCGTAGATGCTACTGAAGCGCTCTTTAAGTTGTTCCACAACCTGATCAAGCGCACCCTTCGCCATACCACCAGCAGCAAACGCACCAGAGCTGCCCGCAAGTTGGGTGTTTCCCGTATTGTTATTCGTTGATTGCTGCATATTGGCCGCCATTTCAGCGTAGGCCGCTGCACCACCAATCAGGCCTTGCCCCAGCAAATATTCAGACGCGTTAGAAACAACTTTTCCTTTTACGCAAGGATTGCCCCATTCATCCCCAATGACAGCAACAGGCTGATCGTAACTACCTTTTTGATTAAAGATGCGCCCATCTTCAAAGTTGAATGTCAGGCTTAAAATCTTGCCGCGAACGCATTCGAATGCTTTATCACCCACGCCCACACCGCTGGCAATAGCGTTTTTAACGCCATCTAAAGTGTGTCCATTTGCCATCAAGACATGTCTGGACAGCACGATTTGAAATCGAAATGGATCATGTACCTGGCCTTTACGTTCAATCCGTCCGACCAGGCCAGTGATTGCCGTCGCGCCGTGCATGGAGCTGTCGCCGTGGATAGTGGCAAAGGGAATCGCAGCAGATGACAAGGCTGATTGATGTTGTGTAGCAAGAGATGATGAAGTGTCATCAGAGAAATTCATTTCATCATCAAATACAGCTGCACTGGAGAAAGTATTTTGCTCGGCCAAAGCAGGATCGTGATCAACCGGATACTGCCAAACAATGTGATCATCTGTATCGCCATCGGTGTAATCAGTTGCCACTGCCAACTCATCATCAAGATTGATAGTAAATTCATCGTTACCAGCAGCACGGTGCTGGTCATAGCGAGTCTCCTGGTTTTTAATCGCCGTTAGTGCTCGTTCCAGATCTTGCGTTTTTCGCGTCACCAGTTCATCAACCTGTTGTAATATCGCTTCCTGATCAATCGGTGATTCTGGCAGGGTAATATCGGTCGCTTTGAGCACGGCCAAATCGTCCTTAGTAACCAAATTGTTCAGGGAAGCTTTTAGCCTGGCTTGTTCAGCTTCCACATTGGATAAATGTCCACTAAGCGCCGCTATATCTTCACTTTCAGTAACCATCGGATAAGCGACTGATGGTGATGCAGAACGTGGGCCTGATGGTGGTGGCGTATCATCTTCGCTCGTCGTGACCATGTATAAAGGTACAATCACAACCACAGCAGCAACGCCTTTCACTAGTGGATTTTGGCTCATTCGCAAGCACTCCCCTTCTCAGTTACCGCTTTGTCGAAAGGTAACCGGCTCAACAAATAGACCAGGGTGTAATTTTTGTTACTGGATGCCGGATATATGTGCTTAAACTGAGGCGTTACTGAATGGAAATCGCCACGAATGAAGCACGGCTGAATCGTGACTTCCTGTTGTGAAACATTCGACAGTTTCATCGCCGTGACAAACAGGCCTCCCCCCTGCCAGCTAGCCACAACTTCTCCCGTCAATTTACCACCTCGATAAATATGCGGTTGCAATGGTTGTCGCACCGGTATCCGTTGGATGCCGGGAGTAGCTTCGATATAAACATCATCGGGGGCGTACAGCGCTTGTGCTGCATATTGCACCAAATCAATTGGCGAAGGTTGTTCCGTACCTGCCGCCAGCCGGTAACTTGTTGGTCCTGAATTCGTCGGATTTATTGATGGTTTTTGATATTCAGACGTTTCAGCACTGACTATCACCAAATCATCGCTCACTGGAATCATGCGCCCGCTATCCGGATTGTCATGAGTTGTATGCTCACTGGCTGAAAGCTCCAGCATGTAAAATTGTTCGGTGTTTAGTCCTCGAAATAACGCCCGGGTCTTAAATGCTTGCCTGGGTTTTATAAAGAACACTGTGTTGATCAGTGAGTTATCAAACCATGCACTATAGGCGGCTTTGTACGCAAACTTCACCGGTTCAGGAAAGTGGATTTTTCGTTCCTGTTCGATATTCAGCGCGACATATATTTGCTTGCCTTCACGCCAGACCACTTGTTCCGCCTGAGCTGCACCAGTAAACAACAGCGTGAGGAACCCGATCAGTATCCAGACGACCCGGGGACCCCGTCTTACTATCCAAACCTTCATGATTTACTTTAGCCTCGTTGGTTTGTCGTGAAGCCCGCTAATCGCGAGTCGCCAGGGATTTTTCTCTCTGTCGATATCAAAACGTGTAATCACCAGTGGATAACGGACTACTGCATCTCGCACCGATTTAGGGCCGATGTATTCTTTTTCGCGAACATCGAGATAGACAATCCATTTATCGTTCCCAAGCGGGACAACTTTGGCTTCGTCATACCCTTCATATTCAGAGATCGCACGTATCCGATTACGATTATGCGACGATAACTGATTAGCCTGTTTCAACAGCGCTGGACGGTAAGTATCTGTTAAGAAATAGCCATAACGTCGAATATTCTGGCTAAACTCAACGCCGCAATTGCCTTCACAGCGGTATATCTTTTGAAACAGAGTGAGTGCAAAGGCATAGACTTCATGCGCCTGATATTCATTAACTTTGACCATACCGCCCCGAGATAAATCGGGTGGAAAATGGCATTCAAATTCCTTGGGCAAAGTCGCTAACAGCCAATGAGCATGCAGTACTAATCCAAATAACGCGGAACAGAAGATGGTAAGCACACGGATCACCCGATCCTTACGATCACTCTCTTTTATAGCTCGACTCGTAATCACCTGTTATTTCTCTCTGTCTCGTTGACGCCCTAATCCCCAGACTCGAGTCTCGAAAATAAACTCAGCACTTCGTAAGCCTTTTTCAGCCAACAACAACTGCAGTTTTTGCTCGACATAGCCCGGTGGTTTACCACGTCTCGCTCGTTCCAGTACCGTTGCAATGATAAATACGGCAAATACAGGGAACAGAAAAACAAACACCAGAATTAACATGGGAATACCAATAAGCAGTGCCAGTAAAATGCCTACCGGCGCACCAGCTATCAGTGCCGCGACAAACACCAGTTTAATTTCGGCATCAGTCAGCCCTTTAAACACCACTGGCTCTTCATTGAGAAAATCGCCAGTGAAACCATCAGTGAATTCGGATTCATCCACTATGATCCCGCCTGCGGTGTTCTTTGGACCCATGTATCTGCCCAGTTCATCATTAAAATAGTTAGGGCCAACAACGCTACACCACCGACAACGTGGCCACCTAAATCGATCCAACTGCCTCGCTCATTAGTAATATCGTTATATTTTTTCATCACACCTTTACCAATCGTAAAGACGAAAAACGCGGCAATACCGGCAATGACAATTTTTACGCCCTGAGCCATCAACCAGAACAGTGTTGAAAATGCGCCGTCATTCGGCGCATTTTTTCCAACAAATTGTTCTGTCGCTGGAATATCCGCAGCTGCATCCATTGCCAGAATGAGCCAGATCCAACAGGTGTTTGTCAGTGAACGAATGAGTGTTTTTGGATTTTTCATAAGCCTCTCTCAGCATATTTGTCTAGGTATAAGTGGTACATCAGAAGGATTTAAAGCATCAGAATAAAAACAGTGACAATCATCAGCAGCACGACATCAAAAAACAGATCACTGGCAGACAACTCACCTTGTAGCCAGCGTAAATAGCTGCTCCTGATAATGACACCAGCGAAAATCGCGGTAATCGATGCTAATGTGAGCAATATTCCATTTTTTAAATCAGCGGCAGAAATACCGGCGGAATCAGCGAATATGTCCATAATCAAACTCCAGCGGGGTTAGTTTTTTGGGTTGTCGGGAGGGATTATTGAGATGCCGCTTAATAGCGGCGCGCATCTCTCGCAAATCACGGATCAGAGCTTCGTAATGAAATTGTTCAACATCATCAGAGCGACGTAATCGACTGGTGTCATAAACATCCTGCACCAGGTAGTCCAACTCTCGGTTTATTCGCTGCAATTCCTGCTTTTCATCATGGGTTGTCGCCAGTAATCCGTTGGAAAACACCAGGAGAAAAACAGCTAACCATCTGACTTTCATGCTTCACCTCTTGTTATTGTGAAGCGACGACAATAGTTAATTTACGGAGAGATTGCTGGGGAAAACCCCGGTGAAATTACCGGGGTTTTTGGGGTGAGGTTCATGAACAAAACATCAAAAAAACCGCTGGAATTCCAGCAGTTTTGTCATTAATAGCCGTTAGATTCATGTATTAATCAAACTAATTCCCATATTGCAAACAACCTCATTTCTGTCAAAATACTTTGTGATATTACCCATACAAGAAACATCACAACGTATATTAAAAGACATCGGAGAGTGCAATGGACCTGGCACAAACGGCTACTTCAGAAAATATTATTCATTCAATCTGGCTTACGATGCTGATTACAGGCATTTTAGGAGGAATACTCGCCTGGTACAGAGAACAACACAATGACAAAACTTCTACTCAGAATCTGATCGCTCATTGCATTTCAGGCATTCTGGCAACTTTTATGGTTCCACTTTTTCTTCAGATGATAGGTAGTTCATTACTCAAAGATTTAGCACCTGAGTACCATCAATTTTATGTTTTTATTGGATTTTGTAGCGCAGCCGCTTATATCTCTCAGACGTTCGCTAATAAAGTTTCAGAGCGAATGATGCAAGACACGCAACAAAAAGCTCAGGGGGCAATACAAAAGGTTCATCGCGGCCTTGCCCGGAAAGCCGCAATGAACCAAAGTTTACTCACTGCCCACCAACCCATCACATCAACTTCATCCAGGTTTGTTGCGTTTTGATCTTACCCAGCAGCATGCGGGCGGAGACTTTATGATCGTTATCTTTTGATTCATCAATATATTGCAATAACAGCGGTTTAAGGGCTTCCAGTTTTTTATTTCTTTCGTCCTTATTCGTGCTGTCGGTGCTGTGGTAAGCATTCAGCGCATGTGTGATCTTTCGTTTTATTTCGCTACGGAGTTGGAAAGCTCCATCTTTAAATTTAATGCGGGTATTCCACTCGTCAGAAGTCCAGATTGAATGGGGGCTGGTGTCGCTTTTGTATTGTTTCTCAAGAATTCGTACACCATAACTTTCAGCAACATCCTTATGCTTTTCAGCAAGATAAACAATAAACTTACCGAGATATTTGACCTTTTCATCATAAGAGAGCTGAGATTTCAGGACGATTTGATCGACAAAATCTCTGACTTCTTTTTTGCTACCATATTCCAGTGAATGTAATGGTGTGCCCGATTTCTGGTGATTATCAAACCAATCATTGATTGATTCTTCTTCTTCCTGACCTGGTTTGTTCAGTGTTTCAAATTCTGCTTTGGTATTTTTCAGGTAAATGCCTCGTTCAGGATCAGAAGCAATATCGCCCTGTAGTTTGTAACTACCAAAGACCCATTCACCCAGAGTGATTTTCGCTAATCGTTTCTTAAAGACCAGTACTCGGGCGTCAACAGCACCTACCGCTGTTGCTTTCAGCTCACCGCCGAAATCATAGCGACCATTAACACCACGAATCGTGCTGGTGTCTTTATCTGCACCCCGTTTTTGCAGCAAATCGAAATCGAGTTTCGTGCTGCCATGCAATGAGCCACTAATGCCTGCTTCAAGCTTCCCAGACACTGACATTAACAGTGGCATACCGACGAATGCGCCAAGCCCGAGACTTAAGCCTGCTTCGGCTTTGCCTTGCATGTTTAATGATGCATTAAGCCATTGAGTGCCGTCTTTATCTTCTTCTTTCCGTTTAGCCAATGTACCGTGAACACCAGCGGACAAACCAAAACCCCCTTTCATTTCAGCCTCAATACCAACCAATGGTAAAATCGGGGCCTGGAATGCAACCAGGGTGACATCTTGTTTATAAGCGAACTCACCGCCCAACTTACCTTCGGTGCCGTCCCAACCGATATTGATGCCGAGAATCGTTGCTTCCAGTTCTTTCAGTCCATTGCCTTTGGCAAGCGAATACTCCGCACCTTTTTCTCGGGTAAATGAAAAATCATTGATGCCGACACCGAGTTTTATACGTTTAAGTGAAATCAGGTTTTTACTGATGCCAAGCCAGCCGTCCAGCACATCTTCGTCAACCTCTCCATTGTTGTCTTTGTCCAGTTTGGCGGGATCATCATCTTCTTCACCATAAATAAAGTCAGCGCTGACCGATTCACACGTCAGGCCATCACGGTCCAGGGCTGCATTGGTGAGACTAAGCAGGATTTTGCTTTTGGCGGTTGGTCGGGTGAGTAATATCAGCTCCTTAATTTCCCCCATGAGTTTGTCATCGATATAACTAACCATCACATGAGTGCTACCTTCGATTTTGCCGCCATTGGATTTCACGCCAAGGCGGGCACCTATCTCCATGTCTGGTGATTTGTTATCAAAGATTGTGACTGCGCCATGAAGATCACTTAACATGAAGTGGTCATTCATGAATTTGTATTGTTTCTTGTCAGTCAAAGACAGGCGGGCTGATTTAAACGTTGCATCACTTCCTCCGGTAGCGAGTTGCAACCCAAATTCCCCTTCGACTCGGTGTCCATCCCATAATTCAGCACTGCCATCGGCGGTAAAATCGAGCGTTTTCTCTGATTTGTTGTAGCTGGCGGTGATTTTAGAGGCTTTGACTTTACCGCCTGCAACGTTGATACCTTCGGCCGCAAAATCGAATATCTGTAATCCATCTTCGTCAAAGCTTAATCGTTCAGCCTTCAGTTTTGAGATTGTCATCACACCGAGATCGATATTCTCGATGGTATAAAGATTATTTACATCAGCATAAAATCCCGGGCCTATTGGCAGATAAGCGTCTAAATCGGTGGTGTTCTGATGGCCAAGAATGCGTGTCACAATTTTTGTGTTCGCTTTTAAGCCAACACGGAGATGTTTGTCCGTTTTTGCTTTTCCTGGGCTGTGAAATTGTTCGAGGCTGGCATTAGTTGCTGCAATGGTTACAAAGCCCAGTGAGGCGGTTTCCTCTGGATTGAATTCCGGTTGTGAAAACGTGTATTTCTTCTGATCTTCCCAGTCCCGGGCGATATTGACGTCTTTCAGAAATTTATTAAGCCGGGTCCAGTGACTGGTAGCTACAGATGCGAGCCACTGTGCATATTCAACCGTTACAGTAGTGGCTTTAAGTGTCACCAGAACACCTTGTAATTCGTAGTAAACCAGCCATTCGGTGCGATCTGTTACTCCTTTTTCCTCTACGGCTGGGGTCGGGTCTTTGGTTTCTGAACCTGACGCTTTAGAGGCCACAAAAAGAGCGGCACGTCCCATGAGTTTTAATAGCTTGTATTGCAATGCGCCAACAAGATACAACGCGGCATCAATAATAGCGGGATTAATACTTTTCAGCTTATCAACCATAGAAATCACGGTTTTAATGCGGCCAAAAAGCAGGTCAGCTTGTTTTGCTAAATCAAAATTCGCGACAAGGCCTTGCCAGATGTAGTTAATGGCGACAAAAAATGCGTCTTCCGCTGAAAAGTTTTCTTTGATGATGGACCAGGCGTAGTTAAGCGCAACATTGCCGACGTTATCCGATAGTGAAACCTTGCCGACACTCAGGGTTTTACCTTTAGCAGAAGCACCTGGCTCAGTCTCTTTATCCTTTTTATTTCGCTGTATAGCATGTGCAACGGAGGACAAACCACCGCCAGGATATGTCGATTTAGCCTGCAATCCAGACATTGCCAATGTATTGCTGGCTGGTTTTACAACCGGGGCCAGTGTCTGATGCTTGAGTGTAGAGGGTTTATTATCGGTTGCAGTGGATGCCGTTTGCCCGTACATCATTCATTCCTTAACAATTGAAACAGTTGAAAATGACTGCTGTAACAGGCTCCAGACGCTTTTATTTGACCAGGATTTGTTCAACAGAAAATCAGGTTTACAGAGGAATGACTACGAAGATTAAAATCTGTGAATATATAACCCACTGAATAGATTGATATTTATAGGTACACGTTTATTTAAAATGCTTAATAATGCTCAAAATAACGATGCAAATACTGTAGTGAGAATTATAAAATGAGCAGTTCAACACATTGCAGATGTATTCAGGTATGCCAGTGCATCTTTCGCCTGAATTTGACCATAACTCAATGCAGTACCAGACGATTGATGATTCATGGTATTAGCGGTGTAAAGCAGGGCTTGTAGAATTTCATCGCCTGAACATTCATGATGATAACTCCAGACGAGTGCGGCGACGCCGGAGGCAAAAGCCGTCGCCATTGACGTACCATTGAGATCGCCAGATTCTTTCGAAAGATTTTTTGCATCCGAGACTGTTAATTTCCTATGCTCATCAACCACCCCAACCGATACAACAGATTCATAACCGGCAGGATAAAATGGCTGCGCGTTACCGCGATGACCCGACGACGCGAATAGCAGTACACCGTTTTGCCGAGCCTGGTCCATCGCTTGTTGTTCTGCCTGACTGTTGTCACTACCCGCAATACTCATATTAATGACATGAGCACCAGCCGCCTGACAAGCATCTACGGCAGCAATCATGTCAGACCCCCAAATCGACCAGTAATTGGGATTATGAATTATTTTTACATGATGCAGTTGCAACCGATTACCGATATTAATATCTGACACACCAATTTGATGTTCAATGGACGAGATAATCCCGGTAACTTGCGTACCATGCCCATATTCATCCTCTGACCAGACACCCGGTGACGACCGTTCTTCCATACTATCTATAACTTCACCGGTCATTTGTTGGACCTTCATCGAATCTTCATGATTCATGTCGAAGCCAGTATCGATAATACAAACTTTCCGGTTTCCACCCTGACCCTCTGATAATGGTATCGTCTGTATCTGAGCTTCATCATACGGTACATCATCTTCCTGAATATGGCGTATTGGATCTGGCTCAATGTAGGCTATTTCAGATCGTTGCCTGAGTTGGATCACTTCGTTGGTTGTTAATCTGGTAACAACCGCATTGATAGAATTCAGTTGGCGGATCGGTGTGATTTGAGCATCAGATAAGACGGCAGGAATGGTCGATACGGAAGACTGGAATTTGACAATATAGCGGGCTTTATCGGTTTGTTTCACCGCCGCCAGATCAATACCACCAAACGCAAGTACAGTCATTGAACAACACACACATACTATACTTGCAACAACACTAGTCAGTTTCATCAGGTGTCCTCCTCATTATGTAATCGCCGATAATTCATCACGCACAAAGATGGAGGCTAGAGTGTTATTCAGGTTGTCTCAAGTTCCTTAATTAGGTGAAAAACGATGTGTCGCTTAACGTCGTGTCAATGACGGGAATTGGGGAGGATTGGACTTTCAGATTCATTAGCAGACATTCAGTGAGGGGAAAAGCAAAGTATCAGAGCCAGGCCATTAAACCTTTACCTTCCCCCGCAACGACTTAACGTTGCCACGTTTTGTTTTATTGTCCATGCGTTTACGTTGAGAACTACGGGTAGGTTTTGTGTCACGGCGACGTTTTTGCACAACCATGACTGCCTGAATCAATTGTTTGAGCCGTTCAAGCGCGTCTTCTTTATTCTGTTCCTGGGTACGAAATGACTGAGCTTTGATAATAATCACACCATCCGAGCTGATGCGACTGTCAGACAGTTTGAGTAATCGTTCTTTATAAATGGCAGGAAGCGATGAACGCTTAATATCAAATCGAAGGTGAATCGCTGTTGCAACTTTATTGACTCGTTGCCCACCATTGCCCTGTGCCCTGATGGCATTGAGTTCAATTTCCCATTCAGCCAGTGTGACGGTGTTTGAAATGGTTAGCATGGTGGTGATTATTTCCTGAGCACTTACTTCTTTATCGATGCATACGATACGCGTTCATCTGGCTGTGGTCCACTCTCAGGCCTTTCGATCCCTATAAAAAACCACCTGGCGCGTTATTCACGAACAGGTGGTTTTTGTCTGGTCATATTTCAGTTAATTCGTGTCTACCGATGGTTATACCACGCGATTTAGTCGACGTTTCGCAAAGACAACCAGGGTCAGTAAGAGTAAACCTTGCAGCAGAATAATGATCAGATACTGCTGCCAGTAATCATTCGCTGTCGGCTGGTGTGAAAACGTTGGCAGTTTCTTTAAGTTTTCTATGTTCCAGGGTTTCTTAAAGAAGAAGTGTGGATACCAGAATTGTCGTAACTGTTTGTCATGCCATTGCTCAACCTGGCGAACAAAATCCTGATAGGCCCAGGCATCCGAGTTCGCAATTCGCTGCAACAAAGACTGCATCATCAACGTCGGCGATAACAGATTAATACCATTAACCGATGCAGCCTGATTGATGGTTTCACGGTATGTGCCAGCCAGCTCAGTAACGCTATCGTCACTGGTATGTTGCATCGCGTAATACCATTTCCAGTCGAATTCAGGGCCAAGACGTTCTGTCGGGTTCCATTCAGGGTGCTTTTCCAGATAAGTATCTAATTCAGCCTGCATGTTTTTATCCCAGCTATCGTTCATGACCTGACGTTGCGTAAACAGCATTTCGATACCCGTATTGAGATTCTTACTGTCGAGGTTTGCCATAAAATTCAGTGACGGCAGAACAATCGTGAAAACCGCCCAGACAGATAAATACATCAGGATATTCTGAGTTGCTGTTTTACCCGCAGCAATAATCAGATAACTGATAAAGAACCAGAATGTTTGATATAAGAGCAACGCGCCCATCACAATCAAAAATGTGCCGTCAAACGTCAGTGGAACCAGTATGAAAGCAGCTAACAAGGTCAGCAGGTTAACGACTGCAAAAATGACAAAACGAGGCATGAGCCGCTGAACGATATAGGCGTTCTTGCTCTCAACAAATGAACCTACCAGCCCCAGACGACCTGACACCTTATCTTCTGCTAACAGCGTAATCGTCATCAAACCAACCAGCATCGGCATGATGTACAGCCACAGGAAGGTCATATCAAACCATCCCAGTTTCAAGTGTTCCAGATTAGACAGCGGTGTTGCATGAATTTGCCCCTGAACCGCCAGCATGCGGACGCGCATTTGTAACAGATGCTCACGGGTCTCACCGGAAAACAACACCGACCAGGGCGACGGCTCAAAACTGGCAGGCGCTTTTAAACCATAGGCCAGTGAACCAGGCGATTTAGTTGCCTGTGTCGTTTGCACCTCTTCCAGATGTTGTTCGAACAACATGCGCTGCAATGCACTGCTTTCCTGTAAATGATCAAACCACAAACTGCCGTTCACAATCGCGATTATGCTAAGCAATAAATAACCAAGCAGAGGAAGCACCGCGCCACGTTTTCGCAGCATCATTTTAGCTTCAAGACCAAACACGTTCATATCGCTTTCCTCCGGCAAACAAACATCACAAACAATCCGGTCAATAAGATCCAGAACGTCGAAATAGCAAACAGAGACGTGTGTTGCTGTGTAGTGTCATCAAATGACTGAGGTTGATAGCTAAACTTAGGCGCGTTGGCCCACAGCTCACTGCCCAGACGATGATCATCATCGCCATCCAGATCCACTTCATTGGCGTGTAATCCATTAAGATACTGAATTAAATCAAAGCGGTATTGCTCAGCAGCTTGTTCAAAATGTTGTTGTGCCAAGGAGTCGTTTCCGCTCAGTGCCTGCGTTAAACGCATCATCAGTAACGTTGGCGACAACACACTCAGTTGATCATGAATATCCTGATGCTGACTGAACGACGCCAGCAATGTTTTGTAGTGGCGTTGGTAAACTTCAGATGTAAGGCGCTCACCTTCCGAAATAACAATACCATTCCAGTTAATAGGCAGTTCTTCGATGGTTTTCACCCCGTATTTATCCAGCGTTTTCTGTTTTAACTCAGCATAATAAGGGTCATTTGGATTGTGGGAGTCGCCAATTTTTTTAACGTCCTGTTCCACTTTATGTTGGAATGATACCAGGCTGGTGTGCGTGGTCGCTGTTTCGGCAATCACTGGCGCAAGCTTTGGAATCGCCAGTGTAGTTACCATCCACACCGCCAATAAAGACAACAGCGATGATTCATTGTTTCGTGCCAGTGCAGAAATACCCACACCAAAGAACACCCAAATAACACTGTAAACAAAGTAAACCAACAACATTCCCGCTAACGCCGCGCCGGAGAAATCACTAAATGTTTGGTCCGCCGACGCCAGTAAAAGCAATGTCAGTAGCCCAATAAAGCCAACGACCAGGGCTGAAATAACGACATAAACCAGCGCTCGCCCAAACAACATCGCACCAACTGAAACGCCCATTGTTGTTAGCCAGTTAGCGCGATTATGTTCACGTTCATCACTAATGCTGGCATAAGTCAGGGCAATCAATACCAGCGGCCAGAGCACAAACATAATGGTACTGACTGACGGATAACCGAATTTGAGCTGGCCCGGACTATAACTTGAACCACTGACCGCCGGTGTATTTTGCTTATGTGCTTCTAAAAATAAGAAGTTACCGGTGTAAGGAGAAACTCCCGGATCTAACACACTTAAAATAGAAGATTGACGGAACACCAGATGCCCATAGTGTGCGACCCGGTGAGGATGTCGGTCTGGTTGATTCTCCCAGGCGTGATTGCTGGTTTGCTGCCAGTGCTGCTGACTATCACGGTAAGTGTTGATGTGTTGCCAGTACACCAGCACCGACAACCCTAACATCGTTATCATAAATGCGATCAGCATCACACTGATCTTCCGCCGTTTCAGGCGAATAATTTCTTGTTCAAATTCAATGCGTAACATAATTAATACACAATCATTTATTGAAAAGTTTATTGTTAGCTGAACTCAGAAAAGTTCAGGCTTCGGTGAATCGGACCCAGCCCTTAATGCGTTAAAAACGTAAACAGAGCGAGTGTGCTTTCAGAAAAACCGATTCACCGAAATTCGTATGCAACACCAAACCGTATTGCGTTATTCAGCTTCTATCGATTAAGCAATCGCTTTGAAGTAATGCTGTTCCAGGGATTCCAGCGTCGTTTGTGATTTCTGCAACAGAGACTGGAGTTTACCGCCACTCAATACACCAATCTGGCTGGCCAGTTGCCAGGCGCAATGCAAGTCGTGCGTAATCATCACAATCACTGCATTTTCGTCTTTGAATTGATTGACCAGGTTGATAAATTCGCCGGTTGCGTATGGGTCAAGACCACTGGTAGGTTCGTCAAGAAGGATAAGTTTGGCGCGTTTCAGTTTAGCCAGCGCCAGGGCTGTTTTCTGACGCATGCCTTTGGAATAACTACGACTGGGACGAATTGCTGCTTCATCAGTGATACCCAGCTCGTTCAGTTGTTTAAGAATTTCCTGTTCAGCGAATTGTTTTCCTGCTAACTGACTGAAATATTGAATATTTTCGATACCACTTAGTTCAGGATACAAGCTGACATTTTCAGGGAGATAAAACAGGTGATCACGGACTTGATTGCGATCTGACCACAGATTCAGTTCCCCGAATTTAGCTTCACCATCATCGGCCTGCTCAAGGCCCAGCAACATATTGAAGGTTGTTGTTTTACCTGCACCATTTGGTCCGAGGATCACAAAAGCTTCGCCTGCGCCAACAGAAAAACTTAGATTATTAACGGCTTGTTTAGCGCCGAATGACTTACTGATCCCTGTGACATGAAGTTCCCGATGAGAAGAAGGAGTGGAAGTGCTCATAGCCCGCCCTGTGTACTTATTATTGATTTATGGTGAAACGTTATAACATAACATTCTTAAAAAATTTCACTACAAAAGCAACATGGCAGCGTGTGTAGAATGATGGCTAACTCTATACAAAACAACAAGAAATCGGGAAATGGGATTTCCAGGTAATTTAATGAGTCCAGAATGAAGAGTGTTGAAAACAGGGAAATTAACTATTGCAATTCAACTAATTACAGTAATCTCTAATTCAAATTATTGAATTTTAATTAAACATATTTGAGCCATTGAATCAGCAAGTACTCAAATAAGGTACTGCGACAATATGTCGCAGGATAAATATCAGATAACGACTACGCCATCATTATCGACATGCCTCAATATGTGGAATGAGCAAATCCTTGTTAACCATTACCCGCAAAGTAATCACCAACTCGTCCTGTATCAATCCAGGCGGTCTACATGATGTGGACATACATTACGGTTGTCGCTGAAAGACTAAACATTTTAGTGCCGCATCCGCGTCGATATCAGGGAATTCAGGAGGGTTGTCCAGTCGATGTTGAAACACCATATCAGGCGCTTCACGGTGCATTTCGTCGATCAAAAACTGAGGTTTAACGTCAGGGTCATTAACGCAAGCCAGCACACAACCATCAGTCGTCAATAATTCCGGTAAGCGACGTAAAATACGCTGGTAGTCTTTTGTTAATGCAAAGCTCCCTTTCTGAAAACTTGGTGGGTCAATGATGATTAACTCATAAGGCCCTGATTTCTTTACTTTACCCCAGGATTTAAACAGTTCATGACCGAGGAAAGTTACTTTTCGAAGATCGTGTTCATTGAGCTGATGATTTCGCCGCCCCTGACTTAATGCGGCTTTCGCCATATCGAGGTTAACGACATGATCGGCATCGCCTTCAACAGCGGCAACCGAAAAGCCGCAGGTATAAGCAAATAAGTTCAACACTCGTTTGTGTTTCGCCTGTTGCTGCACCCACTGGCGACCAAGTCGCATATCAAAAAACAACCCGGAATTTTGTTTTCCGCCGAGCGTTAATCCATATTTCAAACCGTTTTCAATTACGGTGATTTTATCGGTAAACTCACCCTGGACCACATCCAGCCGACAGTCCGGTAAATACCGATGTTGAATGAGTATCGACTTTCCACTGTGTTGCCAGATATCCATATCGGTTATGTCAGCAATTAGCTGATGCAACTCATCAAACCATTCGTCTTCCTGCACTTTAAATACGGAAAACAATAATTGCCCATCCAGCCAGTCAACTGTCAATTGCTCTAACCCCGGATAACATCGCCCCCGACCATGAAATAGCCGACGTACTTCACCGGGGAATTGATCGATTGCGGTAAAAACTGCACGCAGAGGCTGGAAAATTGATGACATAGAAAAAGGCTTTTGGCTGAGGGAAAAATTAGCGGGGGATTCTATCAGAATTCATAGAATGTCAGGTATGTGTCGAAAAGAAATTTATTATTGCACCTGATTTTGGCACATTTACTTTCTCGTTGATATTTCAGCGCCAGAAATGAAAAACCCCACTCATCTGAGCAGGGTTTCTCACCGTATAAAACGGTTTGCTTATGTAGTGGCTTGAATCAGTGGTCAGCTACAAGCGTAAAAAGGAAATTAACTGATCAATGATACAAAGTCAAACTGAAGGAACAGACTATGCCTCAATCTATCTCATATCCGGATCTCGCCAAAGTACTACCTCTTCATCGTCAAACACAATTCCGTGAATTTTTACATACTGATGACCCCGTTAAACGTTACGGCGGTTATATCTGGACATTGCGCATCGCTGCATCTATTCATCCATTAATCAGCACATTAGAAATTACATTAAGAAATGCCATTCATCAGGCTGCCACACAAGCTATTGGTGACAATTGGTATGAAAAGCTTGCAACACGGACCAGAAAAAGCTGGAAAACCAAAGATAAAGACGCAAGAAACATCGCATGGCATCTTTCAAAAATGACAGAAAAAAAATTGAAAATTAGCCGTAAATATCATGCAAAAAAACACAATATTCATGATTTAATCATTTCAGCCTGTGAATTTGGCATATGGGTAAATTTATTTGGGGAATGTTTTATCGTCAACGGAAATAAATCTTCTCTTTGGCCCCAGTGCATTCAATCTGTTTTTCCAAACTTACCAAAAGGAAAATCCATTCAAGATATACAGAAGGAGTTATCTGAACTTAAGGAATTACGGAATAACATTGCACATCATTCATTACTATGGTCTGGAACTCCCATCAACCATACAACAGATGCGATTACTTACGTTAATGAACAAATTGACCGGATTATCGCGCTCACATCATGGCTCTCTACCAGCAAAATTCAGTTATTAGACGTACATATGCTAATTGCAGAAGCTCGTCGAGTTGCCACTAGTGAATACTTATCATTGTGCCAACGACAAGCTATTGACGAGATGTCAACGCCACCCAGTCAATTTAATCGTTCATTGAATCAATGTATGAAATCGACTGATTCATACAGTTTTACGCTGATAAAACACAAAAAATCCCTATGGATGATGACACGAGCATCTATTTATTAAATCAAACGACCGGAACACTAATGTAAAAATCCCTTTATCGTAGGTTGCTTTGTCGAAACATCCTGGCGTAGTGTGTAACTCTCATTTTTCAGGGCGCTATTGATGGTTATATTCAGTTATCTACTTATATTTTCGTTATGTTGTTGCATCAGTTTTGGAATCATTCTCAACGTAATGTCTCGTCGTGTTGCTCGAAATCACCAACAGATCAATGTGCCGTTAACACCGTTTAATCTTAAAAATTTCTGGCAATTTTATTGTGAGGTTTTAAAAGGTTTCTCATTAGTGATCTGGTGGGGATGTTTTCGTCATCAACGAACCATTTACAGCGACGTTCATGACGCTGCGGACAAACCGCATGTTCTGTGTATTCACGGGTTTCATATGACAGGTAGCTGTTTTTGGGGATTACGGCAAAGCCTGGCTCACCACGGATTTAATTCAACCGCCATCAATCTCGGTCGTCCTTATATTGACCCGCAGCATTATGTGGATCGATATATATCAGCCGTAGAACAAATTCGGCGCGAAGCTCCGGATAAACCTGTCTATATCATTGCTCATTCAATGGGCGGCTTGATTACCCGCATGATGTTAGAACAACGACCGGACCTGGCCAGTTCACTCCCTGTCATTATCACCCTGGGCACACCGCATCAGGGAACCGCAATGGTGAGAGAGCGCAGTGTCACCTGGATAAAAGAAATGTTTCATCCTGCCTCTGCTTTTATTAAACAATTGAAAGATTTTAGCGAGACAGCCCCCAACAGCGAGGTTTTTTCAATCGCATCAGAACATGATTTAGTGGTTTTTCCGGCTAAATATGCCCATACAACATCCACGCATAATATAAATGTTCAGTGGATGAGCCACGTTGGATTAATTACCGAGCAACAGAGCCACCAACGTATTATTGAGATTCTTCAGCGTGAACATTAAGATCTGTTGCTCCTAATACAAAAAAGGCCTGGTTCTGAAATTAACCAGGCCTTTACTCCTGAGATTAACACTATCGCTCCAACTCAAACACCTTCGCCGCCAGACCATAGAACATCATCATTTTTTCCCGACTGTCGATATCAGCATTAGCGAAGCCAATCACACCACGAGAGGTCGCCGGATCGAAGAACATCAATGTCGTAACACCCGGGTCAGAACCAGTGTGTCCATTTAATGGTCTGCCCTGCAAGCCAATAGAGGCCATTTTAGCGCTCCAGAACAAGCCATGCCCGACCAGGCGATCACTCATGCCAGAAACATCATCTAATTCCAGCGGGCCGGTTGCCAGTTCAACCACCTTGCTATCAAGTACCTGCTTTTTATCATCCTTACCGCGATTAGCCATGACTGCGAGGTAACGGCTCAGATCACGCACCGATGTTTTTAAACCACCATCTGGCCAGGTCGCCAGCGCGTAACGTGGATAAGCTTCGAAACTGTTTCCTTCAGGTTTGTAAACCGTCGCAAATTTAGTCTCTGGTAATTTGCTGTAAAACCAGGCCGTGTGTTCCATGCCCAACGGTTTGAAAATCACGTCTCGCGTATAATCGTTAAATGGTTTCTTCACATGATCAGCGATAGCCAGTGCCGCCAGCCCTGCTGCGATGTTGGAGTACTGTCGTTGTTCACCGGGCTTGTCGCCGTTGAAGTTTTCCTCATCGTCATAACGCTTTCCTTTACGTTGCAGATAAGACTGTAAAAATGTCTGAAGCGATTCAGAAAAAGCTTGTTGACCAATGGCATAACCCGCTTCATACGTTTCATCTTCGTCAACAATGCCTGATGTATGAGTCGCTAAATGAAGAAAATTCAGGGTGTGTTTCGGATCGTTCGGGTGGTCAATGGTCACCGAGCTGTATTCAGCCAAAGGACGTGTCAGATCGTAACCATCATTTAACGCCGCATGCGCAGCGGCGGTGCCAATAAACGTTTTACTGACCGATGCAATGTGCATGACATGATCGATCGTCATCGGCATTTTGTTTTCCAGACTGGCAAAGCCATATCCGCCAGACCATTGCAATTTACCCGCTTCCACCAGGGCAAACGCCAACCCCGGCGCAACGTTCTTTTTTACGGCTTCTTTTGCTAATCGATCAATGTCCTGCGTGCTGGTTTTCACCGGTAAAGAGATATCGGCAACAGCTACTGTGCTTACCAGAGTGACCGCCGCCAGCCCCAGTTGAATGATCCGCTTTGTCATGATTTTCTCCTGAATAATCGTCAAATCCACGACTATCCTGACACTATTCCATGACAACTGCGTGTCTCAAGTTGTAACAATCATCCAGGTAAATGTAACAATTCAATCACAAATTACCCAAAATCACTTATAACATACGTCGATTAGCAGCCAGCGCATCGATCCGCTGCTTCATAAAGGTTCTGAACGCTGATATTAACGGCGTCAGTTGCCGTTTATCTGCGTACATCAATCGCAATGGTAACGCCTGATACCCCCAGTGCGGGCAAACTTCCACCAACTCACCTGTCATAATTTCATCAGCAACATCGAGCCAGGAACGGTATGAAATACCAAAGCCGGATAAGGTCCAGCGCTTTACGACATCGGCATCATTCGCGACGCGATCACAGTTCACCTGAACGACACGTTGTTGCTCTCCGTGACCAAATACCCAGTCGTCATAAACCCGCCCAAATCGAACAAAACTAATACATTGATGCTCCTTTAGATCGTCCGGCTGTTGTGGCGTGCCAAAGGCCGTCAAGTAAGCAGGAGATGCAACCAGGGTTCGGGTATTGCTGTCGTCCAGGGTGTAGTACATCAAACTGGAATCCGGCAATGAGCCATAACGAAAGGCAACATCAATCGGTTCACTGTAAACATCGCTGACTTCATCCGTCGAAAATAACCGAACAGATACTTTTGGATGTAATGCCAGAAACTCATCAATCCAGGGGAGTAGCACATTGCGCCCTAAATCTGACGGAACAGACACTTGTAGCCGACCACTGAGCTGCTGGTGATCATCATGAATTTGCGTCACCGCAGAATCTAATAAATGCACCGCCTGGCGAGCTTGCGTCAGAAACATCTCACCATCGTGAGTCAGCCTCAGACTCCGAGTCGAGCGCAATAACAACTGACATTGAATCTCAGCTTCTAACCGTTTGATCGCAGCGCTGACCGCTGCTGGCGTCATACCGAGTTCACGCGCGGTGGCAGATAAGCTGCCCGTCTGGGCAACCTGAATAAACAATCGGATGTCTTGCAGTGACTTCATCATTTTCAAAAATTATTTAAAAGTAATTTAAATACTAGCGGGTTTTTCAATTAATAGAACCCTATTACACTCTTCAACTCTATTTTGTTTTCAATTATTTAACATATATTCAGGAAGGTGCTTATGCGATCTCTGATCATAAAACTCAGCATGGTGGTAACGCTGTTTCTTGCAGCGATAGCACAGGCAAATGACGATTTACAGGTATACACAGAACTCTCTCTGGACATGCCTCCGGGTAACATTGCGATTGGTCCTGACGGCCGGATGTTTATCAGTGTCCATGAGTTTTACGGTAAAGAATTAAAAGTGGTAGAACTGTTCCGCGACGGTTCGACGCGGCCCTATCCAACAGCAAAATGGGCAACCGCGCCCGCTGAAGGAAAAGAAAACGGGTTATACGGTGTTCTGGGATTAAACGTTGACCGTGCCGGTATCCTGTGGATGCTGGACACATCTGGCCCGGACAGAGCCGGACGATTAATTGGCTGGAATACTCGCCGGGAAAAACTCCATAAAATCGTTTATCTGGGCAAGCCAGTAATCAACGATGTGACCTTCCTGAACGATTTAGCTATTGATACCAAAAATAAATTCGCATATTTGGCTGACACATCGGGTGCCATTATTGTGGTCAACCTGCGCACAGGTCAGGCCCGCCGGGTGTTAGAAGGTAGTCGTTTCACCGTGGCTGAAGATATCGATATGGTTATTGATGGCCGCACCATTTTCTTAGGTGGAGAACCCGCCAGACTGGGCATTAATCCTGCCACCATCGATCCGAAAAACAAATTCTTCTATTTCGGCGCAATGTCCGGCACAGCGTTATATCGCATTGCCACTACCTATCTGCGTGATTTTTCACTCAGTGATGCTCAGTTAGAAGCCCGTATCGAACAATATGGTGATAAGCCAATTTCAGACGGAATTACCATAGATGGCGGCGAGAACGTTTACATCACATCGATCACCGAAAACGCGATTGGTGTTGTTGGCCCGGATGGTGAATATAAAATCCTGTATCAGGATGAATCGATTAGCTGGCCTGACGGTTTTGCTTATGGTGCAGATGACAATATCTACTTTACTGTCAATCAATTACATAAATCACCGCCGCTTAACGATGGCCAGAACACCACAGAAGGCACATTTAAAGTCATGTACTTCCCAGCCCTGGTTCGCGGCAAGGTCGGTCGCTAACAGGACGATTGCTCACACGCTGACTGGCTATGCGGCGTTAAGCTGGTCAGCGTGTTTTTTTATTGGTGTGAATAGCATTATCCCACTATAGTGTAGGGAGACTTCACACCACAGGACCCATGAATGACCCGAACTGTTAACCTGCTTGCTTTTCTTACGCTGTTTCTCTCACCTGTTACAAGTACCGCAAACGAAAATTTCAAACGACAAGCACTGCATGTTTTACAGGAAATGGCTGCCTATAAAGATGCAGATTCTGACTTCGCCTACAAATTATATGTGGTTAATAAGCCACTGGAAGCATGGTTAACACCTGAAAAGCAGATCGAATGGAATTTCAACGTCGCCATCATCGCGAACAGTATCGATAACCTGGACGTTTTGGCCCATACCCTTAACCGGCTCAACACACTGGCCAGTGAAATCCCTTTTAAGCAGTGGGAAGCTGATTTTCTACGCTACACAGGTCACTACCAACTCAAACGTAATCAATACGACAGTGCGATAGCCGCTTATTTATGTGCGCTTCCCAGAACACTTGATAAACGTCAGGCCATTGCGTTGACCTATTCCATCGGCGCTGCATTAATCAGTTCAAATCAACCTGCTCAGGCCATTCGCATCTTTAACACCCTCAATGGTTTTTTACATGAAGACAGCAATCCGCGATGGGTAGGTTTAACCAATGAAGCGATAGGTGTGATCGCGTTAGGTGAGCAAAAGTATCAACTGGCCGCAAGCTCTTTTCGGATAGCGATGGACATTCAACAGCGGCAGGTAAATCGCCGTAGCGAACTCAATGCAGCCCTGAATTTATTACTCACTTACACGCTGGCAAAAGACTTTGAGCATTTCGAACGAATCAAACCCAGGTTGGAACGCCTGATTAGCATTAATATCAATGAAGACTTAAATACTTATTTTCGTTGGATAAAAGCCGCGAGACAACAGCAGCAATGGGGCAATTTACCTGCGAAAACCCTCGAAGCGCTGAAAAAAGAGTACTACGACATGAGCAGCGCATTAATTGCCAACGCCATTACCCGGTATTTACTACCTATACTGGCCCCCGACGCCGCACCGAGAAATCCTCCTCAAAAAAGTGATAATGCCAGTCAATCCAGTATTGATGCCGTGGCACATTTCAATCTGATGCAATGTGAGCAACATCCCACACACATCAGCACACAAATTGCGGGCATCCTGAGTGATCTTCAGCAAAAATAACCATTTTTAGCGTGTTTTACCCTTAAATTGCACTCGCCACTCACCAGGCGTTGCGCCAAAGCGTTGCTTGAAATGTTTACGAAAAAGTTGCTCTGAACTGAATCCCGCCAGCTCTGACGTTTCTGTGATCGACAAATCCGTCGATTCCAGCAACTCCAGACTGTACTGAAGCCGCACATTCACCAGCCAGGCGGTAAAACTGATGCCATTAGCCGATTTAAAATGACGACTGAAACTCCGAACACTCATCATGCAATGTTCAGCAGCGCTTGCCAGGCTATACTCATCGCTGATGTTTTCCACCACAGTATCAATTAGCTTAGCCAGCCTTTCATCAGCAGGCCTTTTAATCACCGGATGCTCAATGTACTGACGTTGCCCCCCGCTCCTTTCCGGCGATGACACCATTACCCGCGCAATTTTATTGGCAGTTTTTACCCCATAAAATCGCTTAACGATATGCAGGCAACAATCGATAGCCGCCGCCGTACCCGCAGAGGTAATGATGTTATCTTCAACAATAAACAACGGATTGATATCACAGGTAACGTTAGGAAATGTCGTGCGGAAATGCTCGCCATATTTCCAATGAGTAGTCGCTCTTTTACCGTCTAATAATCCACTGTAAGCGATGGCATACGCCCCCAGACACAAACCCGCGATGAGCTTACCATTACGGTGTGCATTATTGAGTTTGTCTATTAATGATCGGCCAGGCGGTGAATCAGGTAACCAGCTCGGGATAATCACAATGTCGGCATGTTCAATCATCGATATGTCATGTTTAATCTCGATCTCAATACCACTCGATGTACTTATCTTACCCGGCGTTTCTGCACAAACATGAACATTAAATAACGCTTCGTCGTTGAATACCGCATCCTGAAAAATCGCCACAGGCACAGACAGATGAAACAAACTTATTCCTTTGAAAGCAACGATAGCGATGTCGAGCATTTAGATTGGCCAGATAGTAATGTTTTTCGCCATTATAGCCATTTTGTATCGTTTCCCAATGTCTACAATAGTCATATCAACTTGATGAGGAAACAAACCGTGAATGTAACTACCCGCTATCCACTCGTAGACGACCTGTTAGAAGAATACCGTGACGTGATAAACCAGGATTTTCAAGGATATAGAAACCACATCACCCGTATGCTGAATTTTTGTCACTATTTACTGCCAGATATTTCCCCGGACGACAGTAAAAAAATTCAGATTGCGGCGGTATTTCATGACATCGCACTATGGACACACGACAGAGTGGATTACCTGGAGCCGTCATACCAGGACTGCCACCAGTGGCTGGAAAAGCATGATCTGATGCACTGGAAAGAAGAGATACAAATCATCATCGATATGCACCATTTGATTTATCAATACAAAGGCCCATACGCCAGATTAGCAGAAGTGTTTCGACAAGCTGATTTGATTGATTTTTCGCTGGGGCTGATAAAAAACGGCGTTAAACGATCATTTATCACCGCCGTAAAAAACGAGATCCCCAATGCCGGATTTCATAAAACACTGATGCGTTTTACCCTGGTACAATTGGGCCGAAATCCGTTGAATCCATTCCCGATGATGCGAATAAAAAATATTTATGGTGATAGTAAGGGCGAGGAAGGAAACGGAAATATTTAGCATTAATGTAGTGGCCAAATATATTGTGCCACTACATTAATATTACGCACTGGATTCAGGAGACTGACGTAAGGTAAAGGTTATTGGTGTGATGAACGTTAAGGAGGGTATCGGTAAGAACATCTTGCTACCCTGATGTTCGTTCAAGACTTAGAACAGGAAATATCTCGACTGCTTACAAAAACAAAAGCTACCCAATTTCGTGTCACACGTAAGAGAGTTTTCAACGATACTTTGAGAGCAGTTGGTATCTTTTTTATCGCCTACCGCTAATAATCCCTAAATCTGTTCTTTGGTTTGTTATATAAAAGCAGTCCCAGTATAGCCCCAGACAGTAACCCACCCGCATTCGCTGCACTGGTAGCATGACTGAGAAAGCCAAAGAGTAAGGAGAACCCAATATAGGGAAGCAATATTACTTTTATGTATGTATAATTTTCATCGCTAACGGCCCTGGTCATCATAAGCACCAACATTGCCCCCATAATGCCCAAAATACCACCTGATGGACCAATTGTTACTGTATTTTCAAACCAGTAGGCGCTGGAAAAATTAGCAATGATGCCTGCACAGAAAAACAATATGGCAATGCGAGCATTACTGAACAATGAATCGGCAACCTGAGCTATCAGCATCAATCCAAACAGACTAAACAGCAATTGCATCACATTGCCATGTAGAAACAAACTGGTCACTAACCGCCACCAGTCACCACCGAGTGATTCTAATCCTCTGTTTGCTCCCATCGACAAAAGTTCTGCTCCTGTCGGGTTTATTAAATCCATGCCTGAAAACCACATAACCAAAAACATAAATAAATGCGTCAGCATGAGAAACGAAGGAATATACAGATTATTCTGCGGTAGCAAATCAATCAAAAAGTCAGCAATAGATTCTTTAACCACTGGTTGTTTTCGGGCAAATCGTTTTACCGCGTAGGGGCATAACGGCGGAATTAACAGTGAGCCCATAAACAAAACCAGATTCGCTATCAAAGACACACTAAACCAAAATAACAGGTCACCATTTCGGTTGTCATAGGCCTCAAGTTTAGGAACCAGTACAACCATCTGGCGCTCATCGATCTCTTCATCAAATCCGTTTTCAATCGCTTTGATAAAAAATTCTCTGTCTGTTGAATGCGAGAGTTTTTCCACATAGCGTACATTTCCGAGGTCGTATTCTCGTAAGTCAGCCCAGGATGCCTGAACAAATTGACGATAAAGTCTGTCCTGGACGTCTTCAGGCTCCTTCCGGCTGATCCATTCAACATGTTTAAAACCCAGCCAGTAACGCTTTGATGGCTCTACCGATTGCTCAACTGTAAAAGGAACAACGGTATACATACTAAAAACCAGCTGTCGACTTCGACTACCTCCTGTTCTGACATCCACAAAGTTTGTCGCCTGATTGCCCACTATCGACAAATGTTTCAAGTGGTAGTATCGCGAATGCACAGCGCTGTCCAGATCCTGCACAACATTCAACGGAACCAGTGGATGCGTAGCCGTTGTATAAATATTCTGAATCAGAATTGCGGGCAAAATGGCAAACAAACCAGTGAACACCAGATACAAAGAACTGCTTCTCTCATTTTTAAACGACAACAACGCAATCCTGGGTTTTAGCAGCCAGCTGATAAACACTAGTATGCTAATCATTGGCATCCATATTTCCAGGGTATCGAGTTTAATCACGTCTAACTGGATTACTTCAAACAACCATCTGATACAAACAGGCGCCGCGATAATGGCAAACAAAGCCAGAAGGTAAGCTGGCATTATCAGTTTGAATTTCTGCCCTTGTTTTTTAGGTCGCGGATTATATGAAGAATTAAGCATGGTTGATCGGGTAATCGCGAAGCTTCGCCTTTGCCAGGTGTTTCCCAACTCTCAAAGGCTGAGGATAAATGAATGTCATTTGATGAAAGTAAATGTCGATAACCTGGATAACATTATCTTTTACCAGCGGGGTTGTTATTGCCATATTGGTGTTTTCTTTATATCCCTGATGTGTAACCTACTGACTGAACCAGCTTATAAAATGCTTTTTCGCACTGCTATTCAACATCATTTTATAACGAGAATCTTATTGCCTAACACCTGCTAAAACAAATGATTAATTCCCATGACTCTGTACAGAATCAAAAAAGAATTGAGCACTAATATCGAAACTTACTTCTTCAATACCTAATTGCAAACGGGTCGTACCTTTTTACCTGGCTAACTCAGGCTCGGTGCTAACTTAACATGTATATACTTTTTAAAACCTGAATACATTAAACACCATGAGGCCAGTTTTTGTTAACCACTACACCTATTACCGAGAACAAGGGAAATTGATAACACGGAACGCTGAGCCAAGGCGAATGGCCTGATATGACGGTAAGGCTACCAGTGTCAAAGCATCCGCCTGACAACCTGAATATTACGGCGTAGCTGCATATTATGTGGACTTAGTTTTAACGCCTGACTCATCGCGTTAAGTGCCGAATCATAATCCTGTTTATCAAGATGAAGCTGTGCTTTACTGAGTAAGGCCTGATAACGAGTACTCTCAAGGCTGGCCGCCCGCACATATAAAGATTCGGCTCTCGCATAGTGCTTTTTACCGCGTAACGTGTTTGCCAGCGCTATTAATGCCTGACCATTGGTGCTATCCATTTTAATCGCCTGTTCGAGATAACCTTGTTGTTTGTCCGGCTGACCTCGCCCTCCGGCCAATTCGCTGAGTAAGGAGTAAAGCTGACTTTGTTGCGGTTTATTAAATTGAGTGATGACATCTTTGTATGCTTGTAACAATGGCAAGCTGGCGGTCCATTGCTGCTCTCTGTGAAGCCAGCGAATAAGCGGCGCAACCTGTTCAAATTCCAACTGGTTCAGTTGCGGCTTTAACAACTCGACCGCACGATCGTAATGCGAAAATGACAGTGATAACTGAGCCGCAATCAAGCGATTACCCGCTGCTTTATCACCCAATCGAATCGCCGTTTCTAAGCTTGATAACGCCAGTTGTTTTTCCTTCATTTGCATTGCCAGGCTCGCTCGTTGTAACCACAAACGCGTGTCTTGCGGCGATATTCTCAACAAATGTTCCAGCAAATCCTGAGCAGCACCCGTCTGCTTTGTCTGAATTAAGCCACTGAGTAATCCACGTTGATATTGCGCATTTTCAGGTTGTTGCATGACCGCCTGTTGATACGCCGTGACGGCTGCCCAGTTGTTGCCCTGCTGCGCACTAACGTATCCCAGTTGAGCGAATGTACTGGCATCACGGGCTCCCAGCCGAACGGCTTTTGTCAGCGACTGATGTGCCTTAGCAAATTGCTGTTGTTTCAGGTGGATAAGTGCCAGCCCCTGATGCGCTCGAAGTAAATCTGGCATGGCGTCTAATGCCAGCTGATAGCTCGTTGTCGCCAACTCAAACTGTGCCTGCTGAGCATGTATCTGTGCTTTGATTAATAAAAATGCCGGGGGTAATGTCGGTTTTGATGTCGCCTGTCTGTCCAGAAGATTCAGCGCATCGCTATAGCGATTTTCATTCAATAATGGTTTCAGTTCTCGTGCCAACGGATAATCTTCCGGCGATACATTTGCTTCTCGTTGGTGTAATACATCACCAGGTTGGGGGAACGTTAGCGCCGTAGGTTCCAGGACAATTTGGAAAGTCGAGGGTGACTGACCGTGAGTTGATGCAAATACATTCGACGCCATAAACGGTGAGCAAATCACCAGCAAAGACGACAGCCAGAAACGACAAAAAGCCACTCGTTGAAAACATGATGTGGACATAGAAAGCAAAAACGTCGAGAGCGGTTTAATCATAGTGAAGTACTTCATAATGAATGGGTTAAGAGTCCATGAATAAAAAGAGAAAGCTTGACGAATCATCATGTTCGGGAGAATTCAAGCGGCCAGATAAAAGTGGCACGAACCGGCGAACCATCTTTGGTTGGCGAAGTGAATTTTGCGGTGCGCATGAGTCGTTTAACAATGACTACCATTTCTGCCGGTGGAGCGCCATTAATGCTCCGTAAAGTCACTTTGCCAGATTCATCAATCAAGACATCCAGCTCCAGCGCAACGCGCTGAATACCACGGCGGGTCAGGCTGTCAGGCCAGTTGATTTTTAAACTGGTGAGCAATCTGGGCGTTTCATCCAGGTCATCCAGTCCAAATGCTTGCCAGTTTACCGCCAGTAAATTATCCCAGTCCGTCGCTTCAGCCAAGTCAGGCAAATCGGCTTCAATGGGTTCGTCCAGTAATATTGTTTCTGTAAATTCAGTGACCATTAGCGCCGCGCCTGCTCCACTCTGGGTCAAATCCAGTGTCGGTGCTTCCTGTGAAGTTTGTTGTGCTGACGGCGGAGGAGGCGGTGGCGGCGGAGGAACCGCCAAATCAACCGTGCGAATAGTTGTTTTCTCTTCAGCCATTACCATGTCGGTTTCTACGGCAAACAACGCGATTGTTAACACAGCGACAATGAACAACGCACCCAGAATCGCTCGGGTCAGATAAAACGCATTGGCGGTTTGTTGTGAGGTCATGTTAACCGCCTTTCGTCGCAATATTAACCGACTGTGCGCCAGCCAGTTTTGCCTGATCGATAACGTTGATCAGTAACTCAGTGGGTACCGTTTTGTCTGCCTGAACCACCACGGGTTTATTATGCTTGCGAATGGCCTGGGACACTGCAGACCGCACGCCCATTACGCCAATATGAGTGTTGTCATAGACCACATCGCCGCTTTTCGTGATAGCGATCATAATAATGTTGCGTTCTAACTGGCTGGTCGATACCGCCTGTGGCTTTTCAACATCCACCCCGGTTTCTTTGACAAAAACCGTCGTGACGATAAAGAAGATCAGCAGGATAAATACGACATCCAGCAGCGGCGATAAATCAATTCCCTGATTGTCCTGTTGAGCAAAACGCTGATCAAGTTGTGGACGCATGGCTGACCTCGCCCGGGCTTTGTTCAAACAAAACATAATCAAGTTGACGACGCTTGAGGCGAACCAGTAGCAACAAGGCGGGAATGACCATCACCAAACCGATCTCTGTAGTGAACATGGCGTCCGCAATACCGCTACTGAGCAGTGCTTGCTGGTCCATTGTGCCCAGTGACATCTGGCGAAAGGTTTGTAGCAAACCAACAATTGTGCCCAGTAAACCCAGTAAAGGCAGCGCACTCACCAGGGTCTGTAGTGTGTCCGTCCATTGCTGGTATCGGGCGATGTCCTGCATTGATAACACCGGACGACTTAGCAATAACAACAATACGCTATAGCAAAACAACGCCAGTACCAGAATGCTCCAGACGACCGGATTGTTCATCAGTGAGAACGCCGTGTTTGTCATGCCAGGCTCTCCTTGAGCGGCGATCCAACCTGATCCGGTGCTACAGCTTGTGTAGTTATGAATTCTGATACAGGCTGATGCTGTTTTGCTGAATCCTGCAACACCGCAGGTTCAGTGGTCGTTGCGGTCAGTGCATCGGCCTGGCATTCAAGCGTTAGCTGACTCAGTGCAACAGCAAGATTTTCACTGTCGGTATTGTGGTTTTTAACCATGCGATTTAACAAGGCATGCAGAATTAAGGCAGGGATCGCGACCACCAGCCCGAGTTCTGTTGTGACAAGCGCTTCAGAAATACCGCCAGAGACCGCCGCCGGATCACCGGCACCAAAAATAGTCATCAACTTAAAGGTTTCGATCATGCCGGACACTGTTCCGAGCAATCCCAGTAATGGAGACACTGAAGCTACCATAGCAATCGCACCGATACCTTTTTCCAGCTTATGGCGATAACCGACTACCTGGTTAAATAACTGATCGTCTCGGGCTTGAGACACCGGAACTGCCTGCACGATGTCGATAAGCTGGCGCTGAATGCCTTGTAACGGCTGACTCAACGAAGCAACCGACTCTGCCAAAACAGGATTGTTCCCTGCGGTCATCATATTGATGCGTTGCACCAGTAATGGATTGAATCGCGGTAATCGAAGTAGCTGTATTGCTTTGAATAGTGCAATAACGGTAGCCACTGCGGCAAACAGCATGATTGGCCAGGCCCAAACCCCGCCTTTTGCCAGATGTTGCGTCAACGTTTCATCATGTTGCGCCAGTTCAATAGCCTGCTCCAGGGTTGGGTCAAGCGTTACGCTGGCTTTACCTTGTTCGAAGAGAGTCTGGAGTTGTACGGTTTGCTCAGCCGTAAACAGCATCGCTACATTCGGTAATTCAGTCGCAGTGTTCTGATTAGCGCTTGTGCTGGCAAGATTACTCAGCAATCCACCTCGTTGTTGTTGGGGTTGCCAGAACCATTGAACTGGCCCTGCTTGCAATACGTTAGCGGCTTCGACTTGCCCGGTTGCCATAATAACGGACTGCTGTCGAGATGTTGGCATTAACGCACTGTCGAGTGCTGAAATACGAGTTAACAGTGGTTCAAAACCGGCGGATAAATCGGCTTCAATGGCTGAAACATCTGTCGTTACCGATTGCTGTTGAACGAAACTAATCAGTGCGTGCGCCTGAAAGGCTCGTTGTTCCTGCCACTGGGTTAATCGTTCGGTTAGTTGGTTGATATCCAGCGTTTGCTCGTCCTTTCCTCGGGTAATCGCAGCCGCTTTTTCACGTAATTGCTGTAAGGTATTGTCTTTACGTGTAATTTGTTCTGCTAATGCTGCTCGTTGCTGGCTAATTCGGGTATCTGTTAGTGACAGGCTACGTTGCGCTTGTTGAATATCCTTAATCAATGATTGATGAACATCTGAAAGATCTGCGGCTAAAACCGGAGATGCCAACACTAGCAGAGCGCTAAACTGACACAGACACACCAGTACACTCAATGTCGCTGACGATAATCGCTGCATCATTCTTCGGCTCCTGAAGCAGTTAAATCAACGGGCAAAGACAATAAGGCCGGGGTTTGTTTTCGTTGCAGCATATCAACCAGTTGGCGCACCGTTTGACGTTGTTCGGCTAATTGCTGCTCATTGTGAGCTTCCTGCGAGTCAGCACCCTGAGCGACCCAAACCCAGCCAGATAACGCCGGATAGCCCATGCCAACCTGTTGACCATCACGACTGATATACCAACCCTGAGCGACACCTAAAAAGACCTGATCAACCAGATATTCCCGTTTTTCAGTCGATTGCGGATCATCAAAATGCATCGTCGTCTGATGAAGCGCGATGCGTTGATTAAAGCGTTCAAACTGGTCCAGCAAGCCAATAACCGACGTGAGTTTGTCGCTGGTTGTTGTACTGGTCAGTGCTAATTGGTCAATCGTCTCCTGCCACTGCGCTTTTAACGGTGGTGGTAAACGATGAAATACCGTCAGCAACTGATGACTCGCCCGGTCTAAAAGCGCGTTCAGTTGAGTTTGCTCAACTTCAAGGTGTTGTTGCTGTTCAATGATGGAACGACGTTGCTGTTTAACATCATCCTGGCTTTCTGCATTGGCCGCTATCAATGCCTGCAACCTTGTGGCTTCAGCGTCAAGCAATTGCAGTTGTTGCTTTAACAAAGGTTGTTGCTCTCGCCACTGATTGGTAAGTGCATGCTGTTGCTGCTGTAACCCACTCCACTGCTTAACCAGCGCATCAATATCTTTTGGTTGAATGTCTGCGGCCGTTACTGAAACTGACATCAGACTGGCAACCAGTACCATCATCGCTTTCATAATTTATCCTGGGGTCTGTTGACCTTTACCGGCGATAAACGATAAATGGGCCTGTCACCAGACCCATACTTTACGCCTTTCACCGTCGTCGTTTACTTCGATAAAACGAGGTACATCAGAAGGTATAAGTAATGTATGCACTCACACTTCGACCCGCTTCTGAGAAGCGCTGATAACCATCGCCATTGCCTTGTGCAGAAGCACCACCGAAGAAACCACCAGTACCTTCACGAACGCCATTCATTACTTCCCAGCGGTAATATTCTTTATCCAGCAGGTTGTAAATCGTTGCCGTTACGCGCAGATTCTCTGTGATGTCATAGAATCCATTCAGATCAAACACTGTGTAGCCGCCTGGGTAATAAACCGGACCACTACCATTATTCAGTGACGTGAAACTAAGCTGCTCAGACTCATCAACGCCCTTCGACATAACGGCGAACAATTCTGTTCCCCAGTTACCGGCGTCTGACAAATACGAAAGGCCAATTGTTGCTGAGTCTGGCGCAGCCGTTTCAAGGTCATCTCCAATATTGTTCGTTGCCGATGCGGTTTGATATTCACCATCGATAATCGAGTAGGTGAAGCTGGCAATCACGTTGTCGGTTAATAACCAACGCGCATCAATCTCAATACCATCGACATCAACTTCACCCGCGTTATGCGGCTGGAAGTACTGATCTTCAGTGAGCGTTTCTGTTGCACAGCCAAAACGACCACAGCTTTGCACGGTCACTTCAGTACCATATGGATTAGCAAACGTTTCGTTCTGGATCATGTTGGTGTACTTCGTCCAGAACGCCGTTGCGCTTAAACGAACACGATCAGTTTCAAATTTATACGTCAGCTCATAATTAACCGATTCTTCAGCATCCATATCCGGGTTTGCAATCGTGCCCAAATCTTCATAGTTGATACCGGTATTCATATCCGTAACGATTTCACTGGAGTCCGTCCCCAGGTAAAGTTCTTGCGTCGTTGGCGCCTTGTAACCTTTACCAACGCTCGCCATCAGGACATGACCAGGTGCCAGCTTATAGCTCATGCCTAACTCATAAGCGAAAGCGGAAAATGAGGAGTCTTTGATGCCTTTACCCGTAATATCAGTGAAGTCATCATTTGTTGTAGGTGAGTACTCAGTATCGTCGTAACGTAAGCCAGCAAAGGCTGAAAGCTGCTCATTGATAGTTATGTCGTCACGAATGTATAAGCTGTATGCGTCTTTATCGGTCTTCGGCACGAACACCGTGTCATTGACTGGGTAACCATTGCGGAACCCTGAATCAACAGTCTCGCCATTATATCGACGATCGAAACCGTAGCTCTCTGCCGTCGTTGAATCGTAACTCAATCCATAAACCAGGTTATGGTCGAATATGTAGTTAAACGCTTTGCTGAAATCAAGATGAACGACCGTTGCTTCCTGGTCAAAACCACGATCTTCCTGACGCAAATAAGCTGGATTGCTGAATAAAAACTGCGTCAAACCGGCGCTTTCTAATTCCTGGTAGTCTACCGTTACACTCAATGAATCAAACATTAACGTATTAGCATTGTTCCAGTCGTAGAACACACCAAAACGCTCGCGGTTGTTCTCATCATAAGTCTTAAAGTTCCAGTATGATGATGACTCACGAGACAGTGGCTCACCGTCCGTCTCCCGATCTGTTTTTTCATACACAACCCCAAGACGATGATCATCATTCAGGTTATAAGCGGCTTTAAACAGAATCGAATCCGTGGTGATATCCATCGGATCAGCCAGACCACGATCCGCACCCGTTACATCAGCACCATTGCCAAAGGCTTCGGCTTCATTACCATCACGGCGCGTGTACATCAGTAAAGATTCCAGCCCACCGGTACGATTTGCGATACCAACTGACGCCAGGAATTCATCTGATCGTGCATCAAAACCAACTTTTAAACGGCCTGCTGTCGTATCGCCCTGCTCACGTAAAAAATCTGCCGCATCTTTAGTGACATACGCAACCGAACCCGCTAAAGCGCCATTACCATTCAACACAGCGTTAGGGCCTTTGGTGATTTGAATTGATTTAACATGCTCAATTTCAACTTCACCCCGGCTTGAGCCGTACATGCCGTAAGATGCAAATGAATCCGGATTTAAGGTTTCACCCTGAGACAGGCCGTCAACCGTGACAGCAACGGCATCGCCTTCCAAACCACGAATGTTAAAACCGTCATTACCAAAGCGATTACCCGTATCATTAACCTGAACCCCTGAAATATAACGTGCCGTATCTTCGATTGATGTAATCGACTGCTTATCAACCGTTTCACTATCCAATGTCAGGCTCTGCACCGCCGTCGGCTTTTTAGCCTCTGAACCAACTTTCGTGGTTTCAAGACGAACCGGCTCAGCTGCAAATGCAGAATTAACCAATGACGCGGAAATAGCACTGACCAGTAAGGTCTTCTTAAATTTCATCTTTATTGCTCCAGGAGTCTTCTAGTGACACAGCGCTTGCTTTGGTGCCAGAACATCCATCATTCCGACATAAAGAAAGCTATTAGATTATTGTTTTATATAGTGTTTATTGGTTTACAACGTGTTGTAGGATGTTATCCGTAGGACGGTACGTACATCAGGTAAATTGCCAGCGGTGTAATAAATCCGGCAGCCATCAAATACAAACCGTTTGAACGAAACTTGGTTGCTTGCAGCAAAATAATGAGCCCGGTAATCGAAAACAGGAAAATAGCAGCGGCGCTGATATCAATAACCCAGGACCAGACAGGCCCGGTATGGCGACCTTTATGCAAATCATTCAGCAATTGCCAGACATTGCCCTTTTCATAATCAACCGCAATCAATCCCTCTTCAGGCAAAACGGTAACGAAGGCAAAACCCGCAGGCAGTGGATAATCAAACGTAATTTCGCCCGCGTCTCTGTCTATCGACACATCGCTTGCGTGTGTCATATCCGTGTGCTGTTCAATAAATAATTCTAATGCGGGCAATCCTGCCGTTGGATTGGCCAATAGTTGCTCACTTAATGGCGCAGGCAGTTGAAATTCATCTGTACCCTGTGCGGTTTCCGCACTGATCCAGTTGGAGTGATTAAGCAGAACGCCTGTGATGCAAAAGAAGATCAACAGACTGAACAATGCTGTTGAACTGTACACATGTAACCATCGGCAGTAGCGAAAAAAGTCACGCGCCGTCGCGCCTTTTGTCCAGCTCCACACATCAAACCGTGGTAATGAAAACGATTTATTAAACATCACGTCTTGCGCATTCCTAACTTAAGTTATTGATTAATCGAATCCAGAAAGTGGCATGTTTTAACAGCTGAAATTATCAACCGAATACCCTCGCTTCCCGACTCGCCATAAGAATGCTATTGCGAATCATTCTCATTTGCAATATGATCGACGAAATTTTTTTGAACGGAGATAATTTGAATGAAGAAGTTTGTCCTGATGCCGATGCTGTTAATTGGCAGCTCACAGGTTTACGCCCACACCCCCTATCTGATGCCTCACAGTTTCGAACCTGTGCGTGGCAACAAGGTGACTCTGGATGCGTCATTCTCTGAAAAGTTTTTCATTCCTGAAGTTGCATTTACCGGTTCAGAATTCTTTGTGATTGCGCCAAACGGCAAGCGGGAAACACCGGAAAAAGAAGCTGAACTGACCACGCGAAAAGTACTGGAACACAGCTTGAAAGAAGAAGGAACTTACCGTTTTTCGACCGGTCAGCGTAAAGGAGCCATCTTCCGTGTGTATATGAAAGATGGAAAACGCGGCTCACTTCGCGGCAACGATGAGCCATTACCTGAGGGCGCAAAAATCACGGATCACTTCCAGGCCATTACGTATGCAGAAACCTGGGTGACGCACAAAGGGCCGACATCTGACAATGTAAAACCGCTGGGAAATGGGTTGGAAATCGTCCCTGTCACTCATCCGAACGATGTATTCAGCGGCGATGAGTTTTCATTCACCGTTCATTACAACGGCAAACCACTTCCTGATGCTAAAGCGTTCATTTATCTGGCTAACTATCAATTCACCGAAGAAAAAGCAGAACTGGAAGTCACGACAGATTCCACAGGAAATGCCAGTTTCTCACCAGAAGAACAAGGCGTTTATGTGCTGCGAGTTCGCCATCGCGATGCAGCACCGGAAGGTGCTGACGTACCACGCTACAGCTACACCACAACGCTGACACTAGAAGCTTACTAAGAGAATTCACCATGAAAAAAATCCGTATTTCCAGCGCTATCGCAACATCCATTGCACTGTCATCTCTGCTAACACTGACACTATCAGGCCAGGCTAATGCCGCCCCACACAGCGCATCCGGTATTATTCTGACTTACGATTTAAATAAAGATCAGCAACTGTCTGCAGAAGAGTTTGTTCAGGCTCGACGAGCACGTTTTGCCGTGACTGACACCAACAACAACGGGCTGATTGAAGAAGACGAGTACGTCTACGAATGGGAAGCCAAACTACAAAAACGGCTACAAAACGACAGAACCGCGCAAGTTGAGCAAACCCGTGTTCGCTTTGATGCTATCAACAAAGACGAAGATAACTTCATCAGCCTTGACGAATTCCAGGCTTCTGGCAAACGAGGCTTTGACTACCTCGACGAGAACAAAGACGGTGTAATCAAAGCAACCGATAAACTGCCAACCCGTGAACGCGCTGCTCGCAAGGCTGAAAAAGTTACTTTACGCCAGGCACCGACGTTACGTATGCCAACCACACACAGTCCGAAAGGTATGCAAGGTCTGTACGACATTAACGGCGATGAACAAGTCACCTTCGATGAATACCTGACAGTACGGGAAAAACAATTCCATCGTACTGATGAAAATGGAGATGGCATGCTGACTGAGCGCGAATACCTGCTGGAATTTGAAGACAGACTCGATAAACAAATCGAAAAGACACACAAAGGCCAGATCAAACAAACGTATGTTCGGTTTAAAGTCCTGGATAAAGATAAAAGCGGTGGCATGACATTCAAAGAATACATGGCATCAGGCCATCGAGCCTTTGATCGTTACGATACCAATGGCGATGGCTATCTGACTTTGTCAGATCCCGCCCCTAAACCACGTAAGAAAGAAAAGAAAGACGAGAAAAAAGAAGCCACCCAAACAGCAAGAGTATCTAACTAATGTCTGATCAACAGCACTCAGCCATAACGATTGCTGCCGGATTGAGTCTGAGCATCGCCGCTCTGGTGACCGCTCAGGCTGCCCGGGCAAATCCCCTGGTTGACCTGAACACAACGACTAAACTTGAGCTGAACCAGTCATCAGCACAGCCGGTAACGCTCACCTTGCCTGCAGGCACATCATTGCCAGACAACACGGTTCAAGCATTAACATCTCGTCTTGAATCTCTGGCAAGCCATATATCCGCAGCCAACACACGAGATGCCGAGGTACATACCTTACTCAAACACTGCGAACAGTGGCGGGTGAAAACAGAAGATCGCATTAGCTGTCGCAATGGTGATTTGTATGCTTACTGGGAAAACATGGAGCGAAAACAAACAACTCCAGACCGTGCTCATGCCCGACAACTGGCTCGAACCGTCAGAAATACGGCTGTTGATGTCAATAATCCGGACGGGTCAATCCGCTGGGATTTCAGACAACTACATAGCCCTTTCCTACTCGACTCGCTGGCGGACTGGATCACTGAGCACACATCGCTGACCACATTTGCGCTGAGCAGTAATAACAATGCGGTCTATCGTAGCCAGGATCAACAGTGGCCTGTTGCCGTTGCTACGACTGACACCCGTTATACCGTTCACTTGCAAAATGCGGCTGTCAGCACGCTTATTCCCTGGCAACACAGCCGTAAAATCGACGGTAAATCCTATCAAGGCATTATTGATGGGGGCAGTGGCTGGCCTGAACAGGTAAACGCCGCCATTAGCATTGATCAAACTGCGGTTTCTGCAAAAGCGCAAGTTTTACTGGCCGCTTCGTTGTCATCGCAGAATCTGTTCGACACCATTGGAACCGACACACAAATCATGCTGACATCAGCCCAGGGACACACCCGGTTCAGCTCGGCACTTGAATCATTGGTGCAACAAAACAGCGATCAACAAACCACGTTTACACCGCTCAATATCGCGCTGGAAATTCCAGATATTGACGCCTCGCCATACCGTCGCCCTTATGTCAGCGTATGGATCACCGACAACAAACGAAAACCCGTTCGTAACCTGGTATTAATGGGTGAACGCCAACGCTGGATGAAATCACTCAGAGTATGGTGGCGACGTATTGGCCGTGGCAATGAATCTTTGATTGATGGCTTCTCCGGTGCAACAAAAAAACCCGGCACGTACCATATTGAATGGGATGGTCGCGACGACTACGGACAACCCGTCACCGCAACCGATCTGGTATTACACATTGAAGCCAGCCGAGAGCATGGCGGCAGAAGCTATGAAAAGATCCCCCTAACAATGAATCAGTTAACCCTACCCATCGAACGACAGGGCAAAAAAGAACTGGGCTTGATTCGTATTGACGCGCTGAGTACCAACCAGACCGCAGCCGTCACCACAACGAAACAGTAACAGATCAATACTTCAATCCTCTTCTGCCTGGTTTCTCACGAGCCTGGCAACCCACCAGCGACATTCGGTGAGACGGTGTCGCTGGTTTTTTATCAGTAAAGCAGCCCTGACCCGCCACTCTTTGTTCAATCATTCATCCACTAACAATCAATTAGGGTAATACATAATTTTTAACGTAATTCCCGCTTTTCACTGCCTCTGAGTCACAGTAAAGTATCCGGTTCTTCCAACAAAACACCTGCCACAAGGAGCACAATCATGATGACAGTTCAGGATACGTCCCGCCTGACCTTCCGGTTACTTTCTGACGCGGATAAACAACTACTCTGGGAACTCGATCAAGACCCGGAAGTCATGCGATACATTAATGGTGGCAAATGCTCCACGATGGAAGATATGGATAATATTCTACTACCTCGCATGTACAAATACCGAAATCCTGAAAAAGGTTGGGGCATGTGGGGAGTCTGGACCAAAGATGACAATATCTTCATTGGCTGGATTTTGGTTCGTCCATGTAACTTCTTTAATGACGACACTGAATACGACAATATGGAAATGGGTTGGCGCTTTAACCGCAGCACCTGGGGCAAAGGTTATGCCACAGAAGCCGCCAGAGCCGTGGCCGATGAACAGGCGAAACTGGACGAAGTAAAAAAACTCTCAGCCATTGCCGTTCCTGACAATGAAGCATCGCGCCGTATTATGGAAAAACTCGGCATGGACTACATTCGAACCTACTTACATAAAGATCCGATTGGCGACGTCGAAGCGGTTTACTACGAAATGACGGTATAGCTTCAACACATTTTATCCGCTAACAGCAAAACGCCGCATACACTGATGCGGCGTTTTTTTGAGTTGCTCTACAACACTTTTATTCGTAATTAATAGCGGCTGTCTTTAATCGTAAATGTCACGGTCGCGTTGCCACTATTTCCATACAGGTCTACATAATTCAACACACCATCACATTTCGCACGGTTGCCATAGGAACCACCCTCATCTTCCGCAATCATCGGCTGTGGTGTCATTTTCCCAGTACGGTAGTCGCTCAGCATAACAAATCGGAAATGACATAACGGCTTCGCATAACCATTATCAATTTCATATTCCACATCCGCCACGTTAACTGTTGTTGGGTAAATACTGTCAACACTGAAAGTACCCGTGCCATAGGCAGGAATCATTGACGGTGGTAACACATTATAAATCGCAATACTCGACTCCATACTCTTGAGCGAAACATCATATTTAGAATCGTTTTTGACGTGAACCGTAATAGTAGCAAATGCTGAATTAGCAACTAACAAAGATGACAACAACAAAAGACTTTGTTTTAAAATGGAAAATTCCTTAGATCATAATAGAAAGCATACCCAGTCAGGCACGCCACACATTCGGAAATGACAACAATGTGCGGCGCAAATGTTCCTATATAAGAACAGTTATGGCTTTGATCTTTGTTGGTTTTTATGGAACAAGAATGCAAATTAGGGAACAATAGCAGAATTAAACAAAGCAGCCTATTTTTTGACACGTGATACGTGACAGGTTACACTTCAAAACGCTAACACCATAACAGGGAAGCAACTATGGCCATTAAAAGTTTTCGACATAAAGGACTTAAGAATTTCTTCTATAAAAATGATGCAAGTGGAATAAATCCCAACCATGTATTAAAAATCGGCGATATTCTTGATTTTATTGATGCTTCTCATCATCCACGAGATATAAAAGCGCTGTTTACTCATCAATTCAGAGAGAAGAAAGGAAGTGGTCAAGGAGTCTACAGTATAGACGTTAGCGGCAACTGGCGAGTTATATTCGAAATAGAAGATGATGGTGCGGTGTTGCTCGACTATCTTGATTATCACGGCAAACAAATCAAGTCTCGAAAGTAACACTCATGACAACAACCTGAGGCAACCCATGAACCAGACACGTAAACCAACCCATCCGGGTGCTATCTTTAAACGTAATGTCTTAGAAAGACTTGGATTAACGGTAACTCAAGCAGCAGATCATCTCGGCGTCACACGAAAAGCACTCAGTGAATTTGTCAATGAGCAAACTCGTTGCTCAAAACTCATGGCTCGAAAACTCGCTGTTGCAACAGGCACTGGTGTAACTGTGTGGATAAATCTACAAGCAAAACTCGATGCCTGGGAAGCAGAACAACTGGATGTTCCAGAAGTAAAAGCATTTCCTGATATTGACGTTGCCTAAGATCTACACCATGAAGAATAAAATCATAGCTAGCTGATTTTATTGAAATATGGATGGTTATAGATACGTTTGTGATCATCCAATATTTGAAATAATCCGTATTGAAAGGAGAAGAAATTAAGGAGTGAACAACGAAATCAACAAAAACCTATAAAGCCAGTAAAAATACCACTAATAATACCCCTCCCGATACTGATCTTCAGGCAGAAACACGCCCAAAGAAACCAACTCACTCGACGGAACACAGCACATATCATTCATATGAAGCAGCATAATCACCAGATAGGCTTCACTGTCGTTGTCGTTTTCACAATCACCGATGATAAAGCCATTAAAACCGTTTAAATCCTGCCGTTCTCTATGTCCGCTATTAATACGAACAATTTCAAACAGCTCAAAATCGTTCACTGGTTTAACGTCATACCGGGGTTTGCCTGTTTGCCAAAACATCACACTTGCCGACTGCTTAATGAATAAACAGATTCTACCTAAAAGTACCTTTATTGAATACTATCAGTCATTAGTCGGATAAAGTCATGTGATGGACCGAGTAACTGGTTCCACTACGTGAATTAATGATTACGCCCTTATTGATAACAACCAGATTCTACCCCGTGATAAATTCCCTAAAAATGAACGACAAATCATAAGCCTGTTAGCAAAAACTCATAGAAGGTTGTACCATAGCTCAATCGTCTAACACTCGTCTGCTTATCACTGATGGTTAACAAGGACTACCAAAAGACAAAACAATACTTAGCTTTTTCTAAAAAACAGGTAGAGAAAGCTGGTCGTGTTATTCGTAAACAAGATGGCGATATGGATCAGGCTATCACCGTTATTCAGAACTTTCGTGCTGCACACCTGTATCCCCTGCAAATTATTAAAAATCTGATCTGGAAACACATCCGTAAGCTGGATCTACTTGAAACAGCCACGATTGTCCGTCGCTTGAAACGACTACCAACTATAATCAATAAGCTTCAACGAGAATCACTGGATGGATACAGTGACAATGCCATTAGTCTGAAGCGAATGCATGATATTGGTGGCTGTCGCGTCATTCTCGATTCCCTCGACGATCTCAAACATTTATGCCAAAGCCTTAGTACCAGCAGATCCGCTCACGGCGTTCGCGTCTACGATTATATAACGTCACCAAAATCGAGTGGATACAGAGGGATTCATCGTGTCTATAAGAGTTATGAACACCTTGATAATCACGAGTGGAAAGGTTTTCAAATAGAAGTTCAGTTGCGCACCAGACTACAACACATCTGGGCTACCACTGTTGAAATTGTTGATGTTATTGAGAAAGAAACGCTGAAAACCAATCCTCAGGCAGCAAACGACAATTGGAAACGATTATTCTTCATTATGGGGGAATTTCTGGCCGTTAAAGATGGTTCATGGACAATCACAGAGCAGCAACATATTGATTATAAAAAAGAATTACAGGAACTAAATACCAAACTTTCCGTGTTCCATAAGTTAGACGCATTTAACAGCGCTTTTAAGCTGGATGAATTAAAAACCAAATCAAAGCACTCCGCCTATACGCTACTTGTTTATGATATTAAATCCCAACAAGGTCACGGTTTTTTATACTCATCCAGTCAGAAAAAATCCGCCCTGCAACAATACGCGACATTAGAAAAAAACCCCGACATCAACGCCTTATTAATTGCAGGAAGTGATATCAAATCCATTGAAAAAGCCTATCCAAACTACATCAGCGACACCTCTGAATTTCTGGCTGAATTCAGTCGCATTTTGCTGTCATAGTTTGCTTATTTCACTCAAACGCTTTCCGTTTCAACTGCCTCACCAATATCATGCTTCTCAGCTTTGTCATTGCTGAAATACTCAGGATGTTCAGCCTTAAATTGTTCAACGAGATCCTTGTCTGGTTTTGGTCCAATCCAATGGAGGAATCGCAATTTTTTGCCTGGTAAACGTGCTTTAAGAATATCGCCAGCACACTTTATTTTATCTTCATCACCCGACTGACGAGCATCAGTATAAGCTGCCGCCTCTGGTCGATTGTCATAGTACTGACTGCCATTCGACAAATCTAAACTCCGAACTATTCGACCAAATGTTGCTTTGCCATCACTCCCTTGATAATAAGCAGTGCCGGATAAATCAAGTTCATACAGTAGCCAGTTTTTAATTTGTTCCGCACTGGGTAAATGCTCTTTCAACTCAACTTGTGCTTGCGTTAGTAGAGGAAAAGGTATTTTAGGTATCGTCGACTTATCATCACCAGGTTCAAACTCAGCGACTTGCACCAGCAGTTCATAGAGCTCTTTATCTGCATCTTTTTTGCCGCCCACAACCAAATCGTGAGAAACCATTAAGCTACGCAATAAATTATGCGTATGTGTAGCTAATGTTGTCATGTTTAGATCCTGTGTTTCTATTTAAGGTTGGAGAGCTTCGAGGATTTTGGGGACGGAGTCAATGAAATGATTTAATTGATTAAAGCGTGTTGACCTTCATTCAAGTACCTGTTTAATGTAAATTACTGTTCATTTTAATGAGTAGTAAACAACGAGGTTAACATTGAGCAACAAAGCAGAAGAAGACTTTCATAATGCGATGAAAAAACTTTATACCGACGCATTAAATTTAAACCCTCCGTACAAATCGCCAAGATTTTTGGACATGTTAAATGATCATGGTGGAAAAGAAACGGCCAACAGACTACTAGCCTCTTCAGCACCTTCCACAGGATTCACTGAATTGTTTTTAAGAGGTAAAGATTCTCTAAAACTAAGTGTTGAATACCTGGTTTTAATGAATCCCTGGAACGAGCTTTTTACCGAGCAGCAGTTAGAAATTGCAAGAAAAAGGCTAATACAAGTCGAATGCCCGTTACCGAATACAGACTAAGAAAAATGATTGTAAGTGTCAGTTACGCAAACAATAACTGACACTTATTCCTTCACCTAAATCTCAAAAACCCCTTCCCTGAACTCCTCCGTTACCTCATCCAACGCGGAAAACACTCGTTCCACATCGCTTAACTGATTATAAAAATACCCTGACACCCGGATAACCTGTCCTGAAGTCACAGCGTTTACATACGGTTGCGCGCATAAATGGCCCGTGCGACACATGATGGCGTAACTGTCAGATAAGGTGCGCGCCAGATCGTCCAGATTGTCCATGCCTGGGATGCTGAAAGTGATAATTCCGCCCCGATCAGCCGTTTCGTCCGGGTTTACAATCTCCAGATAATCCCGTGAGTTAGCCGCGTCAAACAACGCCTGACTGAACGCTTTTTCATGGCTGATAATCGCGTCCTGACCCAGTTGTTCCAGATAATCAATGGCGGCAGCCATGCCATAAGCACCCGCGATATTGGGTGTTCCCGCCTCAAAACGGTGGGGGATTTTTCGCAGCTGATACCCCTGTTGATCAACCCAGTCCACCATGCCACCGCCAAGTGTAGTGACGCTCAATTCGTTAAGACGTTCACGGCGACCACACAATACGCCAACACCCGTTGGCCCCAACATTTTGTGACCCGAAAACACCATAAAATCCACATTCCAGTCAGCAAAGTTCAGCTTGCGATGCGGTGCTGACTGGGCAGCATCCAGCACAGTGATCGCGCCTGTTTGTTGTGCGGCAGCAATCAACGGCTGAATGTCCAGATATACACCTGTGACGTTCGAACAGTGATTTAGCGCCACCACCTTCGGTTTGCGTTTTAACAGGTCGTAATACTGATTTAAATCAGGTTGATGCAAATGGTTGAGTGGGACGATATGAACCGTTGCGTTCTCCATCCAGGGCAATAGATTCGCATGATGTGCATCGGCAAATACGATCACTTCATCCTGTTTTGTCAGATTCAGACCATTAGCAACAATATTTAACCCTTCGGTGGTGTTTTTTACCATCACCACCTCATTGCCATGACAACCCGCCCAGTCGGCCAGTTTGTAACGAGCCTGTTCGTAACGATTCGACGCAGCTTCGCCTAAGGCATGCTTGCCACGATGGATATTCGTCGATTCATACAAGTAGTACTGGTTTACTGCTTCAACCATCTGACGCGGCTTTAGTGAAGTCGCTGCACTGTCGAGATATAACACCGACTGTCCATCCAGCTCACGGCTTAAAAACGGAAAATCCTGCTGAATATCTGCTATCTGCTCCGGTGTCATAATGCGTCCTCATGGTTGGCGGTTGAAAATGTGGGTTGCGCTAACGGCTGGCAATACTGAAATTTACCGGAACGTTCCGTTGATAAATAATTGACCGATTCACCACGAACGTGGACGCCAGAATCAACACCTGTAAGCTGTTGTAATTCAGTGATCACAGATTGTTCATCACCGGGCTGATACTGCTCATTCGCGATGAACCGGAAGACCAGTTCTCCCTCACGTTGCTGCACCTGATACAAGCTTAACCAGCCCGGTGCCTGAATAGCGTTATCAATCATTCTCGGTGATAACTCACGCCCATCAGGTAACACAATAAAACTCGAATGACGCCCATCCATTTCCACCACAGGCATCGGATTACCACAAGAACACACTTCACCAGTCGCTCGATATAGATCGCCAGTTCGATAACGGATATGCGGGCTGATGCCCTGATCCAATGACGAAACCACTAATTCACCGCGCTCACCCGGCGCAACCGGACGGTCGCCATCCAGCAATTCCAGGTAGAAACTCGCGTTGTTGATATGCATCCGGCCATGAGGACATGTCATGCCAATCCAGCCCAGTTCAGACATCGCAGCCAGTTCCACCACAGGAGAATTTGGAAACGCACGGCTGATATCACGACGAGCAATATGTGTCATCGCACTGTAGGTTGTCAGTACCGGCACCGCAGGTAATACCTGCTGTTGAGCAACAGGTTGGCGCAACAAAAACGCAAAATGGGTCGGGTCCATGTAATACACATCAGGTTGGTATTCCTTGATTTCGTCCAGCGCCCGGTTAATCAACACCTCCGTGGTCGTCAACAAATCATGATAAACCGGCAAGACCAGTGTGCCATCGTGCAGGAGTCGGTCTGTCAGGCCGCTGTTCGGATTTGCACATTCGACGTCAGAACAATTTGGCGCGGCATAACGCACTACTTTTTTCTGAGGTGTCAGCCAGGCCATCATGACCGGCGGATTAACCATGGCACACTTCATCGCCCGATCCAGCCATAACATGCCATGTTCCAGCGTGATCAATCGTTCTCCGGTTGTGCCAGAACTTTGTGAGCGAAACAATCCGGTATCGGTACTACTCACACCATCAGCCAGAACACCTTTAGGAAAGTTCACCCGGAAGTGTCTTTTCTCAGTCGTCGGCAGTCGAGCTATATCTTCTTCCGTTCGAATGTCTGACGCAGCAAATCCTTCATAGTGACTGCGGTAAAATGGCACCTTGTCCAGTGCATAAGCAATCTCTTGCTGGAGTTTTTCCAGGGCATTGGCCTGATTTAAATAATCCTGACTCATGAAATGACTCCTGCCAGTGAAAGGGCTTTGATTTGTTGCTGCATACTCGCCGCTAATGCTTCCGAGTGCGGCTGATCAAGCAAGGTTTTATGACTGCCTTGTAAAGGTAGAATCTGAATGGTTTGTTGATTCATCTGATCCCAGTTATACCAGGTATTTAACGCAGCGGAGTCTGTGCCTGGGACTTTATACAAGGTGAAGGGGGCATTGAACGACGGTGTTTGATAAGCCTGCTGTGCCTGCGCGTAATCGCATAAAAAACGTAGCCAACGGCGTAAACTTTCGCCAGACACGCCGTCTGGCGTCAGCCCTTGTTGTTCAAACGCCAGTGCCAGTTGTGCTACGCCCTGCTCTACCGTCATTTGCTCCAGACTGTGCCAGTCTTGCTGTAATTGTTCGGCAAATAAATGTTCAATCGGTGCGTACCAGAACTCGCTAACTCGTTTTACAGAGGCATCAATCGTGGCTTGTTGTTCCCGCAATGACTGAGACTCAGGTAATCCGTCGAGACTGGCAACCCAGGCGATTCGCTCCCCTTTTGCCTGCAGCTGAACCGCTACTTCAACCGCCAGAGCTGCGCCGGTAGACCAGCCCGTTAACCAGTAAGGACCGTGTGGTTGGATCTGCTGAATCGCCGTTACATAGTGAGCCGCCAACGATTCAATGCTCACTATTTTCTGATCATCACTCACTAAATCAGGTGCTTGCAGGCCAAAACACTGAGCAACTGACGCCAGTTTCTCCGCCAGATCCGCATAGCAATTAGCCAACCCGCCAAACGGATGCAACATGAATAAGCGTGTGCGTGCTGACGACTGATTCAACTCGATCATCGTATGTGTGTCCGTTGACTTCGCGCTTGCCTGCTCAAACTGGCCTGGTGACAACTCATTCGCCAGGCTACGAATGGTACGGAATTTAAATAGCTGCCCTGGATTGATCATGCGACCCTGCTGCATTGCCAGTGCCATTAATTGCATGGCAAGAATTGAGTTTCCGCCCAGGTCAAAGAAGTTATCTTCTACCCCAAAATCCTGACGATTCAGCACCTGCTGCCAAATCTGCCACAATTGTTGCTCCAGTTCGGTGACAGGTTTTACTACCTCAGTCATCGTTTTATTTGCCGCAACCAACGCCCACAGCGCCCGGTTGTCGGGCTTTCCACCGGGTGTCAGAGGAATACTGTCAATGATTGTCCAGTCCTGAGGCACCATAGCTTCCGGCAACGTCGCGGTTAGTGCGGTGGCCAGTTCATCCGTTAACGACAAATGTTGCGGATAGTTGGTATCAGGCACCACAAATGCCCGAAGCGATTTCATGCCTGAAAGATGCGTTTCAACCAGAACAGTAACAGCCTTCACACCCGTTTGCTGAAGTAAGTGATGCTCAATCTCTGCCAGTTCAATCCGATAGCCGCGAATCTTGACCTGATGATCAACCCGACCATGAAAATGCAGCGACAACTCGCCACTACGCCCGGGCTGCCAACTGGCTTTATCACCGGTGCGATAACGGCGCTCCTGACGACCATCGGCTAACTCCACGGTGATAAACCGATCCGCAGTTAAGTCATCCCGATTCAAATAACCCCGGGCCACACCCTGGCCGCCGATCCAAAGCTCACCAGCACCGCCAATCGGCGCGGGTTTTCCATCATCGGTCAATACAACGGCGGTTGCATTTGCTACTGGCTGACCAATAGTGACAGGCTGATCCACATGCAAAACACCAGAAGTACCATTAATGGTTAGCTCTGTCGGGCCATATGCATTTAACACGCGTGATTGAGACACCTGGCACCAGTTGTTCAAACGAGTGAGTACTTCGGCGGAAATCGCCTCTCCACCAGTGATTAAATGTAATGGGCGTTTCTCTTCCATTTGAACCAGTAACGACTGAGCAACGGTGTCTACCAGGCCAGGAACGCCGTTAAAGACATTCAGGTTATTTTCGATAATCAAGCGAGCCAGCGCATTGGGATCTTTTGCTTCTTCCGGCGTGGCAACAACCAAGGGCTGGCCCACACATAACGCCAGTACACCTTTAATAGCTGCATCAAACGCAAATGACGTATGCCATAACCACCCATGAAGATGATTTACACCGTCAGAATCAGCAAATAACGCCTGGCATTGCTGTTCCAGCACCGCAATAAAGTTCACAATACTGTGCTGTTCGATGAGTACGCCTTTAGGCTGCCCCGTCGAACCCGACGTATAAATCACATAAGCCGGGGTATTTTCATCAGTCAGCACTGGCGTGTTATCAGTGCGATTTTCAGCACGTACATCAATCGAGATCCGCTGAACTACCGAGTCAGTCTCAGGGTTACTCAGACGCAAACGTTCAAGCCATTCAGGATGTACAACGACGGTCTTCAGATTTGCATCCTGAATCATAAATTGAATACGTGATGCAGGTAGTTCAGGGTCCAGCGCCACCCAGCCACAACCTGCATACAAGATTCCCAGAATTCCAACCACCATCTCTGCGCTGTTTACGGTATACAACCCGATCAAATCTCCGGCTTCCGCGCCTTGTTGTTGTAATAGTTCAGCAATAGATAAAGCGGCCTGATGCAACTGCTGATAGCTGTATCGTTCACCTGAAACGGTTAGCGCTATCGACTGAGGTTGTGCCAGAACCTGCTGCCAGAATCGGGCCTGAAGACTATGAAATGGCTGGCGTTCAACGTGCTGAAGTGACTGAGTGCGGGCTTGCTCTAATTGCTGCTGTTCGTCCAGAGTCAGATAATCCAACGCCATGACTCGCGCTTGATCGGGTTCAGTCAGGTCTGCCAGTTGATTCAGGATCAGAGTTAATTGCGCATCCACTCGCGCCATGACTGATGATGAAATCTCATCAGTGCGATAACCCAGTTTGATGTGTAGATGCTGTTGGAAAAATGCGCCCAGCGTCACAGCGAAGTTGGTTTGTTCATCCGCCTGAACCTGATCAATCGTTAAATCGATACTGGATGCTGATGGCGAATCGGCCGCAGTTAGTGCATTCTGTGTCGGAAAATTCTCAAATACAATCAAGCTATTAAATAAAGGTTGACCGTTCGGTACATCCGACAGCTCATGAATATCGGTTAATGACAGATAACCAAATTCATCCCGGGCAGCATTGTCCTGTTGCAACTGACGACACACCTCAGCCACAGTGCTGGCTTCATGCAAATTAACCCGCACGGGTACTGTGTTGATAAACAAGCCGACCATTTTATCCATCCCGGGTAAATCCGCCGGACGTCCGGAAATCGTCGCACCAAACACCTGAGCCTGTTCACCGTTATAGCGATAGAGCACATAACTCCACGCCAACTGCAACATAACATTGACCGTACAGCCCTGTTGCTTTGCCACGTTTGCCAGCTTTTGGCTTTGCTCCGGTGATAAATCAATAAACCGTTTAACCAGTTTGCCCGGTTTAGTCGTCTCATCGCACTTAGTGTCGGCTTCCGCCTGATCGAAATAAAAAGGCGTAGGTTGATTAACACCAGCCAGGTGATCTTTCCAGAAATTTCTGGCTCGGTTTTTATCTTGCTCCGCCAGCCAGCCAATATAGTTTTCATAGGCCAATACGGGCGGCAACGCTGGTTCACGCTGTTCGCAATATGCCTGATAACATGCCATCACTTCACCAAATACCAGCGGGCCGCACCAGCCATCGGTGAGCACATGATGCTGTGACCAGACAAAATGGGTCAGCCCGTCAGTCAATTGAATCAAGGTGATGCGCATTAACGGCGGTTTGGCGAAATCAAAACCCCGTTGTTTATCCTCTTTGCGGAAATCCTGTAATTTTTGCTGTTGCTGCTCCGCTGTCATATCTGCAACGTCCTGTCGCCAGTCAATCACCGTTACCGGCAGATCAGCCTGCTTTACAACCAACTGATGAATAAACGATTGTTCAAAACCCACAAAACAGGTGCGAAAAACATCATGACGGGCCACCACTTGCTGCCAGGCCTGCCTGAACGCAGCCAGATTCAAAACACCCGATAAATCGGCGCTAACCTGTGTCGTGTATGAAGCACCACTGCCATCAACCATGCCGTGATATAGCATGCCTTGTTGCATTGGCGTCGAGAGATAAAGGTTTTGCAATTGCGGATAATCTTGCTGAAGCTGGCGAATTTTATCCGCTGGCAGTTTGGCGTATTTAAAATCTGACGCGGTAAATCCCTGACCTTCAGAGATAAACCGTAATAATGCGGGTTTGTGCTGCTTTAACGCTGTCATCAAAGCTGGCGTCAGGTTTTTATCCGGGTCAAAGACTTTCAACGCCCCTTTTACCAACCGCATTGCAATATTGTTTGCTTTTAACTGTTGTAATAATTCTTCAAATTTCATGGTAAATCCTTGAATAAAAACCTTTAAATCTCAATTCCATCATCATCGTCCCAGTCCATCTCGACGGCATCATCGTCCGATACGTCGGTGATACTCAGAATCAGATTACTGTTGGCTTCAAATAACTGTTGCTCTTCAAGTCGTTGCTGGCACGCCTCAATAACCTGCGTTACCGCCGTGTTCAAAGCATCTGCGAATTGTTGTAAACGAGCGGCACTGAGTACCGCCGGATCAGCGTTAATCGTGAAATTCATGCGGGCAGGCTCTCCACTTACCATCGCATTGATCGCCAATAAATGATGTTGACCAAACAATTGCATTGCTGATTGCTGTTCGCTTTGTCCTGGCCCGGTCGCTTGTGCAGCAAAACTGAAGGGGGTCGGATGGGCAGTGTTACTTGCTATGTTCTGTTCCTGACCAAACTGCCCCAGATAGTTAAACACCACACTGGTTTCGCAAGGTTCAGCCGCCAGTTGTTGCAACGTGTCGTCCTGGGCGGCCAGTACCTGATATCCGACACCGTTGTCGGGAATCGATCGGTGAAGCTCTTTCACTAACTTGACGTTCTCACTGATATCGAGGGCTGGCTGCCAGTGCAGTACCAGTGGATACAGCGCCGTAAACCAGCCAATGGTTTCCGTCACATCCTGAGTCATAAAGTCAGCTTCCCTACCATGATGTTCCAGCGCCAGACGCATAACAGAATGGCCGCTCCATTGCTGCCACGCCTTCGACAATGCAGTTAACAACAACTCATTGATTTGGGTATTCCATGCCTCATTACTTTGTCCAAGCAGCCGTGCCGTATCATTTTCAGTTAGAGAAATATTGATCTGTCCTTGATGATGTTCATCTTTCTCGCCTCGCCAGTCATGCAATAATGGCAAGTCGGATAACTGTCGCGGCCAGGGTTGTTGTAACTGCTGTTGCCACCAGGACGTTTGCTTTAACAGATGATTTTCATCCGATGCATCCACCGCCAAAGCATCCTGTAATCCTGCCTGCCACTGACTCACCGCATGCGTTTTATCGGCCAGCAATAACTGACTCTGATTTGCTTCTACCTGATGCCAAAGTTGGGCCAGATCATTCATCAGAATTCGCCATGACACACCATCGATAATCAAGTGATGAGCAATAATAGCTATTCGATCGACACCTGATTTGTTGAACCAAATCACTCGTAACAGCGGCCCCTGTTCCAGAGAAAACAGGTGTTGATAATCACTGCAAACTGCCGTAATCCCTGTTAGCTCTGTTGCCGCATCAATGCGTAAAACCTGCTGCACCCAACCAGCTGTCAGTGCCTGAATCAGTGCGCTGTTTTGTTTACGTTGTGCAGTCGGGAATATGGTACGCAATGCATCATGACGGCTTGCCAGCACACTGATCATCCGCCGTAAATTTACGTCGGTGAGGGATGTCGGCGCATGCAACATCACAGATTGATTGAAGTGGTGAGCATCAACGGGGGGATGTTCAAAGAATAATCGCTGCATCGGCAGTAATGGTATTTTCCCTTGTAATTCATTCTGTTGTGCCTGATGACCGGATTGTTCCAGCTGCCCGGCTTGTGCAGTAATCAATGCGGCAAGTTTGCGGATCGTCTTCTGTTCAAACAACTGACGAACCGAGAAATTCAGTCCTTGTTGTTTCGCCTGTGCGACCAGTTGAATGGAAATAATTGAATCGCCACCAAGGGTAAAGAAATTGTCATCAATACCAATCACCGACTGATTCAGCATGGTTTGCCACAGGTCACACAGCACGCGTTCGGTGTCATTTTCTGGCGATGACACATCGCTGATTTGTTGTAACTGTTGCGGCTCTGGTAGCGCCTGATAGTCAATTTTTCCGTTGACCGTCAGCGGCATACTGCTAACTGGCGTAAATAATGACGGGATTGACCAACCCGGTAATCGGTCTGCTAACGGGTCCGCCAGGCTAGCGAGCCATTGCTGCTGTTGCTCGGCGGTGGGTTGATTGTCCGGCAGTCGGTGCGCAGTCACCTTGTCTGATGATGAATCGTTCTGAATTGAACGTTCTGTAGAAAATAACTTGTTATAGAAAGGCTGATCCAAAAAGGTATCGGCCTGATGCCAGGCATCATAATTAACCGGAATATCCGCGTGACGACCATCAGCGAACTGCAATATGGCACGGATGAAAAAGTCAGGATTTAAACCGAATTCTACAGCGTTCTCTTTACCACGATGCTCCGGCGGAATATGCAGTTTGCGTTCAACCTGACCCAGAATTTTATCGCCCGCCTTCACCGGAATGCCTTCAAGTGAAACCGGGAAATAAACCGGCAACCAGCTCTTATCTTCTTCCAGAATATCAATTACATGATTAGCATCCGGCCATAAGTTCAGCCAGGCAATAAACCCATGAAAGACGCCCGATTTTTCAAAGACCAGTTCAAGATCGTGAGTCGTCTCTAACGGGACGAATTGCGTATGATCGAGATCTTCCAGTAAACCGTGACTGGAGAGAATCCACTCTGCCGGGAAGTGCTTAACACATAAACGTAAATCAAACGGTTTCCCGGCATTTTCAAAGATTTGCTCGGTGTAGTGAGCCGCAATTGGTTTGAAACCATATTGTCCGTTTTCCAGACTAAAACTGGCATCGGGCAAGGTAACCGCAGCCAGTTTAGTCGCAGTACGAGACGGAATCATATTTGCCGGATGATGTAAGTGGTGACGGATCTCATTAATGATTTTTGCTGCCCCCTCAGAGCCGCCAATACCACCAACAATTTCAGACACACAATAATCCACCTGCTCCGGCAGGGTAATTTTGGTGGCGTCGCCGTGCAGTAATACGATTTTGCCTGCCAAATCCGGTTGTTCAGCTTCAAGTTGAGCGAGTTTTTGCCGAGCTTTTTGCCAGGTTTGTGGCAATAGTTCCACCGCATAAACTTTACTGGCTCCGGCTGCAATACACATCTGGGTCAGAATCAATTCACTGCCCGGACCAATCTCCAGCACTGTTTTGCCAGGTAGCGCCGCCTGCATCGCAGCGAAGTACGCCTGATTGCGCTCAATATCATTCGCCATCGAACGATAAAGCACTTCGTCATACACAAAGAATTCAGCAATTGACGGCCACAGTTCAACGGCTGGCCTGGCATTTTCTTGCTTAACGTTAGAGAAATTCTGATCTAAAAACGATGATGGCATGTATTGTTCCGGCCTGATCCAGGCCGCTAACACGGGATCTTTTGTAACATCGCTGGCTATTTTTTCAACGTCTGGCTGCCAGATGCTGACAGCAGCATCGGCCACTCCCGGCAGCTGACGTAGCGCAGCTTCAACCTCTGCGGGTTCAATACGATGACCACGTAATTTGACCTGATTATCTACCCGACCAATAAACTGTAACTGGCCATCTGATTGTTGTTTGACCTTATCGCCCGTGCGATAGCCGCGTTTTTGATCGATCTGCACGAATTTTCGTTGATTTTCCTGCATATCGTTTAAATGTTGGTGATAGCCAGGCGAGACACCCACGCCACCAGAAACCAGTTCACCCGCCACACCAGGCGGCACAGGATAGAGATTTTCATCCACGACCCACTGCTGTTTCCCCGCAATCGGATAACCAATTGGTAGCAAATCCGGCTGATGTAAATCGAACTGACCAATCGAGTGACAGACCGTGATTTCAGTCGGTCCATAGGCGTTATAGAAATTTCGATCCCTGGCCCAGAATTGAGCTACAGGCAAGGCACAACTATCCCCGGCAACCAGCAGATGTTGCACTGATTGCAATCGATGATAATAGTCATAACTGGCCGGATCATCTTTCATTGCAGCCAACAATGCAGGCGGCAAAGTAGCATGAGTGACAGCAGCATTAGCGATATACCGGGTTAGTCTGTCTGGCTCTCGGTTCATATCATCATCAACCATCACCAGGGTGGCACCAGAAACCACTGACAATGCAATCTCAATCACCGACGCATCGAAACCAACTGAGGCAAACTGCAAAATCCGGCTGTTTGTATCAGTATTCAGTATCTGTTGTTGTGCCAGCGCGGTATTGATCAGCGCCGCTTGTTGCAATAACACACCTTTCGGCTGCCCGGTCGTTCCCGAGGTATAAATCTGGTAAGCGATAGCATCATCTGTAAGCTGTGTAGGGCTGGCCTTATCACCATTTTTCAGCGCTTGTTTCTCAGGTTTAACGGTCAGGCTTTGCAGTGGAATAGCCAGTTCATCAGCCACTGTCTGGATTTTCTGCCAAGTCGCCTGATGGCGTTGGTTTTGAGCAGTAAACTGAGCATCATGCAAAATCAGGCTGGCTTTAGCATCCTGCAACATAAAACGAATACGTTCGGCAGGATAAGCCGGGTCAACGGGTAAGTAGACGGCTTGCAATGACATAACGGCCAGTAAGCCAGTAATCAGTTCAACATCCCGGCGGGCGTAAAGGGCTACAACATCGCCTGAACCGATTCCCTGATGTTGCAGTTCTTTCGCCAGACCACTCACGGTTTGTGCCAGCGTCTGATAACTGATTTGCTGACGTTGATGCGGCTGTTCACCACTGTAGATTGCTATGGCTTCTGGCGTTGTTTCTGCGTAATAACTTAACCAGTGAGGCAGAGAGGGGCGAACAGCGATGGTTGGCGTCAGTGCTTCACCGTGTCTGAAGGCTTTATCATTGACTGTATCGATCAATTGTTGCTGTGCAGGCAAAATAAACGGCAACTGATTGAGCGATGCCCCGCCAGATAATTCACTTAATGTAGCCAGTGTTGCGAGTAAATGATCTTGCAAGTTGGTCGCCAGTTCCGTTGAAATCAAATGATTATGCCAACCCAACTTAAATCCAAGTACACTCTGCGGTTGCTGGGTTTTCCCTTCATGGGATTGATCGATTCTGGTTTGTTGTAAAGCAGCCATCAAGGTCAACGGGAAGTTGGTTTGCTCATCGCTGGTCACGGCATCCAGGCTAAATGTCTGCTGTTGTTGCCGAGAACTGTCAACAACATCATTGATGGGGTAATTTTCAAATACGACCAGCGTGTCGAACAGCATCGATGCTTCGCCATCTGCCGCAATCCCGGCCTGGCGCTGGATATCCGCCAGAGATAAATAACTGTGTTGTTCTCGTTCAATATTATGTTGATGCAGCGCAGTCACGACAGATGCTATGGTTTGGTCAGGTTGCACCTGCGCTCTGACCGGCACGGTATTTATAAACAAGCCGATCATCTGCTCAACACCACTGAGTTCAGGCGGTCGGCCACTCACCGTCGCACCAAAACACAGGTTTGATTCACCACCACTGTATCGATGTAATAACCAGGCCCAACCTAACTGAACCATCACGTTAACTGTCGTGTTCAGTCGCGCAGCCAGTTGTTGAAGCCTCGCAGTTTCAGACGCTTCAAGCTGGAATTCCAGTAACTGATATTGACGCTTTTGTGGCTGTTGGTGACTCGGGATCAACAATTCTCTAAGGTGCTGACCATTTTCCATCCCGGCGAGATAATCACGCCACCAGCCGACCGAATCCTGCTCACGGCCAAATAACCACCCTACATAACGCTCATAACGTGCCTCATGAGTTAACAGTTGATTATTTTTGGAACCATTTATTGTCTGGTGATAATGACTAATGAGTTCATTGAACAGAATTGGCAAACACCAACCGTCAAGCAACACATGATGGTGGGTCCAGACCAGTTGCCAGTGCGGATTTTCTCCTGGTGACACCGGCAACCGGATCAAAGTTACTCTAAGTAAAGGCGGCTTAGCGAAATCAAACCCGGCCTGTTTATCGGCAAACCGCCAGTCAGCCAGCATTTGTTCCCGCTCATTACGGGTGAATTGGCGATCGCGCCAATCTTCCAACGTAAACGGAACGCTAAGCGCACGATCACCGGCGGCAGATAACACCAACTGATGGACAGATTCAGTATCAAAACCAACAAATGCTGTTCTGAGCACATCATGTCGATCAACCAGTTGCTGCCAGGCAGATTCCATTGCCGCAATATCAATATCGCCACTAAAATCGAACCAGGTCTGAGTAATGTAACCTTGCGTTTCTTCGGCCTCTGCATCACTCGTCAGCCCGTGAAATAACAATCCCAGTTGCATCGGCGTCGCTCGGTAGACTCGTTCCAGAGTCGGATAAGCCTGTTGCCAGTCTTTCAGTTGTTGATTTGAAGCTACGGCATAGGGGAAATCATCGGGTGTAAAGCCAGCAAGTTCAGCTCGATAATACCCCTGAGCCAGTTGTTGTGACTGCTGTGTGCAATGCTGAATGACCTGCTCTAACCGTTCCAGATACGCTACTGCAAAGGCTTCGAGTTGTTCTGTCGTTAACCGTGAACTGTCAGCGGCCACACTAAACTGGAGTTGCCCACCAGCAATCACAGCATTAATCGCTAATAGCTGGTGTTGGTAATTATCCAAAGCAACTGGCATTCCCGTTGACTCCGGTACTACCGTAAAACCACGCTTTGCCTGTTGAGACTGGGTTGCCTGATCGGTCTGACCCAGATAATTAAACAGCACATGATTATTTTGTTGATTGTCTGGACCATTATCGTTGCTCAACGCAATGACCGGAGTTTCAGCCCAGGTTTGAAGAATACCGAAGCCCATGCCTTGATCAGGAATCGACGCAAGCGTGGTTTTAGTCGCTTTTACCGTTTCAGATACCGTGGATTGCACACCCAGTTTGACGGGATACAGACTGGTAAACCATCCAACAGTGTCAGACAAATCCAGTATCTGGCCTGTCCACTGTTCAATCGTTGTCGTTTCACGACCGTGACCTTCAAACTCTACGGTCAATGAGTCTTGCTGCATAATGTGCTGCCAGCTCAACGTGAGAGCGGTCAACAGCACGTCATTTACAGACGTGTTATAGATTTGATGACAATCCCGCAATAGCTGATCGGTCAGTGCTGCGGTTAATGTCTGGCTCACCTGATGCACGACGGAAAGCTTATCGCTCGGTGCAATTAATTCTGATCGGTCCGTTTGTTGTTGCCAGTATTCCCCCTGAGAGGCGACGGCAGGTAATGCTGCCGCCAACCAGGTTTGCCATTGCCTGATGCTATGTGTTTTTTCCGACAGCGTATGACCTTCCAACAAGGAATTCATATCATTGATTAGCACTCGCCAGGACACGCCATCAATAATCAAATGATGGCATATCATCAACAAACGTCCGGACCTGTCATCAGCGACCTGAGGGAAATACACCAGACTAAACAGCGGTTTGCCCGGGTCATAAATATCGAATTGCTGCTGCCAGATCGCCGCATTTTCATCGGTGTTCTTTAACTGGGTGTAAAGTGCCTTTACATCACGACCATTTGATGGGTCAATGACTCGAACTAAACGAGCCAGCCAGCTCTCATCGATCTTGTTGTATTGTGCTTGCCAGCCTGATTCTGTTTGAACAAATGTCTGTCGTAGACCATCATGTTTTTCAATCAATGCACCGACAAGGCGCGTTAACTGTTCCACGGTTAACGACGAGGGAGTTCGTAACATCAATGACTGGTTGTAATGGGAAGGTGATTGCAGGACACCAGCAGTAACACGAGCAAAGAAATCTTGTTGGATTGGCAATAAATCGAATTGCCCGGTCAGGTTATCTGCTTCAACCGCCAGTTGCTGTTCATTTGCAGTTTGTTCTGAAAGCCACTGCGCCAGTTCTGCTATGGTCGGGTGATCAAACAGGTTCTTCACCGAGAATTGAAGCCCCTGTTTTTTAGCACGAGAAACCAGTTGAATCGATAAAATGGAATCGCCACCAGCCGCGAAGAAATTTTGTTCCACGGAGGAAACAGGCGCTGATAGTAAGTCATTCCACAATGCCATGAGCTGACGCTCAACATCAGATCCTGGTTCGCCAGTGACCGCTGAGAAAGCTTGCTGCTGTAACGCACGTTGCTGTACTCCGATCTGCTGACGTAACGCTTTGTGGTCAATTTTTCCGTTCGGCGTTAACGGTAATGCGGAAAAATAATACCAGGCTTCCGGGACCATATAATCAGGTAATGAACGTTTTAACTGATCGCGCAATATCTTATCTGTGCGGCTTTTCTGGCTGACGTCTTCATTCCTGAATCCAGCTACAGGCTGAACACAAGCTACCAGCTGGTCGCGGCCATCGTCCTGTTCGACAACCAGTACTACACAATCCTGAACGTCATCAAGCAAAGTTAATTGATGCGCGACCTCGCCCAGTTCAATTCGCAAACCACGCAGTTTAACCTGGTGATCAATCCGGCCAACAAACTCTAACAACAACTGGTTATTCCAACGAACTAAGTCACCTGTTCGATAGGCTGTGACAGATTTGCCGGTAACCGGATGAATCAGTGATTTAAATTTATCAGTGGTTAGATCCGGTCGCTGCCAGTATCCGGCAGATAATCCGCGACCAGACAACCATAATTCACCGGTTACACCTTGCGGCACCAAACGCTGTTGCTGGTCCAGTACCAACGTTTGTGTATGGGCAACAGGCCGACCAATCGCAGGGGCGGTTTGTTCGTCACGCGCAACATAGTGTTCTGTGGAATAAGTGGTATCTTCCGATGGACCATACAGGTTATAAACGGCTTGCACCTGCGTCTGACGATAAATCTCATTCACCAGTTTTCGAGGTAACGGCTCACCAGCCAGATTAATGATCTGCACCGAATCAGCGATAACCTGAGTTTCTGCCTGAACGTCCATCAGGTGCTTCATCACCGACGGCACGGTATTAATCAACGTAAGTTGTTCACCCAACGCTCGATATCCATATATATCAATACCGTTCTGAAGCAGCGCCACGCAACCACCACAAGTGAGCGGTGCAAACAATTCGAACATGGATAAGTCAAAACAGAATGATGTTACAGCTGCAACACAAGCCAGTTGTTCTGGCGTATAACGATGGTGAGCCCATTGGATCAGTGCCAGTGCATTATCCTGATTAATACAAACGCCTTTTGGAGTCCCCGTTGAACCCGAGGTGTAAATCAACCACGCCAGATCCTGTCCATGCAGCGTCGCGGAAGGGGTCGTCGTTGATAATTGATGAACAGCCTGCATTGCTCGTTCATCACAAACATTCAGCGAAGGCCTGTCAGCGGAAAAATCCGTGTCAGGCGATGAATCAAGCAACAACACATCAGCCTGGCTGTCTTGCAACATAAATTGCTGTCGTTCCGTTGGATAATTTGGATCGATTGCAATCCAGGCCGCGCCAGCTTTGTGACAAGCCAACATACCAATAATCAGTTCGACCCGACGCGACATGCGAAGCGCAACTCGTTGTGGTGTTCGTGAAGTTGGCTCTTTCAGATCGAATTCATCCGCGGCCATTAACAACCAATGAGCCAACTGATTAGCTCGCTCATTCAATTGCAGATAACTGAGTTGCTGTTGTGCATGAGGACAAATCACCGCCGTAGCATTCGGTGTGCGCGCCACTTGCTGCTCAAACCAGCCAATAACGGTCTTTGCCGGAGCTTCTGGTAATTGTTCGCCGATACCCGCATCAATCAACGCCTGCTGCTGTGTGTCCGGCAATATGACGCTTTCATTTAAAGCAGTGGTCAGCATCTGAGGCTGAGCCAGCTGTTCAAACATCGACTTCAGCTGTGCCACAAATCGCTGCACCATCGTTTCATCAACGATTTGCTCATCAAAATGTACCGCGAGATTAAACTGACTGATGCCTGGTTGATTGCCGCAACTGGCGATCAACGTCAGCGGATAATTTGTTTGCTCCGTTGTATTAACTTGCTGAATTTGCAGCGTGTTTTGCTGATGTTGTTGAATAGCATCACTCACCGGATAATTTTCAAATACCAATAGCGCATCAAAAAGACCATCCTGATAAGGCTGCCCGTTATATCCTTGAACGAGTTGTTGAGCTTGTTGCTGAATCGTCGCTAATGGCACATACGCATGTTGCTGTCTGTCCAGCGCTGTGCGCTGAGATTGCAAAATGAGTGATTTCAAGGTTTGTTCTGGCGAGACCGTAAACACCACAGGCACCGTGCTGATAAACAAACCCACCATTTCTTCCACATCGGTGATATCGGGTGGGCGTCCTGAAACAACTTCACCCAGCACCAGGGATTGTTGCTCGTCAGCAATGTCATAATGAGTCAATACTGCTGCTACAACGGCCTGAAAAACATTATTGATCGTACAGGCATTCGTTGTAGCCGTGTGTAATAAACCAGCCGTCACATCGGCTGACAGGGTGAGTGACTGAATCTGCTGACGCGTGTTGGTCTGCTGTTCAGCCGTCGGTTTAATGAATGGAGTTAATGCCGTTTTTTGTGCCACAGGTGCCAGATAATCTCGCCAAAATATGACGCCTTCATGGCTGGCCTGTTTTTGCAGCAACCATTGAATATATTGCTGATAATCAGGTCGATGGGGCAACACGCCATCTGGCTGTTGATAAGCCTGCATCACATCAGCAAAAATCAGAGATAAACACCAGCCATCAAGCAATGCATGATGATGTGTCCAGATCATATGAAACTGATCAGTACTTTCCTGGATTAAATGAATGCGCATCAATGGCGGCGCGGAAAAATCAAATCCTTGCTGTTTCTCTTCTATCAACCACTGTTCCAATACCTGCGGTGAAACGTCACGGTTTTGCCAGTCATGATAAAAGAAAGGAACATCGACTTCATGAGCAACAACCTGATGAATTTGCTGCTCATCAAACCCAATAAATGCAGTCTTCAAAATATCGTGATGATTAACCACCTGGTGCAAGGCTTGTTTGAAACGCGTTATATCAAGTTCGCCCTTCATGCTCACCCGGGTTTGCGTACTGTAGTCAGCACCGAATGTCCCGGCGTCATCATCGGCACTCAGAAAACCGTGGAATAATAGTCCTTGTTGTACAGGTGTAGCCGGATATAACTTGCTCACGGTTCGAGTATTACGCCCTTGCCTCACATCGCTTACTTGTTGCCAGTCCGTCAGCACAGATTGCGACAACGTTGCCAGCGGGAAATCCGAGACTGATACCTGAGACTCGGTTTCAGCGGCCAGCTTGTGTAACGTATCGCCCAGTAGCGTTACCAGTTGTTCAACAAAGTCTTCTCTCAGAATTGCCTTATCAAACAACAGCGAAAAACTAAGTTGTCCGTCAGTGATGATACTGTTGACGACAAGAGGATAAGACAAACGGTTCTGCGAACTACTCATCTGGCCGAGATAATCCGATGCCAAAGTGAATAGCGGTTCCTCATGATTCTCATCAGACGTGTTATCGGAAGTGTGAGACGAAACCTGGCCAAGGAAATTAAACATCACGCTGTCATTTAACCGGGATGCCGCATCAGTTAACTCAGGGTGATCACTCAAATACTGCAATACACCGAATCCAAGGCCATTATCAGGCACCAGACGTAATTGTTTTTTCACCCCAGCAACAGCGGCTTGTAACTCTGAAACAGCATCAAATGCCACTGGATAAATAGCCGTAAACCAACCCAGGGTTTCGCTGACATCCGGCATTTCTAACTGACTATCAGCCAACCATGAATCCCGGCCATGACCTTCCAGTGTTAAAACGACTTTGTTGTCAGCCTGATGCGTCCATTCTGTCAATGCTATAACGAGCGCACTGATCAACAATTCATGCGTTCGACAATGCCAGATGGTGTCGGCAACCTGGGTCAACTGTGCGGTTTGTTCAGTAGTTAAGACCAGTGACGTAAATGCAGTATCGTGCTGCTCTGACCGACTATCTTCTTGCGTGCTATTTGGATGATCGGGCAACGAAATCCGTTTGTCTGGCAGTTGCGCCAACCAGAATGGTAATTGCTCCGTCAGATTATGTTGTTGCCAGTGTTGTAGTGCATTTTGCCATTGATGCAGGCTCGCCGTTTTCTCGCCAACAAGCGTTTTACTATCAACATCAGGCTGTTCAAGTAAGTGTTGATAGCAACGAGCAATATCGTCGCGCAGAATTCGCCAACTAACGCCATCCACAACCAGGTGGTGCATAACGACCAACAATTGCTGACGCGCCACAAACCAGATAAACCGACAGTTGTCGGCCTGTGTTGGATCAAGGCTGGCTTGGGCGTCATCACAGTATTGCCTGTACGCTTCGTTATCCAGTGCCTCTGGCACAACGCATAACGCCCGGGCGATTATACGGTCTGTCTGAGGTTCAAAATTCGCGTGATGAATATGCTCATTGCTATCTGATGTGAAAGCCAGACGAAGTACATCATGACGCTGATACAACGCAGCAACTGTTTTTAACAGTTGTTGTTCTGTCAGTTCTGCAGGTGTAGTCAGGGAAACGGCCTGATTAAAATGAGACGGCACAGCCAGACGTTGTGCAAAAAAGTCGTGTTGAATCGGCAATAATGATAAAGCACCTGTTAATGCAGACTGTTCAGCAAGCTTATTCGGTGAGTCAGCGTCGGATGCTGCACGATGAACAACAGCCGCTAACTGATTGATCGTCGGGAAATCGAAAAGTTGTCTGAGACTAACATTGATCCCCGCTTTTTTGGCTCTGGCGACCAGTTGCACCGCAATAATCGAATCACCACCAGCACTAAAGAAGTTCTGATCCAATCCAACCGTTTCGGCAGGTAATAATACTGACCAGATTTGATGTAACGACTCGACTAATGCAATCGGTGTATCAGAGGTCATGGTGTCCAGATTGACCCCATGTAAATCATCTTCCTGACCCTTCATTATCAATCGTTGCATAACAGCGGCTGACAATTGTTTTTTATCAACTTTGCCATTAACTGTAAGCGGTAAACGCTCAACGACATCCAGTCGCTCCGGTATCATGTAATCCGGAAGGAACTGACGCAACTGAGCTTTAACTTCATTAATATCAAGTAATTGCTCTGATTCAGCTTGCAACCAGGCCATCAGGAAGGTGACATCCGTCACAGGATGCTTAATCGCAGCAACAACGGCTTGTGTAACACCAGTACACTGTCCAAGACGTGCTTCAACTTCACCGGTTTCAATCCGATACCCACGGACTTTAACCTGGTCGTCACAACGACCCAAATAAATCAGTGAGCCATCAGGTTGCTCGGCAACTTTATCGCCTGAGCGATACCAGATTCCATCTCGATTCGGCAATGTCACAAATCGTTCAGCCGTTAATTCCGGACGATGAAGATAACCACGAGCGACACCTGGCCCGGACAAATACAATTCTCCGGCAATACCTGTTGCAACCGGTTGTTGCTGAGCATTCAATACACAGAAATCAAAATCTGACAGTGGTCGCCCAATTCTTGAATGGCTGTACGTGGCGTCTTGTGCTGTCACTGTGGTAAGCGTGGCATGAACGGTTGTTTCGGTGATGCCATACATGTTAATAAGCTGACAATTGTTACTAATCGACGCTTCAAACCAGTCGGTTAATCGGGAGAAATCCAGAGCTTCACCGCCAAAAATAATCTGACGTAACGAAAAATCGGCAGACTTGGTCGTCAACTTAGGCAGCAGGTTGTAAAACGCCGACGGCGTTTGATTCAGTACTGTTACCTGATGTTCAATCAGTTCTGCGGCTAAAGCGTCCGGGTTGCGGGCGGTTTCAGCGTTGATCACCAATAACTTGCCACCAAAGGCAAGTGCGCCCCAGGTTTCCCAGACCGAGAAATCAAAACTTGATGCATGGAACCAGCTCCAACAATCAGACGCATCAAATCCTCGTCCGGTTCGTTGCTCAAAGTCTTGCTGACATACCGATAGAAGACGGGCCAATTGCCGATGTTCAATCTGTACACCCTTAGGTTTGCCGGTGGAACCTGAGGTGTAAATAACATACGCCAGATCGTCTGGTTGTAGATTGTCTGTTGCTACCGGACGAGAAACCGGATACATCGCAACTGCGCTCGACGACCAGTGGAATGCGGTGATTCCTGTTGGATAGTCCAACATTTCGGACGGTGAACAGTTGCTCAATACCAGGCTCACCGCTGCATCATTCAGAATGTAATGTTTACGGTCTGTCGGTAATGCCGGATCAATGGGTAACCAGGCGTTACCGGATTTCAGTACTGCCAGCATCGCAATAATGAAATCAGCACTACGAGGCATTTCTATAGCGATCAACTGTTTGTGATCGCTTTGCTCCAATAACCAGTGCGCTAACTGATTCGACTGTTGCTCCAGTGTTTGCCAGTCAAACCGTGCATCACCATCAATAATCGCTACGGATGATGAATCGATAAACTGACTAAACCGGGCTAACGCCAGTGGTGAGGTCGTTGTTGATAAATCCTCGTTAGATTCAGGCACCGAGTGAGTAGCAGAAAGCTGAATCGTGTTAATTGCGGCTTTCGCATCCATCCTTGTCATTTGTTGCAATACAGCCGTCAACTGTTCAAACATCACAGCAATACTGGCTGAATTGAAACGTTTTCCATCAAAGCTAAGCCGAACATGCAATTGTTCACCCGCAGCAGTCGCCACCAGAGTCAACGGATAACTGGTTTGTTCAGCACTTTGCGCGTGTTCAATAATGAATTCGGGTGCTGTTTCTGACGATTCACTAACCTGTTCATCGCCTGCTGGCATCACCGGGAAGTTTTCGAATACGACCAGACTTTCAAATAACGACTGAGGTTCACTTTCATTGACCGACTGTATTTGTGCCAGCGACAACCATTCATGAGACTGTCTGGCTATTTGCTGCTGACTAAGGCCGTTCAGCAATGTCGTCAGACTTTGGTTTTGCTCAACAGACACACAGACAGGAATAGTGTTGATAAACAGTCCCACCATAGCTTCCACACCATGCAGATCAGCCGGACGACCAGATACTGTCGTACCAAATACAATCGGCGTGGTCATTGAGCTATCGCTATCCACCTGAAAACCTTGATAGCGAGAAAGCAGTAGCGCCCAACCAGCCTGAATAATCGTGCTTAATGTGCAGCTTTGGTGTCTGGCAAGCTGTTCCATTGTTTGCGTCAACGTCGAATCCAACTGGCGATTTAATATCTGGTACGCCGTATTACGTGGCGCACTGACAACCGGTAGCAACTGCTCAAGAGGTTGCAGTGGTTGTACATCACGAAGCAAATCTCGCCACCAGCGCTGTGCTGCTGGCAAGTTCTGTTTCATCAGCCAGCCAATGTAATGTTCATAAGCTGGCGCTTCTGGCAAGACTACCGATTCTTGCTTTAACAAAGCATTCAGCACCAATGAAAACTGCTTGAACAGAATGGGGATACTCCAACCATCAAGTAACGCATGGTGATGCGTCCAGATAACACGGGCTTTATTCGGGCTAACTTTAACAATCGCAAATCGCATCAAAGGAGGCGTTGTTGTATCAAATGGGATTAATTGTTGCTGACGAATTGTTTCAAGTTCGCTATCGCTCCACTCTTTGGCTGATAAATCAATGTCAGTGATGCTATTGGTTGCCCGCAAGTCAACCGACTGCAAAACAACCTGATGCAATGTTGTTCCAACAGTTTGAGGCTGGAAGAATCCGGTCCGCAGAATATCGTGTTGATTAACAACCTGTTGCCAGGCATCGCCAATTAAAGCAAGTGCAAATTCTTGTTGAGTCGTGATATCAAACCAGGCCTGAGTAAGATATTCCGCATTCTCCTCAGCTTCATCCAGTTGGGTATGGAACAAAAGCCCTTGCTGCATTGCAGTTGCCGGGTATAAACGACTAATCGATAAATCAGGTCCGGTTTGTTCTGACAACAACCGGTCGAAATCAGCATTATCCAACGTCGCTAACGGGAAGTCAGACTGCGTTATCAGATGCTGGTGATTTTCAACAGACTGCATAGCAGTAACGAACTGACGAATCGCTTGTTGCCACAAGGCCGATAGCTGTTGCATCGTCTGCGAGCTTAATTGTGGGGTGTGATAGCTGATATTTATCGACAACTGACCATTGGCGATCAAACCATTACAACTGATGAGTTCCGGATGAATATTCTTCTCATCATTCATCACACCAGGAGATTCAGCAGCCATCGAAAATAAAGTGTCTAATGTATCGTGCTTGTTCTTAGCCGCAGTTTCAGCCGAGTTTTCATCGCCATCAAAACGACCAAGATAGTTAAACAAAATAGCCTGAGAAAGCTGTTCGGATCGTTGGATCGCCTGATTAGTGGATCGCAGTAAGCTGTAGCTCAGGCCGTTGTCTGGCGCACACTGCATCGACTGTTTAACTTGCCGGATCAAGCTCAACAATTTGTTCTGGCCTTCATTAGCGTCTTGCGGTAAATCAATTCGTAACGGCCAGAGAGAAGTAAACCAACCCACAGTATCCGTGATATCAATATTGGTTAATCCGGCCTGCTCTAACGCATCCAGTTCCCGACCATGACCTTCCATCAGAATCATCAAGGTGTGTAATGCTGGCTCAAACTCATTGCTACGTTGTTTTAGCTGCTCGATTGCCATTGATAACGTTGCGATCAGTACATGTGGAAGCAAGTTTTGCTGGTTCGATATCGCCTGACATTGCTGTGTTAAATCCTGGGTCAGCTCGGTTGCAAGCACTAATTGTTCACTCGACATGCCAGTTACCTGCGTGGCAGGCTTAGCAAGCAAGGTCCAGTCATCAGGCCAGACTGATTCCCAGTATTCTTTAGTCGATGCCGGGATTTGTTCGCTAAACGATTGCAACTGCTGCTGCCAGAAACGAATCGAATGTGTTTTCGGTTTTAATCTGTTTTCTTGCCGAGGCGAATTGAATGCGTCATTTAAATCACTCAGTAAAATTCGCCAGGAAACGCCATCCACCAGCCAGTGATGGCAAATCAACAATAAGCGGGCATGCTGACGATCTGCGCTGACATATAACACGGCTTTGATAAGTCGATGTTCTGCAAGGCTTAAACTGGCCTGATCGTCGTCACATTGCTGCCTGAGCCAGGCCTGAAAATCCAGGCCATGTTCTGACTGATGTTTAAGGACAAGCGGAAATTCGTCACGCACCTGAAATACCAGCCTTGCTGAAGGGCAATCTGCGGATACAGGCATAAATCCAGCGGTCAAACTATCGTGGCGCTGTAACAACTGATTCAACGCCAACTGCAATTCATCGGGTGCAAGATTAGCCGGTACATTCAACAGAACAGCCTGATTGTAGTGGTCCGGATTGACATAACCCGGTGTTTTTCCAATTAAATCAGCAAAATACTGTTGCATCGGTAACAACGGCATGTGACCCGTTTCCGGATGTTGTGGAACTGCAATCGTCAATGAAGGTTGTTGTTCAAGCCAAACCGCTAATGAGGCGATTGTTTGATGTTCAAAGATGGCTTTTACCGTCAGCGGTAACTGATGTTTTCTTGCTGCCGATACCAGTTGAATCGAGAGAATAGAGTCTCCACCACACGCAAAGAAATTGTCGTCTATACCGATTTTTTGCGCTGCATTAACCGGTAAATACTGCATCCATAGCGAATGAAGTAGCTGTTCAACAGGCGTTGATGGTTGACGATGAGACACATCCGTTTGTTGTGCATCTGGCGAAGGCAAACGTTTGTAATCGATCTTGCCATTTGCCGTTTGAGGCAAACCATCCAAAATCGTCAGATGCGATGGCACCATAAAATCCGGTAATGTTGCCGCCAGTGATTGTTGGATGTCTGTTGTTCGCATACCTTGTCCAACAACCCAGGCAACCAGATGCAATACACCATCCTGATACAGGTCCCGAGCCGCAACAGCGGCATCCTGAACACCCGTTAATTGACGCAGCTGTGTTTCCACTTCTGCTGTCTCGATCCGAAAGCCCCGAACCTTGACCTGATTGTCGATTCGTCCCAGATATTCAAAGTCACCCTGTTCATTCAGCGTAACCAGATCCCCGGTGCGGTAAAAGCGCTGACCGTGCAACACTACAAACCGGTCGCTGGTGAGGGCTGAACTATTCAGGTATCCCGAACTCACCCCGGAGCCCGAAAGCAGCAACTCGCCAGGCTGACCAACAGCAACATGTAAATACTGTTCATCAACCAGGATTGCACCTGTGCCAACTAGCGGTTTACCGATGGTTGGCACTTTTTTTTCATTGCGCTGTTGCGGTGCCCAGGTTGAATACGTGGTGTCTTCCGATGGACCATACAGGTTGTTAATGTTACTTACACCGGTTTCTTGCCAAATCCTGTCGACTAAATCCCGAGTCAAAGCCTCACCAGCCAGATTAATCGTCTGAACCGAATCAGGCAGAACCTGTTGCTGCCTTGAAAAACCATCGAGTAAAGCTTTCATTATCGACGGCACGGTGTTGATTAAGCTGAGATTCAATCCTGGTTGATTCAACAAGTCCAGGCCATGATCCAACAACACCACCGTGGTCCCCGCACTTAGTGGAACAAACAATTCAAACGTTGACAGATCGAAGCAGATCGATGTCCCGGCACCCACTCTTGCCAGTTCCTCATCACGAAATGCAGTTAATGCCCAGTCAATTAATGCATTCACGTTTTGATGAGAGATAGAAACACCTTTAGGCTTACCCGTTGAACCCGAGGTATAAATCACATAGGCCAGTGATGTTTCCTGAAACCGTTGGCGCTCAACAGGCGCGGTGAACGTCGCACTTTCTGCTTGATTGACGTCTGAGATATCTAACCAGGTCAACGGATGACTGGTGGTAAAAGTAAACTGTTGTTGCAGGTCTTTCGTGCTGATCACAACACGACAACCTGCTTGTTCTAACTGATAATTGAGGCGTTCTTGTGGATAGTTACTATCTAACGGAATCCATGCGTAGCCAGCTTTCGCAACCGCCAGCATGGCGATCAACATATCAGCACTTCGAGGCAATAAAATCGCAATCAGCGGTTGGCGAGATTCATGAAGTTGATGTTTCACTTGCTGCTGTAAATAACGGGCAAACTGTTCAGCCCGATTATTTAAGTCACGATAAGTCAGTTGATATGGCGTCGACTCATCTGATGTTGCAGCTACTAATGCTATAGTATCAGGTTGTTGTTTCACCTGCTGTTCAAAGCGTTCCAACATGTAATGGCCTGGCTTCACGGCTTCAGGTTCCTGATAACGCCGGGCCGCCGCCAATTGTTGTGCGGACAACAAAGAAAGTGATGCAACTGGCGTATCAGGCGTTTTAGCCAGTGCTTCGACAATACGATTCACCAACACGTCATAACTTTCGGCCATCTGTTCAATGCGATGCGCCGAGAATAAGCCGGTATCCCAGGACCAGTTCAGTATCAAACTGCCCTCGGTCTGTTCAGTCACCTGAAGTGCAAGATCAAATTTCACCTTTTCCACTGGCTGTTCGATCGCTGATAACGTTAGTCCAGGCAAACTAACGGCCTGTTGTTCTCTGTGCTGCAGTGAGAAAAATAACTGGAACAATGGGTTATAGCTGAGACTTCTACCCGGCTCCAGTTGCTCCACCAGCATTTCAAAAGGTACGTATTGATGAGTTAACCCATCCAGAATCGTTTGTTGGTTGTCTGTGATCAGGTCTTTTACCGATGCCTGTGGATCAATCTGAGTTCTGAACAGTACAGTGTTAACAAAACAACCAATTAATGGCTCCAGTACTTTTTGATCACGCCCTGATACAGGCGAACCAATCACGATATCCGGATTACGGCTAAATCGAGAGACCAACAGGGCATAAACGGTTTCCAGCAGTGCAAACAGCGTTACCTGATGATCACGACAAACACTACGTAAATTGCTGACGACTGAACCAGACATACGGCGATTAAACGCCTGACCTGAAAATTGTTGTGTCGCCGGACGAATCCGCCCCGGGGCGTCCAACACCAGGTCATGAACATCCGGTAAATCGGCTAACTGTTCTTTCCAGTAACTGAGGGATTGAGTAAACGTATGTTTGGCAAATAAATCACGCTGCCATACAGCGAAATCCTGATAACTCACCGATAAATCAGGAAGTAAAACGGGTTCATTCTGAGTCAATTGACGATAAGCCGTAGTAAATTCATTGACCAGAACACCGCCTGATGCGCCATCAGATACCAGATGATGCAGCGTAAATAACAGCACATGAGTCGTGTCGCTGCACTTGATCAAGTTAATACGAATTAATGGACACGCTTCTTCACTGATATCACTGGTAGTTAACATAAAGCTGGTTGTTATCTCATCACGAACAAACTGCTGTATGCGCTGTTGCTGATCCTTTTCGGGCAATGTAGATAAATCAATGTTCTTGAAAACATTATCCAGATGCTGAAGTTTTTCAGGCTGTTGCAGAATTATGCCGTCCTGCTCGATAAAGCGGGTATTTAATAACTGATGGCGGTCAATGATTGATTTAATGGCTTGCTGACAGGCTTTAAAATCCAGAGACCCTTCAACCGTAAAGGCAAACGGCAAATTATACTGACTGCTTTCCCCAGCGAACTGATGGATAAACCAGAGTCGTTGTTGCGCCCATGACAAGGGAACGGGTTCGTTGTTTGCCACGTTCTGAATGACGCCACTCTGTGGTGTTTGTTGTCTGCTCTGTAAATACGTAAGAATGTCAGCTTTGTGCTGTTTTAACTGTCGCTTGATATCTGGTGTCAGTGCATCAAGATTTCCTGCTAATTTGACAGCGCCTTCATTCAGCTGGAACACAACACCTTGTTTAATTAACGAAAGTACCAGCTGCTTTGACAAATTGTCCGTCATTCCTATGTTCTCCAGTTTTTCAGACTTACTGAAATTTACAGAATAGTTATTATTATCAATGTATTACTTGTTATTTTTTCGTTTTTTATTCTGATGCAATTACTTATTGCATCAGGGTGATTCAGCCATAATTCGTCAAAGTTAGTGCGCACTAACAAAAAATGCGATTTTTGATGCAAGAAATGACTTAAATATCATTGATTATCAATGATTTATTTCTAATTTTGAATTTGTGCAACGGGCCGTTGCACAAATTCAATTTTTTACTCGTCGTCTTCGTCGGATTCGATACCCAGTTCCAGCTGAATTTCTTCAATACTTGGTAACGATTCCAAAATTTCCTTACGTTGCAAATCAGCCGTATTTTGTTGCCAGTTTGCTACGCTAATCGGACTGTTATAACCATTCAAAGAATACTCAACGACCATTTCATCCCGGGTTTTGACCAACAAAAGTCCGATGGTTGGTTTATCGGTTTTATGCCTCAGTAATTCATCCACGGCCTGAATGTACATGTTCAACTGACCTACATGCCCAGGCTCGAATTTGCCAACTTTCAGCTCTACCACCACAAAACAACGCAATCTCAGGTGGTAAAACAGCAAATCGGCATAAAAGTCACTGTCACCTATTTCCAACAACACCTGACGGCCAACGAACGCGAATCCCTGTCCCAGCTCCACCAGAAATTTATGGATATGCTCTATCAGTTGCTGTTCCAGATCAGATTCACGCCGTACATCACTTTGAGCCAGGAAATCGAAGACATAGGGATCTTTAAACGTGTGAGCAACCAAATCTGAATCATGCTCTGGAATCGTCAGATCAAAATTGTTCGTCGCTTTACCTTCCCGTTCATGCAACCTTGCCTCTATCTGGATTTCCAGCATCGAACGACTTAATCCCATCGTCAGGATTTTCTCGGCATACCATCGCCTTACATCCGGTTCTTTCACCTTGTCAATCAACGTCAGATTAGTCCGCCAGGGAATCTGAGAAATTAACGTTTCTACCAACGAATAATCAGGCCAACTTTCGGCAAACTTCCGCATGTATTTAAGATTCCTTGCCGAGAATCCTGACGTTGACGGGTAAGCCTTTTTCAGGTCATAAGACAATCTGTCGATGACTTTAGCGCCCCACCCCTGCGCATTTTGTTTTTCCAGAATTTGCTGACCGACCTTCCAGTACATCAAAATCATTTCGCTGTTTACGGCCAGAATCGCTTTCGTGCGATGTTGTTCAATTTTTCCTTTTAGCTGACTCAAAAAATCTTTGTACTCATCGGGCATATCCATCAAAGGCGAAGCAACAGGCATTGTTGCTTTTGAATTTTTTCCTCTGACTCGTCTTTGTTTATTAACCATCAAAATCTCCTTTTTTCCGGTTAACGATTCAATCCAAACTCCGTGTTAACCGGTAGCGTCAATATCCACTACTTCTAATGGTGTGTAATCCCGTGTTGCTAAAAACGCTGGCCGTAAGTCTCCATTTTGAGACACAGGTTTATTGCTTACTGCGTTATAAGTAATGATGAGTAATCGCCTGTCTTGCGGCGACAAATTAACGGAGGAGCAATGAGCGGTTTTAGGGTCGAAGGCCAGTACATCGCCGGCTTTGCCTGTCGCAAACACGGGTTCGCTGGTTAGCAGTAAATCGTTGATTCGCTGATGGCTGATTTGCCATGTCAGGTTTTCGGAGACATCCTGACGCCAGCTATCAGTGGCGTTTTTCTCAGTGGAAGAATGATCGATATCGCACAACTCACCAAGCAAATGACTGCAAGGAATAAAGCACAAAGGACCATGTAGCATGGCAACATCGTCAAGAAAAATGCCGATATTGAGAATCTTGTTACCTGCTGGTACACCATCTTTTTGCTGCCAGTAAATATGATCCTGATGCCACGGCCAATACTGGCCGTTCATGCGTTGCTTCACGTTCACTTTAAGCTGGTGTGCATACACAGGCTCGCCAAGATATTCCTGAGCGAGTCCCAACAAATTCGGATGGCGGATCAGTCGTTCAAAAAAATCATCGAACAATTGCAACCCGTGAATACCCCTGGGAGTTGTTCCATCTTTTTCAAATACAATTCCAGGATGACCAGCATCCAGATAATCATCAATGTGTTGGTTAATATCGTGTACATACGCAGAACTAAGCCCGGCAACTTGCTGAACGAATCCCTGACGCTGAATCGCCGTTATTAGCGCTTTACATGTTGGCTGATGGCTATACGAATCACTCTGCATCATCAGAACTCCCAGCTATTGTCATCGTCGTCAATAAGCTGTTCATCAGCAACGATGCCCTGAGCCAGCAACAATTCTTCGTCGATTAAACGAGCTAATGCCGTCAATGTTTGATGATCGAAAACCTGTCGCACAGCGATATCAACTGACCACTGTTCTTTAATCGCAATGACCAGCCGAGTGACCAGAATCGAGTGTCCTCCAAGAGAGAAAAAGTTGCTCTCACAGCCAGGCTGATGGGCTTCATCCAGGTGTAATAACGATGACCAGACAGCACTCAGCGTGATCTCGGTGTCTGTCTGTGGCGGCAATCCGTCATCTTGTGGTAATTCAATCGGCGGTAAGGCGTTAGTATCAACTTTTCCATTGGTGTTGAGTGGGAATGCGTCCATTACTTGCCAACCGGACGGCTGCATATAGTCTGGTAGCTGCTCTCTCACCCAGGCGGTCAGTGCGGTCAGGTCAGCTGATTCATTCAGCACCAACCAGGCCAGCACACGTTCTTGTTTAATCTGTACTTTGGCGGCAATGACGGTTTCATGTTGCAGCAACGTAGCCTCTATAGCTCCTGGCTCAACTCTGAAGCCTCGAATCTTGACCTGATGATCTTTCCGTCCACCGTATTCCAACCAGGATTGCTTACTATCCGAATCGGTATGCCAGCGCACGATGTCACCTGTTCGATAAAAACGTGTAGTAGCGCCCAGCTTTGTATCAATCGCAGAAAGTCCGGTTACAAACGATTTTTCTGTGGTTTCAGCATTATTCAAATAACCTGTCGCCAGTGCGTCGCCTGCAATTAACAGCTCCCCCCAACATCCCTCAGGCACACTCTGGTCATGAGAATCCACAATCCAGGCTTGTGTATTGGCAATTGGTCGGCCAACAGGCGTATTACCTGACCATTCAACAGGCCAGTGTTGGCTTTCCTGTGGCAGAGTGAAGCTGGTAATGACATGAGTTTCAGTCGGACCAAAATGATTCACCAGGGTAAACCCAGCGCCAGCCTGCTGTTGTCTGTCGTACCAGGTCCGTATCGCATCAGACAGTTTCAGGGCTTCTGCCGTCGAAATGACCACGCGTAATGAATCCAGGATGAGGCGCTGGTCATTGCAATATTCCGCCAGCGCTAACAGCATGGTGTATGGCAGATTTAATGTCGTAAGTTGCTGCGTCTGAATTACCGCTGCGGTTTCTGGGACCGAGCGCTGTGTATCCCGATCTATCAGTACCAGTTTTCCACCCGTTGATAACGCCAACATCATATCGGTGAAACTCATATCAAAACCGACAGAAGCGAATTGCAGAACATGACAGGCTTCGCAAAGCGCAGGTGTTTCAGCCTTTAATGCCTCAATTAAATTCACCAGCGCCCTGTGCGGCATTTCAATACCCTTTGGCAACCCGGTTGAACCTGAGGTGTACAACACATAAGCCGGAGAATTGTCAGCGACAGACACATGGACTGGCGAACCAGTAACGGATGTTTCTTCCAACAACACCGCATCAATATCAATCAGATGATGTGATGTGAGTGGATGCGATGTGGATGACTCATCAAGCGGTGAAGCTGCGCCAGTTATCGTTGGCATCGTTGAACGAGTGACAATACATCGTGTCTGAGCCAGCGATAACCGCTGTTCAGCCTGTGCCAGTGGATAAGCTGGATCAATTGGCACATAACACGCACCGGCTTTCAGAATCGCAAGAATAGCGATGATCATGTGTGGGCTTCGGTCAAGCCAGACAACCACTCTTTCGCCTGGTTGAATACCGTAATTAAGCAAAGCATTCGCCACTCGGTTCACCTGTTCACTTAATGCCTGATAACTAATCGTTGTTCCGTCCGGCGCAACCAGCGCAACAGCTTCCGGGGTTTTAGTTCCTTGCTGAATGAACAACTCATGGACTGTCGCAACAGCTGGTGTGAGCTGAATTCCCTGTCCACGCTGTCGTAATGTTTCTCGTTCTGATGGCGTTAATAGCGGTAGAGAAGCTATTGCTGTCTCTGGTGCGGATAATGCCGCTAATGCCAATTGTTCAAAATGATCCGCAAACTTCGTTATCCGCTGTTCAGTAAACAAACTGGTTGCGTATTGCCAGTTAATTCTCAGGACCGAATGGCCGTCCGGCTGACGAATCTCATTAATGTGAATATTTAAATCGAATGGCGTTGCGACATCCGCAGGCGGGACTGGTGTAAACGTCAGATCAGCTAGCGCTATTGCTTCTTGCTCATTGTTTTGTAGCACCAGCATCACCTGAAATAACGGATGATGACTCAAGCTACGCTGCGGTTGCAGCAACTCAACTAGTTGATCAAACGGCAATGTCTGATGCTCAAAACTTTGCAGAATCATCTGCTTATTTGTTGCCAATGCTTCCTTGAATGAGACATTTGCATCGTACCGTGAACGTAACACCAATGTATTGACGAAAAAACCCACCAGAGGTTCCAGTTCAGGTGTTTGACGACCCGCAATCGGGGTTCCAAGCACGATGTCTGACTCACCGCTATAACGATGCAATAAACTACTGACCAGGGTTTCCAACAGCATAAACAAGGTGACATCATGCTGTTGTGCAAACTGATTCAGCGCACTCGTCAGATTAGCTGATAGCGTTTGTCTGACCGTCTTACCTGCATAGTGTTGGCGGGCCGGACGATTAAAGTCCGTCGGTAAACGATGTAATGCCGGTAACGCTGCCAACTGGTTTTGCCACCAGCGTTCCGCTTGCTCAAGTCTCTGATTGCTGAGCAACTGTTGCCAGCGGGCATAATCATGATATTGCACACTCAATTCAGGCAGTGACTGTTGTTGGTAGAGCTGAGTGATTTCACGGATGATGACTGCCATCGACCAGCCATCACCAGCAATATGATGCAAATTAAACAACAAGACATGTCGATTCAACGCGCATTTAACCAGTGTGACCCGCAGCATAATGTCCGAGTGAAGCTGGAAACTATGCAAGGCTTCTTCACAAACCATTGCGTCAATGGTCGACTGCTGATCTGATTCGTTCGAGATGTCCTCCATCATCAACGTAAACTGCTCAGCGGGTAGTAACGTCAAACTGGCGGCGGTTTCCGCATATTCGCCGGTAGACTGAACAAACACCGTTCGCAATACCTGGTGTCGTGTAATCAGTGTTCGGATTGCCGATTCCAGTCTGGCTATGTCCAATTCACCATCCAGTTGTAACGTCGCAGGTATGTTGTATTGATAACTACTACCTTCCAGCTGATCAATAAACCATAAACGGCGTTGAGCAAATGACATAACCGCCGACTTTTCATCGAAAGGTTGAGCAGTCAGCGCCGGTACGTTTACCGTGTTTTCACCGTGGCTCACAGCCTGCGCCAGTTCAGCGACAGTCGGGCCATCAAACAACACCTTAAGCGGCAAATGTACACTAAATGTTTGTTCAATCCGATTCATCAGTCGCGTTGCTAACAGACTGTGTCCACCCGCCGTAAAGAAGTTATCAAATCGGCCCGGCACTTCATGCTGGTGAGCCGGTAACAACTGTTGCCACAACTCAGCGATCCGGCTTTCGGTCTCTCCGACAGGTGCCATCCAGTTTTGCATAATGCGGTCATCCGCCGTCATAGCGGGTAAACCAGCCCCATCAATCTTGCCATTGATCGTTAAAGGCATGACATCCAGAATTTTAATCGCTGTCGGTATCATGTATTCGGCCAGATGCCGTGACAGGTATTGCCTGAAATCGTTGAGCCACTGCGTCGATTCATTCGCAGCGCGTCGGTCAGCCCACATCGCAAGCCAACAAACCAGCTGTTCAACATCATCAATTCTTTGCACCGCAACCCGGCAACTGCTGACATCAGCATAGTCATTGATCACAGACTCAATCTCACCCGTTTCAATCCGATAGCCACGGAGTTTTATCTGATGATCCAATCGCCCAACAAACGACAAGCAACCGTCAGCCGTCCAGCGAACTAAATCACCGGTACGATACATCCGGCTTCCCTCCGCCATAAACGGATCAGCAACAAAACGCTCTGCTGTCAGGTCAGGGCGATTGTGATAACCCGTTGCAACGCCTGGGCCGCCAATATACAACTCACCCGGTACCCCCGGCGGTAACAACTGTTGCTGCTGATCAAGTATGTAGCACCGATAATTCTGAATCGGACGACCTATGGTGTCCCACTGCTGAGGGTTGGAGTAATCAGCAATTGACGCCGTAATACTGGTTTCTGTCGGTCCATAAACATTGAAGAATTTACGCCCCTGCGACCAGTAACGCGCCAGCGATTCCTGCACTTTTTCCGCGCCAACGACCAGGTGAGATAATGACGGAATCGGTAATTCCGGTTGCGCAGCCAACAATGACGCGGGAACCGCCGTGTGAGTGACCTGATGGGAATCAGCAAACTGATGAATCGTTTGTGCTGACTGTTTCACATCATAGATACACAAGGTCGCCCCGGCACACAATGTCATGAAGGTATGAGAGATTGATGCATCAAAATTAAACGACACCAGGTGCATAAACCGACTAGCAGGATTCACCTCGTAACTATCGATATCGGCACAAATGGCGTTAATCAATCCAGCGTGTGGAATCACCACACCTTTTGGTAAGCCCGTCGAGCCAGAGGTGTAAATCATGTATGCCGGTACATCAACAGCACGATTATCTGTGCTGAGATTTACACGGTGTTCAGCATCCGCTGCTGGCAATTCATCGACCACAACAGCTGACACATCAATACCAGACGTTGCCAGACATTCAGTCAGCACCGATTGCGTCACTGTACTAACGATAACGTGAGAAACATCGGCATCCCGTAACATATGCGCCAGTCTTTCTGCCGGAGCTTCCGGGTCAAATGGCACCCAGGCAAATCCAGCCTGAGCAACCGCCAGCATTGCCGCCGGATACCACGCCGAACGCTCCAGTAAAATACCGACAAATCCCGAGCCTTCACCCGACAAAACTTGCTGCGATAATACGCTGGATAGTTGATCGACCCGGAAAGCCAGTTGTTGATAATTTAAGGTTTCATCATTGGTGATCACCGCAGCCTGCTGCGGTCGTTCAGTTACTTGCTGTTTAAAGCGAGTAAGAATTGAATCGTTATCAGAAACGGATACCTCAGGCCCCTGGAAGTCCGTGAGTAATCGGTTTTTGGTCGCTTCCGGCAATATCGCCAGCAAGCCGACTGACAATGACGGATCAGCCAGAATGCTGGTAAGCAACTGTTCAAAACAGCCCGCCATTTGTTGCAGTGTTTGGTGATAAAACAAGTCAGGGTTGTAGTGCCAGTGACAAGTCAGTGTATCGCCCTCACCCTGAATACTAAGCTCCAGATCGAACTTAATACTGTGACCATCACGTTCAACCGATTCGATCTCAATATCATTAAACACTACGGCTTCTGAGGCAGAATCCTGGAAGATAAACATGAGCTGGAATAGTGGGGAGATGCTCAGATTCCGTTGTGAGCAAACCTGTTCAACGATCATTTCAAACGGAACATGTTGATGCTGCCAGGCGGTAAGCAATTTCTGCTTATTAGCGGCTAATAACTCAACAAAAGTCGCATCATTTGCAAATTGCTGACGCAACACCAGAGTATTCACAAAAAATCCGGTTATTGCTTCCAGTTCCTGATGCGTTCGGCCAGATAATGGCGTGCCCATCACGATATCATGCATCGGATTATTATCGCTGACGTTGGTCTGGTAGCGGCTTAACAATACGGAAAATGCGGTTTGCAACAACATATACAAAGTCACGTCCTGCTCACCAGCAAAAGCACGCAATGCCTGAGTAGTAGCCGCATCGATCATGCGAGTAATTCGTTGACCTGCAAAGCCCTGAACCGCTGGACGAGGTTTATCAAGTGGCAGATTATGGCATTCCGGCACACCGGCTAACTGTCGCTTCCACCAGTCAATTGAATCCGTTAACACACCGCTGTGTAACCAGGACTGCTGCCAACTGGCATAATCGGCATAACTGAATTGTTGAGAAGCAACGCCCTGATCGGCAGAATCCTGCTCATAGGTTGCGATACATTCGTTTATCAAACGTTCAACCGACCAGCCATCTGCAGCAATATGATGAACGCAATAACTTAACACCCAGTCACGGTCGGCCAGTTTGATTAAATGGACACGAATCAACGCATTCGGATGAGCTTCTCCAGCCCGAAAATGCAGATTGAAAATAAATGCCGCATCTTGTTGTAAATGCGTTTGTACCGCAGCTAGTTGCGTATCATGTCCTGTGATTATCGTCAGATCTGACGTTTGAAAATGAGCATGAGCGGCAGGCAAAACAATCTGTTGCTCTCCGGAATACAACGTCCTTAGCGTCGGATGCCGGTCAACTAACACCTGTATGGCATGTTTGAACTGACTGACATTAATGTCCCCTTTTAGTCGGATTGCAGCCGGAATGTTGTAACGCGCCGAAGCACCTTCCATTTGCTCGATCAACCAAAGTCGCTGCTGCGCAAAACTCTGTGGATAAGCCACCGCTCCATGTTCCAGATTCACGCTTTGTTCGTGCGCAAACTCTGCCGATAAAGCCGGTAATACTGCATGCTCGTTACCACCTTGCATTAACGATCTGACTTCCGTCGTTAATGCCGCAATGGTTGGCGCAGCGAACAGACTTCGCAGTTGAATATCCACACCAAAAGATCGACGAATCGCAGAAATCAACCGGGTCGCTAATAATGAATGCCCACCCAGTTCGAAGAAATTATGATTAACGCCAGGCTGTTCTACATCCAGTAACTGGCTCCAGATCGCTGCCATTTCTTGTTCATGCTCATCAGATGGCGCGACATAAGCCGTCGTTTGCAAATCAGCTTCCGCTGGCGCTGGCAGCGCTTTACGATCTATTTTACCGTTCGCCGTTAATGGCAGATGTTCCAGCCAGACCATGCTGGCTGGCATCATGTAATTGGGCAACGAGTCAGACAAATGTTGTTTAAGCGCAGAGGTCAGAGGCGCACACAACCGAGATAACTGAGGATAGTTAGTAAGCACTGACTGTTGATATTCACTACGGGAAGTAATAGCAGGAGCCTTTATCCCCAAAGGAATAAGCACAACATCCAGACGAGCCATATCATCCTGAGACCAGCTGTATTCAAGACGATACCCCAGTTCAAGCGCCGCTTTACGAAGTTGAATTAATGATGAATCGTCTGAGTATTCAAAACGCTCCAACTGGGATGGTGTTAGTACCAACCCTGGTTTCCAACGCATTAATTCCTGATGCAATGCAACATCGTTTTTGATACGAGGATTCAACAATCCCGACAGACCGATCACACTGTCTGGCGGTGCGGACTGAATCAACGCGGTCAGTTGTAATAAATCCAGCTGGCCTGATTCATCCAACGCTTGCCAGTGAATTTCTCCGCCTGTTTCGGCCACTGACGACGCAGATAGCACAACGTCATAGCGGTAACGCAACATTTCAGAATCCAGCGAACCCTGTTTGACCAGGATATCTGCACGCTCTATCTGGCTATAGTGATTCTGTAATTCAAGGAAAAAAGACGGGCTGATAACCAGCTCTTTTTCCTGCTGAATGTAACGGCGGATATTCGCGGCAAGCTGCCCGGCAGTCGTATTTTCGCCCTGACTGATCACCTTATGTCGTTCTATCGCAGCGACATGCGGAGCCAGTAAATCCAGATTACGAATATCGCCAATAAACAAAGAGCCATCGTCGGTCAGCTTGTTCATCGCCTGGTCAATCACCTGGCGTAGGTAATTCTGATTCGGAAAATACTGCACAACCGAGTTAATGATCACCAGATCGAAAGCTTCACTCGATAACTGGCCTACCGTCGCCCCTTCTCCGCAATGCAAATGAACATGAGATACCTGTTGTCGAGTGAGTTGCTGTTGAATACCCGCCAGTGCTGTCGCTGAAATATCCATACCATGCACTTCACGACAACCCGGCTGATAACGGGTTAACAACATGCCCGTCCCACAGCCAATTTCTAACACTTTTGGAGGCTGCCCCAAACGCGCGGTTGCCTCATCAATTAATACATGTATTCGTTCCAGCGTGTTATCCAGCCATTCCCACATTGATGCGGGTGGAATGGGCGCTCCGGTATAACTCGAATTCCAGCCTCGTAACTCAGCGGGTAACCCTTCGTTTTGTTCATCACCGACATAAGTATCATCAAAAATACCCGTCCATTCTTCGACCAGATGATGACCAATGTCACCTGAACGCGCTTCCAGCCAGGCTTGTTCCGGGCAAATCCAGGCAACCAATTGTTTGGTTTCAGACGTTTCCCCCGTCGCGCCGACCACACAGGTGTAAATGTCATCGTGACTGTTAATCGCTGCTTCTATTTCACCGGTTTCAATACGATAACCCCGGATTTTGACCTGGTTATCCACGCGTCCAATGAATTCGATTACATCAGGTTCACCCTGAGCATTCGTGAGATAACGGCCCAAATCACCGGTTTTATACAAACGTTGTTGTAACCCGTCATGCCAGAAGTAACTGGCATTGGTTCTTGCTTCATCGCCGTAATAACAACGAGCAACACCTATGCCTCCAATATGCAATTCGCCCGGCACACCTAACGGACACATCTCTCCCTGAGAATTCAAAATATAAAATGACTGGTTCGCGAGAGGACGGCCATACGGCACACTTTTTCGTTCGCTGGTGTCGGATTCAATTAAATAATGAATCGACCAGATAGAGCCTTCTGTCGCGCCGCCCATACTATGAACTTCACAGCCTGGGAACGCGTGCCAGAGACGTTTTGGTAAATTCGGTGGGATCCAGTCGCCACTCAACATAAAGTGACGAATCGGCGCGTCCGATTCCTGATCTTTTAGCTGTTCAACCAACAAAACAGCCGATGCTGGTGTGGTGTCCCATAATGTCACACCATGATAATCAATCAATTCCAGCCAGTGTTCTGCCTCCTGAGCTTTATCATCCGCCGGAATCACGATCTGCCCGCCAACAGCCAGCAGTCCAAATAAATCATATACCGACAAATCAAAACTCAGTGCGGAAACCGCCAGTACTTTGTCGAGATCATCCACCTGATAAACCGCATTGATGTCCAGAATGGTATTTACGGCAGAGCGATGTTCGATTGCCACGCCTTTTGGCGTACCCGTCGAACCCGAAGTGAAGATAACGTAAGCCAGTTGGTTCGGATCAGGGCGGCCACTGGCATCTTCAAGATAATCCAGCGCAATGCCAACCACGTCAGCCACATCATAGGATGGAATATTGGTCAGCAACATTGGGTCGTTCAGATTAAGCAATGTCAGGCCATCCATCAGCAGGCCATCCTGCTCATCTGACACGATCATAAACCGTGAGCCCGCTTGTTTTAGTACACCTGCGCAACGTTCATCCGGCCAGTGAGTTTCCAGGGGCAAATAAGCGCCACGAGACATCATAATCGCCAGCGTTGCGATCACCTGGTCACGGCCTCGTGGTAATCGAACTGCGACCAGTTCTTCCGGCTGAACATTGTGATGCGTTAACAACAACATCAAACGATACGCCGCAATAAACAGTTGGTCGTAACACGTCTCTCTGGCGTCCTCAATCTCTCCCGTTGGGTGATCAACAATAGCGATTTCGTCTGGTGTTTTAATGACCTGCTGGACAAATAAATCCGACAATCCCTGCTTTGATGGATAGTTCACATCGGTCTGATTCCACTGTTTTATCTGAGCAATTTCTGCAGCGGACAACATAGGTAAACTATGAACCGGGCTGGTGGGAGATGCCACGATATGATTCATCAATACCGCAAAGTTATTCGCCATGCGTTCAATCGTTTCACGCTTGAACAGCGAATCATTGAAGTACCACTTAAGATACAGGCCATCAGCCTGTTCATAGACTTTCAGTTCCAGGTCAAATTTAATGATCGCCTGCTGCTCAGGCATCGCCTCCATTTGAACACCGGGTAACTGTACAGCCTGCTCACCATCAGCGAGGGCCTGATCACTGGCATTTTGCAGTACGAACATCACCTGGAAAAGTGGATTGTGCGACAAGCTTCGTTGCGGATTAATCTGTTCAACCAACGCTTCAAACGGCACTTTTTGATGTTCAAAAGCTTCCAGAATAGTTTGTCGATTCGACTGTAATAAATCGATAAAACCCGGTTGTTCAGCTTGATCAGATAACTCAGAGAAATCGGTTCTCAATACCAGCGTATTAACGAAGAAGCCTATCAGCGCTTCAACCGAGGGATGCACCCGTCCAGCAACTGGTGTGCCCATCACAATATCGTCTTCATTGCTGTAACGGTTCAATAACAGAGCAAAAGCCGTTTGTAACACCATGAACAAGGTCGTTTCCTGGCCTTGCGCTAATTGTTGTAGCGCATGAAACGTCGCTGATGGCACCGACTGCTCAACACAACCGCCGGTAAAGCGCTGTTGCGCCGGACGAGCAAAATCAAGTGGTAGATTATGAGTTTGTGGAATACCACTCAGTTGTTGCTGCCACCAGTCGATCCGGGACTGCATATCCGCTGACTGTAACCAGTCTGCCTGCCACGCGGAATAATCAATGTACTGAATCGGCAGTTCGGGTAAATGCTGAATCGCCTGTTGCGCAGTTTCACCATTCGCCAACGCCTGATAAAGCGTTGCAAACTCTCGCATCATCAGACCCACCGACCAGCCATCAGAGGCAATATGATGCATGTTGAATAACATCACGCCTTCAACATCTGATTGCTGAATAATATGAATCCTGATCATCAAATCAGTCGCGAGACTAAACGACGTTGCAGCATCGTTCGCCGCAGCCTGTCGAATGGATTCTTGTTGTTCCGACAACGACTGGTCAGAAAGATCTGACCAGCTAACTCGAAAATCAGGTTTTTCATCCGGCTGCTGAAAAACCTGTTCACCTTCTTTAACGAATCGTGTTCTTAATGGCTCATGTCGTTCAATAATCTGATTAAACGCCGCTTCAACCAGTGAACGATTCAACGTTCCCTGATAACGCCATGCCGTTGGCATATTGTATTGCGCACTGCCGCCTTCAATCTGGTCGATCAACCAAAGCCGTTGCTGTGCCTGGGATAAAACAAAAGACTGTTGATGTCGGTCAACTTGAGGAATCGTGTCATGCTCATCATCACCCTGTTGCCATCGCTGAATTGTGTCAATCAATGCCGCTTTATGGGTTTTGAGCAAACCTATAACCTCTGCATCAGGCATCTCATCAAACGATACGTCGAGTGTCCCGTCACTAACGCTCAGGGAAATGCCTTGTTGTTCACATAATGCAAAGATGTCATCTACAGTCATGGGTCGTTCCCTTAGTAAATTGGTCTACAGGCTAATCGTGTTCTTTTTCTTTGAAGTTTGTTGCAGCACACGTTGTTTCTGTGCCTGTTTATCACGGTGTTGTTCAACAAGATGCGCAACAGCGCGCACTGAACTATGTTGAAAAAATTGCGGATAGCTGATTTCCACGCCGCACAATTGATAAATTCGAACCAGTAGTTTTGTCGCCAGCAACGAATGTCCGCCGAGTGAAAAGAAATCGCTGGTAACGCTTATCGTTTGTTCCGGCAATACTTCCTGCCAAATCGCGGTTAGTTCACGTTCCAGCTCAGTTTCAGGTGCCGCTACTGTTGATTGTTCAGTTACTGCTGCTTCTGTGGGATGCTCTGGCGCAAGTGCATGTAATTGCTTACGGTCAATTTTTCGGTTAGCAGTTAATGGCATCGCAGGCAGAATGCGTAATCCGGCAGGCACCATATAGCCAGGTAACAGGCTACGCAGCTGATGCATTAAGTCTGTCTCAGACGAATTCCCGTTTTCACTCTCCGTTATCTGAGCATCCGTCATTTGAACAAAGGCCAGCAACCGGATGTCATCTGAGGTTCTGTCAGCAATAACTGCGGCAAACTCAACGCCAGGCTGCGCAGTCAATGTCGCTTCAATGTCTGCCAGTTCTACTCTGAAACCGCGAATTTTGACTTGTTGGTCGGATCGTCCCTGATGCATTACATTGCCGTCTGGCAGGAAGTGCCCGAGATCACCGGTGAGATACCAACGATCTGTCGGATCATTCGTTTCCGGGTTCCTGATGAATACCGCATCGGTCAACGATTGATTATCGACATAACCCAAAGCCAACTCACGGCTACGAATCGCCAGCTGACCCGGTTCATAAGGGCCGCATAGCTTCATTGCTCGATTCAGTACGAGTAATTCTGATCCAAACATGCCACGGCCAACCGGCATAACCCGCCAGTGTGTATCTTCAGCTGTCACCGGATAGTAGCTGACCGCACGGCTGGTTTCGGTAGAACCATACAGATTCACAACCTGCATCGCTGGCGCTAACTGATTGAATTTATTGATATGTGTTTGTGTTAGTGCTTCCCCCACGAAGAAGCCCAAACGTAACGCTGGCAGCGTCAATGAACTGTCCAGCTCCAACGCCATAGTGAGTTGAGCTCCTAAAGCGGGCGTAAGATGCAACACCGACACGCCATGCTGTAATAACCAGGGCGCGAGTTGAGTGGCAGACATCTGCTCTTCAGTGGGCACGACAAGCGTTGCACCCAACCAGACAGGCGTGAACATATCTCGCTGTAACGGATCATGAACCAGCCCGGACAACAGTGAAAAAGTGTCCTGATCGGATAAATCAAAGGTTTTTGCCATCCAGGGCATGAAAGAAGTTAATGCGGAATGGCGACCGACAATAGCTTTAGGTACACCTGTTGTGCCGGAAGTGAAGGTAATACACGCAGGAGATTCGCCAAAAACGGTTGGCAACTGAATGTTATTCAGATCTTGTTCTGTTAGATCAGTATTTCTTGTACTGACGTGTTCGAGCGTCAGATCCAGCACATTCACTTCGAGAAATTTTGCTCTGAGGCCCCGTAACAGCTCGCTTTCCGAGCGATCAGCTTTTCCAAGAGTGATCACCAGATCCGGTGTAACTACACTGAATTGTTGCTGAATTCTCGCCTCTGGAACATCGGAAGACAGCATCATAAATGCACCACCCGCTTTCAGGACCGATAGAGTTGCAATCAACAATTCAGGCCGCCTTTCCGCCAGAATACCAACCGGAGAAGCTATTTTAACTCCATGTTTTATAAGATTTTTAGCAAAATTTGTTGTTAGTTCATCCAGCTCACGCCAATTCAAGGATAATCCTGCGGAGCAGACCGCAATATCGGTGGATTTATCGCTTGCCCAATGACTCACATAATCATGAATCGCCTTGAAAACCGGGGCCTTCGGCAGCGGTTTACATGGATCAGGCCAGTAAGTGTAATCCTGATCTACCTGACTGCTATCTTCTGGATCACCCTGAACCTGATGTAATCCTGATCCGGAAGTAAAGTCAGCGATATCAGGCACCAGGGACAGTTGATTAACCGGCTGATTCAAATCCGAAACCATTGCCATAAGCAATTGTTTATATTGGAAAATAAATCCTTCTACAGCGGTTCGCGGTAATTTATCTTTGTTGTAATTAATAAAGATCAACAGGCCATCTGTTTGATCAGCGACATACATACTTAACGTAAATTTGTGATCATCCTCAGGAACATCATCCATTACGTAAGAGAAATTCTGATCTGTAAACAATTGCTCGTCGGGTTGTGGCAAGTTCAATACATTAAAAAACAACTGGAATAATGGTGTATCTGGTTGATTTTTATCACTATTGGATGATGTTCGTTCAATTCTGGCCTGATTAAGTATCTCCTCAAACGGTAAATCCTGATGAACCAACACGTTATTGATATTTGCGGCTTGTTGCGTGATCAACGCGCCGGAACTTAGAGAAATATCGATCTGAGTGCGCACGGGTAAATTATTAAGGAGTAAGCCAACCAGTTCTGAAGCTCCGGCCAGATGTCTACCACTTACCGGAATACCTATCGTGATATCGTTTTTCTCAGTCAGCCGAGCCACCAGCACACTGAATGCGGTGTACAGGACATGAAACAAGCTGGCTTGCTGTCGTTTGGCAGCCGTTTGAATCACTTGTTTGTCTGACTCACTCAATGACAACGATACGGCAAAGTTAGTATCTGATTTACTATTTTTATCAATACTTTCAATAGCTTGATTATCATCATATTCGAACGGCAATCTTAACCAGCCCGAACAACCAGCCAGATAATCACGCCAGAAACCTCGTTGATAATCCGCTTCATCACTGGCAAGAAATGCCTGCTGCCAGTCACAATAATCAAGATAATTAACGGCATCAGCCTGACAGACTGACGATTCACTCGCAAAATAAAGCTGGAATAAGCGCTGATAGAACACAGCAAGCGACCATCCATCACAAATCAGATGATGGAAACGACAAACCAGTCGCCATTGATTGTCGCCTGTCTTAAGTAACAGACCACGAACCAGCGGCGGTTGTGTTATGTCGAATGGCAGCTGCTGCCAGCGCTTAATAATGCCATGCTGTTCAACATCACTCAGGACAGATTGATCAGCAATTGCCAGCATGTTGGGGCAATTTTGTAATGAATGAATGACTTGCCACGGCTGTTGTTCAGCCTGCACAAATCCCGTTCTTAAACTCGGTGTTTCTTGGATAAGCTGTTGAAATACTTGCTGTAATCTTTCAGGATTTAACGAAGCGTTATCACAGGTTTTTAGCGTCACACCCAATTGAATCACTTGCTGCTTGCCACGTTCCTCACCGGTGAGCAGCTCGGTTAACCACAATCTCATTTGTGCAACTGATAGCGGATATCGAACGGACTCATCAATACGTTTACCCGGGACCAACTGATAAGAGATCATGTTTTCTCTGAGTGACGTGTCATTGTCCGATAACCTGTCAATCAAACGATCCGCCAGTTCATTTACAGTGGGCGCAATAAAGATATCTTTAACAGCCAGTGGCAACTGATGATCGTTCAATGCCTGATGCACAACCTGCGTCATCAGCAACGAATGTCCACCTAATTCAAAGAAGTTTGTATCACAACTAATATCTTCCGGCTGACGATGTAATACGTTAGCCCAGATTAACTGCAATTGCCGCGCAACGGATGATACAGGCGCAACATAATGCTTACCCATCCCATCAGCATCTGTATTTTTTGCATGATTAATCAATGCATTACGATCAACTTTACCATTTGGTGTTAGTGGAATTTGCGAGAGTTGATACAAACGTCCTGGCACCATCCAGTCCGGTAACTGCTGTTGCAGATGCGCTTTTAATGCATTGATATTGATGGCTTTATCATCAGTAACCGTAAAAAATGCCAGTAGTTGTTCGTCCTCAGTAATAACAGAAGCACGAACAACACCAGAATAAGCCTGAATCTGGATCTCAATTTCTCCAGGTTCTATCCGTAATCCACGCAATTTGATCTGGTGATCGATCCGACCACAAAAAACCAGCTCATTTTGATCATTCCAACGGACTAAATCGCCCGTGCGATACACTTTACGAGCAGCGCAGTGCAAGATTTCTCGTGCTCTGGCGGGGTATTGGTCAAAAAATGGGTCATCTACGAACTTCTCTGCGGTTAAGCGTTCATTTTTTAGGTAACCCGGCGTTACGCCTGCGCCGCCAATGCATAATTCGCCCAGTGATCCGGGTGGTACTAAGAGAAATTCTGATCTGGACGCTGTACAAGGTTGGGCAACATACAAAGTAACGTTTGCCATTGCCGGACCTATCGGAACAGCCTGTCCTGACTTATGGTCTGCTTTAATAATGTAACTATTTGATATATCTGTACATTCTGTTGGTCCATACATATTTACCAGCCTGGCTTTACTACCCGCAAGCCAGTCGGTGAAGCGCCCATAATCAATTGCCTCGCCACCCAACAATACCCAACGTAATGAATTCAGGCTGGTGTAATCCTGATCTGATGCAAATGTCAGTATTGGATAGAAACCACCAGGGGCACAATTTGTGACGGTAATCTGTTGTTTTTCAATTACTTTTAATATTTGTTGTGGGTCGTATTCTTGCGCTGTCGCAAAGTGAATGCTTGCACCGCAAGTCAAAGGCGCTAACAGATTTTTCTGTGTCAGATCGAATCCTGTCGCAGAAAACACCAAAAATCGGTCATTTGAAGTAAAGTCATATTCCTGCACATACCATTGCAGCAAATTGACCACGGTATGGTGTGGAATCAGCGTCCCTTTTGGCTTGCCCGTCGAGCCCGAGGTAAAAATCATATAGGCAAGCTGAGTTTCATCTCCCGCAGGCAATGGATTTTCATACGCTTGTTGCGCTATTTCACTCGCCTGTTCCATCAACCATTCGGGAGTAATCGTTAACGCGGCATCTGACATTTCTGCCATATAATCAAGGCGTTGCTGAGGATAAGCCGGGTCCATTGGCACATAGGCACCGCCAGCTTTAAGAATCGCCAGCAAGCTCACCATCAGTTCACAGGAACGAGGCAGACACAAGCCGACTGGCTTACCCGCCGTAACACCTTTTGCACGTAACAAATGAGCTAATTGATTAGCTTCACGATTAAGTTGCTGATAAGTGCGTGTTTCATGCTCAACACATACCGCCAACGCATCAGGTGTGGCTTCGACCTGTTGCTCAATCAATTCATGGATCAGGATTTCTCGTGCATAATCAGTCCAGCGATCATTTTGCAACCAGACCCGCTGCCATTCATCGTCTGTCACTGCCTGCTGCAACCAGCCATTGGTGGTTACATTATCCAACGTGGTTAATTCAGATAACGCCACCAACGCTTGACTCAGATGACGAGACAAAGCGGTTATATGTTCTTGAGAAAACAAGCTGACATCATAAAGCCAGTCAATTGTCAGAGAATCATCAGCCTGTTCAGTGGCCGTAATTTCCAGATCAAATTTAGCAGCGGGCGTGATCAGCGGCAAAGTGTCCAGAGAGCAACCGTCCAACGATAAGGTCGTCGATATTGACGGATTCATCACAAACATAATCTGAAACAGCGGCGAATATTGCAGACTTCCTGGCACCTTGCACACTTCAACCAGCTTTTCGAACGGTAAATTCTGATGTTGTTGCGCGGCCAGATTCTCTTGTTTCACCGCGTTTAAATAGTCTTTCAGCGAACCCTGATCGGTATTCAGTCGAATCACCAGCGTGTTCACGAAAAATCCAATGACGGATTCAAACGCTTTATGAGGTCGGTTAGCGGCCGGTGTACCAATCACAATATCGTGGCTGTTACTATGCCAGCTAATGATCTGTCCCAGCACTGCTTGCAGCATCATATATAACGTGACATCTGCATGTTGAGCTAATGCAATCAAGCGGTGTTTCTGTTCAGGTGTAAAGTGGGTTAACACCCTGTTACCCACCGTCTGTTTTTGAGCAGGTCGTGAGAAATCCAACGGTAAGCTGTGCGTCAGTGGCACACCCGCCAGATGCTGCTGCCAATAATCAATCGCAGCATCCTGAGTTTGTTGATGTTGCTGCCAGGCATAATCTATATATTGCCGCGAGTTTGGCGTCAGTGATTCGCCCGCTAAGGCCTTATTTATCTGTGTCATTAACACATTCACCGACCAACCGTCAGCCGCAATGTGATGCAGAATAACCAGCAAGTAACCACTACCATCAGAATTACTCTGACTTGAGGTGATCCAGTGGCACTGAATCGGTATTTCTGTCTTTAAATCAAACGGCTGACTAACCAGTCGATTCGTCAGCGCGGTCAAAGCCTCAATCTCATCAACATCCAACCTGTGCTGTCGAATGATCAATTCACCCGTGTCTAACACTTGCTGAATGCTTTCACCGGCATCGGTATCACGATAAATCGTTCGTAATGCAGGCTGCACCGCAATCACCGCATTAACGGCATGAGCTAACCTGGTAAGATCACAATGTCCGGTGACTTTCAGTAACATCGGCATGTGATATTCAGCACTGTTACTGTTTAGTTGGTCGATAAACCAGACACGTTGTTGCGCCCAGGACAACGGATAATGCGGCTGTACAGGGGCTTTTTGCCACACCACACTCGCTGACGTTCGTTGTTCAATCTCTCCGGCCATCTCGACCAGCGTCGGCGCTGTAAAAATGTCTTGTGGCGTAAATGAAACAGAAAATTGCTGACTAATCAGATTAGCCAGTTGAATCGCCAACAACGAATGACCACCAGCGCGGAAGAAATGACTGTGCTTGTGTAATTGTGATAACGGGTTTTCTTGCAGATCAGCATGTGTATGCCCCAGCACCTGCTGCCAGCATTCTGCTAACGCCGTTTCAGTATCCGATGAAAGTGGTGCGTATTTTTCGCTACCTTGTAAATCAATTCGCTGGCTGTTAATCATCGAAATCAGTGCCGTAGAATCAATTTTTCCGTTAATGGTTAACGGCCAGCGTTCTACATGCACCCATGAGGCAGGCTGCATATAATCGGGTAAGTGATGTTCGGTTAACAACGCTAACGCCTGAGCCGTTTCAGAAACTGAAGCACCATCACTGAGCTGGAACCAACAAACCAGTTGTTGCTCCACCGACAACACTTTGGTGGTTACAACAGACTGATGTTGGTTAATCACCTGTTCAATTTCACCCGGTTCAATTCTAAAACCACGTAATTTGACTTGATTATCGACACGTCCCAGATATTCCAGCGTTCCATTTTCTAACCAGCGAACCTTGTCACCGGTTCGATAAACGCGCTGTAATTTGTGGTCAGAAACATCATCGTCAACCGTTAAAAACGGATTAGCCATAAACTTCGCGGCTGTTTCTGACGATCGATTCAAATAGCCACGAGCAACACCCGGACCTGCCAGATATAATTCGCCAATCGTGCCTCTCGGCGCTAACTGACCCTGAGGTGTTACCACATAACCAGCTGTATTTGGCATGAGCGTACCGATGTGAACCAGCTCTTCAGGATGCAAACGACCGTAAGACGCACAGACACTGATTTCAGAAGGCCCGTAAGCATTGAACAAGCGATACTGATGCCGCCAGACATCAGCAACCTCCGATGTAATAGCCTCGCCCGCCGTAATCAGCGTATCGAGCTGATAATCAGACCGTTGTGGCAACAATGCCAGCAACGATGGCGGTAACGTGATATTGCTAATCTGATGGTCCACCAGCCAGTCTGCTAATGCCGCTGGGTGCTGTCTCACCGAATCCGGACAAATCACCAGCGTTGCACCCGCCAATAATGCGCTCATCCATTCCATCATGCTGGCATCAAAGCTTATGGCCGCAAACTGGGCAACCCGGCTATCAGCATGCACATCACCGCGATCAACCCAACCCTGAAACATATTGGCCGCTCCGCCATGTTCAATCATCACGCCTTTTGGTTGTCCGGTAGAACCCGAGGTATAAATAATCCAGGCTAAATCTTCCGGGAACACCGACTGAGCCTGAAAGGTAACACTGCCAGTCAGCGCCTCAGTTAATGTCAGTACCGGAACATTCCCTGACTGTTGAGCACGATGCAACGATGCGTCGTCCGCTAAAATCAGTCCAGGCTGACAATCTTCGATCATGGTGTGTAACCTGGCGTCCGGCAAACCAGTAGCCAGTGGCAACAACACACCTCGGGCTTTTATCACGCCAATCATGGCAATAAACAGGTCAGCACTGCGTTCAGCGAGTAAGCCAACCGGGATGTCCTTTGAAATCCCGGCATTAACCAGTGTCGCAGCCAGATTAGTAGCTCGTTGATCAAGCTCTCGATAGCTAACCTGTCTTTCCCCATCAACAATAGCAATGGCTGAACCATGGCCGGGAAAGGCGTGTTCAAAATAATGGAGTAAAGTCGGTAAAGCGACTGACTGCTCTGCGCGGGTTTCCTTCAGCAAGGATTGCGTTTGTTGTCTGTCCATCAGTCGCCAGTCGCTCAACATTAGCGCTGGCTGCTCAGTCAATTGGTGGAGTAAATAATTAAACCCCTCAGCCAACCGTTCAATCATTGCCTGATTAAAGCTTTCAGGCTGCCAACGCCAGTCCAGCGTTAACGTTTCCTGCCAGTCAGCCAGCACATGCAAAGAGAAGGGCGAATCCATGACAACCGGCATTAATTCAGTTGCCACGCCATCCAGTGAAAGTTGAGCAGACTGATTTGTGTTCATGCTCAACATAATTTGTATGAGCGGAGAATGGTGATGCTCACTGGCATCACGCGGTAAATCCAGCTGTTCGATCAGGTGATCGAAAGGCACTTGTTGGTGAGATTGCGCATCAAGATTCGCTTGCTTCACGACTGAAAAATAATCGGCAATCGAACCGGATAATTCGGTTATGGCAGGTAGTCGTAACACCAGGGCATTCACAAAGAAACCAACCAGTGAAGACCATTCGGCTGACTCCCGGTTAGCCACAGGTGTTCCAATCAAGACCTCATCGTGATCGCTGTAATGCACCAACAACCAGTTCAGCACACCATGCAACAGCATAAACGGCGTAACACCCAGTCGTTGCGCACAGTGACGAAGGCTGGATGATTGCGCTGCCGATACTGTTTGAATCCGTTGAGATAACGAACCGGACATTGTGTGGTGTTCTGTCTGGTGTTCAGCATCGTAGCCAACTTCACTGCCAAAACGACAAGCAATGCCATGCCAGGTTGGGCAACCACTAAGCTGCTGTTGCCACCAGTTCAGTGACTGTGCCATTGCTTCAGTGTGCAACCGGGCGCGTTGCCAACTCGCAAAATCCTGATAACGATGGTTAATCTGGCTATTTAACAATGCAAACGCTTCATCACCACTGCGATACAGCTGATTGAACTGTTCCACCAGCACACCCATTGACCATCCATCGGTAACAATATGATGCAACACAAATAGCAAGATCCCCTGCTCAGCGGAGGCTTGTTCAAACCAGTAACAACGCAGTAATGGCCCGGTAGCCAGATCAAACGCTTCACTACTTATCTGACGTAGTTGTTCACCATCTGGCAAAACCGTCACTGGACGTGTTTCTATCGCAACAGACAACACATCTATATCATCAATCATCAACTGAGGCGTTGCCTGATGCTCAACAGCCGAACTCAACACAAACCGGCTACGCAACGGTTCATGTAATGCAACCAGATACTTTAATGCCTGTTCTGCCCGGGCTACATCAAAAGAGCCTTCTATCCTGATTGCTACCGGAACATGATAGTGATTCTGACCTGGCGATAATTGCTCAACTGTCCATAAACGTTGTTGTGGAATCGATAAAACAGGGGGCTGATTAGCATTAACGGGCAAGACTGTTTGAGCCGACTCTTGTCGTAGTTGACTGCTGTGTTGCTGGATCAGCTTAGCTTGCTGACGAATCGTCGTCGCTTCAAAAAGCTGGCGTATACTCACTTCAACCTGACAATACTGACGGATCTGATTGACCAGTTGCATCGCTGCTAATGAGTGCCCGCCAAGATGAAAGAAATCATGCGTAACACCCATGTCATCCTGTCCAAGCACTAACGACCACAGATGCTGCAATGTCTCTTCCAAAGGCGTTTCGGGCGCGACAAATTCACTTTGTAACCATGAAAAATCGGGGGCAGGTAATGCTTTCTTGTCGATTTTACCGTTAGGCGTCAGCGGCCAGCGTTCAACAATGACCCAGCATGCAGGGATCATAAAATCGGGCAAATGCTCACCTAAGACCGTTCGCCATTCAGACACACTAACATCAAAGGAAGCGCCGGGCGCTAACTCCAACCAGGCAACCAGCGACGCTGATATGACCGACATTGAAGATGATTCAACATCCGGTTGATACAATCTGACTTTGCAGGTTTTTACGCCTGGCAACTGTTGTATTACGGCTTCAATTTCACCGGGTTCAATTCGAAATCCCCGTAATTTGATCTGGTCATCCACCCGACCAGCAAACAGTAGTTCTCCCCGATCATTCCACGCAACTTTATCGCCCGTTCTGAACACTATCGGAAATTGCTTCCGGTAAGGCTCAAATTCCGGCAAAGATGTCGCCGTTAGTGAATCAGTTGAAATAAAGCGTTCAGCCGTTAAATCAGGACGGTGTAAATACCCAGTAGCCACACCTGGACCTGCCACGTACAGTTCACCAAAATGACCTGCCGGACACAGGGTTTGCTGTTCACTCAACACCAGACACATCATGTTATCGAGTGGCTGCCCGATACTGTTGAACTCACCCGCTTTTAGCTGACGCACCGGCATTGCAGTAACATCAGCAGCGACTTCAGACGACCCATACAAATTGAGTAGCTCACAATGAGTATCCAGCTGTAAAAAGCGATGAATCAGCGCTTCTGGTAGTTTTTCACCACTGACCGAAACATGTGTTAACTGAGCTAATGCCTGTGACTGAAACGATGGAAAATCCAGTAAAACATTCAATAAAGACGGCACCATCGCCATACGGGTAACGGCATGTTGAATAACCAGTTGTGTTAATTCAGACGGATCAGTGGCTTGATGTTGATGCGCTAATACCACCGGATTCCCCGTCAGTAAGCCACCAAATAACTCCCAAATCGCATCACCAAAACCTATTGCGGCCTTAGAACAATACACATCCTGCGCGGTATTCGGGTAACAACGCCACATCCAGTGCAAACGATTTAAAATGCCAGCATGATGACCAATCACACCCTTTGGTGCGCCAGTAGAGCCGGAGGTGTACAGCACATAGGCAGCATCTTCAGGCTGGATACCCGATAAATTTAACACTTCGCCTGAATCCGGAATCGGCTGTGCTAACAGGTATTCAACCTGCAATAGAGAACAAGTTGCCGGAACGTTCAGTTCATTAACAGCAATCTCGGTAAACAGCCCGGACATCCTGCTGTCCTCAATCATGTAATTCAGCCGTTCTTGCGGATAATCAGGGTCCATCGGTAACCAGGCAGCGCCAGATATCAGAATCCCCAAAATAGCGGATACCTGATCGAACGAGCGAGGCAAGCACACGCCGATAATGACAGGAGAACCATCAATACTGCTGTTATCGTGAATCTTGTTGATTGCACTACGGTTGTTAGCACGTTGCACCAGGGGTTGAAGCTGTAATGCGATGCGCTGCGCACGCTGGGCCAGTGCCGAAAAACTCAGTGTTTCATCATCTTGTATTAACGCAATCTGATCAGGTGTTTTTATCGCTTGCGCCAGGAACAGGTTTGCCAGATGTTCATCGGTTGGCGAAGACTGAGATTGACCTGCAAACTGATGAAACAGTTGATCACATTCATCCAGACTAAATGGACTGAGACTACTCACCGGCGCATTCAAATCAGCGTTCAGCAAGCGTTGCAGTGTTTGTAACCAATGGTCACTCAGACGTTGAATCGTTGATTGATTGAATAACGCTTCATTGAATAACCATTGCAGCCGCGTAGTCGCACCTGCTGTATCAATATTAATTTCCAGATCGAACTTTAACGGCGGCAGAAATTCTGTTTCTGGCACGACAGTACATTGCTCAAAAGCAAGTGTGTTTTGAGTCGCCGGATGCTGATTAATCAACAACTGCACTAATGGTGCGGCATGTTCAACTCTGGGAACAGCAAGTGCTTCGAGAACCGTTTCAAAGGGCAATGCTTGCCAGGTTTGAGCATCCAGACATGTTGTTCGAACATGGGCCAACAATGCCGCAATTGACGATTGTCCGGTATTGACCCGTAATACGTTTGTATTGACGAACAAGCCCATCACGGCTTGCCATTCATGCCGATGCCGATTCGCGACAGGCGTTCCAAACACCACATCAGTGTGCTGACTATGACGAGCCACTACCAGACAAGCCACCGTATGGAACACCATAAATGGCGTTAACTGATGTTGCTGACAGAATGCTTCCAGTTGTTGCTGCAATGATCGATCAATCGACTGATGAACCGCCGCAACCCGAACGTCACCCGCCGTTTGACGCGGACGATCTAACGGTAATCGATGAATAGCCGGAACATCCGCCAGTTTTTCAGTCCAGTAAGCCAGTGCGTCGCTCTGTTTCTGTTGTGTTCCTTCCATCAGCCAACGAGCGTAATGGCCGTACTGCACCCGAGCCACATCGCTTGCTTGTGCTGATGCACTGTCATTCAACATACTGACATCATGAAAACTGCCGGGATCAGATTCAGCACCGGCGCTAAAATCGGTCATCAACTCGCGATAAAAAGCCTGCCATTCTTCAATCAACAACCGAACAGACCAGCCATCCGCTGCAATGTGATGCAACACAACCACTAGCGTTGTATCGCCGTTGGATTCAGGTAATACCGAAGCGCGGATCATTAAGTCACGGCTCAGATCGAACGGATGCTGACACAATTGGGTGATTTGCGCGTCACGGTCTTCCAATAACGTCACCGTCTGGATAACCGTACCTGGAACGTCGCGTAGTCTTTGCTGCAATACACCATCTTGCTCAGCAAACACCGTATGTAGTGCCTGATGACGCCTGATGATCCGGACTAACGCTTTATCCGCCAGAACCGGCGAAAAATGCCCGGTGATTCGAAACACACCAGGCATGTTGTATTCGGCCCCGGAGAGGGTTGTAGACTCGGCTAACCACAATTGTCGTTGCGCTGGTGTTGCCATCACCGGCCATTCTAAATCAGACAATTCGATGGCATGTCTGTTATCAAACTCTTGCTGACGATCCGTAGCAATAAGCTGTTCAATCCAGGCCGCCTGTGTCGATAAACGGGGCTTTTGGAACACATCCACGTAACGAACAATCAAACCAAATCGTGCTTGTATCTGAGCCACCAATGCGACAACCGATAAAGAATGACCACCAAGATTAAAGAAGTGGCTGTCAGCACCGATAAAACTGGTGTTTGCATCAGCTAATTCAACAGCCAGCACGGTACGCCACAATTCAGCCAGCGATTGCTGTGTTTCTGTCTCCAGAGGTAAGGCTGCCTGATTAGCCTGTATAACAGGCCGAGGTAACGCTGATTTGTTAAGTTTGCCGTTTGGTAATAACGGCCAGTCAGCGAGCATTGTCCAGCCAGACGGCTGCATGTAGCCAGGAAAGGTGTCGGCTAAACAGGTTTTAAGTGACGCCAGTAAAGTTTGCTGCTCTTGTGATTCAGTAACTGCTGCATCCGGCTTAATCCATACCAGCAGCTGGTCATCCTCAACCAGCACCCGGCTACTGTTTACACCGGTTTGTTGATGCAATACCGCTTCAATTTCACCTGGCTCAACCCGAAATCCCCGGATTTTCACCTGGTCATCCTGACGCCCTAAAAACTCCAGCTCGTAGCCCGTTTCCGCCATTCGCCAGCGTGCTCTGTCTCCTGTGCAATACCAACGAGCCGCCTGACCATTCAATTCCAGCGGCACATATTTTTCAGCCGTCATTGCCGGCTGATTCCAGTATCCACGAGTCACGCCATGACCACTCAGCAATAACTCACCGACACAGCCCATTGGCACTGGTTTTCCCTGAGCATCGACAATCAAGGCCTGCGTCCCGCTGACGGGCTGACCAATCGTCACAAACTGCACGGGCTTTAACGACGCATTCAGTGACGAATAATATTTTGCGGTTGAATAGGTTGTATCTTCTGATGGCCCGTATAAATTCACGACCCGCCGAACGTGTTCTTGCTGCAATAAACGATTGACCACATCTGGCATTAACGCTTCGCCAGCCAGATTGATCGTCACCGCATTCGCAGGTAAACACTGACGGTCGAGTAGCGCTCGAATGCCGGACGGCACCGTGTTAATCAGCGTCACGTTACGTTCGCCGCTCAACGGCGAATCCAGCAATGACAGGATTGAATCAACCACTACCACCCGACCACCAATCGTTAATGGTGCCAGCATTTCAAATACGGATAGATCAAAATTCAGTGAGGTGCTGAACAGGACAGCCGTCAGTTCAGTTTGAGAAAAATAGCGATGAGACCAGTTCAACAAGGCTGCCGTCTGGCGATGTTCAATCATCACGCCTTTTGGCACACCGGTCGAACCCGACGTATAAATAATATAAGCCAGATGATGAGCGCAAAGTGTGGCGGGAATAAACGGCGCAGGGCTGATCAAACCTTCCGTTAATAACCCTGGATAGTTGTCATCGGTGATAATTATTGCGGGTGAGCAATCATCGGTAATTTGTGCCAGTCTCGCCTCTGGATAGGCCGGGTCCAGTGGTACGTATGCCGCTCCGGTTTTTAAAACGGCCAGCACCGACACCAACATGCGCTCACTTCTTGCCAGTTTAATACCGACCACATCACCGACATTAATATCGGCCTGTTGCAGTGCTGCCGCCAGTGCATCTGACTGAGCATCAAGTGTCTGATAGGTCAACACCGTTTCATCAAACACGACAGCGATTGCATCCGGTGTCAGCTCGGCTTGTCGTCTGAACATCTCATGTAGCAGATCATCAGTGGCCGCAGGCCGATTAGGTAACGCGTGCCTGAGGACTTGCTGCCATTCTTTATCAGCCATTGGCTGAACATCACGCAGGCGTCTGTCAGTCAGTTTGCCTTCGTCGTTACGTTCCGTCAGTTGATGCAGAATAGTCAGTAAGCGATCCGCCAGTAAGTTGGCTTCATTCTGGCTAAAATACGCCCACCGTAAATCAAGCTGAATACTGGTTCTGTATTCTCCATCCGTTCGTTGACTTTGCCACACGGTTACCAGCAATGGAGTTGGCTCATGCTGATTATCGAGATAAATCATTTCAGCGGGTGGCTGATTTGCGTCAAAGGTTAACGTGTTGTCCAAAGGCAAGAAACTAAAGCCAATATCGTATAACGCCTGCTCGCGGCTAACGGACTGAGTTTGACGAATATCACTTAATGGTAATCGCTGATGACGAAATAGCGCTTTTTGCGAACCCTCCAGGGTATGTAATAACTCACTAACTTTTAGTGATTCACTACATTCAATCGCCAGAGGACTGACACTGGTAAACATACCTGGCATTGCTCGTTCAGTCCGATTTCGACGATTATGCAGTGGTAGCCCAATGACTACTTGTTGTTGGGTCTGAACTTTACTGGCGTATATGGCCAGCATCGCAAGATATACTTGCGCGGGTTGTACACGCTGTATTTTGGCGAGTTTATCCACTTCATCAGCGAGGCTTTGTGGCACATCAATAACCCGACGAAAGCTGTTTCCAGGCGTTGAACCAGCCTGTTTTACTGCACGATGCTCAGCACGATACCAGGGCGTTAACAAAGGTTCGGTCACTAACGATTGTTGCTGCCACCAGGCTTTGTCTCGTTGATACTTATCGCTTTGCTGATAGGCTAAATCCTGAGCAACAACCTGTTGCCATTGTGCCGGACTGGTGCCGTAATCGTCATTGGATATCTCAGCTGTTGACGAATCACCAGAACGAGCACTGACCTGATAATACTCACTCAACAAGCGGCACATATTCGCAAAACCGACGCCATCCATCATCAAATGATGACACAAGGCCACATACCAGTATTCACGAGTTTCGCCTTCACCAATCGCCAACAAGTAACAGGCGTACAAGGGCTGCTCATACAAGTCAAACGGCTGTAAAAATCGCTGTTGGATCCAGCTCAATGCTTGTGAGGTTTCAACAAAGGATTTAATGGGGAGTTGATTAGGTCTTGTTGGACTGACCCATTGGGCCGGTCCTTCAGGGGTTTGAGTTACGCGAATACCAAACGCGGCTTCAGAATCCACCAGCTGTCGCCATGCGTCACAAAATCGTTCCGCATCTAACTGCCCGAGTTTCATGTAACCACCGATATTGTACTTCGGTTCATCCGGGGCATTTAGCTGTTCGAAAAAGATATCAGACTGAGACAAACTGAGTGGAAACGTTTGCATACTCACGTGTTACTCTCCATCTTGTTATTTTTGTTGGTTCCTGAATATTCTGCTAAACGTCCTGTCTCTGTTTCCTGTAATTAACACATTAATGCACAGTGTCCATATCGACGGCTGGATGCTCTGCTCTCACATCCTCCCGTTTTACTTTGCCTTCTTCGAGCACCACCACCCGATCAGCAACATCAAAATAATTTTCATCGTGACTAATCACAGCTATCGCCTTACCTCGTGCTTTGAGCGCTGGCAAAATATCGTGATAGAACACACGCTTGAAATCCGGGTCCTGATCCGCAGCCCACTCATCAAACAAATACAAATCCCGGTCTTCTAAAAATGCTACGAGTAACGCCAGACGCTTACGTTGTCCGTCCGATAAATCAGTCGTAGAGAACTTATTTCCGTCCATAGTGACCTTGTTACTCAACCCGAGGGATTCCAGATAGTGCGTGATCATGATGGCTGTCGCTTTATCCACGTCTTTCAGGATTCGGTCGAATAAATGGAAATCGGTATAAATTGCACTGATGGATTCACGGAAAGAAGAGGCGTTGCTAGCGGTGAACTGTGTATCTCCAAACCAGATTTCACCGCCAGTTGGCAGATAGTGCAGTGTTACCAGTTTACTGAGCGTTGATTTACCTGACCCGTTACCACCAATGATGAAGGTGATTTCGCCTTTTTTAAGCGTCAAATCGATGGGGCCCAGTTGGAAATTATGATCTGGTTGGGCTTCATTAGAAGCCGCAGAATCGGAGCCGTTTAATTGATTGTATTGATAAGTAACGCCCCGATAACGGATCTGGTCCCAGGTGATCGGCATCACATCGTCTTCCTGAATGTTATCGGCAACTTCACAGGAATCATCCATTAACAGATTCGTGGCGGATTGCTGCTCAGATTGCGAATAATCAAACTCAGATTCCAACGGTAGTTCGCTGAACAACTTGTTGACCTTATTCAATGACACTCTGGCTAACATAATTTGTGGTAAGCCATAGATGATGACAGAAATCGGTCCGGAGATATAAAGCAGCGCCATGACCACACCAACCAGCTCTTCTGTGCTAATCGGTTGGTAGTTACGAAAGATGAACGCAATAATCCCAATGACAAAGAAGCTGATCAGATCACCATAGCTCGTAGCAGCACTAACAATGGTCTGTCCGGTTTTATCATCTTCCAGCACCCGGGTTTCATAGTTGTTTAAGATATCCCGGTAGTAATGTCGGCGCTTTTGTTGACTCAGTTTTAGCTCTTTCGCACCATATAACAGGCCACGAATCGCTTCATTCAGGTTGTCGTAATTGACTCGGGAACGGGCAAAGAAAAAATTACCAATCATCATGGGAATCTGAAAGGTAACAATCCCGATAAATATAGTCGTCAGCACAAACCAGAATACATTTTCGTTCAGGTACAACATAAATCCGAGCATGCCAATCACCGTCACCAGACTCACCAGAATATCCGGCATGATCCGCGCTCCGATGACAATCCGGCCAACATCCGTCGTAATGGCCGCAACCAGTTTTGCAGGCCCAGTCTTTTCCAGTGCAGCCACGGGCGCAAAGCTGACTCGCTGGTAAATACGACGGCGAATATCAGAAGTAATTTCCATCGCAGTGCGTACCAGTATCACCCGAGACACTGTGCGACACGCCATAATTAACAGACAAGCAGCCAGGAACAATATCGCCACACTGGTGTGTGATACCTGAATGCCCATAAATGAACTGACATCGGGATATAAATAAGGAAAATCAGGGTCTTCCGGTGTTAACGCGGATAACACCACAGGAATCAACAAGGCATAGGTGATCCCGGCAAAACCGCCCAGCACGATAGATAAAAACACCCGGTTCGGTGCTTTGCTCATAAAAAACTGAAACAACTTCATCAGTTTGCCTCCCTTACCAGCGTCATCGACTGTTGCGATGTCTTACCCGTTAAGGGATAAAGCTCACCACGAGCAAACGCATCGACCTGATCCAGATAGTGAGGCGAGAATCGGTTGCCTGATTGTCCAGTCGAATTCACGGCAGAGTGTTGACCAGCCATATCGATGACCTGACGGAAACCTGCACCGAAAGTAGATTCATAATGATTATCTTCTTGCCAGCGAACACCTGACGCATTAACAGTATTGACCGTACCGCCGCCGAAATAGGTATATTCAAAGAAGGTATCCATCATGTTGATGTCACTAAACGGTCGATGAGCCAGACGGGTAAAGTGAACATCGCCCCAGCGCCAGTCATCCGGATCATCACCCAGCGCAATATCCAGTTCAGCTAAGGTGTTTTGTAGTGCCAGGTTAATGATGTCAGTGCAGGACTCGGTGGCCGTCGTTTTAATATTGTCACACCACGGTGATTGCGGATCGCTCAGATCATCAACCAGCTGATGATGAGGAACACCCCCAACCCGACCCAGTAATGCCATTGAACGACGTTGCCAGTAAGTCGATACTTCATCCTGATAAAGTCGTTGTCGTAAGTGGCGGGCAAAGACATGTAACAAGACGCCACCCTGACTGTCGGCTGACATATCACCGTCAAAGCCTTCTAATATCCCGATTAACGCTGCGCCTTGCTCGCTCTCAGTCAGCACGGGCTGCTTAGCCAGAAAACTCGATAATACTGTCGCGGTTAAATCCAGTTCATCAGCCTGAATAGCGGCCATCAACATCGAATCAAGTTTGTGATTTTTACCAATTGCCTGTTGCAATAGATCTGCAATACGCTGCGCTCTGGCGGGTTCAGCATATGAAGCGGCAATTGGATAAGGATACTGTTTACCGACAATTTTATTATTGGCTGAGACAATCACACCAGCATCAGGGTTAAACAACTGCGGCATTTCTGCAGCGGGTATAAAACCTTTCCATTGACCTTGTTGCTGCCAGGCAACACGAGGAAGCCGCCCGCCTTCAATCAGATTGCCATATTCATCCTGCCGCAATGGAATTTGCCCAACGGCCAGATAACCGATGTTTTGTTCATCGATGTACAACATGTTTAATGCGGGGGCGATGTGCTGTGTAAATGCCGCCTTAAACGCCTGCCAGTTATTGGCGTAATTTAGCTTTAAAAAGGATTCATAACTGGTGTCGTCATTTGCTGATGCAGTCCACTGCAAACTTACCGGTTGATCGAATTCTGTGAGTGAATCACTAATGACCGGGCCTCTAATCGTTTCACGAACTTTTACCGTAACGGGTGCGACCGGTGGCCATAACATCTCTGGAGATTCAGCTTTTACATAGATGGATTCAACCCGTTCTTTGTAATGCAGCCATTCCTGTGAATCACTGCCAGCTCGATAGCGTGTCGGATCGTTTGGATGAGACTGTTCAATCACTAAATCCTGATTATCCAGCATCATATTTGTGCCGCCCCATGCAATGTGCTCGTTACGACCGAAAATCACCAGCGGTAAACCGACCAATGTCATTCCGGTTGCTGATAGCTCGTCGCCTTTTAAGCTTGCGGCGTACCATAACGACGGTAATTGCAATTCAAGGTGTGGATCGTTCGCCAGCATTGGCTTGCCTGATTGCGTGTATTTGCCTGACACAACCCAGGCATTACTTCCGACAAATTCACCACCGACACCGGATTCAAGCAAAGCATCTTTAAAGGTCTGTAATCCCTGCAGCTGTTGAGCTAATGCTGGAGTGGAGAAATTAGTAGCCGTTGACGGAGAAAAACCAGCTGAAGGAGAAGAAGAAACAGAAGATAAAAGTGAAGTAGAAGAAGCAAGCGGTTCAGATAAAGGACTGGAAGGATCATAAGCACTCGTGTTGGCTACATCGGCTTTCCCTGGTATGGTCAGATAACCTTCCGCCGGATAAGCTGGAAACAGACTGGCCTGCTGTTGTTCCGTGAGTAACGATTTTGCGCTGAGTCGGGCTATTTCTTCCCACATATTACCAGAGAGATTCAATGCAAAGAGCTTAATCCAGGCTACTGAGTCTCTCGGTCGCCAGGATTCCGGCCTAATGCCTAACAAGGTAAATTCTGGTGGTAACTCTTCCAGCGTATCAATCCAGTAATTAATGCCCTCACTATACGCATCGAGCGACGCCTTTGCTGCCGGACTCAGTGCCGAAACGCTTTTTTCTGCGCTCCCATACAGTCCCAGCGTGCGGATCCAGATATCACTGTTTACTGCTGACTTACCAAAGACTTCCGCTAAACGCCCCTGTACCAGTCGTTGTTGCAACGTTAATTGCCAGAGTCGATCCCTTGCATGTAAAAAGCCCAGCGTAAAAAACGCATCACGATCTGTTTGCGCCTCAATAAATGGCACACCTCTTTCATCAAGCGCAATCGAGACCTTATGCTCCACCTTGTTAACAATCACTGTATGTTGAGTATCAGAGACACTATAAGACAACTTAAATACAATGATGGCTGTGATCAGCACAATTGGAAGGATAATAAAAACAAACAGGCGGGAAAGTAACGGATATTGTTTAAACAATGCAATTACCTGTAACACATTAGTAAATAACTCGTTTGGTTTATGGGATGCTATGCATATTACAGGACCATGTCAACGTACCATTAACTGCATTTATTATGTAAACAATTAGCCATTTTTAATAATATTTTGTGAATTAAAAGTCCCCATAAAGCATAAGCGATAGTTTTAAAGGGCTATAAAAGAATCAAAATGTATTTAAAACAGATCAAGTGAGACTAAATCCGTACATTTTTGCTCATCTGATGAGTAAGAAGTTTGATGAAATATTTTTTATGGACTGTACAGCAAGTTAAGAATAGTTATTCGTCGATCATTAAATAACCACTAATTCAACAAACTGTTACATAGTGAGTATCGCAATAAATACTAACCAGGGGTTATTGGTCGTTGGCAGTGTACCGGGTCGTAGCTGTTGCAAAAATCTGATCACGTTGCCTGAAGCAACTGATTGACAACAATATCAGAATAACCACTTCTGCCATCAAACGAGATTGCACCGCGCCTTCAGCACCAAAGGCAGGAATCATCATAAAATCAATTAGCAATAAAGTGATTACGCCGACAGCGACCACCTGAATATAGCGTTTTTCACCATGCACAGAAAACAAAGTATGCGCTAACAGCATATTGAGCGAGTGAGGCAACAGGGCCAATAAAAACCAGCTAATTAATGCAAAACTAGCCTGGTATTTTGGGAAAAATACATCCAGTATCCAGTGTCCGAGTAGCCACCAACCGAGATTAGCCAAGGCAATTAACACGCCAATCATGACCAGTGCTTTAATGCCTGTCCTGATTTTCAACTCGCGTTCCGTTGATTGATTCAATTGGTTAAAAAATAAATAGCTGATCGGGATTAATAATAAAATGCCGACCTCATACAACTGAAATGCAAAGAAATATTCTGAAATATGCTCGGCGTCGAACTCATACAACGTCAGTAACGGCAAGTCCGTTTTCATAAACGAGGTAGTCACCAGTTCAATAAAGAAGAAGTGCCGTATCGTCGGATGTTTTAGCGGCATTGATAATGACGAAAAGTCACTCTGTTGCCGTAACGTCCTCAAACCGCCCACCGTCAACAACGCACAGGTAGCAGCCAGTATCGCCGTGGCAAATACGCTATAAACCGTCAACTGACCCACCACCAAAAGCAGTAGTACGCATCCAGCCAGCCAGACAGTCCGATAAACCGGAATAGCCATCGCATCTTGTTGATATCGTCCCTGACCCCGATTGACCGCGCTAACCATATTTAACAGGTGAAGCATGACAAACCCAGCACCACTAATAAGTAGAAGTATGGAATCAAACCATGCGGTTATCGCGATAATACAAAAGGCAATCAGCGCCGTGACCAGTGCGGTCGCTAACAGAGAAGGTAATGATGCAGCTTGTTGGCTGGACAGTTTGAACAGGGCATCACGATGCCCGAGGTTAATAAATATCAATGCGATGGCGAATAACGTGGTGTACCAGCCATACTGGGCGTATTCTACTTTGGTGAGTTGATTGGCTAATAACCATAGCAGTATGTAACTCACCACCAGATTGATGATGGTGAGTCCTGCATAACGGCTAAAGTCCTTTAACATTGGCGCAGATGCTAGCTTTTTCGCAGCTTATGAATATTATCGTCATTACTATTTGAATGAGCCTCATCTGACGGTGCTGCATCTGATTCAGCCTCACTTGATAAAGACTCATCAGTATCACGCTGCCAGATCAAATCAACTAACGGTGATACTGGCGTATAACCTGTCGGTGCGTTTTCTAATAACGAACGGACCATCTCACCATCATGTTTGTTCATGGCTTTAATCATCGTATCCATGAAATCCGTCAGCGCTTCATTCGACATCACTAACTCCATTGCTCGCATGATACGAGGATGAGATGTCCCGTGAACTTCACCACCAATCAGTAATTCTTCATAAAGTTTCTCGCCAGGTCTGAGCCCAGAAAACACGATTTCAATATCGCCATCCGGGTTGTCGGCATTTCTGACGGATAACCCCATCAGGTTAATCATCTGCTCGGCCATATCAGCGATTTTAACCGGACGCCCCATATCCAGCACAAAGACTTCCCCGCCTTCTGCCATCGCACCCGCCTGAATTACCAGAGATGCAGCCTCCGGAATAGTCATAAAATAACGAGTGATTTCAGCGTGAGTGACGGTGACCGGACCGCCAGCTTCAATTTGCTTGCGAAAGAGGGGAATAACCGAACCAGAAGAACCCAGTACATTACCAAATCGCACCATACTGAAAACGGTGCGTTGACTCCGGCTGGCCAGATCCTGAACCACCAGTTCAGCCAGTCGTTTACTGGTTCCCATCACATTAGTTGGCCGCACGGCTTTATCAGTTGATACCAACACAAAGTGTTCGACATTAAATTTAAGCGCCGCATCAGCAACGGTTTTAGTACCCCAGACATTGTTTTTTAATCCGGCAGCAATATTGTATTCCACCAGAGGCACATGCTTGTACGCTGCTGCATGATAGATGGTTTGCACCTGGTAATGACCAACAATCTGTTCCACCAGTTCCTTATCCTGAACACTGCCCATCACCGGTAAAATCGTCAGTTCCGGTGCCATCGCTCGTAACTCAGCATCAATGGAATAGAGATTAAATTCGCTCAGTTCAAAAATAATCAGTTGTTCTGGTTTGCGTTTAACAATCTGACGGCATAATTCTGAACCGATTGAACCACCAGCCCCTGTCACCAACACCGTTTTGGCACTTATGCATTTGTCCATTAACGCAGGTTCCGGCGCAACCGCTTCTCGTCCCAGCAGATCCTGAATATCAATGTTGCGTAACTGACTGATATTCACTTTACCGCTCACCAGATCAGCACTTCCGGGAATCGTCAGAATCTCCACTCCTAAAGCATTTATCCGATTAAAAATGCCCTGCCGTTGTTGTGTGGAAGCACTTGGAATAGCAAACAGAACTTTTTGGATCTTCTGTTTTTCAATCAGCGAGGCGATTTTTGCAGGTGAATACACGGGAACACCAGCCAGGGACGTTCCTTGCCGTTGCTCATCATCATCAACAAACAATACCGGTTCATATTCCGCCCCGTTTTGCAATGACAAACAAAGCTGCCAACCAGACGAACCAGCGCCATAAATAGCCACTGGAATTTGATTAGAGCCATTCTGCGTATTAATCAAGCCACGGATAACCAAACGGGAACCCGCGACAAAAATCATGATCAATGTTGCATAAATGAAAGGCGTGGAGCGGGGTAAATCGACTTTGAAAGTAAAAAGCAGGGCGAGTAACAGGAAGACAGAACCCACGGTTCCCCAGAAAATATTAGACAGAACTTTTACGTCCAGGTATCGAATGATGGCTCGATAAAGCCCAAGGTTAACCCAAATGAGAATAGAACCGATAACCAGACCTACAATCACATAGCTCAGTTCTGGTTTGTACCAGGCGGTCCAGTTTTCGCCGACCCGGATGAACAGAGCACCAATTAACGCGGCAGCAATAAACAGCGCATCAACAAAAACGGTAATAGTGCGCTTTAACCAACGTGGCACCTCAAAAAATCGATAAATCAGGCTTAGCATGGGGGGATTATTATTACTCTTATCAGGTGGACCGATCCTACTGTAATACTGCGCTCAAGTCACTCTGAAGGCAGCGAATATACACGGATTTCAATAATTACTACCAAGGTACAGAGTAATGCGGTAGCATTTCGGCGAATTCAGCATAAAAACAACACGATATGAATCTTCCACAACGTCCTTATTTCAAACACGCGGGTGTTTTTTCGTTCCTTTTCCTGTTATCCATCCTTTATCCGGCAGGTTTTCATCCATCATTAAATGTGCCGGTTTCGCCACTGGTTTTGGTATTGCTTGGTTGTACCGTTCTTATAACGGCATGGCGAACTCACACCATTCGTTCGTTCTGGCAACAAAACAGAGGCATCATCAGCGCCAGTTCAATCTGGTTTATGCTAAGTGCAATATCACTTTATCTGAATATCGACAGTTATCCTGATAGAGCAACGTTTCTCAGGTGGGGCGTTATTTTTGTTATTTTCCCACTGGCTATTCCACTGGCTATTATGCTGGCACAAATGCCTGACAAAAAGCATTTCAACAAGCATCAACTGGCATCCCTGATACCAACACTTCCGGTCGTGATTGCACTCTTTCTACCATTGATGGCAGTCTGGCAAGCGATTGATTTTCAGTCATACGCTTATGTCGCTCAGTTTCTGCTCGCCGCGGCAGAGATGGACCCAATTAATATTCGAGGTGTCTTCCCGATTAGCACCGATCTGGGTGCAATCAGTGGCATCTTGTTTATCACATCGACCGTTCTGCTCACCCAAACACCACGACATCAACGTAAAACCATCCTTATCCTGAGTCTGATTAGTGGATTAAATGCCTGTGCCGGTCTAATGAGTGGTGCGAGAATATTTATACTCATGTCATTACTTGGCGCAATTGCGCTAACCTTTCAGTTATTTCGACATCGTAAACAGGTTCTTTTTGCGCTCACAGGATTGGGAGCAATGTGCCTGACCGCTATTTTTCAGTTTATTCCGCTTCATACTGCAGCCAAGTTATCTCAGTCTTACCCCGCTGTTATTCACTTCAAATTAGGTATTCCTGTCGCCTTACGTGACTTGCTGCCTAATTTTAGTGCCAGTGCGTTAGGTGACAGAGAGCCAATCTGGACGCGAGCGATGGAACAAATGATGGAACATCCGTTCACGGGTATCAGTAATGGCGCTTTCCGACTGTTGGGTGAGCAGGAAGGTGAGACACGCATTAATAATGCGCATAATGCTTTCCTACAAGCAGGTGTGGATGCAGGTATATTTGGCTTTATTTTAGTGTTGGCTCTGGCATTCTGGTTATTGGTTAAAACTCGCCACAGGGTGATGTTTCCGGTTGTCGTCGCCATTGTTGGTAGTCTGTGCGTCGATAATTTTACAGACCACAGTTTTCCCTGGATTCTCATTGCATGCAGCATCGCCTGCCTGTCACCGCTGTATCAAACCGTCGATCTAAACGTTTCTGAGCGACTTGCAGTAAAGCCGGTAGTAGCGCTGGCAGGTATAGTTGGTGCGCTTTCCATAATGAATTACCTGAACACTGTCAGCCACTTCAAACACATGCCGTTATCACAACAAGCAAATCAAGCATTCACCCTGTCGTCAGGTTCAGCTTCAGAAACCTCACCCGTGTTTGTCACACCTACTCTTTTCAATGCACTGAAAACAGATCATTCGGACTCAATATTTATCCGCTGGCCAACACTCAATAACCAGCATTTGTGCAACTACATTTATCCAAAGTCTTCTATTCTCAGCGATACGCCCGTCAATTCACCTGCGGTTTTCAATACAGAGCTAAGTTCAGCTCTTTATCTGGCTAAACCCACGATCCATGATTGTCAGTTAACGCTCGATAATCCGCTACACATACAACACTGGACCAGTAACCTGGGCGAATACGTCTCTCAGCATCTTGTAAAACAGTCGTCAGGGACAGCATTACGACTCATGTACGACGGTGTAGCCGTCTGGTCACCCAGATTTATGCTGAATAACAAATCGTTCATTCAATTAACGGCCAACGGTATTGCGGTTTCAGGCCAGTACCCTGAGCTGATGATTACCATTTATGATGGTGATACAGGTAAGAAACTCAAAGATTTCAGACAAATTATTCATGAACAAAATACTGAGTTAAAACTCGATATCTCCGATTACAACGTGCAACGAGGCTTTATTAAACTTCGTTTATTGAACTACAAGTACAATTCAAACGAACATCAATACCAGATTGTGTATATAAAAAACGCCGGATTGCACTAGCAAATTCCGGCGTTCATTACATGTTGAGTTTATAAAGATATATCGAAGGTCTTATTTCTGTGCATCCCTTAGCACCTGCTGCAACGCTTCACAGGTCGCTGCTATTTCTTCTTCAGTCAGTGTTGGGTGAACCACAAACATCAAACTGGTTTCTCCCAGTTGTCTGGCGACAGGTAATCGTTCTGATGGTCTGTAGTCAGTGCCATCAAATGCTTTTTCAAGATACACTTCTGAACAACTCCCCTGCATACATGGGATGCCTTGTTTATTCAGTGCTTCAATAATACCATCGCGAGTCCAGCCCTCTGCCAGATTGTCAGGATTTACAAACAAATAATGTTTGTACTCTGCATGTTCAAATCCTTCAGGAACATCCACAGTACGCACGACATTAAATGCTGATGCTACTGCATCAATTTTCGCTGCATTTGCCTGCCTTGCTGCAGTCCAGGACGCCATACGAGTTAACTGAATTCGGCCAATTGCGCCTTGCATTTCAGTCATTCGCCAGTTTGTACCAAAGTTCTCGTGAACCCATCTGAAACCCGGCGGATGCTCCCGTTCATAAACAGCTTCCCAGCTTTTACCGTGATCTTTATAAGACCACATTGCTCGCCACAGCGCCTCATCATTGGTGGTAACCATGCCGCCTTCACCACCAGTTGTCATAATCTTGTCCTGACAGAATGACCATGCACCAATATGACCAATCGAGCCAACAGGTCGGCCCTTGTATTTAGCGCCATGAGCCTGAGCACAATCCTCAATGACCTTGATACCATGCTTGTCAGCTAATGCCATAATTGGGTCCATATCAGCAGGCATTCCAGCCAGATGAACAACCACAATCGCTTTAGTTCGGTCAGTAATAACAGGTTCTATAGTACTTGCTTCGATATTTTGAGAATTTGCATCTACATCAGCAAACACCGGCGTAGCGCCAGCAGTAACAACCGAAGAAACAGACGCCAAGAAGGTTCTTGACGTCACGATTACTTCGTCACCAGAGCCAATACTCAAAGCCTTTAGAGCCAAATCCAGTGCGACCGTGCCATTTGCTAATGCAATCGCATATTCTGTGCCTGACCACGCTGCAAATTCCTTTTCAAACGAGCGACATTCCTGCCCCGTCCAATAGTTCACTTTGTTAGACAATACGACTTTCTGAACCGCATCCGCTTCTTCTTTGGTAAAGCTTGGCCAGGGGGAGAATTTTGTGTTTAACATGAATGCCTCTTAACATTTAACAGGTTTGGCAGGAACACCGACAACCGTTTCGTTACTTCCAATGTTTTTAACTACAGCAGCTCCAACACCAACAGTTGTGTAGTCACCAATACTAATTTGATTTTTAACCGAACCACCAAGACCGATCCAACTGCCTTTCCCAATAGTCACTTGCCCGCCAATACAAGCATTAGGGCTTAAGTGAGCATAATCTGATACAACACAATCATGTTCGACGATTGCCCCCGTGTTAATGATGCAGGATTTCCCGATATGACTGTCTGCATTGACAATAGCGCCAGGCATCACGACGCTGCCAGGGCCAATTGATGCTGACGGCGAAATAATGGCACTGGGATGAATTAACGTGGCAACCGGGATGTCGTTTGCTTCCAGAAATTCATGCTTTTGCTGTCGTATTTCGTTATTGCCAATACCAATAACGACTGCATTATCAGCATAATCCGATAATAACGCCTGTGAATCCCCAGCAATGTTGAACGAACCAACGGACGTTTTAGCTGGGAATGCATCATCATAAAACACTATTTCCTGCCAGCACTGTTGAGCCAGCGCGATATCAGCAACCACTTTGCCATGACCACTGGCACCCAGGATAAATAGTTTTTTGTTCATATTTGTCTCAGTATGTTGTCTGGCATTCGTCTTGAACAAATGGGCTTTCTATCAATCGATGCTTCTGATAGTCATAAATGCTTCTGCGGCTACAGCCCCCACTGTAGCGCCTCGATAACGGGCCAAAGCTACAATAGCGTCCTCCGAACGAGGGTGAGGAAAAGGGTGCAATTGAGACTCAAAGCAACGCATAGTCTCACACTTGGCAGTCAAATCGTCTTCTTCTAATGCGACAAAATGATTGGGAACAAATGCCATTTCAGGCGTCGGATGCCCCCACTCCGTTTCACTTAATGTTTCGTAAGCATAAATCTTCTTCACACTTTGGTTGCCAACAGGTCTCGCAGCGACTAATGCTGCATTGTAAATAGCACCATGATCCAGGTGTAAGTCGCCTTTATGTGGGATATACAGTATCGTGGGTTTTATCTGATTAATGAGTTTGCTGATTGCCGTTGCAAGCTTATATTGAGGATATTGTTCAAGTTGAGGCGCAGGAAATTCTTCAAATATCGTCTCTTTAATGCCCAGACTTTTATGTGCAGTAATGCATTCTTCTCGAATCTGATTCACCAGTCCCTGTGAAAACAATTCAGGCGCACCTTCAGCAGCATTTGTCATCACGGCAACAGAAACACTATCGCCTTGTCGGATATGCTTAGCTATTGCTCCTCCGCATCCTAAGATCTCATCATCGGCATGGGGAGCAAGAACAAGTACTCTATTCATTCATCAATTCCCAATTTTTGCTTAATACGCTGAAGTTCATTGTAAAGATTATGAATTTCAACCTGTTCGAGAAAGCCCAGACGCTCTCCAACTCCGGGTTTCGGCTGACCATCAGTCAAATACAACCAAATCAACCCCGAACCACACTGAACCAGAATGCGATTATCAACAACTTTTAATACCCGCCCCGGACTACCTTGTATATTCAGATCAGCTTCAATGTCCGACTGTAATACAACAAAAGGATTATGGCGGTAGTAGGTGAAAGCCCCCGGGTGAGGATGTGTCGCCGCTTTTACCACGCGATCAATACGTTGTGCTGACCAGGAAAAGTCAATGAGTCCATCATCAGGTTTACGAACGCCATACTCTGTTGCCTGAGTATGATCTTGCGGCTCAGGATCCCAGATGCCTTGTTTAAGCTCAGGCAACCAGGAATCTAATGCTGTAGACATCGCCGCCAACAGTTTTTCTTCAACAGTGCCTGCATCATCGTTAGCAGTCACTTCGAAATCTTGTCGGACAAAAACAGGACCGACATCTGGCTCTTTGGCAAGCGCAAAAAAACAAGCTGCTCCATCTTCCTGATTCATCACCATCCATGCAATCGGTGCTCTTCCTCTACCTCTGGGCAACGCTGTTGGATGAAACCCAACAGCGCCAATGGTCGGTAAATCAATAATTTCCTGACACACAAGCTGAGAAAAACCAACAACAAACAACACATCAAGATTGGCGGCAGCTATGTCATCAACATGTTGATTAATCTGTTTAAACCCCTTGTAATTCAGCCCCTGATGTTTCGCAATTTTTGATAAGTCAGCATAAGCACTAACATTTTTTGCGTTAGTTGGCTCATATCCCATCACCAGGGCAATATCCATATCATGACGAATTAAGGCTTCAAGCGTTACACGGGTACTGTTAACAGCTCCAATTAACCCAATCCTCATTTTTTCCCCCAACGATCACCAAATGCTACGATCATGACAGTTTTTAATAAAATGCTGATGTCCATCTTCAACGAAAGATTTTCCACATACTCTCTGTCAAACTTCCAACGCTGTGTCCAGTCCAGATAAATATTACCGTTCACCTGAGCAAGCCCGGTTAAACCTGGTCTGACTAACAAACGTTTTTTACCATCTTCATTAAAATCTTTCTGAGTTTCTACCAGACAAGGACGCGGACCGACTAATGACATGTCTCCTTTGAGAACGTTGATGAGCTGTGGTAATTCATCAATTTTCAGCCGGCGAATTATTTTTCCGATGCCTGTAACTTCAGCCGAACCTTCAGATACCTGCACACTGACATCTCGTTTTTTATTCGTCATTGATCGAAACTTGAATAAATTAAATGTTTTAGCGTTTTTACCCAGACGAGTTTGCGTATAAAACACTGGTCCTTCGGTGGTTTTAATCAAAATCGCTACTACGACAAACATCGGTAACAGCAATACCAGCAAAAATACACTGACGAATAAGTCGAAGAGTCTTTTAACCATTGGATACATTGCATAAATTCCTAATCTATTGCTTGCCCGATAATCGTTTAAACAACGAAATAAAGCGGGATACACCTTCATCGCTCGACATATTTTTCTGGTAATAGTCAGCGGCATTTTCACCCATCATCTTTCGTTCATCAGGTGTTGTCTGACGGATTTTTTCTATGGCATCAGCCAATGACTCCGGATCTTCCGGATTACATGTTACACCGCATTCAGCTTGCCTGATGACGTCATTTGCATCGCCACTGACACCACATATGATTGGCCGACCTTGCGCCATATAAGCCTGAATCTTAGACGGTATAGTAATAGTAAATAATTCATCGCGAGTTAAATGCACCAACAAAGAATCAGCTTTGTTTAATAACTCACCGACTTCTTCCATTGGTACTCGTGGAATAAAGTGTATATTCTCCAATTGTTCAGTGGCCGCATAATTCTTTGCATCTTCCAGCGCAATACCGTTACCAACAAACACGATGTCAGCTTTCACTGATCGCTCACTTAGAATTTTTGCTGCCTCAACAATCGACATAACACCTTGCCCCGCACCAATATTCCCTGCAAACAAGACCGTAAATTCCGACTCTGGCAACTGATATCTACAAGGCTGTTCAGAGCCTAATTTATCTTCATCACACCAGTTATAAATAACATCAATTTTTTCGGGGGCGACACCACGTTGGCTGATGCGAGTTTTAAATCCTGGCGATAAAACAACGATATGCGATGCCATTTTGTAGGTTAAGCGACAAACCCAGTCAACGATACCAAGCACCTTATCGCTATTGATCATCTTCATCGCTTTTAAGGTATCAGGCCACAAATCCTGAATATCAATCACACTTGGTATGCCCTTTAACTTTCCAACCAGAGTGCCACACAATGCAGTTGTTAAAGGCGGGTGATAAGCATAAATAACATCAGCACCACGAGAACGAATTAATGCCCAAAGGAATGAACTCGCCGCAAAACTAATATAATTCAACGCTCTTCGTAAGCCCGAGTTATCATGGCTGGGATACAACGCAACACGACAAACTTTTACGCCATCAATCCATTCAACCTGCCAGGGCTTAATTTTGTAACCATCATAAACTTTACCGCCAGGGTAATTAGGAAATCCGGTAATAACTTCAACATCATGCCCTGCCTCGACAAGTTTCCGAGCGAATAGCTGTCCCTTAAAAATCGGTTCCGGATCGTACCATTGTGTGATGATTAATATTTTCATTATTGTTTTTGCGAGGTTAGTTAAGGACAAAGCCGCTCGAAAGCGGCTTTAAAAATGTGTGAACAACTAGCTGATCAAATTACCAGTCATAACGCGAGAATGTCGCCATATTGCGCCACTGATTCGCTAGTTTTGCTGTTCCCATGATAATTTTTGCGACACGCAATGACGTGTTTTGCACCTGATATTCGGCAGGAACTTCACGATTCGGGAATAACTCCGCTTCTCTGGTCACCAGATCAACACATCCCAGGAGTACATCAACATTCAACCCGGACAAAACGATTGAACCGGCATCAAGTGCTTCAGGTCGTTCAATAGAATTACGTAATGTTACAGCCGGGAAATCCAGCATAGCGGATTCTTCACTAATCGTACCACTGTCAGAAATCGCACAGAATGACGCCTGTTGCAGACGGTTATAGTCAAAGAAACCAAATGGTTTAAGGAAGCGAATATCACGCTCACCCATATCAATTGCCAGCTTATCCAGACGCGCTCGGGTACGAGGGTGAGTGGAAACCACAACAGGCATATTGTACTGATCGTGCAATGCTTTCAGGCAATCAACGACTTTACGTAAACTGTCAGGATTATCGACATTCTCTTCACGGTGTACGCTTACGATAAAGTATTTGTTTTCTTCCAATGACAAGGTAGACAGGATCTGGCTCTGCTCTATCTCTGTTTTCTTACTGTTCAGAACTTCCAGCATCGGAGAGCCTGTTACGTAAATAAAACGATGACTCAGGCCTTCGCTAATCAAATGACGACGAGCATTTTCTGTATAAACCAGATTGAAATCAGCCAAATGATCGACCATCTTACGATTAATCTCTTCAGGCACATTCGCATCAAAACTTCGATTACCCGCTTCCATATGATAAGTCGGGATCTTCATGCGTTTCGCCATTAGCGTCGCGATCGCAGAGTTCGTATCACCCAGCACTAATACGGCGTCCGGCTTTTCTTTTAGCAGGACTTCTTCCATCTTAATCAGGATTTCTCCTAACACCCGCCCCAATGATGACGTATCGACATTTAAGAAATGATCAGGCTCTCGAACACCTAAATCATCAAAAAAGACCTGATTCAGTTCAAAGTCATAATTTTGTCCGGTATGCACCAGAACATGATCAGTAAACGTCTCAAGCGTGTCCATGACAGCGGCCAGACGAATAATCTCAGGACGAGTGCCCAGCACCGTCATTACTTTTAATTTTTTAGTTTCTGTAGTCATTGCTTTTTGTCTTATCTGAACATCGTTTTGCGATGCTGACAGCATTCAGTCATCAATGTTAAGCCAACGCTTGCCCCAACTGTTTATCGTTTAAACAGGGTGCGCGATGGTATCCGGTGCATCTCGATCAAAAATTTCGTTGGCCCATAACATCACCACCATTTCATCGTCTCCGATATTGGTAATATCGTGCGACCAGCCAGGTACTGTCTCGACGATTTGCGGTGTATCACCATCCGTAATCAATTCGTGCGTCTCACCCGTTGCAATATGGCGGAAACCAAACCGTGCTTTACCTTTAATCACCAGGAATTTTTCAGTTTTACAATGATGGTAGTGACCACCCCGCGTAATACCCGGATGAGCCGTAAAGAAAGAGAACTGACCTGAATCTTTCGTTTTCAGCATTTCAACAAATACACCCCGCTCATCACCGTAACGAGGAACTTCGTAAGCAAACTGAGCAGGTTGAAAATAACTGAGGTAGGTGGAATACAGTAATCGGGTTAGTCCGTCACCAACACGTTCAGTAATTAACGTATTGCGACTCTGTTTGAAGGCTGTGAGGGTATCTGCTAACTGTTGCAACGTGATTTGATGTACCGCATCAATTGCAACAAAACGATCCTGATGAACCACATCCTGACTCAGACAGGAAATAAATGAACGAACGACATCGTCCACATGAACAAGGTTCAATTGCACGGACGGATCATTAATCTGAATCGGTAAATCATTAGCAATGTTATGACAGAAGGTAGCGACAACTGAGTTGTAATTTGGCTTACACCACTTACCAAACACATTTGGTAGACGGTAAATATAAACCGGATTATCCGTTTGCTGATGCAATGCCAGAACAACCTCTTCAGCCTGACGCTTACTGTCGCCATAAGGGTTGTCCTGTGTAGCTTGAATCGAGGAAGTATAAACCAGTGGAATCGTGCGATTACTGGCTGTTAATGCCTGACAAATCATCGACGTCAAATCGACATTGCCCTCGATAAACGTCTCGTTTTCTTTTGGACGGTTCACACCAGCCAGATGAAAAATAAAGTCTACAGTCGCCAGTGCATCCTGCAGATCCTGTGCTGTGTGATGACGATTAAATTCAACTATGTCATGTCCGGCTTCTGTTAAGCCAACGACCAGATTTGAGCCAATAAATCCTCTGGCACCAATCACTAATATTTTCATGTTTTCCTCATCATGTTTCCGCCAGCATCTATCTCAACCCTGATTATGAAGGTCAATAATGAACGGGGAATGACCGTTTAATCGTTTGCGAACAAGCTTAGTTTCTTCAACAATTGCTTCATCTCTTCCACATCCAGCGCATGGGTATTATGAGAATGATAGTCTGTTGCTTCACAAATCTTCTTCTGACCTTCTTCGAAATACTTACCGTAGTTTAAGTCTCTGGTATCCGCTGGAATGCGGAAATATTCGCCGCGATCTTCTGCACAGACCATTTCTTCACGAGTGAGCAAGGTTTCGTAGAGTTTTTCACCATGACGCGTGCCAATGACCTTGATCTCATGCTCAGGCACACCTTTTAATTCACGGATAGCTTTTGCCAGCACTTCAACCGTCGCCGCAGGAGCTTTCTGAACAAAAATGTCGCCATTATTGCCATGTTCAAACGCGTACAACACCAGATCCATTGCATCTTCTAATGTCATCATAAAGCGCGTCATGGACGGATCGGTTAACGTCAGCGGTTGTTCCGCTGCAATCTGATCGAGGAAAAGAGGAATAACAGAACCACGAGATGCCATGACATTACCGTAGCGAGTACCACAAATAACCATGTCATTATCAGGGAGGTTGCGAGATTTGGCGATCATGACTTTTTCCATCATCGCCTTCGAGATACCCATCGCATTTATAGGATATACCGCTTTATCGGTGCTTAAACAAACAACTCGTTTTACGCCTGCATTTATTGCAGCTTCGAGTACATTTTCGGTGCCATTCACATTGGTTTTTACCGCTTCCATCGGGTAAAACTCACACGAAGGAACTTGCTTTAATGCCGCAGCATGGAATACATAATCAACACCGCGTAATGCATTAAAAATGCTGTTGTAATCCCGCACATCACCAATATAAAACTTCAGTTTAGGATTGTTGTAGAGCTTGCGCATGTCGTCTTGTTTTTTCTCATCCCGACTAAACACACGAATCTCTTTGATATCCGTATCCAGGAAGTGTTTCAACACAACATTGCCAAAAGAGCCGGTGCCACCGGTGATTAATAAGACTTTATCAGTAAACAAGAGAATGCCTCCATGAAACGTAGTGCTGAAATACTGCAAGCTGAAGAGTGGATTGTATTGATGAGGAGTGACTTGAACTCACTGTCGTTTGCATCATGATTGGTAAAAGTTAGCCAATTTTAATTATTTAAATAGTCAAAAACCGGGCCAGTTTAGCGTCGGTAATTGTTGCTTGCACAGCGCGGGAGTATACCCGCCGTAAACCTTGATAACAAGCAGATACCTCGCTGCTGCGAAAGATCGGAATAGTAATATTTTTCCGTATATACCATCCATTTTGTTACCCAGACTGTAGTATGAAAAACGAATAAACAACCAATCGTTAAAAAGGGGAAAATACTATCCCCCTTTTTTACCGCTGCGACACTCGCTAATTTAGCGATTTCTGCGTTGTCTCAAACGCCAGCTTAGCCAGTTTATTTTTCACATCATCCGGCAGATAACTAATCAATACGGCTTTATAGATACCTTTAAAAACAAAGAAGCTTCCTGCTGCAATGCCAGCAATGCCTAACACGGCTGCCGCATCCTCAAAATGAGAGCGATCGCCTGCACCACCCATAATCGTAAATGGCACATGGATGTTATCTTTAATATCTTTGGCAATATCCAGATCAAATCCTTTTTGAGTCCCTTCTTTATCGATCATATTCACAACGACTTCTCCGGCACCCGCGTCCTGTAACTGTTTAGCCAGTTCAATTGGGCATTTCCCGGTATTGACCTTACCGTTATGGGTCCAGACTTCATACTTTTTACCAAAGAACTTCTTCTTGATATCCAGTACGACAACCACGCTTTGTGTGCCAATCGCATTTGCAATCTCAGTAATCAATCCCGGGTTATCAATGGCCGCCGAGCTGAGCGCAACCTTTTCAACACCTAACTGAACAATCCGTTTCGCCTGTTCCAGTGTTTTGACACCACCGCCATAACACAATGGCATCCGGCATTCGCTCGCCAGAATTCGGATCATATTGTAATCCGGTTCAGCCTTGTTAACCGTTGCGTCGATATCCAGTACCGTTAATTCATCAACTTCTTTCTCGTTGAAGATTTTTACAGCATTGATCGGATCACCTACATACTTCGGATCTTTAAACTTTGTCGTTTTAACCAGTCCACGATCGTGGACCAACAAACAGGGAATAATTCTTGGCCGTAACATTTAGATTTCCGCGAAGTTCTTAAGTAACTGATGCCCGTTCGAGTGGCTTTTTTCCGGATGAAACTGAACACCAAAAATATTGTCTCGCTTCACAGCGACGGTAAACTGATCACCGTACTCTGTTTCTGCATAAGAATGCTCAGCGTGTTCAGGTTCATAGTAATAGGAATGCAAGAAATAGAACTGAGGATGTTCAGGCATATCGTTAAATAAACCATCCTGATTAGCCGGTGAAATATCATTCCACCCCATATGAGGAATCTGCAAATTTCCTCGCTCAGTGAAGTCGAACTTTTTAACCTGACCCGGTATCCAGTTCAGCCCTTCAACCTGTCCTTCTTCACTGCTTGTCGCCAGCATTTGCATCCCAACACAAATGCCCACAACAGGCACCTTATCATGCAAAACCATATGCTCGACTTTCTCTCGCATACCTGACTCGTTAAACGACGTCATTGCGTGATCAAACGAACCTACGCCTGGTAAAATCAGTTTTGTCGCACCATCCAGTTCATCCACATTTTTCGCAGCACTGAATGGAATATTCAAACGAGTAAATACATTGGCAAACGCCAATGTATTACCAACACCGTAATCGATGATCTTAAGCATTTATCTGAAGTACCTTTTATCTATACCCAGCTTTTGCATGATTGTGGAGCCAATACGGATTAACCCATACTTACTCTTGTAATCCTTAAAGGTTTTATTTTCACCCTCAAAAATTTTCTGTAACTCATCAACAGTGATGTCCAGTTTATTAGCGACATATTCAAATTCCCGCTCAAAAAACTGTTCATCCATTAACGGCGACTTAATACGTTCCAACGCATCTTCTCTCGACAACTGGCCCGTCATGATTAAGCTGGAATAATGAGCTCGACGTTTTTCAAAACTGAATTTACGTGGCAACCAGTAATCTTCATAAAAGCGGGTAAAACGGGATTCATGATGTTTGTGTAAAAACTTCTTCCAGCCAAACTTTTCATTTAGTTCTTTCTCAGCTTCAGCTTTTACATAGGGGAAGTGATTTAGTGGTTTAATCACCTTCATACCGTAAACATAGCGGTAAATTACTTTATAGGTGAATACATCAACTAATGGGAAGGTTTTAAGCTTGCGAGTACCAAACTTATTATTGATGTCGTTAAACAAGGTAACATCAATACCGGGGAACCCGCCCCATTCTTCTGGTTCTCGAACGCATTCTGTTGAGAAGTTACCACCCGTCAACACATATTTAATCTTATGTTTTCGGGCAAATTTATATAAAGCACTAAAGAAGGCAGCGTCCTGAGGAAGATCCTGATCAGCAATCTGAGACTTTAACATCGCCAGTTGCAGCGCTTTCATCTCTTCCCAGTTTATAACCTCGGTATATAACTCTGATTCCAGGCCATCCACCAGGCACTCAATATTATGAACTGCCTGATCCGTATTCCAGCCAGCATCGACGTGAAACAGCAATGGACGTAAACCTAGTTTTTCTTTAGCGATATAAGCGCAATAAGAGCTGTCCAGTCCACCACTTAAACCGATAATACAATCGAAAGGTTTGCCTGCTCCCTCTTTTTTAATTTTCTCAATGGTTGGCAGAAGTTCCTGGTAACCTTTTTCATCGGTGTGCCAACTTGGCACAATATTGTTTTCATAATTCTGGCAGTAATCACAAACGCCATCATCGTTAAAAGAGATATTCGGATCACTGGTATCCATAATACAGTGATTACAAATTTGATATGTCATGTTAAAAGGCTCTACGTTTCAACCTAAAGGAAAAAATTACTATTAAAATCAGCAGGAACAGGAAGGAAAATCCGTTAGCGATACCCACAACGCTATAAAACGGTGAGAATAACATGATTGTACATAGATATACGAGCCACATTTTCTCGAAGAATTTTAAATTCAAAAGCTGTGCGGCAAGCCAGCCGTAAACCACGCCAAGCAATGCTGCAACGAATAAACTTCCCATAAATCCAAAGTCGATAAACAACGATCCGGGTAACGTCAGATAAACACCTTTAACTAGCAAGCTATTCACACCTGACGCAACCAAATCACTACCGGCCACTACATCAATTAACCGTGCAACAATACTGAAATTGTAAACACCCATCAGTTGTGGCGATACATCATTAATTAAGTAATGTTCAAAATAAGTAACAGCGTGGACCATGTAATAAACCAGATAAATCCACGCTGAATAAATCGACAGATATAGTTCTGATGCATTATCTAAATCAACAACATCTACTCCATACTCAGTCCTTAAAAAATAGATCATGATCTCCGGCTCTAAGTCTTGCACAGCAAATCGGTCAACAAAGATCTTCATGGAATAGAAAAAACCCAGGATTGCACTGACATAGATAATCCTGAGAATGAAAGGCGAGACGAGTTTTTTAAGCTCAGCTTTAGTTACAAAAATGAATACAAACATCATGATGAAACCAACACTGATGAAAAATCCGTTCCGTCCACCCGAAAGAAACAAACTGCCAAATCCCAGAATGATCACCGACCACATAATTAACCGTTTGAACCACTGGCTCGATGGGTAGATCAAGTACACCACAAATGCCATAGGAGGTGCTGCTGCCAATAAAGTACCCAGGGCGCCAATAAGTGAACCTCTGGGTCCGGACATATACTCTTTTTCTCTCAACGCAACAATTTCAGACAAAGAAGCGCCTTTAACAATAAAAAAATCAAAGCCCGATATCAGCGGGAACATTACGGCCGCCAGTAAAATAATCCTCCGGCAGATTAGAAAAGTATGGCTGACGTCAGACTGGCAAGGTGCGACTGATGTTGTTCGTCCCACCATTAAAAACGTAATGCTGTAACAGCAAAACATGATGGCAATAAAAGCACTCAGATAGCCGATAATCTCCATTTCTAACGGCTTTAAACCAACAGGCCCTAATACTCGCAATGAACCAACAACCGCCCAGGGAAGCAGCATTAAACACAAAAACATTAAGTATCGGGTGGTAGTATCTTTAAGCGACAGCATGCTCTCCCCCCTTAATACTATGTCTGGCCAGGTAGCCCAGTTGCACCACTGGCATTAACACACGGGTCAATGCAAATACTGATACAAACCAGACGATGCCATAAGCCATCTCACCCACCAGGATAAAACCTGTGGCGGCAATAATCAGTGATAATGAAGACATGCTGGTTAAAAAGCTCTCTTTCGATATAGCCAAAAAGAACCAGTCCAGAAGCGAAGAAACAAAGGTGAATACAGCGGCAAGATAAATTAAGTCAAATAATCGATAGGTCACTGCATCATGATACTGGGAAAAGTACTGACTGACGCCCCATTCAAAGAGCCAACTCACCGGTGTGTAACTGATTGCAGCCAGCAACAGAATAGCACCTGATATCGCCATCATCATTCTGGCCAGTTTGACGGTAGAGAAACCATCCCGAACCTTACCAAGTAATTGTGGCCCAACGACGCTCATAATCACCGCACTACCTAACAGCACTGCCTGATAAATGATTAACACAAACGCATAATAGCCCAGCTGAACCGTGCCCAGATAAACCGTCATCAGGATTTTATCAATCACCGTAATACTGTTTTTGAACATAGTCGACAAACTGAACGCGTAACCATGTTGAATAATGTCGCGAACCTGTTGTAAGCCAATCGTCGGCATTAAAGAATGTCCGCTAAGTAGCAGATACCCACAAACAATGGTTACGACAACAGCAAAACCTGCAAATTCCAGCCAGATCGCATCACCAAACTGCTCTGCCGACAATACATACGTTAGCAGGACAACGCATGCCCCTTTCGCCGCCATCATGCCTGAAAATTTTAACAGCGCCGCTTCACTACGGAAGTAAGATTCCAGTGCGCTGAATGGCACAGCAATCAATGCCAGCAAAGCACAGAATTCAAAGACAGCACGATACTGCGCATCGGCCAGCCAAAGCACCAGCGGATAGATAAGTCCGATTCCCAGTATTGTCGTCAGTAATCCATTCCACAGAGCCCGATTACGCACTTCCTGTTTCTTTTCTGAGGTGTCTGCCAGGCTGCCCTGTTTCAACACATATTCATTCGAACCAAAACTAAAAAAATAAATCAGGTAAACATAGGACGAAAACACCAGGGTATACAAACCAAAGTCACTTTTTTCCAACAAAGAAGCAAACAACCCCAACTTGTAAAACGAAAGTGCCGCACCACTACCAAAAAACACCAGATAAAGGAGCTTATGCATCGTCGCATTCATCATAAAATCTTTTCGATATGCGCCTTCAGTGACACCGATAAAAATCTCGCTTCATCGGTGGTTTCTTTATTGTCCAAAGAGAAAGAGCCATCAAAACGAACTCGTCCGGGTAAACACCCATCCAGTACATGTTTCACCAGCGACTGACGATAATCATCAGATTTATCACCATCGAATTGCTCAATGTAATTGATAATGTCATCTGAGCTGGTATCCATGCCGGTCAACAGGAAATCAGCATCTTCAGGGAAGTAATACGGGTGACTCATACACAGCACAGGCTTACCACGAATAGCACACTCAAATCCAACGGTGCCCGTCCAGACCAACACTGCGTCGTAGAAAGGTTGTAACGAGTTAGATGGAACAGTTGTCGGACAAAACACCACGTTGTCGCACTGTTCCAGTGCTTTATATACGGATGGATGGCGATAACCGGCCACACTCGGATGCTCTTTAATGAAGAACGTTAATTCTGGACGCGCTTTGATGAAAGTAACCAGAGCGTTGTGATAATCGATCACATCCAGTGATTGACACCAGTAATCAATAGTTGCTTCCGGAAACATCTGTAATGGCAAATAAACCACTGGTTTATTCCGTGCTTTGAGTTGCTCCTGCCAGTCCGGTTGCCCTAATTTTACCCGAGGCAGCAGAGACGCCCACTGCGTAGAAATAATATACGACTGCCAGTAATGGTTATTGTACTTATCACCCAGGAACAAACGTTTCATACCATAATAGGGAATACGAACCAGATTCTGTAACCACTTACGAACGATGCTCTTCACCTGATTATTGCTGTCTTTAACAACAAAGCTGGGTAAATACTGAGTGTCCATCAATTTATCAAGCACCGCCTGAATATCCTGCTGGCTAGCTTCACGCAATTTCAGGTATTCACCTCGCGCACTGATTCGATAATGTCCGTTAACGAAAATAGTCACAAAACCCAGGCAAGGAATATCGCGCTTCTGGCACTCGTGATATAGCAAGTCAATACAAAATGAATCAATCGCCTCTGTAAGCACAATATCAGGCTTGTGGGAATCTAACGCCTGACCAATCGCATCACGCATGCTGTACAAATGCTGCAAGGCCACATGAGAGTCCAACGCTCGCATCAAACGACAACGCGCAATAATATCGATGTCTTCTTCTGTCGCAACAAATCCATGTTTCTTGTTCTTTTCAACGTTATCGTAGTAACGCTGCCAGGCACCGGATTTATCAACCTGTTTATGTGGACTTAAAATCACACATTCGGCATCAGGGTACATTTCCTTTACAACAAACCGGAAATAGTCATCACTCCATGGACCTGCGTGGCATAAAAATTTCACTGAAAAAACCTCAAAAATTGTTTCTTATCGTCACCGGAATTCGGTGTTTCTTTCTTCTAATATGTATTAAGCACCAGAGCCAATCGCCCGGGCTACAACCAGCGTTTAACAAACGCCTTCATAAATTGTTTATTTTCCACATGCTTCGCGGCATACCAGGCAAACCAGCCACAGGCCAGAATCGACGCAATAACGATGGCCATGCGTTCCACCCACGATGTCACCAACAAATTCGTGACCACAAAAATAAAGATAAATAGTGGGAAATGAATCAGATACAGGGTGTAGGAAAAATGGGAGACAAACACTGTACCCCGAGACAAACGGCCGGGTTCAAACGGGCGATTCCTGAAAAAGCGTAAAATCAATGGCATCATGAATGAAAAGGCGATACCCGCCACGTAATAATGTCGATACTCATACCAGGAATTTGTGTGATTATAAATAAACCAACCCCAAACGCCCAGAAAAGTCAGCGAACCGAGAATAGCTACGACGGTTGAAACTCGCTGATTCACGCCGTATTCCAGGTGTGTCATCACAAAGCTAACCAGCCAGACCATCAACCCATAAAACCAGAATTCATGACTTTGATAGCTATACATGCTTACCGCCAGCAACAGCACCAAAGCCGCAATCTTGCTGCGCACGCCAAGCCAGATGAAAAACAGGCCAAAGACATAAAACCAGAATTCATGGGCCAGTGACCATAAAGGGCCATTTAACATCGGTGACTGATACCCAGGCGCCAGGGTGTTTAAAAACACCAGCGCACTACCAATATTCGACCAGTCAATTGCCAGCGTATGTCTGGCGACATAAATTTCATCACCCGTGGTAAAGTCCTCTTTCGAGTGATAACCCAACCAGTCCAGTGCAAAATACACCAGAATCAGCACAGCAACGCTCAGCAACAACGGGGGATAAAGTCGTATGATTCGTGCCAGTACGTACTCTTTTTTTGAAAAGTAACCAAACTGACGAATATTCCTCATCGACGAATGGTAGATCAGACACCCACTCATACTAAAAAACATCATTAAGCCAAATGACGCGATGTAACTATACATCAGCCAGGGTATCGACCTATCAGGCCCGGGATAGTGCGGAAACCAGTAAGGATTAATAAAAATCTGCTGTGCATGGCCGTAAATAACAAAAATTATCGCGATACCACGTAACACGTTCAACCAATGGGATTCACCGCGAGACAACGACATAAACGTACTCGTATCCACAGCATTTACTTCGTTAGCGTTCGTATCCATGACATCTATGCTTTTAACACTCGTATCCATAGCGTCTAATCCTTTAATGACAGCGCTTTATCCACCGCAAATAAATCCTCTTTGCGGCCAACATCAAACCAGTAATCATCCACCCGGTACACATTCGCGCTATCACCGCCCGCCATGACTCGTTCAAATAACGTCGGCATATCCAGGTAAGTTGGTCCTTCGACATACTTCAAACAGTCAGGGCTGAGTAAATAAACACCCGCATTGATGTCGAACTCAACATCCGGCTTTTCTTCTATCGCCGTGATTTGATGCTGCTCATCGGCCCGGATCACACCATAAGGGATCTGATGGGAATAACGACGCACGCACATGGTGGCAATACTCTGACTCTTCGCATGACGCGCCAGCATGTCATCCACATCCAGATTCACGATCACATCGGCATTGATAACAAAGAAGTCCTGAGTTAAAAAGTCCGTCGCCAGGCTCAGCGCGCCCGCCGTGCCCAACCGTTCCTGCTCTTCCACATAGTTAATTTCAATACCAAAGGCTTCGCCGTTGCCAAAGTGATCCTTAATCACTTCTTTTTTGTAGTTCACACAAAACACAAAACGACGGAAACCATATTCAGCGAACATATTGACCACATGTTCCAGCATCGGACTTTTACCAATGTTCAACATCGGCTTTGGCGTCTCTTTCGTCAATTCGCCCAGCCGCGAGCCCAGCCCGCCAGCCATCACGACCACCACATTTTCATGGGCCGACGCTTTGAAATCATCCAGCAAAAACACACGCTCAAATTTTCCCTGCGCATCCACCAACGGCATATGACGACGGTGTAACGTCTTCAGTCTCGCCACAATCTCACGTTCAGGCGTGTCAGCCTGCATCACCACGGGCGACGTGTTTAACATAGAGTCGATGGAATACTGCTTCTTTAATAAGGCCCGACGAATGTCACCGTCGGTGATAATACCCAACAGATCCTGGTCGTCATTAATAAACGCTAAAAAGCCAATGCCGCCTTTATCTAACGCTTCTATCGCCTCTTCGAAGGTACTTCCGTCTTGTAGTAAAAATGCGTGTTTCAGCTGGTTTTTGCTCATTAGATATTCTTCTTATTCAAAACCACGGGCTGACACCAGGACATCCGAGCCTGGTTCAGAAACCAGTGCCTGACCAATTCCATCCTGCTTACTGTTATAACACCATGAAAATTCGGCAACGCCACTCTACAACCAACGTTTAACAAACGTTTTCATATGTTGTTTATTTTCCACGTACTTCGCGGCATACCAGGCGAACCAGGCGCAGGCCAGAACGGATGCGATAGCAATGGCAATTCGCTCCGCCCACGATGTCACCAACAAATTCGTGACCACGAAAATAAAGATAAATAACGGGAAATGAACCAGATACATGGTGTAGGAAAAATGAGAGACAAACGCCGCGCCACGAGACAAACGATTCGGTGCTGTTTTAGGGTGCCGAACCAGACGTAAGATCAACGGCATCATGAATGAAAAAGCGATGCCCATCATGTAATAGTTGCGATATTCATACCAGGAATTCGTATGGTTATAAGCAAACCATCCCCAAATCCCCAGGAAAGTCAATGAACCAAGAACTGATACGATAGTTGATACTCGTTGACTCACCCCGTATTCCAGATGCGTCATCACAAAGCCAACGGTCCAAATCATCAACCCATAGAACCAGAACTCATGATTTTGATAACTATATGCACTCACCGCCAACAACAGCACCAGCGCTGCAATCTTGCTACGAATGCCAAGCCAGATGAAAAACAAACCAAAGACATAAAACCAGAATTCATGGGCCAGTGACCATAAAGGACCATTTAACATTGGTGACTGATAACCCGGTGCCAGGGTGTTTAAAAACACCAGCGCACTACCAATATTCGACCAGTCAATTGCCAACGTTTGCCGGACGACATAAATTTCATCACCCGTCGTGAAATCATCTTTTGTGTGGAAGCCCAGCCAGTCCAGTGCAAAGTACACCAGTATAAGGAAAGCGATACTCAATAATAACGGTGGATAAATCCGGATCATTCGCGCCAGCACATACTCTTTTTTTGAAAAGTAGCCAAACTGACGAATATTTCTCATTGAAGAATGGTAAATCAAGCACCCGCTCATACTGAAAAACGTCATCATCGCGAATGAACTGATATGTTGGTATAGAAACCAATGAAACGCCCGATCAGGCCCTGGGTAGTGTGGAAACCAGTAAGGACTGATAAAAATCTGCTGCATATGCGCATAGATAACGAACATTAACGCCGTACCACGTAACACATCCAACCAATGCGACTCACCGCGAGACAGCGGCGTATACCAATTCGTATCCACGACGTTTATTCCTTTAATGACAGCGCTTTATCCACCGCAAATAAATCCTCTTTGCGGCCGACATCAAACCAGTAATCATCCACTCGGTACACATTCGCGCTATCACCGCCCGCCATGACTCGTTCAAATAGCGTCGGCATATCCAGGTAAGTGGGTCCTTCGACATACTTCAAACAGTCAGGGCTGAGTAAATAAACACCCGCATTAATGTCGAACTCAACATCCGGCTTTTCTTCTATCGCCGTGATTTGATGCTGCTCATCGGCCCGGATCACACCGTAAGGGATCTGATGGGAATAACGACGCACGCACATGGTGGCAATACTCTGACTCTTCGCATGACGCGCCAGCATGTCATCCACATCCAGATTCACGATCACATCGGCATTGATGACAAAGAAGTCCTGAGTTAAAAAGTCCGTCGCCAGGCTCAGCGCGCCCGCCGTGCCTAACCGTTCCTGCTCTTCCACATAGTTAATTTCAATGCCAAAGGCTTCGCCGTTGCCAAAATGATCCTTAATCACTTCTTTTTTGTAGTTCACACAAAACACAAAACGACGGAAACCATATTCAGCGAACATATTGACCACATGTTCCAGCATCGGGCTTTTACCAATATTCAACATCGGTTTTGGCGTTTCTTTGGTCAATTCGCCCAGCCGCGAGCCCAGCCCGCCAGCCATCACGACCACCACATTTTCATGGGCCGACGCTTTGAAATCATCCAGCAAAAACACACGCTCAAATTTTCCCTGCGCATCCACCAACGGCATATGACGACGGTGTAACGTCTTCAGTCTCGCCACAATCTCACGTTCAGGCGTGTCAGCCTGCATCACCACGGGCGATGTGTTTAACATAGACTCGATGGAATACTGCTTCTTTAACAAGGCCCGACGAATGTCACCGTCGGTGATAATACCCAACAGATCTTTGTCGTCATTAATAAACGCTAAAAAGCCAATGCCGCCTTTATCTAACGCTTCTACCGCCTCTTCAAAGGTACTTCCGTCTTGTAGTAAAAATGCGTGTTTCAACTGGTTTTTCTCATTAAAAATTCTGCGTATTCGAAATCATCCAACGTATCAATATCAACTGAACGCTTACGTGGCATCAAATACGCCAGCGAATCGTCAGTGTAATATTTACGCTGTTTAATCAGCGCGAAATCAAATACATAAATAGCGCCATTCGGATAGTACGACACCCGGTTTTCCTGTCGATTATTCAGGTTTTCCGGGAAGATATTATTAAATCGACCATCCTGCTCGACATACATATGCCAACTAATTGGATGATGCTCTTCCGTAAAGCTAATCACCGAATCTACGGGTTTCGATTTAAATAACGACACCGCGCCGTCAATATCCTCTGCCGTTCTCAATGGAGAAGTCGGTTGCAGCACCACAAATGCATCGTGATTCCCGCCAAATTCACTGTTCAGGCGTTCAATGGTGTAGATGTAGGTATCCACCGCCATTGAATTATCCTGCGCCAACTCAGACGGACGTAAAAAAGACGGTGTTGCGCCCCATTCCAGCCCGGTCTGATAAATCGCTTCATCGTCCGTTGAAACAATAACCTCGGTAATATGTTCAGAGGCCAGCGCCGCTTCAATCGTATAAGCAATCAACGGCTTACCATGTAACGGTTTGATATTTTTTCCCGGCAGCCCTTTCGAGCCACCGCGAGCCGGAATTATCGCCAGCATTTACTCAACATCCTGCCATGAAAGCATGTCATCAGCGTTTACGGATTTGTTTAGCTTACGACCCACTAAGTACTTCAATTCATGGGTCAAAATCCCGGTACCAGGACGCTTAAACAGAATATCCGCTTCTGTCAGCACATGGCCTTCTTCCAGTGCCGTAGCTACTACAGCACTGCGACGGAATTTCAATTTCTTATCCTGCTCAGCCGCCGACACAGTACGTTTTGAATTACCCATCGCTTTAACGATATTGGCAGATTCTTCACAGATAATTTTTAATTCCGTTGGATCAGCAGAAATCGCATGGTCCCAACCAGGCATATCTTTATCTAATGTGAAATGCTTTTCGACGATACACGCACCCAGTGCTACAGAGGCAAGAGGAATAGAGAAACCAATAGAATGATCGGAGAAACCAACCGGATAACCAAACGCTTCACGCAAGGTTTTGATGTTGTTCAGATGGATGTCTTCCATCTCAGGTGGGTAAATAGAAATACAATGCAATAAAGTAATCTGAGTATTACCTGCTTCTTCAACCACACGAATCGCTTCTTCAATCTCGCCCATCGTCGCCATACCCGTTGATAAAATAACCGGTTTGTTCGTCTTCGCGATGTACGTCAGTAACGCATGGTTGGTGATATCCATTGATGCCACTTTGAAGTACTCAACACCAACTTCATTCAGCAGATCAACTTCTTCAATAGAAAACGGTGTAGAGCTGAAATCAATGCCGATCTCATCGCAATATTCTTTCAGTTCTTTATGTTCTTCCGTTTTCAGGTAGTACTTAGTGACCATGTCTTTCAACGAACCAAAGTGCTTTTTCGGGCAATCATCATAGCTCTGGTTCTTTTCATATTCGCCTTCAGACACAATCGACTTTGGTGTCCATGACTGGAATTTAACGGAATCAGCACCACACGCTTTCGCTGAATCGATAAGCTGGCGGGCAAGCGCCATATCACCGTTATGGTTGGCACCAATTTCAGCGATGATGTAAGGCTTAGTAAAATCAGCCACTGATTGCTTTTTAGTAAGTTGAATTTGCATCTGTTTTTCCTAAATAACTTCCCACCAGAATAAACTGGTATTAGACACGTCTACACCCAGTTGCTGAATCGCATCAGCATCATTGTCAAAACCCGCTATCTGTTGTTTTAGTTCAGCATAGCGAGCAGCTAAATCGGCATAAGACGATTTATACGGAACTAATCCGGTGTAATGTTCGAATTTAATACGAATTGTTTGTTCAATCTTTGCCAACGACACTTCACCAACACCGACATAATTCGCCGTGTGCTGACGATAGTACGTTTGTGCTTCTGTCGTGAACACCATGGTTAAGCCATGGATCACCGCATAGGTAAATAAAAACCAGTCGGTCGCCAGCACATGTTCTTCAATATCAAATGGTCCCAGGCGTTGCAGATTAATCGCCGCATTAGAGAAGCCGCACACATTCTTATCGCGTAAAAAAGCCTCATCCAGTTCCTGACCATTTCGCAGTCGCGCCTGTAAAAAACCTTGATGCATGACATCACCCTGTTCATTGGTGATATCCAGCTCATTGATAACCACGTCATGCTGCGCCAGCAATTCCAACGACTTTTCCACACGATTGGCCGAGAAGAAATCGTCACTGTCGCCTAAAATGGCATATTCGTAACCCGCCTGGATAAGCTGATTTAAGGCATCAATGCGAATACTGGCGGGCGTACCCGAAATATCAAAAAACTGACAATAAACATCTTTGTTCAAGGATGCAAACTGCGCATTTAGCACCTCATGATCAAGCCCGTCGTTAAACACACACAAATCGAATGCTTTACTGGTTTGTGCGTTCATGGATGCCACAAATTGTGGTAAGTACGCCTCAACACCCGGATAAACCACCACGAAAAATACCGCGTGGTTTTCTTTTTTAATCGTCTTCACTAACACTGACTCAAGCTGATAAACACCCCTGACTGAACAGGCTTAATAACCTTTCCAGTAATCGACAAACCCACTGTCATTACAATGGAACCACGGGCTTTGCAGCTCCAGGTTCATCGCTTTTACCCGCTCTTGTAAATCAGGAATATCTTTTTTCAACAACACCCAGCAACGGCTTGGCAAACAGTACACCGACGAGGTGTAACCCCACTGTTTCATCAGAATTTCCATACTACTGTTGGTATGAAAAGCCGTATGCACTGGTGGACGAAGATAGAACCACTCCGGATCATCCGGAATAAACCCGCTGATTCGGGTATGAAGAATTAAACTGCCATCATCTTCGACCAGGTTATTCACCGCTTCCAATGCATCGCGGTCCGTTACATGTTCAAACATCGCCGCATTAACAACCGTTTTGTAGGTCTTTAATTCATCAACCGGCACATAATTATCGTTACCGTTTGACTGTACGTAAGGGTCAGAAATTGGCATGGAGATGTTGAAATAACGAGACAGGATTTTCGACAATGAACCATAACCCGCCGCATAATCGATCATCGACTCACCATCGATAATGCCATGCTGCGCCAACATCGCAATCATCATCGCTTGCTCCGCATAAGGCGGCTGATTGATTTCAGTATTAACGGCTGGATCTTCCAGATGATGGTGGAACTGCACATTCAGCCTGTCCCACTTTTCCTTTTCAAGTTCTTTGTGCGTTTTCGACAGCACGAAACCACAATTCGTACACTTGTAATAATCAACAGTACCAATATCTTTCATAAACTCGTCATACGGGCTTTCCGTATACGTTTTTGAAAAATAGTATTCACTGTCAGAATCACAAATTATACATTTCATAGCATTTCCTAAATCAGATCGGTCCAACCGTTAAACGGTTTATCGTTATTACATTGGTTATTACATTTGTTGCTGCGTTATCTTGGTTTTGCCGGTACGCCAACCACAGTAGTTTTTGGGTCAACTGATTTACGAACAAAACTACCAGCACCCACAATGGCGTACTCACCCACTTCAATCGGGTTGTCATTGCCACCCTGTAAAATGGAAGCATTCGTGCCAATATAAGCACCTTCATGCACCACCACATTGCCAGACACATTCGCCCCCGGTGATAAGGTCACAAACCCCATCAGTTTACTGTCATGACCGATTGTCACATTCAGATTGAACGTGTTGAAATCACCCACATAAATACTGTTGGTCAGACGAACACCAGCGGTGAAGATATTGCCTTTTGATTGCTCAACAGCCGCTCGCTGATTAACACCAAACGTCACCGACGGATGAATCAGATTAGGGAAATGAAGCGAAGAATAACGCGCCGCAATCTTCTTTTTAATGGTTGGATCACCAATACCGATTGCGAACTCGAAGCCTTTTTCATGTAACGCGTCAACGTCAGACTCGGGCAAAATGGCAAAGCCATTTAATGTCGCTGAATCCGCCGGTTTTACTTCGTCAAGAAATACAATGTCGTCGTAGTTCAGGTCATAGCAGATATCCGCTACTTCCCGTGCAAAACCTGAAACGCCAAAAATAGCGATACGTTTACTCATATTATTTCCTTAAATCTTGTTACTTTTGATGGAAATAACCAGCCATAGTTTACCGGCTGATATCATCGCCATCGAATTGCCAGAAAGACTAATACGTCAGTTAAACTGGCAAGTGGGTTATTTAATCGCAGGCATACTGGGTAAATTCACCAACGTAGCCTCCAGTTTCTCTGACACCGTCAGATCACCACGCTTACAACCCGCATACATCGGTAATGTAGACATCAACTTCCAGATAGGTCTCGTCATTACTCCTGCATCATTCGTGGTTTTTAATAATTCATCACGCGCCGCATTGTTCTCACAGACCACCGCATTCAACCAGTAGTTTGACTGAGCATATTCAGGCTCAACCACAAACTGATAGGCTGAATCAGCAAAAAACGCCTGATACTGCTGCGCCAGTTCACGCTTGGCCGCCAGATATTTCTCTAACTGCTCCAGTTGCGCACAACCCAGTGCCGCATTCAGGTTTGGCATCCGATAGTTGAACGCCGCTTCATCGTGGAAAAACTCATAAGGATGCGGCACTTTAGCCGTGGTGGTTAAATGTTTAGTTCTCGCACCCGCTTCTTCCGAGCCACACAGCACAATACCGCCACCACCTGTGGTAATGACTTTATTGCCGTTAAAGCTGAGTGCCGAAAATTCAGAAAACGTGCCCGTGTGCTTGCCTTTATAGAACGAACCCAGGCTTTCAGCCGAATCTTCCACCAACGGAATCTGCCATTGCTGACACACCTTCATCAACTCATCCAGCTGCACCGGATGACCAAAGGTATGCATCGGCACCACAGCCGCAATTCGCTGATTGGTTGCTTTGTCGTAACAACCATCATCACGAATCTCACCGTGTTCGGTCAGGTAAGTCTGTAACGCATCCGGGCATAACCCCATGCTCACTGACGACACATCAACAAACACTGGCGTCGCGCCCATATGATGCAGCGCATTACAGGTCGCGACAAAGGTCAACGCCTGAGTGATCACCATGTCACCCGAACGAACACCCGCCATATACAAAGCCGTGTGCAGCGCTGCCGTGCCATTCACCACCGCAATTGCTTTTGGCGAACCGGTATACGCTTCCAGTCGCTGCTCAAAATCATCAACAAAACGGCCAACACTGGACACAAACGTACTGTCGATGGTTTCCATCACATACTGCTTTTCATTGCCGTTAAACACCGGCGCATGTAATGGAATAAATTCGTCGGTTTTAAACGTGTCGCGAACAAACGAAACGATATTTTCAGGCGTCATCTCAGGCGGTCTCTACATTTTGCTGTCTAAATACTTGCCGGTCTCTTTATGACCAAAATCCGGGATCATCTGGAAGAACAACTTAACAATGTCGTCCTTGTTCCAGTTCAGTTCCGCTTTCATCTCACCAATGGACGATTCAAACAACGCCAGTAAGGCAGGGTCGAACGTCGGTTCATTTTTCACGATACCCAGATTGGTAAAACGCGCTAAATCCAACGTTTCGTTGTCGGTAAAGAACTCTTCAAAATCCTTCTCACCCGTCGTATCACTCGACGTAAACAAACACGGCCATTTACCCTCAGCAGGCAACGTCAACGCCAGCGCACGCGCTTCGTCTTCGCTATCACACTCATACGGTTCAAAGCCCAGGTTTTTCAGGTATTTTCTCGCGATATCCGAGAAAGAAATAAGATGCAGCGCTTCGCTTAATTTAGGAAAGAAAATATCCCGGTTTTCACCGAAGATGCAGGACATCAGACAAAGCTCGCCCGACTCCTGAGGGGTCACAAAATAACGACGCACGTCGTTCGGGGCCACGATAGGCTGACGTTTTTGAATACGCTGATTAAAGCCGTGTAATAACGAACCATCAGAGAACGCCACATTGGCGAATCGCGCGGTAGAAATCGGCATATCCAGGCTACGGCGCATTAGGAACATTTCCATAATACGCTTGGACGCGCCCATCATATTAACCGGATTAGCCGCTTTATCTGTTGACACACAGAAGTACTTCTTCGCGCCTTTTTCCAACGACTGAAGAATCGTTTTATCCGTATTAAACACATTCACATCGATCATCCGCATTAAGGTATACGGATCTTTTTCACTGCGAACATGCTTCAGCGCAGACAGGTTCAACACATAGTCATACTGCCCATCGGCTTTAATAAACGCATCGTACTCCCGGGAGCCGATATCCAGCGCAAAGGTCTGAAAATCACCGTTGATATAACCAAACGAACTGCGAATATCTCGCACCAGTTCCACCAGGTTATTCTCGCTGATATCCACCACATGCAATTTTTGCGGATTGCGCTTGAAGATTTCTTTGGTCACCGCCTGACCAATTGAGCCTGCACCGCCCAGCACTAAAAAAGAAGAGGCTTCCACAGCCGCAGCCAGTTCAGCACGATGGCTGTCAATGTCGGCGGTAAATAATGCTTCACTTCGCCCAATTAAACTTAAAATATCACTCATACCGTTTTCCAAACGTTTAAAAGCTCGAAACTCAGCACCAGGGCTGAGTATTTCAAGGATTGCTTCCTTTATTGTTCACCTGACCAGGGAAGCAAGCTGGGTAAACTACCGGGCGAATTCAGGTTGTCACACACAACAACCTGGTTTACTGATCATTACATCGGTGTTTTCTGCTCGTTAGCCGCTTCGGGGCTACGGCGGATCACCGCCTGACGCATCAACACAAACACCAGCGCAAACAATAAGCTCAGCACGCCGCCCACACCAACAATCACCACCTTGTTTGGCTTGATCGGTTTACCCGATACAATCGCAGCCTTCGACGCAAGGTAGAAATTAATGCCGGACAACGACGTATCTTTAGTCGCCAAATCATTCCGCTCACTGATTAATGCCGGTAACTCATCAATGAAAATATCATCCGACTTACGCGCTTTTAATCGCGCCAGGGTTGGATCATTTTTAACTTCTTCGATGGTTTTGTTAATGTCGTTAATACGCTTGATAAACACCGCGTCATCTTTACGGGTCTTCAAAGTATCAACAAACGAATTCAGGTAGCGCGTACCCATCAGGTACAGAGGCAAGCTTTGTGCGGAGGACAATTTAATGCTGGTTGCAGCACCTTTGCTGCTGTTGGCAAATTCATCAATCGGCGTTGGATTGATAATGTTCAGTTCTTTGGCGATTTTCAGCGCTTCGGTCGCTTCGGCAATTAACGTCTGACGATTTTCTTTTTCAAGCTTCATCAATAACGATTTTTGCTGCTCCAGCTCCGCAATTTGTAACGCGTTATCATCTTCGATCAACTGGATTTTACGCTCACGCTGTTGCTTTGCATCAAAACGCAGTAACGCGATTTTACGGTCGATATCCGCCAGACGAAGTTTAACAATAGACTGATTCTGCGCTTCCAGATCAGCCCGCAATTGCTCATTGGTGTAACCAATAAAACCATTTACCAGTTTTGCCGCGACATCTTCATTCGACGACGTTAACGACAACTTATAAAAACGCGGCTCATACTCCAGGTCGCGCTTTTTGTTATCCGGAATTTCCGGGGTAATGCTGAATCGGCTGTTTAATTCCGATAACTTCGACTCAATGCTTTCTTCTTTACCCGGAAATAACAACGCCAGGAAATAATTGCTGGTTACGTACTCGTTAAACTGCAAACTACTGTTTAGCTGATTCACATACGTGCCGAACAACTCTGTCGAATCCAGCTCCACCAGCGATTGTGAATTAAACTGTTCCACATTCGCCCGATCCGGCATACCAACCACCGCGTCGAGTCTATATTGTTTAGGAATGATTTGAGACAGTGAAAACGCCAGCATGCAACCGATAAATGTGATGATAACAATCAGTTTCCAGTCCTTGAGTAAATCGACTATCACCTGACCCAGGTCGATAGCATCATCCTGAACGTGCGCTTTGGCAGGAGAATGGTGTGAAAAACCAGCCGTATTTTGATGCTGTTCCATTAAATTTCTCTGAGATAAATTTAGAATTATTGTGAGAATTGAGACGGCATTCTACTGGAAGGTTTATGCACTTCCAACCCGCCTCCCCCATTTTCTTTCCGGGCTTTTCTCTGATGCGAGAAATTTCTCAAATGTTTGATGATGCTTTATACAGCCGCCGATTGTTAACCCCCAATTCACCCCAAAATAAACACTTGCAACTTTGCTCACAGCAACGCACCATTTAGCCCCATTATTTCACCTGTTTAATCCGGTCATTCTGTAATCAGTCATGTCAGCACCCACGCCAACACCCATCACCCAGGTTAATGACTCAACCGCGCTCCCGGTGAGTGAACGGGATATTATTCTGTACGACTTTTTACTGGTGCGCGGTGGCGCGGAAGCCGTGACCTTATTACTGCATGACAACACGCCAGATCTCGACCTTGGCACCGCCTTTATCAACCCGGATGCGTTTAGCGACAATGAAATAGCAAGTAAGCACATACAAACTCTGTGTAAGCCAACTTACCTGCTCGGCTGGCAAACCATTAAAACCAGTTTTGCTTTTTGGTGGCACCGCCATCGCTTTAGCGCTTACCGAACAGTGGTAGCCAGTGGCGCTTATGCCAGCCTGTCGTTGTTTGGTCGCGACCCGGCCAGCAACCTGCTGTATTGCCATACCCCGCCCCGGTTTGCTTACGATTTAAAAGACCATTACCTCAACACCATTCCTCGCTGGAAACGGCCATTACTCCGGTTATTAATCGCCGGATTCAAGCCCTTGTATCAACGCAGCCTGGAACAGGTTAGCGTCATACTCGCCAACTCCGTGAATGTTCAGCAACGGATAAAACACTACCTGGGCCACGAAGCCGCCGTGATTTATCCGCCCTGCAACACCGACAAATATTACTGGATAGATCAAGGTGACTATTACCTGTCCACCGCCCGGATTGAACCCTATAAACGGGTCCGATTACTGGTTGAAGCGTTTAAACAGATGCCGGATAAAAAACTGGTGGTGGCCTCCGGCGGGTCCGAACTGGCGGCGTTACGTCAGCACGCCGACGGCTACGACAACATCACCTTTACCGGCTGGTGCAGCGACGAACAATTACAACAGTTAGTCGGCAATTGTCTCGCCACCTTATACCTGCCCGTGGATGAAGATTTTGGCATGTCGCCGGTTGAATCCATGGCCGCCGGCAAGCCCTGTATTGGTGTGAATGAAGGAGGGGTAAAAGAAACCGTGATCGACGGCAAAACTGGTTTGTTATGCCCGGCTCAGCCAACGGTCAGCGATATGATCGCCGCAGTCACCACACTCACCGCAGAAAAGGCGCTGGCGATGAAATCCGACTGCCAGCAACACGCTCAACAGTTCGCCAACGCGATTTTTATTCGCAAAATGCAGCAAATTTTACAGGCTCCACCGGAAAAACGCCGGGAAACCGCGATGGGGTTATGTGCGACCAGGCAATAACAAGCTAACCATTAACCAATCCATGAGCCAATCCATGAACCAATCGTTTCTATCAGCTCGGCGACACTGTTCGCTTTATCCGCATGCCCCAGTGCTTTAAACAATATATTCTTTGATTTCTCATCCGTTGGCACCGTTTTGGTTTCAGCCGCTTGTTTCAATGAAGCTTTTGCCTCCTCAGGTAATCGCTCGGCTTGCTGATGTTGCAACGCCTGAGTTAACAGGTTGGCCAGATGCTGCGGGATTTGTTGCTGATTGTAGGAATTATTTACCTGAGAATTAATCGCATTATTATTAGAATCAACAACCTGGTTAATATTCAGCACCGCTTTCCCTTGCTCTTGTGACTGACTCCCCGTCAGCATATTGTAGTCCGTGATCCCGGTGAACAAGGTTTTGATATTGTCGGCACCATAATGCGCAACGCCCCCCACGAGTAACGGCGTAATATGTTCTGAAAACTCTTTCTTCAGCAATCCATCAACCTGACATAAAACCCGGTTAAAGGCGTGAATACTGCCCTCTAACATCGACAGTACAATCCGATGTTTTAACACCTGATATTCTAATACCAGCGTCGCGCCACCCAGCCGGGCATATTCATCTTTACCTTGCCAGCGCGCCACCAAACCATCACGCCAGATACCATGATTATTATCGATAGCAAATTCATCCGCCGACAATAACGCGACTGCCACCCGGGAGCGAATCCCAATCGGTAAGGTATCCACATCATAACGTACCGTATAACAAGGCTTTGCCAGGTATTCACTGACTACATCGGGTTCGGATTGTTTAGCCGCATCAGGGAAAAATAATGACTCCACCGGATTACCGTTTTTATCCTGATCCATAAAGTCAAAGCACACATGTTGAGCGACCAGAAATTGCCGTAATGACTGAGATTCTGCAAGTTCAATATTCAACAGTTTACGAATACGTTTTACCGCAATAATACCCTGCTGTGCGGCCATCTCTTCGTGATATAACAACTGATAACCATGCCCAACAATCCAGTCGGGCTGCAAACATAAATTCGTTCCATCCAGTTTAATTAATCGTCCTAATCCCATTAATGACTGTTGATAGTCAGACCAGGTATCTTCACCAAACTGCGCTGTAAGTGCATCCTCAAGTTCATCGATATCAACCACCGGCGCATCACCAAATCGGTGCTGAATAAAATTCATCACATCAACCAGGGTTGACGAAACAACATATTGCGCATTTTTACAACGCTTAACCAGGGCGGTTAAAAAATCCTGAAATGCCGGGTCATTATGAATACAGGAAAACTGAAAAAAACTCTCCGTGGTGAGTAACTCAGGAAATAACCGAATTAACCGCTGTTGATTCTGCTCCCGGGTAATATCATCAAACCAGTTGGTCACCACCAGTACATTGACCGGTTGCTGTGATCCAGCTTGCCGGGTCTGCTGCTGAATCTGATTTAACCACTCTTCCGGCGCCTGTTCATGGCGACTATCCACCACCACCACATACACGCAATTTTCCCGGTTCATAAATCCGCGATGTAAATTATGGAAAATGGCCTGACCGCCAAAATCCCATAAATACAGGTTAAGCAACTTATGATCACTGTTTGATAAACAGGGATGAATCGATAAATCCGTCGGCTGATGGGAATAATCAATCCCAATCGTTGGCGCTTGTATCTTGTATTTGACCTCACCTTTTGTGATTAACGTTTTTAATGAGGTTTTACCGGCACCGCCCGGGCCTAACAGTAATAATCGTACTGCCGGATTTTCCTCCCCACCGCCATAAATCAGTCGTTTAAGTTCGATTGGGTTATTCAGCACTGCTTCACTGATGTTTTGTTGGTAGTTTTTTAGATGATCGCCCGGGTATTTACCTTGGGACAGCGCCAGAATATCCTTGGCCATAAAGGATAATTGATAATCGGACAATGCATTCAGATAATCATCTTCCAGTCGATCCAGCTCCTGCACTATCCTATTATCATTAATGGCATCCCGATACCAGATATCCCTGATTTCCCAACCATTAACTTTGCCATCCAGTAAACGCTGGAAATCTTTCAGGCTTGATCGTGTTAAGACATGCTCTAAGCTTTTAAAAGCGTAGGCGGCGGCGCGGGCGGCGGCGTAGGCGTCGTCGTCGGCGGCGCGGTCGTCGGCGCGGGCGTAGGCGCGGGCGTA
>CBFHMJ010000010.1:0-362579 GCA_965656875.1 Alteromonadaceae bacterium
GACGAACCACTTCCGGATTAACCGGTGCCTGTTTATTAGCAACCTGCGGTTTATCAACAGACCCGCGAGCCACCACATCGCCAGGTTCACCGATATTCTCCGAATGCCATTCACCCCGCTCATCAAAACCACCCGGTCGGTTATTACGACGCAGCAGTTCCACACCCGGCGTCAACAGGCCATTAATCGCCATAATACTGTGGCGTTCATCATCCCAGTCGTGATTAGTCAGACGGTGGCGGATTTGCTGACCGCGAGAGGAGAAGCGGCCTTTGTCAGAACTCAGCACCAGCCAGTGCGGGTCATTGGCTTTGCGGGCCACGGCAAAGATATCGTCTCTGCCGTCGTTGTTGTAATCGGCGATGATTAAGCGGGAGCTTTGTTGTTGTGCCCAGACCGCTTCTTCGCCGGGCGACTGATGAACGTTGAGCTGACCATTGTCTTCGGTCTGCATCAGGACGTGAGCCCGGTCAGCGCGGTGCGGGTTATCACTCAGGGCAATAAATTCGTCTTTGCCATCGCCGTTAAAATCACCGGCGTAATAGAGATAGGCATCAAAGGCGTTAAGAAAATGCAGTGATTCAGGATTAGATAAGGTCTGAGACACCTCAGCAAAGCCGTTGCCGTTGGACAGTCGGACCCGGGCTTCACCGGTGCTGATAATCACTAAGTCGTCTTTGCCGTCGCCATTGATATCCGCCAGCAGTAACCGGGCGGAAGCATAATTCGACAGGAAAGTGAGGAAATGAGAATCGTCGGTCAGATACTGACGGGAGGATGACTGAAAAGTAACTGAACCTGTTTCAGAACCCCTGGGCTGAAGCAGTAAATCATCACGACCATCGCCGTTAATGTCACCATGCAGGGCGATAAACTGCTCGCTGTTCCAGCTCACGGTGTCGTTTGCTGACGCGGTGTTGGTTAGTGTGGTGAGTATTAACAGCCAGAACAGTCGTATGATCGCGGCTGTGGTGTTAATTCTGGTGTTAGCTCTGATATTAGTTAGAGTTTTAATTCGTTTAAAACCGTGTTGTCCGTTGCCCTGTGTTGCCAGTGAAATGCTGGCATATTTATCCATTGCCATAATACAACTCATTATTGGTAAATTTAATCTGGTTTAGATTTAGAAACGTGCTGGCGGGAATTTATACAAATACGCGTGTTTTGTAAAGTGAGCTATTAAATACAAACAAAAAAGGAGACAAATCTGTCTCCTTTCCTAATAAGCTAAAAATTAAGGTCTAATACATACCTGGCGGTAGCTGCCCATCTTTAACAATAAAGTTATAAAAGTTCGCTACACGTTTATTCACAACAGTTCGTGAGCTTTGTTTATCCAGGAATTGCTGGTCGTTTCTTGGGATCATCTGACGTGTGAACCTTTCTACAATTGCGCCCAGTTTTTCGGATAATGTGTTATCAAGTTTTGCGGCAAAATCAGACTGTTTAACCAGCTTAGCGCCCACAACAAATTTCTTAATGGCTGCGGCGTTTGTTTCATTGGTCACAATCAGGTTATTGATAACATTGAGTTTGCCCTGCCATAACCGAGATTCAATATGAAACCAGTTTTCTTTAAACAGGTTTTTTGCTTCGGTTGTAACAAAAATCGGATACTGAGTGGGATTTTCTTCCCGATGCCACCAGAAATGACGCGCATGTTCTGCTGATAAAATCATGTGAATGTTGTTCGAATTAATGTGATGTCCACAATGAATCGGTGAATTACACGCGGCTTTAACTTCATAGGGTTTTGTTGCATCGTGAAAGCCATGTTGTTGATACATATTCAATTGATTGTTAAGCCCGGACATCATAATAATCAACACCGAAAGAATTGCTAATCCTGGGAATATCCACGCAAACAATCCAAACACCACCAGCCCCATTAGAAAGCCATTTCGGTATTGTTTGTATACCAGTTTTTCACCCGTTGTATTGTAATAATGCGCTTTAAAGTAGTGAAAACAATCAACTGGAACCAGTCTGGTAAACACGCTGTACCAGGTCGTTGCCTTCATAAAGCCAAACAGACTGGTTCTGTCATAACGTTGAGTGGATAAATAATCCGCAGGACCGTTAACTTCACGATGATGAATCAGACGATGCGCAAAGTGATAGCAACCCGGCATAAAAAACGCGATTGGCCAGACAACGTAAATACGGACCAGCTCCAGTGCATAGAAAAACTTATCGCCCATCGTTTTCACTTTTGACGGACGCAATACCCTTTGCTCTGGTGTATGAGCAGCCATGTGTTCAATAGGTTGATTGATCAATAACACAATAAACATGGATGCCAGGAACAATAACGTGACGTGCAAACCTGTGTTTATATCCGTTGCTAACCAGGCAAACGACAGGATCATAATAAAAAACACCGTAACCAGCAGATTAACGAAAACCAGATACTGAGTGAATTTATCGTCAAACAGGTATTTGTTCATTCTCTCCGCATTTTCAATGAAGAAATCATTGAAGGTTTCACCACCGGCAGTCCCTTTACCTGGAGGTACAAGTCCACCGTAAGTTTGCTGCGCGTGACTCAGCACTTTAATCAAACTACCCACAATCATGAGCAAGAGACCAAGAAGCAGCCAGTCAAAACTACTGGCAAAACGAGGTGACTCAAGGAAAAGGTAAAAGATACCTGGTACACAAATGACATTAAGAGAGAATACAAACCTGAGTTTACTGCGGTCCATATGCCCCATTACGACCAATAACGGGGAAGAAATGGCCGTTAGCAGCATGTTATACACTGGTAATACGACATATCGGCCAATAACAGACAGTAAAAAAACAGGCAAACAGAAAATCAAATCCAGATCAGTTAACACGGTAATAGGCACTTTTCGTCCAAATCTGGACGTCACCGTAACAGTTTTCATGATTGCTTCCTTAAACAACGTGGTCAGGACGAAAACCAGAAGCCCTGACCCTCATTAATTTTGATTTATTGTAAGAATTTTACGCGAACAGCCATTTCAGGCAGGATGCGCTCGTCGGTTTCCAGGAACTTAACTCGTACCCGTACTGTTTCTTTACTCCGATTAGCGGTAGGAACAATGGCAATAACTTCTGCGGGAATTGGTTCATCCGGAAATGCATCCATTACGGCAGATGCACGCGTACCGGCTGATAAACGAGAGATATAGTCTTCACTGACATCAACTTCGATCTCCAGTGAATTCATATCAACCAGGGTATAAATCCCGGTTCGGGTAAATCCACCACCAGCGGAACTGGGAGATACGATCTCACCGGCTTGGGCATTTTTACTGATAATCGTGCCAGAAAATGGTGATGTGATAACCAGATCATTAAGCAGCTGCTGGCGTAGTTTTACGGATAGCTCAGCATTTTTTACTTCATTCTGTTGTGTTCTTAATGCAGCCTGTTGGAACTGGAAATTAGCGCGTAATGTGATCAATTCGTCTTCAGGAATAAACTGGTGTTGTGTCAGTGCTTCACCATTAGCCAGCTTATCTTTCGCTTCTTTCAATCGTACATTGATTTCGTCCAGTCTGGCTTTTGCGCTGACCAGCGCGGACTTTGCCTGGGCCAGTTCAATGGTTTCGATCTTATTTTCCAGCTGTGCCAAAACTTGCCCGGTTTTTACCTGTTCACCTTCTTCTGCATACAGGGTTTCAACACGTCCCAACGTTCTGGATGAAACAGTCGCTGTACGACGAGCCGTTACGTAACCTGACGCATTTAATAAGGCATCACTTGAAGCTTTCGATGTCGATGTACTAGCGGCCGGTTTTGGTGAAGAAACAGGTTGTGTCGACGTTGATGCAACCTGGGTTGGTGTCGACGTTGATGCAACCTGGGTTGGTGTCGATGAAGGCGTTTGATTACTGTGACTGGTAGCCATCGCAGTATCATTGTTTCCCATCCACTGATAACCAACTACAGCAACACCCACCAGCGCTGCTGCAATGCCAACTTTCATCAAAGGATTACCGGGTTTTCCAGGATTGGCATATGAAGCAGAACCTTTCCCTGCATGACCAGCCCCTTTGTTATTACCCTTCTTATCATCGCTTAGAAGCGCAATCATCTCTGCTTTATCGTTTTTGTTCATAACTACCTTTAAGCGGAACACCGCCTGTTTTGTTGCATCGTTCAGTCACGATTATGCACTGGAAAATTTACGTACTTTGTCCAAATGAGTAATTTAAGTCAATAATAGTTAATAGTTTTTTAAATTTAAATGTATAAAAACCATGTTATGTCATTATTTTTGTTTAAATTACCTTTATTTAGTACTAATTTCTTATAAACAGCGTGATATCTATAACATTTGTATTGTTATCGGTAATTTGCAGGTAGCGTGAATACAACTACCTGCGATCACCGCTTCCTTTAAATTTCGATACCATCCTCTTCCAGCAATGACGTGTCGGTAACGATGATATCGTCGTGCTTTTCTTTCATCGCTTTTTCCTGAACACGCTCCATACTGAGAGTGACAGACTGAGTAATCTGTTCTCCGACTCTGGACAAATTGATATCCAGACCATTTTCTCCCGTTAACGTCAGTTTCAATCCATCATCAAGTAAGTCACAGATAAGATTCGTTCCTTGCCATGTCGCAATTGATGGTCGTTGTTCAACCGTCAGTTCGCCAACCGGCCCTGTTTGCTGATGATGACGACTATCCGTAACAATCAAGTTAATAACAGGCACAGACGCATCCGGCTGATTAGCCTGACGGACATGCTCTTTACTGTATTTGATAACGTCTTCTGCGGAATGGTCAGATGCTGTCAATGCCGCGGAAATAAACTGAGAGAAATTACCACTGGATGCACTGAAATCAGTATTCTCTGCACGTCTCACCAGTGACAATGTTCTAAGATGAAGAGCCTGCCCCGCTGGCAGCGCCTGTAATAATCCGGCGACAATAAGCTCTGCCGGCGCCGTCTGGAATGCATCATTAGCATCGGCAAACAAGGCAGTTGTCGTCTCCTGATTCAGAATGCAATCCTGGGCCGTATCAGCATCAGCTTGCAACGCAGGCATCATCTGTACTGTGGTTTGTTGCAATTCAACCCACTGAGACATTGGCGCTTGTCGCGCAGCCAGTGCAATGTTCCCATTGCCAGCCTGCAATTGAGCAATACTCTCAATCAAATCATTGAGGACCATTTCCCAACTTAACGTATCCAATACCAGTTGATGGCCTTTAATCACAATCGCCGCGCCATCAGCATGTGCTGCAAATTCACAGCGAAGTAACAAGCCTTCTTCAGGATTAATTGACTGATTTGACGTTGTGTCGGTTGTAACCAGTTGATTAATAGCCGCATCTGTCAGTGGCTGGTATTCCGCCTGATATGTGCCCTGCCCGGTCGATTTGAACGCCAGTCGCAATACGTCATGACGACGATACACAGCCACCATCGCCTGTTTCAGCTGTTCAATACTTAACGACTCATTCAATGATAATCGCGCTTGCCAAAGGCCATGTTGTAGAGACTCCGTATTGGTCATCATCGCCTGTTGCCAGTGAGATAACGTAAATGTGCCCGTTGCTTCACGCGCCAGATTCAGGGCTGGATGTTGTTCTATATAATCAGCCAGTGCTTTTACTGTTTGGTACTTAAATACGTTACCAACTGTGATGTGATAACCCCGTTGTTGCACCCGGCTAACCATTTGAATGGCCTGAATCGAATCCCCACCAATCGCAAAGAAACGATCATTGATACCAACTTGTTTAAGCGACAGTATCTGTTGCCAGACATCACACAACGCCTGTTCAATATCTGTTTCTGGCGCAACATATACCTGCTGACTGTCTTTAACCGCTGGATCAGGTAACGCTTTGATATCCACCTTACCACTGGCTGTCATAGGTAATTCATTCAGCACGACGACGTATTCAGGCACCATATAATCAGGTAGTGACTGACGTAAGTGACGCTGACATTGTTCAATCAATACCGCATCATCATTGGCGGCAGAACGATCTGCACTGACAACCCAGGCCACCAGACGAGTCGTTGATTCGTTTAATTGACGCACCGCGACAACAGCTTCAGCAACTTCTGGTGCGGTCATCAGGCAGGACTTGATTTCACCTGGCTCGATACGCACACCATTGAGTTTGATCTGCCCATCTTTTCGGCCAACATAAGCCAGACTGCCGTCGTTTAACCAACGCGCCAGATCACCCGTCCGGTAGTAACGAGTTGTGTTTCCGCTTAAATCCAGTTGAACAAAATGCGAATCACTAACCTGAGTATCGCCGTCGTTTGTCACCAAGTAGCCCAGTGATAAACCAGCGCCACTAATTAACAACTCACCAGCAGCGCCAGGTGGTAATAACTGGCCATTATCATCAACAATAATTGCTTGTGTATTCTGAATCGGAAGACCAATTGGAATCGTTTGTTCGTTAGTGCGAACCGGATAACCCGTTACATCCGCGCCAACTTCTGACGAACCGTACAAGTTCAGTAACTGGCAATGTGGTAATGCGGTTTTAATTTGTGCGGCCAATACCGGCGACAACGCTTCACCACTACTGATCACCAACTTCAACGACGATAATGAGGTTACGTCTGGATGTTCTGCCAGAATACGCAGCAATGAAGGTACCAGTGTGATACGAGACACCTGATGAGTACTCAACGTCTCAATCAAAGCGCCAGTATCCAGTAATGTGTCCTGATCAATCATGACCAGAGGTCGGCCAGCAGTTAACGGCTGGAAGATTTCAGCAATATGGTCAACAAAGTTAACTGACGTTTTCTGACACGCGACATCCGCATTTATCATCGGATATTCGCGAGCTAACCAGTCCAGACGATTAAGAATACTACGTTGCGGTAGCACAACACCTTTTGGTAATCCGGTTGAACCCGAGGTGTAAATAATGACCGCAGCACTGTCCGGCTCAATCGTTGGTTGTGTTTTTAAGGTTTGATCGCTATAGGACGACCAATCCTGGCCCTGTAGCGATAATAATGTCATGCCAGGTTTGCAGTCTGGTTTTTCATTGTCATAAACCACCGCACTCAGGCCCGCATCCGTTATCATATGTTGCAAACGAGCGCCCGGATAACCCGGGTCCAGCGCCAGATAAGCCGCGCCCAGTTTTAGCACCGCTAACATATTGATGATTAATTCAGGCGTTCGTTGCTGATAAAGACCAATGCGACTTTGTTCACTCAGGCCACGACCCGCTAACCAGTTGGCTCGCTGCGTCGCTTTTGTATTCAGTTCAGACCAGCTAATTTGCTGATCACCCGCAATAATAGCTGTGGCATCCGGCGTTGTGATTGCAAATTCAGCGATACGACTGGCCAGATCAATATCCTGATTAAAATCAATCGTATTCGTGTAGGCCCGGCTCATTAGCGTTTGCTGTTGACTGGTTGAAACCAACGGCAGCTCGTTCACCGAGGTATGACTGTCTGCCACAATTCCCTGAAGCAACGTTTCAAAACTGCTAGCCAGATTAACCATTGTTTCATGATCAAACAGTGATACCGCATAGTCCCAGCTCATAAACAGCTGGTTTTCACCCTCAATCTCAGATACGTACAGCTCAAGGTCAAACTTGATATTGTGTTCGGCCAGAGGTGATACCGTAACGGTTTCATTTTCTGCACCTTGAATAAAACGCTGATGAACAGAATCAACGGTTAATTCTGGTAGCGACATTTCGCCTTTATCATTGTTTTGTAGTGCGAAATACACCTGGAAAATTGGGCTGTGACTCAGGCTTCGTTCCGGCTGTAATGCATCAACCAGCATCTCAAACGGTACGTATTGATGGTCGAATGCATTCAGAATATTGGTTTTACTGGTTGATAACAGGTCACTGAACGATTCGTGTCCTTTCACCTGAGTACGCAAGACCAGGTTATTAACGAAAAATCCGATCAAAGGTTCAACTGCTTGTAACTGACGGCCTGCAACCGGTGAACCCATCACAATATCGTCAGAGCGACTGAAACGTCCAAGTAATACTGCGAACGCCGTTTGCAACAGCATAAACAAGGTTACATTGTGTTGTTCACACACCTGTTTTAAGCCTGTCGTTAACGTCTCATCAATCAGTACAGAATGGCTTCTTCCCGTAAATGCTTGTTGTGCCGGACGAGGATGATCCAGAGGAATGCTGTGTAATTGTGGAATGTCAGCAAGATAATGAGTCCAGAAACCCAGTTGCTTATCAAGAACCTCACCTTGTAACCACTGACGCTGCCAGTGTGCAAAATCTGAATACTGAATCGCCAACGGTTGTATCGTCGGAGTATTTCCAGCCGCCAGCGAACGGTAATTGCTGGCAAATTCATTCACCAACACGCCCAGTGACCAGCCATCTGACGCGATATGATGCATGTTGAACAGCACACCATGATCATCATCAGCAAATTTCACCAAACGAACCGTCAACGGTACATCTTTGCTTAAGTTGAACGAATGATTCATATCCGCCGTCATTAAGTCTTTCAGTTGTAACGCCTGTTGTTCCAGTGTCAGGGTTGACCAGTCATAGTGGTAAACTGGTAGTTCGACCGCATCCTGAATCACTAACATCGCGCTGTCTTCTGTAGCAATAAATGTGCTACGTAATACTTCATGGCGTTCGATGATTAAGGCGATTGCCTGTTCGAATGCTGCAATATTAAGCTGACCTTTCAGTGCAAAAGATGTCGGTAAGTTGTATTGCGCACTGCCACCTTCAACCTGATCAACAATCCATAATCGTTGCTGAGCAAACGACAAAGGTAGTTGACCATCTCTGGCTACTGGCACAATCGCAGGTAGATCTATCGCCGCTACAGCTTGCTCAACCAGCAATGCCAGTTGTGTAATTGTCGGTGCTTCAAACAGAGCTTTCAGATTAAGCGACTTACCGAAAGTATCCCGAATCGCTGTTACCAGTCGATTCGCCAGTAATGAGTGACCACCCAATACGAAGAAATTATCGTGAATGCCCACTTGTTCAACAGAAAGTAACGAACACCATAACGCGCTAAGTTTACGTTCCAGTTCATTCCGTGGCGCGACATAAGCCGCACTCATGTCTCTGTCAGGTGAAGGCAATGCATTCATATTAATCTTGCCACTCACGGTCATTGGCATCTCATCCAACACCATAAAGACCGCAGGAACCATATAATCAGGTAAATGTGACGCCAGTTGTTGTTGCGATGAACGAACAAAGTTTTCCTGTGCATCGGAATCGGAGAATGCCTGCTCTGCAACAACCCAGGCCACCAACTGCTGATGCTCGCCGTTACGGACAACATTGACGACCGCCTGACGAATAGCTGACTGAGCTAACAATCTTGAGGTAATTTCACCCGGTTCAATACGAATACCGTTTAACTTCACCTGATTATCGACACGACCGGCATACAATAGTTGCCCATCCTGCTGCCAACGAGCCAGATCGCCGGTGCGATATAACTGATGCTCCTGATGATGAACAAAGTGCTCCGCACTAACGAAAGTTTTGTCATCATCGTGTTTTAAATAACCCAGCGATAAGCCAGCACCGCCGATATATAACTCACCTCTTGCACCAGGCGGTAATAATTCACCCGCTTCGTTCAGAATAAAGGCGTGAGTATTGGCGATCGGTTGCCCTATTGGCATACCTGGGTCAGCATCGCCTTGTGACATGGCTTGTACATTTGAGCAATCAGCGAAGGTAACATCAGCACCGATTTCTGATGAACCATAGATATTTAATAACTGAACCTGAGGAATAACCTGGGTAATACCGGCAGCCAGTGATGCTGGTAATGCCTCTCCCGAGCTGACGATTAGTTTTAATCCGTCCAGTCGATGATGACTTTGCTGTAGTTCATCAACCAGTTGTTTTAACAGCGACGGTACCAGGGTAATTCGGCTGATATATTGCTGGTTCATACATTGAATCAAACGTTTGCTATCCAGCAATACCGCTTCTTCGATATATACCAGCGGTACGCCACCAGCTAATGGCTGGAATAATTCAGCAATGTGATCAACAAAATTAATGGAGGTTTTCCACGCACAACGTTCCGTTGCCTGATATGGGAATGCATCTAACATCCAGTTCAGACGGTTCACAATAGCGCGATGCGGCAATACCACGCCTTTAGGACGACCGGTCGATCCTGATGTGTAAATCACCACAGCCGCATCTTCGATCGATAGAGCAATCGCCGGATTGTCAGCTGAGAACGATGACACAGTGGCTTCATCTGTGACCAGTACTTGATTTGCTGACGTCGGTAACGTTTGTTGATGAACTGCATCCGTAAGAATAAAAGTCGCGGCACTGTCTTCAACCATGTAGTTCAAACGCTCACCCGGGAAAGCCGGATCAAGTGCCACGTATGCAGCACCCGCTTTTAGTACCGCTAACATATGGGTTAATAACACAGGTGTTCGTGGTAAGAACAATCCAATACGGTCACCCGGTTTAACGCCCTGTTCAATCAAGTAATGAGCCAGGCGGTTCGCTTGCTGATTTAAAATCTGTGCTGACACTGAATCCTGTTCTGTCATCAGAGCAACACTGTCAGGTGACGCCATAACTCGTTGTTCGAATAACTGATGAACGGACTGCGTCACAGCAAGCGTTTCAGCGACATCATTAAATCCATACAGACGTTGACGCGCACTATCTGAAACCAGCGGCAATTCACTAAGTTTACGGCTACTGTTAGCGGCAATACCTTTTAATAAGGTCGTAAAGCTGTCAGCCATTTGTTGAATCGTTTCATCATCAAACAATGCCGTCACAAACTGCCAGCTCATAAATAGCTGGTTGTCCGCTTCGCTGGCATACAGTTCAATATCGAACTTCACTTGTTTATCAGCACTACCTTCATGATCAGCCAGTGCATCAATACCAGATACCGTTAGGCCTGGCAGATCGAACTCACCACCTTCATTATTTTGTAACACGAAGAACAACTGGAACAATGGTGTATGGCTCAGGCTTCGACCTGGATTTAATGCTTCAACCAGTGACTCAAACGGGACATGTTGATGAGAATAAGCACCGAGTACGGTGTCTTTAGCTTGCTGTAGTAATTCATTAAAACTCGGGTCGCCCGACACATCATTTCGTAGCACCAGGGTATTAACGAAGAAACCAATCAGTTGTTCTACTGCCTGATGATGACGTCCGGCAATCGGCGTACCCAGCACAATATCTGTTTCATGACTGAACGCTGAAATCAGAACTGAATATGCAGTTTGAAGCAGCATGAATAAGGTTACATCCTGCTCGGCGCACAGCTTGTTCAATGCCGCCGTTGTTTCAGCATCCAGTTGAGTATTTAACACCCGCCCCGCAAATTGCTGAACCGCTGGACGTGGGCGATCTGTCGGTAAGCTATGAGTACGCGGAACATCCGCCAGATTTTCACGCCAGTAACTGACTTGCTGTTCAAGCACATCACCCTGAAGCCAGTTGCGCTGCCAGGATGCGTAATCTGCGTATTGAACCGGTAACGGCGTCAGTAATGAACTGACCGTAGCTTGTTCATCGCGATTAAACGCTTGATAGAGCGTTACAAATTCATTGATTAGAACACCGGTTGACCAACCATCTGAGGCGATGTGATGCATATTAAACAGCACAACATGCTTTGGCTGGTCATCGCTTTTAACCTTAATTAATCCAGCACGTAGTAAGGCATCATTGGCCAGATCGAACGGTGTTTGCCCGTGTTCGGTAATCGCATTTTCCAGCGCTTCGTTATGTGCCACATCTGATAATTCAGTTAAATCCTGATAGCTAACGGCAAACGGGTAGTCATCACGAATTCGTTGTACTGGTTCGCCTGCATCGTTGGTTTCAATCACGGAATGTAATACTTCGTGACGTTCAACAATGGCAGCCATCGCCTGATTAAATGCAGCAATGTTCAGCGCACCATTTAACTGGAAGACCGTTGGCAGATTGTATTGAGAAGAATCGGTCTCCAGCTTGTCGATCAGCCATAGACGCTGCTGAGCAAAAGACAACGGTAAATCATTGTTACGATCTGCCAGCGCAATATCGGTTAATGCTACAAACGCTGTTCCATCGTCATCCTGTGCGCCGCCTTGCTCACACAATTCAGCCATTTCCGCGACCGTTGGATGTGCGAACAAAGATTTAAGATGAATCTGAACACCCACTTCATGGCGAATGGCACTCAGGAGACGCATCGCCAATAACGAGTGACCGCCGATACGGAAGAAATGGTCATGAATACCAACGCTTTCCAGACCAAGCAGGTCTTCCCAGATATGACAGATGGTTTGCTCAATCGCGTTACGAGGCGCAACATAAGCTGCGCCAGACAGTTGTAATTCCGTTGGTTCTGGTAACGCGGAACGGTCAACCTTACCATTTGCTCTTAATGGGAATTTCTCAATAAAAACAAAGGCTCCCGGCACCATGTATGACGGAATCTGCACTTCCAGTTGCGCTTTATAGTAATCAACCATTTGTGCTTCGTCTTTATAAAGCATTTCACCGACGAAACCCCGGAATTCCGGCACAACATAGGCTATCAACGTGTAGTCGTCTTCTGTGCCATCGCCCAGTTTACTGCCTTTACGAGCAATGATTCTGACGTCTTCAACCGTCGCTTCTGCCAGTAAACGAGATTCAATCTCGCCCGGTTCGATTCGGAAGCCACGGATTTTTATCTGATCATCCAGACGACCCAAATATTCAATAACACCAGATGCTAAACGTCGTCCACGATCACCCGTGCGATAAATACGCGGGCTGTAACCTTCGCCCAGCGCATGTTCAACAAAAACTTCCGCCGTTAATTCATCTTTGCCAAGATAACCCGCCGACACATTCTGACCAGAAACACAGATTTCTCCAGGCATTCCGTCCGGCACCGGTCGTTGCGCATTATCCAGAATCAACACACTGGTATTTGTGATCGCCTGACCAACAGGAACATCTGCAATTTCAAGCGGTTGAGTGATTTCAAAGAAACTGACATCTGAAGTCACTTCCGTTGAACCATACAGGTTGCATAGCCGTGTATTTGGTAACACGTTACGGATATCCATTGCCAATTGAGTACGCAATGCCTCACCTGAAATAAACCAGTGAGTTAACTCCGTCAGATGATTGATGCCTGGTAATGTCACTAACGTCCGGGCCAGTGAAGGAGCTGTGACAATACGATTGATTTGACGTTGTTTCAGCAGTTGCAGGAATCGCTCGCCATCGAGCACCTGTTCTTTATCGATAATATCCAGCGTGACACCAGCGGCTAATGGTGTAAAAAATTCCCAGACAGCACGGATGAATGAGACAGATGTAATGTGTGAAGCAACATCATTCTGTTGATAGGGAAATGCCTGATGCATCCAGGAGACACGATTGTTCAATGCGTCGTGCGTACCCTTTACACCTTTAGGTGTTCCGGTCGAACCGGATGTAAAAATAATATGGGCCGTAGTACCGCCATCAACAACTGGTAATTCACCTTCAGCGTCAATGTCGCTATTCAATGCGGCAGGTAAACTGAATACAGGCGTGTCGGTATGAATATTTTCAATCAGATGAGGCTCAGCCAGCACTAAATCAGGGGTAGAAACGTCCATCATTTGCTGGATTCTGCTATCAGGAATATCGGTTGCGACCGGGACATAACCCATTCCTGCTTTTAACACACCCAGAAATGCCACCGCCATATCAATGCCACGCTCGGCGTAAACACCAATCAAGCCATTAGCATTCTCAGACTGTGTTTGTGGTTGTTGTAATAACCAATGAGCCAGATGATCCGAACGCGCTGAGAATTCAGCCCAGCTAATCTGGTCATCATTATGCTTAATGGCGATATTGTCAGCCGTTTCAGCCTGGCGACCAAACTGGTCGATTCGCTGATAAACCGGCGTATGGTCAAGCGTCTGAACCGTTGGCTGACAGGCTTTCAGCAGTGCCTGATGTTCCTGTTCATTGGTAAATGGAATCTGTTCAATGGTCAGGGAAGTATCTGTGGTGACGGCTTCCAGTAACCGAATAAAACCTTGGGCCATTTGTTCAATCGATGAGCGATTAAACAGTGATGTACGGTATTCCCAACGAAGTTGCATTGCTGTTTCGTCATTCTGACAATACAAAGTCAGTTCTTCGATACCCTGCGCTTCACCAGTACCGTTACCTTTTCGTCCAGCTAATGGTTCAACCGTCAATCCACCTGTGCCAGCGGCTTCGTTAGTTTCCTGGGTTGCTTCAAACACATTCAGCAGGATTTGAACCAGCGGGTTGTAACTCAGGTTACGGTCTACATCCAGTTTTTCCACCAGAACAGAAAATGGTGTTTCCTGATAACTAAATGCTTCCGTCGTTCGTTTCTTTGTTTCTTGCAATAACGTGTTGAACGTCTCTGTGCCGTTAACCTCAGCACGCAGCGCCAGCGTATTGATAAACAAGCCAATCAAAGGTTCAACATCTTTGTGATTACGGCCAGAAACCGGCGTACCTATCACAATGTCTGATTCATTCTGGTAACGACTGAGCAAGATTGAAAAAGCCGTTTGCAGGAAAATAAACAGGGTTACGCCCTGCTCTGCACATTGCTGGCGAATCGCCTGATACAGCGGTTTTTCTACATTGATGTACACATCATCCGATGCAGTGTGCTGCACAGCCGGACGCGGCTTATCAAGTGGCAAACTATGAACCGGTGGTGCGCCATCCAGCGTTTTGTGCCAGTAGTTCAGATGCTTATCTAAGGTTTCATCTTTCAGATAATTTCGTTGCCAGGCTGCATAATCACCGTATTGAATCGCCAGTTCTGGTAACGGACTCATTGCGTCCAGCCCTTTTACAGCGAAGGTGTTATACAAGGTCCAGAATTCATTCCCCAGCACATTAATCGACCAGCCGTCAGAGACGATGTGATGCATATTGACGATAAATACATGGCGGTCTTGTGCAAGTTTGATCAGTAAAACCCGTAGCAATGCATCACAGGCCAAATCAAACTTTGCGATATCAGATGCCGATGCCCGTTTTAATACGTGTTCAAGTTGTTGAGATTCCTCAATCGCAGAGAAATCTTCACGGATAATCGGTAATGGAATGGCATCATGAATAACCTGAGACAACGCCTGCTCGCCGCAGCTTTGTGTCTCAGCGTCAAAATTGGTTCGTAGAATTTCATGGCGTTGAATAATCGTTGCAATCGCTTTGTCGAATGCCGCCTGGTCTAAATCACCAGCCAACACCATAGCGTTCGCCATGTTGTATTGTTCGCTGTCGTCCTCAAGATTATGCACAAACCACATGCCTTGTTGAGCAAAAGACAGTGGGATCTGCATATTGCGATCAGCACGGGTAATAGAGACCGACTCTTGTTGGTTCTCACTACTGTATTTTTGTAAAAAGCTGATGATGTCTTGCTTGTTTGCTTTCAGGAATTCGACAATATCTTTCGTAAGCGCTTTTTTATTCCCTGAAATCTTCAGGTCTTCGCCTACCAGTCTGATATTGATATTGTTTTGCTTACAATAAATAAGTAGTTCAGTTACTGACATTAATATACTTCCGTATAAATTTGTTGCTTTAGCTGGCTACCTGAGCAGCCAGCCGTTTTTAATTATTGTTTTTATTAAGATTTATTTCTTAATGTCACTTATTTCAATGACATAACGATTGGTGTACGAAGTACGCGGAAGATGGCCGATAAACCACCGATCAAACCAATCGACATGGCCAACGCAATACCCTGAAGTAAAAGTTCAGGCGTTACGTTGAACATGAAGTTCACCTGAGAAAAACTCAGTTGGTTAACCGTAGATACCTGATGACCATCAGCCAGCACGTAAACGGCCAGCGCACCAATGACACCGCCAAACAGCGCAAGAAAAACCGATTCCATCAATACCGACATGCAAACCCGTACCGGACGGAAACCAATCGCTTGCAACGTTGAAATCTCAGCTTTTCGTGATGCAACCGCCGCACTCATGCTGTTCAGTGAAACGAAAATGGTGCCCATCGCCATCAGGATCACTAATGGATAACCAATGAACTTGATGAAGGTTTCAATATCATCGGACTGACTGGCGTAATATTCTTTTTCACTCATTACCACCATGCGCAGACGTGAGTCTTTTTCAATCGCATCGCGAATTGCGTCAATATCTGCGGCATTCGCAACTTTGATTCGTACCGAGCTATAGCCTCGGTTGAACAGCGAACGAAGTGCCAGCGCATCAAACCAGAATTCCGACTCCGACACACTGCCGCCATCTTCGAAAATACCGGTGATCGTCCAGTCCACACCGCCGATTTCTACCGTAGAATTCACCGCAAGGTGTGGCTGTTCTTTCAACGTACTGCGACCAATGATGATTTCTGTCGTGCCCCAGGTGAATAAACGACCGTCAATGATGTTGACACCGCCACGTAAATCTAACGACTCTTTGCTGATGCCACGCATCGCCATGTTGACGAAGAAATCACTATCAGGTAGTTCAATATCAGCACTCGTGAACAGCTCTTTTGTCGCCAGGCGTTCGCCAGCAATATCTGTAATGATTTTGGCGTGATCCGCTCGCATATAACTGCGCATTTCAGAACCGGAACCCGAACGAAAAACAATGGCTGTGTCGTCATCACCGGCCAGTTCCATGGTTTTTTCGAAACCACTTAATAATGAAAAAATACCGACCAGGATTGCGACAACACCGGCAACGCCAATAACAGCAATCATGCTGCTACGCCAACGCATCGGTAAACTGATTAAGTTGACGAAAAATAAGACAAAAGTTTGTTTAATAGCATTCATCAGTCTTACCCTCTCAACACGTCAACAATGTTAGCTTTAGTCACTTTGATAGCAGGCATAATGGTCGCAACCAGGCTCATTCCCACCATCAATGCAACACCCTGCATCATCGTTGATGCATCGATATCAATACCATCCATTAATGGATAGCTGGCTAACACAGGTTCAAGACCAACGATTAAACCTTTAGCGATACCCAGCCCCAACATTCCGCCAAGGAATACTAAAATCACACCTTCAGAGACAACGGCCATAAAGATAGAACCGTTCTTGAATCCCAGAACCCGCAGTACACTGAATTCCGTGAAACGCTCACGAACAGACAATGAAATACTGTTACTGGTAATCAATAAAATGGTGAAGAAAACAGCGGTAAGAATGACACCCACGACGTCACGAATAATGTCGTAGCGTTTGTTGAATTGTTGAGTGAACAGATCTTGAGGACGTGAACGAGTAGAATCTGCGGCTTCCAGGAAAAAATCATCGATTCGCTGACCGACAGCATTAATGTCTGCTGCATTTTCAACACGAACGATAAACTCATCAGAAATACCTTCTGAATACAGATTACTTTCATTAAAGAAGTCAAAGCTCATCACCATTTTGTTCTGAACCGGCGAGCCATCTTTATGCTCAAGCAATCCGATAATTTTGAAATACCAGACAAACTGGCTTTCCGCATTGGGCCAGATTTTTGAAATCAGAGGAACGGTTTCACCCACCTGCCAGCCAAAACGATCAGCCAGTGCTTTAGTCACCATTGCGCCGTTTCGTGTTCTTAACCAGGTTTCTTTTAAATCGTCGCTGGACACTAACTCTGGGTAGACTTCAAAAAATTGCTCAGGATCAACGGCATACTGAAAGAATTCATTTTTTTCTTCTTTGTAATAGCCGCCAAACCAGCCTTGACGAGTGACCGCTTTAACGCCTTCGATTTTGCGGATGTCTTTGTAGTAATTCATTGGAAGGGGTTTAGTCAGTGTCAGGCGGTTTGACACGATAATGCGCTCACTGCTGAACTGATTAGATTTTTTATCGTTGTCATAAATTTGCCCTAACGCACTGAGCAAACCGAATAGCAGAAAAGCAATGATGATCGACAACACATTCAGCACCATACGGCCTTTGTGTTGCATCAAATTTAGCCAGGCCAGATTACTCAGATTCATTAGCGAGTTCCTTCTTTTAACTCACTACGTTCAAGCGCTAACTGGCGAGTTGCATAACTGGCCGCAACCGGATCGTGCGTTACCATGACAATCGTTTTGCCGTTGTCACGATTTAGAATTTGAAGCAGGTCCAGGATTTCTTTTGCGGTTCGAGAATCAAGGCCACCCGTTGGCTCATCACAAATCAGAATATCGGGGTTTGTTACGATGGCACGGGCGATAGCAACACGTTGCTCCTGTCCACCGGATAATTCACGCGGGTAATGATTCGCGTGATTAGATAATTCCACCAGCGCCAGTGCAGCTTCTGCACGCATACGACGCTCTTTCTTCGAATAGTTTTTCAGTAGTAATGGCAGTTCTACGTTTTGAATCGCTGTTAATACCGGAATCAAGTGGTATGACTGGAAAACAAAGCCAATATGGTCAGCACGCCAGTCAGCCAGCTGAGAATTACTCATACCGTTGAGTTCAAAGCCTGCGACGTTGACGGTGCCGGTACTTGGTTGGTCTAAGCCACCAATCAGATTCAACAGCGTTGATTTACCCGTACCTGACGGGCCCATGATGGATACGAATTCGTTTTGTTCTATCGTCAGATCGAAGTCAGTTAACACTGGCACTTCGATACTGCCTTTATGATAAATCTTGTTGACCTTACTTAATGTTACGATGGCTTCACTCATGCCTGTTTCCCCAAATCTTCGGACTGACGATACTGAGGATCATCTTCAGATCGTCTACAAATAAAACTGATCGCTGTTTTTATTGTTCGTTCTGTAAAGCCCCTTTACAGAACGCTTTATGTTTTTGATCCAGCGATCAGTGCCAGATCATTCTGTTGATCAGACGTGTTACGCTGACTCAGTTTCTTTAAGCTGCGCTTTAATCAAATCAGCAATGGCTGCAATCGTCGGATTTTCAAAAATCTCTTCGATGGTCAGCTCTAAATCCCAGGTTTTATTGATGTTTGCCTGGATTCGAGTTTGCTGCATTGACGTACCACCCAACTCAAAGAAGTCGTTATGAACACTGATTTCACGAATATGGAATACGTTTTCCCAAAAATCGTGAATGGTTTGTTCAAACTCATCATTTGGCGCAACGTATTGACGCATTTCTTTAGTGAACGCTTCAGGGCTTGGTAAAGCAGCCAGATTAACGTCACCCGTTGCCAGTAATGGCAAGGCTTCAAGGAATACATAGAAATCAGGCACCAGTGCCGGTGGTAATGCGGCCTGAAGCACAGACTTACATTTAGCAACCGTGTCGTAATAAAGCGTGTTATCACTGAAGTCATCCAGATAACCGATGAAATGTGTCATTTCGACATAAACCACAAGACGCTGACCTGTACCCGCATCTTCACGTTTAATCACGGCACATTTCACGATTTCATCCATACCCGCTTTTAACAGATGCTCGATTTCCTGAGGTTCGACACGCTGGCCGCGTAAGTGAGTTTGACGATTCAAACGACCCGCACGACGAAGGTTTGGCTGACCTTCAGCATCAAAACCAGTCACAACAACACGCTCACCAGTGTGATAAATCGCCTGACCATCAATGGTCGTGAAACCGTTTTCCGTTTGATTCAAATAGCCTTGAGCGACAGCAGGACCCGCCACACAAAGTTCAGCCATCATGTCCTGATGTTGAAGTTGTTGATGATAGACAGGTAACAAACGAGTTTGTGCGCTGACAGATTTACCGACCATATCGGTATCAAAACCAGCACTGCCTTTCGGGAATGAAGCAACCGCAGCAACACCTGAAGTCTCAACAAATGCCATTGAAGCGAAAACATCTTCAATATCTGTACGGTTATAAACTTGTTTGATGGTCGCGGTATCAGCACCGTCAGCCGTGAAATTCACCGCTTTAACACCACTGAAACCGTATTCACGCTTAACCAGCTCTTTATAGCTATCCGTCATCAGGTTGATGAACGTTGGTTGCAATGCCGCGTCCAGACAAACTTCATAGACGTCTTCAACCAGTAGTGTTGTTCCGCCCAGTGTTAAAGGTGCCCAGAATTCAGATTCGAACAGTGCTGACGCATAAATAGATGAACATAAGGTTCTGTTTAGGCGAGTAGCACCAAATGCATCATTCATATTGCTGGCTGACGCAGTCAGGTTCTGGCGTGTTAAGCCAACAGCGCGCATTACACCGTCTTTACTCGCAACTACTTTTACCGCTGCTAACGCATCTGAAGACACTGACTGAGTCGTCGCCGCTGCTGGGAATTTTGCTTCGTTAATCATGATCACCGGATGGTTATCCAGTGGTAACAGATCTGCCAGTGTGCGCTGAGTAATAATCATCGCAACACCTGCAACATCAAGCTGTTGCTGATTACGCGTCGCCGGTAAACTCCAGTCGATAAGCGTATAAGCAGCGCCCGCTTTCAAAATACCCAGTAAGGTGGCAGCAAACAGTGGAGAGCGCTCCATAGAAACCGCAATAACTTTGTCTTTTGCGGTATCGCCACTAATACCCTTCTCTGCTAACAACGCAGCAATCTGTGATGCTTTTTCATTTAGCTCAGCGTAAGACATCACACCATCACTGGTATATATCGCATCACCAGAAGAGTGTTGTTCAATTTGTGTGACCAGATCGGTCGCTGAAGACTGAGTGTCGGTCAGTTGCGCAGATAGTTCTTTACCGTCAATCGTGTTGAATAACGAACTTACTGCATCACTGTCACTAGACGCACCCAGCGCAGTCAGTAACGTGATGAAGTTATCTGCCATGCGACCCATCGCGTCTGCTGGGTAGTAATTCTTATCGAATTCAAATACCAGCTCGATAAGTTCACCCTGATCTTCACTCAGCATGGTGCCTTTGACTGTCAGCGGGAAATTGTAATTCTGTTGCAGTTTCTCTGTGGTTACTTCCAGATCAGGTTTATCAGCTGAAGCAGCATCACTGGCTTCTGTAGCTGGTGGCAGATTGTAATAAACCAGAATGTTGTCCAGCATATTGTCGCGAGTGTCTAAATCACTCAATGCTTTGATTTCTGCCAGCGGGAAATAAGTATGTTCGTCTTTTACACCGTTCTGCTGATGAAGATTCGCCAGCGCCTGACCGACTGTCGGATTGCCCGCAAAATTTAGACGAACAGGTAATGTATTGATGAAAACACCAGCAATTTGTTCAACGCCTGCTAACGCTGGTGGACGGCCTGACACTGTTGTTCCAAACACAACATCATCCAGGTTGTTGTAACGCGCCAGTAAACTACCCCACGCCATTTGCAACGCAGTAAATACCGTCGTGCCAGCTTGTTTAGCGGTTTCTACCAATTGCGTGGTCGCCGCTACTGGTAGACGAACAACATGTTCATGCTTATCAGAAACAGGCGCTTTTGGTTTGCTACTGTTATGCATCACAGGCGTTGGTTTGGTAATGCCCGCCAGATATTCTTTCCAGAATGCTTCTGATTTTTCATTATCTTGTTGTGCAAGCCATGCCGCGTAGTCACCAAACTGAACCGCATTCGGCAATTCTGAATCTGTGCCCGTTGCAATGTCATGATAATAAGCCAGTAACTCGGCAAGGATGACAGGTAGTGACCAGCCATCGAGTAACGTGTGGTGATAAGTCCAGACAAAGAATGATGCCAGCTCTGACAATTTAAGGACTGCAACTCGCATTAATGGAGGCTTTTCGTAATCAAAGCCTTGTTTTTCATCTTGTTGCAAAAATTCAGCAATAGCTTGTTGCTGCTCTTCTGCTGATTTATCAGTCAGATCCTGTTCGGTCCACGGTAACGACACCGACGTTTCAACGAACTGATTAATGACTTCCTGATCAAAACCTACAAATCCAGTTCTGAATACATCATGACGAGCAACCAGTTTATCCCATGCCTGACGCATGATATCGGCTTTAATACCGCCTTTAATTTCACTGAAGAACTGCATCACGTATTCGTGATTGCCTGTGCTGGCTTTCTCTTCAAACAACATGCCTTGTTGAATAGGCGTTGCCTGGTAAAGCTTTTCCAGTTTTGGGTGATCTTTTGCGATCTGTTTTAACTCGTCTTCTGATACTTTCGCATGAGGGAAATCAGAGCGAGTAAAGCTACTACTACGCGACAAAAAGTCGATCAGCGCCTGTTTGTTCTCCTTTAGCATGCCAAGCAATTCTGGATTCAGATTTTTATCTGGGTCCACAACTTTAAGCTTGCCGTCCACGACACCGATACCGATGTTCTGTTCTTTCAGTTTGTGTAATAACTCTTCTGGTAACATAAGCAAAATTCCCGATTATGTTGGCTGTCGGTTGTTAATTCCGAGCTTGGTATTTCCGTGTGATGCAGCAGGCACGGTTAATGATGAAGATTGTGCTACTGCGCCAAATTTTTACCGGTGTGCTGTAAGCCAGCACACCGCCGTTATTTATGTGTTCTGTTCGTTTAGATCGTCAGTTCTAAATCGTCGTCTGAATCTTCAGACTCGCTGTCGTCACTGCTGTCATTCAACGTAAGCTGCATGGCCTGAATAGCAGAGGCCAACGTTGCAATCGTTGGGAATTCAAACAACATCGCGACAGGAACACTGAACGCTAACGCTTCACTGATACGATTGACTGTGACAGTCGCCAGTAATGAATGACCGCCCAGGGCGAAATAGTTCGCTTGCACACTGATTTCGTCGCGTTTCAGTACTTCTTGCCAGATAGCCTGAATAGTCGTTTCCAGCTCAGTTGACGGTGCAATGTATTCATCCAGGGCTAAATCCGCGTCAGACGGTGCAGGCAAACGCTTACGATCCAGTTTTCCACCCGGTGTTTTCGGTAACTCTTCAAGAACCACAAACACCTGAGGAATCATGTAATCTGGTAATGCCGAAGCCAGTACCGGGTTCAGGCGAGCCAGTAACTCGTCTTTTTCCGGCGCATCCGCCGTCGGTTTAATCCAACCCACCAGCTGTTTATCCGCAGCACCGATACTGTGTAGTGCCACCGCCGCTTCTTCGATATCAGCATGTTGCAATAGCTGATGCTCGATCTCGCTGATCTCGATACGCAGACCACGTAATTTGACCTGGTTATCCGTTCGACCCAGATATTCCAGATTGCCGTCTGGTAGCCAACAAGCCACATCACCCGTTTTGTACAAACGACTGTTCGGATCACTGGAGAATGGATTTTGAATGAAGGCTTTTTCAGTCAGTTCCGCTTTGTTCAGATAACCGCTTGCCAGACCTGTACCGGCGACATAAAGCTCACCTTTCGCACCGACTGGTACTAAGTTCAGCTCACTGTCCAGCAGATATACCTGACTGTTACCGATTGGTTTACCGATTGGCACTGACCAGTTCTCAAACGTTGATTGTTCAAAGTCCTCTGATTTAACCGATACGCGCTCCAGCAACTCTTCCAGACGGTTATCACCTTCGATAATTTCATTCGCGATGGAGATTTGGTCTTTCAGTACTTCATGGAACACTTCACGCGTTAGCAATGGATTAGACAGGACAACCCGGAAGACAGAGATGTATTCATCACTGAACTCCGTGTTAACAATCTTGGTGCGAGAGACGAACGTCTGACCGCGCAGGAACTGCTCTTTTTGCAGTTTGTCACTGGCATAACCGATCTCTTCATTCTCTGCGTGGGTGTAACGGCGGTTTTTAATGCCACGTAACGCACGCGGAATGTAGCGATAGTTAAGAATATTGGTCTGAGGACTACCAACCAGTTCAAACGCTTCGTGTTTTTCAATCAGGTCAGCCAGATATAAGGTATTGTCCATGCCTTTATCTACCAGTTCTGCATAACCTTCATTTGCAATCAGGTGATAAGCGGAATGTAGTAGTAACGACAACGCTGGACGAGAGCCTTCTAACGAGTACTGACCTAAATCGAAGCTGCCACGCTGTGCCTGATAATGGGTGTGAGTTGATACGATACCCGTGTCAGAGACATCACGAAGCAGACATAAGCTGATGCCTTGCGGCAGGAATAGCTGTTTGTGCGCACAAAGCGTGATTGAATCCGCCAGTTCCACACCGCGAATACGATGACGGTTTTTATCCGAGAACTGGAATACACCGCCCCATGCTGCATCAACGTGGAAGTGGATATCGTTTTCTTTCGCAATGGCATGCATTTGCGGTAATGGATCAACGGTGCCGGTTTCGGTTGCACCTGCAATACCAACAATGGCGATAACCAGTTCTTTGTTCTTCTTACAGTCAGCCAGCTGTTGCTCCAGTTTTTCTGGAATAACTTTCTGGTTTTCGTCCTGTTCAAGAATACGAATGTTTTCTTCACCGATACCCAGAACAATCGCCGCTTTACGCACAGAATAGTGCGCCAGACGTGAACTCAGGATCACCAGACGACTGTAGTCAGATTTCTCTATTAATGAGAATGCACCATGCATACCGATGTCACGAGCAGAGAAGCCCAGCTTCATTAATGCTTTGTTTCGTGCAACCTGTAGCAAGGTAATATTCGCCAGGCTACCACCACTGGTGATAATGCCGAATACTTTGTATGGGTTTTGAATGTTTTCGCGATAGAACGCCTGATTAAACTCGTTGTTTTCAGAGCCAAAGAAACGCTGATGCGTCATTGCCAGAACCTGACGTTCAAGCAAGGATAAACTCTTCGATGTTTCAACTTTCACCATGTTCTGGTTGAACATCGCGATCATACGAGAGAATTCAGGCATGAAATCTGGTAACGCTGACGTCATGTGGCCGATGAAACGATCCGCAGATACATTCACCAGGTATGGCATCACCGTTTCGTTCAAACGCGCCATGTAGTCTTTCATGGTCAGCGCTTTGTCAGGCACGCTGAAGTCCTGGAAGTGCGGCATTAGCTCTTCAAGCGGCACGTTTGGTTGTGTCAGATGCGTACTCAGATTAACCGGTAGTGTCGTTTGCTCACCATCTTCTGTGGTGAGGTTGAAGTCAAACGTTGTTACTTCCTGGAAGTATTTAACAACATTCAGCTTGTTACCGTGTGTCAGCTCATACGCCGTTACATCGGCGCCGACTTCGGTTGAACCATAAAGGTTCAGTAAACGAGCGTCCGGTAGTACCGCACTGAAATCTGTTACCAGTTGTACAGGCAGTGCTTCACCACTACTAACAACCAGTTTCAACGATGATAAATCACTTAATCCAGGCTGGGTCAACATCGCTTTTAACAGCGAAGGAACCAGCGTAATTCGACTAATTTGTTTTTCATTAATCACAGCAATCAGACGAGATACATCAACCACATCATCCTGAGCGATGATGACACTTGAGACACCTGCCGATAACGGATGGAAAACTTCTGCGATATGGTCAACGAAATTCAGTGATGTTTTCTGGCAGCACAGTTCATTCGTCGTTAATGGATAGCTTTGTTGCATCCATTCAATACGGTTGATGATACTGGCATGCGGCAACATTACGCCTTTCGGCTGTCCTGTAGTACCTGAGGTGTAAATGATACAAGCCGTTGCCTGTTCACTGATTAATAAATCAGGATTTGCAACACTAAAGCCATTTAACTGTGCAATCGTTTCTTCATCATCCAGTGCAATCAGTTGTTGCTCAGCCAGTTCGATACCAGCTTCAGCCAGACGCTGCTGAACCGCAGCCTGCGTCAATACGATGTTTAATGCTGAATCTTCAACCATGTATTGCAGACGTTGTGCCGGATAATTTGGATCAAGCGACACATAAGCAGCACCTGCTTTGATCACCGCCAACATTGCCACAACCATTTCGGTTGAACGCTCAACACATAAGCCGACCAGCGATTCTTCCGCCACACCCTGTTTAATCAGATAGTGTGCGAGGCGATTCGCCGCATCATTTAATTGTGTAAAGCTGATGGCCTTGTCACCTTCATATAAGGCGATAGCTTCACCATGATTCTCAGCCTGACGCTCAACACCCTGATGTACCAGTAAATCATTGGCACCAGCCATCTGAGTGTCATTCCATTCAAACGTTAGCTGATAACGTTCAACATCAGACAGAATATCCAGTGACTGCACCGGTGTAGCTGGTGCGCTGATAATGCTGCGTAACAACACATTGAAACTTTCAGACAATCGTTTGATGGTGTCTTCATTAAACAAGTCAGTGTTGTAATGCCAGCCCATAACTAAGCCAGGCTGTGAAGCATCAGTACCGTCGATTTCATTCACATACAGTTCAATATCGAACTGAATGTTATTGCTCTTTTGCGGTACGCCTTCCAGTGTCAGACCAGGTAAATTCAGTTCGGCCTGTTCGTTATTTTGTAAAACAAACAGTAACTGGAATAACGGGCTATGAGCGCGACTACGAACCGGATTCAGACCATCCACTAACATATCGAATGGTACGTGCTGATGATCGTAAGCTTGCAGGATCATATCCCGGTTTTGCGCCAGCAATTCTGTGAAAGCAGGATTACCAGCCAGATCAGTGCGTAATACCAGGTTATTAACGAAGAAGCCAATCAAGTCTTCAACCGCGTGGTTATCACGCCCTGCGATAGGTGAACCAATAACGACATCGGTTTCGTTACTGTAACGACCAACCAACACGGCGAAGGCGGTTTGCAATAACATAAACAGGGTTACGTTATGCTGTTTACACAGTGCCTGAAGCTGATCTGCTTCCTGGCGTGTCAGCGTTTTATTAACGCGATCACCGTTCCAGGTTTGCAATGCCGGACGTGGTTTGTCCATGCGTAAATTGTGTGCCTGAGGAATATCAGCAAGCTGGTCTTTCCACCAACTAAGTTCTTCTTCCAGCACATCACCTTGTAACCAGTTACGTTGCCAGTTGGCATAATCTGCATACTGAACAGCCAGTGGTGCCAGCGGATTAGCCTCACCTTTAGTGAATGCGGTGTAAAGCGCTGCAAATTCTTTTACCAACTGCCCCAGTGACCAACCATCTGAAACAATATGATGCATGTTGAACAGCAAGATATGTGCTTCGTCAGATAACGCGACCAGGTTAACCCGAATTAATACGTCATTAGCCAGGTCAAATGATTTGGCCCCATCTTCAACCATTAATGCTTTAACGTTATGTTCCTGAGTTTCAGTCTCTTCACCACGCCAGTCATGTTCAAAAAGCGGTAGCTCAAACGTTTCATGCAAGAATTGTTGTGGTAGTCCGTCAACTGAACGAAACGATGTTCTTAATACCGTGTGACGTTCGATAATCGTGTTCAATGCGCGGCGTAAACTGTCTTTATCCAGCTCACCTTTTAATGCAAAACCGCCATTGATGTTGTATTGCGCACTGGAACCTTCTAGCTGATGAACGAACCACAGGCGCTGCTGACCAAACGACAACGGCAAGTTTTCGCGGTTTTCAGCCACGGTAATCGGTGGAATTCGAGAGGCTTCCGCTGTTTCAAGTTTCGCGGCAAGGTCTGCGATACGAGGCGCTGCGAACAGGTCTTTCAACGACAGTTCGGCACCCAGTTTTTCACGGACAGCACTCAGTACCCGTGTCGCCAGCAATGAGTGGCCACCCAGTTCAAAGAAGTTATCTTGCGTACCTACAGCATCCAGTCCCAGCAATTGCTGCCAGATTTGGCAAAGAATCAACTCAGACTCATTTTGCGGTGCGACATAGGCAGACTTGAACAATTCAGGCGAAACCATTGCTTCAAGCGCATTACGATCCAGTTTGCCGTTCGGTGTTAATGGCAAGGCGGTCAGCACTAAATGCTGTTGTGGAATCATGTAATCTGGTAATTGACGTTTAAGAACGTCTTTCGCGGCGTCAATAACCTGTTGCTGATCGTCAATCGTTGATACCAGGAATGACACCAGGCGAGAACCCTGCTCACTCTCAATAACCAGTACCAGTGAATCATCAACGTATTCAGCTTTGTTCAGAACGGATTCAATCTCGGCCAGTTCAATACGCATTCCGCGAACTTTCACCTGATGATCAACACGACCAATAAAGGCCAGTAAACCGTCTGGTAATACGCGAACTAAATCACCCGTTTTAAATGCGGTAACTATTTCATTGTTTACGGTGATTTCGACAAAACGTTGAGCGGTTTGTTGCTTATCAGTGTAGCCCGTCGCCAGACCAGCACCTGATACATACAGCTCACCGATTGCACCCAGTGCTACTGGCTGCAAAGCATCGTTTAGAATGAAGGCCTGATTATTCGCTACCAGTTGTCCCATCGGTGCCAGTTCCAGCGTTCGTCCGGCTAATTCTGTGGTATCGAACCAGGTCACATCGGCACCAACTTCGGTTGAACCATAGAAATTCAACAACGAACAGGCTGGTAATGTAGATTTACAACGTTGTGCCAGACCCGTCGTTAATGCTTCACCACTGGAGACCACTAATGACAAGCTGGACAGTGATTCGTCACCTTTTTCTGCTGCGATATCTAACATTGCTTTCAGTAATGAAGGCACCAACGTCATCCGGGAAACCTGATGAACATCAATCAGCTCAACGAAACGTTCAACGTTCATTACATTGTCGTTGTTGAAGATAATGTTGCTGATTCCGGCTGATAACGGATGGAAGATTTCCGCAATATGGTCAACGAAATTCACCGACGTTTTCATGGCTACTTTATCGTCAGTCATCAGTGGGAATTGTTGTTGCATCCAGTGAATACGATTCACGATACTGCGATGCGGTAGCAATACGCCTTTCGGTTTACCGGTTGAACCCGAGGTGTAAATCACACAAGCGGTGCTATTTGCTGACATTTCAGACGATTTCTCGTCACGCGTTACGTTTTCTGCCGATAAACCAGCCAGTTCCTGCTGTAAATCAGCACAATCCAGTGTAATACCAACCTGAGTAGTAAACGGTAAATTATCAGCTAAATCAGAACGGGTGATCACCACAGACAAACCGCTGTCATCCAGCATCGCTGCAATACGTTGTGATGGGTAATGTGGGTCCAGTGATACATACGCTGCGCCCGCTTTGGTTATAGCCAGCATCGTAATCACTAAGTCAATGGAGCGTTCTAAACAGATACCGACCATGTCACCGTGAGCAACACCGAACTCTGTTAAATAACGTGCCATCTGATTTGCTTTAGCGTTCAGTTCACCAAACGTGATTTCACCGCTTGCCAGCGCATTTGTTGCACCGTCAAAGGTCTCGCGTAACGCAATTTCCGTTGCTTTTTCAGCGGCATGTTGCTCGAAGGCACTGAATACAAACGCTTCTTGCGGGAATTCAGCATCCGTTGTGTTCAACGCATCCAGTTGTTGTTGGTGCGTAGCCGTCAGACAGTTTAATTGCTTCACCTGAGTGGATGGTGCTGCAACAACGACCGACAGCAATTGTTCGAATGCTGCCGCCAGAGTTTCGATACTCTGCCCCTGGAATAAGTCACTGTTAAAGTGCCAGTCCAGAGAAATCAGGTCCGATTCACCATCATTTAATTCTGTCGCATACAGCTCTAAATCAAACTTGATTGCACAAGGTTTAAAGCGTGAATTATCGGTTGATGGAAATACCACTGGCTCCAGTGACATGCCTGATAATTCCAGGCCAGATTGTTGATTATTTTGTAGCGTGAACAGAATCTGGAATAGCGGCGCATGACTTAAGCTACGCGCTGGATTCAAGGTTTCCACTAACATCTCAAACGGAACGTTCTGGTGACTGTAAGCAGACAGAATCATCTCTTTACTGGTCGCCAGTAATGCATCAAATGCAGGGTTGGCCGACACATCGGTGCGTAACACCAGATTGTTGACGAACAAACCAATTAAGTCTTCAACCGCTTGTTGTTGACGACCCGCTATCGGAGAACCCATCACGATGTCATCTTCATGGCTGTAATTGGCTACCAGCACAGAGAATGCTGTTTGCAGTAGCATGAACAGTGTTACATCCTGAGATTGACACAACGCATTGATTTGCGCTGACAGTTCAGGCGATAAATGCGTTGCGAAACGCAATCCATCAACGCCTTGCTCAGCCGGTCGAGGAGCATCCAGAGGTAAATTATGAACTTGTGGTAAGTCGGCTAACTGGGTTGTCCAGTAGTCCAGTTCTGCGGTTAACGTATCACCCTGCAACCAGCCATTTTGCCAGCCTGCAAAGTCCAGATACTGAATGGATAATGGTGCTAACGGATTTGCCTGATTCTGGCTGTATGCGTCATAAAGCGTGACAAACTCATTCACCAGAACAGATAACGACCAGCCATCAGATGCAATATGATGCATATTGAACAGCAAGCCATGACGATCAGCCGACAGTTTAATCAATTGCACGCGCAACAAGGTATCTGTAGCGATATCAAACGGTGTTTGCGCATCGGTTTCGATCATTGCTTTGAAACGCTGCTGACGAGTTTCTTCGTCCAATCCCGTTAAATCATAATGCGCAACCGACGATGCCGGGTTCTCATGGATAACGACTTGTGGATTACCATTATCAGCCGCAAATGTTGTACGAAGGACTTCGTGGCGTTCAATAATCGTTTCAACCGCCTGCTCAACCGCCTGCGTATGCAAGTCACCATTGATGATGAATGACCCGTTAATGTTGTTTTGCGCCGAACCTTTTTCCAGTTGCTCGATAAACCACAAGCGCTTTTGTGCGTGTGATAGTGGTAGTTTTCCATCACGGTCAATCGTTGCAATCACATCCTGCTGACCGTCTTCCACCATACTGTCTAACTTAACCGCCAGCGCAGCAATTGTTGGAGATTCAAACCAGTCACGTAAGGTCAGGGTTTTGTTAAGTTTTTCAGTGATGGTACTGATAAGACGTGTCGCCATTAACGAGTGACCGCCCATCAGGAAGAAATTATCGTTGATACCGATTTTGTCTGCCTGCAGCATTGCCTGCCAGCTATCCACCAGCAAACCTTCTGTATCGGTGCGCGGTGCGACATAATTGTTTTCGTCTGTCTGCACAGCGTCATCAACCGGTAGCGCTTTTCGGTCAATCTTACCGTTTGGTGTTTGTGGCATTTCATCCATAAACACGTATAAACCAGGAATCATAAAATCGGGCAGATTTCTGGCAAGCGTTTCTTTAAAGATATTGATTTGAGCTTGTTGGTCGTCCTTTGAATCAGCGACCAGGAAAGCCACTAATGAACGATCGCCGGATTCATTCATCGGTGCCAGAACGGCACAACGTTGCACGCCATCAACCTGAGATAAACGTGCTTCAATTTCACCCAGTTCAATCCGGAATCCACGCACTTTAACCTGATGGTCAATACGACCCATGAATTCAATTTCGTCATTGTAATTACGACGAACCAAATCACCGGTACGATAGATTCGCGCTGTCGGATCATCGCTAAATGGATGTTGAATAAATTGTTTAGCAGTCAGATCGTCGCGGTTGAGATAACCACGAGCCAGGCCTTCACCGCCGATACATAATTCACCCGGACAACCAATACCCGCCAGATTACCGGCGGTGTCCAGCACAAACAGATCCGTATTATCCATCGGCTCACCCAGAATGATTCGGGTGTCTTCGATCAACGCTCGTGCAGACCAGATGGTTGTTTCGGTCGGGCCATACATATTGAATAAACGACCGTCAGCTGGTGTCAGTGTTTTAAGCAATTGATTCGCCAAATCTGGCGTCATTGCTTCACCACCACACATCACTGTGAAGCCCTTTTCTGGCTTCCAGCTTTCATTCAACATTACCATTTGCCAGGTCGAAGGTGTCGCCTGCATGAAGGTAATATTGTGATTGTTCAGATAGTTACAAAGCAGCATGCCGTCTTTGTTAACTTTTGAAGACGCAATGTGTAACTCAGCACCCATCGATAACGGCAGATATAGTTCAACGCCCGCGATATCAAAACCAATCGATGTCACGCCTAACATTTTGTCGTTAGCATTCATTCCAGGCTTGTTTGCAACGGAATGAATCAGGTTATTCAACGCACGGTGTTCAATACACACGCCTTTTGGTTTACCTGTTGAACCCGAGGTGTATATGACATAGGCAAGATTACCAGGCGCAATAGTGACTTCTTCATGGGTAAGATTAGCCGTCGACTTTTCATCTAATGCTAATTGTGTATCGAAATCATCGAAGTCGATTTGGGCCAGTTCACCCGCTTTAATACGGTCAACCGGCAAAGCATGCAGCACATCACCTTTGGTAATAACCGCTTTCGCCTGGCTGTCTTCCAGCATGTAAGCAAGCCGGTCAACCGGATACGCCGGGTCCAGCGGTAAATACGCAGCACCAACTTTCATGATAGCCAGTGCGCCAATCAGCATTTCAGCACTACGTTCTGTACATAAACCAATAAACTGGTCGCCCTGACGTAGTGTATTCTCACCAACTTCATCAATCAGAATACGAGCAAGCTGATTCGCCTTTTCATTGATTTCCTGATAGCTGAAAGATGTACCATCGTACACAACCGCTGTTTTCTCAGGTTGTTTCGCAGCGACTTGTTCAATCACCTGATGAATGCACAAATCACGGTCATAATTCATTGCCGTCTGATTCACGTCATGGACCAGATGATTCACCTGATCGGGTGTTAACAGCATCAGACTGTTCAGTGGTGCATTAGGTGTTTCCAGCACTTTGTCGATCAAGGTGTCGAAACTGGTCGCCATCCAGCGAATCGTTTCTTCATTGAACAGATCAACGTTATATAGCCAGCTAATCTGGATATCGTTATCCGTTTCGTAGGCATAAAATTCCAGATCGTGTTTGATATTGTGACTGTCCTGTTCAACACGAGACATACCACCACTACCCGCTTCGCCACTCGCACCGTTACCAACCGATGACTGTAGTACTAACATGATTTGATACAACGGGTTGTAACTCATACTCCGTGCTGGATTCAGTGTTTCTACCAACATCTCGTAAGGTACTGACTGATGTTTCCAGGCGTTAAGAATGGTTTCTTTATTGGCAGTAAGAATGTCGTTGAAAGACTGATTTTGATCACACTGAGTACGCAGAATGACCATGTTCAGGAAACAACCGATCAAAGATTCCAACTCCTGCTGGAAACGACCTGAAACCGGTGTACCAACCACGATATCTTCATTGTGACTGTAACGGCTTAACACCACAGATAGCGCTGTCTGAATGAACATAAACAGCGTAGCGTCCTGCCCTTTGCACAGATGACGAATTTTACGAGTGCGCTCTTCACCTAACAGCACTTTATGGAAATGTCCGGCAAAGGTTTGTTGTGCCGGGCGCGGATTGTCCAGTGCCAAAGAATGTTGATCGGGCAGGCCTTTTAACTGACCTTTCCAGTAATCAACGTCTTTTTGCCAGCTCTGATTGTCATGTTGCCATGCCGCATAATCAGCATATTGAATCGTTAATGGTTCAAGACCCGCATCACGACCTTCCAGGGCCGCCAGATAAAACTGTTGAATTTCACTAAGCGTGATATCAAGAGAAATGCCGTCAGATGCAATGTGATGCATGTTAATCAGAAACACGCTTTCATTGTCTGACAACGTTAATACGGTTGCACGAAGCATGACATCAGCCGTTAAATCAAACGGTTTGTCTGCGTCTGCTGCCATCAGGCGCTGAACTTCAATTTTCTGTTCAGATGCAGACAACGCCGATAAGTTGACTACATTAACAATCGGCGTTGCCTGATCATGAACGTGTTGCCAGGTATTACCCTGCTCATCTTCCCGGAAGGTCGTCCGTAATACTTCATGACGATCAACAACAGACTGCATAGCCTGTTCGAAGCATGCTTGCTTGAATTCACCTTCGATGCGGAAAACCTGAGGCAGGTTAAAATGCGAACTACCGGAACTTAGCTTGTCGATAAACCAGATTCGCTGCTGTGCAAATGAAAGCGGTAGTGGCGCATCACGCGATACCGATTGCACTGACGATTGTGACGCCTGTGACTGGCTTTCACTGAATTGAGCGATAATGTCTTCTTTGTTAGCGCGTAATACCGCACGCATTTCGTCGGTTACACGCTTGTGAGGATCGTTAAGCAACAGCTTGCCGTCGCGGATAACGATCTTGATGTCTTTTTCTGAAAATTCTTTTAATAACTGGTTCAGATCCATTCTTACTTCTCCGGCTATTCGGATATGTTGGTCCACTCTTATTGCAAACCTTTTTATGACGAAAGGTAATCTCGTTGATGTATACCGACTGCATCACCCCGATAACACAGTCGGTCCGTTGTTTTCTTTAATCGTGTTGATTAATACAAACCAACATAGGTATTTGTTTTCGGGTCTGTTTTCGCGAAGTTCGTCGAACGAATGTTAACGTTCGCCGGCTCAGCATCTAAGTCAAAAATGGCCTGTTCTTCAGGAGTCATTCCACGACGTGTCAATGACTCCACCACGCGACCAATCGCATGTGAAATTTTGCGGTCAAAGGCTTTCATTTTCGGACCTTGCTTGATAAGGCCAGCACCAGCGACGAATTTACGTAGCTCTGCATTAGTTTTTGCATCGGTGTGGATAAATTTGTTAATTACGCCCAGCTTGTCCTGCCACAGATGAGAGCAAAACAGCAGCCAGTTGTTGTTGAACATATCCAGCGCTTGTGAATTACGGTAGATAGGTGACATGCCCGGGTTTTTATCGTTTTGCACCCAGAACAGACGAGCCAGTACATTTTGCTCTGTCAGGTTAATGTTCATTTTCTTGTGATGGCCCCAGTGCAGCGGTGAGCTGTTAGATGCATCAATGCTGTATGCTTGTGTCGCATCGTGGAAACCGTGCCAGCTCATAACAAAGACGTAAGTACCAACGCCTGAAAGACAGGTTGAAATAATCAATGTCAAACCAATAATCGGGAACATCCAGGTAAGTGCAACTAATGCGATACCGCCCATCAGATAGCCACGTAGGAACAACTTCAGCAGACGGTCACGTTTTTGTGATTTGAAATAACGCACGATGTCCACCGGCAAAACTTGTGTGAACAAGGAGAACCATGTCACCGCACGAGTAAATTCAAGGAAGCTAGTGTGATCAAAGCGAAGCGTAGACTGGAAATCACGCGGGCCATTGTTTTCCATGTGGTGAATGCCCGTGTGAGAACAGTAGTAGTAATCCGGCATCCAGAAAACCAGTGGCCAGATAACATAAATACGAGTGTATTCGATGGCGATAATCGTCCAGTCGAACAGTGTTTTAGCTTCTTTGTATTTCACTAAACGACCATCAACAGTATGCGAAGCAAAGTGCTCAATGGCTTCTTTGTCCATGAATAGCAGCAAATACAACAGCGGTGCTGCTGTCATCCAGTACAACCAGGAATCAGCACCGAAGATAAACATGAACACCAGTTGATAAACGGCCATCACAGTAATGATGTAATGAATAACTTTGGTGCGATCAGACAATTTAGTGTCAACCAGATATTCCGGAATATGCTCGGCCTGAGCATCGATAAACTCATGGATCGGACCGTTGGCCGGAACCTGAATATAAATAAGGATATTTGCTACACCAACACCCAGCGAAACATACGCCAGGGCGACGATGATTTGATATGTCTGGTCCATTGCTGGAAAGAACATATCAACGTAGTAAAGGACAGGTAAGGCAACGATATTCAGCAAAATCGACAATACGAATCGTCCTTTCGATTGCTTCTCTTTCGTTCCCATAATCAGGAAATAAGGCAATGAAATAATGCCTAAAATTATTCTGATCAGCGGTCGAACAATAAAATAGTTCAGGCAGCTCAGGATAAATACCGGGATACAAAACAGCATATCCCAGTTGGTCAATAACGTAATTGGCGTTTCCGTGCCGTTTTTAGCGGCTATCTTTAACGTCTTCATTAGTCCAGTCCCAAAGTGTGTTGCTCAAATTAGCGCAAATAAAGTGAATTAGTTGTTGTTCCAATGTTGTTAGATTTCTTCCAGGCTATCTTCTTCAAACGATTCAGTCGCAGAGAAGACTTTTTGCTTAACCAGCACATCGTCCAAATACGTACTCAGGCCATCGATGTTGACGGTTGAAAACAGCACATCGATTGGTACGTCTACACTGAATGCTTTATCCAGACGGGTCTTCATTCGAATCATCATCAGTGAATCACCACCCAGCTCGAAGAAGTTATCTTTGATGCCAATGCCCTCGATGCCGATAATGTCCTGCCACAAGCCAACAAGACGTTGTGCAGTTTCAGTTTCAGCAGCCACCCAAGGCGTCGAAAGATTTGGACGAGCATAAAGATTGCCCGCCGCTGCGGTATGTTCTTCAGCATGTTCTTTGTCGAGTTCAACCCAGCTTTTTAATCGCTCAGTCAGTGAACCCGTTGAGTTGATGAGTACCGGATAATTGCCTAGTGCCAGTGAATGTTCCATCGCCAGCACACCCTCTTTACCGTTCATGTGATACTGGCTTGACCCGCTCTTCGCTGACGCTTCATTGGCAGAGAATGTCCAGCCATCCCAGTTCACGGCAGTCCAGCGAGTGTCACCCATGTTGTGTTTGTGCTGTGCGAACGCATCCAGCCAGGCATTTGCTGAGGCATACAGGGAATAACCCAGGCCACCCAGCACTGCTGACAGAGAAGACATCAGCAAACAGAAGTCTGGCTGACGGCTTTCCAACAGTTTGTCCAGTACCTGAGTACCCAGCACTTTCGAGCGATACAGATCATCAACCTGCTCCGGCGATGCAGCCATTAACGCTTCAATCGTGCCGTTTACTGTGCCTGCGGCATGAATAACACCTTTTATCGTGCCCATATCACGTTCAACGGCATCAAATAAGGTCGCCATTTCTTCGTAATCTGCGACATCAGCGGCATAAACGTGAACCTCAGAACCCTGTGCTTCCACCGCCATCAAACGTTTAACAATGCTGACGATACGCGGATCACCGTCTTCAGCGTTGGTCAGGCTTTCCCAGCTTGATTTATCCGGTAATCCACGACGAGATGACAAGGCGATTTTCACTGGCTGTCTGGCCGCCAGATGCTCTACCAGTAATAGTGCGATGTTGCCCAGACCACCGGTAATGATGTATGCACCATCACTATCAAATTGATTGGTGGGGAGAATGGATTTTTCCAGATGTTGATGCTGCCAGCCTTTCGCCCAGCGAGCGCCATAACGCCATGCGCTTTCAAATGGTCGATGCTCTAATCCTGATTCCTGGCAAATCTGCGCCATTAACTGAGGCGTTAATCCAGCGTCAGATTCCATCAAATGACAGATAATATTTTCATATTCCTGTGGAATGACACGGGCCAGTGCAGATACCGTTGAACTGATTGGACAGATTGTTTCTGCGCCAGTAATACGGCTAATCGGTGGGGTTACAACATCAATAGCAACATGATGTTCATCATCCTGCATGGTAATTTGACGAGCGAGATAAATCAGGCTGTCGAAACCAGTAAGCTGATGATCACTGAACAAACGCCAGTAGTCATTCAACGCAATGTCGTCATCATTACAATCGACAGCCGCAACAATGTTGCCCAGATGAATCACGCGATCCGGTAACTGGTTACGTCCCGACAGCGTGGTCATCATCCGTTTAAAATCATCTTCACGCGTTGGATTAATCGTGAAGTAGTGACCATTTTCCTGGTACTGCTCGCCATGTTGAACACAGGTAATTAACGCGGGTTGCGCTTGCGACAAGGTTTCAATCATCAGGTCGCAGCCCTCATCCGCAAACATCACCATGACGTGTTTGTTTTTAACCGGATGAGAATCAGCGTTTTCCATTGCTTTAACCGACGTTAATTGCCAGTCAGCGGTATAGAACCAGTCATTAATATCAGTGCGTTTTTCACGACAATGTTCATTTAATGTCGGCGTGTAGTTCACTGGAACGGCGTCGATCCAGTAACGTTTTTTGTCGAACGGATAAGCTGGCAGTTTTACCCGACGTAACTGACGAGTCTCACCTTCTTCAAGGTCTGCTATATGTAGTGCCTGCCAGTCTATCGCTACGCCGTTTTGCCATAGCTGACCAACTGCCGCTAATACGGTCATAACATCAGACTGCTTATCTTTTGGATGGCTTAGCGTCGTGATAACCGGTGTTTGCTGTTCGAGATGCTTCGTCGTTTTACGGCTTAACTGTGATAAACCGATGCCAGGCCCAACTTCCAGCAATACTTTCTCATCACGAAGCGTGTCATTGTCCTGCAAGGCTGTTGTGATGCCAGTCGCAAAATTAACCGTGCCACGCAGGTGGTTAACCCAGTATTCGGTCGTCGTAATTTCTTCGCCAGCAAACTGACCGGAGACATTCGACAGAACCGCTGATTCTGGTTGTTGTAACGTTAACGTATCAAGATGAGCTGCAAATGCTGCCAGTACAGGTTCCATCATGACGGAATGATAAGCATGAGACGTCACCAGACGTCGGCAGGAGATATCATGATGTTGCAGCGTTTGCTCAAATGCTTCGATAGCAACTGTTTCGCCAGAAACTACACAATCAGACGGGCTGTTCACAGCCGCCATAGACAGCGAGGTATCAGCGAGTAATTCTTTGACGTGTTCAGCATCCGCAGACACAGATAACATGCTGCCAGGCGCCGCCGATTGCATTAACTGACCACGTAAACAAACGGTTTGCACTGCATTTTCCAGTGTGAATACACCCGCCAGCGTCGCAGCAACATATTCACCAATACTGTGTCCGATCATGGCATCAGGCTTCAGACCTAGTGACATTAACAGTTTTGCAAGTGCATATTCGACAGCAAACAAAGCCGGTTGCGTAGTCGCTGTTTTCGCCAGTTCTTCAGCGCTATCCTGATCAGCAAAAATCAATGCGTTTAAATCAAGCGCTGCAAATTGCTGCGCATAATTTGCAACTTCATCAAACGCTGCTGTGAATACGGGATAGGTTTGATATAAATCTGTTGCCATGTGTTGATATTGAGAGCCCTGACCCGGGAACATGAAAATCAACGATTTTTCCCGGTCAGATACAGGCTTCATAGCAACACCGGGTTGAGCCGCAAATGCCTTCAAAACCTCTTGTGCATCGGCTTTACTGTCTACCACAGTAAACCAGCGTTTATTGTGTGCAGTACGTCCAGCTTGCAAGGTGTAGCTGATTTGATTCAGTGGTTGAGTATTTGATGCCAGGTCTGTCGCTAATCGGTCTGCGCTGGATTGCAGCGCGATATCTGAGCGAGCAGATAACATCAATAACTGGTAATCAGGAGCATGATCTTCAGCAAACGTTTGTGTTGGAGCCTGCTCCATAATGACGTGAGCATTTGTGCCACCAATACCAAATGAACTGATACCGGCACGATGTTTATGCCCTGTTTCAGGCCACGGTAATGCCGATGTATTCACTTCAAATCCGCTACCTTCGATACCAGCAGCTGGATTTGGCGCTTCAAAATTGATCATTGGCGGTACAGTTTGATGCTTCAGTGCCTGAACTGTTTTAATCGCGCCCGCAACACCCGCAGCAGTGTCACAATGTCCGACATTTGGCTTCACTGATCCAAGATACACTGGCGATTGTTTTGATTGTTCGTCAAACACCGAGCTATGGAAGGCTTTTTTCAGACCGTCGATCTCAATCGGATCACCTAAATTAGTACCTGTACCGTGGGTTTCAATGTATTGAACCGTTTCAGGTTCAACACCACCAGCTTGCATGGCATGACGAATAACTTTCGCCTGACCTAATACGCTTGGTGCTGTGAATCCGGCTTTATTTGCACCGTCATTGTTGGTTGCAGACCCAAGAATGACTGCTTCAATATCATCACCGTCCGCCAGCGCATCGCTCAGGCGTTTTAACAAAATAACGCCTACACCATTACCGATACGTGTACCGTTGGAATTTTTGTCAAAGACACGGCAATGACCATCTGGCGACAGAATGCCGCCTGGCTCATACTGGAAACCAACTGGCCCAAGACTGGAAATGCCCGCACCACCAGCAATTGCCATATTGCATTCACCGTTTAGCAGTGACTGGCAGGCATAATGGATAGACACTAACGATGTAGAACAAGCGGTATTAAGACTTAATGCCGGACCACGTAGATTCAACTTATAGGCAATGCGAGTTGCCACGAAGTCTTTCGCATTAGCAATGGTCAGCGCTTTGGTCGGCAGGTTTGCCAGCTTTTCTGGCTGAGATAATAAGTTGTTAAACAGGTATTTATTCTCACCGACACCAACGAATACCCCAACATCACGATCACTGTTCCAGTCACCATAACCTGCGGTATCCAGCACATCATGAGCGCACTCAAGTAATTGACGTTGTTGTGGTTCAGTGATTTCAGCTTCTCGCGGTGTTAAGCCGAAGAAATCCGCGTCAAAGTATTCTATGCCGTTGACTAACGCGCCAGTGTTAACAAAATCCGGGCTGTTAAGTGTTTCTGCGTCATAAACATCTTCCAACTCTTCTTTGCTGAAGAACTGAATAGATTCAACACCTTCTACAATGTTATTCCAGTACTCATCGACATTATCAGCACCAGGGAAATGTCCTGCCATACTGATAACCGCAACGGCTTCATTATCGTCACGGTTGACCTGGCGAGATTCACCCAGGTCGACATCAGCACCAGCGGCGCTGCCTGAGGCTTCAAGATGACGTGTCAGTTCAGCAATGGTTGGATAGGTAAACAGATCCGTGACTGAAATATCAATACCGGTTCTTTCAATGATTTGTTGTCTGGCATTTAACAGAATCAATGAGTTACCGCCGAGATCGAAGAAGTTATCTTTAACCCCTACTCGCTCTAGCTTCAGAGCCTGTTGCCAGATTTCACATAAGGTTTTTTCTAACTGATGCACCGGTGCGACATATTCGTCTTTACGGCGATCTTTATCCGTTGGAGCCGGGAATGCAGCCTTGTCCAGTTTACCGTTACTGGTAATCGGTAATTTGTTCAGGAATACAAAGAACTCAGGCACCATATAACGTGGTAACTGGCGACGTAGTGACTGACGAACCTCAGACACCAGCGAACCACGACGATTCTCAACAACGGCATCTTCCGTTTCGTCATTGTAGCGATGCGCTTCATCACCCAGCAGATAAGCGACTAATCGAGATTGTCCGTCTTCGTCTTGCCAGGCTTGAACAAAGGCTTCTTCAATGTGTGCTTCGGCAACCAGTTTTTGCTCAATATCACCCGGTTCAATACGATAACCACGGATCTTAATCAACTGATCCGCACGTTCCATAAATTCAAGATTACCATCGGCCAACCAGCGCACCCGGTCGCCTGTCTGATACAAGCGATCATGCGAATGAGTTGTTGCAAATGGGTTTTGGGTAAACGCTGCAGCGGTCTGAGCACTCTGGTTTAAATAACCGTCCGCCAGGCTCACACCACCAATGTATAGTTCACCTGGCACACCGACTGGTAAAGGACGTTTCTGATTATCCAGAACGTATAAACCAACATTGTCCAGTGGCTTACCGATTGGCACATTCCCCGTTGGCAATGGATCGTGTTCGCCAACGACGAAATTTGTACAACCAACAACCGCTTCTGTCGGGCCGTATTCATTGATGTAGTTAGCCGCAGGGAACAAAGATGTTTTCCACGGCGCCAGAATTGCGCCGGTTAACTGTTCACCACCCAGCACAAACACATGCTTTAATGACTTTTGTTCGTCCGTCAGCTTATTTACGTCTATCAGATGCGACAGCGCAATTAAGTGTGCAGGCGTGAGTTTGAATAATGCGGGTTGCTTTGCATTAGCAATTGTCTTCGCTAATACATCCAGCTGTTTTGTTCCTTCCGGGATAATCTCTACTGTTTTACCGCTGCACAGAGGCAATAACAGCGTAGTAACGGAAGCGTCAAACACCAGAGGTAAGCTGGCTACTGCACGATTGACAGCGGTTTGCTCGCCTTCTGCATCAACGACTGAGAAATAATTACGGCGGCCAAAATCCAGATAATTCTGGGCAGCAGCATGGCTGATCACCACACCTTTTGGCTGACCAGTAGAACCTGATGTAAAGATGATATAAGCCGGATCTTCAGGGGTAATACCTGAACGCTCAGTATCGATATCTTCATCCGGTAGCGCTGATAACAAGGTTTCTCGGACTTCTTCGTCCAGTACAAATACCGTCTGGTCATCAGTCGGAAGATCCGCCAGCGATTCACTGTCGGCCAGGATGACATCCGCTTCAGTTTGCGCGAACACATGCGCTAAACGCTCTTCCGGCATATCTGGTGACAGTGGTACATAACAACCGCCAGCCTTCAGAATACCCAGCATGCCAACCAACTGGTCGATGCTGCGTTCGATACATAAAATGACTTTCTTGCCGGGTTTGACCCCTTGCATGATCAGATAATTAGCGAGCTGATTGGCCTGGCTGTTTAATTCTTCGTAAGTATATTCTTCGCCATCTTCAATCGCTGCGACTGCATTCGGTGTCTCATCAGCGTATTGCTCCACAAGTTCGTGAATGCAGGAATCTGTGTCATAGCGAACAGACTGACCATTCCAGTCTGTTAGCAGTAATTGTTGTTCTTCTTCTGGAATATTCGTTAGGTTGGCAATCGTCGTCGTTGCATCACAATTGGCGATTTGTTCCAACGTATGTTCCAGGTGGCTAACCAGACGTTCAATCGTTACTGGCTCGAACAATTCCGTTCGATAATGCAGTTTGATTTTTATCTGGTTGCTGTAAATGATGTCAAAACAAAGCGGTAATGCGAGCTGCGAGCTGGCCGATTCACGGACCTTTAACTGAAGCGGTGTTTCATGATGATCTTCAGTTTCACCATGCTCATCAATCTCAGGGAAGTTTTCAAAAACCAGTAAGCTCTCGTACAACGACTCATCACCTGATAACCCAGCTTGCTGCTGAATATCCAGTACAGGCAAATAGCCATGTTCCTGACGTTCGATATTAGTCAGCTGAAGGCTACTTAATAGCTGCGTGATATTTGTGTCTGGCGATAGTTGCAGTCGTAGTGGGATGGAATTGATAAACAAGCCAACAATCGTGTCAAAACCTTCTAAATCAGACGGTCGGCCAGACACTGTCGTACCAAACACCACATCATATTGTTCAGTGCTTGAATCAGTTGCTTTGTTGTAGCTATACAGCACATGCGCCCAGGCTAACTGAACCGCTGCATTGGTCGTAAAATGATATTGTTTGCTTAATGCATCAAGCTTACTACTCAAGCGCTCTGGTAAGATTGCACGATACGTTTGAGAACCAAACGGTAAATCATTTTTAGCCAGCTTATCGATAACCAGTTCAGCTTTATTGTCGATATTAGCCAGATGCTGCTGCCAGAATTCACGCGCTTCATCTTCGTCGCGTTGTGCCAGCCACTGAATGTAATCAGAGTAATGGGTAACGGGTGGTAACTCGGGAGACTGACCTTTTAATAGCTGCTGGTAAACGGCCAGAATTTCGCCGATAAGAACACTGATACTCCAGCCATCAATGATGGTGTGATGATAAGCCCAGACAAAGGAATAGCTGTCATCAGTGAGTTGTAACATGGTGATGCGAATCATTGGTGCTGTGGCCAGATCAAACGGTTCAACCTGGTCGGCCAATACAAAATCAGTCACCGCTTGTTCTATCTCTTCCTGAGATTTCCCAGCCATATCATTACGCCAGTCCAGTAATTTACTGTCTAACGCGACGTCTGATAACACCACCTGATGTGATTCATCACTGCCTGCTCGCCAGAATGCAGTGCGCAATGATTCATGTCGGTTGACCAGATGCTGCCAGGCATCAAAGAAAAGAGGAATGTTGATAGCGCCTGTAATATCAAGGCAAAACTGCATGGTGTAGTTCACACCACGTTCTTCGATAATGCTGTCTACAAACATGCCTTTTTGCATTGGCGTTGTTGCATAGACCTTATCGACCAACGGATAAGTACGTTTCAACTCTGCAAGTTGAGCGTCATCCAGGTGACAGATATCAGCGGTCGCTGCCTGCTTTTCCTGTTCAGCAAGATACGCGATTAACGCTGGTTTGTTTTCTTTCAACAGCGCCAGCGTATCGTCATCCAAATCGGCATCGTCTTCTAAAACGACTTTTAATTCCCCATCGACCAGGCCGATGCTGATTTTCTTCTCTTCAAGGAGCTGAATAATATGTTCCGGCGTCATTATCGACCTCCTAATCCGTCATCTGGACATACAGTTTTCAGTGATGTCCTGGTATCTTTCATTGGTTCAACCATCAGCATGTCGCTATCTCTTCCCCAGTAAGAGATTACATCTGTGCATCTTTGATACGTTTATCCTGAATTCAGGTAAACCAATGCCCTGAGCACTGTTGGCGCTCACAAAATTTCTATGTGTTAATAGGGCCGGAAAACGTCCGGCCAGTGTTGCATTAAGAATGTAGTGACTAGATAAACGTCACGTTTTCATCGTGCTCTTCTTTTGAATCAGGCACTTGAGCCACAGCGTCCGAACCATTAGTCATTTGTGTTAATGATCGGGTGCTGGTCATGGCCTGGATTTCTTCTTTGTTGCTGATTGATTCGATGCGACCGTATTCCATTTTCACCAGCTGATCAGCCAGGTCGAAATAACGGTCATCATGGGTAATAACCACAACAATTTTGCCTGCTGCTTTCAGGCTAGGAATGATTTCCTGATAGAAGACAGCTTTGAATTGTGGGTCCTGGTCAGCGGCCCATTCGTCAAACAGATACAGATCTTTGTCTTCAAGGAAGCTCACTAACAGTGCTAAACGTTTACGCTGACCATCAGATAGTTGTGTCGTCGAGAACTTGCCATCAACCACATCAACCTTCCCTTCTAACTTAAGTTCTTTCAAGAACTTAGGAATCAGATAAAGTTTATCTTCCGGGATGCCATACAATTCATTGAACAAGTAGAAATCAGTGAAAATTGCTGCAATTTGTTGGCGATACTGGCGACGGTTATCGTCGTTAATCGCAACATCATCAAACAACATGTCACCGTCATCCTGGTTGTAATGCATCGAGATAACTTTACCCATCGTTGATTTACCAGAGCCGTTACCACCTGTGATATAGGTGATCTGACCCCGCTTCAGCGTAAGGTTGATGTCTTTAACTTCGAAGGTACGATCCAGTTCATCAGAGACATATTTGTAGTTGATATCTTTGAAGGTCACCGTGTTGAATTTAGGGGCGTCGCCCGGCTCAAGACCTGCTTCAGTATCCAACTCGGATAAACATTTTCTCATTGAAACCATAGAGATACGGGTAGGAATAATCTGCTCAATCGTAGCCATGATGCCAGCAACAGGTTCTGCCATGTAAATCATGATCATGATGATTGTCAGTAAGCTTGCAGTCGAAACACTGTGGATATTTACGATGATGAAAGCAATAACAGCAATTGCCAGCATGTGAATCATCTGGCCGTACTGGTCAGCTAACATGAAGAAGGTATTGCCAGACAGTTGTTTCTTACGACGGTCGTCTTCCAGACCCACAAGGTTTTTGTTGAACTTCACTGCTTTCTTTTCATTCAGTTTCAGTTCTTTTGCACCATAGATAATCGCGCGATTACCTTCGATGATTTCATTAAGAAGTTCACGAGCACGAGTCAACGCCATTTCACCAAAGAAAGTGAAGATACGGAACGTTGCAATCACGAACACGATAACAGCAAGTACAAACAAGAAGATTTTAGCCTGTAGATAGAACAATACGCCCATCAGACCCATCAGCATTACCATGTAACCAATGAATACCGGCATCATTCGCGCACCAAAGGCAATACGGTCGATATCCGTTGTTAGTACGGCAAGAATACGTGACGTACCCACCTCTTCCAGATTTCGAATCGAACTGGCTGAAACACGGTGATAAAAGTACGACTTAAGATTAAATGCCAAATCGGTGACAACAACTTGCATTACACGGCCACCGATGGCGCGAATAATCATTACCGCTACTGTCATGCCTGCAAAAGCATAAGCAAACTCTGGTGCTCTCAGTTCATAACCAAACAAACGAACGGTTTCGGCAGCTTCCAGAGAAATAAAATCACCTTCTGTTGTCACATTAATCGACATTAACAGAATGGGAATTAGCATTACCTGGAGCAAACTCGCCAGTATGGTCATCACCATACTGAAGAACACTTTATTAGGGGCGCTCTTGACCAGGAGGTCATATAAACTTACTGAATCAAATGGTATTTTCTTCATCTTTCCTGAACCTGTTTAGTGCTTTACGTTACTAAGCATTGTTAGCTGACTAACCACTTATTTACCCGTCAGGGTAACGGTCGTTCCCTGTAGCTCGTTGTTATCAAATTGCATGTTGATCAGTTCATTGCTCGACATCAGTGCAATGAAATCGTCATAGTGTTTGCTCAGTGCATTACCTGACTGACCTGAGTTAGAAATAAAGCCGTTTTCAGCCGGTTTTCCTAAATCCACTACCTGACGATAGGTCGGGCCAAATACCTGAACGTATCCATCGTCTTTTGAGAAAGATGCTGGGGAAACATTCAGCGTAAACTCGTTACCACCATTACCAACTTCACGATTAAAGACTTCTTTCAGTACGTCGGTATCTTTGAAAATGCCGTGCTTCATTTGCAGAGGATGCGCATCCTGCCAACGCCAGCGATGGATATCTTTACCCAGTAACATCACTAACTCATCCATTGCTTTGGTTAGCGCAATCTGACCTAAATCGTTACATGTCTCTACAACTTCAGTTGTTGTGGTGTCACACCATGCCGACATGTCGCCACTAATCGCACGTTTGATAAAACGAGGATTTAATCGGTTGGTCGCCATACCCAGTAATGCAGTTCTTGATGCACTCAGGTGCTGATTACCCATGACTTCGTCTTTTACCAGTAAGCTGTTGAAATGGTTTAACCATGCGTTGTATATGGCAGGTGCGATAGAATCTTTTGTGTTATCACCATTCCACGCTTTTAACTCAGTCAGCGCGTAAGTTTCATCATCATTCTTCGGTGTTAGTGAAGTAATAAAGTCCAGTAATTCCACGGCTTGCAGGCTTAACACATCGCCTTGTAACTGACGGAAATCGTCTGTTGTTAACTTATGATTCTGTTGAATTTTTTCTGCAAGAAACTGTTCGATACGCTCGGCGCGGTAGCCCGGCGCCCAGTCAGTTGAAATGGTGTGAGGATATGCATCTGCATGGTTTTTGTTGTTCGCCTGAACAATATAACCAGATGCAGGATTTACATCATGCGGTAACTGATCGAACGGGATATATTCGTTCCAGTCCCAGTTTGAAACCCAGCCTGGTGCTGGTAATACGCCGGTACGTCCATGACGAACGGGTAATTTTGCGGCTGTAAAGCGAGCGATATTCCCTTCATTATCTGCAACCAGGTAATTAACGGCCGGATTTTCAAAATCAACCAACCCTTTACGGAACTCTTCCACGGAGTCGGCATAGTTTGTATTCAGCATCGCATCAAATGTTTTATCTTTGGCATGCAGTGCTGTCCAGGCCAGTGATACCGGGTCCTGACTAAAGCTCATTACATCTGAAATAACCGGACCACGGTGTGTCAGGCGAACTGACCACTTAACTGGTTTAATATTGCTGCGAAGTGCCGCCGGGAATTCAGGTTTGATTCTAAATTCTTCTTTAATCACTTCCATGTCATGCCATTTACCATCTACTTCATACTGGTTATCGTTGTTAGGATTAATACGTTCAATATATAAATCCTGAACATCACCAGTTAACGCAGTGATACCCCAGCTGGTATTCTCAGTTCGACCAATCATCACGATTGGCGCTCCAGGAATCGTTGCTCCCGCAACATGAAGTTTGTCACCTTTAATATCAGCCAGATACCACAACGACGGCATTTCCATCGTCAAATGTGGATCAGACGCGACCATCGGTTTTCCGCTGGCTGTTAATCCGCCAGAAACAACCCAGGCATTACTACCTAATGCAGTGCCTGCTTTTGCCATTTCCTGATTAACCAGAGGCAAGAATGGGAAATTAATAAGTTGGCCATCGACCGTTTTTACTTGTTGTTGTGCAATGTCTTTGTCCAGTAACGACAGCATTTCAACCGTGTCACTCACTGCATCACTGTTAACACCCACTTTATGTGGAAAAAGCTGGACCAGTTTTTCCTGACCAACTTGCTTTAATAAGGCATTAGTCGCCAATTCAGATAAGTAGTTTTTAGCCAAACTTAGCTGTAACAACTTGATAACGACCAGTGTATCTTCGGCTTTCCACGGTTCCGGTGTTAAATCACTAACATAGTATTCAGCCGGTAACGGATGTCCTTCCGCTATCCACGCATTAACACCTTTAGCATAAGCGTCAATCGTCGCTTTAGATTCAGGGTTTAAATACTGAACATTCGCTTTAGCATAACGATAAATACCCAGTGTTCTCATGAAGATATCATCAGCAAGATATTGCTGACCGTAGAGTTCACTCAGACGCCCCTGGCCTCTTAATCTTGCTGCTTCCATCTGCCACAAACGTTCTTTCGCATGCATATAGCCAAGTGTGAAGTAAGCGTCTTTGTCGTTGGATGCGTTGATATGAGGGATTGCTGAAGCGTCGATTGTTAAGGTTACATTGCCGGTTAAACCGCTAATGACCTGGCGGTCATTAGTGAATGAATCATCACTGGTTAAATGAAGGTAAACCCAGATAACAGTAATCATTATTGGAGGTACTATGAAAATTATGAATCTTGATAGCAACGGAAACTGTTGAATGAGTCTACTAAACATGATTACTGTCCATATCTGAATATTGCAATTGTTAATTTTGACTAATAAAAAATGACATTTATTAATTTATTTATATTTTGTTAAGAGTGGCACACGCAAAGTTAAAAATAAAACCTTTATTAAAGAATTAATATTAACTTATTAAAATTTAACCACTCGTAATTGTTTAAGTATATTTAATGTATAAAAGCCGCCTTTATCACATGCGAACAACATTTTTTACTTAACATTGATCTTAAAATATCACCCCAGCATTCATCCGTTCACAAACCAGCCAAAAATAACAAACAGAGTTTCCATAACAGTCTCTGAATTATTCTTAACGTATCTGATGTATAGTTTACAGAAGAATGTTAATGCTACCTAAGGTAAACATTAATCGTATTCTGTCATATTTGAGAACGTAAATCATACATTTATTTATCAATTATTATCTTTTTCCATTACAAATACATAAAAGATAACATTTTAGAATCAATAATGAATATAGAAATCCCGTTTTAACAGGGCTTTAGTGGGTTATTACGATGAAAATTAGCCAGTTGTTCTACACGTTTTTACGTATAAATATGTAAATATTTGCGCCAGATCAATTTACAAATGCAGGTTATTGGTGGTTATTTGTAATAAGTCTCTATATTTGTATGTTTTATAGAAATTTAACAAACTCATAATTTTGTAATTATTATGGGTATATCAAAAAGTAACAATCAATAACTTTGTTAAATTTTTTTGTCATAGAACGATTACCTCATAGAGGGATACCAGGATGACATGATGCATATGTATTAGTGACAAAATATCGCTTCAAGTTCCCATTAAGATACATTTGTGTGAATAATGGAAATCGATGTTTGTTGACTGCAATGCTGCTCAAACAAGATACATAACAGAAAGTTCATTTTTTCTAAATTATGATGATGAAATGCTACTCTGGATACTTGATGAGAACGTGTTAGCCTTTGCGTGTGAACGGAAAACGCTTACTGGCCTTTCTGCTGCATTTTAACCATTCAGGTAAGAGATCAACTGGATAGAAGTAGCATGGCTATCGGCGAGTCTTAAGCAAGCCTTGTAAAGTAGCAGATGTGACTTAGTGCCTGATTCAATGTTTATCTATTGCTAGATGAGCTAAGGGAAAGATCACATGAACTATTGGCATGATAGCGTGAACACATTAATTCAGATGACAATTGAAGGCTATTCAACGAAAGTATCGAAGACTATAACATTTCATTGATAGCATTAGCTGGCGGATTTATTTTTGCAAGTTGAGGCGTTGAGATGTGACGCAAACAGATTCAGAACAACCCGATACACACCACATCCACAAACTCACATCATTAATCAATTTTAATTATTTATCCTACTGGATTTTAAATTCCTTGATACTGGCAACCCACTCTTTAGCTTCATCGCTGACTAAATTATCCAAAAACTGTTCACGAGCTTCTTCAACTGTCAGTCTGGATGCTTTTAACAATGACATAACTTCACTGATGTAATTGGCTTCCCAAATTAATAACGCCATAAAGTTATGCTTAGCCATCGCATGTCGGTGACCTGGTGTTTTCATTTTAATTTGCATCCCAATTGCTAAAACAATTGGATCAGGCAATTGCCAAAACTTCGCAATAGTAAACGTCAGCCGCTCATGGTATTTCGCGATCAGGTTTTTGAAGGCCAATGATCCAGGTGTTGCATTAGGATCAACATGACTGAAGGCATCAAGCAGAAGCTGAAAAATAATCATCTTACCCAGATTTACAATTAACCCCACAAAATAAGCCGTGGAGTCATCTTGTATCTGGTTAGATCGTTGAGCAAGGTGAGTTGCTATGGTGGCAGTCTGCAAAGCATGCTTCCAGATTTTGTCACCAAAATGTCTGAAATATACATTGCTTACAGGTGAAAAGTTTCGAATATAACTCTGTATAACACCATCCATCATTCCTTTAGCACCCATCACCATGAATGCCGATTTTAGATCGGTGATTTCTTTCTCATTGCGTTTATATAAAGCAGAGTTCGCTAACTTAATGACATCAGCCGCCATTGCGGGTTCGCGTTCAATAACAACCAGAAGCTGATTAATATCGAAGTCATCTTGTTTTAATTGCGCCATCAAAGTTGTCACGGAACCTGGCATAACAGGGAGTTCTTTTAATAAACTCGCTGGAGAGTTCAACAATGTTTCTATTTTCTTACTAATAAACTCGCCGATTGGATCAGACTGAATGGACTCGTCAGTTTCACCAAATAGATAGCTGAAAAATGCATTTTCCCGACTTGTACATAAATTAACAATTTGATGATGAACAACGCCACGCTCACCTTTAACCAGTTCAGGGCCTTTTGCCTGGGCAATTTTTTCCTCGTCATCCCCAGTATCTCTTGTTCGTTCAAAATACTCATAGTCGGGAATAACCTTGTCATCATACCGTGCTGGAAACACTTTTTTTAACAACCGCCTGAACAATCAAAATCTCCTATTTTTTAGCGCTGTTGATTTAGTCAACACATACAGACATTAGCGTTGGAACGAGCGGCATTGTACGCGTTCCTTTATAAGAATGCTGCGTTATTTATTATGAAGATAGATTATTCAATAAACTCTGAACAGGAGAGTTGCACAGGATCAAACATATTTTGAAGTGAAAGAGCCATCACCTGGTTTTTAGTCACTCAGATGATGGATTGATTTTGTATAAAATACAGCAAAAGGAAGGGATTACTTATTACATACCGCGAACAATGAATCTAGCGTTTCAGCTCTAAAAATCTCATCTATCATACAATTTCTTTGTTCAATAGTTAAAGCGTTTAATTTATCAGTAACCTGATGAGGTAGTACGTCAACTTCAAAAAATCGGGCATTGATTAGTTTAGATAGTATTTCAATCTGATTTTGAATCAAACCGTCCTCACGAGCTTGCTTTTCAATATCAGATTGCTGTGAGGTAAGTTGTCTAAACTTTGCTTCTATTTCCTGGGTTTTAATATCTATTTCCTGAGTTTTAATATCTACTTCCCGGCGTTTATCATCAATAACTTGCTGCATTTCCGCCATTTCATCCCGGAATTGTTGCTCCCAGGTTTTACGTTCTGACAACATTTGACGTACTCCAATTAAATTATCCACGAGTTCAACCGGGCTTTCGACTTGCTTACTCATTGCCCAGGATAATCGATGAGCAAGTGCCCTTTCTAAACCAGGCGCTTGTACAACAGGTAATAATCTTTCAAATTGCAATTCTACTGCTATCATCTCATCAGCAGATCTAGCTTGCTCTGTTAAAAATAGCGTAGCAATCAGATTATTTTCTTTCCATAAGGATTCTGATTTAAATCGTTGCTCATCAATTAGTTTGTAAGAAAAATCTGGTTGATAGTCTATTAAAAAAGAGGGGGCGTTGACAATATCAGCGACTGTTAGTGCGGCATCCCAGGGACGATCTCCCGAATATATAACTATTGGAAAAATCGCTGGTAGCTTATCTGATGGTCTAAGTTTATTTTGTTTGATTAAATCTTGCCAAAGCAAACTATGGTAACTCAGCATTCTTATAGCCATCCATCCGTCTACTGAAGACTGAAACTCAATCATCAAATAAACATATAGCCAGTCGTTCTGACACTTTAATCGCCAAATAACATCACTCCGTCTAGAGTGTTGTTTATCGGATAAAAATTCGGCATTTACCTTTTCCAGTGTAGAAAAGTCAAGAGTTGAAGGTTCAACGTCATCATTAAGAAATCGTTCAATAAGCTGTTGAACAATAATAGGGAATGAGAAAATATCTTTGTAAGAAGTATCGTGAATATTCATGCAGGCTTCCTTAATCCATTGCAAAAAGTTCCATATTCGGCATGTACTATATTTGATACAAAAGCAATTTTAAACCTTAATTCAGAAACAATTAAACCATTACTCGGACTTCCCTGTCCGAATACTCACATAACAGCCTACACGCCAGTCATGCCAAACTCGTCCAAAAACAGGCCAAAGGTGATAACAATAATCAAAAAGTCGTTATCAAACGGCAAGTTCAGTTTAAAGTCTGGTTGGGCATATTGCTGAGTCAGACGAACAATTTCATCCGGGTCAAATACGCCCTGACGCTTAATGGTGTCATACGCCAGTATGTCATTGATCCATTCTCTGTTCTTCTTAACCAGTGCATCACTACCCTGAGCAACGAAACTGAATTTTTCACGATGAAGAATTTCCTGCGGTAGCCATTTATCAGCGACTTTTTTCAGGATGTATTTCTCAATGTTATCTTTCAGTTTCAGGTGTGGTGGGATTGTCTTGATAAAATCAATAACATCCTTATCCAGGAACGGGAAACGCCCTTCTACAGAGTTAGCCATAAGCATTCTGTCACCGTGATCAGCAATCAAATGGTCAGATAACCGTAATTTGAAATCCAGGTATGAACGTTGATGAATGGTATTACGATTCTTCAACTTGCTCTTATCAACCAGTGGATGATTTAAACAGAAAAACGACTGATACTGATCCCGTAATCCGTTTGAATATAACGCCAGCTTATCTTTCGAAAAACCGTGATAATCCTTTTCATAAATGAAGCGTGACTCGCCCCACAAATGATCCCGGACTTTATTTTCCAGCGCTGTTTCCAAACCCGGCGCTTGTTCTTCATGTTTACGTTGTTCATCGAAGCGATAGCCAACATAACCCGCTAATAGCTCATCTGCGCCCTCACCGCTCAGCACAACCCGGATTTTCTCATTAGCCGTTAACTCAGACAGATACTCAGAGGCAGTATTGTAAGACTCTTTTAACGGTTGTTCTGAGTGATAGACCGCTTTACGTAATCGTTGATCAATAGCATCCGGATCAAACGCACCAACGTGATGAATTGAATTTACTTTATCAGCCATCATGAGCTGATATTTACTTTCATCAAATGCCTGATCGGTAAAATTGATAGAAAAAGAATGACGACGATTGCCCGGCGATAACTCAGCAATTTTGGCGGCTACCAATGATGAGTCCAAACCACCACTCAGGTAAAAACCAACAGGTACATCTGAACGTAATCGGATATCAATCGCCCGATCTAACAACTGGTCCAGCTTTTCAATGTAGTAATCTTCGTCTTTTTGATAATCGATTTCGCCTTCTTGCGGATACGTCACATCCCAGTATTCTTCGTTATTAACCACACCATTTTTAATTAATAAACGATGTCCGGCTTCCATCGTGTGAATGTTCTTAAACATCGTGCGCGGTGCAATCAAACCAGGAAATGTCATGATTTGATCCAGACCCGTTAAATCGACTTCACGCTCAACTAATGGATGTTCTATGATAGTTTTAATCTCAGAACCAAATACTAGGATTCCGTCTACGATGGTGTAATACAGCGGACAAATGCCCACATGATCACGCGCCATTAGTAGCTGGTCATTAACCTTGTCATACAAGGCAAACGCAAACTGACCATTCAGTTTGTTAATGAATGATGGACCATATTCCTGATACAAGGGGATAATCACTTCAACATCAACATTCGATGAAAAGTGATAGCCCTTTTCAATCATTTCCTGACGTAACTCGATGTAATTAAAAATCTCACCATTACAAACCAGTACCAGGTTACCATCAGTACTGAACAATGGCTGATTACCACCCGCCAGATCGATAATCGCTAACCGTCGGAAACCAAATCCCAGGTTTTCCTGAATGTAATATCCGTCAGAATCTGGTCCACGGTGATACATTTTGTCGGCCATTTTTTCTAAATCGCCGCGAACATTCATACCAGTCAGTTTGCCGGTATTGTGTAAATCATATACACCTACTATTCCACACACAGCGCATTCCTCTTATTCATATTATGTTGTAGCTCCCTGAATCCAGGCGACTTTCGCCGTCATTCCTTCGTGCTAATTCGGTTAAAACGCTGGCCTGTCTTATTTTCAGACAGGCCAGCAGTCATTGTTTTTCAGGGTTTATGGCCCTAGATAGTGATGCCTTTGTTTCTTAGCTTATCTTTATCTTTTTCAATGGCTTTGCTTCCTTGTTTTGGCTTTTGTTTCGCCATCGCATCAGAAACACCCGCAACGGATTGATGAGTAAACAAGTCACGAAGGTTCACCACAACATTCTGTTTTTTCAGGCGAGTTACAACCTGCACCAGGATGATTGAATCAGCGCCCAGACCAAAGAAGTTATCGTTAATACCAACCTGACCCACATTTAAGGTTTCAGCAATCACATTACACATTGCCTGTTCCATCGCATTACGCGGTGCCACATATTCTTCCTGGGCTCTCGTACTTAAACCATCAACTGGCAATGCCTTACGGTCGATCTTGCCATTTGGCGTTAGCGGCATTTCGTCGAGGAACACATAACGATCAGGAATCATAAAATCAGGCATGTGTGCAGCCAGCGCCGCTTTGTAGTCACGAATTAACGCCTGTTGACGTGTCTCGACCAGATCAGCCGACGAATCATCCAGTTCAGATAAAGTCTCTGACACCACAAATGCAACTAGCTGTTTTGACTGTTGTTCTTCACCAGCAACCAACACAGCACATTGCTGCACATCAGCCTGTTTTGCAAGGTGAGTCTCTATTTCACCCAACTCGATTCTGAATCCACGGACTTTCACCTGATGGTCGATACGTCCCATAAACTCCAGCACACCGGTTGTCGTCCAGCGAGCTAAATCACCCGTGCGATAGATTCGTTGCTGTTTGCCATTAATGCTTACATCAGCAAAACGCTCTGCCGTCATGTCTGGTAAATTCAAATACTCACGCGCCAGACCATCACCACCAATACACAGCTCGCCCGGACACCCCGGTGCCAACACATTCATATCATGATCAAGAATGTATAACTGGGTATTCGCTATCCCCTGACCCACAGTGATTTGTCCTTGTTGAACCTGCGCAGAAGTGACTTGAGACACTGCGGACCAGATTGTCGTTTCAGTCGGTCCGTACATGTTCCAAAGCTCACCATTCACTGGTGCAAACCGGGTAGTCAGTGCTTTTGCCAGTGCTAACGGCATTGCCTCACCACCACATAGTGCTTTAAAGCCAGAGATTGGCTGCCAGTTATCATCTACCAGCATCATTTGCCAGGTCGAAGGTGTCGCCTGCATAACGGTAATGTGATGCTCAGTCAGATATTCAACCAGGGCCGGGCCTTCGTGCGTCAGTTCGCTGCTTGCGATGTGCAATTCAGCACCCGTCATTAACGGTAAGTACAGTTCCAGCTTAGAAATATCAAAACCAATGGAAGTCACTGCCAGGAATTTATCCGCCTCGGTTAACCCAGGTTGTTGCTGCATCGACAATAAGAAGTTATGCAATGAACGATGTTCAATACACACCCCTTTTGGTTTGCCTGTTGAGCCCGAGGTATAGATAACATAAGCCAGATTTTGACTGGTGAAACCAGCGGCTGTCCGATCAGGATTGACATCTGCACACGCAGCGATTGAAACCTGAACTGAATCACTATCCAATGCCAGCTGTTCAAAGTTACCTTGTGGCAATGCCCCGTCCACATCACCGAATGTCAGAACGATAGACGCAGCACTGTCTTCCAGCATCCAGCTTAAACGGTCACTCGGATAGTTAGGATCAAGCGGCAAGTACGCAGCACCTGCTTTAAATACCGCTAATGCCGCAATTAACATATCCGCACTACGCTCTGCACAAATACCGACGAATTCATCAGGTTTAATGCCTCGTTCAATCAGTAAGTGAGCTAATTGATTAGCACGCTGATTCAGCGCTTGATACGTCAACGATTCACCATTGAATACAACCGCTGTGCGGTCTGGTGTTGTTGCAACCTGACGTTCAATCAATTGATGAATACATACACTGTCATCCCAGTCCATTGCAGTGGTATTGAAGTCCGTCATCAGCGTTTGAACTGCGTCATCATTAACCAGATTTAACTGATTAACAGTCTGCGATGCATTGTCTGCAATACTGGTTAACATTGTTTGCAGCGCGTTAGCCATCCGGCTAATTGTCGCTTCATCAAACAATGCAGCAGCATAATGCCAGTTCACCAGTAGCTCATCGCCCGTTTCAACCACATACAATTCCATATCGAACTTAATCGCTTTTTCGATAACGTCATCATCTGTTGCTTCCAGCGGAGACAAGGTTAAACCTGGTAATTCCAGTTCACCGCGTTCATGGTTCTGCACAGCAAACAGCACCTGGAACAATGGCGTGTGACTCATGCTACGCTCAGGTTTAAGCGCATCAACAATCATTTCAAATGGAACGTGTTGATGATCATACGCCGATAAAATCATGTCTTTATTGGCTGCCAGTAGCTGATCAAACCCAGGATTACCCTGGTCATCAACAGCATTCAAATCGGTTCGTAATACCAGATTGTTTACGAAGAAACCGATCAGGTCTTCAACTTCCGGATGATGACGGCCAGCGATTGGCGACCCCATCACAATGTCAGTTTCACGACTGAAACGGCTCATAAGTACTGCGAATGCTGTTTGCAGTAACATGAACAAAGTTACGTCCTGCTGCTGACAAACGGTGTTCAGTCTGGCTGTTAAATCAGCATCCAGTGTCAGATTAAACTGACGACCAACAAAAGACTGAATAGCTGGACGAGGGTTGTCCAACGGCAGGCTGTGTACCTGAGGTAAGCCCTGCAAAGACTCCGTCCAGAAGCCCAGTTGTCCATCCAGCACATCGCCTTGCAGCCAGTTACGTTGCCACGCTGCATAATCGGCGTATTGCACAGGTAAAGGCTGAAGTGGATTAGCCTGCTGCTGACTGAATGCCGCATATAACGCCGCAAATTCTTTCACTAACAAGCCCATTGACCAGCCATCTGAAGCAATATGATGCATGTTGAATAACACCACATATTTTGCTTTTGCCAGACGAACTAATTGCGCTCGCAGTAAAATATCAGTCTCAAGGTTAAACGGTTTAACCAGTTCTTCCGTCAACATCGAGAGGATCTGGCGTTGTTGCGCGTCATCGTCAGACAAACGTAAGTCATGAACATTCACGTTTACCGCCGGATTAAGCTCAACAGTCAGACTCGCTTCTCCGTCATTGTCGGTAAAATGAGTGCGTAACACTTCATGACGTTCAACGATAGTTGCAATTGCCTTTCTGAATGCCGGAACATCTAATTCCCCATCAATCACAAAGACCGATGGCATATTGTATTGAGCGCTTCCACCTTCCAGCTTATCGATAAACCATAAACGACGTTGTGCGTAAGACACTTCAAGAGGCTGATCTACATCTCGCGGAGTAATCGCCGTTACTTCCAGACTGTCAGATGTTTCGCCGGTATCAACCAGAATGGCTAATTGCCCCAGCGTTGTGTGCGCAAACATTTGTTTCAGGTTGATATTTGCACCTAATTCCTGGCGGACTGATGCCAACATTCGCATGGCTAATAATGAATGACCACCAAGGCGGAAGAAGTTGTCATTAACTCCGACCTTGCTGACCGGTAATAAACTTAACCATAAGTCAGCCAGTGCTTTTTCTGTTGCAGTGCGAGGAGCAATAAAGGCTTGCTGTTGTGCTGCTGCGTCCGGTTCAGGTAATGCATTACGGTCAACTTTACCGTTAGCACGCTGTGGGAAAGCATCCAGGAACATAAAGGCCGCAGGCACCATGTACTCTGGCATGACTCGTGACAGGTTTTCCCGGTAAATAGCGATTAAATCATCCTGAGCAGATTGCTCATCTGCCATTGCAGGCACGATATAAGCAACCAGCAGTTGTTGCTCGCCTTTCCCTTTGATAACAACTTTTGCATCCTGAACCGTATCTTCAGCCAATAATTTCGCTTCGATTTCACCCGGTTCAATTCGGAAACCACGGATTTTCACCTGATCATCTAAACGACCCAGATACTCAATATTGCCATTGACCAGACGACGACCACGGTCACCGGTACGATAAACACGTTCGCCAAATTCTTCACCCAGTTGGTGACGAGCAAACTTTTCATCCGTTAAATCAGTCTGATTCAAATAACCAGCAGCCAGGTTTGCCCCAGCGATACAGATTTCGCCCGGCATACCATCTGGTAACGGTCGTAAATTGTTATCAAGAATCAATAGCGACGTATTCGCTATCGCCTGACCCACCGGCACATCCGGGATGTCCAGTTCTTGCTCAGTTGCTTTGGCGGTGAACTCGTAGAAGCTGACGTCAGAGGTAACTTCAGTAGAACCATACAGGTTACAAACGACGGTAGTTTCCAGACGAGAACGAATGTCATCAGCGAGGCGAGTTTTTAATGCTTCACCACTCACAAACCAGTACTTAAGGCTCGAAAGATCACTATCCTGAGCCAGCGTCACCATAATTCGAGCCAGTGACGGCGCAGTTACGATTCGGCTGATTTGCTCACGATTAATCAGGTCAATTAATGCCTGACCGTCCAGAACGGTATCACGGTTTATCAGATGCATCGTTTGACCCGCAGCTAACGGCGTAAATAGCTCCCAAACCGCACGGATAAACGACACTGACGTGATATGACAACACACGTCATCATCACCGAACGGGAATTGCTGCTTCATCCAGTTCACACGGTTGTTCAGTGCGCCATGAACGCCCATAACACCTTTCGGTTTACCCGTAGAACCCGATGTAAAGATGATATGAGCAACCATATCGCTGGTTAATTCCGGCAAGATCACTTCAGACAAGGAAGCTTCAGGCGCTTGTAAGCGACGCAGTTCACTGTACAGCATAGATGGGAACCGACTGTCGGCTTTGTCTGCTAACACATCATCGACCAGTACCAGTACAGGTTGTGCCTCTTCTGTCATTACCGCGATTCTGTCTGACGGTAATTCACTGGCTAATGGTACGTAAGCAGCACCGGCTTTAACGATTGCCAGCGCATTAATTACCATGTCGGAACAGCGGGTTGTTAGTAAGCCCACCCGATCGCCTGGCTTAACACCTTTAGCGATCAATGCAGAAGCAGCCTGATCGGTGCGTGTTTTCAACTCACGGTAATTAATAGCAACGCCATCATGCACTATGGCCGGTTTATCGCCTTGCGCCGCTGCGTAGCTATCAATCTGTGCTGGCACCATCATTTCAGGCATCGCCTGAACTGTTGGTAAATACGTCTGAAGGATATCGCGCTGCTCATTCAGATTAATGGCATCAATGTCGTTCACCCGTACAGACGGATTCTCAACAATTTGCAGCAACATTTTTTCCAGACCCGCTGCCATATGTTTAATGGTCGTGTCTTCAAACAATGAGGTTGCATACTCCAACTTCAATTTGACTTCGCCATCAAATTTGAAGATGTACAACGTCATGTCATTTTTAACGTGCGATACCTCGATAGCCGCATCGGATTTCACTAACTCCAGACCGTCCAATGATAATGGCGAGTCACTGTTATCCACTGCTGATTCAAAGTAGTTAATCGCAAGTTGAGCAATCGGCTGATAGCTTAGCTGACGCGCTGGTTGCAACACTTCAACCAACATATCGAACGGCACATGTTGATGAGAATAAGCTTCCAGAATCATCTGTTTGTTTGCTTGCAACAACTGAGTGAATACCGGGTTATCCGATAAATCACTGCGCAATACCAGGTTATTGATGAAGAAACCAATCAGTGATTCAACTTTTTCATGATCACGACCAGCAATCGGTGAACTCATCACAATATCAGTTTCATTACTGTAACGAGCCAGCTGCACCGAAAATGCTGTCTGAATCAACATGAATAACGTCACATCCTGGTCAGCACACATTTTCTCCAGTTTATCGACCAGTTTGCCGTCCAATTCGATCATGAAATTACGGCCTTCAAACTGCTGAATAGCCGGGCGAGGTTTGTCCAGCGGCAAGTTATGCACATCAGGAATACCAGCCAGTTGCTGCTTCCAGTAATCGACCTGGGTCGATAACGCTTCACCTTGTAACCAGTCTCGTTGCCAGGCAGCAAAATCTGCATACTGAATTGATAATTCAGGTAACGGATAGATTGCGCTTTCGCCCTGTTTATAGAAGTTATAAAGCGTTGAGAATTCAGTAATAACCAGTTCCAGCGACCAACCATCTGAAGCGATGTGATGCATATTGAACATCACTACATGGTCGTTATCAGCCTGTTTAACGATTTGTGTCCGAAGCATGGTATCGCGAGTCAGGTCGAATGGTTTAATCGCGTCCTGCGTTGAAATCTCCGACACTCGCTGCATACGTTCATCTAATGGTAAATGTGACACATCCTGCATACTGCATGGCACTTCAACATCCGTATGAATAACCTGATACGGACCTTCATCATCAGACGCGTAAGTCGTCCGTAACACTTCGTGACGACGAACAACTTCATTAAATGTATTCTTCAACGCGTCCAGATCTAAATCACCCTTCAGACGGAATGCGCCGAACATGTTGTATAAGGCACTTCCACCTTCAAATTGATCGATAAAGAATAAACGCTGCTGAGCGAAAGACAGTGGGATACGCTGATTACGGTCAGTCACACTGATATCCTTAATCGCCTCTTTTGCTGAAGAGCCCGCCAGATACACAGAAATTTGTTCAATGGTTGGTTGCTCAAACAACACTTTTAATGGCAGTTCAAGACTAACGTGTTGACGAATCAGACTCACCAGACGCTGTGCCAACAATGAGTGACCACCCATGTTGAAGAAATTGTCGCGAATGCCGACACGTTCAACTTTCAATAACTGTTGCCAGATATCGCATAGCTTATGTTCCAGTTCACTTTGTGGTGCAACATACTGCTGCTGTTCCAGGCCAAGATTATCGGGTAAGAACAAGGATTTACGATCAATCTTGCCATTTGGCGTCAGTGGCATTGCATCAAGGAAAACGAAAATGCCCGGCACCATAAATTCAGGTAACGCTTTTGCCAGTTGTGCTTTGATGTCACGAATCAACGACTGCTGCATCGCTTCAGAGCTGGCAACTGTTTCATTTGCAACGAAAGCCACCAGTTGTTTTTCCATGCCTTCCTGAACATCCATGACCAGCACCGCACAGCTGTTCACGCCATCAATCAGCGAGAGTTGCGCTTCAATTTCACCCAGCTCAATCCGGAAACCACGGACTTTCACCTGATGGTCAATCCTGCCCAGGAATTCCAGCTCGCCTGCCACCGTCCAGCGCACTAAGTCACCGGTTTTATAGATACGGCCCGACGCTTTCTCTGACATAAATGGATCAGGAATAAATTGCTCAGCCGTTAAATCTGCCCGGTTGTTGTAACCGCGTGCCAGACCATCACCACCAATGCACAGTTCGCCCGGACAACCCGGTGCCAGTAATCGTGCTTGTTGATCTAACACATAGAACTGAGTATTCGCGATTGGCGGACCTACCAGCACATTGTCGTCGGTGATTTGCTTCACACTCGACCAGATCGTGGTTTCTGTCGGGCCGTACATGTTCCACAATTCACCGTTGGCCGGTGCAAGTCGGGCCAACATGCTACGGGCCAGTTCCGGTGTCATCGCCTCACCACCACACAGCACTTTGAAGCCGGCTTTGGCCGCCCAGTCGTCCTGAATCAACAACATTTGCCAGGTCGATGGCGTTGCCTGCATCACATCAATTTCGTGTGTGGTCAGGTAATCGGCTAACAGAGCACCGTCTAATGTGGTGTCTTTCGTAGCAATATGCAGTTCAGCACCAATTAATAACGGTAAGTACAGTTCCAGTTTTGAGATATCAAAACCAATCGATGTGACCGCCAGGAATGTCTCCTCAGGCGTCATACCCGGCTGTTGCTGCATCGCTACCAGGAAGTTATGCAACGCCCGTTGCTCAATACACACACCTTTCGGTTTACCGGTCGAGCCTGAGGTATAGATCACATACGCCAGATTCGCCGATGACAAACCCGCTACTTCCGGATTATGACGGTTTTCGCTCGTCGTAAAATCAACACTGTCCAGCGCGATAAAACGGAGCGTATCGCTGTCTTTCACATCCGCTAATGCGTCCTGCACATCACCTTTGGTCAGCACCAGTCGTGCCGCACTGTCTTCCAGATAATACGCCAGACGTTCTGCCGGATAACCCGGGTCTAACGGCAGGTAAGCACCACCGGCTTTAAAGATTGCCAGTGCGCCGACCAACATTTCCACTGAACGTTCTGTACAAAGTCCGACAAACTGATCCGGGCCTACGCCCTGCTCAATCAGTCTGTGCGCCAGCACATTAGCCCGTTCATTCAGTTCCTGATAGCTAAGGCGGGTATCTTCAAACACCACGGCAGTTTTATCCGGTGTTTGTGCCGCTTGTGCTTCGATTAACTGATGAACTGATAATTCAGCCTGGTAATCCACATCAGTCTGATTCCATTGCGTAATCAACTGACTTTTCGCTGTCTCAGACGTCAGGTTCAGATCGTTAACTGTAGTCTGAGTATTATCGATGATGCTGTTAATAAGCGTGTCAAAGCTGTCAGCCATACGCTGAATCGTTGCCGTTTCAAACAAGCTGGTGTTGTAATGCCATTGCAATTCCAACTTATCGGCTTCTTCGACAACATGCAGTTCCAGATCAAACTTAATGCCCTTCTCTGCGTCTTCATCCACCTGCATTGGTGCAACTGTCAGATCACCCAGCTCAACCGCTTGTTGCTGTTCGAACGCTTGCGCTGCTGAGTTTTGCAGAATGAACATGACCTGGAATAACGGGCTGTGAGACACGCTACGCATTGGATTTAATGCTTCAACCAGGTTCTCAAACGGCACATCCTGATTATTGTAGGCCGATAAAATCATTGATTTATTGGCTGCCAGAAGCTGATCAAATGCCGGGTTATCGTCCAGGTCAGAACGAAGCACCAGGGTATTCACGAATAAACCGATCAATCCCTCTACTTCAGGTAGTTTACGACCGGCAATCGGTGAACCCATCACAATATCGGTTTCACGACTGTAACGACTTAACAGCACAGAAAATGCTGTCTGAAGCAACATAAACAGTGTGACATCGTGACGCTGACACAGATCGTGTAATTGTGTCGCCTGCTTTGGTGTTAAAGCCGTTAACAAGCGTTTACCCACGAACGTTTGTGTCGCTGGTCGCTTATGGTCCAGCGGTATACTATGCACCTGAGGAATGCCAGCCAGCGCTTCACGCCAGTAATCAATCTGAGCATCCAGCGCTTCTCCTTCCAGCCAGTTGCGTTGCCATGCCGCAAAATCGGCGTATTGCACCGGTAACCGATCAAATGGAATCGCTTGTTGTTGGCTAATCGCCTGATAAGCAGTAATAAAATCGGACATGAACACGCCCAACGACCAACCATCAGACGCAATGTGATGCATATTGAATGTCACCACATGCTCATTATCCGCCAGTTGAATCACCTGGCCGCGTAGCATGGCATCTTTACGCAGGTTAAACGTTTGTCCTGCATCATCTTGTGATAGCGCTTCAACACGAACCTGCTGTTGATCAGCCGATTCACCACGTAAATCAAAGAAGTTAACCGGCACGGCCATTGATGAATGAATGACCTGATACGGACCATCATCATCTGCGGCAAATGTTGTTCGTAAGACTTCGTGCTGGTCGGCTATCGCAGTGAAGGCTTGCTCCAGCGCATCGTGATCTAACGAACCAACTAAGCGAATAGCGCCAAAGATGTTGTATAGCGCACTACCACCTTCAAACTGATCGATAAAAAACAGACGTTGTTGCGCGAATGAAAGCGGCAAACGCTGATCGCGGTTAGCAACGGTAATTGCTGGTAATGCTGCTGTTGCGGTTGATGTCAGCACATCAGCCAACTGAGCCACCGTCGGTTGTTCAAACAATGCTTTTAACGGTAATTCAAGCCCCAGCTGCTGACGAATCTGTCCTACCAGACGCTGAGCCAGTAAAGAATGACCACCGAGATTAAAGAAATTGTCATGAATACCAATCTGTTCGACGTGCAACAATGTTTGCCAGATGTCGCATAACTGCTGTTGCAGTTCAGTAGCAGGAGCAACGTAGGTATTTTGCTCAACAGCAAACGACGAAGGTAATATCAACGCTTTACGGTCAGTTTTACCGTTTGGTGTTAACGGCATTTTGTCCATGAAAACATAAAGACCCGGCACCATGAATTCAGGCAGAGATTTCGCTAATTGAGCTTTCACTGCTTCAATGCTGTCTTCATTCAGGTCATCACTGGCAACGAAAGCCACCAGTTGTTTTTCCATGCCTTCCTGAACGTCCATGACCAGCACCGCACAGCTGTTCACGCCATCAATCAGCGAAAGTTGCGCTTCAATTTCACCCAGCTCAATCCGGAAACCACGGACTTTCACCTGATGGTCAATCCGCCCCAGGAATTCCAGCTCGCCTGCCACCGTCCAGCGCACTAAGTCACCGGTTTTATAGATACGGCCAGACGCTTTCTCTGACATAAACGGATCAGGAATAAACTGCTCAGCCGTTAAATCTGCCCGGTTGTTGTAACCGCGTGCCAGACCATCGCCACCAATGCACAGTTCGCCCGGACAACCCGGTGCCAGTAATCGTGCTTGTTGATCTAACACGTAGAACTGAGTATTCGCGATTGGCGGACCCACCAGTACATTGTCGTCGGTGATTTGCTTCACACTCGACCAGATAGTGGTTTCTGTCGGGCCGTACATGTTCCACAATTCACCGTTGGCCGGTGCAAGACGGGCCAACATGCTACGGGCCAGTTCCGGCGTCATCGCCTCACCACCACACAGCACTTTGAAGCCGGCTTTGGCCGCCCAGTCGTCCTGAATCAACAACATTTGCCAGGTTGATGGCGTTGCCTGCATCACATCAATTTCGTGTGTGGTCAGGTAATCGGCTAACAGAGCACCGTCTAATGTGGTGTCTTTCGCAGCAATATGCAGTTCAGCACCAATTAATAACGGTAAGTACAGTTCCAGTTTTGAGATATCAAAACCAATCGATGTGACGGCCAGGAATTTCTCATCAGACGTCATGCCCGGCTGTTGCTGCATCGCTACCAGGAAGTTATGCAACGCCCGTTGCTCAATACACACACCTTTCGGTTTACCGGTCGAGCCTGAGGTATAGATCACATACGCCAGATTCGCCGATGACAACCCCGCTACTTCTGGATTATGACGGTTTTCGCTCGTCGTAAAATCAACACTGTCCAGCGCGATAAAACGGAGCGTATCGCTGTCTTTCACATCCGCTAATGCGTCCTGCACATCACCTTTGGTCAGCACCAGTTGTGCCGCACTGTCTTCCAGGTAATACGCCAGGCGTTCTGCCGGATAACCCGGGTCTAACGGCAGGTAAGCACCACCGGCTTTAAAGATTGCCAGTGCGCCGATCAACATTTCCGCTGAACGTTCTGTACAAAGTCCGACAAACTGATCCGGGCCTACGCCCTGCTCAATCAGTCTGTGCGCCAGCACATTAGCCCGTTCATTCAGTTCCTGATAGCTAAGACGGGTATTTTCAAACACCACAGCGGTTTTATCCGGTGTTTGTGCCGCTTGTGCTTCGATTAACTGATGAATACACAAATCAGCGGCGTAATCGGTGTCAGTTTGATTCCATTGTTGAATCAACTGATGACGTGCTGCTGGCGAAGTAATATTCAAATCTTCAACCCGGGTTTCCAGGCTTTCACAGATTGAATCGACTAAAGTTGAGAATCCGTCAGCAAAACGTTCGATGGTTTTCACATCGAACAAACTGGTATTGAAATTCCAGTGTAATTCCAGTCCGGTATCTGCATCTTGCGCATTTTCAGAGACATGTAATTCCAGGTCGAACTTGATCGCCTGCTCCGTTTCACCGTGGAACGACAAGGATTCGACTGACAAATCTCCCAGTCCCTGCGGTTCTGCATTCGGATTTGCCATGCCTTGCGCCACACTGTTTTGCAACACAAACATGATCTGGAACAGTGGACTGTGTGCGACACTTCGCACCGGGTTCAGCGTTTCTACCAGAGTTTCAAAAGGAACGTGCTGATGATTATAAGCCGACAAAATCATATCTTTGTTGGCGGTCAGTAATTCTGCAAAGGTGGGGTTTTCAGCCAGATCAGAACGTAACACCAGGGTATTAACGAAGAAACCAATTAACGGTTCAACGGCCTGATGTTCACGACCCGCAATGGGTGAACCCATCACGATATCGGCTTCACGACTGTAGCGACTCAGTAACACAGAAAAGACTGACTGTAACAACATGAACAGTGTCACATCCTGTTGCTGACAAAGCTCAGCCAGTGCCTGGCTCTGGTCTTTATTCAATGTCGATACCAGGCGTTTACCGACGAACTGCTGAACTGCCGGACGTTTAAAGTCCAGCGGTAAACTATGAACCTGAGGAATACCAGCCAATGCTTGCTGCCAGTAGTTAGTTTGTTGCGCCAGTTCATCGCCTTGCAGCCAGTTACGCTGCCAGTTGGCATAATCTGCATATTGAATTGTCAGTGGAGCAAACGCTGGTGTCTGCCCCTGTGCCAATGCGTCATACGCCTGAATGAAATCAGACATAAACACACCCAACGACCAGCCATCAGATGCAATGTGATGCATATTAAACAACACCGCAGTTTCATTGTCGGCCAGTTTAATCAGGGTTGCACGAACCATAACATCGTCTGTCAGGCTGAATGATGTCGTTACATCATCAGATATTAATTGTTTTAATTTCGCTTGTTGTTGCGTCTCAGACAATTCACTCAGATCAACGTGAGAAACCGGTGTCGTGAACGATTCACGGATCACCAGGCTTGCCACCTCATCCAGTTGAACATAGTTAGTACGTAGTACTTCATGACGTTCAATCACTGCCCGTAATGCTGCATTGAATGCTTCTTCGTTTAATGTTCCGATCAAACGAAATGCGCCCGGAATATTGTACTGCGCACTACCGCCTTCAAATTGATCCAGGAACCATAAGCGCTGCTGTTGATAAGACAGCGGCATAGCATCATGACGTTCAACGGCGGTTAACGCCGGTAATGAAGCTTGTTTATCTTTACTCTCAACCAGTTCTGCTAATTGCGCGACCGTTGGATTTGAGAACAAGGCTCGAAGGTCAACGTCAACGTTTAATTCCTGACGAATAGCAGCCATCAGACGCATGGCCATTAATGAATGACCACCAATCTGGAAGAAATTATCGTGAATACCCGGATGACCTTCATCCAGTTGTAATAACTCACGCCAAATCGCAGCAACCGCCGACTCAATATCGTTTCGCGGCGCAACATAATTACTGCCTGTGATATTGAAATCAGGTTCCGGCAATTCAGCTCGATTTACCTTACCGTTACCACGTTGTGGGAATTTATCCAGCAACAGGAAGAAGCCTGGCACCATATACTCTGGCAATGCTGCCGTCAGCACCTGCTTGCATAAATTGATAAAGCTTTGAGAGGCGGTTTCATCAGCAACAATGCTGGTATCTGTTGGGATCACATACGCCACCAGCACCAGATTATCTTTGCTGCCATTCGGTGATTTCACCAGAACACGGGTATCTTTAACCGCATCCATATCCAGTAAACGTGACTCAATTTCACCCGGCTCAATCCGGAAACCCCGGATTTTGATCTGATCGTCCAAACGACCCAGATACTCAATGCCGCCATCTTCAAGACGACGACCACGGTCACCGGTGCGATAGAGTTTTTCCCCAAATTCAGCACCCAGCTGATGGGCTACAAACACTTTTTCTGTCAGGTCCGGTCGTGCCAGATAACCTTTAGAAACATGCTTACCTGCAACCACAATTTCACCCGGCATACCATCAGGCACCACACACTGTTGTTCATCCAGAATCAATAAACTGGTGTTAGTGGTCGGCACACCAATCGGCACATCAGCCGCATCAGGTTGATTGTCTTTATCAAACAGGTAGAAACTTACGTCTGACGTCACCTCGGTTGAACCGTACAGGTTCACTACCTGCGTAGTCGGTAATACCTGATTGATAGAATCCGCGAGATGGGTTTTCAGCGCTTCACCACTGATATACCAGTATTTGAGTTGCGCCAGTTTATGACCAGACGGCAAACTCACCAGAGTACGTGCCAATGATGGTGCTGAGATTAATCGAGTAATGCCGTTATCGACCACCAAATCAATTAACGTTTCACCAGCAAGTACCAACGCTTTATCAATGATTTCAATACGTTTACCCGCTGCTAACGGCGTAAACAATTCGAATACCGCCCGGATAAATGACACAGAGGTGATATGACAACAGACTTCATCATCGGTGTAAGGGAAGACATCATGCATCCAGTACACGCGAGCCATCAGTGAACGATGTGTGCCCATAACGCCTTTCGGACGTCCGGTAGAACCTGAGGTATAAATGATATGTGCGGTTTGATCCGGTGCAACTTCCGGGAAGTTGACGCCGTTATCAGCCATGCCTTGTGCCTGCACTAACGCATCATCCAGCGATACCATCGGATAATCCAGATTCGCCGCTTGTTGTAAGTGTGCGTCGGCCAGTGTCAGTCGTGGTGTGGCATCTTCAATCATCTGCTCAATCCGGCTCGCCGGGAAGTCAGGCGCCAGTGCAACATAACCCGCACCCGCTTTAATGATTGCCATGATGCCAACAATCAAATTGATACCGCGCTCAGTATAAATACCGACTAAATCAGCATTCTGAACACCATTGGCGATTAACCACATCGCCAATTCGTCTGACTTATCAGCTAACTCGCCATAAGTCATAGTTTGCTGACCATCTTCAGTGGTGACACTCAGCGCGATCTGGTCCGGCATTGAATCACGGAAACCATCAACAACATGGTGAATAAAGGTTTCTGGATAATGCGCCACGTCTGGCTGATAGGTTTTTAGTAATTGTTGCTGTTGTTCCAACGAAGCAAATGCATACTGATTGACAGGTAATGCCGGATTTTCAACGACCTGAGTCAGGAACTGTTCAAAACCAGCGGCCATATTTTCAATCGTGTACTGGTCGAATAATGCGGCGGAATAAACCCAGTTGAATACGAACTGCTGATGCTCATCTTTTGAGACATATAGCGTCATATCAGTCTTCGCCAGGTGTTCATTATCATCGCCAAATGGCGTTAACGTCAGATCAGGTAATGCTACTGGCTCTTGTTCTGTTGATTCAAAGTAATTGACCATTAGCTGTGTCAACGGTTGGAAGCTAAGCTGACGACCCGGATTCAGCGCATCCACCAGCATTTCAAATGGCACATGCTGATTGGCATAAGCATCCAGAATCATCTGCTTATTTTGTTGTAGCAAGTGACTGAACGTCGGGTTGTCTGATAAATCATTCCGTAACACTAATGTATCAACGAACAGGCCGATTAAGCTTTCTGTGGCCTGATGGTGACGACCTGCATTTGGTGAGCCAACAACGATGTCTGTTTCGTTGCTGTAACGCGCAACCAGGGTTGCAAACGCAGTTTCAATCAGCATGAACGGTGTAATGTCCTGAAGAGAACACAATCGCTGCATCTTTTTCGATAGCTCCAGCGAGAATGTTGCCGACACCGTACCGCCACGAGTTTGCTGAATTTCAGGACGCACATGATCTAACGGTAAGTTATGAACAGACGGAATGCCTTTAAGTTGCTCTTTCCAGTAATTCAGTTGTGCGTCTAAAACGTCGCCCTGTAGCCAGTCTCGTTGCCAACCTGCAAAGTCCAGATACTGGATCTCAAGCGGTACTAACGGGTTTGCCTCGCCAGCAGCAAAAGCCGCATATAAGCGATTGAACTCACTGATCATCACACCCATAGACCAACCATCAGACACAATGTGATGCATGTTAAACAGCACAACGTGATGATCATCAGCCAGTTTGATCAGGTTGATACGTAATAACGGCGCGTTTGTCAGATCGAATGGCGTTGCAATATCAGCTTCAATTTTCGCGGCAACTTCCACTTGTTGTTGCGCAGTAGAAACATGAGTTAAATCAATGTCGTTTACCGGTAACTCAACGTCAGGTTCAATCACCAGCAACGCTTCACCATCGGAATCACTGGTAACATAACGACCCCGTAACACCTCATGGCGATTTAAAATCTCTGCTACCGCTTGCTTAAATGCATCGACTTTTAATGAACCTTGCAGGTTAAATGCGGCAGGCATGTTGTAATGTGCTGAACCACCTTCCAGCTTGTCGATGAACCACAAACGCTGCTGGCCAAATGACAATGGCAGTGCTTTATCACTGTCACGATCAAAGCGTTCAATGTCAGGCATCATCATGGATTCAGCCTGCTCAATAGCAATGGCTAATTCATTCAGATCCGCATGATTAAACAAATCACGTAACTGGATTTCTACCGACCATTCATCACGAATCTTACTGATGAGTTTAACGGCCAGTAATGAATGCCCGCCCAAAGCGAAGAAGTTCGCCTCGCGACCAATCCGCTCAACGGGCAGATTCAATAATTCAGCAAAAATCGCGGCCAGTGTTGTTTCTGTTTCACCTTCTGGCGCAACATACGCCTCATCAATGAAGCTTGGTTCCATTGCCTGAAGCGCTTTCAGGTCAATTTTACCATTCACTGTTACTGGCAGGCTGTCCAGCGGCATAAACGCCGATGGCATCATGTAATCCGGTAGCGAAGTTGCCAGATAGTCACGTAGTGTTTCCGTTGTCACGGCTTCTTTTGTCGTAAACCAGGCAACAATCTTCGGTTGGCCGGATTGCTCGTCGTGGTGAATGATCACCGCAACAGATTCAATCGCATCGTGTTTTGCTAACTGCGATTCAATTTCGCCTAACTCGATACGGAAACCACGGATTTTCACCTGGGTATCTTTACGCCCCATAAAGTGTAAATTACCGTCCGGTAACCAACGCACCAAATCGCCCGTTTTATACAAGGTTTGATAACCGGCTTTATCGGAGAAAGGATTAGCCGTAAATGCGTCAGCGGTCTGCTCTGGACGATTCAGATAACCATGACCGACACTGATCCCTGAGATGCAAAGTTCACCAATCGCACCTTCCGGCACCAGATGACCGTTATCATCGACAATCACCAGTTGATAACCAGACAACGGTTTACCCATATGTAACCACGGATAACCCGACTGATACTGACCAATACACGCACAAACTGTACATTCAGACGGCCCGTAAGCATTCAGGAAACGACGCCCTTTCGCCCACATATCGGCTTGCTCTTTCGAACAGGCATCACCACCGACGGTTAACGTGGTAACTGACTGCCATTTATCGACAGTCAGATATGGCAATAATGCCGGTGTTAACATCGCGTGAGTGAGTTGATTAGCTGCAACATAGTTATCCAGCAATTCTGGTTGTTTTGCGGTGCTGGCAGGAACGATATGTAGCTCTGCGCCCGCAGATAACGCAACAGAAATATCCCAGGTTGCCGCATCAAACGCAAACGAAGCAAACTGCAATGCTTTACTGCCTCGCTCGACACGTAACAACTCATTCGACGCCTGTACCATGTTGGCAAAACCACCATGATGCAGTAACACACCTTTTGGTAAACCCGTTGAACCCGAGGTGTAAATCACATAAGCAAGATCTTCTTTGATCAAAGACACTACCGGGTTTTCAACGATATCATCACTGAATTCAAACGTATCAAGCGCGATTAGTTCAACCGAAGAGTCTGCCAGAAAATCGGCGTTAAAAGAGGATTGGGTCAGGATCACATTGACGGATGAATCCTTCACCATATGGGTTAAACGATCTTGCGGATAATCCGGGTCCATCGGCACATAAGCACAGCCAGCTTTTAATACCGCTACAACTGCAATGACCATCTCCAGTGAACGTTCTGTGCAAATGCCCAGAATATTGCCCTGCTGATAACCGTCAGCCGCCATTAGCGTGTTAGCCAGTTGGTTCGCACGATTATTTAATTCGGCGTAGCTCAGTGTCTGACCGTTAAAGACAACAGCGGCTGCATCCGGCTGCTGTTTTGCCTGCATTTCGATCTGATGATGAATAAACGCCTGCTCACCAACACCCGGTAAATCCGTGTCGTTGTAGTCACCAACCAACTTTTGATTGACTGCATCACGAATTAAGTTCAATTCAGTAATAGGCGTATCCGGGTTCGTTACAATGCTTTCCAGCAAGGCTACATAGCCATTGGCTAAGCCCGAAATTGTGTGTTCTTCAAATAAATCACTGCAATATTCCCAGGTGATCAACATGCGGCCTTTGTCTTCCGCCATGACCATCGTTAAATCAAACTTTGTAGTTTCAATTTCCTGGTTATATTGAGACAAGGTCAGATCAGGTAAAGACAACGACGCTTCTTCGTTGTTTTGTAAAGTAAACATGATCTGGAATAGCGGACTATGACTCAGGCTTCGGCCCGGATTCAGTTCTTCCACCAACATTTCGAATGGTACGTGCTGATGCTCAAAACTGGACAGAATTGGCTCTTTGTTAGTTTGCAGCAACTGGGTAAACGTTGGCACGTTGCCATCGCTGTCCGTCAACGTTGTACGTAATACCAGAGTATTAATGAAGAAACCAATCAGGTCTTCTACCTGGTGATGACTACGACCCGCGATTGGCGTACCCATCACAATATCCTGTTCACGACTGTAACGGCCAATCAATACCGCGAAAGCTGTTTGTAACAACATGAACAAGGTGACATCTTGCTGTTTACAGAAGGCATTCAGTTTTTCAGTCAGTTCAACGGTCGTATTGCATTTGTAATCGCCGCCATTGAATTGCTGTACTTTTGGACGAGGTTTATCCAGCGGTAAATTGTGAACCAGTGGCGCACCAGATAAGCGATCACGCCAGAAGTTCAGTTGTTTCTCCAGGTTATCACCACTCAACCAGCTACGTTGCCAGTGTGCAAAATCCACATATTGAATTGGTAATGGCGGCAATGGATTCGCCTGCCCCTGACTGTAAGCAGTATAAAGCGCAGCAATCTCTTTGATTAATACGCCCATTGACCAACCGTCAGAAGCAATATGATGCATGTTAAATAACACCACATATTGCTGTTCTGCCAGCTTGATTATCTGTGAACGCAGTAAAACATCGTTCGCCAGATCAAAAGGTGTTGCCGCATCTTCCAACACTAACTGATGGATCGAAGCTTGTTGCTGTTGTGCATTTAACGACGTTAAATCACGTTCACGAACCGGCAATTTAAAGCTGTCGTGAATGTTCTGACGCACAGAGCCTTCAAAGGTTTCATACGTTGAACGCAATACGGCATGACGTTCAATAATGGTTTCAATCGCACGCTTGAACGCATCGACTTTCAAATGGCCGTTCAGCTCCAAAGCACCCGGCATATTGTACTGGCCTTTACCGCCATCGAGTTGCTCAATGAACCATAAACGCTGCTGGGCATAACTCAACTGAAGTGGCTGATTACGATCAACAACCGGGATCGTATTCTCGGCTGCATCACCTGCACCCTGTTGTTTTTTCAATAAAGCAATGAGTTGTTCTTTTTGCTCCTTCAGGTGTTTCAGTAAATCCGGGGTAATCGCACTTTTATCACCGGTGATTTTAAGTTGCCCCTTTTCATCCAGTTGCAACTTAATTTTCTTGCTTAAACAGTGCTTTAATAATTTTAGTGCATTCATAGAACGATACTCACTTCATCATCGCTGTTTCCTTCGTCCATGCCGTTATCGTCAACGGATGAATCGTCCAGCGAGGTGTTACTTTGTAAAACGTCGATAAGCTCAGCCTGGGCTTCAACTGTTTGATAGTTAAATATCTCTTTAACAGTGAGTTCCAGACCAAAACGATTTTTGAGTGCGGTAGTTAAGCGCATCACTAATAAAGAATTACCACCCAGCTCAAAGAAACTGGTGGTAGTACTGATTTGAGAAGATTCGACACCCAGCAACTCATTCCAGAGTGAAACCAGCGCATGTTCAGTGTCATTTTGTGGAGCCTGATAAGGTTGGTCGCTGGCTAGATCTGCCAACGCATCTACCGCCAGACTATGTAGATGATTTCTGTCTAATTTGCCGTTAGGCGTTAATGGCATAGTTGCCACCGGTAAAATAAGGTCCGGCAACATGTGAGGAGGCAGGCTTTCTGCCAACACACGTTTCAATTCACTGGCATCCGGATTGTCACCTGTTACCGCAGCAACCAGTTTATCCATACCGGTTTGCGTTTTAACAACCAATGCAACCGTTTGAGCAACATTGGCAATGTTACAGATTTGCAGTTCGATCTCTTCCAGCTCAATGCGGAAACCTCGAATCTTAATCTGGTTATCTGCCCGACCGACAAACTGCAATTCGCCCGTCGGAAGCCAACGCATCAAATCACCCGTTCTGTACAACCGTGTGGCCCGAGCATCCGTCGTGAAGGTATTCGGAATGAATGATTCAGCCGTCAGTTCTTCACGATTTAAATAACCACGTGCAATACTGGCGCCTCCAACCAACAATTCACCAACGGCTCCCATTGGCGACAACTGACCAGACTTATCAGTTAGATAACAAGCCAGTCCGGGAACCGTCATTCCAACCGGAATTTGCTGATAGTTTTCTGGTGTGAGTTCACATCCTGTTGCTAATACCGTTGTTTCAGTCGGGCCGTACAAGTGAATTAAGCGGTAGCCCTTTTCGTAATAGCGTTCCAGCCAGCGTCCAATTGCCGATGTATTGGCCTGTTCACCGCCAAACATGACTTGCGTTAATGCATCGAGTACCGCTGACTGTTCACCGACCAGGAGATTAAACAACTGAGTCGTCATAAACGCGGTATTAATGCCATAGCGCTCAATCAACGCAGGCCATAGCGACATATCGGTTGTTTGTTCATCGTTAACGATTAGTACCGTTTTGCCATGTGCCAAAGGCATCAGCAGATCGATGATCGAACCATCAAACACAAAATTGGCCAGCGCAATGCTGCCTGTCATGGCGTCGATAGCTAACTGAGGGAAATTCAATAACAGGTTGCTGAAATGAGCATGTTCAATCGCAACCCCTTTTGGTAAGCCAGTTGTGCCCGAAGTGTAGATAACATAAGCCAGCGAATTCGGTGTAATCTCAGCATTCGGATCAGCCGAACTGCATGACTGAATCGCAACGTCGTCGATGGCAAGCAATTGCACAGAACTCAGTTGTTCTTCGCTGTTTTGTAACGCAGCAAAAACCTGATTATTCAGTTGCGTATCACTCAGTAAATGCGTCATTCCGCTATCGCTGATCATATGTGTCAATCTGGATGGCGGATAACCCGGTGAAAGTGGCACATAACCAGCACCAGCTTTAAGAATGGCAATCATCGCAACCAACATATCAACCGAACGATTTAACGACACACCAACCGCAGTGTCAGGCTTCACTCCCTGATCAATCAGGTAGTTGGCCAGTTGACTGGTTTTTTGATCGAATTGCGACCAGTTCAGTGCATGCTCATCGCAAGCGACAGCAATGTGTTCAGCTCGTTGAGCAGCGTGTTGTCGAATACAATCAACTAACGTTGACGTTGGTTTTTCATCAAGCAGATTACTGCCCTGAACCAACAATTGCTCATGTTCATCAACAGGTAATAAACTCGGTAAATCAATGCGTTGCTCGTTAGCCGTTAAACATTCAATCGCATTCGCAAAATACTGAGCGACCCGGTCTGCACGAATCGGTGAAATAGCTTCAACGCTGACGACTAAACCACGACGAGTTTCATCAATCGAAGCCGTTAACGGATAGTTGGAACGCTCCTGGCTCCACAGAGGCGAAATCCCCTGACCTTCCATCATCACCTGCATTTTGTCAGCTTCAACGCTGCTCTGATTCAGTCGGCAATTGAGGATAGAACTGAACAATTCACCAGTGCCACCTTCGCCAATGAAACCAGCGCAGGATTGAGCAACCGATAATGGCACCTGTTCAAAATCAACCAGCGAAGTCAGCGATTGATGGGTTGATGCCAGTAATTCAGCCACATTGAATGGTTGTGAGACATCGACGCGAACAGGCAACGTGTTGATACACAAACCAACCATGCGTTCAATGCCAGTAACAGGTTGCATTCGGCCCGACATCACCGTGCCAAATACAACGGTTGATTGATTGGCAGTACGCGATACAACGAGTGACCACGCAGCATGTAACACGGCAGACACACCCACACGGTGACGCTGTGCCAGTTCATGAATGTGTTGTGTTACCACAGGCTCAAGTCGTAAATGATGGCGCGATAACTCACTGTCAGATGCCACTGACGCTTCAGTCATCGCATACGGGAAGCAACCTTCACTAAGTTCACCTAACTGTTTAGTAAACCATTGTTTAGCTGCCGCCTTATCAGTATTCAGACTCGCTTCAATGTAATGACGATAAGGCGCTGAATCTGGTAATCGGTCACTCTGGCCTTTCAGCCAGTTGTCGATTTCCTGATTCATCACCTGCATTGAGAAATTGTCACCCTGCAAATGATGGTGATACAACACCGCAAAACGTTCACCGTCTACCGCTACAACATGCAACCGCATCATAGGTGCAGACGTTAAATTCAGTGCGACTGTTTCTGGCATGCCTCGATTGGCGAGCCATTCAGTAACAGGCACGTCAGACGGGAGCTCGTCTCGGGTAAAGGTTTCGCGGAAAACAGTCAATGTTGCCTGCTTACACACCACCTGAAGGGGCTGATCGACACCTTCAAGAATGATATGTGTGCGCAGACTGTCGTGGCGAGAAATCACAAATTCCAGACCCGCGATAAAACGCTCAAGCGAAGCTTCTGATGCAAAAGAAAACGCCTGACGAATCAGATAAGGATCTTCACCATCTGCTTTTAAGGCGTGATACAACATGCCTTCCTGAAGCGACGACAATGGATAGATAGCCTGAATATTGTCATCACCACCGACGACCTGGTCAGCGATTAACTGGCGTGTTTCCGATGTGATTTCAGTAAAAGAATCTGACGTATCAGCAACATCAGTCATCGCGTCTATTTCTGTCAGACAAGACGCCATTGCGCCTAAGGTACTGTGCTGATAAAGCGCAGCTACTGTTGCTTCAAGCTGCTGTTCAGCCAGCAATGAACGTAAGCGAATCATCAATAACGAATGTCCGCCTAACGCAAAGAAATCGTCATTAACACTAATTTTATCAGCGGCTAAACCAAACAACTCACTCCAGATCACTGCAAGCGTTTTTTCTTCCGCGCTTGCTGGCGCTACAAACGCTGTCTGCGGTTGAGATGCCGCCAGACATTCAGCCGCGTCAGGCAACTGACGTTTATCTACTTTACCGTTTGCCGTCAGCGGTAGTTTTGGTAAGACCATAAAGCCAGCCGGGATCATCCAGTCTGGCAATGATTGCGCTAACGCCGCTTTTACATTAGCTATCAGCACAGTATTTTCAGAAGAGGAATCTGCGTCGGCAACTAACCAGGCAACCAGTTGTTTATGAGAACGACTTTCCGCTGGCTGATAAACCGTTACAACACAATCAGCCACCTGTTCACAGGCGGTGATACGTGCAGCAATTTCATCCGGTTCAACCCGGAAGCCACGAATTTTTACCTGATTATCAATACGACCCAGGAAGACTAATTGTCCATCAGCGCCAACTTTGACTTTATCACCCGTGCGATAAAAACGGCTTGTGACCGTGCTGGTTGGATCAGCATCCGACATGGCAGATAAATCACGACGAATAAACGCTGCTTCGGTCAGATCCGGACGGTTAAAATAGCCAGGAGCAACGCTTTGCCCACTCAGGCAAAGTTCACCGGCCAACCCTGGCGGAACAGGCTGTTGATGTTCATCCAACACCAACGCGGTTAAACCAGCAATAGCCTGACCAACTGGCACGGCTTCACCGTTGAAATTACTGGCATCAAATGCCGTTGCAATCACAGTAGTTTCAGTCGGACCATACGTATTAAACACGCGAATCGTTGACTGACGGTCAGCCGCTTGCCAGTCACGTAACATATTCACCGACATTGCTTCACCGCCCGTAATCACGGTTTTAAGCGATGTTGTTTCCAGCTGCGTCGCTAACTGACCGTCCTGACATAACTGATGCCAGTACGCTGTCGGTAAGCTCACCAGACTTATCTGATAGTCCTCAATGAACTGCCAGAATTGCTGATTATCCGGAACAGCGTCAATCAGCGTCTTCTCTGCCGATTTCAGGATCAGGCTACCGCCTGCCAGCAAGGATAACGTCAGTTCTTCAATGAAAATATCAAACGCCATAGACGAGAACTGCATAACACGATGAGCAGTACTGTCTTTTGACTGATACAAGTCCAGTGCAGCTTCCCGATAGGCTAACCAGTTGGCATGACTGATCATCACGCCTTTTGGCTTGCCGGTCGATCCAGAGGTATAAATGATATAAGCAACATGATCCGGCGTAATACCCGTCTCAATACACTCAGTTGGCAGGTTAACCAGCTCATCAGCGACAGTATCGAGATTTAAAACCGGTGCTTCACCCGTAATCGCTGTCACATCGGACTCAACAGACTGGTCCGTTAATACCAGTACAGCAGCTGAATCTTGTAACAAATGCTGCTTGCGAGTTTGTGGATAAGCCGGGTCAACAGGCACAAATGCAGCCCCTGCTTTTAATGTTGCCAGAATAGCAATAACCGCATCATCAGAAGGCTGCATACAAATTGCGATGCGTTCACCGCTCAGTGTTCTGCCGTGACGAGCGATCAATAAATTAGCCAGCTGGCCAGCTTTATGATTTAACGCCGTCCAGTTCCAACGCTGTTTACCGTGTAATGCAATGGCTTCCGGTTGTTGCTGAGCCTGACGATGAAACACCTCAACGATTGAAGAGTATTCCGTAGTCAGTGCAGTGCCAGCTTCTGTCGAAACAAGCTGTTCCAACGTTTCTGTCATTTGGCTGTCAGACAGCAAAGACACCGACGCAAGCGACTGTTTTGCAAATGTAATCTCATTTGTCATGAGCTGTTGCAGCCAGACCTCGAAGCCGCTGGCCAGGGCCTGAATGGTTTGCTCACTGAACAAACTGGTCGCATATTCCCATTCACCGCTAAGAACATCATCAGCCTGCTCAGCAATTGTCAGTGTTAAGTCAAATTTGCTGCTGGCATGACTGGCTTCCCGTGGCGTTAATGTCACATCATCCAGCGACAGTCCGTTAAACTGGCTCGCCTGATAATCGAACATCAATTGAAAGACCGGCGAATAACTCATGTCACGCGCAGGATTAACGGCTTCAACGATTTGATCAAACGGCAATGTTTGATGCTTAAGGCTTTCTAAAATCTGCTTACGGTTACGCTGTAATAAACTGGCAAACGGTTGTGATAAATCACAGGTTGTTACCAGCGGTAACGTATTAACAAAATAACCAATCAGATCATTCACGGATGCATGTTGACGAGCCGCAACAGGTGCGCCAATCACCATTGTTAATGGTTGTTCGCTGTCGTCCTTTTCGCTGACCCGACTCAGATAAGCCGCAAATGCGGTTTCCAGCAACATGAATGGTGTAACCTGTTCGCGCTGGCAAACAGCCTGAATCGCTGCACTCAATGTAGGCGAAAAGGCTGTGGTGATTGATGCGCCGTCATGACTGGCTTTTTCAGGACGTGGAAAATCGGTATTCAAACTATGCAACGCAGGCGTATCAGCCAGTTGTGCTTGCCACCAGTTAGCCGAATCCGTGAGCTGATCTCGTTGAGTTTGCTGCCAGGCCGCAACATCAGCGAACTGAATCGGTAGCGCCGCTAATTGCGGTAAGTTTGCTTGACGCAACCCGTTATAAAGCGAACAAAACTCATTGAAAAACACCTGAGCAGACCAACCGTCAGAAGCAAAATGGTGCATGGTAAACACCAGTGTGGTTGGTAACCCCTGCTGTGTGAAAACATGTAGACGGGCAAAAACATCAGCCGTTAAATCAAATGGACATTCGCCCGCTTGTTGAATCATCTGCTGTTGTTCTGACTCGCTAAGCTCTGCAATCTCAGTGATGACCAGCGGCGTTTCCCAGCTATTCAGTAATCGTGTCTGAGCAATACCATCCTGTTCTGTCACCACACGACGCAGCGCATGTTGCCGTTCAATGATAGTATCCAGCGCCGTTGCTGCAGCCTGCAACTCAAAGAAACCTTCGACATCAAACGTCCGGCTCATGTTATAGGCAACGCTGTCACCTTCCAGCTTGTCGATGAACCACAATCGTTGTTGAGACAGGCTAAGCGGTGCATCCTGGTCAGGTGCAATGGTTGCTTCGATATCAGACAACCGGGATTCTTCATTCTGCTGATATTGTTCAGCGTTCGCCGCCAGTTGCTGTAAAACAGGTGATTCAAACACCAGTTTAAGTGGCAGACGTAATCCGGTCTGTTCACTCAGTTCGCTGATCATGCGTTCAGCCAGTAATGAGTGACCGCCAAGATGGAAGAAGTTGTCAGTCAATCCCACCTGTTCAACATTTAACAAAGATTGCCAGATGCTCGCTAGCTGTTTTTCCAATGTCGTTTCAGGCGCCACAAACATCGCCATTCGGTTCATTGCGGCATCAGGTGCAGGCAGCAGTTTTCGTGAAAACTTACCGTTTGGAGACAACGGCATTTGCTCCAGCAGGACATAAACCTCAGGCACCATATAACCCGGCACTTTGCCGGATAAATGAGTTTTACAGCGTTCGAACAACGCCTGAGTTTCCGTTCCGTCTGCCGGATACTCACCATTCAGCGTGATATAAGCGACCAGTTGTGCGCTGGCATCGTCACCCGCAACCGGATAATGAACGATGGTTGCAGCGGCTTTGATTTCTGGTAACAGTTGCAAACCGGTATCAATTTCTTCCAGTTCGATACGGAAACCACGCAGCTTGATCTGGTTATCCACTCGTCCCTGAATATCCATGTTGCCATCCGCCAGCCAGCGGACAACATCACCAGATTTATACATGACGGTATTATCAAGCTCAGCTTTAGCAAAAGGATTTGGCACAAAACGTTCTGCGGTAATGTCCGCACGATTCAGGTAGCCACGGGATAACCCCGCACCGGCAAGCCATAATTCGCCGAAAACACCAACCGGCGTCGGATTCATATACTCATCAAGAATATAGATTTGTGTTCCGTAGAACGGTTTTCCAATGACCGGATGCTGATCAAGCGTTAATCCAGCCGATAACGGAATCCCGGATGAATACGTGGTGTCTTCCGAAGGACCGTAAAGATTAATCACTCGATCCAGGCCTTTCTGCGCCAGCAAACCATTCGCCAGATTCATTGGCAAACGCTCACCCGCCAGATTAATCACGTTGACGGATTCTGGAATATTGTTACGACTTAAAATCGCCTGAATACCGGAAGGCACCGTGTTGATCATGGTCAACGGACCATTCGTCGCCAGAACGTCATCGGTCAATTCATTGAGAGACAACACGTTTTCCACGACTTTTAACTGTCCACCAGCGGCCAGAGTGACAAAAATCTCATAAGCTGACAGATCAAAACTTAACGACGTTGAGCCCAACACACCGGCGAATTCCTGAGGCGTGTAAAAAGCCAGTGCCCATTCAGCCAGCGCAACTATATTAACGTGCTGAATCATCACCCCTTTTGGCTTACCCGTCGAACCAGAGGTGTAGATAATATAAGCAAGATCAGAAACACGATGTTCGTCAGTAAGAGTCAGGTTAGTTTCAGGCTGAGAGGCTAATGCTTGTTTAACATGTGCTTCATCCAGCGCCAGCGCTTGTACGCCAGATGGTAGAACTTCTTGCTGCAACACGGCTGCTTCAGTCAGTACCAGCTCAATCGCTGAATTATCGATCATGTAGGCCAGACGATCTGCCGGATAAGCCGGGTCCAGTGGCACATAAGCACCACCCGCTTTAATAACGGCAAATACAGCGATCAACATGTTTTCGCTACGACTGGTTGACACACCAATGAGTTGGTCGGGCTTTAATACGCCGCCCGTCTGCTGGCAAATCCAGTGTGCTAACTGGTTCGCTCGGGTATTCAACTCTCCATAACTAATCGTGGCTTGATTCGCGGCAGTCGTCAGGAAAGTGGCTGCAATAGCATTTGGCTGAGATGCCGCCTGTTGCTCCAGGTACTCGTTAATTCGACGTGTTTTAATCGCCTCATCGAATCCAGGAATGACAGGTTGATCATTAACCGTATCCAGTAAAAATGTACGGTCGCTGTCATCCAGCATGGAAATCTGATGTAGTGGCGTTGTTGCAGCATCCTGAACATTGACCATAGCATCCAGCAACAGCACCAGATGATGAGCCATGCGCTCAACCGTTTCTGCGCTGAACAAATCCAGGTTGTAATTGAAGTTCAGGTAAAACTGCCCGTCCAGCTCGCTGGCATTCAGGGTTAAATCAAATTTAGCGGGCAAATCAACCGCTTTAAAATCAGAGACAGTAAAACCGTCGCCCTGACTGATATGACTCAGGTCCGGGTCCATGCTGAACATGATCTGAAACAGTGGCGTCCAGCTTCGATTTCTCTCTGGTTTTAATACTTCAACCAGGGTTTCGAACGGAACTTGCTGATGTTGTTGAGCATTCAGGTTGGTCTCACGAATGTGATCAAAAAAGTCAGCCAGTGAATTGGCTTCATCAACCTGATTACGTAACACCAGGGTGTTAACAAAACAACCAATTAGCGTTTCCAAAGACTGCTCATAACGGCCAGCAACCGGTGTGCCTATCACGATGTCATCTTTATTACTAAAACGACTCAGCAATAAACTGAAAGCACCATGCAACAGCATAAACAGCGTAATTTTGTGCTGCTGTGCCAGAGAGTTAAGGGCTGCCAGTGTTTCTGCCGATACCACTTTTGCCAGGTTACCACCACGCCAGGATTGTTCCGCCGGACGTTCAAAGTCCAGTGTCAGATTGTGAACGGTTGGCAAGTCGGCAAGCTGTTTTGACCAGTAAGTTAATGCAGTATCCAGCTTGTCACTGTTCAGGTGCTGACGCTGCCAGTGAGCATAATCGGCATAGTCAATCTCAGGTACTGCAAGTGAATCACTTCGATTGTTATAGGCGGCAAAAAACTCATTCACCAGAATCTGCATCGACCAGCCATCAGCCGCGATGTGATGCATACAAAGCGTTAGTTGCCCTTGCTGTTCCGTCTGCTTTACCCAGCTAACATTCAGCATGAGATCATTCGCCAGATCGAATACATGATTTCGGGTTTCGCTGGCGATTTGCTGACTACGGGCTGAAATCAGATCGACTGATTTATTGGTCAAATCAGTGACATCAATCTCGAAGTCATCAATCTTGCGGACGGTCTGCCAGACATTGGTATCAGCCCGGTGATAAACCGTGTGCAAAGGTAAATGCCGCGCTATTAACGCTTTAAACGCCAGCGTGGCTCGTGCAATGTCGAACTCACCATGAACCTGACAAGTAACACATATATTGTAATGACTGCTTCCACCCTCCAGTTGGTCAATAAACCATAACCGCTGTTGTGCAAAAGATGTAACCGCAGAATCACTGCTGTCACGTTTCGCAATCCCAGGAATACCCTTTTCATTGTCCTGTTTTTGCTTTACCGCTGTTTTTTGTTTCTCCATCAGTAGTGCCGCAAGCTTTTTACGCTTCGCGGCCAGGAGAGCGGCCTTCTTAGCGGCCGCTTTTTTATCATTATCTAACGTCATTTATTGATGAACTTCCTTGTTAATTTTGGTCGTACAAAGGGGTCATAAAACAAAACTCACTTCGTCTTCGTTTTCATCATCGTCAAGTGAAATCTCAACAATGTCCTGATTAGAATCATCGTCACCGTCGTCCACCGGGCCCGTGCCATTTAATACATCTATCAGCTCGGCCTGACTTTCAATGGTTTGATAATCAAAGATTTCTTTTACCGACATCTCCACACCAAACTGTGCTTTGATGGCAGTACATAAACGCATTACCAGTAGCGAGTTACCACCCAGTTCAAAGAAACTGATGACTTTGCTGATGTCAGCGACATCACGCTGTAACAGTTCGCTCCATAACGCCGCAATAGCAATTTCAGTGTCAGTCTCAGGTGCGATGAATTCGCCACCATGACCACCTGAAACATGCTCCGCAGCCAGTTCTTTCAATGTCGCTTTGTTTACTTTGCCGTTGGCAGTCAGTGGTAACTGATCAAGACGAATCAGTGTTGAAGGCACCATGTATGCTGGCATTTGTTCAGCCAGATTTGCTTTAAGTGCATTCATGTCGATTTGTTCATCAGCAACCACGTAACCGACTAAAGTGTCATAACGATTCGCATCATCACCGGTGCGATACACCAGCACTGCGCTTTCGCTCACTTCAGGCAGTAAAGCCAGCTGTTGTTCTACTTCTTCCAGTTCAATTCGGAATCCACGAATCTTCACCTGATTATCAACCCGACCAACAAACACCAGACCGGTTCGGCCTTTGCTGTCCGTTTGCCAGCGTACTAAATCACCTGTGCGATACAGGCGAGCGGTTGAGTCATTTGAGAACACATCAGGAATGAATCGATCTGCAGTTAGCTCACTGCGGTTGAGGTATTCACGAGCAACGCCATCACCACCGATATACAACTCACCAACCGCACCAAAAGGTGTCAGTCTTTGCTGGCTGTCCAGCACGTAAGTAGTCTTGTTCGCCAATGGTCCACCAATCGGTGCAGCGCGATAATTAGCACTGTCCAACGGGCCAAACGTGGCGTAAACGGTCGTTTCAGTCGGGCCGTAAACATGAATGAGGTGTTTATTGGTCGCTTCATGCTTGTCCAGCCAGCGATTAATCGCCGCCGGATTCGCCTGTTCACCACCAAACAACAATTGAGTGAAGTCATCCAACACCGGGTTGTCTTCATTCGCTAATACATTAAACAACGCGGTCGTCATAAAGACGGTATTGATACCGTGGTCTTGGCAGAGATCATGCCAACCACTGGTATCGCTCAGTTGGCTATCCGGCACGATTAACACTCGCTTGCCATTGATCAGCGATACAAATAAGTCGAACACACTACCGTCGAACGACACATTGGACAGACCGAAGAATCCGGTTGCCTGCTCCAGGTCAATAAACGGGCTGTTCAGACACAAGCTGACAACGTTGCGATGAGTAACGGCCACACCTTTTGGCTGACCAGTAGAACCCGAGGTGTACACAACATAGGCAAGGCTGTTTGCTGTTACCTTCACCTGATGTGCATCGGCATCGAAGCTTGTTGCGCAGTCAGTCGCCGCATCCAATGTAAATACACGCAAATCCGGGAAGTTTTCAGTCAGGTCATCAGCAGCAATAACGGTCGAAATTCCGCTGTCTTGCGCCATATAGCTCAAGCGCTCTTGTGGGTAATCCGGTGAAAGCGGCACATAACCTGCGCCAACTTTCAAAATACCCAACATGGCAGGCATTAACGCCACAGTACGACGGAAAGACAAACCAACTAAGTCACCCGACTGCACACCGTTTTGAACCAGTAAATTAGCAATCTGACATGCTTGTTGCTCAAGCGCAGCGAAGGTCAGTGACTCATCGCCACAAATCACGGCCAGTTCATCCGGACGTTCAATAGCCTGAGCGGAAATCAACGTATGAATGGTCGCCGTATGGTCGTATTCACGCGTGGTATCGTTCAGTTCAGACAATAACAATCGGGTTTCATCATCAGACAATAAGGTCGGCAGATTAAATACTGGGGATTCAGCGTCATCAGACTGTTCAGCCAGCGCAACCAGTTGTTGAAGTGCCGTAGCGAAGTAACCTGCAACACGCGCCGCATCAATGCCTTCACAGGCTTCAATGGTTAGCTGCATGATGTCATCAATGTAATCAACCGACGCGGTGAGTGGGTAGTTGGTGTGCTCTTCCATACCCAAACTTTGGATACCGGTTTCCGTCAGAACCTGTTCACCCGCTTCATCACTGTTGCCGCCTTGTTGCAGACGACAGTTCAGTACAGAACTGAACAGTGGATGACCTTGTTGAACCGCACTGCCCGACTGCGCCAGGGATAATGGCACCTGCTCCATCGTGATCAGATTTTTCAGGCTGTGATGAACATTATTCAGTGTTTCTGCAAAGCTCACCGGGTTCAGGCGAACACGCACTGGCAAGGTATTGATACACAAGCCGACCATACGGTCGATACCGGCTACATTCTGCATCCGGCCAGACATCACGGTGCCGAATACCGCATCATCACGGCTGCTGGTGCGTGCAACAACACAACCCCAGGCCAGATGTAATACGGATGTTTCACTAACCTGATAATCTTTAGCCAGTTGTTTTACGGCTGCCGACAACTCAGGTGTTAACGGCAACTGAACTTTGTCTGATGTAGTTACATCTTCCGGCGTCTCACTGATGCCATAAGGGTAAACACCCTCATCAATGTCTTTCAGCGTGTTGACAAAGAATTGCTTTGCACCGTCCATATCGGTTTGCATACCACGCCAGATAAACTCACGGTATTTAGCTGCTTCAGGCAAGGTATCAGCCACATCAGTTAATGATGCAATTAGCTCTTCATTGACCACACGTAATGAGAAGTTATCTTCCAGCAAGTGATGGTGATACAGCACGACATAGTGCTTATCATCCGATGTCCGGAAAGCCAGTAAACGTAACAGAGGAGCCTGCGCCAGGCTAAAAGCCATATCGTCTGGCAAAGGCTGACTACTCAACCACTCGGTTACGTTATCCGTCTCCGGTGCTTCCGTGATATCAATGACACGCGATGGAATTGATACGTTTCGACTCACAACCTGAACCGGGTTGCTCAGGTCTTCCACGATAATTTGAGTTCGTAAACTGTCATGACGAGTCACAACAAATTCGATTGCTTGTTGTAACTGACTAAAGGCTGATGCTGAGTCACAAATAAAGTGCGTTTTAACCAGATAAGGATCGACACCATCGGCCTGAATCGCATGGAATAACATTCCTTCCTGCAACGGCGATAACGGATAGATATCCTGAATATTGCTGATGCCACCTGGAACCGTTGCTGCAATATGAGCAATTTCTTCCGGTGTTAATGACACCATCGGCAAATCTGCGGCTGTGATTTCCTGCGCGTCCGGTTGAATTCGATTGTCCGGTGCGTTGTTTTGCTCGGTATCCTGATAACGACGAATCAGCTCCGCCATGTCAGTCAGAATACTGGCCTGATACAACTCAGCCACGGCGATATCGTAACCGGCTGATTTCAATTTAGCCCGGTAACGAATCATCAATAGCGAGTGACCACCCAGCGCAAAGAAATCATCATTGCGGCTGATATCGCTTACGTCTAATTCCAGTACTTCAGCCCATAACGTACAAACCAGTTTTTCTTCATCAGTCTGTGGCGCTTCATAGTCAGCACCTGAACCAAATACCGGCGCTGGTAAGGCACGACGGTCGATTTTACCGTTGACCGTTAATGGCCAGCTGGTAACGGTCATCCAGACTGCTGGCACCATGTAGGCAGGCAGGCGATTTGAAAGGTCATCACGCCAGTCTCCACCGTCGCCCTGTTCAATCACATAGGCCACCAGGGTTTTATTGCCCTGAGGATCATCAACCACCTGCACCAGTGCATCGCGCACATAATCCAGTTGCAGCATCTGATTAACGATTTCACCCTGCTCAATGCGATAACCACGAACTTTTACCTGATCATCGTTACGGCCCATGTAAATCAGTTCACCGTCAACCGTGAAACGACCTAAATCACCCGTGCGATATAAACGGTCATAGCCGTTCGCTTCCATCGCCGCACTCTGCCACGGATTCGGAATAAAACGTTCGTTCGTTAATTCTTCACGATTCAGATAACCCGGCGATAAACCCGCGCCGCCCACATACATTTCGCCGATAGCGCCCGGCGCGACGGGTTTTAACTGTTCGTCTAACAGATAAATCACCTGGTCACCTAACGGCACACCAATCGTTGAAGAACCCGCGTCAGCGCGGGTCACGCGCTTGAAGGTAACGTGAACAGTCGTTTCAGTAATGCCGTACATGTTGATCATGGCAGGTGCAATCGCACCCGCCTGATCATGGGCATCCCACCATGGGATTAAGGATTCTGTTGCCAGCGCTTCGCCACCGAAAATGACATAGCGTAAGGCCGGGAATAATGTCGTTGTTTCTGCATCAAGTGCAGCCTGCATAAAGGCTTTAAAGGCACCCGGTGTTTGATTCAGCACCGTCACGCCTTCATTGCGACATAAGGTCACAAAAGACTCAGCGTCTTTAACACAACCACTGTCTGGAATCACCAGGCGACCACCGAAACATAACGCGCCCCAGATTTCCCAGACGCTGAAATCAAAGGCCGTTGAATGGAACAAGGTCCAGACATCATCAACACCAAAACCACCGTCAGCACCGAAATAGCCAGTATCAACAGCGATATCCAGCAGGCGAATCGCATTAGTGTGTGTTTGCACCACACCTTTTGGTAAGCCTGTTGTTCCTGAGGTGTAAATGATGTAAGCCGCTTCAGCTTCTGCAGTCGATTCCAGCGTTGCCATTGGTTGATAATCAGCACAAACGCTGTCGATATCATCCACCAGCACAACCGGTAATTCGTGATGGGCAAACTTTTCTACTAACGCGGATTCGGTCAGTAATGTTTTAGCGCCGCTGTCTTTGACGATGTGCGTCAAACGCGCTTCCGGCGCTTCAGGGTCCAGTGGGACATAAGCGGCACCGGCTTTCATTGTCGCCAGTAACGCAATAACAACTGTTGCACTACGATTAAACGCTACACCAACTCTGTCACCTGGTTTAACCCCATTGTCAGCCAGGCAAGACGCTAACTGTCCTGACAATGTTTCAAGCTGCTGATAGGTCCAACGCTGATCGTTGAACGTCAATGCGACAGCATCAGGCTGACGTGCCACATGACTGCTGATCCAGTGCTCAATGCGTTTGAACTCAGGTTTAGCAAGGATCATATCCTGCCATTGAGTCAGCAATTGTTGAGACTCGGTATCGCTCATTAACGACAAGCGGTCGATACGAATATCCGGAGCTGCAACAATGCTGCGCAGTAACCACTCATAACCATGAGCCAGACGGATAATCGTCTCCGGTTCAAACAACGCGGTGCAATATTCAAAGGTGGCAGACAATCCATTCGCCTGCTCTGCAATTGAAAGCGTTAGATCGAATTTGGTGGATGTTACTTCAGGTTCAATCGGCGTTAGCGTCAGATCCGGTAATTCCAGCGCACCTTCTTTCTGGTTTTGCAGCACAAACATGATCTGGAAAAGTGGCGTATGGCTTCGGCTCCGCACTGGATTGATCGCTTCAACCAACATTTCGAATGGCACATACTGATGCGCATAGGCATTCAGAATATCCTGTTTCGCTTGTGCCAGAAGATCGGTGAAACGTGGTGCATCACGTAAGTCAGTACGAATCACCAGGCTGTTAACGAAGAATCCAATCAGATCTTCAACCTGTTGATGTGAACGACCCGCAATTGGAGAACCAATCACAATATCGTCTTCACCACTGAAACGATGAATCAAGGTCGCAAATGCAGTCTGTAACAGCATGTACAGGGTTACGCCCTGCGCTTCGCACAGCGCGGACAATTGCGCCGTTAGCGTTTCGTCTAATTCAACATTCAGTACATCACCGGCAAAGGATTGAGTGGCCGGGCGAGGTTTGTCTAACGGCAGGCTGTGTAACTCAGGAATACCCTGTAATTGTTGTTTCCAGTAACCCGTTTGCTGTTCCAGCGCATCGCCCTGTAACCAGTTACGTTGCCAGCGAGCGTAATCGACATATTGCACCGCCAGTGGTGCCAGTGGGTTCGGTTGCTCGGTGATGAATGCTTCATACAAGCTGACAAACTCACGGATTAACACACCAAATGACCAGCCGTCAGACGCAATATGATGCATGTTAAACACCATGACATGGCGAGTATCACTCAATGTGACCAGTTGCATCCGCAACATGGCATCTTCCGTCAGATTAAACGGTTTCACCGCGTCATCTTTAATCAGCTGAGCAACTTGTTGTTCAGCCTGTTCTAACGGCTGAGACGATAAATCGAGAGCCGTGAAATCAGGTTTTGCCTGATCATTAATGATTTGAGAAGCCTGACCATCAATCGTACCGTAAGTCGTTTTTAATACGTCATGACGTTCAATAATGGTTGCTAATGCGTATTCAATCGCAGCGAGATTCAACGCGCCGTTCAGCTCGAAGGCCGCTGGCATGTTGTATTGCACACTGGTGCCATCAAGCTGATCAATGAACCACAGACGTTGCTGTGCCCAACTCAACTCAGCGAAACGAGAACGCTTACCGGCTTTTATTGGCGGTAACACATCAACACTGTTTGCGGTCGTTTGTTGCTGTTGCTCTTCAATCCACTGAGCAAGCCCCTGCACCGATGGTTTTTCGAATAAGACTTTAAGTGGTAGTTCTACCTCGGCTTCGTCACGTAATAAGCTGATTAGCTGGACAGCCAGTAACGAATGACCGCCTGCTTTGAAGAAGTTGCAGTCACGCCCGGCCTGAGACAAGCCAAGCACTTGTTCGAACAGACGACAAAGTGTTGCCTCCAGTTCAGTTGCTGGCGGTTGATAGTCCTGCGTAACTGTGCTGAGTTCTGGTAATGGTAATTTTTTACGATCGACTTTACCGTTAGCATTTAACGGCCAGTCATCCAGCAAGACGAATCCTGTTGGGATCATGTAATCCGGCAGTTGTTCAGCCAGAGTATCTTTCAAGCCCTGAACAAACGCCTGTTCCCACTCATCACCAGACATACGGTTTTTCGCGATAACCCAGGCAACCAGTTGCTTTTGTTCTGCAATGTCTTTCGCCATCACCATACAAGAACCAACACCGTCACAAACGGATAACCGCTCCTGAATCTCACCCAGCTCAATCCGGAAACCACGGATTTTCACCTGATCATCACTACGTCCGTAGAATTCAATGTTGCCGTCTATCGCTCGACGAACCATATCGCCAGAACGGTAAACTCGTATCGAACCTGCAATTTCATCATTCACAGCCGGATACTGATAATCAAAGAAACGCTCTTTTGTCATATCTGGTTTCGCGTGATACCCCACGCCAACCGAGTGACCAGCGATGTAAAGTTCACCAACCGCGCCATCCGGCACAGGCTGCTGATTTTCATCAAGAATTAATAATGTCGTGCCCGGAATTTCATCACCAATCGGCACAGGTCTGAGACCTTCCTGCGTCTGGAAAGTAGATTGGTAAGCCGATGAATCCCACACAGTGACAATAATCGTCGCTTCAGTCGGACCATAGGTATTTAGCAGGCGAATCGGTTGTTCCAGTGTCTGTTGCCAGTTCACCAGATGATTCGCCGACATCGCCTCACCACCGATAACAATTAGCTGTAATGGTGTGTTCGCGCTGTCAGCGGTCAGGTGTTTATCACCGCTTAACTGATGCCAGTATGCCGTTGGAATAAATACCGAACTGACATTCGCTGCCGAAACAGCCTGCCAGAATTGCTGACACGTCATTACCTGAGCGGATTCTTGCGTAGCTTGAGCGCCACTCAATACCAGGTTACCACCAGAGAATATCGACGCTGACATCTCTTCGACGAAGATATCAAACGAGATTGAACAGAACTGAAGCACCGTTTCCTGATTACTCAGCCCATAACGATTGAAAATCGCATGACGATACGTCATCCAGTTGCGATGAGAGATTTCAACGCCTTTTGGTTGCCCGGTAGAGCCAGAGGTATAAATGGTATACGCCAGTGTGTCAGCCGTCAGATCAAGCGAAAGATTGCTAACTCTGTACTGGGACACAATGGCCTGAATATCGTCGTCGTCCATGCAGACCACACGGACTTTAGTTTTTGGAATTGCTGCCCGGACACTGTTTTCACTTAAAATTAACGGTGCCGCAGAATCACTCAACATGTACTCGATACGTTCAGCCGGGTATGCCGGATCAACAGGTACGTAAGAGCAACCCGCTTTTAACACCGCCAACACCGCCGTTAAAGTGTTAAATGAACGTGTCGCACAGATAGCCACTCGCTCACCCGGTTTTGCGCCGCGCTCCAGAATAAACCGGGCTAACTGATTCGCCTTTTCATTCAGTTCGCGGTAACTCAGCGTTGCAGTGACTGAATCATTTTCCAGCCAACTCAATGCAGGTGCATCCGGTTGTGACAATGCAAAATGTTCAAATTGCTGATGCAGACAATCCAGGCCGTCATGATGACGTGGCAATGTCCAGTTTAACGTGTCATTGATCGCGGCAATATGTGCCAGACCCTGGTCAACCGGTGTGATGTTGATTGCATTAACCGGTGTTTGCTGGTCATCGGCCACCTGAGTCAACAAGCGTTCTAATGATGCCGACAAGGTTTCAATCGTGCGAAGGTCGAACAGACTGGTAGCATATTCCCAACCCAGTACAAACTGATCTGCTGAATCCTGAACGGTCAGCGTGAGGTCGAACTTGGCAATGGTCTGTTCCTGCCCCAGCGTTTCAACGTCAAAACCCGGTAAAGACAATTCAAAGTTCTGCTCGGCCTGATAATCAAACAATACCTGGAACAATGGGCTGTAGCTCAGGCTACGCTCCGGATTAACCGCTTCCACCACCATATCAAACGGTACTTCCTGGTGTGCAAAAGCTTCTAAAATCATTTGTTTATTGCGAGTAAGCAGCTCAGCAAAACCAGGCTCACCACTCAGGTCACTTCGTAACACCAGGGTATTAACGAAGAAACCAATCAAGGATTCGATTTCACTGTGATTTCGACCCGCAATCGGCGAGCCCATCACAATATCCTGCTCCCGGCTGAATCGAGCCAGTACTGCGGCAAATGCGGTCTGAAGCAGCATATAGGGTGTGACATCGTATTGCTGACATAACTGACGTAATTTAGCCGTTAACGACTCACTCAGTGGATAATCAACACTGTTACCATCCAGTTTTGCTTCGGCCGGACGTTGGAAATCTAACGGTAAGTTATGAACTTGTGGCAGGTCTGCCAGCTGTTGTTGCCACCAGGCAAGCTGATCGGTTTCACCGTCCAGTAAATCTCTGTGCCAGGCTGCAAAATCAACGTATTGAATCGCCAGAGGCGCTAACGGATTTTCTGCCGCAGTCTCTGATGCATTCTTTGTTGCATTCTCTGTTGCATAGTATTGATATAACGTGACAAATTCATTGATCAACACACCAATCGACCAACCATCGGAGGCGATATGGTGCATGTTCAGTAGCACCGCAACTTCATCGTCTGCCAGTCTGACCAGGCCAGCGCGTAGCATCAGATCCTGTTCTAAATCGAAGACTTTAGCCGCATCCTGTTCTACAGCCAGTTGTAGTCGTTGTGGTTTGTCTTCTTCCGATAACCCCGTTAAATCCAAATCATGTACAGGCACTTTGACCTGATGACGGATAACTTGCTTCGACTGACCATCAACCGTCACATAATTGGTGCGCAATACTTCATGACGTTCAACGATTTCATTCATCGTCTGACGGAAAGCAGTCAGGTCGAAATCACCTTTCAGACGGAATGCCGCAGGCATGTTGTACTGAGCGCTGCTACCTTCCAGCTGATAGATAAACCATAAGCGTTGCTGGGCAAACGACAGCGGTAATTCCTGATCACGATTTACAACCGGGATCGTCAACTCTGTCGCAGAACCTTCACCTTGTTGCTGAATAAACGCAGCAATCGCCGACACGGTTTGTAATTCAAAGATATCCTGAACGGCGATTGCAGCACTGAATGTTGCCTTGATAGCAGACACCAGGCGCATCACTAACAGTGAATTCCCGCCCATTTCGAAGAAACTGGTCGAGGCACTGATTTGTGCTGATTCGCGCTGTAATAATCCGGCCAGTAGTTCAGTAAGTTTGACTTCAATGTCGCTAACAGGCGCAGTAAATCGGTCAGCATCAATGTTTGCTGTTATTGCCTGTTCAACGGCAATCGCTTGTAACGCTTGTTTGTTTACTTTGCCGTTAGCCGTCAGTGGCATGTTATCGAGTTTGATCAGTAACGATGGCACCATCCAGGCTGGCATCTGCTCTATCAGTTCTGCTTTTACCGTTGCAACATCACTAATGCCTTCGCCAACAATAAAGCCGACTAAGGTATCGAATTGTTGCTCACCTTCGCCGGTACGGGCCACAATCACTGCGCTTTCGCTAACGTTCTGGCAACTGGCCAGTTGAGATTCAACTTCTTCCAGTTCAATCCGGAAACCACGTATTTTCACCTGGTTATCAACCCGGCCAACAAATACCAGTCCCCAGCGTCCAGCGTTATCCTGCTCCCAACGGACCAAATCACCCGTGCGATACAGGCGCTCGCCAGTGCAATCGCTGAACGGATTTGGAATAAAGCGTTCTGCCGTTAACTCAGCCCGGTTCAGATATTGCTGTGCTACGCCATCACCACCGATATAAAGCTCGCCCGTTGTGCCAGGCGGTACTAACACCTGATGCGCATCCAGTACGAACAGCGACTTGTTTGCCAAAGGCTGACCAATCGGTGCTTTATTGACGTTTTGACTGTCCAGTGGGCCGTATGATGCAAAAACAGTGGTCTCTGTCGGACCATAGACATGAATCAGTTTGTTGTCAGTCTCACCGTAAACATCAATCCAACGCTGAATAGATACTGTATTCGCTTGTTCACCACCGAACATCAGTTGCTCTAACTGTGCCAGCACTGGATTTTGCTCAGTCACTAATACATTGAATAATGCCGTCGTCATAAACACCGTATTGATGCCATGAGCACGACAAAGCGCATCCCAGTTTGAGGTGTCGGTTAACTGTGCTTCTGTCAGCATCAGTACCGGTTTACCGTTGACCAGTGACGTGAACAGATCAAAGACACTGCCGTCGAATGACACATTCGACAGACCAAACATGCCGGTTGTACGGTCTAAATCAAGGAATGGACTGTTCAGACATAGACTGGTGACGTTTCGATGCGAGACAGCCACACCTTTTGGCAGCCCCGTTGAACCCGAGGTATAAACAACATAAGCCAGAGCAGAAGACGCTACGCTGATTTCAGGCGACTGCGCCGGATAATTCGCTGCCTCAGCAACGCTCAAACGGCTTAACTCAGCGAATTTATCAGCCTGATCATCGCCCGCTATAACCGTACTGATACCGCTGTCCTGAGCCATATAGCTCAAACGCTCTTGTGGATAATCTGGCGATAACGGTACGTAACCCGCACCCGTTTTTAAAATCCCCAGAATCACCGGCATCACAGCGATCTCACGACGGAAACACATGCCCACCAGGTCGCCAGACTGAATGCCTTTATCCAGTAATAATTGCGCAATCTGATTAGCTTGATGATCCAGTTGAGCAAACGTTAATTGCTCATCATTACAGATAACCGCAACGGCATCCGGCTGAACCTCAGCCTGTTGTGCAATTAACTGATGTAGCACCGCATCAACATCATAGTCCCGGGCAGTGTTGTTTAGTTCGTGAATGAGTAGATCTTGCTGTGCCGCCGTTAATAACATTGGCAGTGCCAGAACGGTGTCTGTTTGCACATCTGACGCGCTGTTATTCGCGGTAATCAGATGCTCAAAAGCCGCGCTGACATACTCAGCAATCAACGCGGAACCAATCGCAGGCACCGCTTCAACCGTTAGTTTTAAACCATCATCCACAAAATCAAACGATGCGGTTAACGGGTAATTAGTATGTTCTTCCATGCCCAGGCTGTTAATGCCAGCCTGTGACATAAGATCAATCGTTGCGGTTTCATTGGTTTGTTGCAGACGACAATTCAGAACCGAGCTAAACAAGCCCTGGCTGTCATTGCCCGTCATCACCTGACTGCAAGATTGCGCAACAGACAATGGAATCTGTTCAAATGCTGCCAACTCGACCAGGTATTGATGAGCCGCTTTCAGGTTGTCATTCAAAGACATTGCCTGATAGCGCCAGCTAAACGGTAACGTGTTGATACACAGGCCAACCATACGATCGATACCGGCAATAGCCTGCATCCGACCGGACAAAACAGTACCAAATACAGGCTGTTCTGTGCCTGCTGTTCTGGCAACAACCAGTGACCAGGCCAGATGTAATAACGCCGTCAGGCTAACCTGATGTTTGCTCGCGATTTGTTGCAGTGCTGCCAGTGTGTTCGCGTCAAATACTGTTTCTGTTTGTTGTAAAGATGCTTCGCCTACCTGATGAACGCCGAACGGCGCACAGGTTTCGTCGATATCTGCTAATTGGTGACGGAAGAACTGCTGTGCATCGGCCAGTTCAGTCTGCATGCCTTGCCAGATGAAATCACGATACTGACCAGAGGCTGGTAGTAAAGCCGCCAGTTCATCACTGTTAACTGCACCCGGATGTTCTTCATGTCTGGCTTGTTGAATGAAAGCTTGCAGGTCATCGTTTATGACACGCAACGAGTAGTTATCTTCCAGAATATGGTGATGGAACAACACAACCAGGCGTTCATTGCCTTGTTGTCCTACCAAAACACGAAGTAATGGCGCACGACTCAATGACCAACCCGCTTGTGCAGGTAGCTGAACCGCCGCCAACCAGTCTGCTGAATCAGCAAAATCAGCTAACGCCGGAAGTTCAGCATGCTCAACAACCGGTGTTATGTGTTTACAAATGATCTGTAGCGGTTGTTGTAGCCCGGCAATCTGTTCATCCGTCACGATGGCCGCTCGTAAACTGTCATGACGATTCATGACAAACTGCAAGCCATCGTGAAGTAATTGCCATGCGGCGTCGGTATCACAGCGGAATGCGGTTTTTACCAGATACGGGTCGGTGTCGTCCTGTTGCTGTAATGCATGGAACAACATTCCTTCCTGTAACGGCGATAACGGGTAGATATCCTGAAGGTTTTCAATCCCGCCGTTTGTCAGTTCAACGATCTGACTTAGCTGCGAACGTTCCAGCTCAACCAGAGGGAACGCAGCCGGAGAAAGCAACGCTACATCTTCAGGCAATCGGGTTTGTGGTGCGGAAATAACGGCTGACGTTGCAGATGCTTTCAGCGACGTTAAAAAGGCCAATGGTTGCGCCTGTTGGATAAGCTGTGCTGCCGCTGACAATCGACTGTTTTTAAATAAATCAGCTACCGTTACATCCACACCTTGCTGCTGTAAGGCTGCTCGATACTGAATCATCAGTAACGAATGACCACCCAGCGCAAAGAAATCTGCGTGACGGCCAATCGTCGCGGCATCAGTGTCCAGTAATTCCGCCCAGATTTCGGCCAGCTTTTGTTCAACCAGTGTTTCAGGTGCGACATAAGCAACTTGCTGTGTAAAGGCTGGTGCCGGTAAAGCCGCCCGGTCAATTTTACCGTTAACGGTTAATGGCCAGTGATCCAGTACTTCCAGACTGGTTGGGATCATATAAGCGGGTAAACGGCCTGACAGGTCGTCGCGCCATTGTTGCTGAATCGTCTCAACGTCAGTTTGTTCGCCAGTAATGGCATACGCCACCAGGTTCAGGTTGCCCTGAGCATCTGGTGTTACCTGAGTAATCGCTTCTTTGATGTATGGCAGTTGCATCAATTGCGACACAACTTCACCCTGCTCAATCCGATAACCACGTACTTTTACCTGATCATCCGTTCGGCCGATATAAACCAGCTCGCCTTCTGCCGTGAATCGCGCAAGGTCACCAGAACGGTATAAACGGTCATGACCTTCCAGGGTTAACCACGGATTAGGAATGAATTTTTGTGAGGTAAGCTCAGGCTGGTTCAGATAACCAGCGGAGAGCCCCGCACCGCCCACCAGAATTTCTCCAATGGCTCCCTGCGGCACAGGGCTTAGTTCTTGATCAACCAGATAGATAATCTGATCGCCTAGTGGACAACCAATCACAGACGCACCGCCCTGCTGATTGAATGTCGCCATATCGATATGTTTAAACGTGACGTGTACGGTAGTTTCTGTGATCCCGTACATGTTGATAAATGCCAGGCTATCACCAAACTGGTTCCACCACGGCATAAGCGAATCGATTTGTAGCGCTTCACCACCGAAAATCACAAACCGGAGCGAGTCTGGATTTACGTCATCGGCAATTGCCACCTGACTAAAGGCGCGGAATGCACCAGGCGTCTGGTTAAGTACTGTGACACCGGTTTTTTCACAAAGTTTCACAAAAGCCGGAGTATCTTTCACAAATTGGTTATCTGGAATTTCCAAACGACCACCAAAACATAACGCACCCCAGATTTCCCAGACACTGAAATCAAACGCCGTTGAATGGAACAAGGTCCAGACATCACTCGTGCCAAAGCCACCAAACTGACCATAAAATTCAGTCGTTTGAGCAGTCTGTAGTAAACGAATAACATTGTGATGCGTTTGCACCACACCTTTTGGCAGACCTGTCGTGCCTGAGGTATAGATGATGTACGCCGGGTCCTGACGTGTTAATCCATCAACTACCGGCGTCGTGCCCGGATAACCTGATGTTTCGATAACATCCAGTAAAACGCAGCTTACATCTGCGCCAGTCGTTTCAGCCGCAAAGCGATCAGCAATATCACTGGTCGTCAGCACACAGGTAGCCTGACTGTCAGACAAGATATGCGCCAAACGAGTCGCGGGTGATTCCGGGTCAACCGGTACATAAACCGCGCCCGCTTTTAGCACTGCCAGCATGGAAACCACGACACGGTTTGAACGATTCAGGCCAATCGCTACTCTGTCACCAGATTTAACGCCCTGTTCAATTAACAAATGCGCTAACTGATTAGCCTGTTCGTCCAACTGTTGCCAGTTCAAACTGATTGTTTGCTCACTGCCCAGCGTATGCTGTCGAACAGCGGTCAATTCAGGTTGTTGTGCGGCGAATTGTTCAATTGCCAGTTCAAGACGATCAAAAGCTAACGTTGCTTGTGAATCATGTTGCTTTAGGAAAGCCTGTTGCCAGCGGTCGATTTGCGTGGTTTTTTCTTCGTCTGATTGCAACGCCAGTTGCTGTACATGGCGAGACGCCAGTTCAGCGTTATCCGCTGCATCAAGCACCGCCAACAACAGTTGCTCATAGCTATGAGCCAGTTGCTGCATACTGTCTGCGGCAAATAAATCAGCGCAGTATTCCCATTGAGCATTTAACGTCGTTTCGCCTTGCTCATTAGTCTCGTGGGATAACGTCAGTGTCAGATCAAATTTAGTCAGCGGTTGTGATGGCGCGATAGCTTCCAGCGTCAAGCCTGGCAGTTCCAGCGATTGCTCATCCGGATTCTGCATAACAAACATGATTTGGAAGATCGGGCTGTGAGCGCTGTTACGGCCCGGGCTCAGTGCTTCGACAAGCTGCTCAAACGGTAAATCCTGATGATTGAACGCATCGATGATGCCTTGCTTGTTCGCCGTAAAGTAATCGGCCAGCGTTGGATTGTCAGCCAGGTCAGCACGCAACACGACAGTGTTAACAAAACAACCGATCAGTTGTTCTAACTGTTGATGAGGACGGCCAGCTACTGGCGTGCCCATCACAATATCAGTTTCACGACTGAAACGGCTCAGTAGCAGAGCAAAGCTGGATTGCAGCAACATGAACAATGTCATGTCCTGACTGTTCGCCAGCTCAGACAAACGCTGTAATAGATCGGCGTCGATTGAACGATGGAAAATAGCACCCTGATATTGTTGATTAGCCGGACGTGGGAAATCAGTCGCCAGACCGTGTAATTCAGGAATGCCACTCAGACGAGAACGCCACCAGCTCAGTTGTTCAGCGACGATATCACCCTGCAACCAGTTCCGTTGCCAGCTGGCGAAATCACCATATTGAATACTCAGGCCCGGTAACTTGTTTTCGGCGTCATAACAGGCGGCAAATTCTTTAACCAGCACACCCATTGACCAGCCGTCTGAAGCGATATGATGCATGTTGAAAATAACGGTATGTGCGTTTGTCGCTGTGCGAACCAGCTGCACCCGTAACATGACATCCGTTTGTAAGTTAAATGCCGTTGCACCATCTTCTTTAAGCAGTGCTGCAATTGAAATTTGTTGTTCTGCCCGGCTTAAATCAGAGAAATCATGTTCCGTCACCGGTAACTCAACCGTCTGATGAATCAATTGATATCCGGTGCCTGACTCGCTGTGATAAGTCGTTCTTAAAATTTCATGACGGTCGATCACCGTAGCCATCGCTGCTTTAAAACGATTAACATCCAGTTCGCCCGTCAGGGTAAATGCGCCAGGCATGTTGTATTGCGGGCTGGCACCTTCTAACTCGTCAATAAACCATAAACGTTGCTGCGCAAAAGACAGTGGTAAACGGTTGCTATCTCGCTTCGCTGGCTCAATAGCTGGAATTACCTGCTCACCTGATAACGTTGCCAGTCCCTGCTCATTCAGCCAGTTTGCCAGTGTTGCAATGGTTGGCTGCTCAAAGATTGCTTTGACCGGCACCTCAAGTTGTAAATCATTTCGCAACTGACTAACCAGTTGAATTGCCAGTAACGAATGTCCACCACTGGCAAAGAAGTTGTCATCAATACCTGCATTTTCCAGCCCTAACACCTGTTGCCAGGTTGCGAGTAAACGAGATTCCAGTGCTGTGCGAGGTTTAGTGTGCGAGGCGGTTTGCTGAGCTTGGGCCTCTGGCATGGGTAGCTGGCGTTTATCTACTTTACCGTTAGTTGTTAATGGCAAGGTTTCTAACGCAATCAATGCTGACGGGACCATGTAGCCTGGCAATTGATCACGTAACGCCTGTAGTTCTGCGTCAATATCCAGTTGTTCACCAGATACCGGGCAAGCCCACGCGATTAACTGCTTGTCGGCCTGACCTTCAATCGTTACAGCCATAACGAACGCTTCAGCGACCGTCGCAGATTGCATCAGACAACTGGCAATTTCGCCCGGCTCAATCCGAAAACCACGGATTTTCACCTGGTCATCCACACGACCTTCGAATGACAACTGCCCGTCAGTCAGGCGTTTAACTAAATCACCCGTGCGGTAAGCACGAACGCTAACGTCACCAGCGTGTAAAGCAATAAACTTTTCATCGCTAAGTGCGGGTTGATTTAAATAACCCTGACCCACACCCGGACCTGCAATGATCAATTCACCAATAACACCATCAGCAACCGGTTGCGCCTGTTCGTCTACCACCAACGCGACTGCACCAGACATTGCTTCACCAATTGGTAACGCATCATGTTGTGCTGGCTGATAATCACGGCAATCAAACAAGGTTGCGATGACGGTAGTTTCAGTCGGACCGTAGGTATTGAACAATCGAATATGCTGCCCCAGCGCCTGTTGCCAGTGAGTGACTTGCTGCGCTGACATGGCTTCACCACCGGTGATCAGGGTGTGTAACGATGTGTTTAATGCTTGTGTCGCCAGTGCATCGTCGGCGGCCAGTTGGTGCCACCAGGCGGTTGGTAAACTGGCGATTGTAATCTGTTGTTCATGCACCAGTTGCCAGAAACGATTGCTGTCCATCAGGCTGGTATCTTCCGGGATCACCAGACGGTTACCGCTCAGAATCGACATGCTCAGTTCTTCGATGAAAATATCGAATGCAATTGATGAGAACTGGAGAATGTGTTGCGAACCGGGTTGATACGCCGTCAGGCCATAATCTTTGATGATCGCCTGTTGATAAGCAGCCCAGTTGCCATGACTGATCATCACGCCTTTTGGCTGCCCCGTTGAACCCGAGGTATAAATCACATAAGCCGTGTCATCCGCGCTTAGTGTTGGTGCGTTAAATGTATTCTCATCTGACAGAACAACAGTTGACGTATTAATGACGGCATATTCAGCAAACAAAGCACTGTGCTGACGGGAAGTCATTGCGTCGGCCAATACCAGTGCAACCGCGCTGTCCTGCAGCATAAAGCTGATACGCTCTTCCGGATAAGCCGGATCAACAGGCACAAAAGCGGCTCCTGCCTTCAACACGGCCAGAACAGCAGTGACAGCATCAATACCACGATTCATGCAAATCGCTACTCGCTGTCCGGACGTTACGCCCTGTTGCTGAATCAGAGCAGCCAGTTGCTCTGCCTGCTCTGCAAGCTGCGCGAACGTTAACGTCTGATCGCCACAATTGACAGCAACTGCTTCAGGATTTTGTTGTAAAGAAGCGTTTAATGCTTGCTGCCAGATCGCCGTCACAGTGTCAGATGGACGCTTAATCCCGCTCAAACGACGCTGCTGCATTTGCTGTTCGCGATCGTTGAGTAAAGATAGTTCAGCCATCGGTTGATGCGCTTGCGCCAGGACCGCACTTAACCAGTGCTCAAATCGCTGCGCCATTGCTTCAATCGTGCGTTGGCGGAATAAGCTGGTCGCAAATTCCCATTCACACTGCAAAGTGGCCGCACTGTCTGCATCTTTACTGAATGGTTCTGAGATGGTCAGCGTTAAATCAAATTTGGCCGAAGTATGTTCAGGAGCGACAACCGTTAGCGCTATATCATCAAGCAACATGTTGCCCGGCTGTGCCGCCTGGTAATCAAACATGATCTGGAACAGTGGCGAATAACTCAGACTACGAGCCGGATTAACGGCTTCTACCACTAAATCGAATGGCACTTGCTGCTGATTAAAGGCGTCCAGAACCGTTGTACGATTCTGTGTCAGGAAGTCATGGAAACTGATAGTTGAATCAATCTGACTGCGCAACACGACCGTGTTTACAAAGAAACCAATCAGATTCTCTACTGCATTATGCTGACGACCAGCAACCGGCGCACCCATCAGGATATCGCCTTTTTCCTGCCAGCCACTCAAACGATTAATAAATGCCGCAAATGCTGACTGTAACAGAATGAATGGTGTGACGTTCCAGTCACGACACGCCTGCTGAATGCGTGAGGTCAGTGCTTCATCAAACGACGACAACACGACACCACCATCGAAACGTTGTTGCTCCGGACGAGTATAATCAGTCGTCAAACTATGAACTGACGGGGCGTCAGATAATTGGTCACGCCACCAGCTTAATGGTGAATCCTGGTCAGTTTGAATTGCATTGATTTGCTGTTGTTGCCAAATCGCATAATCACTGTATTGCACAGGCAATGCAGGTAGCACTACATGCTGTTCACCAGTACGATAACCATTGTAAAGTGCACAGAATTCTTTAAATAGCAACTGTGCCGACCAGCCATCAGACGCAATATGATGCATGGTGAACACCAACACCTGCTGTGCTGGCGCAGTTTTTAACACCGATAAACGTAGCAATACATCGCGGGTTAAATCGAAGTGATAATCTGCCGCGATGCGAATAGCCGCATTGATTTGCTGTTCACTGGCGGTTTGCAGATCGTCAACGATAACTGGCACATCAAACTGTGACTGTACTTGCTGAGTCACGCCAGAATTCGCATCGTCATTAGCACGAATGACACTACGTAATACGGTATGACGTTCTAAAATAGTTTGCACCGCACGTTTAACGGCGGTGATGTCCAGCTCGCCTTCACTGAAGAACGCCTGAGACATATTGTATTGTTGTTTTGCCGCTGCACTGGTTGCCAGCTTATCGACAAACCACAGCCGTTGCTGAGCAGCAGAAAGCGGCGCAACACCCTGTTCGGTCACAGCATTTAATGTGGTCGCGTGTGAAGATGATTGTCCAGCGTCGCTATCCAGATAACGTGCAACATCGGCCACGGTAGCCCGTTCGAACAATACGCGCAGCGGGAGTTCTTTCTTAAACTGCTGGCGAACCTGGCTCGCCATTCTTTCGGCTAATAACGAATGTCCGCCCAGATGGAAGAAATTGTCATGAATACTGACTTTTTCCATCCGTAATAATGATTGCCACAGGACACACAACGCTTTTTCTGTCGCTGTGCCTGGCGCAACGTATTCTGCTTTTTGTACGTCCTGTTCGCCCGGCTCAGGTAATGCTTTACGATTGATTTTGCCATTGGGTGTTAGCGGCATGTCTTCAAGGAAAACATAAACCTCTGGCACCATGTATTCAGGTAACTGACGACCTAAATGTGCTTTAAATTCAATGATAGCCTGTTGTTTCTGACCGTCATTTTTCGGCGCATCCGGTTTGATGTAGGCGACCAGTCTGGCGTCGTTGCTATTACCATCTTCCGGCGTAAACACAATCACAGCACAACTTTCCACGCCTTCTGCGGCGGCCAGTTGCGAATCGATTTCTTCTAATTCAATACGGAAACCACGCACTTTAACCTGATGGTCGGCCCGGCCCTGATATTCAATCTCGCCGTTATCCAGCCAACGAACAACATCTCCGGTTTTATACATTAACGGATTGTTCAGTTCATCGCGTTGGAACGGATTTTCAATAAAACGCTCAGCCGTTAATTCCGGCTGATTCAAATAACCGCGTGATAAGCCATCACCGGCAAGATATAACTCACCATATACGCCGACTGGCACCAGATTTAACTGATCATCAAGAATGTATGCCTGCGTGTTGTACAACGGTTTACCAATGAAAGGTTCCGTGCTTAATGGCGGCTCCACTGGCATGGAGAACCAGGTAGAATACGTTGTATCTTCTGACGGACCATACAGGTTAACCACTCGCGCCAGTTCGGTGTTATGGTCACGGCCATACTGATGTAAACCTTTTACCAGACCTTTAGTTAGCTTCTCACCCGCCAGGTTAATCGCTTTCACCGATGCCGGGATTTTACCTTCGTTTAATAGCGCCTGAATTCCTGAAGGAACCGTGTTAATCAATGTGATATCAACCGGTAAACCTTCCAGCACACTCAGAATATTTTTAACAACAACTGACGTACCACCACTCGCCAGTGGCACCATTAATTCATAGGTTGATAAATCGAAGTTAATTGAGGTACTCGCCAGTACGACAGCCAGTTCGTCAGCGGAGTAATGCTCCTGAGTCCAGCGTGTTAACGCAACAACACCTTTGTGCAGAATCATCACGCCTTTCGGTTTACCCGTAGAGCCAGAGGTATAGATGACATACGCCAGTGATTCAGGTGTTTGGTGAGACAACTTTTCAGGATTAGTGGTTGGGAAAGTCGCTAACTGTTCGGTGATTTCATCGCTGTCCAGTGCCAGTAATGCAACATCGTCCTGAACGTCCAGTTTGTCTTTGACAACAGATTCGGTCAGTACCAGTTTTGCCTGGCTGTTTTCAAGCATATGGCGCAAGCGCGACATGGGATAGTTCGGGTCAAGTGAAACCCAGGCCGCACCTGCTTTAAGAATAGCCAACATAGCGACAGGAATAATCTCACTACGCTGCGTACTGATTCCCACTAATGGAGGCTCATCACCCGGCTGCATTGCAGCAAGTTGCTCAGCCAGACGCTCACGCAGGAAACCCGCCAGTTGATTAGCTTTATCGTTAAGTTGACGATACGTCAGAGACACGCCGGATGCTGATGCAATAACCGCTGTCGCATTCGGCGTTTTATTAACCTGGTCTTCGATCAGTTCATGAATGCAGCGAGTGTTAATATCGGTTTGAATATCAGCGCTGATGGCCTGTGTATTCAGGGTTTCCACCAGTAGTGTCTGATCGGTATCGTTCAACAAGGCCAGTGCAGACACCGCCTGATGTTCGTTATCGGCTACAGACGCAAGTAACGTACTGAAGTGGCTTAACATACGATTTGCCGAGTTTGCAGCAAACAGATCGCTGTTGTAGTTCAGGCTGATTGTTAGTTTGTCGCCCTGCTCACTGATATTCAGCGATAAGTCAAATTTAGCGGGCTCATTAACTGGTTTAAATTCACCCAACGTGAACCCGGCATTCTGATGATCATAATCAACCACAGGGTCCATGCTGAACAACACCTGAAATAACGGAGTAACCGCGTTATTTCGAGCCGGATTGATACGCTCTACCAGCATATCCAGCGGCACTTGCTGATGTTGTTGTGCATCCAGATTAACCTGGCGAGCCTGTTCCAACAGCGCAGCAAACGTCATATCCGGGGTAAATTTCAGACGCAGAATCAGTGTATTAACAAAACAGCCAATCAAGCCTTCCAGCGCTTTATCATCACGGCCAGCAACCGGCGTTCCGACCACGATATCCCAGACATTACTGAAACGAGCTAACGCTACAGAAAATACACTGTGTAACAGCATGAACAAGGTAACATTGTGCTTTGCTGCTAAGGCTTTTAGCGATGACGCTAAATCAGCGTCAATGACATAACGCAGGTTTTCGCCATTAAACGTCTGACGAGCGGGACGAGGAAAATCTAACGGTAAACTGTGTACTGGTGGTAAATCCTGCAGCGTCTTCTGCCACCAGTTCAGTGATGAGTCGAGATTCTGTTCCGTAAAATGCTCGCGTTGCCAGCTCGCATAATCACTGTAGCGAACCGTGATATCAGCCACAGGTTGCTGCTGATACAGCGCCAGAAACTCACTGATTAGTACTTGCATCGACCAGCCATCTGCGGCGATGTGATGCATACAAATCACCAACTCGCCTTCATTGTCAGACAACGCCAGCCAGTCCACCCGCAACATCAAGTCGTTACGAAGCATAAACACATGATTCTGCACAGCTTGTAATGCGGCAGGAAGTGATTCTTCCGTAACACGGCGCTGATTAACGACAAAAGGACGCGACGGTAAAATTACCTGTTCAGCGCCCTCAGCATCATCAGAATTTTTACGGTAAACCGTTCGCAACGGTTCATGCCGTTCGAGTAAGGTGGAAAATGCTTCATTTGCCCGGTCAACATCGAACTGACCGCTAATCCTTACACTGACACAAATATTGTAATGAGTGCTGTCACCATCCAGCTGGTCGATAAACCAAAGTCGTTTTTGTGCAAATGATGTAACGGCCTTATCACCACGATCCGGCACCGTAGCAAGTGCCGGAATGGTCTTTTTTGCTTGTTGTTTTTTCTTTTTTGCTAATAACGCTGCTAATTGCTTACGTTTAGCAGCCAGGCCTGCCTGACTGCCCTGTTCCACCTTGTCTTTGTTCATACCAACTACTCTGCATCTAATTCAGCTAACATCTGCTCGACTTCTTCCTCCGACAGGCCATCCAAATCATCAAGAATGTCCTGCAACGCTGTCTCATCGTCCATCTGGCTCGATAAGATGAAGTCAGCCAATAATGCGGGGGTGTTGTATGTGAAAATATCTTTTACATTCAATTCAGTATCGAATGCATGATTCAGGCGGTTAACGAGTTTAACCACCAGAAGAGAATTGCCGCCCAGGTCAAAGAAACTGTCGCTCATACTTATTGTTGTTGTTTCTTGCCCAAGGACTTCGGCAACCAGTGTAATAACTTCCTGCTCAACCTCATTTGCAGGCGCAACAATGTCACGCGTTACATCAGAGAAAGAAACATCCATCGAAGCACATAATTTATCTAATTGTTTTTTATCGACTTTCCCATTAGCCGTTAATGGCAGCTCTGCCAGAGGCACATAATGATCTGGCAGCATATATTCCGGTAACGCCTGGGAAATTTCTGTGCTGATTTGTTCGATAAATGTCGGATCATCCATCGTTGCGGATGTATAACGTGTTAAGAACCCAACTAATGCTTGTTGCCCCTGTTTATCTGTTTTTACGCGCACACAGGCACGGCTTACTGCCGTAAGTTTCATCAGTTGTTGTTCTATTTCTTCCAGTTCTATCCGATGACCACGGACTTTAACCTGACCATCCGTTCTACCGACGAACGTCAATTGTCCATTAGCCAGTCTGCGAACCAGATCACCAGTGCGATAAACTCTGAATGTGAAACTATCACCCCCACGAAGTGACACATTCAACGGTAAAAACCGCTCACTGGTTAAGGCGTCACGATTGAGATAACCCTCAGCGAGAGCGTTACCACCAATACAAAGTTCGCCTATAGCACCTGCCGGTAATACGTTTTGATGTTGGTCTGTTACAAACACTTGTTTATCTTTTAGCGCATCACCGATAGGCATAAACGTCACGTCTGATCGGGAAATATCTGCGGCCACGGCTATAACTGCCGTTTCTGTAGGGCCGTATCCATTGATCAAACGGTGCGTTGGATAAGTTTCGTTAAACTGATTAGTTATGGCTGGATTTGCCGCCTCGCCACCGATTAGGATTTGAGACAAATGAGACAAGGCGTCGGCGGATTCGGCAAATACCATGTTGAAAAAGGCTGTTGGCACAAGCGCTGTATTGATGTCATAGCGCTCACAAAGTGCAGGCCAGCTTGCGATGTCATTCAATTCATCGCGTGTGGTAAATAACAAATGTTTACCGTTCATCAACGACAGGAACAGGTCGAACACACTGCCGTCGAAAGAGATATTTGAAAAGCCCATGAAACCACGAGCAGAAGACAAGTCGATGCAATCTGTATCAACAGTAAAATTCAGGACCGCATGATGAGAAAGTGCGACACCTTTCGGATTACCGGTAGAACCTGAGGTATAAATGACATAGGCCAGCTGCTGACTCGCAGTTGCCTCCCCGGTAAATCCACTAACCACAGGATTAGCCATTGATGCCTGAGTAATATCCAGTTTATCCAACAGCAAGGTCTTACAACCTTGATGACTGAATGCTTCAGCAAAAGCAGATTCAGTCAGTAATAAACTGGCATTGGAATCTTGCAACATATAATCAATCCGCTCTTGCGGATAATCAGCAGATACCGGCACATAAGCAGCACCAACTTTAAGTGTGGCAAAAATCGCAATAATCATGGCCGCAGAACGATTCATCGAAACGGCAACCAGGTCGCCCGGTTCTACGCCTTCGGCCATTAACGTATGGGCCAGCTGATTCACCTGACTGTTGAAAGCATTCCAGCTAAGTTCAATACCGTTACTGATCAACGCTGGTTTATCCTGGTGTATCGCCACCTGTTGTTCTAATCGACTCGCCAGCGTCATCGTTGCAGACTGTGCCGGAGCCAGTGGTTGATGAGTGATCTCGTATAATTGCTTATCATTCAGCAGGCTTAGCTCACCCGCAGGTTTATGACCTTCTTTGACTACATCACTTAGCAACGCCTGATAAGCTGCTGCAAAACGCTCAATGGAAACAGCATCGAAAATATCGCTGCAATAATCCCACTGACATGCAAACTGACCGGGCTGGTCAATCACAGTCAACATCAAATCAAATTTTGCGATAACTGGCTGGTCATCAGACAGTACCAGGGTGCAGTCTGCCAGAGAAAACTCGCTGATTTCCTCGGTTTGTACAGCAAACATAATCTGGAAAATCGGCGTATGACTCAGGCTTCGCGTTGGATTTAGCGCATCCACTAATAAATCGAACGGCACATGTTGATGCTCAAACGCGTTGATTAACTGTGCCTTATTCTGCTGAAGTAACGTATTAAAATCAGTCGTCGCAGCATCGTCAGCAAACGTCGAACGCAATGCCAGCGTATTGACAAAGAAGCCAATCATGTCGTGTGTTTCAGGCTGATGACGGCCAGAAACAGGCGAACCAATCACGATGTCGTTTTCATGGCTGAACCGTTGTAATAACCAGGCAAAAGCGGTTTGCATCACCATAAACGGCGTTGCTCCCTGCGCATTGGCGTAATCACGCACTGCCTGCTGTAATGAGTCAGGTAATGCCAGCGTGAATCGCTGGCCGTTGAACGTCTGCACCTCAGGACGAACAGCATCCAGAGGTAAAGAATGCACCTGTGGTAAATCAGCCAGTTGTGCTGTCCACCAATCCAGTTCTTGCTGGATCAGTGCATAATCTTTGCTGCTTTCGTCATTCCAGCCTTGTTGCCACTCGGCCACATCGCTGTATTGCAACGACAATTCTGGTAACAGAGGCTCATGACCCGCCAACACCGCTTCATAACATCCACCCAGTTCACGAATGAAGACATTCACAGACCAGCCATCAGATGCGATGTGATGCATCGTGAGTAAAACCCGGTAATTTGCCGAATGTGCAGCTGGAAGTTTGACCAGCGTCGCACGAACCATCATGTCCTGCGTCAAATCGAAATCTTTACTGATTTCTTGCTGATTTAATGCGGTTAATGCTGACTGGCACGCCGATAATTCATACTCGCTGTAATCCAGGTCAGTCACGGATAATTCGATGTCACGGTGCGTTATGGCTTCGACCGCCTGAGTACCATCGCTTTCAGTTTGTTGGCTGACAAAACACGTTCTCAATACATCATGACGAGCAATGACTTTTGCCAGCGCTCGTTTAAACCCGGCAACATCCAGCTCACCCGTCAGATTAAACGCGCCAAACATGTTGTATTGCGCACTACCGCCTTCCATCTGATCAAGGAACCAGAGACGACGTTGACTAAATGATAATGGTGCCGATGAGGAATCATCAGCTCGCGCTGTGATCGTGCTAATACCTGCTGTAACAGGCTGTTCTGACGCAATAAATTCGGCGATTGCAGCAATGGTTGGTTGTTCAAACAACACCCGTAATGGTAATTCAGCCTGGCATTCACGACGAATTAAACTCACCAGTTGCTCGGCCAGGATTGAATGGCCGCCCTGATGGAAAAAGTTATCGTAGATCCCCGCCTGTTCCAGCTGTAGTACTTGTTGCCAGATAGCGGCAACTTGCTGCTGCAACGGCGTTTCCGGCGCGACAAAATCAGCTTGAGTGGTAGCAATATCATCGGGCAGGTTTAGTTGTTTACGGTCGATTTTCCCATTTGGTGTCAATGGCATCTCATCTAGGAAAACAAACCACTCTGGCACCATATATTCCGCGAGGTAACGGCCAATTTGCGCTTTTGCCTCTCGAGTAAAATTCGTCTGGTCGCTGTCATCATCAATCACGGCAAAGGCCGTCAGATGTTTTTCACCGTCCTTTTCTGCTGCAATCACAGCACAGGATTTAACGCCGTTCACCAGACTAAGTTGTGATTCAATCTCACCCAGTTCGATACGATAACCACGGACTTTGACCTGATGATCAAGACGGCCCATAAATGCCAGCTTGCCCTCTGTCGTCCAGCGAACCAAATCGCCAGTGCGGTACAGACGTTGATTCACACCTTCATGGTGAAAGAATTTCTCGGCTGTTAATTCAGGGCGATTCCAGTAACCTCGCGCCAGACCATCACCTGAAATGCATAACTCACCCGGGCAATCGATACCACAAATGTTATCGGCACTGTCCAACACATAAAATCCTGTGTTAGCAATTGGCCCACCGACCAGAATCGGTTCGTTTACTACCGGTAATACACTTGACCAGATTGTCGTTTCGGTTGGACCATACATGTTCCACAAGCTGCCATCGACAGGTTGTAAACGGTTATTCAGATCACGCGCCAGGTCTGACGGCATTGCTTCACCACCACACAAAGCGTTGAAACCAGCTTTTGGTGTCCAGTCAGGATTGTTCAGAAGTAGTTTCCAACCGGATGGCGTGGCCTGCATCATATCAATGTGATGATCGGTCAGATAATCGCCTAGCTGCTGAGAACTCAGCACGGTATCTTTAGTGGCAATGTGCAATACACCACCAGCTAGCAACGGTAAATACAACTCCAGTCCGGCAATATCAAAACCAGGCGAGGTAACCGCTAATAAGGATTGCCCGGCGTTAAAACCAGGCTGTGTAGCCATTGATTGAAGTAAGTTAATCAATGCCTTATGTTCAATGCACACCCCCTTTGGTCGACCCGTTGAACCTGAGGTGTAAATAACGTACACCAGACTGTCAGCTGAAACGCTAACGTCACTGGTCGCCAGATTATGTAAAGGCTGTTGTGCAATGCGAGCCTGGATATCCTGCGCATCAATATCAACGCAATGAACATTTGGATTGGTTTCAGCAATCGCTGAGATCGCAGTTTCAACGCTACCTTTGGTTAGAATAAGCGCTGCACCACTGTCTTCGACCATATACGCCAGTCGGTCGGCTGGGTAGCCCGGATCAAGCGGTAAATATGCCGCGCCAGCCTTCATGATGGCCAACGCGCCGGTTAACATCTCAACCGAACGTTCTGCACATAAACCAACAAATACTGGATTCCCGTCCTCGCCTTTTTGTGGCAATTGCTCCCGAATAAAATGCGCAAGCTGGTTAGCATTATTGTTCAGCGTATTCCAGCTTATTGATTGCTGGTCAAATACGACGGCTGTTTTGTCGCCGTTAGCAGCAACCTGCTGTTCAATTAATTGGTGTAAACATGCATCGGACGAATAACGGGTTTCTGTATCATTCCAGTTTTCCAGTTGAGCGAGTTCTTGCTCAGGAAGTAGAGAAAACGCTGAAATCACTTGTTCTGGAGCAACTTTCGCCTGTTGCAGTAAATGTTCAAATCGCGCCATCATGATTGACGCTTGTTTCGCGTCAAGGTGGGCAAAATTGTATTCAAACTGGATTTCTACATCCTGAGTATCGCCATACTCCCAAACAGTCACCACCAGAGGCGTGCTTTCGTAACCATTACTGCGGAAGAATAGTTTTGCGGCAGACTCACCAATAGATAGTTTGCTGTCCAGCTTGAGGTAACTGTAATTAACGTCGTATAGCTTCTGACCCGTTTTTGTCAGTTCCAAATCACGAATCATGTGACCAAACGGGTACTTTTGGTGGCGATAACTTTTCTTTTGTTTCGCACCGATTTGTTTTGCCAGCGATGCCAGCGTTTGTTCACCGTCAACCGCTACATGCAGCGGACTCACACTGGTAAACACATGTAGCATTTCTTTTTGCACATATCCTTTACGGTTGTGTGCGGGCAAACCAAACACTAAATCCTGTTCGCCAGTCACTTTCCAGAAGTAAACGTATAACAAACTGAGTAAAAACTGAGGGATGGCGAGGCCTACCTGTTTCGCAGAGGCTTCGAGTGCCTGATAGTCAGCACGAGGAATAATGAGTAAGTCACGTTCACTGGGGACAGAATTTGAGTTGTTGTCGTTTTGTTCGAATTGATGTTGATGAACCGACGGTAATAGCGACTGGTAACTGACGGGTACTGCATCCGACCAGTACGCTTTGTCTTTTTGATACTTTTCACTGACCAGATAGTCTTGATCGGCGCTTAATACCTCGCGCCAGCCCTGATTTAAATCAGGCGTTTTATCGTCGATGTCTGCTTCGTTTTGACCGGATAACCGCTGATAAGCCAGACCAATCTGACGGATCATGTTAATGATGCCTGCACCATCAGTGGTGATGTGATGCATTCGAATCACGAACCAACATTCATTATCCGAAAGTTTAAATAACTTAAATCCGAAGAGTTCGCTGTCATATAACTCGAACGGCTGCGCCATAAAAGATCTCAATTGAGAACTTGCAGCCTCTTGTGGGTTTTGCTCTGAAGAAAAGTCAACAACTGGTAATTCAGTTGTTCGCTGATTTGAAACTGATTGAAACGTACCATTTTCAGTTTTTACAATCCGGGTGCCAAACATATCAAATTGCTCAACCACCGCTGCAAAGGCCGATTTATACGTACTTATATTTATACATTCCAGCTGGACGTAGCCACCAATGTTGTATTTTGGATTGCCATAATAATGCAACTGATCAAAGTAAATATCTTGTTGCGTTAACGACAACGGATCTAATCCATATCCAGTACGTGAATCAGACACAAACTCTTCCTCTATGTATGTTATAAACCCCGACGTATTTTTAACATATATAATTATTATTTAAAACATAATACACACTTAAAACTTAAGAATAATATAACGGAAACATGTGTGAGATATATCAATACAAAGCAAACATTCAATGGTTTATTGAGCGCATATTGATGGTTTTTTATGCTGTTTTTGTAAATTTATAAGCAGATGGGATTTCTGATAGCACACCCAGACGAAAGCGTCTTCGGATTAATTGCGCCAACAATCAGTAAAAAAATCATGCCTGTATTGATTAATTTTTCTAATATCATGGGAGTTCTACATTTATATCAAACATTAACCATTACCGATAAAACCGTTATATATCAAAGGCTGTAGCGGATTTCACTCGTAGTCTTGTTCATCTCATGAGTGATAAACACATAAAAATTTAGCGATTTGCTCTCAGTCAATAATCCCATATAAGAATTAATTTACTTGCACCAAACACTCATCCGTTAACATTTACAACCATGAATAACGACAAAATTAATTTTTTTACGTTAGGTTAAATATTAAACGTTCAGTTTTCTTAAATTAGTAACAGATCGATAGCGAATAACCGATATTTTCTTAATCAACGAAATAAAAAAATCTAAGTGAGTTGTAAATTTTTAACGAACAGCAGGACTGCTTTCGTTAACGTGGATGCATTTTGTAGGATTGAGGTAAATGGATTGAGGCTGAGGTTTGTGTATTCCCAATTTACTTTATTACAGAGTATTGACCTTAACCGATGAAATTATGTTCGATATCAATCATTAAATAGTTGGCAAAATCCACATTCTGACTATGATGTGTTTAACTGGAAGTACCCCCTTTAAGTACATGGCGTTATACATGGACAAGAATTGAAAGGAGTTTTTATGTCAAACAATCGCTATAAAATCCTTGATAATAACCACCCTTATTTTGTAACCCTTTCAGTAAATCACTGGCTACCTGTTTTTAATAAACCGCCACTGGCTAGTATTCTCCTTGATACGATTACATACTTACAACAGAAAACCCTGGTAATCCACGCATGGGTAATGTTAGAAGATCACTTACATCTTGTAGCTAAAAGCTGTCAGCTGGAAAAAGACCTTACTCGACTTAAATCCTTTGTTGCAAAGCAATGCTTACTTCATTTGCAGAACAATCATTACCACTACTGGCTTTCTCAGTTTAAACAGAAACACAACCGTTCAAATTACGAATTTTGGCATGCAGGATTACACTCAAAGCAAATTTTTGATGAAAGTATGATGCGACAGAAAATCGAATACATTCATCAGAATCCTGTTAAACGTGGCTATGTCGATAAAGATATTCACTGGCGTTACTCCAGTGCAAGAGACTACAACGGGGAAGAGGGGTTACTGACTATCAGCAAGACCTGGTGAACTACATCCAGCAGGATTTAGTTTGTTTCTCGTCCTGATGGTCCTCCGTCAGGACGTTGCAGGCATCACCCTGATTTATTCTCGTCCTGATGGTCCTCCGTCAGGACGTTGTAGACATCACCCTGATTTGTTCTCGTCCTGATGGTCCTCCGTCAGGACGTTGCAGGCGTCACCCTGATTTGTTCTCGTCCTGATGGTCCTCCGTCAGGACGTTGCAGGCATCACTCTGATTTATTCTCGTCCTGATGGTCCTCCGTCAGGACGTTGTAGACGTCACTCTGATTTGTTTTAGTCCCGGTGAAGGGGCATCAGAGCAAGGAGTTGCTTTATGAGACCAATTATCTCAGCCCACATCACGCCCTGACGGAGGACCATCAGGGCGAGGAATTGTTATGAATCCAATTATCTCAGCCCACATCACACCCTGACGGAGGAGCATCAGGGCGAAGTATTGCTATGAATCCAATTATCTCAGCCCACATCACCCCCTGACGGAGGACCATCAGGGCGAAGTGTTGCTATGAATCCAATTATCTCAGCTCACATCATGTCCTGACGGGGGACCATCAGGGCAACGCGTTTATTTAAACAAAGATGTTGTTGTTAACGCTGAACTCTCCTAACCCAACATCCAACACCAGCCAACAGCAAAAAGGCAATGCTCGTACTGCCTGCTCCGCCACGATTAGTAACAGTAACGGACTTATCATCTTTGATACGTTCTTTAAATGCTTCGCTGGCGGCATCCAGATTGGTGATCATATCGTTGATTGCAATATCAAAACCTTCGGTTGCTTTGTTATCTAATGTTTCCTGAACATTAACCGCTGTTGAGCGATCAGTCAGGCGGCTTACACCGGGTGCGCGGAATAATAATGTGCGGGTTTTAATGTCAAAGACAGCGGTATCCACAAAGGTTTGAACGGCATTCTCATTGCCCGGCACCAGATACATGCCCACAATGGTCCAATACAGTAAAGCTGCTTTGTTTTCATTTGTTTGTTTGAGTTGGTCGTAGCTGACCAGCGCCATAACATCAAGGTTATACAGATTGCCCAGTTGCTCCATGGTTTCAAAACCCTGGCCCTGACTGTGCTTCAGATAAGTGGAAGGAATAACTTCGATACTGTCGATATAGTCTTTTTCCGCAAACGCGGCTTTGACCTGATTAAGCATTATCGTTTGTTGCGCCTGAGGAATTTCACTATTGGCCCAATGAGACTGATTACCTGGCACAAAGGCAATGCCGACTCGCAGTGGCAAGTCCAGATGAGGGCGTCCGCGATTAACCACTTGCTGTGTCGCTTCATCGCCGTATAAAAACTGACTCAGGCTACTCCCGACGCGCTCCCGGTTATCGACCCCGAGAAACGCGCTACAACCGGATAACAGTGCCGTAGCAAGTACAAACAGAGGAATTGCTGCTGACTTTAGACGTTTAATAAGATTGTTCATAGTAAAACTCCGTTCCAATAGAAAAAACCCGGGTCATCCCGGGTTTTGATTTCCTGAATTTTTAATGGACTCTAGCGTCCCGGCAATTTCTGCCAGGTTACTGTATCGCGAACATATACAGGCTCTGCCTGTTCTGGTGGTACAGCCAGACCCGCTGAAAAATCAGCGACTGCTTTAGGAATCATATCCAGTGCATTCGGGAATAGTGCTTCGTCAGAAACCTGAGCATCCACATGACCCGACAAGACTGAACGATAGGTTTGCCAGCCACTACCGACACCGAATATACGGCTTAATTTTGCATGATGAAAGCTGATATTTTCTGGTTTAATCACCATTTCACCGCCCTGCTCAACCGCAAGGCCATCTTCATTGGTGAAATAGGCCATATACACTTCACCCATTCTCGCATCGATTGCTGAGAACACGGCGTCTGCATCATGTAAACGAATCGCTCCTTGCGCCAGAGCCTGCAAACTCGATACGCCCACCAGCGACAAATCAGCGCCAAACGCCAGTCCCTGTGCCATTGATACACCAATTCTCACGCCGGTAAAACTACCTGGGCCGCGACCAAACGCGATACCGTCTAATTGCGTCAAACTGATTTCTGCTTCTGCCAACAATTCATCAACCATAGGTAATAATTTCTGGCTGTGTTGTTGAGGACAAACTTCATAGCGGTGAATAATGTCACCATTCATATACAAGGCCGCAGAACAGGCTTCTGTCGCGGCATCTATCACTAAGATATTGTTAGACATAATAAATCCTCTAATTTAAAGCCGTTTGATCCGTGTCAGTTTGAATGCGTTGAATACTCACGGTTACAAACGGGTCTCGCAGGCCCGATGCGTCTACACTGGCCTACAATTGTTTTAAAAAATCACACACAAGATTCATATCCCGAGTTCGATACATCGGGGGAAGACTTTTCAAAAACGTTGATCCGTAATGTTTGGTCACTAAACGGTTATCACAAATAATTAATGTGCCACGATCAGTTTTATCTCGAATAAGCCTGCCAACGCCCTGTTTCAAGGCAATGACGGCCTGTGGTAACTGAATCTGCGCAAAGGGTTCACCACCCTGACGTTTCGCATCATCCATTCTCGCCTGAAGTAGCGGATCATCCGGGGAGGCAAACGGTAATTTATCAATAATGACACAGGTCAGCGCGTCACCTCGGACATCAACACCTTCCCAAAAACTGCTGGTGCCAAGTAACACCGCATGACCGTGGCGACTAAACTGCTCCAGCAACAAGCGTTTACTGGTGCTGCCTTGCTTCAGAATCGGATAATCAACTGTGCCTTCAAGCAAATCACCGACCGTTGTTAACATCCGATGGCTGGTAAACAGGATAAAGCAGCGACCACGCGCACTTTTTATTGCCTGCCTTGCAATCCCTGCCAGGGTGTAAGACATATTACGGTCGTTAGGTTCCGGCAAATAGCGCGGCACGCACAACAAGGCTTGCTGCTGGTAGTTAAACGGGCTGCTCAACACCAGGCGTTGTTCTTTCTTAATGCCCATTCGCGAGGTGTAATGGTCAAAATTATCTTCAACGGCCAGTGTCGCTGAAGTAAAAATCCAGCTTCGCTTGCGTTGGTTCATCACTTCACTGAACTTATCGGCAATCGTCAGTGGCGTCAGATGCAACGTGACATAGCGTTTTGTGGTGTCATACCACAGGCTGAAACCGGGTTTTTCCGGCGCTGACAATATATCCATCCGGCTTTGAAGTTTTACGCAACGTTCAAAGCAATGATCGATCATATCACTGCGGGATACGGCCAGTTTCAGCACGTCATATAAGAACTGTAAATCCTGATTCAAACGCTGTAATAGCTGCTGAATTTGCGGTTGTTTCAATTGATCGCGCCAGTTTCCCCGGCCTGGGTCAAATGGAAAACCCAGTCGAAAATCCTGAACCGTTACTTCGAGCTTATCAGCGGCTTTTTCAAGCTGCTTCATATCTCGCAACTGGGATTGGTACTCCGCCCGCACGTCTTTACATAAATCCATGATCTGACGCGACGATACGGATTCACCGAAATACTCACTCGCTAATTCCGGGATCTGGTGGGCCTCATCAAAAATCACCACATCTGCGTCCGGCACTAATTCGCCAAAACCCGTATCTTTCAATCCCAAATCCGCAAAAAACAGGTGGTGATTGACCACAACCACATCGGCATTCATCGCCCGTTTTCGCGCTTTTAACACGTAACAATCTTCAAAATCCGGGCAATCTTTACCCAGGCAATTGTCCGTGGTGCTGGTGACATAAGGGATCACCGGTGAATCTTCCGGCACGGTGGTTAAATCACCTATATCACCACTTTTGGTTTCTGACGACCATTGTCGAACTTCCATCAGTGCCGAAATAATTTCTTTATCATCGACTGGCGCATGCGAGCTGTGCTGACTTAGTCGATGTAAACACAAGTAGTTGCTTCGGCCTTTTAACAATGCAATGGTTGACGATTCAGCCAGTGCCTGCTTTACCAGCGGCAAATCCCGGTGAAATAGCTGGTCCTGCAAATTTCGAGTTCCGGTGGAGACAATAACCTTTTTACTACCTTTCTCCTGTGCCGCACTTTTTCCGCTGTGCAACAAGGCAGGAACCAGATAGGCGAATGTTTTCCCCGTACCTGTACCAGCCTCTACGACCAGTGTCGTCGATTCCTCTACCGCTTTTTCGACCGCCAGCGCCATGTCGGTCTGTGACTGACGCGGCGAAAATCCCTCAATAGCTTTAGCCAGTGCGCCTTTTTCTGCGAAAACCGATTGAACTGATGCCATGAATTACACCAAAACCGTCTGCGGGATTACTTGTTTGTTTTGATTCAGAGCTGCAAACGGTTCAAAACCGTTATCTGTGAACACTGAAGGCTCGATAAAAGAAAGAGGAGTAACATTCGTTTGGCAGAAAAAAGGATAAAGCGTTGCGGTAGTCATTGTGACTGAATCATAACGGGCAGAATCGGCGCGTGTACCACAAAACAAACGGCGTTTAGCCGGTCCGTTAACCCGGCTCAGGTTATTACGCTGGTTGCTGTAAGCAACAGGTTTTGTTGTCATCACTACTCCGCAAATCGTCGTGGTCACACGTATCGTTAAAGAGCGATATTATGGCACGATATTTACGTTTCGAGTAGCCAGAACGTGTTGACTGTTATGGCTGAAATTTTGTTCAAATTCAAAGACGTTCACGCAAGGTGCAAACCAGATTTATCATCAACGGATCTGACTAAACCACAAACGCCTTAACTTTACTATCGAGTCGCCGGGCGATGTCTTCCACCGCGACACTTTCTTGTGTTGTGTCCTGTACGTGTTGCGCACTTTGCTCTGCGATCACCCGAATAGATGCCATATGCTCACGAATATAATCGGCGGATAATGATTGCTTTTCGGTTGCATCCGCAATCTGATTGACCACAGCCGACATACTGGCAATCGATTCCCCCACATGGTTCAGATTTGTTACTGCAACAACAGCTTCCATCACAGAGGCTTCGACCTTCTCTTTATTAGTCAGCATGATTTCTGATGAATAACTGGCTTTTTCCTGCAAATTGGCAATGGTGGTGTGAATTTGTTTAGTCGCTTCTTGTGTGCGTAATGCCAGCTCGCGTACTTCTTCTGCCACAACACTGAATCCCCGCCCCTGATCGCCAGCTCGCGCCGCTTCTATAGCAGCATTCAGCGCTAATAAGTTTGTTTGATCGGCAATCGCATGAATTGCGCCCACGACGGACCCAATCTGTGACGATGTCTGGGCGACATCATCAACCACACGAGACATATGTTGAATATCGTCCGAGACTTTTTGCATGTCAGTCACCGAACGTTCCAGTACATCAATGCCCTGCGCCGATGTTTCCTTAGTACGGGTTACATTTAACATGACATCGCCCGCGCTGGTCGCAATTTGAGTCGTCATCTCAGCCATTTCATCCACGGCTTTTACAATGTCATCAATCTCATTAAATTGAGCACTGACACTGGTACGTGTTTTCGCGGTGATAGTAGACAGATTCTCCGCCGCATCAATCGATGCTCTGGATTCATCGGCTATATCAACCACTAATTGTTGGATTTGCCCGGTAAACACGTTAAACCAGATGGCCATATTTCCGAACTCATCGGCACGCGCCTGGTCAAGCCGCTGGGTTAGATCACCATGACCTTCATCGGCAATCTTCTGTATTTTCTCAGTCGTTTGCTGAATAGGTTTCACCAGCAGCCGGGCCAACACATAACCCGCACCCGATGTTATCAGGCTACCGATAAACAACACCGCCATCGTGGCAACAATTAAATTGTTTCGTAGCATTGCTACCGCTGACAACGCTTCACTGGCCTGAATTCGGCTGATTAATGCCCAGTTCGCGCCTTCAAAGTTAAACGGTTGAAACGCGACAAAATTCTCCTGCCCGAGATAATCCTGCTCGGTAAACAGGCCGGAATATCCATCCAGCGCTTCTTGTACAGCCAGTAACCGTTGCGGCATCAGGCCAATCGTTGTGCCCTGATGTTGCATCTGACTCGCCAGCATAGCGTCATCAACAAATTGTTGCCGTACCGTTTGCAAAAAGCCTTCTTCATGTTCAATAAAGGCTCGGCTAACACTACGCATTTTATGATCACGACCGACCAGAAACGTCTCTCCGGAATCTCCCAACCCCGCGTCCTGCCACTGTTGATGATAGTTCAACACTTCATTAATCCGGTCTGTTGGCATCTGAAACACCAATACGCCAAGCTTGTCGCCTTCAGCAATAACATTCACCGCAATGAACGCACCAGGCGCATTAAAATCGGCGGTATACGGCGTAAAGTCGGTAAATGCCACTTCATCTGGCTTATCCTTCGCCAACGCCACGTCCACAACATTAGCCAACGGTGAATCCAGGTAAGTGGCTGATTGTAACGAAGCCGCAAAATCTGCACGTTTATTAACTGAATACAGCACCTGGCGTGAGTCGGCATCTACCAGATAAATATCGTAAAAGCCAAATAGCTGTTGGTAATGACGCATGATCGGGTGATACAGACTATGAGCATTGTCATAAAACGAACCGTCGCCTGCACTGCGCATCAAATCCTTTTCTCCGATCTGATGAGCATTCATCACCAAATACGAATGTTGTAATAACGTACCAGTACGATCCAGCCCTCGTTGTAATTCTGGTAAAAAGCGGCCTGCATCTGGGTTCTTTGCCTGATAGACCGGGCCAAATGTGTCGCGATAAAAGCTGGCGACATCGTCTTTCGCATGCTGAAAATAGGTTTCGTCCCGTTCGCTAATATCCGCCTCATAGCTACTAAAGCCATGTTTAAAATCGTACATGGCATCAATGATCATCCGGTCAGCCGCAAAAGTCTGAATCTGGCTTCGAATATTCCCCATGTAAGCTTGCAACTCTGAGTGTTTAGCAGCCTGCAAAGAACGTAGCTGATTAGACACCTGACCGGAAAGTGCCTGAGTAAACTGACTGGTGCTGAGCATTAACACCAGCAAACCTCCCACCAGCAAAGGAATTATCCCTATCGCGGTGGTGTAAATAACTGTCCTGGTTGCGATTTTCATTTGATTGTGTCACTTCGGAAGTTAGGAGACGGCGCGAGTTAATCGCGGATTACAGGGAGAGAATGGAAGAATTTTGGCGAGTGTTCACCGGGAAAGGGTTGTTTGGATAAAAGCCTGTCGATTACTGTTCGAATTCGTTCAGCCTTTAAAATGAAAAAAGCCTTATCTTTTAACGCGCTTTATGCTGCTAAAAGATAAGGCTCTTTGCCTTGATGTTTTGCTTTTCGGCGGTAGCTGCCTTTTCCTTTTTTATTTTTCTCTACTTTGGTTTTGAACAGTGCGCTGGTAACCAGTGCTTTAATTGCGTTGTCTTTAATCTCGCCTCGCTGGTGATCATGGGGCAGTACGTGCCGCTGATCCTGAGGCCGGGCTGTTGATTTGGCCATATTATTTCCTGTGTTTTTGATGTCATGTATTGCTTCGACTGTTTAAGGTTCAAATTCTTAACAGTATTCATGGGTATTGCGGTTTGGATTATCGGTGTTATGGGTTAATTGTGCAATCATGAAGTCAACAGAATTTAGATCTGCTGACTTCATACAATTTATATCAGAGCGTGCTAACGCTTTATTTCTACGTTTCTATTGAAGTTATTAATAATTGAAGTTAATAACAGAAATGTAAGTTCTTTATTTTTTCACCTTCTTTGCTTTCTTCTTTGTTCCTGACGCTAAATCCTCATCGTCGGATTCTGGATCAAGTACTAAAGGTGTTCTCTTACGTTTCCCATCAACAGTCGGTTTGTTATCAGAAAAAATAGAGTTGTTTGCAATTTTTTTAGCAAGTTCTTCATTAACTTCCAGTGCATCAGTCAAAGCTACACTTTTGGAACTATCATCAAGCTGAGCCACCACATAAGTTTCAACATCTGGTCGCAACTTATTGATAACCTCTCTGTTGCTCAAGAAATCCAGAATTTCGTCATCACTTAACGAAACGATAATATCATTAGCCATTGCTCGGGATTGTTTCACACTGTACTTACTGTCTACGAATTCTTTTAAACGACTATTCAATTTGAAGTGTTTTGGTAAAAGTGAAGGATCATAACTAACAAACCCTGTTTTGCCATTGCCAAACCACCCAACAAGGATTTTACTTAGTTCTTCATCACTCATTTGTCTGGAATCATTGCCTGCCTTGCCTTTTTCTTCTGCTGTAATATCAACTGAATCTATTTTAGGTTGTTGATCGGCTTTTATATCATCCCAATGAGCTTTTTTAGTACCGTGTTTCCAATTTTTTGAATTCGTGCGTGTTTTTGCTTTTTCTTGTTTTGCTTTAACATCCGCGGCAGTTGTACCCAGGTTACTCGCGTCTGTTTTTAGCAAGGAAGGTATGGGGATTGGTCCCTGTATATTGTCAGATTTGCTATTTGTAAAATCCCAATCACCCCAACTACAAACAAAACTGGCATTTTCAGGATCATGGGCCACTGTTTCTAACACCTCTACTCTATAGTAGGTTCCTATATTAGGTTTTTTACCGATATCTTTTGCTTTACTCTCCAGATGATCTTTAACTTTTTCTTCTACTTTACTGCTGTGATCACTATTTGCCTTCGTGGAAATAGGATACAAGTTACTTGGGACACCCTTTCCTCCAAGATCATGATTTAACAAATGGCCACGTATTGGTTTACTTTTCGCATATTTAATGCGCAAACGCTGCATCCAACTGGCATTAGGTGACGATGTAGCAGAACCAACGACTGGATCACCGGGATGAAGTTTTGCCTCAACTTTTTTCCCTACCTGGTAATTATTTTTTTTATTAACGCCATCAATTCGCTCATTGACAGTGACATAAGATACATCATGTTTTATCTGTGTCTTGAACATTACTTTTCCCTTTTATTGAATCTATAGTTGCTTTTCCGATAAAACGTCAGTACTCGAAAATTTGGTCACAGGGTTTGTAATCAACGACACAACTACTGAACTACATCCTGTTTCATTTATAGCGTTTTTGTCGTTAAATTGTGAACTGATTCTGGCTGATTAGATGATGATTTAATCAGCACGAACTACGGGAATGATTTAAAACAGAAGGCAGATTGGTGAGGTTGTTAGTTGGGGTAGAGATTATCATTCTATGTCAGGAGCATTAACATTTAGACTGACTCCATGAAACAAAAACTCCAACTGTTCATTTATATCGTCAACCTTTAATCCTCCTTCTTTGTTGCAAGACATAGCGATAGAAAAACCATGAAGATAATCAACTAGTAAATTTAGGAATGCTGTTTTATTGCGATTTTCTAACTTCAGCGGTAAAACAATTAGATTAAATCTATCAATGAAAACCTGGGCAGGACTATTTGAAGTCATTGACAGTAGAGTCTCAAGTAACCCTTCATATCTATGTAACAATAATAGATAGCTCTTCGACAACTCTTTTAGTTCTGATTCCCAGTTTAAAGAGCAATCTGGCTTATAAATCTCAGCAATGAGTGATTTTGCCATTTCCTCTAACAGAATATTTTTGTTTTTAAAGTAGTAATACAGAGCCATAGGATCTACTTTTAGCTCTTTTGATATTGCCCTTATACTTGGTACTTTTTGTTCCATCAACATCATACGCTTAGCAGTATTAATAATCATTCCTGCACTCAGACCGCTATTCTCTTTCGCTGGTCGACCTCTTTTGTTTTCCGTGTGTTTCATAAAACTTTTAGTTGATTTTTATTCTACAGTGTAGAATTATACTAAAATATTCTACACTGTAGAATAAAGACAAAATAAACACAGAGGTATTCATGTCTAACATTGTATTTATAGCTACCAGCCTTGACGGTTATATTGCGGGAAAGAACAACGAAATTGACTGGTTAGAAATTATTCCCAATCCAGAAAAAATTGATATGGGTTATCAAGCTCATTTAGATAATACCGACGCTATCGTCATGGGACGGAATACTATGGAGTTGGTCGCAAACATGGATATAGAATGGCCCTACAGTAAACCCGTTTTTGTACTAACTAAGTCATTAAAAGAATTGCCTGATAAAGTTCGAGATAAAGCATTCTTAATCGAAGGAGACATACAAAGTATTAATGAAGAACTGTCAAAAAAAGGCTATCAGAATTTGTACATAGACGGTGGATTAACGATACAGAGTTTTCTAAAAGAAGACTTAATTGATGAAATCATAATAACAACAATTCCAATTTTACTTGGCGGTGGAATACCGTTGTTCGGTGTTATGGAAAGCACTTTAGAGTTCAGGTGTACAAACTCTGAGAGATTCGCAAATGGTATCTGCCAAAATCGCTATCAACGATTTAGAGGGTAACTTCCAGCATATGTGCCTTATAAGTTTCTTTATTTGGCACGTAATAACCTCACCCCATATCCATCACACTCCCCATGCCTTCGACATTTTCAGAGACATTTTTAAGGGGCTGTCCGCCATTTTCCAATACGATCCGTTCTCCGGCTTTTTCGTATTCGGCGGCGAGTTCTTTATTGAGCTGTTCGAGGGTCTGGACTTCAGATTCGGTTAAGTCGCCCTTGGCCATGAGTTCATCGATCTTTTTCTGGATTTCTTCGAGTTTTTCTTTGTCTACTCGAGACATGCGATCAACGACCTGTTGATTGAGTTCAGAAAATGTCGGGCTTGGTGTGCTGTCTTCTTTTGCCGCTTGTTCAGCGGCTTTTTGTTGTTGATCGAGTTGTTGTTCTGTCACCAACCCGGCTGCAAGGCGGTAACCATTTGCCGACTGATCGGCAGGTTCTGTTGTGGCCTGAGCTTGTTGTTGTGCCTGTGGGCTAATGGAAACTTTATCATCCTGTAGTGTTTGCGGTGCAATCGGTGAATCGGTGTCAGTCTGATTAACCGGGCGTTGCGGGCTGATAGCCGCTGACTGACTGTAATGCACTGGTGAGTATGGCGTGATCATAAGTTGCCCTGCCCTGAACGATTAATAATTAACACATTCTGGTAAAGGCAACTTACAGGCCAGTTTGTTATCAGCGTTGTTTAATTCGGCTAGTGTGATGCGTGATTAATCGTTGTCCAATCAATCATTCTTCCACAATGTCAAAAACGCAGTGACTGCGTCATCAATAATTCGGATGGCAGTTGCATCGTCCGGATGAGCACGATTATGAAACAGTTGTGGCCAGAAGGCATTGGCTTTAATCAGGGCCATAAATTGATTGGCGGCGTAGTCCACATCCACGGGTTTTAACTGGCCGTGGTCAATAGCATCTTTGATCCATTGTTGCAGACTGTCTGTTTGCTGGTTCATCTGCTGATTGATTTGTTCGAACAATTTTGGTGAGCCTAATAATTCCGCCATCATCATGCGTACCAAGGGAATAAACCGGGCGGATGCTAACAAGGTGAGTTCTTGTCGGGCGACAATCTTGAGTTGTTGCTCCAGTGACATTTCAGGATCATAACTGAATTGCAATGACTGTGACTTTTGTTGCTGCAATTGCTCGACAATGGCACCGAACAGTATTTCTTTGCTGGCAAAGTGATTATAAACGGTCCGTTTTGACACCTCTGCACGAGCAGCTATGCCATCCATATTTGCGGTTTTAAAACCTTTCTCTAAAAACTCATCAATTGCTGCACTTAAAATTGCAGCACGCTTTTTCATAGTAAGCGTTTGTTTTTCTGTCATTGTTTTGCCGGGTCCAGATATCTTCTTAAATTATTTTACACTTAAGAGTTTACTTTCTATAAATCCAGTTTAGACTGATACGAAAACTTACACTAGTAAGTTTACTTAAATTACTTGGTTTTCTTTACTACAGGCACTTTCTCGATGAAAAAATGGCTTTTAACGGCTGCCATTTCAGGAGCGTTAATCATGACTATCAATGCAGGTTGTTCATCTACCCCACAAAACAAGCAGGTGACACAAAGCCCACAGTACGACAGTACAAACGGCACCTTTCGCAATTCTGTTACTACAGCGCTTAGCGATTCTTCATCATTCTTTTCTATGTTGAAACGCTATTTTACCGAGAAAAAAATAAATTCCATCCCTGATGGTGAGATTCCTGTTCATCCATTAACTCGCCAGCAGTTAGATCAGGCGTTAACCGCTGAGACAGCGGTATACCGTTTGGGCCATTCCAGCTTATTGTTAACGTTGAATAAAAAATACTGGCTGATTGACCCTGTATTCAGTGACAGAGCATCCCCCTTTTCTTTCGCGGGTCCAAAACGTTTCCATCCAACACCTATTGATCTGGCTGCGTTACCAGACATCGAAGGTGTGATTATTTCACACGACCATTACGACCATCTTGATAAAAACACGGTAAAAGTGCTGGCTGATTCCGTTAACCACTTTCTGGTTCCACTGGGTGTTGGCCGTCATTTATCAGACTGGGGCATTGAACCACATAAAGTGAAGGAATTGGACTGGTGGGAAGGCGTTTCCATTAATGATGTGACCTTCACAGCCACGCCCGCACGACATTTTTCGGGCCGTAGTCTGACAGACAGAAACTCGACGTTGTGGGCATCCTGGGCAATTGAAGCAAGCGACATGAAGATCTTTTACAGTGGTGACACGGGTTATTTTGATGGCTTCAAGGCTATTGGCAAAAAGTTCGGCGGGTTTGATTTAGCCATCATGGAAAATGGCGCATATGACCGGGACTGGTCACAAATTCATATGCAACCAGACGAAACCATGCTGGCTTTTCTTGATTTGCAGGCTGAGGCGATGCTGCCTGTTCATAACAGCACGTTCGATTTAGCTTTTCATCCGTGGATTGAACCGTTAGAACGGATCACCGCACTGGCTAAAGAACAGAATGCTTTGCTAGTAACTCCCGAAATTGGCCAGCGCTTAACCCGAGATAATTTGAGTGATCATCAAAGCCGTTGGTGGCGCTCAGTGTCCAGTGAGGCATTGGCACTAACCAATAAACCGCTGCTGCCTTCTGACGTTGTGGACAGTCAGGGGTAATTTTACCCGGCATTGTGGTGAATCATGGGAATTGTCCGGGACTGCAATCCCCGGACCATAAACAGGAATTATTCCTGCGTTATTGGCAAAAAATGGGGATAGTTGCGTTGTTTTTGAAGCAGATCAAACTGTCGTTCCGAATCTGTTGTGCGGCAACTTCATTCGAAATAACATGCAGTTGTGCTTTAGCGACAAAGCTCATTTAGTCCTCATTCGTTACATACGCCTTATGTACTTTTCGATAAGTCAGCATTGAATTTCATGCTGACTTTTTTTCGTTCTGATTTTAGTGATACACATACTAATAAAAAAGGAGAGCATCGCTCTCCCTTCATGATTCATAATCAGGCTATTCACTACCTATCGCTTTTTCTGGCCTTTCAGTGGTGCCAGATATTCTTCAACCTTCTTCACGAGATGGTCATAACGATAAGAACTGATTTCATAATACCAGGTGTCCCAAAGCGGGATTTTACCTGCCAGTACACTTTCCTGATCGTGTACAGTGACCGGTACCATGTTGACGTAGTATTTGTCGTCCAGTCTGGATAGTTCAATCGTTAACTTTTCACCATTAAAGAAGTCCACGAAAATCTTGTGTTCAACTTGTGGCGTGGCACTGATTTTTGCTTTACGAATAACATCAGTCATGGCGAGTTCAGCATAATTTTGTGCCTGAACATTGGTGACAGATGGATATTCCAGTTTACGACCTTCCGGGATCATATCCAGCGTGAAGTCATCTTCAGCACTTGCTCTTTTCAGAGTGTGTTTACGATCGCCTTCAAATGAAATGGCTTTTATGTCTTCTTTTTTAAACTCAACAAAAAAGCGTTGCAACCAGTCTTGCGGCTTTTTCGGCAGCGTAACCACTCTGTCGATAAGCCAGGTTTCATTTGAATCAGCCAGTCGAGCATAACTGTGTTTACGGTTATTGGTCGCTTTACCCAGAATTACCGCAAACCGTTTACCTTGCACGCCAATTTCAATCTGAGTTGCTTCACTGTCTGCAACAGAAACATCACGTAAACCCAGCTTGTCGAAACGGTCTGGATTACTGGTTTTCTTCTCCAGTCGCTTAGCGCCTTTAATCGCTGTCACCAGTTCACTAAGCGGCTCAGCATTGGCAGGATAACCATCAAGATTAACCATTTGCCAGTCGCCATTTTCTTTCTTTGCTTCAATCAACACGGTGTTACCACCAGTGGTAAGCTTGACGTAATCAGCGTCATGAGCCACTTGCTGAAGCCCGGGAACAACAACTGTAAACTCCCGGGATTCATCGCCGAATCGCTCTGTGTTCAGCCAGGTACCAAGCACAATCGCAATTACGGCTATGACTAACGTAATACCTAACGATTTGGAATTCACGGTAACAACTCCTTAGATAATTTGTTTACGACGATAAATACGAGCAATAAAGACCAGAATCAGTGTTAGCAGGATTGGCGTTAATGCAATATTAATAAACTTCAGTACGCTGCCAAGTGATTCAATATCTTTGCTTAACTGATGTTGTACTTCACGAAGCTGCTTACGAATTGCAACACGTTCACTCATAAAGTTTTCAACCAGCTTTTCCTGTTCAGGTGATAACACAAGGTTTGCCCCAGTACCGGCTGAACCTTGTAATTCCTTAAGTTTCTTTTCAGTTTGCTCCAGACGGGCTTTCAATTCCTGTTCTTTATCACGGAATTTTGCTTCCGCCTGAACAGTCAGGTCACGCACCACGTCAAACGGACGGGTGTACTGACCACGACCGCGAATATCGACAAGTTCAGAACTACCACCTAAGTTTTCAATCGCATTAGTTACCAGGTCGCCGTTATCAGCAAATGGTTGCACCATTACATTGCCATAGAAGCTTTGCTGGTTAATCCAAAAACGGTCAACAAACATGTCGCTGTCGGTGACAACTATCAGTTGCAGATCATCTGTTTCAGTTTTATGTGCCGCAGCATCCATACCTTCAATAGCTTCTTCATACGCTGAAAATGCTTTACCGGTAACACGCGCACCCAGCACCAGGCTTTCGCCTTTATCAACAAATAACTTAGCCAGTTCTGTCGGTTGACGAGACTTAGACAGGTAATCCGATGTACTGACCAGGCTGGCATGTGGCGAACTGTAGAGAATTGGCATAAAGCGCGTTGTTGCATTGGTGGTCGGTTGGATCGCACCCATCGACGCCGTATTGATTGATTCAAATCCGGCTGTGACTACATCGTCCAGATCAATGTTTTCACGCGTGAGACCAATGTAGCCCATGTGTCGGCCTACTCCGCCCTCTGGCAAGCGTACATCGATGCCATTTTGTGCATCGAGTACAACCTGGCTCGGGTCGAAAGCAACGCCCCAGGTGCTCAGTAATTTGTTTAATTCTGAGCTACTGACACGAACACCACCACCCATCGAACGCATCGCTGATTCCGCAAACGGATCAACAAATGCCACAACTTTACCGCCGTTTAATGCGTATTGATCAACTGCATAGTAAAGCTCTTCGGTCATGCTTTTCGGGTGAAGTAGCAAAAGAACGTCAGTTTCTGCCGGGAATTCTCGTTCAGATGGTAGAACCTTCGTGACTTCATAAAGTTGATTTAACTGTTGAAATAACGCCCACGGCGGATCAACCCGGCCTTGCATGCTGTTGTAGCCACCTTCCATTTGTAACGAAGTAATCATGGTTACTCTGATTGGCTTAGGGTTGGCTAACTGGTAAATCATACGAGAGATATCGTATTCAAGGATGGCTTCTTGCTGTGGGTCAAAAAATGGAATGATGCGAGTGTCATCAACTGAATTACTGCCCGCAAGACCGAAGTAAACGGTATCACCCATCATGCCAACACTGGCGGCTGTCAGGCCTAATTCGGTTGCACGATCTTCTTCTTCTGAAAAAGACTCAGGGTTGATAACGGTCAGATTTATCATGCCATTACCTGCTCTTTCATACTCTTCCAGAATACTCTGAACGCGTGCAGCATAGTTTCTTAACTGCGGAATACCTTCTGAATTTTTGTTGGAAAAGAAGAAATACAGATTAACGGGTTCGTCTATTTTGCTCAGCAATTGGCGTGTGCCGTCAGAAATTGAATAGACATTATTTTCTGTCAGATCGACTCTGACATTGTCAAACATTACGTTGTTCACCAGAACAGCACCCAGGAACAACAGTACTATCGCAGCTAAACCTAGAGGGTTTGAAACGCGGTTCATTATGCTCTCCTATTGTGCTTTATTTTTTTCGATGATAACCAGACCGGCATATAACCAACTGGCAATAACGATAACAAAGTAACCGACATCACGAAGTGAAATGACACCTTTAGCCATCGCATCGTAATGCTCAATGAAACTGAGTGAAGCAATCATGTCTGTAATGATGGGTGAGCCCATACCTTTAAAGACATCAAGAACCATTTCAGTTCCGGTTAACACAAACAGGAAACAGACAACAACAGCCAGAATGAAGGCGACGACCTGACTTTTCGTCAAGGCTGACATACAGATTCCAACTGACAAGAACCCTCCCGCCATTAACCAGCTACCAAGATACGCAGCCAGAATGACGCCGTTATCCGGATTACCCAGATAATTAACGGTTAACCACATCGGGAAGGTCAGTAACAGTGACAAGCCAAGAATTGCCCAGGTTGCCAGAAACTTAGCAACCATTGCTTGCATGGTTGTAACCGGCAACGTCATCAATAATTCAATGGTGCCGCTTTTGCGTTCTTCTGACCAGGACCTCATCGCCATAGCAGGCACAAGGAACAGGTAAAGCCAGGGGTGGAAATTAAAGAAAGGTAATAAATCTGCCTGACCACGTTCGTAAAAACCACCGAAATAGAAGGTGAATGCGCCGCTCATGATCAGAAATATAACGATAAATACGTAAGCTACCGGTGTCGCGAAGAATGAAGAAAATTCTCGCTTAAACAGAATTTTAATCATATCCATCAGTTGCTCTCCAATGCTGTCATATCGCGGAATACATCATCCAGTCGGCCCTTCTCAGCGAAGATCGAGTGAATATTCCAGGTTTGTTGTTGAATGCAGTCAAAAACATCGTGATAAATAATTTCACCATCCGTTGGGAATACCGTCACCACATTCTGATTAACCGTTAAACGTTCGACATTACGCACGGCTTCCAGTACATCCAGTGATTCTGGCACCTGGTCAAAATTAATGGTTACTGCATGGTGATAACCTGATTTTGCTTCCAGAGTCGCCGGATCACCATCAAACAGTTTTTTACCCTGAGAGATAATAATGGCGCGGTTACATACTGCGGTGACTTCTTCAAGTATGTGAGTGGAAACGATGACGATTTTGTCTTTAGCCAGGTTGGCAATGAGTTCACGAACGTGATGCTTTTGATTGGGATCGAGACCGTCGGTCGGCTCATCCAGAATTAGTATTTTAGGGTCGTGAATAATGGCCTGAGCCAGCCCTACTCGTCGTTTGAAACCTTTGGACAGGTTATCGATTGGACGATTCAACACGCTTTCCAGTTGAACACTGTTCACAACATCTTTAATTCTGACGCGTTTTTCTTCGCCGCTCAGTCCTCTGATGTCAGCAATAAAGCTCAGGAACTGAACGACCGTCATATCGCCATAGGAAGGCGCTCCCTCGGGTAAATATCCGATGATTCGTTTAACGTCTTCTGGTGACTCTTCGATATCGTGGCCGAAAATGGTTACTGAACCGCTGCTAATCGGTAAAAATCCAGTGATCATTTTCATGGTCGTTGATTTACCGGCACCATTCGGGCCAAGAAATCCGACGACTTCACCGGGCGACACATCAAACGAAAGATTATCGACGGCAGTAAACTCGTCAAATTGCCGGGTTAATTGATCGATTTTGATCATTGCTCGCTTTATCCTCCGATAAAATTAGTAATATCTAATCAAAATAACAGACGAATCCAACAGCAAGACCGGGCTTACTACTGAATCAATTTATTATGTTGACTACACCCGTGTTTAAAACGGGAGCTAACTCATGACTTTGCGTTAAGAAGCAGTATGTTAACGCAAGCCCGGGGAATATGCTTTCTCGACATGGGACTAAACATCGAGATTTTCAAGCAGCCATACGACATAATCGTACCCCTATCAGCGATATATTTACATTTCAGCAAACAGACACCCATTTTTCCGACTGTTTTGCTTGACTTATGGTGCCGAAAAATAAACATTACTGCGCAATTCGCGCTGATATCCATAAACTGGTGAACGGCAAAAACCTGTTGTTACTGCAAGGTTTTTTGATTAGATTTCCACCAGGTGCTTTTATCATTATCCCCAAATACCCAACAAAGATAACGATTAAATTGCCGATATCAACAATATTTTGATTTTTTGTTAATTTTTTTCACATTTAACGTATTTATAGTAGACAAAATGTCCGATTTGTTCTCTTTTCAGAAAATCGGTGTGATTGAATCACCCTGGAATGAAAAATTTGCTATCCCTCGCCAACCTGGTCTGGTCAGTGAAGCTAATGCCCGATTAGTACTGGAATCACCATTTAACACGGAACAATGCGTTGCTGAACTAAGTCAGTTCTCGCATATCTGGGTTTTATTTATCTTTCATAAAACCATGGCAAAAGGCTGGAATCCGCAAGTTCGACCGCCCAGACTCGGCGGAAACAAAAAGGTTGGCGTATTTGCCAGCCGTTCAACCTTCAGACCCAATCCAATTGGAATGTCTGCCGTTAAATTAGCGGGGGTCTCACTGGAACAAGGTAAAGCTGTTTTGCAACTTAAAGGCATCGACCTGGTGAACGGTACACCCGTGATCGACATTAAGCCCTATATCCCATACTCCGATAATGTGGCACTTGCCTCCGGTGGATATGCTGACAATCCACCAGACGCGACGATGCCCGTTCAGTTTACGGATGACGTCTTACAAGATATTGAAGCCCTGCAACAACAGGCTCCTGAATACTATGGCAATCTGACAGACTTCATCTCTCAGGTACTTCAGCAAGATCCAAGACCCGCTTACAAACAGCAAAATACAAAACGTCAGCTCTATGGCGTCCATCTTTATGATTTTGATCTAAGATGGTTTGTTGAAGATAACGTCACCACTGTTTATGAAATCGAACGAAGAAAATAACCGCATATGATAAAAAAACTGACTCCAGCATTACTCCTACTGGCATTTCCCCTGATGGCGACGAGTACAAACACCAAGACGGATTCAATACGTACTGACTGGCCCGATTTACCTGAGCCAGTTTCCAACAACGCTGTCGCAGCGGTTAATTTACCTGAAGGTACTGCATTGGTTTCAATGATGGGCCTGGGCGCTAAAAAGGACTGGAGAGCGGTTCATAACAAAGTCTGGGTATTGATGCCTGACAGCAAATCGTGGCAACAACGGACTCCGGTTCCTTCCAGTTACAAACTATCGGGTCGTCTTGCCAGTACCGCAGTATCCGTTAACGGCCAGGTTTATGTTTTCGGCGGATACACGGTTGCAGAAGACCACAGCGAAATTTCAGTACCCGATGTTTATCGATATGACATAAAAAAGGATACTTACACGCGCCTGGCTAATATGCCGGTTCCGGTTGATGACAGCGTGGCGCTGGTTTATCAGGATCGTTACATCTATCTGGTTAGTGGCTGGCACAATGACGGCAACGTCAATCTGACACAAATTTACGACACAAAAACCGATCGTTGGCAACAAGCCTCTCCTTTTCCCGGCAAACCGGTTTTTGGACAAGCAGGCGCGTTATCAGGTAACCGAATAGTAATTTGTGACGGCGTAGGTGTTGACTATTATCCTGACAAACGACGCGGGTTCAGTGCAGCTACTCAGTGCTTCTATGGCGATATTAACAAAGATTCACCCACCAAAATTGACTGGCGAACATTAAAACATCCTACCGGTGTTGCCCGATATCGAATGGCGGCAACAGCTGTGAACGATACATTTGTATTCGCCGCCGGTTCAGACAATCCCTATAATTACAACGGTATCGGCTACAACGGCGTACCTTCACCCGCGTCCGCTGCACTGTGGTTACTTGACAGTCAGTCATTAACCTGGACCATCATGAAAGGCAATGCGGAAAAAACGATGGATCATCGTGGATTGTTATCGGTAGATGGTCAATTAATCACTGTTGGCGGTATGGATAATAATCAGAAGGTTCTTCAGAAAGTTATTCCACGTAAAATTGCTCACTGATTGCAACGATTTACTTTAGCAATGCTATTCAGGTTGCTAGAATAATGCCCTTTTTACTCGCGGGTCAGATGCTTCCATTCTGATCCTGCCATTCCAAAAGAATAACCAGACGCACGGAAGGCCGTGTGTTGGTCAAACAATTAACGGAAATTTTATCAATGCGAACGTCACACTATTTGTTAGCTACGCAAAAAGAAACGCCAGCTGACGCAGAAGTCATCAGTCATAAGCTCATGCTCCGTGCAGGCATGATTCGTAAACTAGCTTCTGGTTTATACACCTGGCTGCCGACAGGCTTAAAAGTATTGAAAAAAGTAGAAAACGTTGTTCGTGAAGAAATGAACAAAGCAGGCGCAATCGAAGTATTGATGCCCGTGGTTCAACCAGCCGATCTATGGGAAGAATCTGGCCGCTGGGTTGAATATGGCCCCGAACTACTCCGTATTGCCGACCGACATAACCGACCATTCGTGCTGGGACCGACACACGAAGAGGTAATTTCTGAACTGGTACGTAAAGAAGTAAACAGCTACAAGCAACTTCCATTAAATTTGTATCAGATTCAAACAAAATTCCGTGATGAAGTTCGCCCTCGTTTTGGTGTTATGCGTGGTCGTGAATTCACCATGAAGGACGCATACAGCTTCCACCTTGACCAGGCATCACTGGCTGAAACCTATGAAGTTATGCACAAAGCTTACTGCAATATCTTCGAGCGTCTTGGTCTGAACTATCGTCCGGTAATTGCTGATTCAGGTTCTATCGGCGGTGCCGTGTCTCATGAATTCCATGTACTGGCTGATTCTGGTGAAGATGATATCGCTTTCAGTGACAGCAGCGATTACGCGGCAAACGTTGAAAAGGCAGAAGCATTACCGCCTCAGGGTGAGCGCCCTGCACCATCAGCAGAACTTGCTACGGTTGCAACACCGAATACGCACACGATTGAGCAAGTTTCAGCATTTTTTGATGTAACAGCTGACAAAACAGTTAAGACATTAATCGTTCATGGTGAAAAAGCGGAAGGTAGTGAAAAACAGCCTCTAATCGCCCTTGTAGTTCGTGGTGATCACGAATTAAACGAAATCAAAGCAGAGAAAATCGACGGCGTATTCAGCCCGTTAACAATGGCTTCAGAAGCCGAAGTCCTACAAGCGACTGGTGCCGCACCAGGTTCTGTTGGTCCTAAAGGTTTGTCTATCCCGGTTTATGTTGATCACAGCGCAGCATTCCTGGCTGATTTCATCTGTGGTGCTAACGAAAACGGACATCATTTAACGGGCGTTAACTGGGATCGTGATATTACTGATTTCACGGCCGTTGATATTCGTAACGTTGTTAATGGCGATCCAAGCCCATGCGGTAACGGTACGTTAAACATCAAACGTGGTATTGAAGTAGGTCATATTTTCCAGCTGGGTAAAAAATACTCTGAAGCCATGAATGTCGGCGTATTGAGTGAAACGGGTAAAAATGAACATCTGGAAATGGGTTGTTACGGCATCGGTATTTCTCGTATCGTTGCAGCAGCCATTGAACAAAACCACGATGACTACGGTATTACCTGGCCTGAACAGCTGGCTCCGTTCGATGTAGCCATCATTCCGATGAACATGCATAAATCACATCGTATTCCGGATGTTGCTAACAATGCCTATGAAACAGCACAAAAGCTTGGTCTTGAAGTATTGTTCGATGACCGTAAAGAACGCCCGGGTGTCATGTTCAATGACATGGAACTGATTGGTGTTCCACATTCAATCATTATCGGTGAACGGAACCTTGACGAGAATAAAGTTGAGTATAAAAACCGTACAACCGGTGAAAAGAAATTGATTGATATTAATGAACTGGAATCTTTCCTGAACTCAATTAAGAACAGCTAATACAGATTTATCTGTAAAAGATAAGTAACGCACAAACACAGCGGTGTACCCCAGTAAACGAGGTACACCGCTTTTTTATATCTGTACCTGAGATATTAGTGCTATTGATGTCTATAACATTCATATATCAATATATAGCACTGACTCTCACCTGACTTGAACGCCTCTTTTCTATCTATCGCCCAAATTGTCTTGTCCGAGCTACAGCCTTCATTTATTTAACCTTTTATTAACTTTTTACTTATAATTTAAAGAAGTAATATGAAATCAAACCTGTTATTATTTTCCGCCTGTTTTCAAGTAATGCACAAATAACTTTCATATAAGCATAACGTTGTAGGCGAAAAGCCGAGCGGACAATTAAATGAGCTACATAAAATTTGCGCCTCACGGGCAATTTTCAATATCAGTTGAAGGTAGGATATTAATTGTAGAAGGCACGGGGCCTGGAAATCGGGAAGTTATTGAAAAATATCAAAAGGATGTGCTTCCTCTCAAACAGCAACTATCGCTTACCAGTAAACCCTGGGGCAATGTCGTTGTCCTGCATGGTCAATCATTGCTGGTAAAAGAAGCTGAAATGATGGTATCTGATATTACCGTTAAATCAATCGCGATGGGTCTTGCCTACATAGCTATTGTTCTGGACGATGTAGAATGCATCAACATTGTTAAAAATCTTTGGCATCAAATTTACTCACGTTCGGGCATCAGTTTTGAGTTTTTCACTGATTATGACAAAGCAATGGATTGGTTGCAGGAATGTTTGTCAGAAGACGAGAGTAAGTCGATAGGTTCAAATATCTAGAACTATTAACCTTTGCCAGTCAGCAGCTCCTGATCATGAAAAGAAAAAGCCAGTTAATACTGGCTTTATGAATTCGTTATCACTTAGCGGATGCTTCTTCTTTTTTAAGCTTTATTATCAGATCGATATGCGGGATTAACGTTTCAATCTCTGCCAACAAATCCCGAAATGATTCCCACTGATGAAGTTCAAGTTTGCCTGAGTCCAGAATTGCGCGTTTCATTTCAGCAATGAGACTTTGACCCGCAGGTGACTCAATTAACTCATTAATTTGCAGTAAATTATCGAGTTCCTGTTGTGAGATAATTTGATGTTCTATTACGTCTGTCATAACTTTTCCTCCCTTATGTACCTGTTTAGTCCAGTAATATGACCGTAGAGCCGTGAAGTAATCTTTCACTGAACAGGCGAAATTTGTAACAACAGTACGTAAAGCAACGTTAAAAAGGCCAATAATGAGCACAATAATCAGCTGTTACCATGCTCATAATTACTATTAGCTTTGCAATACTACGTCTTCTAACGTCCGTTCTTCTTGTTCATTCTCGTCGGTAATTAAATCCTTTGGTAATCGTAGCTGTAAATGAATACCGCTAATATCCTCAGGTATGTATTTAATAGAACCGGCTAATTTCTGGACAACAAGATTATAGACTATATGCATTCCCAATCCACTTCCACCTTCTTCACGTTTGGTAGTAAAGAAAGGTTCAAATATCCTGTCTGCGACTTCATTTGATATACCATCACCATTATCTGTGTAGTCTATCGTGTAGTAACTGTTCTCATCCGTGACCTGAAGCTTGATCATACCCGCTTCTTTTTCTTTGAAACCGTGGACCAGGGAGTTAATAACCAGATTACTGATGATCTGGAATAGTGCACCCGGGAATGTGTAGATAGAAATGTCATGAGGACATTCGTGCGATACCTCGATATTAGTGTGCTTATATCGTGGGTATAGCGTGTGAAGCACTTCATCAAGGTAATCATGCAGGTTGATACGACGACGTTCACCACTACTCTGATCAACGGCAACATTTTTGAAGTTACTGACGATCTCAGCGGCTCGGTAGAGATTGCCATTAACAATTTCAAGAATTTCGTGTGTTTTAACCAGATATTCCTGAAGATCCTTACGACTTAGTTTGTCTTCCGACAGACTACGGTTCAGGAATTTCAATTGTTCAACATGATAAGAATTCGCCGTAATCGCATTACCAAGCGGCGTGTTGACCTCGTGAGCAACACCGGCAACCAATAAACCCAGTGCCGACATTTTCTCCGCTTCGATTAATTGCTCCATCTGTTTCTTATCATTGGTAATATCACGAATAATGCCAGTAAATCCATGATAGTTCGTGAGCTTCATTTCACTGACTGAAAGATGAATCGGAAACAGCGTGCCATCTTTACGGCGCCCCACAACTTCACGCCCTTTGCCAATAATTCGTCCCACTCCCGTTCTGTTGTATCGACGAATATGCTGATCATGATGTCTCGCTTCATCTTCAGACATCAGCATGTTAATACTTTGACCGATCACATCATCAGCAGAATAGCCGAACATACGCTCAGCCGACTTATTGAAAGATTCGATTTGCCCCTGATTATTAATCGTTATGATGGCATCTAGCGCCGTATCTACAATAGCGTGCAATCGCCCATAACTGTCTTTCAGGGTGGTTTGCATCCGATTAAAAGCTGAAGCCAGCGCGTCCAGCTCAAGCGTGCCACCAATATTGATTGAACTGTTCATATGGCCTCGGGCCATATCATTAGCCGTTTTAGACAGGGCCAACATTGAATTAGACAAGCCTCTGGAGTTTCTTTTGGCCAGTAAATAGATGATGACAAACATGGTAATCGGCAGCATAGTTGCGACAAAAATCGCCTGAATCCCTAAGCGCCCTGCCTGTTTGGTTCTGGCCTGCAATAATGCCAGGCTTTCAGAATCAATTTTTTCGACCAGATTAACAATCTGTTGCTCTACTCGCAGATTGTGAACTTCCATCCAGTGAAGACTTAAGTTCCATTCCGGTGATTTACGCATATCTATTACACGGTCACTCATGATGGTTAACGCATCGTATTCTTCAATCAGCCAGCTCGCTAATTCTAACTGACTGGTATTCCACGTACCGCCAATCAGATATCTGTCCATGATTCGATCCGCTTTGACGTACAAGGCTTTCAGATGGTTTTCTGTGGCGCTTTCACCCAGCTCTAAGAATCGTTCCAGTTCATTAATGATTTGAGCAATAAGATGTCTCAGGTCTATCAAGGCAGCCAGCGTCTGTGTATCCAGTGATGTCTCGATGATGGTTGGATTCATCAAGGTTTCAATGCCATCTACCAGACGATCAGCCATCGGTAAGCCGTCACGCTGCCACAGATGATGAGCCGGTAAATTACCTGGCGTTCTGGCAACATCCTGAATTCGCCACTGCCATTCATTCAGATCGGCCAGCATATGTTGTAATTCCAACATCCGCGCTTTTTGGCCCGAATCATCCTGCAACGTTTTAACTTCATCCAGTTGTTCATGAATAGCATTCCAAATCTGGATCCGTTGCCGTTTGTATTCGTCTTCGCCAAACAACACCCAGTCACGAAGAATGGCATTCGTTTGCTCAATTTTTATAGTGATCGTATGAAGTTTACGAGCATGAGGGACACTTTTTTGCGTCAAATCTTCCGTGTTGCTGGTTAACATGAAAACAAAGACCAGCAAAATAATGCAAAAAACCGCAGCTACTACCGCGATCCGCAGGTAACTAATCAGTAATTGACGATAGAAACTTCTTTTTCTCCCAAGCAATCTGGCAAACATAACGTTACCCCTCGCGATTACCTGAACGATTGGCCAGTATGCGTAGTTGAGCTTCCAGGATACCGACTCGCTGATAAACGTCCGACGGAACCTTCCGTCCAGGATAGTAGCCCTTCACATCAACTTCATAACCGCCACGGCGCACTAAAAAGTCGAGCTGAGCCAGCACAACGGAAGCAACATCGTATACATCGGCAGGTTCAATCTCTATTTCATCCAGTCCTGTTGGATTGAGCGCCAGTGAAGAAAGTCCGTAATTATGGTAAGTCGTTCTAATCAATGTCAGACATTGCATCAAACGACGGAAAACATCAGCGGGTACCTTATACCGCTCATACTCTGGTGTCGGTGGAATACGTTCCATCACCTGCTCGTATTCTCCTAACAGTACAGACGCATATTGAATCGCCAGTGTTACTTGTTGAAATACGTCGCTGGGTGAAAAGTTTTTATCGAGAAGTTGATTAAGTTGACGGTTGGCCAGCACTGTTGCTTTGAATAAATCGGCGGGATATTTATCTTTATCGATAATTGAAACCACAGAGGTTTCGTTAATATTGAGCGCAGCTTTGATTTCATTAATGCGACTGAGACTGAGCTCAATAACTCGCATTACATCTTTTGGGATAATTTCGCCTTTTGGCAATTCTGGCGAATCAACACGATTCCTCGTAATCTCAAATCCCAGCTGATCGGTTTTCTTGTACATAGTCTGGGCCTGAAACCACACTTCCTGAAGCGTAGCGCCCATAATAGGCAGTTCCTGACCTGATTCTCTTGGTCGTCCCATTTCCCGTCGGATTAACTCGATTTCTTCATTCATCAGACGAATTTTAAAATATACGTCTGCCAACGTAATGGGATGATCTACCTGATCCGCCGCATGACTAAACGGAAGGTAACAAAGCGAAAAAACAAAAACTTTCAGGCTGAAGAGAAATATACGAACGTCACGATCTACCGGGCCAGGCATAGACGAAACCTCTTATCTGTTACTAGGAATTGTTGAACTTTGTTGATGACATGTGCAATCAGTCTCTAAAAAATGCCATCAGCGAACGTCAACAGTCCCTAAAAAATCAACTCAAAATCAGCCTTGCAGACTGATCAAAAAACTACACCCTCTGACTGAAACGAGTGCATCACACGGGCATCACTAATACATCAGGCACAACAAAGCGCTCAGTTCCGCGCTTTTGCTCTCCTCAATGCCGGGATTCAGCAAACTCTCTATCTAGTTCAGGTTTACCAACCTGTATTACCACGACCAAGGGTCAGGAATAAGAGCAGATTTTTCCGCAATCCTTGAGTACAGCCTTTCATCTCAACGAGTTGCTCACAGAATCATTTTCTGTGCAGATATCCTTCTTTTCCTCATCCATTGTGTTCTGTCTGTGGGTCATCAGTATTGGTATGCTTCTTCCAGAAGCACCCGTCAGCCACATTATTCAACAGTTATCAGGTTTCCCCGAACGCAGTCGGACACTGTCCCTGTCTTTTAAAAAATCATATAACTATAGTCTGAATAAAGCTAAAAGTTAACAGATAAATTACATTTAATTCCTTCCAGCGAAAATGCAATTTTCTATTGTAAATTCAACAGACTTAACTGTTTTTATCGCACAACAATACACCATACCTCAAGTGAATTACATATTTTATTTATCATTAACGTAACATACATTAAATTTTAGCGTCGCTTTTTGGTGTGTCATGAATAGCACCATCAGCCTGACAACGAGTGACAACAAGCACACCCAGACTAATCAGAGAAAATCCCCCAACCAGGTAATTAACGACATCACTACTCTGCCAGCTAATTACCCCATAACACAACAGGGCAAATCGAAACACTTCGGTAAACAGTGCAACCGAACGTCCTTCCTGTACCTGACTCAAACTGTAAAAGCTAAATAATCCAAATACACAGGCCGCGATAAGCTCTTGCTGAACCAGCGTATGGTTAAACACCATCAGTAAAATAATCATGCCCAAAAATGAAAGGAACTGGAGTAATACATAACCAGCGGTAAGTGGCGTCAGTGCTGTTTCGTACTTTTTAAATTCATCTAGTACCGCTGGTTTGACCGGATGTGATTTTGCGACATCATCAGGACGCCATCCAGTCGGTTTAAACCAGATTAAAAGTTTGTCCTGCCACCGTCTGGTAAGAACCGCATCTCGCCACATAACCGCGTACCAGTCGAGATTTGCCCATAAAGGATTCCAGCTTCTCAATGCTTTTCTGACACCAAAAATACAAGGCTCTTCGGGCAGCTCATCCTGAAAAGTACCGAACATTCGATCCCAGATGATTAAAAATCCTCCATAATTTCTGTCGATATAAACACTATTCTGAGCATGATGAACTCTGTGATTTGATGGTGTAACAAAGACATATTCATACCAGGCTGGTAATCGTTTTATCAATTGAGTGTGAACCCAGAACTGATAAAGCTGATTCAACGCTGCCGTACCAATAAATAACACCGGGTCCAGGCCGATAATAGCCAACGGCAGATAAAACACCCAGCCGAACAATTCCCGGCTACTGGTTTGCCGTAACGCCGTTGTCAGGTTGTAATCTTCACTCTGATGATGGACGACATGTGCCGCCCAAAAAATATTAACTTCATGCCCAAACCGATGACTCCAGTAGTAAAAGAAGTCATAGATAATAAACGCGAAGATCCACACCCAAAACTGAGAACGATCGAATTGAAATAACGCGGCAGACTGCCAGACCAGACCATATAAGGTGAAAGGAATGAGTTTATATAAAAGACCAGTTAAACGGCTCACCATACCGCAGGATAAGGAGTTAACAGCATCATTCAGGCGGTAGACGCCTGTACCTTTTATTCTGTCAATCACAAATTCTGCTGCAATTAACAATAGAAAAGCTGGAACAGCCAGCACAATAAAATTCATACATACTCCCTGCGAACAGCAGTATTAACCTGGTTAGTGGTACATTGATGTATCACAGGGAGTATGAAATTAGCAAGTGATTAACTTGAACACGCCAAAAGTTTATTTAATTAATAAACAAATGGAATCAAGCATTTAACTCGCTGTTTATAGCTATCCCAATCATCGCCATAGCGTTTTGCAGACATTTCTTCACTTTTTGGTATCGCATCGCCGAGATACTGGCCGATGTTCACTAACGGAGAAACCACCCCCCACCAGTTGCCAGCCAGCACACCAAACGACACATAAATTAAAAAGTCACCAAAGTAATTTGGATGGCGGCAAAGTGACCAGAAACCGGTATCCAGAATTTTACCTTTGGAGTCTCGTTGTTTTTTAAACTGAAGTTTCTGGTAGTCCGAGCCAAAATGAAGCAACGTGCCAAGGGTATATATCCCGAGTACACTGTACTCAAACACGCCAAACGGCCCAGTCATATCAGCGGCCCAGTAAAACGGCAAACAGTACAACCAACCAAAAATATTGACCAGAATGACAGGAAGCCCGTAAATCTGTCCCGCAGGCAAAACATCTTTCAGTTTAGCGGCCGCAGTAGCGTCATACCATTGCGTCAAAACGATATTCATACGAATGGTATACAGACCCACCATAGTCATAATTAATGTTTTATGTGCCAGACTACCGTCACCAAAGTAACAATATGCCGCAGCGACAGGCAACATCGTATTAAAACCAACAATAAAGGGATATTTCACATCCCGAGAAATCAACGCTGTGACAACACCCACAGCGGACAAAGAGGCGGTTATTACGCCGATAACAATCCACACATTCATTTTTTTTAACCTGTTATTGTAATTTGCTATCTTGAATCGCGATTGACTGATGCTAGTCAGGTCAGCACCGAATCGACACTGCGTCTTGGTGCTGGTTGAGCTTGTTGCTGTGGAAATCCAATACGCCCGATAAAAACAACAGAATTTTCATCGCCGGTTACACGCTGTAGATTATGTTTCGGTTCTTCATTCTGAAGTAGAACACTGACAGGGTGTATCGCGATCCCCTGCCTTGCACAGGACAACCAGAAATCAATTAACGATGTTCCTGCACTGAACCAGGCTTCAGGTGAATTCTGTTCAACCGTCACGGTAAACAACTGAGGTGTATTCCGTACCAGATCAGCCAGACCACCCGCCATAATTCCTGGAACACCAAGCGGTCGGTATAGCCAGTGGCGTTTTGGATTCAGGCCAAACTCAAACAAAAATCGTGTTAGTCTTGAAACTGGGCCAAATAAATTGGACAGATAGAATCCATCCTCCGCTGGCTCCTTTTCATCAAAACGGATGTATTGCCAGGTTTCCGACCAGGCTTTTGTGTTCGAAAAATCCAGCCCGGCATAGCGTTTCACCAGATTCGCAATTCGAGAGATCATCATAGGTTCATCAATCACATTTAACGCTGCACTGTCACTGTCAAACAGCGGCTTTAATCGAATGCTTTCTAACCGAGAAGCCTGATAAGGGCCTCGATTGGTCAATCGTCGCGATGCTGATGCTTTAATTCGCTCCAGTGCATCATTATCCGCAGGGCGTTCTTTACGCACTCGAACAATCGCAACTGAAGCAGGCAATGCCTGATTCGTTTCTGGCTGCCAGAAAATATCTGAACGATAGCCGAGTGCATCCAGCATGCTGCGTAACATGTGCCAGAATCCTCCCAGACTGATAAACATCTCAGGTTGCAGAGAATCCATACTGGTCAGCGTTCGTGTGTCATCGAATCCTAATGATAGAAAGTGATCACATTCATCAATCGTTTGGTCTGACATTTCAACGGGTACACCCACAATCACTTTCAACAACCAGGGTTGGCTGTTGTGGGAAGATGGAGCAAGTCGCGCTACTTGTAATGCTTGTTCCAGGTCATTTGCAAATCTTGCTTTGGTGCAGCCCTCTGTCATTTTTACCTCCAGATTGAATCAGTTAACTGGCCTGATAGCCATCGGCAATTTGTTCGCCGGTAATTTCTTCTACAACGTCAGCCATCTGCTCAAAACGAGCGACAAGACCTGCAAAAACCTCAGATTTCATGTCTTGTTCAAACAGCGCCATGTCACTAATACGTATCACTTCAAAAAAGTGATAATCCGCATTCGCTTCACTACTGACATGGTGAACATCAAACTGCTTCACCGCATTCAGTTGCTTGCAAGCCATATAGTCTTTCATTTCTACCCAGGTTTTAAATGCATCAACCAGCGTGACGTCTTTTAATCGAATTTTATGAATTATTGTTTGCATTGCTTTTCTGGTTCTCCGTTATTGTGGAACGTAACCACCGAGTATTACGTGATAGTTAATACCACCTGTCCCAAACGAACTGACTGCAGCTAATTTTTCACCGTGCTGCCATGCCGACATTTCAGTATTAATAACTGCCGGAATATCAGCCAGTGGTAGCTTTTCGTTCAATGGACCACGTAATATTGTTGGCGGGATTTGATTGTTTTCTATCGCCAGCAGCACTTTTGCCAGCCCAACGGAGCCTGCTCCGGCAAAACAATGACCAAGATTCGATTTAACTGAACCAATGACCAAAGGAACATCCCTGTCATGTTCTCCATACGTTTGCTTAAGAGACTCTGTTTCTGCGGCGTCACCGAGTAATGTTCCGGTGCCGTGTGCTTCGATATAGTCGATATGCGCAAGATTGACAGAAGCCAGTTCCTGCGCTTTGTTAATCGCTATGGATTGTCCATCAACATCCGGGGCAGTCATTGAGCGAGCATCACAGGAACCACTAATACCGTGAATGACCCCAACAATATTGTCGCCAGCGCGTTCTGCATCACTTAATCGCTTTAGCACAAACAACGCACCACCATCACCCGGTGTGAATCCGTCAGCCCATTCTGAGAATGGGGAAATCTTGTCCTGCGATAACATCATTTGTGCGCTACACAGCACAAAGTCACGTTCATTCACAGGAAATTCCAGTCCTCCGGTCAACACCATATCGACCCGACCCGACTGTAATGCTCTGACACTGTTGTGAATGGCTGCCAGTGAAGAGGCGCAGGCGGCTTCAACACAATAGCTTTGCGCATTCAGTTCATTTAATGCAGATATGATCCAACCACTTCCACTCGCTACCATGCCATCCAGAGCATACGGCCCTGGATTAAAGAGCGGTTTCTTCTGATAGCTCTGTGACGGGCATGCTGAATCTGCAATTCCCTGATTCAGTCGTTCAGTACTCAACAAGTCACGTTCCAGTCGCAACGATAAATTTGAACCCAGAATAACGGCATTATTATCGCTTCGATTAACACCTGAAACTGCCTGATAAGCAGCAATTAATGCGGCTTTTTGCGCAATATCCATTGCATTTCTACGAACAGGCATAAATCTGAACGGCAATTCATCCAGCCATTGTTCAACCTGCTCCACCCCTTGCTCAGCTCCGCCAATAATCGATCCATTGACTGAATAGGAACTCAAACGCGACGCTGTACCCGGTTGCCAGAAAACAGGCTTGTTAAATGACTCAACCGGCAATACATCGATTCCGCTTTGTTGTTCTGATAATAACGACCAGAGTTGTTCTTTATCAGGACACGGTCCAACAATAGGTGAGTAACCCACAACGGCTATCGGTTCACGATGCAGTCGTTGATTTAATCCATCAGACAATTGTTCAGATGTTAATTCGCCTGAACGTTTTACGCTGACCTGCCAGGAAATGCCATTTAAGCTGTTCCCCTGTATGACTGCGCTTTGCCCTGAACCCGCCTCCTTTGAATCATCCATTTGCGCTATCGACAACCCGATAGTCAGTAGTGACTGGTTCGCCAGGCCAAAGCCCAGTTGCTGCAAATGATCATCATTGATTCTGCCTGAGGCAGCATTGAATCGACCGTCAACAGTTGAAGAAACATCAGAGTCATTCAGACTCATTGAATCTGCCCATTTATCTGATGTTTCAACTGGCCATGCCATCACCGCACCCGCGCCATGATGCTGGCATTCCATTTGGTCAATCACGGCAAGAACGTTATCGTCATCACGCACAGCATCCGACAAACGCCGAACAACCAGACACACGGCCCCTTCAGATACAGGTTGTGAATCAGTAGCATCCAGCTGCTTTCCCGCTAACATCTGCGGCACCAGCCGACTGTTAAAACGCTGAACGGACGTCAGAATCACGGTATCGCTGTCAGGCGATGCCAGCGTATCTGCCGCCAGTTGCAGTAACTGAAACCCCGTCCCATCTAACGATTCAATCGTCTGACATTTACCATGCAGAGAAAGCCATGACGCCACCCGAGCAGGAATCGTGCTGGCCATCTCTCCCACTCTGTCATGAGAGTTGGCACCAAAATACAACGCTATTTGCTCTTTGATATCCGCCAGGTGGTACGCCTGATTTTCCTCATCCGCTTCCGGATGTTCCGCCAACCAGCGAGCGACAGCCTGGCGCGTCATCGCCATTTTAGCTTCGTTGTTGTAGCTCACATCGAAACCAAAACACGTCCCACAAAACACGTCTGTGGCTTGCGGATTCCACTCACTGGTATTCACTGACTGCAAAGCATCTTCAACAGCTTGTAACACCAACCAGGTTTCCGACGCGATTGATTTTCGGTAAATAGGAGGAACACCAAACTTCTTGTAATCGACATTCAATGTTGAAAACTGATGCCCGTTCCAGTCAGACTTTTCGCCATAAAAGGACAAACTATCCGTCGCTAATGCTGGCGATGATGACTGAGCAAATTGACGAAAGTCAGCGTAATTTTTTAGCGCGGGGTGTCTGACACCAATTGCGACAACGGCCAGTGGATTAGTCAGCAAACCAGAATCTACAACCGTCATTAACTGTTCACCTTTTCCTGAGCAGGCTCGAACATTTCTACGGCCAATCGTGATAAAGCGGGATAATCCACTTTCCCATTGTTGTTCGATGGTAATTCACTCATCGCAGAAAAACGGGAAGGAATCATGTAACGAGGCAAATGCTGACTGGCAAATTGTTTTAGTGCTAAGGCTGACACCTTACCAATTCCATCGGCCAGCGTATAAAACGCGATAACATGCTGTTCGGACTCTGTCAGATGACAAACCACGGCCACTTCTGCCAGTGAATCAAAGCGATTTAATGCGGCTTCAATTTCCCCCAACTCAACACGATTTCCGTGGATCTTTACCATACGATCGATACGACCGTGATAAGTAAACACGCCGTCCTTACACACCACCAAATCTCCTGTTGCATGACGTTTCTGGCGGTGATGAACCGTGTTCAGCGTATTAGCCTGATTGATGTAGCCTGGTGTGACACACGGACCACTCACGACCAACTCACCTTCCCAGTCCCCTTGATGTAACGAGAGTTGTCCATCCGGTGCGACTTGCCACGCCCAAATGTCCGGTAACAATTTACCGATAGGCGGTGGATGGCTCGCAGCCAGATCCTGCTCTGTTATACGGTGACTCAGACAAACATTCGTCTCCGTTGGTCCATACCAGTTGTACATCGAGCAGCCAGCAGGTAATTGCTCCGCCAGCGCGTTCAATTGCTTAACGGGAAAAACCTCTCCGGCAAAGATAACGTGACGGAGTGATGCCGATACCGAAGGCTCCAGTGCCCCGGCAGTTACCATCATCGACAAAACAGACGGCACGCTGTACCACACCGTCACATTGTGACGAATAATGCCTTCTCGTAATGCAACGACATTACGTTGTTCTTGCTGTGTGATGATCCAACAGGCAGCACCGACCTGGCTGGCTGCAAACAAATCAAATGTACTTAAATCAAAATGATAGCCAGCATGATTTGACAGCACATCTTCATGCACCAAATCCAGTTCATCCACAGCCCAGTTGATAAAGTGCATCAGGTTTTGATGACTAATCTGCACACCTTTTGGCACGCCCGTTGAACCTGACGTAAACAAGATCGCCGCAACATCAGAAGTCACTGGCTGAAAGGGCAAATACACATGGGATTTATCCTGGTGTTCTAACGATTGCGCCAGTGCTGAAGAACTCACTGATTCAGCCAGATCGGAGTAGCGGTCATCACACACAACCAACTGAATTGAACGTCGAACATCATCGGATAATTTGTCTTTCAGGTCTTGCCACAATGAGCGTGTAACAACCAGCAACTCAGGTTTCGCATTATCAAGAATGACAGCGGCACGCTCCGCAGGCTGAGTCGCATCCAGTGGCACCCAGGTTAATCCACATTCCATTGCACTATAAATGGCTGTGACAAAATCGATTCCTTTGTGCAAATAGATCGCCACTCTGCCTGTCTGATTAACATCTAACAGATGCGACCAGACCCGAGCGATGGTCACGACGTCATCATGCAATTGTTGCCAACTGACAACCTGATGCTGACAATAGAATGCGTCAGAATCTGGAAAAAGCTTTGCACTGCGGCGTAAACCCGCAATCACCGAATTATCCATAACCCGGCCTGAAATTCCGGCACCACCCGACATCGGGTTGTTATTGGCTGTATGTGTCACAGACATAGTAACCTCCTGTATTCAGTGGAATTAAGCAGAGTATGCTGTCGAAATACCGACTTCGTGAGCTGCGTCGATCACGATTTGTGCTGCCAGCTCAAGATCTTCCATCGTATGCTCACTGGACACGCTGATACGTAAACGCGCATCACCAACAGCAACGCCCGGATACACCACGGTCTGACAATACATGCCACGTTTACGAACCGCCCGACCCAATTCCAGCGTTTTCTGGTCATCACCAACGACGACAGGAATAATCGCACTGTAGGAATTTTCAAGATTAAAACCGGCAGCCAGTAATTTGGCTCTCAGGTGATTGATGTTTTGCCATAAGAGTTCAAGGCGGTGAGGTTCTTTTTTCATCACATCAATTGATGCAATACATCCAGCTGCAACCGGAGCCGGAATTGTGGCGGCGAATACGTAGGAATTGGCATAGAAACGCATGTAGTCGATGACATCTTCATCACCACAAATGAAGCCACCCAGACCCGCCAACGCTTTACTCATCGTACCCAGTTCAAGATCTACTTCACCTTTCATATTGAAGTGTTCTGTGGTCCCTGAACCGGTTTTTCCAAGTACTCCCGTTGAATGCGCGTCATCCACCAGTACTTTGGCTCCATACTGCTTAGCCAGGCGGTTTAAGCGAGGTAAGTCAACAATATCGCCATGCATACTGAACACACCATCAGTCACAATTAGCTTGCCACCCGGATGATCGGCATATTTGGCTAATGTTTTTTCCAGGCTGTCCATTGAATGCGCATAGATCTTGCGCTGAGCGCCCGACAACTTACAACCATCCTGAATACTCATATGGTTTATCGCATCAGTGAACACCAGATCTTTTTTACCAGTTAGTGCGGAAATACCGCCAAGATTAGCGGAATAGCCTGATGGGAACACAATGCATGACTCACGACCTTTGAGTTCTGCCAGTTTTCGTTCCAGCTCAAGGTGCAACACGTTACTACCACCAATTAACCGACAACCGGTATTAGTTGCACCGTACTGACCCGCCGCCTGCTGAATCGCATCAATAACGTCAGGGTGATTGGCAAGGCCCAGATAATTGTTCGAGGCAAACATTAAAAATTCGCGGGTTTCACCCGTAATATCATCAAAAATCATCGCCCGATTGCGACACTGAGACGACAGTGGCATGCCATACCACAGTAATTCTTTGTCGCGTTTTGCCTGGTAGAACTTCGCAAATTCACGCGTTTTAAAGAACAAGTCTTTGTTTTCAATGCTGACGAAATCCTGCATAGTGCGATATTTCAGCTCTTCTTCCGTCATGGTTTCCGTCGACGCTACCGTTGCATCAGCAACGTTATTCTTGCCTGACACATTATCAGCAGCCGTATCATCAGCATGGAGTTGAATAACTTCGGCACCTTCTTCCTTTATGGCATTCGTTTTAGTGTCTGTTGTTGACTGACCTTTAAGTTTGTCTGCAGCAATAAATCCTGCTTGATACTGTGCCGTAAAAAATGCTTTAACTTTTTCAATGGTGTTCAGATCATCCGGAATCTGGGTATCAATTAATCCGAGTTCACGTTGCAAGTCAGACATCACCGTAATATGCGTCACGGAATCAATCCCCAAATCACTTTCAAGGTCAGCCGTCAGATCCAGGTCTGACTGGCTGTAACCACTGTGCAAAGCAAATGTTTGAATAATCAGGTGGTCCAGCGCTGTCAATTTCTCATCGCCCGAAGCCACACTCGATGTATTCGCTGTATCATTATCAGCAGTTGCAGTCTGGAAAACGGATACGTCTGGCTGATGCTTTTCAATAACGCCTTCCAGTAAGCTGATAAATTGTGCGATTGTATCTACACCCTGAATATTAACGCTGACATTCAGCTTCAATGCAGTCGTGACTGAGCCAGCTACCGATGCAATGATGATTGAATCGACGCCAAGATCACTTTGCAAATCCGCTTGCATATCCAGTTCACGTTTGTCGTACTCAGACTGCTCACTCAGCTGGTTAAGAACAAAGTCAGTTAACCCTTGATACTTTTCAATCTGGCTCGCAGTTGCCAGGGTGTCTGTTGTTGCTGTCATGTGTGTCACCTTCTACCAATACGCCAGACTATTCGCCCAATCGCTCAACCAACGCACACATCGCGTTGATTGAAGCAAAGTTATCAGGCTTAATTTCCACCATCGGAATTGAGCAGTTGCTTTGCTGACGGATAAAGTTCACTAAATCAAAGATGGATACTGAATCGATAATGTTCAGCGCCAGTAACTGGGTATCCGCGTCCAGACCATCACTGTCGCCATCCAGATAATTACTAACGATGTAATCTTGTAGTTTGTTCGCTAACATTCCTGCCCTTCCTTACGCCGGTTTTTCACCAACAAACAACACACGAGGGCCTGAAATTGTCAGCGCTCGAACATTGATGAAACCCACAGATTCAAACCGTTTGATGTATTGTTCGCGTGTACTCTCAATACCGCCATCCGTCGAAACCAACATATTGATCGACAACAATGCCGTGAATTCTGGTCCCATACCGTCGTCATTCAATGGCGTTTCTGATGCGATGAACGTTCCTCCGGCTGGCAATGCGTTAAATACGTTTTCCAACACAGTGACCTGAGTCTCTGCATCGTAGTCATGTAACATCCAGCCCAGGTGAACCAGGTCGTATTCCTGCTCAGGTAGCTCACCTTTAATTACATCGCCAGCAGTCACAGAAATGCGCTCGCCATAGCCTTTTTCCGCCAGTTTGCGTGTGACGAAATCTGTTGCGGCCGGTAAATCACAAATCGCAACATCAAGGTCGGCAAAGTTATCAGCCACAGCCATTGGTAATGAGCCAATACCGCTACCAATATCCAGAAAACGTTTGTGCTGATTAAAGTCGTATTCCGAAACAAATCCGTCGATAAACGGCGCAGCATAAATGCCCAGAAATTCCTGGAAATCTTCAACGTCTTTCGGGTTTTGATACAAAATGTCAAACCAGCTACGGTTATCACCAAACACGGCTTCACGCTGGTTTTTGTCCTGACGAACCGCATCGGCTGATTTGCCCCATAATGGATAAAGGAAGGTATCGATATGACGAGCCAGCCATCCAATCCATAACGGTTCTGAACTCACCAGAAACGCCTGGTTTTCGGCTGGTAACACGTATTGCTCTTCAGCATTCTTTTCGATCAGATCCAGCGAAGCACACGCAATTAACAGTCGGCTCAGCGACAATTCTGGTAATTCAGTTCGTTTTGCCAGTTGCTCCATCGTTTGAGGACCATCGGCCAGATAGTCAAACAACCGCAATTCAAGCGCTGCTGTAATTGTTTTGGTTTTGAAAAAGCCCATCATGGCGTCAACGGTGTTGTGCATTTTGTCATTCATGATTGTGTCCACTATTCAGTAAAAGCTTGTATGCATTGCGATGGCTGAACCATCGCACCAAAAAAATGCCTGTTGTCAGGCGCTTAACTAGTCAAGAAATGTCGCCATCTCCTCACAAACCGTGGCAAACGACTGTACGAAGTGATCGACATCGGCTTTTTCAATGATTAACGGCGGTTGAATTCTCATTACCGTTGAACTGTTGGCGGTAACAAATGTCAGGATGTTGTGGTCCAGTCCCAGCTTGGTCACTATCTTCATACAGAACATCTCAGACAAAGATTGCTCCATACGAGTCATGGCACGAGCCAGGTTGTCCCGTACTTCATCAGGAAGGAACTTGTACATGGTGTGCCAGTCTCCTGGCAGACGAGTCGCGAACTCACGGGCTGCGGCTTCCACGGCGTCATCAAAGTCACTGGCGAACTGAATGCCCAACATCAAACCTCGGCCACGAATTTCACCAACAAACGGATAATCAGCCGTGACACGTTCCAGCTCAGCTTTAAAATATGCGCCCATGTCTTCTGCACGCGCGCACAAATCAGCGCTCAGCAATTCACGGATTGCCGCCGCAGCAGCAACCGACGCAATATTGCCGCCGCCAAATGTTGAGGTATGCATCAGGAAACGATCAGATGTGCCATAAGCGCGTTGCCAGATGTCAGCTCGACAAAGCGTGGCGCCAATAGGAGCCAGACCACCAGACAATGATTTAGATAGCACCAACACGTCAGGCTCAACGTTTTCCCATTCACTGGCAAACATGCGACCAGTTCGTCCCAGGCCAGTTTGTACTTCATCGACCATAAACAGCGTATTGGTTTCGCGGCAGAGTGTTTCGCAGGCTTTTAAATACCCGTCAGGCAGCATTTTCACTCCACCTTCACCCTGAATCGGTTCGATAATGAAGCCACCGATGTCCTGTTCAGTCAGTACCTGACGCAGCGCGTCAATGTCGCCCGGCGGCACCTGAATACAATGATCCAGTAACGGCGTGAAATGACGGCGATGCTTTTCTCGTCCTGTAATCGACAAGCTGCCCAGCGTTTTACCGTGATACGAGTTTTCCAGGTAGGCAATTTTCGGATTGTCGGTCGCAGCGCGGCAGATCTTCATCGCTGCTTCAATCCCTTCCGTGCCAGAGTTACTGAAGAATACCCGTTCCATCTTGCCCGGCGAGAGATGACAAAGAATATCTGCGAGTTTCGCCGTTTGTTCAGGAATAGAAATGTACTGTACGAAGTTCGTGCCGTTGTTCTGAATGTAATCAACGACGGCATCATTAACCGATTTCGGGTTATGGCCCAGGTTCAGACAGCCGTAGCCAGCCACCATATCCAGATACTGGTTTCCTTCGCTGTCCCACACCTGCGTACCTTCGGCTTTGGTGATCACTCGATCACAGCGCTGCAACTTCAAAAAGTCGGCCATCATCGGATTTACATAGCTCCGATAACGATGCAGCGTGTCATTACGGGTTGTGTCGCCATCCAGTACTTGCTCGACATAAGCCAGCGGAGACTGATTATCAGTTGCACGGCGGAAGAAACGTGAGAAATTCAAAATGGCTTGCTTATCAACTTTTTCACCGTAGGAGGCAAACGGATAAGCACGGAAACCATGACGTTCGGCAATTTCACCAATTTCCAACACTTTTTCAGGTGGTAATTCACGACCAATTGAAAAGCTTTCCTGACGATTTTCCAGCGCCAGAATCATAGTTTCGGCCAGGCATCCATTGATTTGCTGTTTAATCGCAATATTCAGGGATTCACCATTAAACTTCACCGCATCAGATGCACAGACGCAGCCGCCATCAATGACCAGAATATCGTTACGCTCAGGCTTAGTGACCGCATTCACATCACGCGGTAAGGCAATATCGATGAAGATAGAACCTGGTAACAGTTTGTCTGCGTCCACCACGCCACCAGCCGATGTTGCCCCGGCATACAACCGATTTCGGCCATAACATTCTTCAATGTTTGCAGTAAGGTGAACCCGGTCGTGCCATTTTTCCGGAATATGTTGCAGCAACTGATCTTTGGGTGTTTTTGCCGTGCGGTGAACTAAATCCAGTTCAAAGCCTTTTGCTAACATCAGCTTTGCTAATGCCAGACAAATCGATCCCGGATAACCAACGATACAAATACGTTCCTGTTCGGGATTCACCTCCAGCCAGTCAATGATTTGTTCCAGCGCTTTGTAGCCAGCCCAGGTGGTGAGAGAGTTTCCGCTGGTTAACGGCACCGGTGATTTTTTCAGCGTATCCATGCCGCGCTTACCAATGATGGAAGTAAAACCACCAAGACCAACGATATCAGCACCCTGCTCAACAAACTCACCAATCCCTTCGACGACACGTTGCTGAACAGATTTAGCCGCACTCAGCATTTCTTCTGCCGTTAGCGGCATATAACGCACAATGCCTTCTGCTTCCGCGCCAGTCGCCGATGTAATTCGGGCAAAATCCATAAACGAGGTCAGGTTCTTTTTACTCCACAAGTCTCTGTCATAGCCTGTGTTTAAGTCGTCACTTGCCCGTTCAAACATGTCGATCATTTTCACGTAACGCTTGAGTTGAACCGACGTAGGATGTGCAATAAAACCAAATTTCATTATTAATTACTCCTGAGGCTCAAGCGGTTGGACCGGGTCACGTTGCCAGCCATCAGCGGTCGCTAACGTGATACCGTCGCCTTCGTTATTGTGCGACACCTGCACAGAGAACAGATTTAAACGGCGTGGCTCTGTAATAGCGTCGGCCAGTTGCTGTTCATCAAATTCACGAATAGTTTTTGCAACGACTTTGAACCCGCAAATTGTGTCTTCCCAGTCGTCCTGATGCAGATTCACTAATCGCATCTGACGGGATGTGCGGCGGAACATGATTCGTTCCTGGTAGGTATTGATGACCGAATGGCCACCATTACAGAAATACAACACGGTGATATTTTTATTGAGGGATTCAGGGTGACTCAGCACATTTTCGATAAAAGACGGCAGGATATCCGGCACCACACCGCGAGCGCCATCGCCGATAAAGGCAATAACATTACCCGGACTGGTATGCGCTAACGTGACCGTTGCCAGTAGTGCATCACCCATTAATGCCCGTCCATACCAGCCAGAGAATCCCCGACGTGTAGTGGCGACATTACGAATGGCAGAAATCCCACAGCGACCGACGTCATACACACCGGTGTAGTCAAAGCCATCCTGAACAATGAGTCGCTCCACCAGCTTGTTAAACTGATTGAAGAAATAGTTAGGACTCATCGGAAGAATAGGCAGCTTACTGACAACATCCGATGGCGTATCCTGATACGAATTCATCAGTTTTTGACGACGATGTAACAAGTCATCGGGTACGTTCAGGTTGTCAGACACATAATGTAGGAATGCCAGGCTGTTCATATGCACTGGCTGATCAGCAAATGGCGCGATGTGTTCTGAGCGATGTGTCACCTGCGTGATATCAATTTTCTGCTTCAGGCGACCTTCAGTAAAAGGCGTTGCCAGTTCATTGATTTTGCTTTTGATGAAAAACAACGCTTGCTGAGCTTTGCTGTTTATCTTGTGGTTGGTGTACAGGTAACTGTAAACGCGGGGACTGTAACCATAGATAGAAAATGTGCCCAGATAATTCGGGTTTCGTTCACCGTGACGGTACTTGGAAATTGCACCTGGGTGAGACAATGAATCGGTCAGTGCAATTCCAGCCCGTTCAGCAATGTCGATCACCAACTCGGTTTCTCGTTCGGTTAACGCGCCCAATTGCCAGAGCACTTTATCAGGCCCTTCATTGAGCAACGCCATGACCCGATCCATCGATTCACGGGTTTGTTGATCCATTACCAACGATTCAGTTTCATCTGCCGGAAATGCAGCGACTTGCTGTTGCACCGTATCTGCTGTCACTGTTTGCCATAATGGCGTATCCAGTTCGGCTGTATACTCAAGCACTTTTGGTGTGACCAGCAAGAAAACCGGGCCTTCGTCCGCATGATATTTCTCGAACGCTTCCTTCATGCAGGTTTCGATGTTTTCTACCGTATCGAAATACACATAAGGCACACGTTTTGCCGCCAGGACTTCGCGGGTATCTTCATCCGGCGTAATAGTCCCCTGGAATGGAAACCACTGGTTATCACGGCTTTCAGCAACGATGATAAAACCTTTAGCCCGCGCTTCACGTAAATTGACCAGTGTGCCTTTGAATTCTTCAGCCATACCACTGGTAACAACAATCGAAAACGGCTTTTGATACAACTGCCACGATGCCATTGCTCCACAGGCCAGCGCATGTTCATTCGGCCCACGCAACACCAGCCCGCCATGTTCAGCACTGTGCTGTTCAAAGAAGTTGATCAGGCTGGATACGACAGAACCCGTATAATAGAACGACAACCAGTCATTACCCGACTCTCGCGCCAAAAAACGAATCAGTTGATCGCCCAGACAATTCTTCGCCGTAAAATCCGGGTCAGGTTTAATCCGCCGATTGGCATAGCTGTTTTCGAAGAAATCCATCCACATACACAGCAACCCGGTTTGCAGCACGTCAATGCTGTCCGGCATGATGCACTCGATGAATTCCTGAGACTGATAGCGGATCGCGGGTTCTTTGTTCGCGATAAACACACCAACAGAAAACGGAGAATTGAACGACGGCACGCCAGACAACTTCAAACCGTCATAAAAACGCGCCAAATCATCATCGATTTCAACAATTTGTTGCTCTCCCTGAGCCATTGAACTCTGGTCGTAATACACCATACCGACCTGAAAATTCATCAGTTCATGCTTATCAGACGCCCGGGATATTTTCTCTAACGCCCGGTCGATACTGCCCGCCTGAATCACTTGAACATCAATCGTCTCCTTACGATTAGAAAGATAACGGATAGCCTTGTTTCTGGCTTCCAGATACACAGGGTCATTGCCAGTGGCCCGAAGAATTAACTCCAGATCTGCATCGACATTTACCTGATTTAACACATGCTCTTTAATGTCATTCAGCACACTGAGTCCAGTTTCAAAGAAAGACTGGCTCTGTGTGATTACTACGACGCCAACGGTGACGCTCATCGCTGTTACCTTCAAACTTAACGGTTTAAATCACTACCTGCTCGCAACTGACGAGAGGCTGTTATCCGCCTGATAATTCATCGATTATCAGAATTCAGGCCGTAAAAGGCCCCAGACAAAAATCTGCCTGTAAAAATTGCTGGCTTTATGGCTGGTAGAACGTGTTACGTTAAAGCGCGCAATACAGTGAGTGATGCCTGGTTAATGAACTGATTCGCGTCTCTCCTGTATGCTGACGATGCCGTTATCTCCATCAAGGAAAATCAGGTCACCCGTTTGAATTTTCTGAGTTCCGTCGCCCACGTTAACAACGGCAGGAATGCCAAATTCGCGGGAAACAATAGAACTGTGAGACAAGGTAGAACCGATATCGGCAACAATACCGGACGCCAGAATAAATAGCGGCGTCCAGGAAGCGTCCGTGAACTTCGCCACCAGGATTTCACCCTGTTGGAATTGTTCTGCCTGAGTCGGTAAGTCGGTGATAACACGCGCTCTTGCAACGATAGTCCCAGGACTGGCGGCAAGACCAGACAGGGTATTATCATCACCGTCACTCACCGCTTTTCGTTTGCGGGTTGGGGTGTAACCACCAATTAATGCCAGTGGCGGCTCATCAGCATGCATATTAATTAAATGCTGATGACGATTTCGCTCAATCATGGCTTTATCAAATGCCTCACTGGCAGAAGCACGTCCGGCGACGTAATCCCGGAATTTGTTAAAGTCGATGTAGGCAAGTTCATCCTGTTTCACCACACCATCCTGTTCCAGACGGCGTAATACTTCACAGATAATTTTGCGATAGAACCAGGTTTCGGCAATAAAGGTTGGACGTGTTTCTTCACGTCGCTCCGCCATCACACCATAGGTATTGATCAGGAATTTGATTTTCATCCGTGCTTTTAACGGCAAATCTTTCAACAACTCTTCAGTGTCGTTATCTCGTTTTTTGCCGGTTTCAGCTAAACGGCCTTCCAAATCAACTTCGTTCTTCAAGTACATTTTCATCACCTGAAGTAGATACGTTGGGTCATCATTCCAGCGTGGAATACTGAGTTCGAATTCCTGGCGACCACGAGAGCCAAAGTTCTCAAGAAAACGATTAAAATGGTTTTGCCAGAAATGTTTGCCATCATTATCTTCCGGCAAAATGCTTAGCAGGTCAGTCGCCGTATTCTTCTCAAAGATTTCAACCAGTGCGGGCGTGCGTTTGACGACATCGACCAGATCAACAATCCCTTTCGTCACTTCAATGGTGCGTAGGTTATTCATTGAAGCTTTCACTCGGTTTTGTAGTTGATCACCCTTCCCGGATAACCACTCCTCACACGCTTCTGCCAATGCATCGTACATCGCGAATGACTGTAAGAAGAACGGCATATAAGCAGAACAGGCATCCAGAAAATAACCGTCGATACGGGTTAGTTCAGCGTTCAGTTCGGGCAACGTCATCGCCTGTAAATCCAACGCCAGAAAGCGTTTCGTTTCACGCTCTCGCAACTCAACCATGTCTTTAACGATGCCCTTTGCCTGCATCGCCAGCGTGAATTGAGTTTTGATCCAGTGCAGGCTGGTTTTGAAGAACTTGAAACCAGAGTAACCATCGCCATACGGGTTTTTATAATGGGTGAAATCGACTTCATCCGTGGCATAACGTTTGGTAAAAATCATCGGGTCATGCGTCGGGGGACACTGCGTTAAGTCCTTGGCGGCAGAAGAAATATTCAGGTAAACATATCCCTGGATATAGCCCATGAAAGTATGCCAGTCACCAATTTCACTCATGCCCATACATTTGATTGCCGGACCATGAATATGCTGCTGATAAAAATGGCAAAATGAAATGCCCAATGGCGTCATCAGGCCAGTAACAATTTCTCCGGTATCCATTCGAGAGAACATACAGTTTTCTTTCACTGTCTCATCGGTTTCCCACGGATCAGCATAAATTTTTTCAACACTGGCTAAAGTTGCTACGGTAATAGGTCGGGCTTGCAGCAACCACAACTGACCATCTTTATACGCCCATTCAATATCAAGCTCACAACCATACCAGGCGCGAATTTTTTTCGCCTGTTCTGCCAGGTGAGTAATTTGTTCATCCGTCAGACATGATTGACGTTGTTTCTTTTCATCGGTGTTGAGAATGGTAACGACGCCATCCGCATTTCGGCCGGAATACACCGGCTTCTCGCGCACATCACGATGCAAAATCGCACCATTTTTTTTTGCAACGGTGAAACTGTCTGTCACCACCTGGCCAGAAACAACACCCTCGCCTAAGCCCCAACAACCATCAATCACCATGGCGTCCTCGAACTGTCCGAGGGGATCATTGGTAAACAATACACCGGCGGCGTCAGCATCAATCATTTGCTGAATAACCACAGCGATACCGCCATCATCATCAAACTGATCCAGTGCCTGATTTTTATCCTGATAACTTCTGGCGCGTTCCGCCCACAGTGAACTCCAGCACGCTTTAACCTTGCTCAGCACTTCGTCTTCACCTTTAACGTGTAAGAACGTATCGAATTGCCCTGCGAAAGAACTGGCTGCTGAATCCTCGCTTTTCGCACTGGAACGAATCGCTACATGACTGCCATCACCCAATGACTGATACGCATCGAGTATTGACGTTTTAAGGATTGCAGGAATATCTGCCTGCATAATTTTGTTTTGCACATCCGTGTCAGTCACCGTGTTCTGATCCGCCAGTTGATTTTCCCTCATAAAGAACTGGTAAGCAGGGATAGTCACACACCAGGCTGTTGGTACGGTAAAGCCAGCGCTGACCAGTTGATTCAAAGAATTTGCTTTACCACCGAGGGTTTCAACAGTGTTTTTAAGTTCGCCATTAACGGCGACAACAAGTTGTTCTGTGCTCATGTGTTTCCTCAAACGATTGCCTGGTTTGATGAGTGTGAATCTGTCGAGATCGATTTGGCTTTTCCGTTCAATTCAGGCTTTTGATTAAACACCTGAACCCGAATCTGATGTGCAGCCGTCATACCTGCATGTACCGCGCTTTCAATATTGCCGATACCGACACTGTCCTGATTAGCAAAATAAATGTTGTTGACTGGCGCAGAAGCGTTAACAAACACGTTGTCTCGAACCTGACCACGTTTTGCAACCACCAGCGCCTTTGGCCAACGCCAGATTTTCAAATCATTTATTACGGAGGGAGATACGCCAGCAGCGTTAAGAATGGTCGTAATTTCTTCGAGGGTTTTTTGACGAATGTCTTCCGGGTCGGCCTGCGCCAGTTTGTCCTGATCGTCGTCTTTCGCGATGGGTTTCAGCAGCGTGAAAATGCCGTGGTCACGATGATATTGATCGTCAGTCCAGTGTGGAACAAGGCAAACGCCGGTCTTACACCACTCTAAATGCGCATCATCTTTCCACGGTTCAATCACATAGCCGCCGAAATACTGCTCTAATTCAGACTGATTTAGAAAAACATTACCGACGCAATAATCATGGTGTTCAATTTGTGCCATTGCCTGGCGCTGTTCAGCCGACAAACCCGCAACCGTATTACCGATTGTATGTTTAGGCGCTGCCCAAATAACAGCTCCGGCAGTTACTTCATTTAATTCACCACTTTGGTAGAAACGAACCTGAGTTTTATCGGTTGTCGATTCAACCTGTTTAACCGTAATCTCATTTGCCAGTTGTACCGTTGAGAAATCTTTCAGTTTTTCAACCAGTCGCGCCGTTACGCTGCCATTACCTCCTGGCAGTGTCACCAGGGTTCCGCGTAAATAACCAATCAGGAAATGTAATCCCACATAAGCCGAAACATCATTTAATGTCAGACATTCCACGCGCAACGTCGTATCTATCGCGTCATGCACTAGTCGTCCAAAACGTCGGCCTGGCTTGAGATGTTCAGGCAGGTTAGCAATCGCGGAAGGCTCGAACAGGTATTCATACAGCGATAAACTATCCAGTGCTTCCATATCTTCGCGAGTCCAGCCACAGTCTTTATTCCAGGGCATCGCGGGATATTTGCCAGACTCTGGACCAAACCGATCAAGAAACTCGTACAAATCCGCAAAAATTGGATCGCCCAGTTTTTTAGCCGCAAGCGTGTAACGAGTTCCGGTGATCCAGTTAAGTAGCAAGTTACCTGTTAATCCCCACATTGCAGGAATAAGTAAGTATTTAGGCCGCTTGAATAACGCGATACAAATTTCAGGAAGCGAGGACATCAATAAAGAGGTATCGAAGAAAACAATGGTATCGTCATCTGACACTTTCCACTGTTGCCATAAACCGACATCTTTCAGTAACTGACTCATGGCCGTGCCAGCAACAGGTTGTTGAAAACAAACGCCAGCGGTAGCGTGTCTAAGTCCCTGATCGGATTCATGCCGTGCATTCCCCCCAAAAACAGGGTGTTTCTCAAGGAGTAGCACTTTTTTGTCTTTCAGCTCCCAGGCTGCACTCAGACCGGACGCACCGCCGCCAATGATCACTACATCATAATGACTGTCAAAATTATCAAGGGGATTGGTTGAACGACCAACAGACTCAAAACCTTTGGCACTAAACTGGCTGGCATCCGGGATTTGTTTTTGCTGATCATCGCGTTGATATTGATAACGCAACATCAGGATTGCCGCGATGAAAAAGACGGCATCCAGTGCTATCACCTGAGGTGCGGAACGATGCAATAAAGTGACGAAACAGGCCATCATGGCAATTTGCGCATAGATAACCGCTTTCACCGGACCTCGGTTGACCAGCAACACCAGACCGGAACCCGCCAGCGCAATACCCACCAGCACATTCATCAGGTCACTGTTGGCGGCGAACCAGACAGACAACCCTTCATACCAGGTGCCTTTATTGGCTTCAGCAGCCAATGCCAGAACTTCGCCGACATCTTCGATTTGAGGAAACGCTTTAGCAACGCCTGCGGCCAGATACAACGCGCCGAATATTCGTTGAATTAACAACATAATTTTTCTTCCTGTGCAGTGGTGTTTTAGCGGCGTAAGCCGAGTTTTCTGGCAATGATTTCATGCTGAATTTCATTGGTGCCAGAGAAAATACGGGATGGCAACGCATCCAGAAGTAGTTGATCCATTCCCATTTCTTCTTCAATTCCAGAACCACCAAACAACTGGACAGCATCCAGGCCTGACTGCACTGCGGCTTCTGAAATGATTATTTTGCTCTGCGCAATTTCTTGCTCACAATCTTTTCCCTGATCGTATAACCAACCAGCTCGATATAGCATCAACTGCGCCATATCAAGGCGATTTTTCATCGCGATGATTTTTTCTGAGACCAGTTGATTTTCACCAATGGGTTTCCCAAACTGCTTACGTGTTTTGACATGCTCCAGCGCTTGCTGCCAAACACGTTTCATTGCGCCCGTCCAGGCGGCGAACAAACAACCTTTTTCCCAAATCATTGAGTCGTGAAACATGATGCCACCAGCACCTTCATCACCAACACGTTGCTCTAATGAAACAAAGCAATCATCAAAATAAACATCTGACCAGGGAGACGTGGGTACACCACGCTTATGACGATTTTGTCCGACGGTTAGACCCGGTGTGTCTTTATGAATTAAAAATGCGGTAATACCAAAGATACCTAAATCAGGATTGGTTTTGGCATAGGTGAGAAATACATCGGCGACAGGGCCATTCGTGACAAAACACTTTTGACCATTCAGGCGATAACCACCAGAAACAGGTTCCGCTTTGGTTTTCATGCCATGAATATCCGATCCTGCGCCAGGTTCAGAGGCCGCATTAGCGGCAATCAAAGCCCCGGTAGCAAGTTGTCTGAGATATCGGTCATGAATCGATGCATCGCCAAAACGCCAGACAGGCACTACATTGGCAAATGCATGAGCAGAAAGGGAAAATGATAACCCAAGGTCTGAACAGCCCTGCCCCAGCGCTTCTACCATCATCATGGTATCTAATGCACCAAGACCAAGCCCGCCCCACTGTTCTGGCACCGGTAATCCGGCAAAGCCAAACTCAGCAGCAGCTTTCCATACCTCAGCATCAAACGATTTAGTACGAATACGATGTTCGGCTTCTTTATTCAAAAAGCCTTCAGCAAAAGCTAATGTCGAATTTATTAGCTCCTGCTGCTGTTCTGTATAAGAAAAATCCACAATACACCTGTAAATTTCCAACTCTCATTTATGCAGATTATTAAATAAATCTGCGACTTATCTTTGCTAAAGCAAGTTCAGGCATTAGTTGTAAAATGAATTTATTCTCGTTTTTGATGGTTTTTTATTCTTATTATTATCATATTAAAGCGACATCAGATTCGAAAAATCGATAAAATATCGCACACCACCTTTTCAATCAGACGAAAGTTCTGTTCAGCAAACTGGCTCATCAGGTTCTTGATATCACTCATCAGCATTAGCGTAATTGAGTTAACAACCTGTAAATTAAGCCTGTGTTATTTACTGTTCTTGTGACTTGCCCAATGCAACGAAAAACCCACAACTCATAATTAACACCCTGTTTTTATTGTTTATATAGGCATTTTGTTATCACATCACTCTAAAGTAACCAACTACAATGAGGTTCATTAGAGTCTGATTTCCGGCTACTATACTCACATAATTTTAACAGATCAATCACAAGATTATTCTTTATTAACCATTAACATCACCTAACTAATTCCAAAAATGAATTTAAATGTTCCTATCTGTGTTAAAACAGAATAGAATGCATACCTATGCATAAAATGGTTTAAATATGTTTTGTGGCTATTTCCCGACACAATGTTGTATTTTCTTAATTAATTGTTTTACATATTTTTCTAATAAAGAGTCAGAGAAAGTCATTTTGGAAACAAAAAGCTTGTAACAGAAATGAAAAAAAACTTTAATCAACCGGGACATCTTTTGTCACAAAACACCTTAAAACTATGCGCCAAATTTATTAACTGGATGATCAATAATGAAAAATCTAACAAGAGTGGTACTCGCAACGGCATTAACCACAAATCTGGTAGCTTGTGATGATGACAGCGTGGAAGTGGTTGAAGTAGAGAAACAAGTCATCGTAGAAAAAATAGTTACACAAGTAGAAACCGTGGAAGTCCCTGTTGTTGTGCCCGTTCCTGTGGGTAGTGCACCAGACATACAGGTTGGAACGCGTCCTTACTTCCTGGTAAAAGATCTTGAAGAAGGAGAACTAAAATCAACGTTGGAACAATGTAGTGAAGGTCCATTTTATAAAACAGACTTTTCAATCGGCCATCGCGGTGCACCAATGCAATATCCGGAACATACAAAAGAGTCTTATGTTGCTGCGGCTCGAATGGGCGCAGGCATTCTGGAATGCGATGTAACCTTTACAAAGGATAAAGAGTTAGTTTGTCGTCATTCGCAATGTGATCTACACACGACCACCAACATTCTGGGTATCCCGGAACTGGCGGCGCAATGTTCCGAACCATTTGTTGCAGCCGATCCAGCGAACGGCACACCAGCCAGTGCAAAATGCTGTACCAGTGATATCACACTGGCACAATTCCGTCAGTTACAAGGGAAAATGGACGCGGCGAACCCTCAGGCAACCACGGTTGAAGAATACATGAAAGGCACCGCTGACTGGCGAACCGATCTCTACTCAAGCCGTGGTACGTTAATGACCCACGCCGAAAGTATCGAATTGTTTAAACAGCTTGATACCAAAATGACGCCTGAGCTTAAATCACCTTCTGTTTCCATGCCGTTCGATGGCTTCTCACAACAAGACTACGCTCAGAAGATGATTGACGAATATAAAGCTGCTGGTGTTCCAGCCAGTGATGTTTATGCGCAATCGTTTGATCTTAATGACGTGCTCTACTGGATTGCTAATGAACCTGAATTCGGTCAACAAGGCGTTTTCCTTGATGGTCGTTATGTCGTTGCTACCTTTGATCCTATGGATGAATCAAGCTGGTCACCAACAATGGAAGAATTGGTTGATCAGAACGTCAAAATTATCGCCCCGCCACTATGGATGTTGGTCACATTAGATGCTGATAACAACATCATTCCATCGACCTATGCCATCAAAGCAAAAGAAGCGGGCCTTGGCATTATCACATGGACACTGGAACGTTCAGGCTTACTGGCGAATGGTGGTGGTTGGTATTATCAATCAATCAGCGACGCCATTGATAATGATGGTGATCAACTAATTTTGATGGATGTTCTGGCAAAAGACGTTGGCGTCATGGGCATCTTTGCCGACTGGCCTGCGACTACTACTTACTACGCAAGCTGCATGGGTATGCCAGCCAGCATTTAATGCCTACTTTTGAGTAATAAATACCCGACTTGTTTACGTCGGGTATTTTTTTAACTCATTGTACCTATATTTATTTTATGTCCCTGCAATATCGCCTACTATAAAACCCATGTTAGAAACAACTGGAGATAGCTTGATGTTGCATGGGCAATGGGTATTTACATACTGGTTTGATAATGATGTAAAAAATCGAAATGGCACATTTAACGCGACCATTTATCAAAACAATACGATTCTGATAACGTCAATCAATAATAAGACACCCAAACCAAAACGTGGGTTTGCCGGACACTTTTTCTTTTCTGAGCCTTCAGAAGACAGCCCAAACAACACGACGATTTGCATGATCCTGAACCACTGTAATAAACGCAATAAATTGCTCTCGCAAGTCATGTATCACTCGACAGGTCATCATTATGAGAAAGATCAGATAGTGGCAATGTGTGGTGTACTGTCAGGGAAGGAGCGTCCAACATCGTTATCTACTGATGCTTTAGCCGGACGCTGGTCAGCACTTAAAGTCGGATCATAACTCAGCGATCAACAAGAAATGAATCATAACCAGTCTTAGTAGCAAGAGACTGGTTAAAAGGCATTGTCGCTAAATTAGGCACGTCCAACTCTTCACTTAATAATGCGATGTTTTCGGATTGAAATGGCATATCAGGATCAACATGATTAGCTACCCAGCCAATCAATCTGGCGCCAGATTGCGCTATCGCCTGAGCCGTTAACATCGCGTGGTTTAAACAGCCTAGTCGAATACCAACAACAAGAATAACATCCAGCTCCTGACTGCTGACCCACTCACTTAAAAAGCGCCCCTGCCCTAAAGGTAAATGCCAACCGCCAGCACCTTCAATTAACACCAGATCGGGCGAATAAGTCTCTAACTGATTCAAACCGTCTGTTAATGCATTAAATTCCAGTGAAACACCAACCTGACTCGCAGCAATATGCGGTGCAATCGCAGGCTCAAAACACCAGGGATTAATCGCATCATAAGGAAGTGACATTGGACTCGCTTGCTGCAATTGCAGTGCATCATCGTTTCTCAACTCACCGTCAATACGTTCAGCACCAGATGCAATAGGTTTGAAGCCACAGGCTTTTATATCTTGTTTAGCGAATTGTTTTAGTAATTCAGCCGTCACGCGTGTTTTACCCACACCGGTATCGGTGCCGGTTATAAATATTTTTTTCATTGCTTTTCGATAATCAAGTAACCAATATTCCAGCTAATCGGTATGCCTGCTGTGGTCGCATTCTGATTGTTGCTGAAATGCGCTTGTGCCGCATGCCACCAGGATTTCCCTGTCAGCCCTTGCTTAGTACGACCTTTCACATGACTGGCCCCAATGCCTTTCAACTCACGCGCACCGTGCTTTATATCACGATACGCCAATTTCACCTGAGCCTGACGACACAAAGCGACGTTCAAACCAGGCATTTGACTCGCCAGACAGAATGCTTCGAATGTCATAAATGAATTGATATGTTGCTGCGGGAACGTTTTACCTGCTTGTTGATCGGCCACCGAAAACGCCTCGGCCATTTCACGTAGCGAACCATCAAGAATAGTCGAAATGACAGCGACGCCACCCGGCTTCAACACGCGGGAAATTTCATTTAGCGGACGAGTTATATCATCACACCACTGAATCATTAAGCTCGAGTGCAGCAAATCAATCGAGTTATTAGCCAGGGGTAATTTCTCGGCATCGCCTTGTAAAACAGTTACTGCCGGAACACTTTTAGCAGCTTGCGCTAACATATCAGCGGATAGGTCACAGGCAACAAGCTGTTGCGACATTTCAGCCAGTTTCGGCAACTGATAACCTGTGCCACAACCAAGATCGACCGTAACTTGTGGCGTTGCTAATGCATTCAGTTGAAAATAGCTGCGTGTCAAGCTCATTAATTGATCAGCAACAATTCGCTGTAATCTTGCGTGTTGTTGATAGCTTTCACTGGCTGCTGAAAAACGGGCTGAAATGTGGGATTTATCTTCGCCAGTCTGGATAGACGTTAATGAAAAGACATCTTCTTGCTCTGGCATAAACAGCATATCTGAATTAGATGTCAGCATTCTTATCTCTCCCGATAAAGGGTTTCATTGTCGCGGATAGCGCGTTAATCAACTGGTCGATATCAGCTTTTTCATGATTAGCTGACAAAGAAATTCTCAATCGCTCGCTCCCTTTTGGTACGGTCGGAGCTCGAATGGCAGCGATATCCACCCCTTGCTGTAACAATGATTGTTTAATCGTCATCACCTGAGCATTGCCCGGAATAACAACGGGTTGAATCGCCGTATTGCTATTCATGAGCTGTATACCTTGTTCAGACGCATTCTGGCGGAAGTAAGCAATTGATTCATTGAGCTTTTCACGACGCCACGAATCGTTGATTGCGGTCTGAACATTGACCAGATTTGCCCGATGTACTGCCGCTGGCATCGCTGTTGAATAAATAAAATGCTTACTGCGTTGCATCAAAAACGCAATCGTCGTTTTATCGCCACAAACAAACGCCCCCTGCCCACCCAGCGCCTTACCAAACGTCGCCATATAAATCTCAGGTCGAACAACAGCGTCGCTTTGGGTAAACAGTGACCCTTTGCCCGCTTCGCCTGTCGTACCGATGCCATGTGCATCATCAACCATCAACCAGGCCTGATATTTTTCACAACTTGCTGCGATGTCAACCAGGGGTGATTGATCACCATCCATACTGAAGACGCCTTCAGTCACCACCAGTTTATTCTCGACACTGGATTTAGCGAGGATATTATTCAACGAGGAAACGCTGTTGTGAGCAAAACGACGGAAACCTGATTTTTTGATTAACGCATGTTCAAGTAAGGAAGCATGATTTAGCTTGTCATGGATTTCCAGACAATTATCCGGATGTGAATCCTGGTCATTAAACAACGCAGCAATTACGCCTGCATTCGCCGCAAAACCGCTGTTGAAAACAAGGCAGGCCTCAAAACCGAGCCAGTCAGCGATGAAGTGTTCCAGTGTTTGTTGCGCTTCGGTATATCCAGACAACAATGGCGAGCCGGTACTACCAAATCCTGAACGTCGGGCTTCTTCTGTTAATGCAGCAATAGCGGCCGGATTAGTCGCTAATCCAAGATAATCATTGGAGGAGAAATTAAGGCAAGTCTTACCAAGACGAACAACAAAACGATGGTCCACGCCAGGCTGAGTCACTTCACACCGCCGGAACATATCATTTTGTTGTCGTTTAGCATTTGCCTCAGCTAACCAGGAAAAACTCATTACACGCCTGAATGTTATTTAACTGATTAATCGGCTGCGTTATAAAACAGCGGCTTACCATCTTTAACTGGCGCCTTCGGTTGTGAGACAGCAGCCATGAAGGCTTCTTCTGACTCATCCTTTGACTCGCACTGGCGTGACTCAGGTTTAATGCCCAGTTTGTCAAACAACTCCATATCTTTGTTCGGTCCCGGGTTTTCTGTTGTCAGCAACTTCTCACCGTAGAAAATAGAATTTGCACCAGCAAAGAAGCATAACGACTGAGTTTGTTCATTCATCGCTGTGCGACCAGCAGATAGTCGAACATAGCTTTTTGGCATGATAATTCGTGCAACCGCAATCGTTCTAATGAAGGTGAAGGCATCCAGATCTTCAGTATCTTCCAACGGCGTACCGGCAACTTTCACCAGCATATTGATTGGCACACTGTCCGGGTGCTTCGGCATATTCGCTAATTGTTGCAATAAACCAACCCGATCTTTTTGTTCTTCACCCAGACCAACGATCCCGCCACTACAAACCTTCATACCGGAATTACGCACGTTATCCAGCGTATCAAGACGGTTTTGATAACTCCGCGTTGTGATGATTTCACCATAATATTCTGGCGAGGTATCAAGATTGTGATTGTAGTAATCCAGTCCAGCTTCACTTAGTTTTTGTGCCTGGTGCTGATCTAACATACCCAACGTCATACAGGTTTCCATTCCCATCTCTTTAACGCCTTTAATCATCTTCTCCAGATACGGCATATCCCGAGCTTTCGGGTCACGCCAGGCAGCGCCCATGCAGAAACGAGTTGAACCTGCGTTTTTCGCACGCTCGGCTGCCTTCAATACTTGCTCAACTTCTAACAGGCGCTCTTTCTCAAGATCCGTTTTATAACGCGCACTTTGAGGGCAATATTTGCAGTCTTCCGGGCATGCACCGGTTTTGATTGATAACAGCGTGCTGACTTGCACTTCGTTAGGCTTGAAATTAGTTCGATGAATAGAATGCGCGTGGAAAATCAGATCATTAAACGGTAGATCAAACAAAGCTTGTATTTCATCTCGCGTCCAGTCGTGGCGAATCAGATTTGCGGATTGCTCACCAGCTCCTACTGGTAAAGCATCATAAGAAAATGGCGTCATTCGTGGCAATTCACTTGTTGTAATTATGGAATTCAGCTAGTCTAGCCCGCTCCCGGTTGTTGTCAACCAATTAGAATAACCAAAGATTTACATCAGGTCATTTTTTAATCATGTTGGATTTATCTTTCGATCGCTCAAACATCTGGCACCCCTATACTTCGCTGACTTCTCCGTTAAAAACCTGGGCTGTTGACCACGCGACTGGTGTGACCTTACACCTGTCTGAAGGCGCTGAAATTATCGACGGCATGTCGTCCTGGTGGTCCACAATTCATGGCTACAATCAGCCCGATCTCAATCAGGCTATTATCGACCAGACCAGTAAAATGGCACACGTCATGTTTGGCGGTTTGACGCATGAACCCGCGATTTCATTATGCAAAACGCTGGCTGATATCAGCCCATCAGGTCTGAACAACGTCTTTTTGTCCGATAGTGGTTCCGTTGCCGTTGAAGTGGCATTGAAGATGGCATTGCAATACTGGAAATCAGTACCTGAAACGAATAAAAAGCACAAAATGTTGACCATCAAACATGGTTATCACGGTGATACATTTGGTGCAATGAGCGTGTGCGATCCGGTTAACAGCATGCACAGCTTATATCAGGACATTTTACCGTCCCACTATTTTGCAGACGCTCCGACGTCAAAACCTGATGAATCGTTTAACCCGGATGATCTGACCGATATCTCGCGAATACTACGTGACCATCATCAGGAAATTGCCGCGTTGATTCTTGAACCAGTTGTTCAGGGCGCGGGAGGCATGCGGTTTTATCATTCTGAGTTTTTGAAACATTGTCGGCAGCTTTGCGATGACTACGGTGTTTTACTGATATTTGATGAAATCGCAACCGGCTTTGGACGAACTGGAAAACTGTTTGCGGCTGAGCATGCCGGGGTATCACCCGATATTATGTGTGTTGGTAAAGCACTAACGGGGGGTTATATGTCGCTGGCAGCAACGCTTTGTAATGACAATATTGCAACCACGATTGGACAAGGTAATCCGGGCGTATTTATGCACGGTCCAACCTTTATGGGGAACCCTCTGGCTTGCGCTGTCGCCAATAAAAGCCTGGCATTACTACTGTCCAGTCCCTGGCAACAGCGTGTTAGCGCGATTGAGCAACAATTGAAGGAAGAGTTGTTACCGCTGAATGATCATCCAGCGGTTGCCGATGCCAGAGTAATGGGTGCTATTGGTGTGATTGAAATGAAAGAGGTTGTTGATGTTCCGGTGTTACAACAATACTTTGTTGATCAAGGTGTCTGGATCCGCCCGTTCAACAAATTAATTTACATTATGCCCGCATACATTATGACTGAAGAAGAGCTTCGAAAGCTAACAACAGCGATGACTGGTGCCTGCGATTTAATGGTATAACGGTCAGAATCAGCCACTTCTCCTCGTGGCTGATTCACATCACGTTCAATATCAGGGAGATACAAATAACATCAGCAGGAATGATACCGCCACCAACAATAAAATAATCAAATTGTACTGAAAACGATCACCTTTTCTTCGTAATCGTCGAAAATTAATGCCCATCGAAATCAAGCTGAATACACAACACAGAACCAGAAATCCTTCGAGCCAGACTTTTAACGAAACAATCCAGTTGTCTCGAACAGACAGATTAAAATAGCGTGCGACACCGGTTTCAAGTTCTGGCCGTGCATAATGAAATAATACCAGCGCTACTACGAAGCAACTCCAGGCAGTTATAGCCAGAATATTCAATGTTCGCACCCAGATATCCGCACCTTTTCGTCGATCTCCATCTCGCCAACGGGTCATAAAACCTCCTGATTTTACTGAGACTACATTGCTATGATTTTTGCTGTTATCAGTCCTTTTTCAATCAAATTTACAGACTGAATGGAACACACCAGACAACTGCCCTGACAACATGCCAACTTTTTACTTGTTTCTTGATGTGCAGAAGGTAACATTACCCGCTGATTCGCGAATGACAGGCGATTTTTACAACTCCAGTCAACACTTGAACACTGGTAAAAATTGCCCATGACTCGTTCGATCGTTATAACACAGGTAATGAGTTCCTCGGGAAATCTATCATAAAAATCCTGTAGTTGTATCGGGTCTGCTTGTTAGATCGGACCAGATGAAAAATACGAACATTAAATTTAAGAATGTTGTGGCGGAGGATGATGACGTTTCATTGATGTCAAACCAGCCATGTACAGCACATCAAGATATACCTGGCATACATTCCTGATATATCACAAAACTGTACTGAGCAACTCTCCCTTCGCCCCGATACACAAACAATACTGCACACTATAAAACCAAAGATTTGGAACACTAATGAACCATATTGCTATAGATGATGTTTTTAAGGGTAAGTGCGCGATTGGCGACACTATTACCGTAAAAGGTTGGGCTCGTACTCGTCGAGATTCTAAAGCGGGCATTTCTTTTCTACCGGTCTACGATGGTTCCTGTCACGATAATATTCAGGCCGTTGTTCCTGGCGAAATAGCGAACTACGAGTCAGAAATTAAGAAAATTACAGCGGGTTGTTCTGTTGAAGTAACAGGCAAACTGGTTTCTTCAGAAGGTGCAGGACAAAGCGTAGAAATCCAGGCAGAACAAGTTAATGTTATCGGCTGGATTGAGAATCCTGATACGTACCCAATGGCGGCCAAGCGCCACTCTGTTGAATATTTACGTGAACATGCACATCTTCGCCCGAGAACAAATTTAATCGGTGCTGTTGCTCGTGTTCGTAACGCTTTATCACAAGCGATTCACCGTTTCTTCCACGAACGCGGTTACTACTGGGTTAGCACACCAATCATCACAGCCAGTGACTGTGAAGGTGCAGGTGAAATGTTCCGCGTCAGTACGCTGGACAACATGAACTTGCCTAAAACAGATAAAGGTGATGTTGATTACAGTCAGGATTTCTTCGGTAAAGAGTCGTTTCTTACCGTATCAGGCCAGTTAAACGGTGAAACCTACGCCTGTGCATTGTCAAAGATTTACACGTTTGGTCCAACATTCCGCGCGGAAAATTCAAACACCAGTCGTCACCTTGCTGAATTCTGGATGGTTGAACCTGAAGTTGCGTTTGCTGACCTGAGCGATGTTGCCCAGCTATCTGAGGACATGCTGAAGTACGTGATCAAGGCCGTTTTAGATGAGCGTGCTGATGACATGGCTTTCTTCAACAAGTTTATCGATAAAGGACTGGTTGATCGCCTGACTAAACTGGTTGCTTCTGATTTTGTTCGCATGGACTACACAGACGCTATCGAGATTCTGCAAAAGTGTGACAAGAAATTTGAATTCCCGGTTGAATGGGGAATCGATCTTCAGTCAGAGCATGAACGTTATCTGGCCGAAGAGCATGTTGGCGCACCAATCATCATGCAGAACTACCCGAAAGACATCAAAGCGTTCTATATGCGCCTGAATGACGACGGTAAAACCGTTGCGGCGATGGACGTATTAGCGCCAGGTATCGGTGAAATCATCGGTGGTAGTCAGCGTGAAGAACGTCTGGACGTATTTGATGCTCGTCTGGAAGAAATGGAATTGAGTAAAGAAGATTACAGTTGGTATCGTGACCTTCGTCGTTACGGCACCGTGCCACACTCAGGTTTCGGTCTTGGTTTCGAGCGTCTGGTTTCTTATGTGACAGGTGTAGCAAACATTCGTGACGTAATCCCATTCCCTCGTGCACCAGGTAGCGCACCTTTCTAAATAAAACATTGATTTAGAATACGCAAAAGGTCAGCAATCGCTGACCTTTTTCATTTCTGACCCATAATATTTTGGTTATTCGACAACACGCGCCATTCTGATCACTACGCGTCTGTTCTTCGCTCGACCCAGTTCGGTCTGATTGCTGGCTACGTGACGTTTTTCACCAAATCCCGTGACTGAAATTCGATCAGCCTGAACCCCCATTTCAACCAGAAAATCCTTAATTTTCTTCGCTCTTTTACGTGACAAGGTTAAGTTAGGATAACGACCACCGTAGCTGTCAGTAAATGCATCAACATCAATCGCTTCGATATCAGGATCGTTCTTAATGTACTCACCAATCATCATCAGTCGTTTCTGTGATTCTCGTGTCAGTTCGTCACTGTTAGACTGATAATTTAATACGGTGTAGCTGATGTCTTCGAAGCTATACGGCAGTAACTGGTCAACGCACCCGAGGAACTGATCGTATACATCACGAAAATTCACCGAGGATAAACCGACCACAACCCGGTCATACTGAGAATTCCAGTCTTTGTAGTAAATCGTTGGCATGAAGCCTTTATCAAGCTCATTAATCATCGTCCATGCGGCATCTTTTGGCACACCTGGATTAAACTGCTTTAACAATTTCACATCAACAATATCTTTACCCGGTGCGCCCGGCCGCCATGACGGAGCAACAGATTTAACCGCTGCGACACCGTAATTTTCCGGCATGCGGAGCATATCCAGTTCAAAATCAAGATTTTGTTCTTTGCTCGCTATCGTGGAAAAGTGAGCCTGACCATATCGCGGGATCTGATGCGTCAGACGGCACTCCAGACGACTGGCTGTGGCCAGTGTCCATACGGAATTATCCTGAGTGGCAGCATATTTCCGCACATCAACAGCCTGTGTCAATGCACTGACACTACCGAGTGCCACGGCTATAGCTACGGAAAATACTTTTGATTTCAGTCTCATATAAACTCTATGTAAGCGATTGAGTTAACACGGCAATCTTACCTTGAGCACCCGTGCGGACACAAGCTAAGGGCTGACACGGTAAATACCCCTGCTCTGTATTCACTTTTGGTCTGAATACCCGGTTATGCCATTACTAATACGATATCAATGCAAAATACAGGCCTGAATTAACGGCGACATTCATCAAGGATTCTGCGATAATGCGCCACCTTTATTATTCACATCCATTTAATCTCGTTAAGGTAGTAAAAGTTATATGTCTGTTGACGAACACAATCAACTTAATCAACGCTTTCGTGGCTATTTCCCCGTTGTTATAGATGTAGAAACCGCTGGATTTAATGCGAAAACAGACGCGCTTTTAGAAATTGCTGCCACTACCGTAAAAATGGATGAGCATGGGATACTTCATCCAGCAACAACGGTTCATTTCCACGTTGAGCCATTCGAAGGTGCCAACATCGAGCAATCGGCTATTGAGTTCAATGGTATTGATCCATTTAATCCACTGCGCGGAGCCGTGCCTGAAGATGAAGCGTTAAGAGAAATCTTTAAAGTTGTTCGCAAAGAACAAAAAGAAGCGAATTGTCAGCGCGCTGTCGTGGTCGCACATAACGCTGCTTTTGATCAGGGCTTTGTAAACGCAGCGATTGAACGTTGTCGAATCAAACGTTCGCCATTCCATCCTTTTGTCTCATTCGATACCACGAGTCTGGCTGGATTAGCTTTGGGACAAACCGTTTTAATCAAAGCCTGTCGTACTGCTGGCATTGAATTCAGTCACAAAGAAGCTCACTCTGCACTTTACGATACAGAACGCACTGCCGAACTATTCTGTTACATCGTTAATCGTTGGAAAACGCTGGGGGGTTGGCCTTTAGAAGACAGCCAACGCGCTTCATTAGAAGATGAATGTTCTCAGGGCTGATTTTATTTCAGCCCATTAAAGCGTAAAAACTATAATTGGCTGTAGTTCTCACAATTTCCTGCCAATACATTCCTGAGTCATTCAACAAAGAGTCATATATACGTGTAGCGCGTGTATATGACTCCTTCGTCAGTTTTATCCTGTTTTTATAACTGTTGTCGTCATTCCTTTTTCTACCTTTCCCTTTATATCTTTGTAGCACCCCACAACTGTAATTATTTTGTTAATCAACATATCTTTAATGTGAATAGGGGATATATTTTGCACTACAATTGGGCCATCGGAAATAACACCTGTTCCGGGTGATTTAACGTCAATGTAGTAAGCGTATTCCGTAGGCATCGCACCATTCGGTGAGAAAGTATTAACTGAGATTAATTGTTTGGGTGGCTTCAGGATGGATTTAAATTTTACTGAAGAAGTGACGTGGACACTTCCATTTTATCTGGGTCCTTTATTTATACTGGCAACGATAAACTTCTTAAAACGTCAGAAAAACTATCGAATAAACGACACATTGACCAATGCAACTATCGCTCTTGGCAACCTTGGACTCTCCTTTGTGTTCCTGATTGCTGTTGTCGCTATGTATTCCTGGGCATATACCAATCATCGTATTTTTGAAATTGATCAGACAAGCCCGCTGAGCTAACGATGTGGATGACCTTTATTCCGATGGCCTTTCTCGGTATTTCACTGGAAGTATTCCTCGCAGCCAGTTACACCCAAATTATCTGGGCATTCTGTATTCACACAAAGTTCCTGAAGAAAACGCCAGGAGCGGATCGCATTTTCAATACTCCATCGCTGCACCGGGTTCACCATGCGCGCAACCGTCAATACATTGATAAAAACTACGGCGGCATTCTGAGCATCTGGGATCAACTGTTCGGCACCTATCAGAAAGAGCTGGATGACGTACCTGCTGTTTACGGTGTTCGCGAATCTCTGCCCAGTTACAGCCCACTGATTATCAACTCTTACTACCTAAAAACAATCTGGAAAAAATTACGTTTACCAGCAATCCTTTTGAAGTCATTGCCGCTATCTTTGGTCCGCCGGGCTGGCTACCGAAAAAAGCTAATAAAGACAATTTTTACGGTGGTCAAACCAATGTTCCATCAAAAGACTTTGTGCCAAATGACCCGATGATTTCGTATAAAACAAAATGGACAGCTTTCACACGTTTTTTAACCATAACTGTTATTTTTGTCTTGTTAATGGTTGAAATAGGCACTCTACCCGCTTTACCTCTGGCTGCTTTATCTCTGCAATTTTTCTGGCTTTGTCATTTTAACGGGCGATTGTTTGATGGTCGGAAACCGAGTTGGCTTATGGAAGGCGTCACTCAACTACTTTACGGTGCAGTTCTGTACTGGGCTGTATTTTCACAACAGAATGACATCATCACTGGCATTACGGTCCTGTTAGCGGTAACGTCGCTCATCAGCTATCTGGTATTCCGAAGTGATACCACTCAATTTGAGCCCATTGAATCTAACCTTCAGCAACAATAACAACAAAAAAACCTTTTCAGGGGATATACATGACAACAAGTAACAACAATTCCGGCGGTGTTAACAGAGAACATGGCCGTACTTTTCCACAACGCCTGACATTTGCAGGGCTTCATTTCATTATTGTACTTTTCTGTGGCTGGCTAGCTTTTGCCGATGGCTGGACAACACTGGGAGCACTGTTTGGAATGGACTGGCAACTGGTAGATAGCCAACGCGCTACTGTTCTGTTTGCTTGTGTCTTTTTATACTGGATACGCCATACCATCACCGTTTTCTATCTTCTACAACGAGCGATTGACTGGAGTGAAGCCTTTGGTTTGCTGGGCTTTATGGCATTCTTTGAAATTGGCTTGTTACTGGTCGGTGGTGGTGCATTCAGAGATGTCGCTATTCCATTTGGCACGCTGGATGTTGCAGCGTTCGTGTTACTAATGGTCGGCTCTTACTTGAATAGTGCCTCGGAGATACAACGTAAATGGTGGAAAAAATCCCCTGAAAATAAAGGTAAGTGTTATACAGAAGGGTTGTTTTATTATTCAATGCATATCAATTACTTTGGTGACTTTGTTCTGTTTACAGGCTGGTGTCTGTTTACATGGAATTACTGGACGCTCTTACTGCCGCTTTTCATGGGGGCATCGTTTGTCTTTTTCCATATTCCAGCCCTCGATCAATATCTTGCAGAACGCTACGGATCAAGATTTGAAGAATACGCAGCCTCTACCCGAAAATTTATCCCTTTCATCTATTAAGTCCTGAATCATAGAATGACAGGCAACAAAAAAGGCTCCTAAGAGCCTTTTTTGTTTAATCCTGAACAATTATCACTAATTGTTTATAGTTCTTCTGAATTCTCAGAAAGGAACTTAGCAACGCCTGCAGGGCTTGCGTCCATACCTTTTTTACCTTCTTCCCAACCAGCTGGGCAAACTTCACCGTGCTCCTGGTGGAAGTTAAGTGCGTCAACCATGCGAAGCATTTCGTCGATGTTACGACCAAGAGGAAGATCGTTAACTACCTGGTGACGTACATTACCTTCTTCGTCGATTAGGAAAGAACCACGGAAAGCAACGCCTGCTTCTGGGTGCTCTACGTCGTATGCTTGACAGATTTCGTGCTTAACGTCAGCTACAAGCGTGTATTTAACCTGACCGATACCACCGTCGTTTACGTCAGTGTTACGCCATGCGTTGTGTGAGAATTGAGAGTCGATAGAAACACCGATTACCTCAACGCCACGCTTTTGGAATTCTTCATAACGCTTATCGAAAGCGATTAGCTCTGAAGGACATACAAAAGTGAAGTCAAGTGGGTAAAAGAAAACTACTGCTTTCTTGCCAGCTGTTGCGCTTGCAAAGTTGAAGTTGTCAACGATTTCGCCATTACCAAGTACCGCTGCAGCAGTAAAATCAGGTGCTTTACGACCAACTAAAACGCTCATGTTGTTCTCCGTTAATCAATTTATGGAAGTAATAGCGTTGCTATTACGAGTTTGAAAATAACTAGCTTTTATTGATGATTAAACTCTCAATAAAAGCAAAAGCTTAATCATCAACAGTGCATAGGATATAGGCTGAATTTGAAAAACCAACCTTTATACTCAACTATTTTTGATTTTCAGTTTGTTTGCAGAAAAAACCATCGATAAACCAGGTTAATCCATTATTTTGTCGATGATTTTTTAATCCGCATTAGTTTAACCGAACCAGTTCACTAATTCGATTACAGGACGTCAGATTATATCGATCTATTTTGTAATTACTTTTACAGAAACGAAATATACAAATAGCGAAATACCATGACTCAAGAATCAGGCATAAAAAAACCCACAGCAAACGCTGCGGGTTTTTATATGTTTCATTTAACTTGCTTATGCAAGTTGAGCAAGTAATGTTTCGCTAACTTCACTCACTGGCTTAGTGCCATCAATTTTAAGGAAACGCGTATTACCCTGCTCTGCTTCATTCTGGTAGTAACCAATTAGCGGTGCAGTTTGCTCATGGTAAACACCAAGACGCTTACGAACTGTTTCTTCTTTATCATCATCACGAATAACCAGATCTTCGCCTGTTTCGTCATCTTTACCTTCTACTTTAGGTGGATTGTAAGTAGTGTGATAAACACGGCCTGAAGCCTGATGAACACGACGGCCAGCCATACGCTCAACAATGATATCGTCAGCAACGTCAAATTCGATACAGAAGTCGATAGCAATGCTTGCTTCTTTCATTGCATCTGCCTGAGGAATTGTTCTCGGGAAGCCATCCAGTAAGAAACCGTTTTCACAGTCGTCCTTAGCAATACGTTCTTTAACCAGACCAATGATGATTTCATCTGAAACCAACTGACCGGCGTCCATAACTTTCTTAGCTTCAAGACCAAGTGGCGTACCTTCTTTAATGGCAGCACGTAGCATGTCGCCTGTAGAGATTTGTGGAATGCCAAACTTGCTCATAAGGAATTGAGCCTGGGTGCCTTTACCAGCACCAGGAGCGCCTAAAAGGATAATGCGCATAATGAAGTCCCCTGATAAATTAATGAAATATAAAAACCTTGGTACCAGAGTCAAAGACTCTGATTTGTCGTACTAAATAACATTACTTACCGTGAACTTTTTAACACGGAACAATCGTTGCTCCGCTTGACGATTAACTCAGCTCAATAAATTCCCGTTGAGCCCGTTAACAACGAATAATGTTACTTAGTATGACAACACAACTATTATCTGTTTCCAGGTATTTTATTGATAGTTGACTTTGGTCTGATATCACCATGATTTATAACATCTGCTACCCATGACTTTGTGACAATTCGCCTTAAACCACCGATATTTAATGTCGTTCAACCGGGCATCAGTACTTCGACACACAAGCCCCAAATCCTAACATGTGCGCATTAAAAAGAAAAAGAGATAAGCATGGAATCATGCTTATCTCTTTAAATTTATTTCACAAATTGATGTCATTTAAATCAGGCTGATAATTCCATCATCAATTTATTCAAACGTGCCACAAATGAGGCAGGATCTTTAAGGCTACCGCGTTCTGATAACGTCGCCTGATCTAACAGCAATTCAACCCACTGTCCGAATTTGTCATCATCCTGGATATCTGCAACACGCTTAACGAGAGTGTGCTCAGGATTTAATTCAAATACAGGTTTGGATTCAGGCGCTTGTTGTCCCATAGATTCCATCAGCTTAACCATTTGAGAACTCATATCATGGTTATCAGCGACGATACACGCCGGAGAATCAGTCAGACGATGCGTGATACGAACTTCTTTCACTTTCTCGCCAAGAGATTCTTTTACACGCTCTACAAAACTTTCAAATTCTTTAGCCGTTTCTTCCTGGGCTTTCTTCGTCTCTTCGTCTTCCATTTCACCCAGATCAAGGTCACCACGCGTTACAGACTGGAATTGTTTTTCCTGGAAGTCTGTCAGATGGCCCATCATCCACTCGTCAATGCGGTCGCTCATTAGCAACACTTCAACGCCTTTCTTACGGAAGATTTCAAGGTGAGGACTGTTTTTAGCAGCTTCGAAGCTATCAGCAACAACATAGTAAATCTTGTCCTGACCTTCTTTCATACGACCGATGTAATCTTCAAGAGAAATTAGTGGCTCTTCCACATCATCGTGTGTCGTTGAGAAACGAAGTAACTTAGCGATCTGTTCTTTGTTCGCCATGTCTTCAGCCGGGCCTTCTTTAAGCACCTGACCAAACTCTTTATAAAATGCCTGATATTTTTCGGCATCGTTTTTACCCATGCGATCAAGCATTTTCAACACACGACTGGTACAGCCTTTACGCATGTTTTGCGTAACTTTGTTGTCTTGCAGGATTTCACGAGAAACGTTAAGAGGCAGATCAGAAGAATCAAGTAAACCTTTAACAAAGCGTAAGTAACCCGGCATGAACTGCTCTGCGTCATCCATAATGAAAACGCGCTGAACATAAAGTTTTAAACCGGTTTGACGATCACGATTCCAAAGGTCAAATGGCGCACGCTTTGGAATATACAGCAGACTGGTGTACTCATTTTTACCTTCAACTTTGTTATGGCTCCAAAGTAGAGGCTCTTCCCAGTCATGGCTGATGTGCTTATAGAATTCTTTGTATTCGTCTTCAGAAACTTCTGACTTATCTCGCGTCCAAAGTGCTGTTGCTTTGTTGATGTTTTCCCATTCACCTGGAACCGCTTCAATCTTTTCGCCTTCTTCATTTTCGCTTTCAGGCGTGCCGTCTTTCCACATTTGCACAGGAATGCTGGTGTGGTCAGAATACTTGGTGATTGTTGAGCGAACTTTGAAATCATCTACAAATTCTTTTTCGTCTTCTTTAACAAAAAGAACAATGTCTGTACCGCGAGTTGCTTTATCGATATCAGCAATGGAGAATTCACCTTCACCGTGAGATTCCCATTCAACACCGTTGTTGTGTTCAGCACCAGCTTTACGTGTGCGGACAACTACTTTGTCTGCAACGATAAATGCACTGTAGAAACCAACACCAAACTGACCGATTAACTGAGAATCTTTTGTCTGGTCGCCTGTTAGCTTACTGAAGAACTCCGCAGTACCTGACTTTGCGATCGTACCAAGGTTTTCAATTACCTCGTCACGCGTCATACCGATACCATTATCGGAGATAGTAATGGTGCCCGCGTCTTTATCGACTGATACGCGAACACGTAAATCAGCATCATCTTCGTACAACGCAGAATTTGATAATCCTTCGAAGCGTAATTTATCAGCGGCATCAGATGCGTTTGATACCAGCTCTCTCAGGAAAATCTCTTTGTTGGAATACAAAGAGTGGATCATCAGATTCAGTAATTGCTTGACTTCAGTTTGAAAACCAAGGGTTTCTTTTTGTGAAACTTCCGCCATGAAGTTATCCTCTTCTACTTACTATTAGATTAATAATTGATTGCATCAGCATGATTGACGTTTCTGCTGAATTCATTTCCCAGCTTACGAGTTTAGAATCCCGTAAAACTGCCATGGCAATGAACATGGGGCCTTCTGTTTATTTTTCAAGGGATAATATTTTTTCGCCCTGAGAAAGCATGCGCTAATGTGGTTCCATCGACAAATTCAAGCTCACCACCAACCGGTACACCGTGCGCGATTCGGGTCGCCCCTACTTCGGCCTGATTACACATATCAGCAATGTAATGCGCCGTTGCTTCACCTTCGACTGTTGGGTTTGTCGCAAGAATAACTTCATCAATTTCTTCGTCTTGTAATATGTCAGCCAATTTGTCCAATCCGATATCCGCCGGGCCAATGCCATCAATCGGCGATAAATGTCCCATCAACACAAAATATCGACCATTGTATTGTCCAGTTTGCTCAATCGCATGAACATCAGCCGGTGTTTCAACAACACAAAGTTTATTACTGACTTTTCGGGCTGGACTCGAACAAACATCACAATAATCAAATTCAGTAAATGTTCGACAAAACTTACAATGACCAACATCTGTCATTGCTTTATCAAGACCATGACTCAATTTTAAGCCACCTTCCCGATCACGTTCTAATAAATGGAAAGCCATACGTTGAGCGGATTTTGGCCCAACACCCGGTAAACAGCGTAATGCTTCAATCAGGTCAGATACCAGCGGACTGAATTTCATAGTGAACCTGTACGGAGAATTGATTCAGGAGAGATTGGAACAAGATCAACCAGCGACAATGTCGCTGGTTGACACAAGGAATTAGAAAGGCATTTTAAAACCTGGTGGTAAATTCATACCGCCAGTCAGTTCAGACATTTTTTCCTGGTTAGTTTGCTCAACACGACGTACCGCATCATTAATTGCTGCCGCGATAAGATCTTCTAACATTTCTTTGTCGTCTTCCATCAATGATGGATCAATTTCAACGTGGCGAACATTATGATTGCCCAGCATCGTTACTTTAACCATACCAGCACCGGCTTCACCAACCACTTCCATTTTGGCTAGTTCTTCCTGCATATTCTGCATTTTGTCTTGCATGGCTTGCGCCTGCTTCATAATGTTTCCTAAACCACCTTTAAACATGATGTGCCTCTTAAATTGTTTCGGATGCTCTGACAAAGCCGTCAGAGGTAACTAATTACTTTTAAATATGGACGACAACGCATGAATACAAGCCCTGTATTCAAAAATCATTGTTAATCTAGTCGTTATTCAACCTTGTCGGTTCAACCGACTCACTATTCAATGTTGCCGCAAAACGTTGCTGAATCAGATGTACAACATCATCCTGTTGAACTAACTGAACGGCTCGCTCTAATCGTTGTTGATCCAATTGAGCCTGAATTAATGCAGGTGTTTGTTGAACATTTTGCTGATAGACCATTGATAATGTCACTGGCTGACCATGATAATTTGCCAATGCTTCAGACAACTGTCGGGACAACATGTCACTGTCCAGATGCCTGACATTTTCATCAATGGTTAACTGAATCGCACTGTCTTGTTGCTGATAAACCGCATTTCTCGCCAGTTGTCGTGACAAACCACCCAACCCCATTTGCTCAATCATTGCAGCCCATTGATCCACCATATTAGACAAAGATGGACCGAGAATATCATCTACATTAATAACTTCAGTTTTTGAGTCATCTGCGGCAACTAACTGTCCATTTGACCCAATCGTTCGAAACGATGGCGCCTGTTCATTAACAGAAGCAATAGATTCTACCGGTTGCTGTGATAACTGATGAGGAGATGGATTGATATGGTGTTGATTACGGAACCGCTCCAGTGATGACGTTTTTTTACTGGAATACCCCTGAGACTGCCCAACATCAGCTTGAGTGACAGGTGTATTTTGAATTTCTGGCTGGCGAGTTTCCACCGATTGTGGCATGACGGGCTGAGTAAATGTCTCTTCCTCTATTTGCCACGGCGGTAAATCATCTGAATTTGCATTCGCAGCCGTTATAACTGATGGCTCAACGTGACCTGCATCGACATTAGAATTTACGTGCTGAGATAATGGCACAGAGCTTTCAGCGACAGAATCAACCTGTCGCATCGAATCAGCCGGCTGATTTGCGGTGTTTTGAATTACTTTACGCTCTGGCGACGCATTTTTTAGTGCTGGTGTAGCTACAGGTGTTGCTACTTTTTCCGCCGTCCTGCTTACTCCATCATTTTTTTTTTCGTCCTGACTCATGTCATCGCGATTAGCCAGAATAGCAAATAACGGATCATCAAAGGTATCTGTCGCCTGCTCCTGCGAATGAATCTCAGTCGGTGGAGAATTTGAATCTGCTGGAGTAATGTCTGCCGATGCGGATAATTCTGGCGTATGCGGCTGTGTATCTGCTACTTGTTCGGTAGCTTTTTGATCACTTACATCATTCTGGTTTAAACGTTCTGTATCTAAGCCGTGGTCACTGGCTTCCTGCATCAAGAGTGACTGCTCATCATTAAGTCGAGTCATCACTGCATCATCAGTCGTCTGCTGATTCTGTGATAAAGGATTATTATCAGCCTGTGTGAGCTGTTCAGTGACAACCGGGGCACTCTCCACTTGCTGAGAAGAAAGCGGTTGCTGTTCCGCAGTATCATTGATAGCAGCAGGTCTGGTTTGTGTAGCCGACTCTTTCACTGGTTGCGCAACAGTTTTCACCCGTTGTTGCAACATTGCCCTAAGGTTATCTCCCGGCGACGTTGCTTGCTGATCACTAGTTGCTATTGACGTTGTTGACTGAACACGACCAGCATTACTGCTCGAATGAGCTGCCGAGGCATTCATTGTTGACGGGTTAAACGCCAGTAAGCGCAGCATCAACATCTCAAAACCTGTTTTAAGATCTGGCGCTAACGCAATATCTCGCTTTCCATTCAACAAAATCTGATACCACAGTTGAACCTGAGCTGGATCAGCCTTTTGAGCCATTTCAACCACAAAATCCACATCATCTTCAGCAATAGAGGCGGCTTCTGGCGTTATCTGAGCCATCGCTACCAGATGTAACATCGCCAACATATCATCGACAACGGCTTTAACATCAGGCGACATTTCAAATAAGTCATGCACGGCTTTAAAAGCGGCTGCGTTATCTTCCGCCAGCACCGCAGATAGAATATTTCTACTCCACTGCTTATCTATCGTGCCAAGCATCTGATGGACAACTTCAGCGGTAATGGTGCCGTTTGCCATCGCAATCGCCTGATCAGTCAGGCTGAGAGAATCTCGCATACTGCCATGCGCAGCTTTCGCTAACAGATCCAAACCTTCCGCTTCACAGGCAATTTGTTCATGACCAAGAATATGAGCTAGCTGGTCGCTAATCTCTGTGCGAGTTAACGCTTTAAGGTTGAATTGCAAACAACGGGAAAGAATGGTGACAGGTAATTTTTGTGGATCGGTAGTAGCCAGCAAGAACTTCACATGTTCAGGTGGTTCTTCTAATGTTTTCAGCAGTGCATTAAAGCTATGGCGGGACAACATATGCACTTCATCGATTAGGTACACTTTGAAGCGCCCACGAGTCGGTGCATATTGAACATTATCAAGGATTTCACGCGTATCTTCGACTTTGGTTCGCGACGCGGCATCAATCTCAATTAAATCGACCCAGGTGCCAGCGTTTATGTCAACACACGCTGAACAATGACCACATGGTTCAGCACTGACCCCGGATTCGCAATTCAGACTTTTTGCGAAGATACGTGCAATACTGGTTTTCCCGACACCTCGGGTACCAGTAAACAAATAAGCATGATGCAATCGTCCTTGATTGAGAGCATTGATTAAGGTTGTTTTAGCATGTTCCTGACCAACTAATTCAGAAAAGCGGGCTGGCCGCCATTTTCTCGCTAAAACCTGATAACTCACTAATCACCTTCAAAAGCTACAATTGTCAAAAGCTCCAATCCTAAAGCTTTTAATCGATCTTCACCACCTAAATCAGGCAAAGATATAACAAATGCAGCATCATTAACCTCTCCACCCAACTTGCGGACCAGTTTTGTGGTCGCATCGATGGTTCCACCTGTTGCCAGCAGATCATCAACGATAAGGACTTTATCGCCTTCAACAATACTGTCAGTGTGGATTTCCAGCGTATCAATACCGTATTCAAGTTCATAGGTTTCTGAATAGGTATCACGCGGTAACTTGCCCGGTTTACGTACTGGGACAAAACCTACACCAAGTGCAGTAGCTAATGGTGCGCCAAAAATGAAGCCTCGCGCTTCAGTACCAACAATCTTGGTTATACCGTGATCACAGTATTTTTTAGCAAAAATATCGATAACGTGTTTAAACGCATCAGCGTCTTGCATCAAACTGGTTACATCTCTGAAGATGATTCCTTCTTTCGGATAATCAGGAATGCTTTTGATGCTGTTTCTTATGTATTCTAAAGTTCTTTTTTCCATAATCTTTCACAAAACGACAGTAATGGATTTAATAAATTGTTAACAATCATATAAAACAAAATTTTAGCCGTAAAGACATCTTTTCGTCTAAGAGCGCAACAATTTATCGCCACACACAACTAAAGCGCGATGCGCCTGCGTTGGCGACTATAAAATTCAATCGTAAAAACGCCTGGGAATAAAAACTTAGTGTTTAGCTTAAGTTCTGGCTGGATACCTGTTGAGTACAGCCATAATGATAATTATCAGGCAGAATTTCGCAGTTTCTCTTTAATGCTTTGATTTTATTGCATTTTACGGGCAATAAAAAACCCATTATCAATGTAATAATGGGTCGCAAGAGGGGAAGTATAAATGCTTTAACGAAACTATGCAGCTTCTAATTCAAAGAAAGCCGCTAAAACTTCTGTAAATCGTAATGCATCAACGGGTTTTGACATAACTTCAGCGATTTCCACCCCTTTAATCGCTGACTTAAATTCTGCATTGTTCTCAGTGGTAAGCAGAACCATTTTGTGATTTTCATATTCAGGCATATCACGCAGGTTCTTAATCAGATTAACGCCATTGATAACTGGCATTTTGTAATCAATCACGAAGGCATCGACCTTATATTGCTTGGCCCTGGTCAATCCGTCTAATCCATCAACAGCTTCAATGACTTCAAAACCGACTGATTGGATCAAACTGGCTAAATTAGCTCGGATCAGATCATTATCATCAACCAATAATATACGCTTTTTCATCATGTCATTCTCTGTTAACAATGAAGCTGGCATTCTAATGATCTTTTATGACAATTACGATAACTATTTTGAATATATAATGGGTAATTTTATAAATAACTGAATTATTAAGGACTTCTCAAATGCAAATAATTTTTTGCTCTAATCTCATGAAACAAGACAAGAGTTGAAATTATATGTCACTGTTTTGCTTAATTATTCATGCATTTACATTCAAGCAAAAAACCTGGTTTTTCAGCTCTACTACACCCTTCAAAATATTGCCAGCTATAAACATTTATAAAACTTGTTAAGAATTATGGATATATAATTCACACATTCACGAGCGATCAACGTGCAAATACTGGATTGTTCATCGCTAACCACATGTAAACAAAGGGTTAACATAACTATTCCACTACCACACATATTTCAGCAATATGACATCAACGATTGCCATATCTTCAATCGCATCGATCATAAACAATGAATGTACATCCAAGCACAAATGATCTATACAGTCTAAAGACCTGCAAATTGGATCAAAGTTCCATTCATTTATCGATCCGTCTGAACAGACACTTAAAATTGGGACGATGTTTCCGGTTTCAAGTCCGTGGCTCAACTTTATTTGAAGGTATAGTAGTTGATTTGAATATACAGATATTGACCGGGGTCAATGAAGGGAGATCAAAAGAAGGGATTAGAAAGCCCGGCATTTGCACCGGGCTTTCTATGCTTTATCGGAAAGTTTTGACTTTTGAGAGTGAAACTTTAATAATGTTGTTCGAGTTCAATAGCGATCAGGCATTGAAAACGCTAATCGCACGTTTCTATTGTTAAATACACCCACAAAAGTAAACACGCGCTTATTAAACGTCAGTTGTGGTTTTTCTGGTCGTCGATGAACGACGGCCTCTGGTTGATTTAACAGTGGTAGAACGACGAGTTGTTTTCTTTTCCGCTGTTACACTGGAGTTAGCACTGGCGCTTGTTTCAGTCTCTTCAGCTTTTGCTTCGACACTTGTATCTGTGACGTCCTCAGTTTGAGGAGTAACTGTAGCATCAGAAGCATTTTCACGTTGTTTTACCAACTCGGCCACAATATCCACCAGGCTGTCAATTTGTTTTTCCAGCACCGTTAATTGCTTCAATTTATCAGATTCATCAAGCCCAAGTTTTGTGCGAACCTGGTCAACTCTCTCTTCAAAATTGTGTGTAATATCCAGTTTAGCGGTCAGTTCACTTTCTACTTCACTGCCCTTTGCAACCAGGCCATTGAATACCTGCGAAGACTGCTCATAACGTTCATCGATTACTTTACCAATTTCTTCTACGGAACGGCCATAAGCTCCAAGGCCAGCCAACCAAACATTACGCGTTAGTGATTCAATTTTCTTTAAACCTGACATGACCAATTCTCCTGGCAACTGAAATTGTCAGCCATCATGCAGTATAAAATTTGAAAGAACATACTAACTTTCTATTGAAGGATATAAACGTGTTGCTAACCCGGATGCACGCCAGGTTCGAACATTAATTGCCCGCTTTAGTACGTCAATGTCGGTAAACATGGTGATATGACTTTTCGCTCGCGTTACACCGGTATAGATCAATTCGCGGGTCATGATTGATTGCTGACCAACATACTCAACACCCGGCAATAACATCGCCACCCGTTCAAACTCTGAACCCTGGCTTTTGTGAATCGTCATAGCAAACACTGTCTCATGGCCCGGTAATCTGGCAGGGAACAGACTTCGTATCGTGCCATCCGGATTGATAAACCAGGCTTTTAATTTACGGTCAGGCGATTCCGGATCAGGAAGTATTAAGCCGATGTCGCCATTAAATAATTTCAAGTTGTAATCGTTTTCTGTCACCATCACGGGTTGTCCAGAAAAATGATGCCAACTATCCTGCCCTGCTGATTGCACCGAAATCAGACCCGCTTTTTTCAGGCGTTCAACAATAAGACGGTTCACCCCGGCAACACCAAAGTCCGATTGTCTGATTGCACACAAAACCCGATATTTATTAAACAGGTTGATCACCTGTTCTGGTGACTGACGATTTCTGATCGCATCAAGATAAGGACGATAGCCATCGACAGCATGATTAATTAAACGATTTAGCCTGTTCTCAAACACAAACTCGGTTTCAGCATCAGCCGATTGTGCCAGTTCATCCAACTGCTCTCCCCGATTAAAGTTGATTGCCTGAGCGAGGCGTCCGATACCACCACCAGCGCTGAATCGATGGCTTTCTTTTAATGACACCAGGGATTCGGCCAGAAGCCAGTTATGACGATTGTCAGCCAATTCAGGGAGTACTTCACGTTCATCCAGACGCTCTCGAATATCAGCAAAAAATGTCGAAGACCAAAAGATTTGCTGAGGCCCATCCAGTCTGAATTCCGCTTCACATATATCAGCCAGAACACTACCTGCTTCAACGGATGCTAACTGATCTTTATCCCCCAGTAATATGACCCGAGCCTGAGCAGGCAATGCCTGCATCAGTCGAGTCATTAATGGCAAATCAACCATCGATGCTTCATCGACAACCAAAATATCCAGATGTAATTTGTTTTGTTCGTTGAATTTAAATCCTGCCTGACCAGGCACAACACCAAGTAATCGGTGAATAGTGGCGGCATCTTCCGGAATATCTCTTTTGATCGTGTCATCGACAGGTAAACGGTGCTTCGCGCCTTTTATCGATTCAGATAATCTGGCTGCTGCCTTACCTGTTGGCGCGACCAGACGAATCACAGGCTTGCGATTAGCCAATGTTTTATTCAATGCTGCGAAAGAAATGATCAAAGCCAGTAATCGGGTAACGGTAGTTGTTTTCCCTGTACCTGGACCACCGGTAATCACTGCAAACTGACGCGTTAGCGCCACCAGACAAGCCATCTTCTGCCAGTCAATTTTGGCCGTTGAAATCTCAAAGAGTTGATATAAGTGGTCCGTTAATGTCGATGGAAGAGGATATTGATTTTGTCGCGACAAAATGGATGTTGCCAGCTCTACTTCATACAGCCAGTAACGTCGCAAATATAATCGACCATGCTGGAAGATCATCGGTTTTACTGGCTGGTCATTACCGGATGGAACAGCAATAATTCGAGATAACCCAAGTGTCTCCAGCGCCTTTACCAAGCCGGAATGAGTCGTCGCCTGAAAGATTGGTGAAATCCAGTTCAACGTTGGCAATTCAATACCTGATTCTCGCCACTGGGATTGCAGTTTATGCCCAATATCCAGCGGATTATCGAGATTGATCATGTGAAGCGGAACACAAACATGCTTTTTCCCGGTTTCACGGCTCAGAAGAACTGCCAGCAAAACGATGCCATTAAGTGTTGTCTGTGCCGAAGAATCATTAGCAAGCTGAGTTTGAATGAACCGCCCGAACTCTGCATCAATCGCTCTGATAATACGATGCTGTAGTAATGTATTAATCCACTCCATTACTCTTCTCCAAACAGATTTAGTTGAGATGTCGCATCCGGTTGGGCATCAGCAGGTTCTCGTCCGGCAAATAAGTCATCAAGCGCTTCAATTAACGCTTGTTCAGGGCGATTAAAAAAGACGCCGGTGTCGGCTGAATCTACCGACATTCCACGTAAAAACAGATATAAACACCCACCGATATGTTGTTGATAGTCATAATTGGGTAGTACTGATTTCAAGTAGCGATGAAGGGCCAGTGTGTAGAGTATGTATTGCAAGTGGTAATGATGCTCGGTCATCGATTTTGTCAAACCTTCTTCGTTATAACAACCGTATTCAAATCCAAGGTGATTCGATTTGTAATCAATGACATAAAACACACCCTGGTGTTCAACGATCAAATCAATAAAACCCTTCAACATACCCTGAATTTCGTTAAAGCGATAACCTGATTTGAAGGGATGATAACGGTTAATAATCCGGTTTAACTGAATACTTTCGAGGCGGCTTAACGGTAAATAGAATTCCATCTCGACCAGTCGCCTGTCATCTCTAATCTCGGCTAAATGAAAATGATGGCCTTGCTGTTCGGTTGATGCAGACGATAACGTCATAGGCGTATTCAAAACATCCGCCATCCAGCCAGTCACGACAGCTAACCATTTTTCATCAAGGCCATATTTTAATAAGGCCTGTGCTGCTTGTTCTGCAATCGTTTCTTCATCTGCATCAAACGAAATATTCTCAAGAATTTCATGCAGGCAACTACCCGCCTGTGCGCCCTTAGGAAAACCAAATCGATCTTCCGGCAAAACATCAGGCACATCAACCAACTGATCATCGCCTTCGTCATCAAAACCTGTTTTATGCAACATCCCTTCCGCTCCCTGCGACAGTGCCGAATAAGAGGTTACTCTCCAGTCTTTTTGAATGGTTGCAGTAAATGCTGGTGGATCAATGAGTTCAGGTAAATCCTCAGCCATTGGGTGAATAGAGGATACAGACTCGGCATTGTCGTGTTCAGGCTGCACCGCCGAATTTACAGATTCATCAGCATTAATGGGTTCAATCGTCATGAGTTCAGGATCTGAACTGCTATACCAGGCTGATAATAAATCGGGTAATCCTCGATCTGAATCTTTCGATGCTGTATCTGTTGCCAGTAAATAACCGATTGCCGTATCCAGCAACAAGCTTTTCTTTGCATTACCAATCCGTAAATCGAACAGTCCGAGATACAATCGATGAACAGCACGCGTTAACGCAACATACAACAGCCGCAGATCTTCAGCGAGCCGCTCCTGCTCAGCAATTTCCAGTCCTTCCGGTTGATTTAATAAATCAAGATATAGTGCTTTACCCTGATGATAAATGCCTTCTTTTGCAGGTCTGACACCGCAAACAAAAGGTAAGAATACTATTGGATATTCCAGACCTTTTGATGCGTGCATCGTCACAATTTGAACCAGATTATCATCAGTTTCTAACCGCAACGTTTGAGTTTTGTCACCATTTGACTGCTCAGCAAGTTGTTTCCCAAACCAACCCAGCAATCGATGAAAGCCATCCAGTTCCAGTGACTTTGCCTGTAAAATCTCCCCCAGATGCCGCAAATCCGTTAGCAACCGCGCATGGTCCAGACCGCGCTTTTTCCATAACGCTGCCAATGACCGGGTTTGCAACATGTGTTGAATCAGTGCAAGCACGCCTTTTGCTAACAATACCTGACGTAACTGTTGAAAGACCTCAAGCTGTTGCTGCCATTGTTCTTCCTGCTCAGATAACGACCAGATTTCATTAACTGAAAAATCAAAAAACAGCGTTAACAACACAGCTTTTAAGGCTTTCTCGTCTAAATCCAGGTAGATACCTTCCAGTAAGGTAAACAAGTCACGCGCAATATCAGTATTGAAAATACTGTCCCGACTCAAATAAACACTGGCAACACCTGCACGGGTTAATGACTCACGGATCACGCTGGCTTCGTGTCGGTCTCGAACCAGAATCGCTAAATCACCCGCCTTTACCGGCTCCTTGCCCAACATAGCCTGCCTGTTCCGACCTTTTTCTAACAACATGCTGATTTCATTGGCCGTCGCCTCTGCCAGATGAGGCATCGCGGCTTGCCGGGTAAATGGCACTTCATTGTCCTGAGTTAAATGCCAGACATGCATCACACTGGTCTGTGAACCATTCAGCGTTAATGCAGCATTATCATTTTTACCGGCAGAACGAACATCAATAAATGGAATTTGCTGATCAAAAATGAACGGTGAAGGGTGACGTTGGAAGATATGATTTACGACGGAGATCAAGCGACTATTAGAACGCCAGTTTGTGTCCAGCGTATATTTCCCGCCATCGCTTACACGCGTTTTTGCATCAATATAGGTGAATATATCCGCGCCTCTGAAACCATAAATAGCCTGTTTGGGGTCACCAATCATAATGAGTAACGGATTGGATTCATCTGGCGGATAACGGTTGCCATCACTTTCAATGATGTCTTCTGTCGTATCCAGTTTTTCCGAACCCATCTGATAAATGGTGCTGAAAATCTGATATTGCAGAGGGTCAGTATCCTGAAACTCATCAATCAGTGCTACTGGATACTGGGTCGCAATCGCTTTGCGCAGAGCGCCTGTTTCATCTTGTCGCAGCGCATGAGCCAGTCGTGTTAGCAAGTCGTCCGGACTGAGCTTTGCTTGCTTTTGCTTCGCAATCGCTAAACGTTCTTTAACTTCCCGACGAGCCATTGCTTTAAACCAGGCAAAAATGCTGCCTTCATAATCAAGGGATAACGGCACCGCCTGATCGAATAAATTGAAAATGCTGTGTACCGGCGCAACCTTTTTGCCTTTAAGATTACCCGGCTTAGAAATGCTGTCGGTTGTCCACAGACCCAGGTCTTTAAAAAACAACTGATCACTCTGGGCAAACTCGGTCATCGCATCGATATAAGCCGCCTTTCCGGGTTTTCTGGCCGTCGATAAATCAGACTGCTGCAATAATTCGGGAATATCATCCGTTAGCCAGGATGATTTAATCGCCTTCACCAGGGTTTCATAACGATCAGCCATGTTATCAATATCAGAGAGCGTTAATGCTGGTTGCACTTCGGCAAAGTCTCGGTGAAGGATCGGTAAGATATCGCGTAGCAATGCTTCAGGGTGATTCCAGCGATTTAACACAACATCCAGGATAGCGGGTTTTAAATCAAAGGTGTGCTGACGCCAGACATCATTCACCGCCTGACTGACCAACTCTGATTCATCCAGAATGAATGTTTCGGTAAACATGCTGCCACTTTCAAAAGCATGTTGCTGCAACATTCGATGGCAGAAACCGTGAATGGTAAAAATTGCGGCTTCATCCAGTGATTTAATAGCAGCATCTAATTGATGCCATGCCGCTTTGATATCCGAAACCCGAGTCAGTAAGGTTTTTAGAACAGGATCGCCTTCATTAATATCAGTGCCCTGCTCTTGTGCGATCAGCAAACAATGTCGCATTTCCTGTAACCGGCTGCGTACACGCTCCCTGATTTCTTCCGTTGCGGCCTCGGTGAATGTAACCACCAGCAATTGATCAACCGACTTTCCACTTAAGGTTGTCGTTTCATCATATAAACCCAGCAACAATCGCAGATAAAGCGTAGTGATTGTGTACGTTTTACCGGTTCCCGCACTGGCCTCAATTAAATTAACACCAGCGAGAGGCATGGTTGACGGATTCAGTGCCTGCATTATTTCTCCTCCGTCATATTATTCAACATGGGCTCAAAAACTGTTACAGCTAATTGTTGGAACGGCTCTTCAACCGCGGCTAGATCAGTAAAATGACGGCTAATGTACAAATCGTCACCTTCTCCCGGAAATCCACGAAAGGCATCGGGCAAGAATGCTGATAATGCTTTTTTCATATCTTGCTTTTCCGCCCATGCAAACGACGAACGGATGAAAAATGGCACGGGCTGAGTCAACCCTTGTTGATAGATCGTTAGCAATACACCTAACAGTTGTTTTGCATCATCCTGAGCCAGTGAATTAAATATGACGGTTTTATCAATACCGACAATCACGGTTTCAGTTGCTTGCTTCTCCAGGTGTTGCAGTGTTTCACCTCCCATTGCACACCAACATACATGTTCGATCCAGGGCATAAGCAAATCTGCTGGTTTCACCTTCGCAGGCCTGAAAAACAATTGACCAAATGAGGTTCTGTGATGCAACCAGCCCTGAACGGTAATCGCCTGCTTATTAACATCCACCTGTACATTCACCTCCTGTGGGTCTGTAGCCTGATTCGTCCAACGAGACAAACGCGCTATAAAATCACGAGCTTCAGTGTCCATTTTTTCAAATGCTAATCGACCGGGTTGTCCATGTGGCAATAAGCCTTTTGCATCCAGCATCTGCCGTAATTCATGCTGATGTAGTTGAGGGTTATCCTGAATTAAATCAACCAGCTCTGTCGCGATCTGTAGTTTTTCGAGACCCAGACTGGTGAAACTCTCATCATCCTGCTCTGGTTCCAAAGGTAACGACATACGGGTTTGCAACGTTTGCTGATAAAAATAACGCACTGGATGACGGAAAAATCGCACCAGATCGACCAGTTCAACAACATCTGAAACCTCAACGACTATCGGATCTGTCGTCTGTTCCTGAGAGGCTTGTTCTGTAATAGACAGATAAGTCAACCAGTGAGACTGCCAGGTCATTACAGGGGATTCAACTTGATAGTAAGCTGGATTGAATGGCTGAAGTGGGTGCTCAACGGCAATAGCAGACAAAATGTCAGTGCGGTCCTCGAACATAAAAGCCTGTTCGCAGTATTCCAGCAATTCGCTAACGACGATAGAAGGGTTTTTCACCGAATTATCCTGCATCGAGCGTCCGGTATAACTTAAATATAAATGCTGCCGGGCCGCCAGCATTGCTTCCAGAAACAGGTATCGATCATCCAGTCGTCTTGAACGATCACCTTTTCTTGGCAATGATTTTGCCATCAGATCAAATCCGGTTGGGGCTATAAAACGTGGATAATCAGCATCATTCATTCCTGGAATACAAATTACCTTAAACGGAATACTCCGCATTGGCATCAAGGTACAAATATTGACTTTACCAGCGAGGAATCGTTGACCTACCCCTTTTTGCTGCAAACTTTGCTGAACCAGATAAATGAACACTTGCTGGTTCACTTGTCCGGTCATATTTTCTCGTTGTTGCTGCCCTTCAATGGCAGTCAACATATCGCGCAGCTGCTGTAATGCCCACGCTTCGTCATCTTCCGCCTGATACATTTCTTCGACCAGCAATAAACTATGCCGCACTTTGTCGTGTAACGTAGCTTCCTCTGCCAACACGTCTCGCCAATGTATCAAGCGATGAACAAAATGGATTAACTTGCCACAGACTTCAGCGGCCTGACCTTCAATCCCCTCAAACGCTAAACTTTGGTCATATAAAGTATCTTCATCGCCCAGACTGTAACCGGTTAAAAAGCGTTTTAAGCCAAAGGACCAGGTATTCAAATCAACTGAAGGTAATGAAAAGGATGCTTTATGATCACCGCTAATTCCCCAACGAATACCAACCTGATTCAACCATAAAGAAATTTGCTCTATATCTGCTTCTGACAAACCCAGTGCGCGATGGATCGCCGGAACATCCATTAAAGAAACGATATCAGTTGCGGTAAAACGACTTTCTGTGAGTGAAATAAGTGCAATAAAGCTGTTTAATATCGGACTTTCCTGAGCAATACCGTGGTCAGCGATACCATAAGGAATGTATTTTTCGCCATCAGCACTGTTAAAGACTGCATCAATGTAAGGCGTGTAATCGGCAACATTAGGCAACATAACGACGACATCCCTTGGCGTCAGTTGGTCATCCTGTGCAAAGAGCGTCAGTAAGTAATCATGAAGAACTTCGATTTCTCGCAACGGACTATGGCAAACAGCAACATGTAACGAGTTGTCATCAGCTCGTATTACTCGCTTACCTTGATCCGTTAATTGCGTCAATGGTGATAATGGTTCGGTCTGACCGCGAAATTCAAGATTCAGAATGTCCTGCTGAATGGCCGCCAGTATTGTGGTATCAGGTTGCTCTATAAACGCATCGGAGAAATTACCCTCTAAATCCAGCAACTGATCCAGATAATCACGCCCCAGTTTACCGAAGGAAGAAAGCAACGGATTGCCGACAACCTGATAACCGTCCTCGTCGCACACTCGACTTCTGTCGCCTTTTAATCGTGCACGGTATTTAGCCAGCTGCTTCTCATCAATCACATCTCCCCAATAATGCATACACGGATTGAATTGCAGGATAACGACATCAATTTTGCCCGCCAGACGTTGCAAAATATCAAGTTGCTGTGCTGGCATCGCAGAAATACCAAACACAAAGATACGTTCAGGTAAATCGGGTATATGGTCAGTTTGCTCAAGCCTGTTTAACAATCGTTCGTGCAAACTCGCTCGATGAAAGGGTGACTGATTCAAAGACCTTGTTTTTTCTACTAAGGCTCGCCATAACACAGGCTGCCATTCCTGCCCGTCCAACACTAATCCTTCAGCCAGATCTTCGTCTTCTTCCCAGCTTTTTATCCAGTCTGGTCGATACATTAAGTACTGATCGTATACATCAGCAATTTTTTCACTGAGTTGGTAACGCTTTATGTCGGTTTCATCACCGTCAAGGTAGCTGTTAATCGCATCGAATCTGGTGTCACTTTTATATTCACTCAGCAAGTTGAAAATTTTCCACGTCATATCTTGCTTGTCGAAATAGGAACGTTCCGGTATTCCTTCTATCAGACGTTGATACAACTGCCAGATGAAACTCGACGGTAACGGAAAATCAATATTGGCGCTGATCCCGACCTGTTCAGCGATATAAAGCTTTAACCACTGGGACATACCCGGGCTTTGAACAAGGACGACATTCTTCACAAAAGGATGAGCTGGCTTTTGCGTTAATAAGCCAACAAGGCTACTGGCCAGGTTTTCAACGTGATTTGATTGATGGATATGCAACATAAACAAGCGCCTGAACGGACGATTCTCGGGAATTTTTTCTCAGTAGCCGCACATGGTACGGCAAAACCTAAAGTCCGATAAGCATCAGCTTAATAAAAATCTGATTCACAACAGGACTGTTTGATAAATAGCCATAATTATTCAGCAATAACCGTTGAGAACGAAGGGTCTCACACAACAACAGACAATTAGGCAGGCCATAAATGACGGAAACCTGATATAACAAGATTGCAGCATTTTCAGTTCTGCTGAAGTTCCCCTTTCACAGCAGAGTCTGTAAAAAGTCTTTAATTTTATGAAACTTAGTTTCCTCATTCTGACGTTCATTAATTCATAGCAACATTAAAATCATACTTTTTAATTAATCAGCGTCCTAAAACCTCAAATGACATCAAAATCCCGGAATAAACGACAGGCTATCATGTTCAAATCCAGTAAAAATGTTTGTCCTTGAAACATAAAACGTTGTACCATTTTGAGGTATTTCAAAATGTAGCGGCATCAATGAATTAGCCGCTTTCAGACGGCTACAAAAAATTAACTTAACCGGTATGAGAAGTGCTAACACACCACGGCCATTTTAATTAACATATAAATTAACATGGCGTATTTGAATTTTCTTTATTTAACATGATGTTATATACGATCATCATGTTATATATCGAATAATGATGCTAAAAGGTAAACATTATGTTGTTTTTTGGCTTCTTGTCGGTATATTAAGGACTAATCTGCTCGTACCTCTACCAGACAATTTGAGGAAAGCCATGTCACCACATAACCCACTTTTAGTATTGTTGCAAAGAATTTCCATTGGTCTTCGACTGACAATCAGCTTTCTGGTGATTTTTATCCTGATAGTAATTGTCGGTGCTGTTGGTGTTTCAAGTTCTAATGAAATGTCTGATCTCACCCAGAAACTCTACCGTCATCCATTCGCTGTAAGTACATCGATGCTTAAAATAAACGCGAATATCGTAAAAATTCATCGCTCAATGAAAGATGTGGCTCTCGCTAAAAATGATATCCAGATGCAACAAGCCATTATTCGGGTTGATCAGTTTGAGCAAGAAGTTCTGAATGATTTTAAAATGGTTGAAGAGCGATTTTTAGGTGATAAATCCCGCGTTTATCAGGCCAAACAGTTATTCATTGACTGGAAGATGATTCGAGACGAAGTAATCGAATTAATGCGAAATAATGAACGGGATGCAGCGGCCGCTATTACAAAAGGTAAAGGTGCCGATCACGTCGCAAAAATAGAAAAAGCGACCGACTACCTGATTAATTTCGCCTTCAATAAAGCAAAAGAATTTATAGGCAATGCAGACGCCGCCTCTTCATCAGTTATTTTCCTCTCCGCCACCACCATGATTATCGCTGCGGTGATGGCAATTGTGCTTGGTTATATTCTCACCCGCAGTATCACTATTCCCCTTCATGATGCGCTTGAGGTAGCGGAAACCATCGCAAACGGCAAACTGAACAGTAACTTTGATACCAGTGCTACTGACGAAGTGGGTGAATTAATGGTTTCGTTGCAACACATGAATGGTGCGCTACGAAAACTGGTAAAAGAAGTCGTGAATTCTTCCACCGAAGTAACCGACTCCGTTCATCAATTACGAGATATGGCTGACGAAACCATGAAAGAAGCAAAACGTCAGCAAACCGAGACTACACAAGCGGCGGCTTCCGTGAATGAAATGTCCGCCACCTTCCTTGAAGTATCAGGCAACACAGTTGAAGCCGCAGACGCAGCCAGTGAAGCAGCAAACCACTCTAAAAATGGCACCGGCGTCGTAGAAAAAGTTATCAACCAGATAAACCTGTTAAACAACGAAATAGAAACTGCTTCGGACGTAATAACTCGTCTTGAAGCGAATAATGTCAACGTTTCCTCGGTCCTTGGTGTCATTCAGGGTATTGCTGAACAAACCAACCTGTTAGCACTTAATGCAGCCATTGAAGCAGCCCGCGCCGGTGAGCAAGGTCGAGGCTTTGCTGTAGTAGCAGATGAAGTAAGAACTTTGGCACAACGGACACAAGAATCAACACAACAGATTCATGACATGTTGCAACAGCTTTCAGAAGATACAAAAGAAGCTGTACAGGCGATGACTCGCAGCCAACAGCAAGCATCCGAAAGTGTTAAACAAGCCCACCTGGCCGGTGATTCACTCAATGATATTGCCAATGCCGTAACAACGATCAGCAATATGAATATTCAAATTGCCAGTGCAACAGAACAACAATCTGTTGCGACACAGGAAATGGACAGAAACATGGTCAACATCAACAAGGTTGCTGACCTGAATGCTGAAAACGCACAACGCTTGATAGACACCAGTCATCAGATTGACCTGGCATCAGACAATCTGACTCGACTGATAAAACGATTTGAAACATAACAAGCTCTTTGCCTGAGCAACGCATCAATTAAAACGCTCATATGCTTGCATATGGGCGTTGTTTTGTTGAGTTACGTGCGCTACGTCCGTTGTTCAGTTGAGCCGACAAAAACCGGTAACACCTATCTTTTTATATGGAATTAGATGAACATGAAGATTAATAAAATTACTAAATTTTTAGTACCAGCCCTCGCAGTGTCTTCGCTAACACCTGGTTTCGCTTCTGCGGCCTTCTCTTCTGAAGATCTGGCTGATTCATTAACATTTGGTGGGTCTCTTAGATTACGCTACGAATCAAAAAACGACTTCAATCTTAAAGATAGCAGTCAGGATTATTACCTTACGCAACTTCGATTAAATGCCAACTGGAAACTTGATGACAATCACTCGTTTTTCATCGAAATGCAGGACGCGCAAGTTTATGGTGAAGAACGTAACGATTTCCCTTCCATCAATGACGATGCAACACCAAACGTTTTTGCGGACGATTTAGATTTCCATCGTGCATTTTATAAATATCAGGGCGATGGCTTTAGTGTAAAACTGGGCCGTCAGAAATTTAATCTGGGTGACAAACGACTGGTTGCTTCACTTGAATGGGTCAACACAGCTCGTGTACATGACGGTATTCGCATCACTCTGGGTGAAAATAGTAAACGAAAGATCGATCTTTTCGCCACGGCACTGGTTCCTGCATCACCACATAAATTTAACAGCCAGGCCGATTCTGGTAATCGTTACTTTGATTCTGAATTTCACGGCGCCTACGTTACTGACAATGCATTATTAGATGACGCCACGCTACATTACTGGTGGTTCCTGAGAAATAATGATGATTTCGACGATGAAGTACACACATTCGGTCTACGATACATCAAAACAATTGATGAATGGACCTTTGATGCACAGGGCGGTATTCAAACAGGTGATTTCAACGACCAGGATCACGAAGCGTATTACACTCACATGGAAGTTTCTCGTAAATTCGGCATCTCAACAGTAACTGTTGGCTATAACTATGCGTCCGGGGACGATGATCCGAATGATGGTGATCACGAAACATTCGACAACCTCTATCCACTGAACCACGCTTATTACGGTTATATGGATTTGTTGTCGTTACAAAATACGCACAATGTTGAGTTCATCTACAAGCAGCCTGTTTTTAATAAATTTACCTTCCGTGCTGCATGGCACAGCGCCTGGTTAGCAGAAGAACAGGATGCCTGGTACAACGCAGGTTTAGCGCCAAATGCACCACGTTTGGCCGTTGCTCGTGAAGAAGGTGCTGATAAATATGTAGGTAGTGAAATCGACTTTACTCTTCAGGGAAAAGTCTGGGAAGACCGCATTAAAATCTGGACAGGTGTCAGCATGTTCATGCCTGGCGATTACGCCGAAGACACAGGCCATGATGACGAAGCCTATTTTGCCTTTTTACAAGCAACTTACATGTTCTGATCAACATGTGTTGAACGTGGTTTCTGTTCAAACGTTTCTGAACAATTCATGTGGCTACTCACCCGGGTAGTCACATTCTCTCCCCTACTCAGGCTCAAGAAATACACGCCTTCAATATCATTAAAAATTTTTATCCAATCCGCATTCTTTGCAGGTGTTTAAATTAAATAATCAATCTTAAACTTAACAACATTGCTAAACGCCACCAGTTAGTTTCTAATACCACCAATCTTCCACTTTGGTTAATCGACCATGGTTTATCGGGGTTGTCTACTCGCCCTCCAGAAACCTTAGCGTTAACTTTAATCAATTGTATTTAAAAGAAAAATTATCACTATGAAAGTCATCTCATTTAATATCAATGGCATTCGTGCCCGCCTTCACCAGTTACAAGCAATTATCGATAAGCATCAACCTGATGTAATTGGCTTACAAGAAATCAAAGTACATGACGAAGCTTTCCCACTGGCAGATGTTGAAGCAATGGGCTATCACGTTGAACATTTTGGACAAAAAGCACATTACGGAGTTGCGTTTTTAAGCAAAGAAAAACCGCTTTCCGTACAAAAAGGATTTCCTGGTGATGATGAAGATGCACAGCGTCGGATGATTATCGGTCAATGGGAATTTTCAGGCCGCAAAGTCACAATAATGAATGGCTATTTTCCACAAGGTGAAAATCGCAGCCATGAGACAAAATTCCCGGCCAAAGAAAAGTTCTATGCTGACTTAATGGAATTGCTGAACACCAGTTACTCACCAGAAGACGATGTTATTGTCATGGGCGATCTGAATATTTCAGCGACGGATAACGATATTGGTATTGGTGAGCCAAACGCTAAACGCTGGTTGAAGACCGGAAAATGTAGCTTCTTACCTGAAGAGCGAGAATGGTTAGGAAAAGTCTACGATTGGGGTTTAACAGACACATTCCGTACACAATACCCGGATGTTAATGATCGTTTTAGCTGGTTTGACTATCGCTCAAAAGGTTTTGACGATAATCGAGGACTGCGAATCGATCAGGTTATTGCCACGGATTCACTGGCAAATTGTTGTGTAAACAACGAAATTGACTATGAAATTCGAGGTAGTGAAAAGCCGTCAGATCACGCTCCGGTCATTGCAGAATACAAGTTTGACTAACGTGAACGAAACTATCTCCGATTACCGTTGCCCGTTATGTGCAGAGCCGCTAACGGTCAACGATCATACTGCTCGATGTGACAATAATCATAGCTTTGATCGCGCCAAAGAAGGCTATTTCAATCTATTGCCTGTACACAAGAAGAATTCAAAGCTACCCGGTGATAATCCGGATATGGTTATGGCCCGCCGACGATTTCTGTCGTCAGGCTTTTACCAACCGTTACGCAATATGATTATCGAGCAGATCAAACAGCACACAGTTGCTCATGACATCTCGTTATCATACCTTATCGATATTGGCTGTGGCGAAGGTTATTACACAGATGGCCTGCAACAAGCATTTGAATTGAACCACTGTCACGGTATTGATATTGCCAAAAAGGCCGTTAAAGTCGCAGCAAAGAAGTTTCCAGCGATACATTTTGCTGTAGCTTCGAATGCCGATCTGCCATTTAGCGATCATACCTTCGATATTGCCGTTAAAATTTTTGCCCCCGCACCGGCTGATGAAGTCAAACGTGTATTGTCGCCCGGTGGGCTTTTGTTCAGTATTAATCCTGCTGAAGATCATTTAATTGAATTAAAGTCAGCCATTTATCGCACACCTAAGCGCCATGAACAGGAAGTAAGTCCGGAAGGATTCTCACCGATTGCTATGACGCGAAAAACCTGGACGGTTGAGTTAACACAAACCGATCTACAGGATTTAATTCAAATGACGCCATTTGCATGGAAGATTTCAGATGAAGCCCAGCAAGCACTGGATAAGGGCTTTAAAGATGGTGTTTTCTCAATGACGCTGGATTTTTGGATTGGTGTCTGGAAACGCTAAAAACTGTTTCCAGACATTGATGAAAAGAAATCGGGGATTTATATAATATCCCGGGTAAATGCCTTATCCATTTCAGTAAATGCTCGTTTCAACAAATTCGCCAGTTCTTTGTACTTAGGCTGGCGTTTTATACCATTTAACTCGCACCCCTGACTCCGCATTTTGTCGTGTATATCACGATACCAGGCAACCATTCCCGGTGGCAATCGAGTATCTGAACGTTTACCCAACCAATACAAACCCTGAATGGGTAAAGACAATAAAAATAACGACGTTGCTATCGCCTGAGGCAAAAATTCTGTACCAAATGTTTGAAGTTGTATAGCTGCTGACAGAATCGCTAATGGAGGCATAGTTGAAATGGCCAGATTGGTCGCTTTGATAATTCTGACTTCTGGGAATACTGCCGCCAGTTCAGCTTTTAACGGCCACGTCTGACTGTATTGCCGACCATCTTGTAATAATGTCCAAAAGCTTTTCTGCATATAAGGCCTCGCTTAGTTATCACCAATGCCACATCAATCACGGTGATCATAGTTACAAAGAAAATAGCACATAATATTCAGATCCAACAACCACACGATAAGTATGGCCGAAAAGTTCGCCCTTTTTGCGCCATCACGTTGTATTGATCACCATGATCACACATTCAGCGCGGTGATCTTTTGCTCAATTGAATATTTTATGCAAAGAAAATGCACACTAATCGCATAATTAATCGTTTATTTCAGCGAGTCAGTCACATAATTCGTATATGTGCGCTAATTCTTTATAATATCCCCAATTGCTAGACTAATTCGTTATTATTCAACAGTGATTAAAAAACGCCTAATATATTTTTATTTTTATATTTCATTAAGTTAAAACGTTAAAACACATTAATCAACAAACTTATCCACAGTTTCTGTGGAAAAATGTAATAAATCTCCAATAAACGGGAGCTTATAAAAACCAGCCTGAGATTTAATATAAATTATGTTTTTTAATGCTTTTACATTCTTTCGCTCTTATACCTCTATAAAAACACTGTTTAGTGATACAGTACTTTCAAATCATGCAAATTAATTATCCTTTCCAACCCTCAAAAAGGTTTACATATGCATGTAGTTATACCGACCAGGCCATATAAACAAAAAATATGCGGTTAATTTCACCGTCTCTCTTGCCTAAGTTGAGGTAGCTTTGTCAGAATTAGTCCACATTTAATCACCAGTTGAATTGTTATGTCCCGGCAGACACTCGAACTATTACAGGAATCTTTTAGCATTCACACGTTTCCACCTGAAGCATCCATTCCAGATGTTGTGTTCAGCTCACCGATTTATTTCATTGGCAAAACATATGATGAAGTTTCTATCGTATGCCCTGAATCGTTAATACTGGACAGCGTTGAACGGGAAGACGGTTGGGGTTGTCTTGAAGTGCTTGGCCCATTAGGTTTTTCATTAACCGGTATTCTGGCCAATATATCCGGCGTGCTGGCCCGTGCAAAAATCAGCATTTTTGCCATCTCAACCTTCGATACGGATTATCTACTAATCAAACAAGACAATATTGAAGATGCCATTTCCGCGCTACGCAATGAGGGTTATCAGGTTATTGTGCCTGATTACGCCTGATACACTCACTTAGTCCCCGGTATAACAAATACAGGACTCATTCTGCTAAAAATGTGGCATCGTTACCGGATGCCACCCCAAAGCCTGCTCACGAGCCCAAAAATAGCGAACAACGGTTAAAAAACAATTATGGTGCAGCTTAACAGTAATCTCTTTTTTACCACGCCGGATGAGACGCCTCCCGGTGTTGTTATCACCGCACCCATTTCAGGTGAAGTTCTACCCATTGAAGATCATACCGAAGCGCTCTTTTCCAACCGGACACTGGGCGAAGGCGTTGTACTAAAAATCACCGGCAATCAGATCATTGCCCCCTTTGACGGCTCTGTGCTTGAGCTACCCACGACTGGCCATCGTATTCAGCTGGTTTCTGACAACGGCATCCGACTATTAATTACTATGGGTAGCCATTGTAATGAACTCATGGGACAAGGATTTAAACTTAACGTCCGACAAGGCCAGGCCATAAAACAAGGGCAATTACTGCTGCAATTTGATATAAGATTGCTCCAGTCAGTAAATCCGGCCCTTGAATGTCCGGTTATCATCACCAACAGTGAAAAACTCGGTCAGATCTATGTATCTCGACGTCGTATCACACAAGGTGAAGATCCGTTGTTTACATTAATTAAAAAGAAAGAAAAACTATGACTACTATCTTTGGCATCAAGAATTGCGACACCATTAAAAAAGCCAAAAAATGGCTCGACGACAATAATATCGAATACACGTTCCACGATTACCGGGTGGATGGTGTTGACAAAGCAATGCTTGAAACCTTTGTCGCAGAACTCGGTTGGGAAAATCTGTTAAACAAACGTGGGACAACGTGGCGTCAGTTACCCGACGAGGTGAAAAATAGTGTTGATGCTGAAAAAGCTTTAGACATTATGATTGAAAACCCGGCTATTATTAAACGACCTGTATTGCAGGATGGTGATAACTACCACCTTGGCTTCAAAGCCGATCAGTACCAGACTTTCTTTAATCAATGACAACGTTAGCTACATAGCGATTAACGCTGTCCCCGGCGGCTCAGGTAGTCGCCTGCAACAATAAACATTTGAATCAATATGTCAGAAGCCTTATCCCCTGTTACTCAACTCACCGGTGAACTCATCTCACGCCGCTCTGTTACTCCCACTGACGAAGGTTGTCAGGACATTATCGGTGATCGTCTTAAAAAACTCGGTTTTACACTGGAGTCCATGTTTTTTGAAGACACATTAAACTTATGGGCCAGAAAAGGTGATCAGGATCCCGTTTTCTGTTTTGCCGGTCATACCGATGTAGTGCCTACCGGTCCTGAAGAAAACTGGACTTACCCTCCTTTTACTCCAACCATCGTCGGCGATACATTATATGGCCGTGGTGCGGCGGATATGAAAGGCAGTCTTGCAGCCATGGTTGTCGCAACAGAACGTTTTATTGCAGAAAACCCTGATCATAAAGGCTCAATCGCATTTCTTATTACCAGCGACGAAGAAGGCCCTTTTATCAATGGCACCGTCAGAGTGATGGATACGCTGATGCAACGCGATGAAAAGATAACCTGGTGCGTTGTGGGTGAACCATCCAGTACAGCCACTGTCGGTGATGTCATTAAAGTTGGACGTCGTGGCTCGCTCAGTGGCAACTTGACTATCAAGGGTATTCAAGGCCATGTTGCCTATCCACAACTGGCTAAAAATCCTTATCATGAATCCGCATTAGCGCTGGCTGAACTGGTTCAGATCGAATGGGATCAAGGTAATGAGTTCTTCCCACCAACCAGTTTTCAGATTTCTAATATTAACGGTGGCACTGGCGCAACTAACGTCATACCTGGTTCTCTCAATGTATTATTCAATTTGCGGTATTCAACGGAGACAACCGCAGAAAACATTATCAATACCATTGAACAGCACCTGGACTCTCACCAACTGGATTACAGCATCGACTGGACATTTAACGGACTTCCTTTCTTAACAGAACACGGTGAACTACTGGACGCCGCTGTTGATGCAGTCTCCTCAGTGACAGATACGCAACCTGAATTACTTACCACAGGTGGCACATCTGATGGTCGTTTCATTGCACCAACTGGTGCTAAAGTCATTGAGCTGGGGCCGGTGAATGCGTCGATTCATAAAGTAGATGAGCACGTTTCAGTCAGCGATCTCGATAAACTGTCAGAAATGTATCTTAATATACTCAGAAATCTGTTAGCGGCTGACTAAGTCGCTATACGCCTCACGATTTATTCATTTTACGGAGCGCTCATGAATATCAATGCGTTAACTGGACAAGAGCAGGATCATCTCGCTCGTTTCACCTCGAATCATAAGTTACACCGAGGCATTCTCACTCCGTTTTCGCAGCTCCAGCAGGCCGCTTCAGAACACGGCATTGCTCTGTTTATTGTCAGTAGCTTTCGTAGTTTTGATCGGCAATTAGCCATCTGGAATGGCAAGTTCACGGGTGAAAGAACCGTTTACGATGATAAGAACCATCCAATAGACATGAGCCAGTTGGATGAATGGGAAAAATGTCAGGCGATTTTAAGATTTTCGGCATTACCTGGCGCAAGTCGTCATCACTGGGGAACGGACCTTGATGTTTTTGATCGAAATGCCGTTTCCAATTCTTATCAGGTTGAATTGACGCATCAGGAGTACAGTTACGACGGTCCATTCAGTAAGTTGGTTTCCTTCCTTGAAAATCACGCAGAGAAATTCGGTTTTTTCCTCCCCTATCAACACTATCAGGGAGGCGTTGCTCGTGAACCCTGGCATATTTCGTATCAACCACTTGCCACTCATTTTCAATCCCGTCTTTCCACCCAGGCATTGCGGGATGTCATCAGTACTGCCAATATTGAAGGAAGAGCATCGATTTTGGCTAATCTGGATTTGATTGTGGAGCAATATGTCATGAATATATGCCAACCCACGACACAGGAGTCTGGCTCATGAGTACTGGATGGATCATTGCCATTGTTGTAGTTGTACTTGCCTTTATCGTCAGCAACATCATGTTGTTACGGCGTAGTAAGTCATTTAAGTACGATCCTGAGAAAGTGAAGCCATTGCCCATAGAAGATGATGACGACTGGCCATCATCCGCTTCGACTGGGAAAGCCAAAGATGCTCAGTCTGACGATACTAAACCGGCCAGAAAACCAGACGACCATTAAAAATTATGCAACCCATCTACCCATTCAGAGCAAAAGCAAAACGAGTCAAGAATCGACGACCTGACGTACTTGAGCAGCAACAAGCTCGTTTGTATTTGACGGCAGTTTTTCGAAAACTTGCGTCTGAACCGGATCTGATAGCTGTCGTAAAAGAAAATATCGATACATTCAAAGGTAAGCAGCACATTCGCAATAGTGCAAAAAAGACATTGGCTCGACTTGAATGGCATTTTGATGCTGAACAACCCGATATCGAATTACTGGCAACAGAAGTGCTTGCAGATGATTATATCGGGCAAAAGTATCGGGAGTTTCCACTTCTCTTTAAAGGCGTATTAACCGAAGATGAGCGTTTCGAAGCTCTTTCAGCTACTTTTACTCCGTAAAATAAGTCCTCTCCTCAAAGCAACTCATCGTTATCCTTACAACTACCTTTTTCTATCGGTATTTCAATATGATAACGAAGCCCCTGGTTTTTTTGGCTCTCAACCTGAATGCTTCCACCCATTCGCTGTGTGATCAGGTTATAAACGATATGGGTGCCAAGTCCTGTCCCACCCTGATTACGTCGTGTGGTAAAAAACGGATCAAAGAGCTTTTGTAACAATTCCGGATTCATTCCATTACCATCATCAGCGTAATTCACCACTAGTTTGTTATTGTTGTAGCTGATATCGATAGTGATCTCTCCGTTATCTTTGCCTGAAAACCCATGGAGTAATGAATTAAGAATCAGGTTTGACAGCACTTGATATAAACCACTGGTATCCAGACAAAGTTCTATCGCTTCACAATTGACGACTATCCGATAAGGTGTGTGCTTAAATTTGGGGCCCAACGTTAATAACACTTCGTCAACGAATGCCTTAATGTTTACTTCACGAGTAACATCCAGACTCTGGTCCGTCGCAATCTGTTTGAAACTTTGTATCAGATCAGATGCTCGGGTTGCAGCCTTCAAACAAGACGCCAGCGTTTCTTCACCTCTGGTCAGGAATTGATCAAACTCACTCGCTTTAACTTTGCCACTGTCGAATGATTTACGCATTTCCTGTTGCCTTTCCAACAGATAGCTACTAGCCGTTACACAAATGCCTACCGGGGTATTTATCTCATGAGAGATGCCCGCAACCAGATTCCCCAACGATGCAAACTTCTCCTGTTGCACCAACTCAGTTTGCGCGGCCTCTAACTCTTCCAGCGCTTTTGCTTTTGCAGCCGTCTCCATCGTTAGTTCATCCTGGAAGCGCTTGTTTTCACGTTCAATAAAACTAAGCACAAGATAAAACAGTGCAATTCCACTAATCAGAACAATTAAACGTGTAAAAAATACCGATACCAGTAATTGGTTTCGCTCATCAAAAAAACGCTGTGTCTGTGTAACAAATATCAAAAATCCAATTCGCTGATTTCCCACGTCAAGCTCGGGAAACACCCCTATTCCCAATGTTTTATCTATCGTAAAAAAATAAGTGTCTTTCTTGTTGAACTGCTCCTCAATTCCTTGAATGAAGTCTTCTGTAATGATGGGGTTTGTATTACGCCCAAACACCAGATAATCCTGTGAAAGATCCTGATAAAGCCGTCGATTCTCTGATTGCTCTATTTTGTTTTTGTCTAAATCCACCACGAATCGTTTATCAATAAACTCTATAACGGACAGCGGCTGAAATGCTTCCAGTTCATGGTGCAATTTGCCGACATCAATGCCAGCCTCAAGATACCCGACAACATTTTGATTATCGTAAACTGGCAAAACCGTCCGTAAGGTTAGCCCGCCGGTAAAACCAAACTCAAGTCCACTAAAACTTTCACCTTCTCTGGCCGCTCGTTGAAATGATTCACGAGAGATGACATCACCATATCGTGCGGGTTCATGAGCTCTCAAAAACACGCTGCCAGTCTCGTCAATAAAATAAAGGTGAGTAATTTCAGACGTTTTTCGCATAAAACTGAAAATAGAACCTATCTCTTTTTCTAATAGTTTTCGTTCTCTGTCTTTCATGAATGTCATCAATTTTTCATTGCGACTTAACTGAAATAATGCGGCTTCAAGTAGTTGAGAATGGATAAAGATACTCTGTTGGTAGGCTGAATATGCCTCCTGCATTTGCTCCGTTATACGCTCAGTCATCGAACGAGATTCATGGTAAAACGTTAGCAAAGTATGAATAGTAAATGTTGCGATCCAAATTGACGTAAACGCCAGAATAATTGGCGTTTTAATGTGTTTTCCGTTTTGTGTAATGTAGTTGATTGCCTGATCGATTGAAAACATACGTATCTGGATGCCCTGATGTGTGCGTAAAGGGGCAGTGTTTATCCAAAACTGCATGTTAAGCCTGGTTCAGAACATCAGGCGTCGCAAGCAAATAAATTAATTTTTATGAATTACCCTCATGGTAAATTACCTTTGTAAATCATGCAGACAAAGCTTTAAGCGCCACTATTTCGCAGACCAGAGCAGTTCTGTTAAAAAACACCTCATTTTTGAAAGTTTTACCGTTGTCATTAAAGAACCTCAGGGTCTTTTAGCCCTCGAAGGTGATTTTTTTCAGCCGCTTGTCGTATCCATGCAATCATTTAACCCATGAATGAATTGGTTTAAATGGTAAATACTCCCTTCACGCTTCATAAACTAACTCACTGAAACCACTAAATTATTCAACATACTGAACAATAACATTCAACATTAAGGATATAAGATATAACAAAAATCACCTTTATTGAGACAGGAACAATCACGTATAGTCGCCTCCGCTTTTTTTCGATTAAGGGTAATCGAGAGTTTGTAGCTATAAACTTTAAGCAGGGGCCAATAAGCTGGAGTTTGATCGTTATCAAGTGCTTATTGCCAGGATTCAATTGCCACTACGGCAAAAAGTTCAAACGGAGATTAGGGAAATGAACTTTACCAAACTACTTGTTGCGACGGCCGTCGCATCCTCGTTCACTGTTGCAGCCGAAAATACATCGCTTCTGGACTCACTAAGTCAGAACGATGCCAGAAAACATATTACACACCAACTAGTTATCCAGCCAAACCTACCCTGGATCGCTAATGACATTATTGCCGCACGACAATTCTCAGCGAGTGAAAATCTTCATATTGGCTGGTCGCCTGACCACACGGCTCTGTCGCTGTCGACCTTCGATGAACAAACACAAACGTTTAATTACCTCGGTGGTACAAAACTGGAGCAAATACTTCCAGATCTCAAAAGGATTCACTATCTGAGTCAGGGAGACAACAATCGGTTATATGTTATCTATCGATCAGCAGAAAACCGCACGACGCTGGCTGTCATTTCTACTGAAGACCCGCAGTCACTACAACGCCTTCAGACACTCTCTCACGACAATCTGTCGTCTTACGGAGAGCAAAACAAGATAGCTATCGTTAACGGTAATCTCTACCAGGCTGTCGCTAATAATGTCAGCGTTTTCTCAATCGATGAAGCTCAACAACAACTCCAGCTTGAATCGACGCTGGAGAATCCTGCTGGCACCATTCACGAATTATGTGTCAGTAAACACTCAGAGCGACTTTTTCTGTCGACATATTCATCCAATGGCAATAGTAAAAACTGGCCTCTTGCCGTATTCCAACGTAATGCTGACGGCATCTTCAGCGAACAAGCCATCGACACTGGCGAACGTAATATCCCTACGGGCTTTCACTGGCGTATAACTTGTGACGACAACAGTGATCACGCCATGTTATACAACGACAATCAGACATTGTTATTTTCTGGCATCGCCGATAAAGCCATGACGCTTCAGGAAGAGTACAACACCTCAACACTGACGAGTTTGTACAACAATGTGCGTTTACATCTTAACGAACAGCAATTTCTGGCAACCAGCCTGAACAATCACAGTGGGTATGCCACTGGTCATGTTGTTTCAGCGGATAAAAGTTCACCTGCCGCTCTGATTACTGACTGGACCGGCACAGTAGACAGCGCAGGCTATGCCAGCCAGACCCGGGCAGGCTATGTAAACCAGACCTGGTTTATCAATCATTCCACCGAATACAATGCAACTACTGAATATCGGGCTTTACAGTTTGATAGCAGTAACAAGCCAGATATTGTTTCCCGTTTAACATCGTCCGAACAAAGCTTATCACTGGCATCTGTGCAAGATGCGCTATGGGTGGAAGAACACCAACTGGCCTTTGTAAAAACCAGTAAAGAAGTCCTTATCTATACAGTAGAAACAGACGAGAATAATCAAACTCGCTTAACGCTGTTGGCAGACGAAGCCTTCGATAAATCGCTGATCAACCACATGCATTTCAGTCACTACCACTGGAATGAAGATACACAGCAACTCACGCTGTTTATGTTATCGAACTATTCTTTCAGCAATGTTCGTCTGATGAATTTCACGCTCACTGATGGCGTACCAGTGTTCAACCATGAATATCTTTTGCAGGATAACGATCAGGAAACCGATGAATTTTCTAACATGATGGTCATGTCAGATGATGGGAATCACCTTGTTGTCGTTGGTAATAAATCCGATCGTCTGTTTCACTTCATCGTCAATGAAAATCAGTTTGAACTGGCGGGTACTTACATTGATGATGCTGCAGGCATTGACGGTCTGGAACAAGTCAACGCAATAACGCTTCATCATAATGACCTTTATGTATTATCAAAAAGCAGTGAAAAACTGTCTCATTTCAAGCTTGCAAACAACAAACTTAACTATCAGCAAACCATTACAGATATTGAAGGGCTGTCCGATGGTAACTATCTTTCAGCCACAGATTCACAACTACTGGTTGCTGGTTATGAGTTTATGCACCATTTCAATCGAAATTCGCAGGGGGAACTGAGTTATGACAGTCTGGCCCTGCTGGATAATTCCATCTATGGTCGTTACTCCGGGTTACAACACCTTAATCCACATTTCGGTGTATTAAACCAAAATACAGGCTTGCAGCCTGTTGCTCTGGAACCGGACAACGGGCACTGGTCCTTATCAACACCATTCACATTTGAACCTGCTATTCGCACTGCTAACCAGTACTATTTTAGCCAGCTTGAAAATCCCCAGCTTGTCCTGACATCCCGTTCAAACGGATCGTTGACTGAATTCACGCTGTTAAATTTGCAACGCTCTCCCGTAGCCAAAGACAATCTCATTACAATTAACCAGGGTGAACCGTTAACAATTTCAGCAACCGACCTGTTTATTGATTACGATGCTGAACACACATTCGGATTTGCTGACATGACATTGCCAGACTACATGCAGACAGACGGTGAAAACATTGTCATCAATGCCGAACAAGGTCTTGAAGCTGAAGTAAATCTTGTAGTTAGCGACAATGATCAACTGAGTACAAATCACCCGTTTACACTTCAAATTAATGGCAAACCTTACGCAAGTCTGACTCAGTTTTCTTCGGTGAAATCGGGCGTTAATGACAGTATTTTGATTGACCTGAGCCGTTACATCCTTGATCCGGAAAATGATCAACTAAGCTGGCAGCTGACGACTCCGCAAGCAGGCGCTACCATTCAGGGCCATCATTTGTTGATCAACATGCCAGCATCACCTCAAACATTGAACGTTATCGCACAGGATGACAAAGGTGCATCAACCACAGTTGCTCTGACCGTAGAGCCAACCGACCATCAAACCACTTTTGCCGTTCAGCCTGAAAGCATTAATCTGGATTTAACCGCTGTCTGGCAAAATCTGACTGGCGACGAACCGTATTTCGCCGCATCAGATTTACCTGATGGATTAACTCTGTCCAATGATGGAAAGCTTACTGGTTCATTGAATACATCGGCCTTTAGCAACGGCTCAATGAGTATCCCTGTGGTCGTCCAGTTTGGTCATACTCAAGCAACTGAAACCACTGAGCAACAAACGGCTGGTACAACCATTAACAGTACAATTCAGTTGACCCAACAGGGAACAGGCTCAGCACCTGCCCCTACAGCAAACGCGACAAACAGCTCTGGCGGTGGTTCCTTAGGTTGGTTAACAGCGCTGTTTGCTTTGCTTGGGTTAAACGCTCGTCGTGCGACTAAACGTTAATAACTGAAACGTGTGGTGTTTGTTGAATGGAGTATGTCGGTGTGGCAGCAATCTGCGTTGAACGAGGTCCGTTTCCTCCTCGTTCAATCAGACAGAGGCGAGATTTATACGTTTAAAATCGAAAGGCTTTGGCTTGAAATTAAGTGCTTGTTGCCACCAATAAGACGGAAAATACAGCGACACTGATATAAAACAGAAACCTGAAGCGGGGAAAAACTCTCTGTCTCCCTGCTTCAGTGTTTTACAGTCAGACGACGTAAAATAATGACGAATAAAAGCGGTATGAATTTAACGAGGTCAGTTCTAAATCGGGACGATCTTAAAATAAGTTTTACAATAATAGGGGCTACATCCTGCTAACGTCATCAAACAGCTGATTAGCTAGTTGCTGCAATGTATCCGCCTGCGGATGAGTATGAGCATACGTTCTCAGGCCATAAATCCCCATCACAAAACAACGGGCCAGGTGGGCAGCATCTTTGTTTTCAGAGATTTCACCCTGCGTTTGTGCTAACTGAAACTTTTCAGCGATATCCAGTTCCCACGCACTCAGGTATTCAGCAATACGATCCTGTATTTCATCATCTTGCTGAGCAACTTCATTCAACGCTTTGTGTAATAAACAAGCCTTTGATACTTCATTACTTTGACATTCAGACACAACATTATCGAGATAGTCTTTCAACGAATCCAACGTCGTTTTATCGTTAGCAAAATAAGCATCAAAATCTGACCGACGATCTTTTTTGTACTGTTCAAGGGAAGCCAGCATCAGCCCCCGCTTATTCTCAAACGCACAATAGATGGAACCTGGGTGTAAACCGGTAGCAAGCTTCAAATCCTGCATACTGGTTTTGCTATATCCTTTTCCCATAAACGCATTCATTGCTGATCTTAATACTTCTTCTCGATCGAACTCTGCATTTCTCATTCGTCAATTTTCCCAGCCATCATTAACAGATCAGCAATTGTAATCGGAATGACGATGCTATTCAAAATTTTACTTGAACAACCATTCAAGAATGATTATCTTGAACGTCCATTCAAGAACTAAGGCTCGATATGACAAGTAATCTGTTTGACCGTTATCCACTTAATGACACTATTACCCTTGAAAATCGTCTGCTGATGGCACCTCTGACACGCTGTATGGCTGACGACAATTTAGTCCCAACAGATGCAATGGCTGCTTACTACGCTAAGCGAGCCGATAGTGGGCTGATTATTTCAGAAGCGACTATTATTCGTCCGGATGGACAAGGCTACCCAAACACACCAGGACTTTTTACACCTGAGCAAATCGCTGGCTGGCAAAAAGTAACTCAGGCCGTTCATGATAATGGTGGTAAGATCTTTGCGCAGTTATGGCATACAGGACGAGTCGCGCATCCTCATTTCTTCGGTGGTGGCGACGTGGTTGCACCATCAGCCGTGCAACTGAGTGGTTCAGTGCCAAGAATGCGTGAATTAACCTATGCTGTACCAAGAGCATTAACGGCTGACGATTTGCAACAGCTTATTGAAGATTACTCACAAGCGGCAGCCAACGCGATAGATGCCGGGTTTGATGGTGTTGAAATTCATGGCGCAAATGGTTATTTGTTGGATCAGTTCCTTCATCATGATACAAATCGCCGCAATGATGAATTCGGTGACACACCAGAAAATATGGCTCGATTTCCACTAGCCGTTGTTGACGCCGTTTCTCAGCGAATTGGCGAAGACCGCACAGCATTACGGGTGTCGCCTGGCGCTTATTTCAATATCGAAGGTGACGACCGTGACAGAGATGTCTTTGATTATTACCTGTCTGAACTGGAAAAGCGTAATCTGGCCTTCTTACATCTGGGTATTTTTGATGATTCTATGACTTTTGATTACCTGGATGGTCAAGCCTCAACATATTTACGTAAACACTACAGTAAAACACTTGTTGGTGTTGGCAGTTACACCGCAGAATCAGGCAGTCAGGCTATCGCCGATCACAAATTCGATTTACTGGCCATAGGTCGTCCGTTTATTGCAAATCCAGACTATGTGGCGAAAGTTAAAGCCGGAGAATCTCTGGTGGAGTACTCGGAAGAAATGTTAGCAACACTGATTTAAGACGCTAACCGATCCATACAGCACGATGAACTGCACACGGTCATCGTGCTGATATTTCCTGTTTTAACCATCAAACACTATCCGTCAGTTTCCACTGAGCAATATTCAATAAAACCCGTTAATCGGGTCATTAATAACCCACCCCAATCACCCTATTAGAAATTTTTAATTTACACCTAAATTTTTTCTTTATTTTTCAAATATTTATATTGATGCTAAATGGTCCCTGACTTGCTTAAAGCGTTATTGCATTTTTTAATTTCATGAGGTGAAAAATGGCACAAGCTTCAAGGCGAGTTCTGCTGCGCGGTCAGATGCCAGCGGCTGACCGAGCCACTCAAACAGAGCATTTAACCAAACGCACAATGGGTGACGACTTCATACCAAAAGAAGTTGGTGCAACCATGAGTAAACGAGGGAAGACGAACAAAGCTGCCGTCAGGCCAGGTATGTATGCACCCGGAGGGCCTCAGCCTTTCATCGCAAAAGGTGTCATCAAAAATCCGGGCGCTGAATTACCCGATGCACTGTCATCTGATCAATTACAGCAACACGCAACTTCGTCATCTAATTCCTTTGGTGTAAGTTTTACCATGGTTGGCACCCGGCAATCCGCCGGCTATCAGGCTCAATTAAGCTGGTCGAGCCAAAAAGCGGCGAAAAAAGACTATCGCGGAAAAAGTTTTTTAACGACCACTTCGGAAGACTTAATGCAGGAAAACCCGCATTCTTCAGGCAATGAAAATGAATATATCGGTATGGGCCACAAACACCGGACTGATGCCAATATGATGCAGCATTTCATTAGCAAAACAGACAGTGGTTTTGCCGTTAAATCGCGAAAGTGGACACCGCAAACGGCTGATCATGCTGGTGGCTGGGGGGCATATGGTGATACGAAGAACTTTGACTCGTTTTCCGATGCCTTTGAACGAATGATCACGCGTGGAGAACACGGCAGAACCCACTTTGATGAGTAACTGCCTGATTAGCTGACTTTTGCGGCTGAAATTACGTTCAGTTTCAGCCGTTAAATCAGCACGGGGATTCAGCATCTGAAGCCCCTGATAAACTGACCGTGGTTTCTCAACTCATTGATTTAAGTTCCCGGTCAGCTTTGATCCTTCAAAAACTTCATGGCTCCACCCAGGAGTCACCTAGCAGATCCATCAATCTTCCCGAACTGCGTAACTTCACTAACGCGGCATTAAAACTTTCAATGAAAGCTTTTGCTTCCGGCGTATCATGACACAAAAATCCATCTTCATGAGTGATCACAGCTTTACCGTGAGGCAGCATTTCCATGTTTAATGCCTGAAAAGCAAACCAGGCATCAGGAACATAAGCAATAAAAGCGTCCAGGCGGCCTGCATTCACTTTTTTGATGCTTTGTTCAATGTTGTTTGAATAACTAACATTGAGTGCCAGTTTGTCAAACTCCGGACCGTAAGGCATACCACGACGAGCCCCAATTTTTTTCCCTTTAAGCGCCGCTAACGAGTTTACCGGTTTACTCCCTCGCTCGGTGAAAATGTATACACGAGCAACATTAACAAAATCACTCTGAATAACCTTGTCTCCCTGATAAAAATCGGCATCCAGCGGTATGATGCAATCCAGTCTTTTATCCGCGAAATCTTTGTCCGCACGGGATGGAGGTAATACTTTGTAGCGCCAGTTTTTACCCGCAGCCTGCCTGACTTCACTAAAGATCTTGTCGTAAGTCCCGGACCCGTTTTTCTCCAATAATGTGGGAATTTCGTAGGCGCCCAGCTTCACATCTCCCATTACTGATAAAGAAAATAGTAATCCAACTGACAATAAAGTAAATTTCGTGATCATGACCCTCTTGCCCTTTCGCGCTGCACGATGCTTTATAAAACACTGATAATTCAAAGTGTAGACACAAAATGACAGATTGCTGGTGGTGAATCTCTTTTTTCAGAGACTTCCGGGAGAATAAATCTCCGTAAGATTAGAGTGTGTTGACCTCTGTGGGTGAAATATTGTTTGAGTTCAATAGCAGTCAGCCAAGCCACAAATCAGCAAGTTTAATCATCTAAATCATTGGCCGTGGAACGTAGCATGAACGCCATTGCAACGAATTAACCCGGTGTATTATTCGGCTGGAGGAATAGTTAAGGTGAACCGAGTGCCGGTTGGTCCTTTGTTTAACAAAATGGTGCCATTCAAATGATGATTCATGATATTGGCCACGATATTCAAACCCAAACCAAGGTTAGTAGTTACTTCGCCTTTGCCAATAAAAGGTTCAAATATTCGGTCAGCTATATCACTGCTAATACCACGCCCGTTATCCTGGAATGTAATCACCAGTTGTTCATTCTGTAACATCGCACAGATAACAATTTTCCCAGGCTTATCATCATCAAATCCATGTTGTACTGCGTTTTCAATTAAGTGGTAGCACACTTGCTGTAATGCTGAACCATTCATAAAAAACGTCGTATCAACAATATCCAGTTCCAACTGATGTGAATTCAAAATCAGGGCAGTTTTTGATCGTAAACTCTCAAAGAACTCACGCAGGTTTACGTGAGATTTAGCAATCCTTGTCTTCTTCACGTTGATCTCTTTAAACCGACTAATCAATTCCGATACTTTACTCATGTTTTCAACATTCAGTTGCAGCGCTTCATTGATTTTTGCGAGCTTATTGTGCAACTCACTACGCCGGAAAGGTTCACCATGTAATAAACGATCAATCACCTCTTTGACCATTTCTTTCGCAAATGTGTTGGCCGTTATGCACACACCAACAGGCGTGTTAACTTCCTGTGCGACACCAACTACCAGCTTTGTTGCAGTCGCCAGCTTTTCGGATTTTAAACGCTGACGATGCAGTTCATCCTGTTGTTCGATGAGTTCTGCCAGCTTACGATTCTTTTCTTCCAGTTCCAGCGCTCGCTCATCAAGCGTCAACGACAATTTCTCGTTCATCGCCAATAATTGCTGGCGATTAAAATCGTTCTCAAACACTACGGCGGCCAGATTAGCGCCCATTTCAATAAAGTCGATATCTGCTGCTGTGGGTTGTCTTGGTGTGCTGTAGTACATCGCGAAAGTGCCAAAGATTTTACCGCCCTGCCCCCGAACAGGTTCTGACCAGCATGCTCTCAACCCGGCCTTGTGTGCCAAATCCTTGTACTGAGCCCAGTATGGGTGTGTATCAATATCTTCTACCACGACTCGTTCTTTGGTAAATGCTGCGGTACCACAGGAGCCAACACCACGCCCGATCTCTACTCCTTCCAGAGCGGAACAGTAAAAATCAGGTAGGGAAATCGATGCGAGTGGATGCAAGGTATTTGTTGATTCGTCCAGTCGGAGTACCGAACAGATCATATCAGGGCTGTAACGTTCTGCGTATTCACACAGTCGGAGCATAGTCTCAGAAATAGAGTGACCCAATGCTGCCATTTTCAAAATTTCTGTGCGATCGATCAGCAACTCTCTGCTATCAAGATCGTGGACACTGGATTCTGCAAGTAATGCATTTGAACTTATATTCGCCGATGTCACTCAATATCCACCATTGGTCATAACTCTTAATAACAATTATATCCTGGATTTAAAATATCGAATGTTCGACTAAAGTCTTAGATTGGGTGAACACCGACCAGTTGTAAAGTCGGCATTCCTACATTGATGTTTATTAAGAATTTGAATCTGGAATCATAACCTGTAATTCTGCCAACATATCCTCATCGTCTTCATCCATACCGGTTTCTATGAAACCGAAGGATTGATAAAACGCCCTGGCGACAGGATTTTGTGGGTTGTAACACACCTCAATGGTACGTGTGTCAGGCACCGCTCTTATTTCATCCAGTGCCAAACCAAAAGCTTGACGACCAATCCCTTGCTGCTGGAATTTTTCATCCAACATAAAGCGATAAATTGAAGCTTTCTCAGGGCGCTCAAAAACCCACATAATAAAACCAACCGCTTCATCATCACGATAAATACCTCGCGTGACATGGCCATCATTAAAAAATGATTCCACCAGCGACCACATATTACACGCCACATAATCCTCCTGATGTTTGGCAACATCCAGATCGCAAATGGCTTCATAATTTTCTTTCGTGACAGGTTTCAGGGAAATATTCATCGTTACCTCTGTGGTATTTAGCTATTCAATGAATATGGCGGCAAATAATTGATTTAAAAGGTTAACAGCCCCTAACTACCGTAATTTTCTCCATGTGGTACTCATATTCATCTTCACCCGTTACAACAAACCCGGCTCGACAATACAACGCCAACGCCGGGTTTTCTTTTAGCACTGTCAGTGTCACCTTGCCTGCCAGCGCAGACAGCCGGGTCAATACCGCCTTGCCGATACCTCGTCCCTGAAACTCAGGTAAAATTTGCAACTGTTGTAGTTCAATCACATCATTGTCATGACAAAACTTCACTAAACCACAAGGTATGTCATCAACCGACAGAATATGCGAACACTCAAACGCCTCATTCATACGAAAGTCATGTTGTTCTGATGACAAAAACAACCCTGCTTTTTCAAGATGCGGCACCATTGTTTTGAGCCTGAGTGCCATTAACCAGGGTTTATCTTCTGTCGTTGCCTGTCGCCAGTTAATATTCATTAGAGCTTGTGGCCTTTTCGGATTAAATTTTGTTCGAATTCTATCAGTTGTTAAATCATTGCATGAACAGCGCTTGGCGCATGTTTCTACGGCGTTTCAGCCCGCTTATGTAGAACAACTACACGACGTAACCTGAAGCCTTGTATAAACACGCGATAAGCTGCTGCAAAATCCACCTGCAAAGATCACCACTTTCTAATTACTTCTCAAATTCCTTGATCTTTGCGGAAATAATATTCATCTGCCACTGATTGGCTTGATAACGACTGGCCAGTGATTCAACCTCCTTCATGACGGCCAGCGCTTTATCTTTCTGCCCCGCTTTTTTCAGCGCGTCAGATAAAGCGATATTGAACGCAATGGAATGCTTAAACTGGTCAGCAGCCTGTTGCAACAATGCAAGACCAGCTTCTGGCGAATCAAAATGCCCGACATAATTTGCCTGCATCAGTAAAAATGCTTCTGCCGACTGAGGTAGCAGCTTCATGGCTCGTTCAATAAACCCGCTCAGTGCCTCAGCGTTTTTATGTACATAAAAATGTCGGACCATGCCACGAATTGACGGCGCGGGTACTGGCTGCGCCATGTTCCAACGCTTATACAGTGCCGCATAGTGATTTAATGTTACATCGGGATTAGCAAGCTGATTCAACGTCTTTTCAGGAATAAACCAATCGCGAAATACCGTTTTCAAACCATATCTGAGTGCCACCAATCCGGCAGAACCATGGTTTTCCTCAGGAAAGTCGTTAATGAACCAGTTAATCGAAGATGGTTGCTGTTCATCAAGTAAGGAACGAAAACGTTGCTGCCCCATTTTTGTTTCATCACCAAGCGTCAAAAACAGCGTAGCCTCTGCACGCCCTTCCTGCGTCAACGTGTCACCCACCTGTTCAACAAATGCGAAATCGTTCAACCACACCGAAGGACTTGACGCAAAAAAGACATTAAATGATTCAGGATGATGCACCAGTGCATTCAGTACAAATAAGCCACCAATCGAATGTCCGTAAAGCAAACTGTAATCGCTGGCGCGATAATGTTGCTGTATATACGGTTTCAATTCAGCCGTCATCCAGGCCAGAAATTTATCCGCTTCGCCGTAGGCATCCTTATCGAAAGGCGCAGTTAAACCTCGGGGTGTCATATATTTACGATACTGCTCCGTCCCTTTGTCTGATATACCGACGATTATAAGATCAGGGATTAGCTGTGCTTTGTTCATCATGAAATCCAACATGCCAGACGTTGCTCGCACGTTATAATCACCATCAAGCACATACAACACCGGGTAAGTCGCTTCCGGGTTAGAGGCATAATTTTCCGGTAAGACGACCGTTATGTTTCTATCTTCATTTAATTGTTTTGACCACACCGTCACTAAACTACCTGTCGTTGACGGCGATGCGAATACCTCTTCAGACACACTAATGACTGATATAAGTATTAACATAACTAACCAGATGTTTCGCATGATAAATTCCCTTATTAAAATAAACTTTAACCCTTTTAAACCAGTTTTAATAAAACATCATATAAATACGATAAATAGCGGTAAATTCCGATATAAAACTAAGAGTTAGTTATTTAGCAATAACAAATATTCATCTCCATACCGCTTAAAATAAACATGATTTCTGCTAAAGTTTTACTAAATTTAAAACTTAAATCTGAACAATTAGCCAATATTTACGTTTTGTTACAGCTTTCGACGCGATGTTCCCGTGTGCCAGTCAGCAGGTTTATACGCAAGGTTTCTCCCGGTAACGCAGAGAAATTAAGAAGTTACAGGTTATTATGAGCTTGACGTTCTGAATGAATAATAAGAAAACACTTACTGGATGATTTAAATTTATGAATAAGCTATAGCCTTTTTAACCACAAGCTTTATTATGAGTTACAAAATCGACTAATAAACTAGAGCATGTTGACCTTTACGGATGAAATGTTGTTTGAATTCATTCATTTGTTAGTAATTGCATGGACAGTGCTTGTCGCCTGCAAAGATCAATTCGCTCTACACAACAATAACGATCATCAGGTATGAAACAACACATCTGGAGAGGCTATATTATCCTTCTCCTTGCTGCCGGGGCTGCCCGTGCAACTGAAAAAATACTGACCGATAGCGGCGGCTTTGCCAGTCGTTATTTGCCGTTGATTGTTTTGATGATCATTTCTTTAGGCATTTATGGCAGTATTGCCAAAAAGCCTATTTTCACGCCTTTAGTTTGGAAAGCCGTATTCTGGTTATCCGTTTCTGTTAGCTTCACCTTGTTTGCATTAGCACTGTACCTGAGTATTATTGTCGGCGGCAGTGCGCTTACCTGGGCTGCTGTTTCCATACTGGTCGTTGCCATCTTATTTCCCGGCCAGCTTCGTATTAAACACTATGCTTTTCGCATGCCGGAAGTCTGGCAAACGGACGCCGGATAAAACACCGAATAACGACGCCTTTTAAATCATGTCTCTGACTCAATGCTGGACTCAACCACACTGGCCTGAAGCAATTGACGACTGGTTAGTCGAACAATTAGCCCAACAAGCTATTGTGCCAACTGGATCAGCCGAGCCTGTTTCAGGCTGGGCACTCGGCCATATACGTAAACGCCCAACAACAATGGGTGATGTTTTTTATAAAGCGACTGCTTTTCTTCCACTGTTCTCAAACGAAGCAACCGTTTGCCAACAACTGTCAGTGAATTTTCCCGAGTTCGTGCCCGAAGTTCTTGCAACACATGCACAACAGCAATGGTTCGCCACCCGAAGTTTTGGTGAGGCATTACCAGAAGATGCACCTCAGTCGGACTGGGAAACGGCCTTCCATCATTTTGCACAGTTACAACTGGCATCCATTGAACGAATAGACACCCTGAAACATCACGGTTGTCTCGCTCGCCCGATTCAGCAACTTCCAACCCAATTGTCAGATGCTCTGACATCCTCAGCGGTTCAACAGCGGCTCGAACCATCCGTCTCACTGAACAACCAGAACATTATTGAGGCCGTTCAATCCGCCATAACAAGGTTGAATGCGCTGAAACTGCCAGAGACCCTGGTTCACGGTGACTTACATATTGAGAATATTACCCGGCAGGACAACAACTACTTATTTTTTGACTGGAGTGATGCGTGTATCAGCCACCCATTTATTGATGGCACTTATATTTTCCGCATGGAAGACACGCCTCAAAAACAAGCGATCATTGACAGCTATCTCAAGCCCTGGCAGGCATGGACCACAGAATCGACATTAAAGCAGGCCTGGGCGCTGGCAGAAATTGTTTGCTATGCTCATCAGGCGGTGAGTTACGCTTCAATGGCCAATACTCTGTCTGTTGAAGAGATGGCATCGTTGAACACCGCCTGTTCCAATGCATTTAACAGACTGAACAATGCAGCAAGCTTGTACCGTTGAGTCTGATAAAAACACGATCCAGGTCAAACGGCCCGTACAGCAAGATTGACTTATATAACGGACCTCTGATGTACTTACCATCCGGGGTTTGGTAAAAAATACGATAATTATCCGAGAAAAAACGGGGAACACATTATGAGCAAAATACTGGTCGTGGCACATCGTGAAGATGAAGCCCCCATCGCGCTCGAAAAAGCCGTAGAACTGGCACAACTTCACAAAGCTGATATCCATGTCATGGGTTTCTGTTATGAAAACCTTGACGGTCTGACTACTTTCTCCACTGATCAGCTTACTGATGTCCAGTTACAACTGGTGAAAAAGAAACAATCCTGGCTCCAACAAGAATTAGACAAGCTCGCAACGTTTAACGGCGAAATCACCTGGGAAGTCAACTGGCAAAAAGACATCCACAAATCAGTGATTAAAGAAACCGAAACCAACGACTACGAAATGGTAGTTACGCAGCGTCATCGCACTGAGAGCTTCTTCCATATTCCGACAGAAGGCTACCTGCTTCGTGAAGCAACCGTACCCGTGTATATCGCTCATGAGAGCCAGTGGAAAGACAAAAACACGTTATTAGTATCCGTCGATCTTAAAAACCAGTCGAATGACGGCCAGCAAATGATGCGTCAGTTGTTTGCTACCGCCAGAGATTTGGCCGACAGAGCCGGAGCAACACTACAATGTTGCTTTAGCGTTGAATTACCCGAGGTATTGATTGATCTGGATTTAGTCAATCAGGACAAATACCACCAACAAGTTGACGATACCTTCCTTCCACAGCTTCAGGAAATTGCCAGCGAATACGGTATTGAAAAAGATGGTGTTCACGTAAAAGTGGGCAAACCCGGTAAGACAATTGCCAGTATCGCAACCAAAGCTAAAGCCAAAACCGTTATTATTGGCTCAATGGCACGTCAGGGCATCAAAGGTAAACTGATTGGCAATACCGCAGAGAAGCTCGGCGGTTATTTACATACGGATATGCTGGTCGTTCCCGTTCAATAACACATTACCCGATTCTCTGTGTTGTCAAGAAACACCAACACAGAGAATCAACATCCTCGAACTCAACAGGTTGTAACCGTCTAACCAATCCCTCAGTTCACCCAGTTATTTCCTCTCAGCTGTCCCCGCTATGAACCTGGAAAAAGCGCATACCCGTTCATATACTCAACATTTGAATATCGGTTTCATACACCTATGCGTGTTACATACGGACAGACCAACCATTTACTATTTCCCAGTCTTGTGGCACTCCAGTGCCTTACGTTATGGGCTGAAATGCTGTCAGTTGTTATGCTGGTCAGTCTTATCTGTTTAACGCTAACTACCCTCTTTCGATTTACTCTTCACTCATTTTATCGAACCCCAAACAGACATCAGCCAGCACAACCACCCGCCAGAGCTTCACCAAAAACGGCTTAACAGCACCAACACCCTCTTTGATTGTTCAATCAGAACGAAACAGCATCTCATGACTAAACAGGTGACTTATGCCCCCATTATCATCATCTTCAGGCCCTAAAGCCTCCGGTGTTGCTGACCAGACGACTGACGCAGAAACCACCACCGCGACATCGACAATGACAACGCCAACCTTGTCATTTTCAGGTCAATACACACCGCCAACGGATCATATTTTACACCGCTTTCATCACGACTGTTTTCCACAAATAGATGTGGACACAACAATTGATGAAGCATCACTCATTATGAATAAAACACACCAGAAAATGAGCTTTGTGGTCGATAACAGCCACCAAATCAAGGGAATTATTTCCACAGCACGATTAGGCGATCACCATGTTGTTACAACTGCCCGGCAGCGAAACTGCAACCGTTCAGAACTAAGTATCAGTGATGTGATGATCAACATTGATGAGCTGGACAGCATCAGTACTGAAACACTGTCAAAAATGAACGCCGCCGATGTTCTGCAATACATGCAACATCACGGCACTGAATTTCTGCTGATTCGATACAATAAATCGAACAAAATTTACGGGTATTTCGACAGGCTGGAAGTTACCAGTGCGCTTGGGCTGGTATCGTATGCAGCACACCCGGCTAAATCATTTCGTGAGTTAGTCGAACAAGTATTTGGTCGTGAAAACTAAAGCTTGTTAACTCACTCTGGCGACTTTTCCTGCTTTGAAAGTCGCCCGGCCTTCCCTTCTACATCCGGCTAAATACTCTTTTTGGGATTTAACCGTGCCTTAACGTTGCTTACCGTAATCTCTACCGTGAACATGTCGAACGAGGAACATTATGCGTCACCCACGGTTGTTACCCTTGCGGTCTACTCTCTCACGGTTAAAACCATCTTTCGCTGCGATGCCAGCACTGGCATTCGTTACGCTCACTGGCTGTGCAACGTTTGAACAAAGCCATGCAGATCAGCAGGCAAACAAGGCCTATCACTCACTGACCGATCAATCCTTTGAGCTAACGGCTGAACGTAATCCCGTGTCTCTGCGAGATTTACTTCCGGCTGAACAAGCCTGGCAATTAGTAGAAACAGCTCATCGCAACAACCCAGGGCTACAACAAACCTGGCTGACCTTACAATCGTCACGCTTGCAGCACGGTGTCACCGTTGCTAATCAACTTCCTACGTTATCCGCTGGTTTAGATGCCACCAGAGTCCAACAAGGTACAACGTATTCACCAGCACTAACTATCAACTGGACCGTCGATTTGTGGCAGCAATTATCTGACAGCAGCGCCGCGCAACTGGCAACGGTGGCTGCCAATAGCTGGCGATTTCAGGCAGCTAAAGAGCTACTGACCGCCAACATTTTGCAATCCTGGCTGGCACTCAGTCAGTTTAAACAGCTCGTTTCCATCGAACAGCGTCGAGTTGACACACTGGCCCGCAATGAAGCCATTATCGTTGAACGTTATCGCAAAGGTTTGACTGACTTAAAAGATTTGGACACCGCCCGTACATCGACCAAAAGCAGTCAGGCAACGCTGGTCGATTATGAAAATCAGCTGGCAAAAACAATACGAGATTTAACCCTGCTGACCGGTGAACGACATCCCGATATTCATGTGGCTAATGCGTTTTCTCCGGTGTCACTACCCGAGGTTTTTTCTCAACAACAAAACCTTGCGCAACGACCTGATCTGAAAGCGGCCTGGCTCACCATCAGTGCCAGCCAGTATCAGCACAAAGTCGCGTATAAAGCATTACTACCATCACTGTCTGTTTCCGGCACGCTCAGCGGTGACAATACCAATCTGCACGATGCGCTGTTGGGTAGTCATGGCTGGCGTTTACTGGGCCAGTTAACCGCTCCCATTTTCAATGCCGGCTCCCTGTCAAAACAAGCCGAGATTGCCCGTTTAAATGCAGAACAACAATATCGAGCGTTTCAGCAAACCTTGTTAACGGCAGTCAATGAAGTGGACAACGCAATCGCGCTGGAAAAAACACTCGACAGCCGAATCCTGTTTACTCAGCAAGCCATCGACAGCGCCAAACGTAGCGAAGTGACTTATAACACCCGTTATCAGAACGGCACTGTTTCACTGTTGGATTTACTTCAGGTTCAACAACAAACCTTTGCGCTGGAGAACCAACTAGTGCAACTGACCTATCAACAATTAAGTAATCGTCTCTCACTGGGATTAGCACTGGGCGCAGGAGTTTAACGGCCATGACACTTTTATCTAAAAAAACCATCATTACTCTGTCAGGCATCGGGCTGATTTTTCTGGCGATGGGCGTCAACAATGTGCTTGTGGCCAGCCAACAGGCTTTCGTTCCGCCTAAAAGTGAACCCCGTTATCCGGATGTATCAGTCACGGCGGTAACACCTGTCGCCCAACAAGCATCAGTAACTGCGTTTGGTGAAGTAACATCGCGCCAACAACTTAGTTTATCGTCTCAGGTCAGCGGCCAAATCATTTACCTGTCACCTACCTTTCATACCGGAAAAACCCTTAAAAAAGGTGACGTAATTGCCCGAATCGAACCGATTATTTATCAACAGGCACTGGCCAATGCCAACGCTGATTTAGCCGATGCAGAACTGGCACTGGCACAGGAAGAGTTAAACAGTGAACAAGCCGCAGCGGAATGGCAACAATCCGGATTGAAAGAAACGCCGTCTGATTTGGTACTGCGAAAACCTCAACTCGCCGCTGCCAAAGCCAGACTCGTTATGGCACAACAAGCCGTAAAAAAAGCCCAATATGATTTAAGCCAGACCGAAATCATTGCGCCGTTTAACGCGCTGGTTGTTAGCCGTCAGGTTCAAACTGGCAGTAACATTCAAATCGGTGCTGTGATTGCCGATCTGTACGATACCGATTTATTCGAAATTAGCCTGCCATTATCAGAACAACAATGGTCACTGTTACCTGCAGCCAGTCAGTTGAACACGCTTACTATCACCGTCAAAGATGCTGCCACCGGACAATCCTGGACAGCAACACCCGATCGGGTAGAGCAACATATCGATACCGCCAGTCGACAACGTTCTTTAGTGGCTGTCGTTGCTGACCCACTGGCACACGACCATCCACTGTTCCCGGGTAATTTTGTTCAGGCAGAACTCACCAGCGGCATGGTTGAAGGACTCTGGCAATTGCCATCATCAGCCTTAATCGACGCCCACACCGTTTGGGCCGTGAATGACGAACAACTCTTAACACCACTGTCTGTCGATATTCAGTTTTCTCGCGGTAATAGTGTGTTTGTGACGCCCGTTCAATCTGATAGCACATCACCTATGCAAACAGTACGTATCGTGAATCGTCCGTTAGCCAGTTACCTGCAAAACATGCAGGTTAATCCAACCGTAGAGGGCATCCAGTAATGCAATCAGAACAAGCAAAAGGCGGGATCATCGCCTGGTTTGCCGGAAACTCTGTCGCTGCAAACTTGCTGATGCTGACCATCATTTTTCTCGGCATCATGTCATTCAGTCAGTTACGAAAAGAAGCCTTTCCCCCCTGGGCAACGGATTCGATTCGTATTTCCATGACCTATAACAGTGGCGATGCCAAACTGTCTGAAGAAGGCATTGCCATCAAGATTGAAGAAGCACTGGCGACGGTTCAAGGCATTAAACGTGTTACCTCAACATCAAACGCAAACGGCAGTTCCATCATCGTTGAAGCGACATCAAGCTATGATCTGGACATTTTGCTTCGTGATGTAAAAGCACAGGTTGATGCCATTTTTGGCTTCCCGGTAGATGCAGAAAAGCCGGTGATTTCAAAAAACACCTGGCTGGAGCATGCCTATTCAATCAAGATTTACGGCGATACAGACCGTACTGCATTACAGGCACTGGCAGAACGGATAAAAGTTGATTTACTCGCTCAACCGGATATTTCCAATGTGACGATTAATGGCAAGGCAGAGCCCATGATGTCGATTGAGCTTGATGAGCAAAAGCTGCAAGCCTGGCAGCTAAGCTTTTCTGATGTTGCGACCATCGTCAATAACGAGTCATCCACAGCAATTTCCACCAGCCTGCGTAACGCTGATAAAGTCATTCGGTTGAAAGTGTCAGAACAAGCGTATGACCAACAGGATTTCGCCAATATTCCTCTGAAAACCCTGCCCGATGGTGGCCAGATAAAGCTAGGTGATGTCGCAATTATTACAGACGGTTTTGCCGACGATACGTTTGTTATGGGACGCTACAACGGCCAACCCGGTATTGGTGTTGAAATCAAAGTTGATGAAAATGGCGACGTACTGAAAATTGTCGAACAAGCCAATAACATCGTCGCCCAATGGCAAAATAATCCGCTACTGCCACAACAAGTGACCGTAGAAACCTGGAATGATGGCGGTGCACTGATTCGTGACCGTCTGGCACTGCTGATTAAAAATGCCCTGTCCGGTATCGCCCTGGTGTTTATCGTCCTCGCGGTTTTTCTGAACTTGCGCGTGGCGTTCTGGGTAACCGCAGGATTGCCGTTTATTTTCTGTGGCACGCTGTTTTTCATGACCGATCAATTTACCGGCATGACGATCAATGAAATGACAACGTTTGGTTTTATTCTGGCGCTTGGTATTGTCGTTGATGACGCCGTTGTTGTCGGTGAAAGTATTTACGCCACGCGACGCAGCCACGGTGACAACCTCAACAGCACCATTCTTGGGGCACAACGGGTCGCAGTGCCAACCATTTTTGGCGTACTAACTACAGTTGCTACGTTTATTGCCTTAGCAAATGTTGAAGGCGGTATGGGTCAGGTTTATTCACAGTTCGCGGTGATCGTGACGATTTGCTTACTGCTGTCTGTCGTTGAATCAAAGCTGATTCTTCCGGCGCATCTTGCTCACCTGAATACTCACAAACCACAGCAACAACCCAACCTGTGGCAACGCATTCAATTAGCGGCTGACAACGGATTACAGTGGTTTAATGATCGCCTTTACACACCGGTGATCGACAAAGCCATTCAATATCGATATGCCGTGACCTGCCTGTTTGTCGCTATTTTTATTCTGGTGATTGGCATGCCGCAACACGGTGGTGTTCGGGTTGCATTCTTTCCCGATATTCCCGGCAGTGTGATTGAAGCAACACTGACCATGCAGAATGATGCCAGTTTTGGTCAAACGGAAAAAAACCTGTACTGGCTCGAACAAACGGCAATAGACACCGATCGCTCACTCATGAAACAACACGCAAGAGACGGTTCAGCCATTGATACGATAGAGGTGATTGGTTCCGGCGATCTGGCGGGTAATGTTGTCGTCGAGCTCGATAAAACGGCGCCTTACGGATTAAATGAATTCGCTCGCGCCTGGAAACAACAGGCAGGCATACCAGAAGGCGTTCGCAAACTCGACATTCGCTCAGGCTTTGGCGGACGGGATAACTTTAAAGTAGAGCTGAAAGCCTGGAATACAGAAACGATCAAAGCGGCCGGTAAAGCGATTAAAACGCACATTCAATCTGTCGCAGGTGTGAGCGGCATAGATGATAACTTCGACTCAGGCCAGGCTCAGTTAAAGTTTGCTGTGAATGATTACGGGCTAACACTTGGACTCACCAGTCAATCCCTGTCTCGCCAGGTGTTACAAGCATTTGGTGGCGAGATCGTGCAACGCTATCAACGAGGCAAAGACGAGATTAAAGTCCGTATTCGTTACCCGGAAGAACAGCGTCAAACGGTCAATGACGTGATGAATGCGAAAGTCAGGCTTGATAACGGTCAGGTTGTGCCATTAACCCTGGTCGCGCAGGTATCTTCTGAATATCAACAAAATGAAATCACTCGTATTTCTGGCCTGCCTGCCGTGTATGTCAGCGCTCGGGTTGATAAGGATGTTATTTCATCGAATGAACTGGTAGAAAAACTCAAACAAACCATCGTGCCGGAATTACAGGCAACCTTCCCGGACCTGACGATTCACTTTGCTGGTGAAGCCGAAGAACAAGCCGAAACGCAAGGTTCCATGAGCCGACTGTTTCTTATCTCACTGGGCGCCATCTACTTGCTACTGGCCATGCCGCTTCGCTCTTACGTACAACCACTTATCATCATGATGGCGATTCCGTTTGGGCTGGTTGGCGCTATTCTTGGTCACTGGCTAAACGACATGATTCTCAGCGTACTATCCTTTAATGGCATCGTTGCACTCAGTGGTGTGGTGGTGAATGACAGCTTGCTGCTGGTATCACGCTTCAATCAACTGAAGCAGAGCGCTCAAAACGTCACAGATGCCATTAAACTGGCCTGTACCAGTCGATTACGTGCGGTTTTACTGACATCTGTCACCACATATGCCGGACTGATGCCACTGTTGGGCGAAACATCAGCGCAGGCACAATTCATTATTCCTGCTGCTGCATCACTGGGATATGGTATTTTGTTCGCCACGGTTATTACCCTGGTGCTGGTGCCGTCGATGTTAATGATTCATCAGGATGCATTACAGTTAATTCAACGTTTTAAAAAACCAATTTCAGCCCACGCATCAAACGAGGCCGCTCATGAGCTTTAATATTTTGTTAGTGGAAGACGACCTGGATCTTGCCGCGACCGTCGTTGATTATTTTGAGATGGAATCCATTCAATGTGACCATGCCTCTAACGGTATTCAGGGATTATCACTGATTGAATCCAATACGTATCAGGTTATCGTTCTGGATTTGAATCTTCCCAGAATGGACGGCCTGACCATCTGTCAGACAGTTCGTCAAACCAGCAATGACACGCCCATTTTAATGCTTACAGCCAGAGATTCGTTGCAGGATAAAGTCGCCGGTTTTGACGCCGGGACCGATGACTATCTGGTTAAACCGTTTGAAATCGAAGAGTTGTTGGTTCGGGTGCTGGCGTTGTCGAAACGTCGTAGTGGCCAGATCACCACACTGAATCAGGCCAATCTGAGCTACGATCTGAAATCGCGTATTGCCAGTGTGGATGGGCAGCCCGTCAAGCTAACCCCGATCACCGCCAAACTGCTCGAAAAACTCCTGCGTGAAACCGGTAAACCCATTTCTCGTGAACAAATCATGCAGTTCATCTGGGGCGATGAACAACCCGACAGCAATAGTCTGAAAGTCCATATTCATCATCTACGCAAACAACTGGACAAGTCAGGTGCTGCGTTGTCTATTGATAATCAGCCTGGCATAGGCTTTTCTTTGAATAACAAACCTCAGGGCTAACGGATGAGTATCAGAAATTATATCTTCGGCCTGCTGACCACTCTGGTGTTGATCATTGCTGCCGCACTTACCTTTCAGAGCGGCTGGATCTTCATTAAAAGTTACGGTGTTATGCAAGAAGAGTTGATGAAAGAACTGGCGCTGATTTATGTGAAGACCGAAGAAAAACCTCCTGCGGTCATGGGTTATCAACTCACAAAGAACTGGCTGGAAGTCGCTCCCGAGGTACGGGAACATTTTCCTGTTATCCCTGCTGAAACCAATATCCGCCACAGTATCTACAAAGACTGGATTTATGTTCAACCGCCAGAACGTGCCTACTCGTTGATGGTGGCGAATATCGACGACACAATCGTTTACGTCAGTCGGTTCGATGAACAGGTTCACGAGACGATAGAGCACGACGATATGTATCTTCTCGATCCGATGCTATTGATCATTTATTTCGGCGTTGGCTTACTCGCACTATTCGTCGCAGGCTTATCTTATGTGTTAAAACGAATTGCGGTTCCGATTGAATCCATTCAATGCTGGGCCAGTAAACTCACCTTCGATAATCTGGACAATCCCCTGCCCGACTTTGCGTTTAATGAACTGAATACACTCGCCACCCTGATTCGTCAAAATATTCAGTCTGTCGCCAAGGCAGTTGAACGGGAGCAATCATTTCTGGGTTATGCCAGCCATGAACTCCGCACTCCGATTGCTGTATTACGCAGCAACACCGCTCTGCTGGAAAAAGTGAACCCCACACCCGGTGAAAAAGAACGTGTTATTCGCGACCGCATCAGCCGCGCCAGTCTGACCATGAAATCGATGACAGAAACCCTGTTATGGTTAAGTCGCCAGGGTGATACCGAAATGCCAACAGAACCCGTCAGTCCGGGCCAGTTAATTAAAAACCTGAAAGACGAAATCCAATATTTGTTAGCAGGGAAAGCAGTGACAATCGAACTGCAAACCGATAACTCTGAGCATTCGTTACCGGTTACCCCTTGCCTGATCGTGTTAAACAATCTGATGCGCAACGCCTTCCAACACACGCAACAAGGTCATATCAACATTGTGCAACAGCAATACAGCGTCACTATCGCCAACTGGGAAACCGGAGCATTACAAACCAATGAACAACATAAAGAATTAGGGTTTGGATTGGGGATGCAATTAGTGGAAAAACTCACCAACCAGTTCGGCTGGTCTTTTGATGCAAATAAAACCGATAACGGCTATGTCGCGACGGTGAAGTTTGAAGCAGATTCAGAAGAGAAATAAAATTTGTCGTTCAGGCAAGGCGCAAAGCAGAGAGTTTAACCATTTACACAACGGAGGCCTGTTCAGGCCTCCGCAAATCATTGATTATTTCTTTAGCAGGATATATCTGACAGATTCCACACCACCCTGACAAACATCCAGCCCCTGAATAATAACAGTCTGGTTTGCAGTGAAAGCAGTCAACAGCATGCTTGCATAAAACTGTCCGGATTCAGTCGACATATCAATGAAGTAGTCATACTGAGGATTATCACAATTCGCCAGCGGGTCAACAATTGAACCCGTTGAACGATCAACACGAATTGATAAATTATTGCCGTTTAATGGACCAGATAGCAGTTGTTCGATCTTGCCTTCGAAGGAGGAAATAGCACTTGCAGAAGAGGATGCGCAAATCAGCGCGGTTGCAGCTAATAACGATTTGAATTTCATAGTGATGTCCTTAAAACAATACCTTGCATACTGGTGAATTCCGGTTCGCCGGAAAACCACCCTGTTTTCCTCTGCGTTTTAGCAGATGCAGCGAACTGTACCAGATGTCATTTGATTACAAAAGTATCATTTTCTATTTCGCTAATGTTTAAAACGTATAACTTGTCACTATTTCTTTCCCATAGAATCCAGTAGGCGATTTACTGCTTCAATGTGCGCCGGGTCCTGATGACACATCCCCTGGAATGCTGCGCAGATATCCAGAAAATCCGCCAGTTCTGTCCGTTGTGCTAATTTCATTAACCGCTTTGTTTTACGCATTGCTGCTACTGGTTTCGCGGCAATATTACGAGCGATCTTCATGCTGGCCGCCAGTAATTCATCCGGTTCGACGACATCCAGCACCAGGCCAATCTCTTTAGCTTCATCCGCATTAATCACGCGCCCGGTAAAGGTCAGTTCAGCCGCTTTTTGATAACCAATAACACGCTGTAAAAACCAGGCGCCACCATCACCCGGAATAATGCCCAGGTTAGCAAACGTCTCACCAAATTTGGCTTTGGTTGATGCAAGTCGCAAATCACACATGTTGGTAATATCAAATCCCGCGCCAATGGCCGGGCCATTAACCGCAGCAATCACAGGTACTTCCAGTTTATGCAACGCTAAAGGAATACGTTGAATGCCCTGACGATAGCGTTGTTCCAGTTCAGCCACATCACCAGCAAAATCACCCGTGCGATCAGCCATATCTTTGACATTACCACCTGATGAAAAAGCCGAACCAGCCCCGGTAATAATTAACACTGCAATCTCTTCATTGCGATTAATCCAGTCTGAGGTTGCCACAATATCATCGGCGATTTGTGTCCCGGTCAATGCATTACGGACATCTTCACGGTTAAACGTTAATATCGCGATGTTGTTATCCAGCTGTAACGTGCTGTCGGTTAATTCAGGTAAAGAAGTCATAGAAAACATCCTGATAAGTCATGGTAAAAACGAAAGCCGAAACTCTATCACCGACACTCAGGTAAGCGCCAGTGAATGTTGCTGTTTCTCTGTCAAGCCCGGCATTCGAGCCGAATCGTGAAAATATCATGCAAGCAATGTGCATCAAAAGTGATTTAAATACAGATGGATAGCGTCAGAATTTCATTTGTGCCACAGTTCAATTCTCATCATCAAACACGCAATCAGATTATGACGACACGACAACACAAACCACAGCACAAATCACAGACCTTTCGACATCATGTCCTGACGACAGCCTTTGTTTTGCTTACTGCGGTGTTTTCCGTCAACAGCATGGCAAACACTGGCTTATCTCACTGGCACAACATTCAGTTCCACGACAAGCCACAGCTAAATTTACATTTGTACTTATATGAACTGGCTCGGGACAACGAGTTATATCTATCCGATATCCAGCAAAACCAGCAACTCACCGATCAACAAAAAAACCTCTTTAGCCAGGCGGTTACCGCCTACCAGCAAGCTGGTGCGAACCAACGCAGACATATTCTGTTTTCAAATGGTGAAATTGCGATGCTCACGGATATGGCAATGAACAATCACACCATCAACGCGAACACCATTAAAACAGAACATTGCCGCCAGCTTTGTGCGCCATTCCTCGCCGTACAACCTGTGTGGCATACGCATTTCAGGCCACAACAACACCGTCAGAATCAACGCTGGCTGCAAACACTGCAACCACTACTAAACAAATATGGAACCACGCTCGAACAGAAACTCGAACACGCCTTTCAACGCCCGCTGGTTGATGACCAACATCAGGTTGATATCGTTTATAAACCTGGCATGCCGCAAGGTGCCACCACATCTGGCCGCAGTGCGCACACTATCATTAACGCCAGCTATTCCGACTTCACACACTATCTCGGTTTAGAAATGTTATTTCACGAAGTTGCTCACGCTAAAGCAACCAACCGTAACAGCCCTTTCAGACAACAAATTAACGCCTTATTTCGCCAGCATAATGTCGAACAACACACCAAAATCTGGCACGTTATTCACTTTTACACCGTCGGCAAAATCACCCAACAAACCATTCAGACACAAGTACCCGACTATATCCCTTATGCCGATAAAAACGGCTTATATCGTGGACAATGGCAGCAGTATCACCACCTAATTGAGCAACACTGGCAGCCCTGGTTAGATCATAAAATCAGTATGGAAACCGCCCTGAACAATCTGGCAGTCGCGTTAAAAACCACAGCCGAGTAAATCACAAATCACCCGTTACCTTACGATAGCGACCATTGACAGCAAAAACTCGCTCAAACGCACACAAGTCGCTACATTTCATGCTCAATTCATACGCATGACGTATTTCCATACTATATTCAACGCTGTAGTGAACAACTCGAATACACACGAAAAAAACAGGACCACCGATGATTTCCAGAAGAACCTTTAATCTCAGCCTGACGGCACTGGCGTTTGCCGGGCTAACCGGATGCGGCCTTGGTAAAAAGTCTGATAAACCCCTAACCATGAAACTCAGTGATGGCTACGGCCCACTCGTTCCCGATCCGAATAAACTGATCGACTTACCTGAAGGCTTCAATTACGACATTATTTCCGCGCTGGGTGACGAAATGACCGATGGTTTTCATGTACCTGATCGCGCCGATGGCATGGGCTGCTTTGCCCTGAGCGAAGACACCGTCGCGCTGGTCAGAAACCACGAACTCTCGCCAAAACACCTGAAACGCCAGCCAGACTCCCTGCACAACCATAAAACCCCACTGGCTTACGACGCTTTTCAGGATAGCGGCGTTGCCCTGCCCGGCGGCACCAGCACCCTGATTTACAACCTGAAAACCCGGCAACGTGAACAAGAGTTTTTAAGCCTGGTCGGAACCATAAGAAACTGTGCAGGCGGTGTAACACCATGGGGAAGTTGGTTAACGTGTGAAGAATCGGTCAAAACAGCGAACGGTGATATCGGCAAGGATCACGGCTATATTTTTGAAGTGCCAGCCAGCGCAACAGGCCTGGTAAACCCCGAACCACTAAAAGCCATGGGACGCTTTAATCACGAAGCCGCAGCGGTCGATCCAAAGACGGGCATTGTTTACCTGACCGAAGACCGGGGCGACAGCTTGTTCTATCGGTTTATTCCAAACGTGCCAGGCCAGCTTAATCAGGGCGGAAAACTACAAGCACTGGTTGTACAACAATCTCCCCGTTTTGACAGCCGCAACTGGGATAACACCACGATGGCACTCGACACCGACTACACCACACGCTGGATTGACCTGACGAACCCGGAAAGCCCGGACGACGATCTCCGCATTCAGGGCTTTGAAAACGGCGCAGCGGTATTCGCTCGCGGCGAAGGCATTCACTGGGGCGACAACGAGGCTTACTTCTGCTGCACTAACGGCGGCCAGCAACAACTCGGTCAAATCATGCGTTACCAACCGTCACCATTTGAAGGCACCGAAAAAGAAACCAATCAACCGGGTATTCTGCAACTGATTCTGGAAAGCGAAGATCAATCACTGTACAACTTCGGCGACAATATCACCGTCACACCACAGGGCCACCTGATCGTGTGTGAAGACCAGTACACCGACACCGTCAACAACCACCTACGCGGCGTAACACCCGCCGGTGAAGTGTATGACTTTGCAAACCTTCACGCCCAGACCGAACTTGCTGGCGCTTGTTTTTCACCCGACGGCAGCATCTTATTCGTCAACATTTATTCCCCCACCAAAACCATCGCTATTCGGGGTCCGTGGGAGAAATTTATCGCCTGATTCTCCGACGTTTACTATCCTGGCAGCGCTTGCTGCCGGGGTTGTAATACCGGCATTCCTCTCTTCTGCATCGTCCAAACCAACAAGCATTTGACATAAAAAAAAGCCAGGCAATTGCTGGCTAAGCTGGAAACATCCGCATAAAAACCAAATCCTTTGATATTGCAGAACACTTAGAGACCGATGGAGATATTCGGACGTTTTTAATTGAAGTAGCGATTATTTTTCGGGGGGATTACCACCCACGCCAACCTGTAAAAATCATTGGCTGAAGGGAGTAATACTAAATTTTCAACGATTCAGGAGATTATTACGGCGTTGAGGGGCTATTGGCGGTGATTTAGTTTAATTGCGTATTTACATTAATGCTGCAATGTAATTTGGTGTGTGAAGCTGACATCGTTTAAGTCCGCTATTTTACAAATACGCCTGACTACATCCTCTGTTCCATAGCTGTCGTTGCCGTAACTTGTTTTGGAAAACTCTTTATTACATTGTGGATGAATAGCTGACAATGCGGCTTTTTCAATAGCGGTGGTTAAAATTTTGGCTTTTTCCATCGTAAATGATTCGGAAATACGAAGAAATGTTATCGAGAAGTCGCTAAGAATAGACTCATCATTTAATTTTGAGAAAAAATCCCAATTTTTATTGGCAAATATCAGTCTGTTTATTGAAGTGTTACAACCAGTATCCTTAAATTTACCATTCGAGTTTTTTTCTCGAATAATTTTTATTTCTTCTAATAACCGCCCTGATATCAGAGCATTACCTATTTTTTTCATCCTTTTCTCTGGATTGTTTATACCACCAAATCCAACTCTTTGCCCCCTAAGCGTGATTGTCTCAAAATGCCGAGTCCAGCGATCATTCAGTATTTTTCCACCAATCTTCTGATATTTACCTAAATAAATCACTTCACCTTTGAACGAAAATAAATAAATTCCCGGACCTGCTATCTGCTTTTTATTTTCGACTGATGCCTTATTACCAAACTTCAAATTTAGAGGGTAGTGCTTATTTTGTTTCTCTTGTACTGAAATAATATCTGACAGAGGTATTGAAATTTGCTGCATTATTTAACTACTTATTAATCTATACGATCAATCAAATCAACTTGCTCGAACTCTGTATTTTCGGACTGTTCGTCTGCCATATTACTGCTCCTGTTATGTAAACGTTTAAAGCAGTGTATAACCATAGAGTTAGCTGGCCTACCTGATACAGGTGAAATCAGGTAGGTTTAAAGTTTGAACTCACAATACCAGCTTATCTAATAGACAGTTACAATTTAGTTTAAGGTCAATTCATCGTTATCAGAGTTTTCTAATGTGTTAGTTAGGAAAGTTGACATCAGCAAAATTTCGTCATTATCAGCAGCCTCTATTGTTCTCGTCTGCTCTGTTGATAAGCTTGCAACTTCATCGTCAGACGGTTCAACAGTTTTTGTAATGATAGTTGAACAATTAACTGCATTTGTAATTTCATCTTCATCCTGTACTTCAACTGTAAAAGTATATGTAGTGGTATCTTTTAAGTTAATTCCGTCTTGATCTGAAGGTTCAATAGTTGCTGTTTGAGTTGTAACATCTAAACGAATTTCACCATAATCATCAGTTTCAGTAGCTTCTGTTTTAGCTGTGTAATCTAAACTCACAGAATCTTCGTCTATCTGTTCAATAGTTTCAGTGAGTCGGGTGGTATCTAATGCAACTACTGGGTTGTGAGACTTTATATCAATGGTCTCACTATAATTTAATATATACGGCTTCATTACTTGGCTTCCAGCTTCAATATAACTGCATTCCCTTCGAATGCATCAATGTTAAGTAAGATTGGTTCTAATTTATGTTTTTCAAGCAGAAACGAATTAAGAAATTCAATTATGTCATTAGCTTTCGGGTTAGACTTATTGCTTATTATGTATACTTTGCCAGTGTAACCAGCCAAAGCTTCAAAAAATAAAGCCAATTGCTTTTCCTGCAACTTTTGCTGGTTATCTATAACAATATACTCTTGCTCAATAACCTTTAGCTCTGGCTTAAACTCGACAATTTCATTCTTATTAACAAATACGCACAACCAAGCAAAAGCAAGAACAATAAAGCTTCGATTAAAATATTTTTCTGCATTTTTAGTTATGGAAACTGTTATACGAGATTCATTATTAAGGGAAAGAAAGTCAATATAGAATGCCTTTGCCAACTGTATTTCAGTTGTATTTTCTTTAAGCTCTTTGAAAGTGGATTTAACAAATGCTTTAATCTTTAAGGCGAAGGTAATTTGAAGAAAAGCACTTAACCCGTAAAGAAAAAACAGCACGAGAAAGCCTGAACCTACTATTGTCAAAGGACTACAATTAGTTACACTGACTGTCTCACTTAGCAAATATATACCAGCGGCAGCTAGCGCCAGAATAATAGCTCGGTAACTATTTAGTTTTGTATATGAACTTGATATTCGCGTCCTGCTTTGGGTGATTTTCTCTTTTAATAGTTCAATATGGAGCTTTAGCTCGTCCTCTTTATATACTTTATATTCTTTTTCATAACTGTCGCCTTTACCGTCTAACTCCTTTGAGCTACTTAAAGGACATACGTCAAAAAAGTCTAAGCACTTATAGAGGTTAAAATTCCACGTTGAATCACCTTTTGCTAACGATACAAAATAATACTTACTCTGACCAAACGACAACGTTAGAAGTGATAGCCTAAAGTCACTTTTACTGCCATCAAATGAACCGAAGTCACTATCGCTTGAAACGTGTAAAACTGGTGACCAATTTAAAAGAGAGCCTATCCAGACCAAAAACTTAATGACCACCTAAATACCTCACTATACTTCCTGATATATCAAGCCCAGTTTCAAATTCCAACCAAGCCCATTGACCGTTTACGTTCATTTCTAAGAAATGCCAATTGTCATTCTTTACAATGAAATCAAAGCAACCAAACTCCATATTGCTTAGCTTCATAAACTTAATGCACTTCTCGTAAATATCCTTTGGCATTTCACAAACAGAGTAATTTATTTTGTTACCAGCCTTACGCCAGTCAACGCTATTTTGAGATACGATTTTGACAACAAAAACCTCTTTCCCAACAAATGTTGCTCTAACTTCAAAGTCCTTTGCTTGATAACGTTGAAAGTATGCAGGGGAGTATTTAAGAGCAATAAGCTCTATTGATGAATCAAGTAAATTAGTTTGAACAAACTCTTTTGTCTTTTCATCTTGAATTACCCCTACTGAAATAGGCTTCACAATTGCTTTTTCAGACTTATACCTATCAACAAGATGAGCATCATTTGTTATTAAATAATCTGGCATTTCAAAGCCAATTTTATTTGCAAGTTTAGCTTGTCGTATTTTATTACCAGCAGGCCTCATTACCGATGGTTTGGTTAAACAAGTGCCATCAAAAGACTCTACAATACCTTCAATAAGTGAATATGCTTCTTTGTGTGCAAACGGGTGATATTTGTTTTCAATGACATCACTCAAGTTCTCTGATGATGGCTTCCTATAATAAATAGATAAGCACGATGACTCTCTAATAGAAGCTTCTTTGTGTTTAATATCAAAATAGCCATTAGTAAAAGAGATTGAATATTCTGAAAAACGGTCTAAATCAAACCGAAAAAAATCAATACTCTTATATTTTTTTATAATGTAGTCACTGGTTTTATCGTAAGAGCTTGTGACTATTAGTATTTTATCCATACTGCCACGTTCCTATATTATCTAATTAGATTGTAACATAACCCTCCTTTATGCAGAGATGAAGTTAATCCAGTTTTCCTATATAATTCGCGCCTTAATTTTTACCGACCACAAGCTTCCTCATGACTGTAAATACATTCAATCCCAAGCAAACCACCACCCTCAACACACCGAAAAAAGTACTCGAACAACAAGAAAACGGTGATGTTGTGCAAGGTAGTGGCAATCGTATTGGCTTTATCTCCCTCGGCTGCCCAAAAAACCTTGTTGATTCTGAACGCATTCTTACCCAACTTCGTACTGAAGGTTATGAGATTATTCCCACCTATGAAGGGGCGGATATGGTAATCGTCAATACCTGTGGGTTTATCGACAGTGCGGTGCAGGAATCGCTGGATACGATTGGTGAAGCCTTGTCTGAGAATGGCCGGGTGTTGGTTACTGGCTGTTTGGGTGCGAAAGAAGATGAAATTCGTGAAGTGCATCCTAAAGTGCTGGGAATTACCGGGCCGCATGCCTATGAAAATGTATTAGAACAGGTTCATCAGCATTTACCTAAGCCGCAGCATAATCCCTATGAAAGCCTGATTCCGGATCATGGCATTAAATTAACGCCCCGCCACTATGCCTACTTGAAAATTTCTGAAGGCTGTGACCACAAATGTACCTTCTGTATTATTCCGTCGTTCCGTGGCCGGTTAGACAGTCGTCCGGTAGGTGATGTACTGAGTGAAGCGCAGCGCCTAAAAAATGCGGGTGTGAAAGAGTTATTAATTATCTCGCAAGATACCAGCGCTTATGGTGTTGATGTAAAACATCGCACCGGGTTCTGGGAAGGTCAGCCGGTTAAAACACGGTTAACTGAACTGTGTCAGCAGCTGATGCAAATGGGTATCTGGGTGCGTTTGCATTATGTTTACCCTTACCCGAGTGTCGATGAGTTAATTCCATTGATGGCTGAGGGGAAAATCCTGCCGTATCTCGATATCCCGTTCCAACACGCCAGCCCACGGATTCTTAAATTGATGAAGCGTCCAGGCCAGGCGGAACGCACGCTGGATCGCATTAAAAAGTGGCGTGAAGAGTGTCCACAGTTAGTGATTCGTTCAACTTTTATTGTGGGTTTCCCGGGTGAAACGGAAGAAGATTTCCAGTTATTACTGGACTGGTTAGATGAGGCGCAACTGGACCGGGTTGGCTGCTTTAAATATTCGCCCGTTGAAGGGGCTCGCGCTAATGATTTACCGGACGAAGTGCCAGAAGATGTAAAAGAAGAGCGCTGGCAGCGATTTATGGAAAAGCAGCAGCAAATCAGTGCCGCACGTTTGCAAGCCCGCGTTGGTTACATCATGCAGGTGTTAATTGACGAGGTGAATACCGAAGGCGCCATTGGTCGCTGTTACGCCGATGCGCCGGAAATTGATGGCAAAGTGTATTTAAATGGCGTGTTCGATGTCGAGCCGGGTCAGTTTGTCGATGCTGAAATCATCCATGCGGATAATTATGATCTGTGGGGTGTTGTGGCTGATGAAGATGATGAGTATGAAGACGACGAATAATTGTTGTCTTTGTCAATAATGATAGTCGAGCATTAGCCCATCAAAAAGCCGTGAATCAGACTTTGATTCACGGCTTTTTTGTTTTTTATCTCAGTGATTAACGGTTAATCGTCCAGTGTGTCCAGTACCAGCGCCGGATCGAGCCTGACGTTAAACCAGTTAATTCGCCAGTCAAGATGCGGTCCGGTGACCCGGCCTGTTGCACCGATTTGTGCAATCACATCACCCTGCTCTACCACGTCACCCGGTTTTACGAGAATTTTATGTAAATGGATAAAGGTTGAGGTGACGCCGTAGCCGTGATCGATAATCAGCGTGCCGCCGGAATAATACATGTCGTTATGGGCCACCAGCACTTTGCCCGCAACCGGCGCATAAACCGGAGAACCGGTTTTATTGGCGATATCGAGGCCGTAATGAGGATTTTTCGGTTTGCCGTTAAAGAAGCGTTGGCTGCCATAAACGCCAGAAATTCGGCCTTTAGCGGGCTTGATAAAGGTTTGCAGAAAATCGAGTCGATCAGAGTCCGTCGCTCGTGCTGCACCAATTTGACGGTTATCGTCTTTAATGCGATCAAGGACTTTTTTAGGCGGTGATACGTATTTCTTCGCGACGCCTTCAATGCGATCAATCTTGTAGTCGCGTTTGGCGAGTGTCAGGGGAATCTGTTGTTTGTTACCGGCCGGCGATTGAATAGTCAGTGATTGTTCCAGCGTGTCGTCGCGACCAAAACCAAACACGAATTCACCGTCTGTCGTGAGTCGGAGTAATTTATCATTAAACCAGACCGAGCTGCCCGGTTTAGCTTTACCAATAATTAAACCGCCGGGTGTGAGTTCACCTTTGAGCGTCAATAATGCGGGGTGTTTAGCGGCGAGTTCAGCAGATGAATCTGCGGCCAGCGCTGTGTTTGAGGTCGGTGTCAGCGCAACCAGCGCCAACACCACCATTGAAAATTGTTTGAATTTAGCTAAAGGCAATCGCACCTTTTCCAACTCCTTCGTAAGCCGTGATGGTAAATGAAGAGTCTGGCACCTGCGCTTTTAATTCTTCTGCCATGTATTGCGCCAGACATTCAACAGTTGAGTCACATGGGACAACTTCAACCACATTGTTTGAGATCACCAGTTCGTATTCGCCCTGGTCGGCTTCATATTTAAACGCAATCAGATCAGGATGTGAATCGGGTGCCGTTAAATAGTCCAGTTGTTCCGGTGAAACGATGTCTTCTTCACTGCCGATGTAAATATCTTCAAAGCGATCAGACCAGTATTTCTGCCATTTCGGTGCATACATGTCGTCTTGCTGCACCTGGATTTTTGAGCGGTGGCCGTGAGCAATTCGCTGGCAGTTACCGTCGTGCTTCTTCAAACCGTGGGTGTAATGGTAATAAAAACCGTTGATTGCTTCAGCGCGTAGCTTGATATCAATGGCTGATACATTGCCTGGCAAATGAGGGTTAATCACTTCGATTAAGAATGCTTTAACACATTCCATGTCGATGGCTTCTGCGTTGATCATCGCGAATGCTGAATCAGGGGAGTAAACCGAGGTATACAGATTGTCACCAAACGGGAATTCGACTTTAGTACCTTTGTCGAATTTGGTAATCGTGGTCGTGTCGCTGTTTGTCGCTACAGCCAGCTTGTGATCGACACTGCCATCAATAATAGATTTAATGCGCTTTTTCACCTTTCCAAAATCAAGCACCATACTTTGATGATCTAAATCACCGATTAAAACTAAATCGACAATCCAGCTTTCTCCGACAATACCGCGTTTTTCACAAAGGTAAGAAAAGTCAATTACTGTCAGATCATTTACGAATAAGTGCATAGTGCTTGAATACTCCGGTGCATCGGTTTTAAGTCAGGGTAAAACGGGTCCATTACTGGGTTTTAGCCAAATGGTGCGGTATTATATTTAACTATGACTCAAAAACATATGGTCTTTTTCCATGTCCCACATTCTTATTAAAAACGCCACGATAGTTAACGAAAACACCTCCACCGTTTCAGATCTCTTAATAAAAAATGACCGCATCGAGAAAATCGCCACCAATATTAGTGCCGATGGTGCGCAAGTTATTGATGCCGAAGGGCTTCACCTGATGCCGGGTATGATTGATGATCAGGTTCATTTCCGTGAGCCGGGCCTGACTCACAAAGGATCGATTGCCACCGAATCCGCTGCGGCGGTTGCTGGCGGTATTACGTCCTTTATGGAAATGCCGAACGTTAATCCGTTAACCATCAATAAAGAGGCGATTGAACAGAAATTTGATATTGCCGCCAATTCCGCCGTCGCGAATCATAGTTTTTATCTGGGCGCGACCAACGATAATATCGAAGATATCAAGCGCCTGGATAAGTCCCGCATCTGTGGCGTTAAGTGTTTCATGGGTGCCTCGACTGGGAATATGTTAGTTGACCGTCCTGAATCCCTCGAACTGATTTTCCAACACTCCCCTATCCTCATCGCCACTCACTGTGAAGACACACCCATCATCAAAGCCAACGAAGAAGCCTTCAAAGCCAAATATGGTGAAGACTTACCGATGTCTTATCACCCGGATATTCGTTCAGCAGATGCATGTTACGCATCGTCTTCTTACGCAGTGGGTCTGGCGAAAAAGTATGGTTCAAAACTACACGTTCTGCATTTAACGACAGAAAAAGAAATGTCGTTATTTACCCAGAAGCCATTACTGGAAAGCCTGAAAAGTGAAAACGTCACCGCTGAAGTGTGTGTGCATCATTTATTCTTCAACCGTGGTGACTACGACAAGCTGGGTAGCCAGATCAAATGTAACCCGGCAGTAAAAGACATCAGCGACCAGCAGGCGTTGATTCAGGCGGTTAATGATGACGTTATTGATATCATCGCTACCGACCACGCACCACACACCTGGGAAGAAAAACAAAACCCTTACTTTAAAGCGCCAGCTGGTATTCCACTGGTTCAACATGCATTGTTGTCTGTGCTTGAGTTAATGCATGACAAGCATTTCTCACTGGAAACCATCGTGCGTAAAACAGCACATGCTGTTGCCGAACGTTATCAGGTGCTTGATCGGGGTTATATTCGTGAAGGTTACTTTGCAGATTTAGTGCTGGTGGATCTGGCGAAGGGTCATCAGTGTAACGACGACAACATTCTGTACAAGTGTGGCTGGTCACCGTTTAACGGTTACAACTTCCGTTCAACCGTTAAATCAACGTTTGTAAACGGTCAACTTGCCTTTGACGGACAAAAGGTTCAGCCAGTTAAAGGTAAAGCGCTGGTCTTTGATCGCGACTAACCCTCTAACAGGTCGAGTTTCATTGCTCATCTGAGGCAGCAATGAAACCAGTCAATCCGAAATTAAACAATAACCGATAGCGTCTGTTATCGGTTATTTTTTTCTAACCAGTTATTCAACCCAACAATTTGCCCTTGCTTGTAAGCCGCATACGTTAACCGTATGGCATTGGACAACAACTTGCTGTCATTCCAGTCGGTTACTTCAACCAACTCTTCATAACAAGTCAGCGCTTCCGGGGTGAGGTATCCTCTAACCTCTTTGCATCCTGACTCTTTCTTACGCTCACGATAACGCTTTTGTTTGGCGGCATTCTTAGAAATCTTATCTTCTTCCGTCATAGTCATTATTCCTGATTAACGCTGGATTCTTATTTCTTTCTTATTAGAGCGTAATGAAACCGTAAAGTAAGTGTGTTGTCATCACTCTAACAGTGAATTTTCTATGATAGTTAACTGCTCCGAGTTGTTTAGCGTACACTTGTACGCTAAATTAGCCGCCTCAACTGTTTAATTAAGTAAATCAAATAATATGATTCAGCAAAATAGCTATAGTCTCGAAGAATTAATTGCCTGTAGTCAGGGCGACCTGTTTGGTGAGGGTAACAGTAAACTACCGTCCCCTGGAATGCTTATGATGGATCGCGTTACCGAAATCAATGATGATGGTGGCGCATTCGGCAAAGGTAAAATTGTCGCTGAGCTGGATATAAAGCCGGACCTGTGGTTTTTTGAAGTGCATTTTAAAGGTGATCCGGTTATGCCGGGTTGTTTAGGTCTGGATGCGATGTGGCAGCTGGTTGGCTTCTTCCTGGGTTGGAGTGGCGGTCCGGGTAAAGGTCGTGCGTTAGGCGTAGGTGAAGTGAAATTTACCGGCCAAATCTTACCAACAGCGAAAAAAGTAACCTATGAACTGGATATGAAGCGCGTAATCAATCGTAAGCTGGTTATGGGTATCGCTGATGGCCGGGTACTGGTTGACGGTAAAGAAATTTACGTCGCGAAAGATCTAAAAGTTGGTTTATTTACGGACACGTCTAAGTTCTAACACCAGCTCGCAAGAAAAATACAGTAGCGAACGTCGGTTGTTCATTGTTCCGCTGACTTTAATGCCAGCGTTATCATCCACAATCGGCAGCAAACACTTACCCCTTTTTTATACGGCCAGTCACCGTATGTTCGCTACTGTGTTCCTACCCTAATAAATTCCCTTAATCTCTCTGTGTTGCTTCAGGTAAATCTTTTTAATTTTTCTGTTTTGCATTTTTCTGAAGCCATAAAAAAAACCCCGAATAACATCGTTACCCGGGGCTGAAATTATGACATCTGTTTGCCGTTTGCTATCAGTGTTGTCTGTGTTGGTCAGCTATGGACCCTACCAGAACAGTCTTTAACGGCTAAATCCTGTTGTTACATCATTCGATGCTGTCATGAGTTAATAACGTGGTTTGGGTTTTTAATTCATTAATCGTTTTATTTAGCCAACCCCTAAACCTGACTGCTTATCTGACATCCCTTCTCGCCATCCGCCCATCCACTGCGAGCGAGAATCTATCGATTGATATGGACATGCTTCTTTTGAGCGACCTGTCGCTCCAGCTTTGTACCCCTGAGAATGTGCTCTTTCAAGACGATCACGTTTTTGTCTTTTCATAGGCGATTCCTACCTCATTTGTTTATTTACCGAGTTCTGTGATACTCAGCGTTGGCCATTTACACAGCTCCCGGTGTTTTTTGACTAACTGCATTCTCTTGATATGACAATCGCGCAAACAAACTGTCACATCAATGAAAGAAATACCGCGTTTAAACGGGCTTTTCAACTGCTATTTTCGAAACAAGGTGTATAAATTCGACAATTTTGAGGTAAGAAATTGAATTTTATTAAGTTATAAAAACAAAATAATTTTAGCTAGAGCATTAACTCTATGAGGGTAAATTCGGCAAAAATGATCAATTGCCGAATTTTGTAAAAATTAGTGACTGTGCGACATGTCTTTTTCTGTGGAATTCGTCGCTGTCGCTTTTCCCTGAGACAGCCAATACAGGATATTTAACAAGAACTGTTCATTTTGTTCCGCGCCCTTTTCCTGCAGGCCCATTGAAAAATCATCATCCGTGTCGATCTGCGCCGTGAACATCCCAGCTTCTCCAACAACCACGATACGGCCTCGATGGAAACGTAATGATGCCGCCTGATGCCAGCCCGCCATTGACAGTGTTGGTGTACCTGCCGGAAATTTCCAACTTTGATGAGGCATATAAGATTCTGCCTTGTCGCTAAACACCATCAGCGGCTTTGCAGCAGGCGGAGACAGGAATCCCTGACCAACGAACCCTCTGACCTGAGTAACGGCAAATTCGGGCGTTCTGCCCGCCAGAATGGGATGTTGTTGTAAACTGCCATTCGTGACCGAAAAAATCTGATCCCGATTACTCATGTCTTCAACATAGCCGTTGTTAAAATGAAACCCGAATATAGCACCTAAATCGGCACTGGCGCCGGCAAACGGTAGATGATCGGCCACCAGCATTAACGAACCGCCGCTTTTCACCCAGCGATAAACAGCTTCTATCTCCTGACGAGTAAACGCAGGCCAGGTGGGTAAATCCCAGTTTTTTGCATTCCGCTCATTCAACGCATTAACAATCACCAGAATATCAGCATCCGCCAGAGTAGCCTGAGTAAAAGGTTTAGTGTTTGTCTTCAGTTCGTAGCCATCACTGGCCAGGACCTTGGCAAACGGTTGATAGCGACCACTCAATTTACTGTAGTTGTGATGGGCTTCATCAAACAAGACAATGGGAGGATCTTGCTGATAAGTGGGTTGACGTTTTTGTGGTTGAAAGGATTTGTCAGCAATAAATGCGGCTTGAGTGACTCCACAGCTAATCAGGATCAGGAGAAATATCGCTATGTTCAAATACTGCTTCATTGAGAACTCGTTGTACGGGTGTGTTGTTCGGTCAGTCGGTTAAAAAACAACAGGCGGCTTTGAAATCAAAGCCGCCTGTCTATGCTTTCATATTCAAGGCAGCGTATACTGCCTGAATCTGATTGATTTTTAAATAAATTTACGACGTAATGCTGCAAATCCGATAAGCAATGAACCGAAAATCAACGGAAATGCTGCACCTTTACGTGATGGCTTATCTATCGTGTCATCACAGTTATCTTTAGTACCACCAGCAATTGGCTGAAGCTTGATTAAACGTGGAACTTCTTCCATTTCTGGCGCACCGGCGTCATCAACCATCAGATTACCTTCTACGTCTTTCTTTTGTACGGTCACTAATGCTGTTGCAGCAATAACACCATCATCATTGATGTCACGGGCTTCAACAATCGTGTACGGCGAATCACACGTCGTCAGGTCATTCAGGTTTTCAAATACATTGGTGCTGATGTCGTATAAGAATGCATTACGACGTCTGGCGCTTTGTTGAGATTCAACTTCACCTTCACCAACGATCTGGCCGACATTGTTTATAGCACGACCATTACTGGATGAACCAAGGAAGAAATCCGACGGGAAAACGATTTCATTAGTATCGGCGTTGTAGTAATAGAACTTACGACGCAGTACACCATTAACCAGGCGCGTTGCATCACCAACAACTATGTTACTGTCGTTAATATCGTAAGCAAAACCACCAAAGTATTCAGTGTGATCAACGAAATCAATAACTTGATCATCTTTATACACAAACGGGAATGTTGACGCGAACGTGTCATCATCTTCACGTTTTACCGGCGTGTAACCCACAACGATACCCGCTTCATTTACACCGGTAGCAACACTGGTGTATGCACGTTCATCCGTGTCTTCAGGTTCGTACAACATGCCGATGTTTTTGCTTTCAACAACGTTTCCATCACTGTCAAGCTTCCAACGATAAGCACGTAAATGGTAAACCTGAGTACCGTTATTCACTTCCCAAACACATACCTGGTCCGGACGAATTTTATTTTCATTGCCCACACATGACGTGTCGATTAATTCCTGGGCACGTTCACCGATTTCAGTTGATGAATAACCAACAACCCAGCGACTGTCACTAATATCAAATGCAGCCGTTGCACCACCCCAGGTGGCTTCTGCTGGCTCAATAGTGGTCAGTTGATTGCCTATCTGAACCGCTGCTTTTGTAATAGCGTCACGCTGCCAGTAAGTACGAGCTGTTGGCTCTGGCTCATCATCTGTTGGCTCAGGCGTAAATTCAACTTTGTAGTACGGTAGTGAACCGGTTAACAGAATATCGCCGATGTTATTGATGGCCCAGGCTGTATCAGTGGTACTGCGAGTCTTACCATCAATATCCTGAAAATCGATATCAAACACAGGCATTTCAGTCATCACATCAGCAGCTACACGTACAGCATACTGATCGCCCACTTTCTGTGTGCGCGCATCGGTTGCAAGACTTTTAAAGTATTCTTCGATGTAACGACGAGCTAACGGGTCGATAATACCGTTTTGAACGTCGGACACATTCAAATCACCCCACTCGTCCGGGTTATTATCCCGAGCGCTCGCCATACCGATAACCAGGTTATCAACGTTTAAATTATCGAAATCGATGGGGAACGTATATTTATCGGTAGCTGCGCCAACCATAGTACCCGCGTTATTGATGCCGGTAGCAAAACTGTTGCGCCATTCTGGATTTTCACCGGTATCAACAACCTGATACACGGCTGCGTGGCTGGATAGTGTTGCGACACTAATCGCCGTCGCAATAAGTGATAACTTCAATGTTTTCATTAATGTACTGACCTGACTCTAATTGGTTTAATTTGAAAAACTGTCTAATTCTTCCCAACGGGCAAACGCTTCTTCGAGCGCTGTTTCCGCTTCATTCAACTGCTCCAGGATCGGCCGTGTTTCTTCCTGTGGTAATTTGAAAAACGACTGATCGTTTATTTTTTCCTGTAACTCTTCGACCTGCTGCTCCAGTTGCTCTACCTTTTCTGGCAGGGCTTCCAGCTCTCTTTGCAACTTATAGGAGAGTTTTTTGGCTTTTGGCTTTTCAGCCTTTTTCTTCTCTTTTTCTACTTTCTCGTCGTCTGCTTTTTTGGCATCCTGTACTTGTTGCTTTCGACTTTCAGCGACACGCTTGTGCCAGGCCTGATAATCTTCATAGCCGCCGACGATATCAACAATATTTCCGCCGCCTTCAAACCCGTAAATCCCCGTAACCGTGTTATTCAGGAATTCACGATCGTGACTGACAATAAGTACCGTTCCTTCGTACTGACTGAGAATCTCTTCCAGTAATTCGAGAGTTTCGACATCAAGATCGTTGGTAGGTTCATCCAGAATCAGCACATTACTGGGTTTTAAGAATAAGCGAGCAAGGAGTAATCTGTTTTTCTCACCACCGGATAAGGCTCTCACCGGTGTTCTGGCCCGTTGTGGGCTGAACAGGAAATCCTGGAGATAACCGAGAACATGGCGACTACGGCCATTGATCATAATGTCCTGTTTACCTTCGGCTACATTATCCTGGACACTTTTATCTTCATCCAGTTGCACGCGATACTGGTCAAAATAAGCAACTTCGAGATTAACGCCCTGCTTCACAGAACCTGACTGAGGCTCCAGATTGCCAAGCAATAATTTGATCAACGTGGTTTTACCAACACCGTTCGGTCCAACAAGACCAATCCGATCACCACGCATCACCAGGGTGGAGAAGTCATTCACCAGATGTTTATCATCAATACTGAAATTAATGTGTTTGGTTTCGAATACGGTTTTACCAGACCGCTGTCCACTGCCAATCGTGAAATCAACGTTACCTTGCTTTTCAACCCGGCTTTTACGTTCCACCCGCAATTGTTTCAGCGCTCGCACCCGGCCTTCATTTCTGGTTCGACGGGCTTTAATACCCTGGCGAATCCAGGTTTCTTCTTCCGCCAGTCGTTTGTCAAACAGCGCATTTTGCTGTTCTTCGACTTTCAAGGCTTCTTCTCGTGCTTCAAGAAACGCCGCATAGTCACCAGGATATGATGTAATGCGGCCACGATCCAAATCAACGATGCGTGTTGCTAATTGTCGAATGAATGCACGGTCGTGGGAAATAAACAGAATCGCGCCTTTGAAATCGACCAGAAAACTTTCCAGCCATTCAATTGAAGCAACATCCAGGTGGTTAGTCGGTTCGTCCAGCAATAATAAATCCGGGTTGCTCACCAGCGCCCGTGCCAGGGCGACTTTACGCGACCAACCGCCAGATAGCTTACTGATGCAAACATCGGGATTGAGGTCTAATGTGGAAATAACCGTATTGATTTGCGTTTCAAACTGCCAGGCGTCAGCTGCTTCGAGTTCAGTTTGTAATCGGTCAAGGACTTTGAGGTTTTGTTCGGAAGGGTCATGAGCAACCAGGTCGCTCTGACGATGGTATTCTTTTAATTGTCTGGCTAAATCAGGGAGGCCATCAGCGACATAATCAAAGACTGTCGCTTCAATATTACGTGGCGGATCTTGTTCCAGCCGTGAAACTTTCAGCGAACGAACCCGGTTTATGGTGCCATCATCCAGCGGCGTATCGCCTGCCACAACTTTAAGTAATGATGATTTACCGGCTCCATTTCGGCCTACGATACACACTCGCTCTCCCGGCGAGATTTTAAATTCAACACCATCAAGCAACGGCGTCATGCCGTAGCTTAATCTGGCATCAGATAATCTGATTAAATCCACAACTATCCTGAATCTTAATTAGTGATAAATGAATATAATTGCTCATTGCTGAACGGCCAGCTAAGTTCTTCTGCTGAACTCACATTTTTGATCACTGGAATACGGATTCCGTACTCCTCAACCAATGCCGGACTATCAACGATATCGACGACATCAACTCGTTGCTCCAGTCCCAAAGCCGCCAACATACTAATGGCTTGCTCACACAAATGACAGCCATCTGTACTAAATAATTCAAATGCTTTTTGCTGCATGTGTTATTCCTGTCACTTTTCTTAACTTGCTTGCTTAAAAATGTTGATGCATTTCGTCCACAAGCTTGTTTGAATCGTTTATTAATTTGCCGTTAATTGCCAGCAATTATGAATTTTGGCATTCCGTTTAAAATCGAACGGAATTGTTTGCGCGGTAATGTCTTTTACCTCTAAACCTAACGCTTCCAGCGCCTCTGCATCAATTTTGAATCGGCGATGATTATTAGAGAAGATTAATGTACCACCTGGCGCCAGGATAGATTTGACCATGCGCAACAGTTCCACATGATCACGCAGAACGTCAAAGCTTTTTTGCATACCTTTTGAATTCGAGAAGGTTGGCGGATCAAGGAAGATTAGATCGTAACGTTGCTGGCAACGTCTGACCCACTGCATACAATCAGCTTTAAAGAATTGATACTGGCGTCCTTTTAATCCATTAACGGCAAAGTTACGTTGCGCCCATTCAAGATAAGTATTTGACATATCGACCGTTGTAACAGAACGAGCACCGCCCAATGCCGCATGGACAGAAGCAGTTCCGGTATATGCAAACAGATTAAGAACTTGCTTATCTTTTGCCAGTTCACCGACCAGCTTACGGGTGATGCGGTGGTCCAGGAAAAGTCCGGTATCCAGATAGTCTTTCAGGTTAACCAGAAACTTAGCCTGATATTCCTGCACCGTGAATTCCTGACGTTCTGCGGATAGTTTCTCGTATTGCTTTTCACCGCGCTGTTTTTCCCGGACTTTCATGACGATATTACCCGGCGGCACATCCAGTACTTCGGCAGCAATAACCAGCACATCCGCCAGTCGTCTGCGAGCAGAAGATTCATCGACAGATTTTGGCGCAGCGTATTCAAAAATCACGGCATGATCAGCATAACGATCAATCGCTACATTATATTCCGGGATATCTGCATCATAGATTCGGTAGCAATCAACGCCTTCTTTCTTTGCGGCCTGGCGAGTGGCTTTAATATTTTTCTTAAGGCGATTGCCAAATGACACGCTCTCTTCAAAATTCAGCGATAGGCCGTCGCCGCCGTCGGTTTGACACTGACGTTCTGTCAGCTCATAAGTGACCAGTTGGCAATCTAATGGGCCATTCTGGAATTTATAGGTTTTGTTACGCGCCAGCTTTAACTGGTTTAATGGTGAATCCACACCCGTAAAAAATGCCAGTTGCCAGCCTTCAAACTCTTGTTTAACGCGATGAGAGAACTTGTTATACAACACCGCGGTATCAGCCAGATCACCGAGACGTTCACCGTATGGAGGATTACAAACAATAACACCAGCCTGTTCAAACGTTGGATGTCCTTTGGTTGCATCGCCGACATCAAACCGAATCTGCGATTTCAGCGACATCGCTCCTTCCGGCGTAGCGCGGCTCAGATTTTCCTTCGCAATTCGAACAAGATGGCGATTATTATCACGACCCACCAGGGTTAGATTATTCCAGGTCATCTGCTCTTCCAGCGATGCACGAGCCTGATCATAGTCGGCTTGCTGGTAATCCTGATGTTCCATAAAGGCAAAAGAACGGCGTAACAGACCCGGCGCGATATGATTCGCCATCAATGCCGCTTCAATCAGTAAAGTACCGGAACCACAAAATGGGTCATATAAAGGACGAGAGGTATCATCTAACCAACCACTACGCTTAATAATAGCAGCAGCAAGATTTTCCTTGAGTGGCGCAGCACCTTGTTTTTCACGATAGCCGCGCTGATGTAATGAAGGACCGGAGAAATCGAGATAGACCTGAGCATGCTGTTTACGAAGACGTACCTGAATAACAATATCAGGATTACTCTTATCAATGTTAGGTCGGTCACCCGTTACCCGCGTGAACTGATCAACAATGGCATCTTTTACTTTAAGGGCACCGAACTGCGAGTTAATAATTTCTCGATTGGTACCAACAAAGTCTACCGCAAACGTTTGCCAGGGTTGAATTAAGTCGAACCAGTTTGTTTCTGAAATTAAATCATAGAGTTGCTCTGCATTATCTGCAATTCCCTGGTTTAACTTAAGCAAGATTCTTGATGCGTAGCGGGTCGCAAGACAAATACGATAAGAAAGTTGAATATTAGCCGTAAATGACACCGAATTGACGGATTGTTTTATATCTTCTGCACCAAAATCAGCGAGTTCCTCCGCTAATAATTGTTCAATTCCCTGGGATGTCAGTGCTAGAAATGTTGGCATATTCTCTCTCAAATCAATAAGTTGGTTGTTTTTTGTTCACAATGTGAAAAATTAGACGCGGATTATACCAGTAATTCATCGAAATACGGCTCAAAATAAATTTTTTTGCTATTTCGCTTGCATAAAAGTTTCAGAGTCCTTATTATTCGCCCCGCTTTGTGACGCGGGATGGAGCAGCCTGGTAGCTCGTCGGGCTCATAACCCGAAGGTCGTCGGTTCAAATCCGGCTCCCGCAACCACATTTCTTGCTTTTAAAGGCCCACCTTTTTCAGCATCGGCTTATACAGCCACTTTAGATAAGTTTGATTCCTTATATCGACTCATTTCAGGCGCGGGATGGAGCAGCCTGGTAGCTCGTCGGGCTCATAACCCGAAGGTCGTCGGTTCAAATCCGGCTCCCGCAACCACTTGAATTCGGTTGTTGGTATAAGTTCAGACTCTTCAGGCGCGGGATGGAGCAGCCTGGTAGCTCGTCGGGCTCATAACCCGAAGGTCGTCGGTTCAAATCCGGCTCCCGCAACCACATTTTTGCTTTTAAAGGCTCACCTTTTTCAGCACTGGCGTATAACCACCACAGTATAGTTTGATTATTTATATCGGCTAATTCAGGCGCGGGATGGAGCAGCCTGGTAGCTCGTCGGGCTCATAACCCGAAGGTCGTCGGTTCAAATCCGGCTCCCGCAACCACTTGAATCTGGTTTCGGTATAACAATCAAACATCACAGGCGCGGGATGGAGCAGCCTGGTAGCTCGTCGGGCTCATAACCCGAAGGTCGTCGGTTCAAATCCGGCTCCCGCAACCACTTCCCTGTGATTATCTCTTGTTCTTCTTATTATTTCTGCAATGCCACTGGCTTAAATAACGGTCAAAACTACTTTTCCAATATTCTGATTACTTTCAATCCGTTGATGGGCTTCGGTGATGTTATGCCAGTCATAACTACTGTCGATCACTGGCAGTATTTGTCGAGTCTTCAAGGCCTGACCAAAGGTACTGGCAAAGTCTTTGATTAATTGTTGTTTTTTGCTGTCGGATTGATTTCTTAAGGTGGATGCTTGCAGTTTTCCGCGCTTCATAATCAGTCGAGCCATGTCAAATGAATGGGTAAACCGGCCGCCTAACATAGCAATCACGACAATTTGACCATCCATGTTCAGGCATTTGACATTATCATTGAGGTATTCGCCTGCGACACAATCCAGCACAATATCGACGCCCTTCCCTTGTGCTTTGATGATTTCTGCAAATGATGATTCATTGTAGTTAATGGTCAGGTCAGCACCGAGTTGCTTGCAACGTTCTGCTTTTTCATCGTTTGATACCGTAGTTGCAACCCAACATCCCTTTTGTTTTGCCAGTTGAATCGCCGATGTGCCAACACCACTGGCACCGGCATGAATTAACACGCGCTGTCCTGCTTGCAACTGAGCGATATCAAACAGGGTTTGCCAGGCCGTAATAAAGGTTTCAATTAAACCGGCACCTTCCACGAAACTCCAGTCATCCGGTAATTCCAACCATTGACCCTGACGGACTAGCGCATATTCTGCGTAACCACCGCCAGCAACAAGTGCTGCGACCCGTTTTCCTTTCAGGGTGTCAGGTTGTTCACGACCAACTGAGATGATTTCACCAGCGATTTCTAAGCCCGGGATATCACTTTCGCCTTTTGGCGGTGGATATTTTCCTTCACGTTGTAGAATATCGGCCCGATTTACACCAATGGCATGTACTTTGACTACAATGTCATGACTGGCAGGTTGTGGGATGTCTGTTTCAGTAAACGTCAAAACTTCCGGGCCGCCAAAGCCCTCAAGACTTATTTGCTTCATATCTGGTAATTAGATTTGCCTTAACTGGTCGGCGTAACATAAAATCCGCCGCTCGAATTTGCAACCGGAACCTTATTAATCGTGGCTAAAATCTATCTACACCCTGGCAGGGAAAAATCATTACGACGTAAACATCCGTGGATTTTTTCTCGTGGTATCGAGCGAGTTGACGGCAAACCTGAAGCAGGCGATGTAGTTGATGTATATGCTGCCGACGGAAACTGGTTAGCAAAAGGTGCATGGTCTCCGGAATCACAGATTCGAGTACGGATCTGGAGTTTTGACCAGAAGCAGACTATCGATGAAGCTTTTTTCAAAGCCAAATTTGAACGTGCGCTGGCAGTGCGAGAAGACACTATCGCTCGTGGCGCATTAACCGGATTCCGTCTGGTTGCCGGTGAAACGGATGGACTACCAGGCATCACTATCGACAAATACGACAACGTCCTTGTTTGTCAGTTATTAAGTTACGGTGCTGATGTATCAAGACCTTTGATCGTCGCCGCGTTAAAAGAACTGTTTCCAGGTCATTGCATTGTCGAACGTTCAGATGTTGAAGTTCGTAAAAAAGAAGGACTTCCGCTGGTTTCACGCCCTTTAGCAGGGCAATATCCGAAAGACAATATCACGATTAAGGAAAATGGCTTTACCATTCTGGTCGATCCGATGAAAGGGCATAAAACCGGCTTTTATCTTGATCAGCGTGATTCACGGGCAGCACTTGAAAAATATGTGTCGGGCAAGTCAGTGCTGAATTGCTTTTGCTACACCGGCACTTTCTCGCTGTATGCACTTCGTGGTGGTGCAACGGATGTTACCAATGTCGATGTATCAACGCTGGCACTGGAAACAGCCAAACGTAATGTTGAGCTAAATGAGCTGGATGTTGATAAGGTCACCTTCGAACAACAGGATGTATTCCAGTTATTACGTGACTACAAAAAGCAGGGTAAAAAGTTTGATGTGATTGTGATGGACCCGCCGAAGTTTGCGGAATCTAAATCGCAAATCACCCAGGCTGCCAGAGGCTATAAAGATATTAACCGTATAGCTATGCAGTTGCTGAACCCAGGTGGTTATTTATTAACGTTTTCTTGTTCGGGTTTGATGGATAATGATTTATTCCAGAAAGTCGTTGCAGATGCGGCACTGGATGCGAATAAAGACTGCTATTTTGTAGAGCGGTTAGGACAAGCTCAGGATCACCCGGTATCAGGGCCTTATCCGGAAGGGTTTTATCTTAAAGGATTGGTGTGTAAAGTTTTTTAGCGGCAGGATCTCACGTCAGTCATTGTTGCTCGCTCTTTATGGCTGACGTGAAATTTCAATAGAGCATAAATCAATTTATCTCGACGAACTCAATGCCGACCAGATAAAGACCATCGCTCTCTTGTGTGCAACGCACAACACGGCCTAAAGCACTTAAGGCGGGAACGCTGGGATTATTGGATTCTAACTGACTGCGGACAGTAAGTCCGGTTTCGATAGGTTCATTTAATTCGACTGACATGCCCGTGGCACTCAAATCACGGCAAATGGAATCGGTGGAATAAGGTCCGTCCGGATGATCGTTAAATGTTAACTTACAATCACTGTTAACTAACAAACGGAAAAAGCCTCTTTTATCCCCTTCTCTCAACATAAACACCTCTGCTGACTGTATTTCTGTGGCTAGGCTGCTCAAATAGCAAAGGCGTTTCCATTTTAGCCCTTACGCATCAATATCAGTGAGCAACTGCAATTTTATACCATACATCTGAGGGCGGTGATAACCCGCTTTCACTAGTTTGCTTAATTTCTGTGTATGTAAGCGTGTATGCTTTCAACTAAATCTGACATTGAGAAAGGTTTCACGATGTAGTCATCACAACCGGCGTCAAATCCGGCTTTCTTTTCAATTTCTGATTCCAGCCCTGATACCATTAATACTGGAATATTGCTGGTTTCTGGCGTGTTCTTCAGTAAGCGGCATGTATCATAGCCATTCAGACCCGGCATACATACATCCAGCAAAATAGCATCTGGTTTGGATGCTATTGCAGCCGTTAAACAATGTTGACCTGTTGATGCATATTGAATATTGAAATGCTCGCCGAGTGCTGCTTTTAACATTTCAAAGTTAAAATATTCATCATCAACGACCAGAATGTTCAAACTTCTTTTGGTTAATGGTGCAGACGATAACGATGTACCATTTCCTTCGTCCATTCCCTCTTTCCTTTGTTAAGTCAAACTACAGTGAAAAAATTCGTTCAATGTTACAAAAATAAGATTAACATCTCTAATAATTTGTTCAATTAATATGTTAGTAAAAGCGATAAGTGTAAATCTACGACCGACAAACAACTGTATCCTTTTCACTACCTTGTACTCAATATAGCTGCATTAATTCAACATGCAACTTTTATTCGGCTTACCTATGTCCTTAATACCATTTATAAAGTTTTTCTATTAAGCCACCTGGGCTACAGCGAAGATGTAAACATATTTATCCCACCTTCACTGCCGTACCCCATCAGGTAATTAGTAAAATATGCGATTTAAGTGGTGTAAGAATCATCACAAAAATTCACATATCATATTTACAACATTTTACTAACATCATTTAATGCATTGAAAATTCGCTTAGAAGAAACAGGATAAGCCGTGCCAATATTCTGGGCAAAAAGCGACACTCTTAATTCTTCTAACATCCATCGAATCTCATGCAGCTTTTCCTGAGCTTCAACCGCATATTTAGCCTGCGTCATCAGTTTTTGCCAGTGAGATTCCGCCTTGTTAACCTCAACCATCGCCATTCGATCTCGATTAGGATCGATAGGGAATTTTTCAAGACGACGCAATACTGCCTGTAAGTAACGCTTAATATCTGCCAGTTTGTCTGCACCATGCACTGACACAAACCCTTTAAAGACCAGCTTGTCTAACTGCCCTTTAATATCCTGACTGGCATTAATCATCGACAAATCCATTTTTCCTTTCAGTCGTTTATTAATGTCATAAGCTAACGACAGGACTTGTTCAACCTGTAAGGCTATCTGAACTGTTGCATCACCAATTTCGGCTCTGACACGCTCTCTAACCTGATTAAACGCTGACTCGGTGCGTGGTAACTCAGCTGTTTTTATCAACTGCAAACAACCTGCATTAATACAGTCGTCAATAAGATCATTAATCTTACCGAATGGATTATAGTACAAACCCAGCTTTGCCTTATTAGGCAATGACTGTTGGAGATAACGAACAGGCGATGGGATCGTAAGTAATATCAGGCGGTTCACACCTTGCCAGCTCGACACCTCGGCTTCATGGGCCTTATCCATTAAAATCAGGGAAACCGATTTGCGCTTGTCTACCAGCGCAGGCCATGCCTTTATCTCAAAACCGTTACGGCGATCAGTAAATGATTCGGGTAGCTCGCCAAAGGTCCAGTCCGTCAGTTCATGCTGTTCAATGCCATCATCCGCGACTGATTTCAGCGTCTCTTGCACTGCACCTTTAAACTGGTCTTTTAGATCATTAATGGATTCACCATGCCCCATCGGCTGATTCTTTTCATTGACCACGGTGAAATTCATTCTCAGGTGTGCAGGCACCTGCGACAGATCCCAGTCTTCTTCTGGCAAGCGTGTACCAGTGATTCTGAACAAAGCATGGCGAACCAACTCGTAAAAATCACCATCCTGATCACCAATCTTTTCTATTACAGCGGTTGCATAGTCTGGAGCTGGCACAAAGTTACGACGTAAATTCTTAGGTAAGGATTTGATCAAGCTGACAATCAGTTCATGTCTGAACCCTGGAACCGACCACTCGAAACCATCTGGCTTAACCTGGTTAAGCAATGCAAGTGGAATCGTCAGCGCGACGCCATCAACATCGCCACCAGGATTAAAGTGGTAATTAAGCGGTAACTTGAGATTGCCCTGAGTCCAGTAATCAGGGAACAGATCAGTCGTAATATGCTGAGCGCTTTGCTGCATTAAGTCTGATTTTTTAAAAATAAGCGCCTGTTCATTGGCTGCATCTTGCTTCAGCCATTTATTAAACGCTTGCTGATTATTTAAATCAGCCGGCACCACCGCATCATAAAGTTCATACTGACGCTGTTCATCAATCAGAATGTCGCGTCGCCTGACTTTATTCTCTAACTGCATGATGCTGTCGATAGTCTGGTGATTCTTTTGTAAGAATCGGTAGTTGCCGGAAATATTGTGTTCGACCAACGCCTGACGAATAAACAGTTCTCTGGCTTCCACCGGATCGACTTTACTATATGACACGCGACGCTTTAATACAATCGGCAAGCCATACAGCGTTTGTTTCTCCAACGCCATCACATGACCGCGTTTCCGATCCCAGCCAGGTTCTGACCAGGATTTGTTGACCAGATGCTGAGCTAAAGGCTCGATCCACTCAGGTTGTATACGTGCATTGATGCGACCAAACAATCGACTGGTCTCTACCAGTTCTGCCGAAGCAATCCATTTTGGTTGTTTTTTGAAGAGTGCTGATGCGGGGAAAACAAAAAATCGACTGTTTCTGGCACCCATGTAATCATTATTTTCATCCCGCAAACCAATATGACTGAGTAAGCCCGATAACAACGCCTGATGAATAAAATCAGATTCGGCAGGTTCATCATTCAGGGTAATTTTGGCATCTTTTACGACCAGTGAAAGTTGGTAGTAAATATCCTGCCACTCTCTCACCCTGATATAGGATAAAAACTCCTGACGGCAAAGTTTTCTGAACTGAGACTTACTTAATGCTTCCTGCTGTTCCTGGATGTAATTCCAGAGATTAATAAAACTGAGGAAATCAGACTGTTCATCAGCAAAACGCTGATGGCTTTCATCTGATTTTTGCTTAAATTCTGCCGGCCGCTCTCTCGGGTCCTGAATGCTCAGTCCTGCGGTAATGACCATCATTTCGTGTAAACAATGTTTCGCTTCTGCTTCAACCAGCATCCTCGCCAGTCTCGGATCAACCGGATATCGGGAAATTCGTTTCCCCATGTCAGTCAGAATCAGGTCGCCCCGTTTAACGCTGTTTCGTTTACCTTTGCGTTTATCTGCTTTTGCGCGAGCGGTTGCCTGTAGCTCTTCCAGTAAACGTACACCATCGTTGATATTGCGGCTATCCGGCGCTTCTACAAACGGAAACGATTCGATATCGCCCAAACCCAGGCTAAGCATTTGCAAAATAACTGACGCGAGATTCGTCCGAAGAATTTCCGGGTCGGTGAATTCTGGGCGATTATTAAAATCATCCTCGTCATACAGTCGAATACAAATACCATCAGACACACGTCCACAACGACCTTTACGCTGATTAGCACTGGCCTGGCTGACTGGTTCAATAGGCAATCGCTGTACTTTAGTTCGATATGAGTAACGAGATATACGAGCAGTACCCGGGTCAATCACGTATTTGATGCCGGGTACGGTCAATGAGGTTTCTGCAACGTTTGTCGCCAGAATTATGCGTCGCCCAGAATGAGACTGAAACACCCGATTTTGTTCTGCGGCAGAAAGTCTGGCATATAAAGGCAAAATCTCCGTGTTACGAAGCTTGCGTTTGACCAGTGCATCCGCAGTATCTCGGATTTCTCGTTCACCATTCATAAAAATAAGTACGTCACCAGGTGCTTCCTGAGCCAGTTCATCAACGGCATCAAAAATCGCCTGTAGCTGGTCACGTTCCGGGTTGTTTTCATCCATCACCGGACGATAACGAACTTCAACCGGGTAAGTACGGCCCGTAACTTCAATGACGGGCGCATTGTCGAAGTGACGGGAGAAACGATCAGGATCGATCGTTGCCGATGTGATAATGACTTTCAGATCGGGGCGTTTCGGTAGGAGTTGCTTAAGGTATCCGAGCAGAAAATCGATGTTTAGACTACGCTCATGCGCTTCATCGATGATCAGTGTGTCATATTGATTCAGGTATCTGTCCTGCTGCATTTCTGCCAGTAAAATACCGTCTGTCATTAGCTTGATATAGCTATGTTCGTTAGTGTTATCACTGAAGCGGATTTTAAAACCGACATCTTTGCCTAACGGTGTCGATAGCTCATCAGCAATTCGGCTGGCAACACTTCTCGCCGCCAGTCGTCGAGGCTGTGTATGGCCAATAAAGCCAGACTGCCCTCGACCACACGCCATGCAAATTTTCGGGATCTGAGTCGTTTTACCTGAACCGGTTTCACCCGCAATAATCACAACCTGATTATTATTGATCGCATCCGCTATTTCTTGATGTTTCTGACTAACAGGCAGGTTTTCCGGATAGGAAATTTCAGGGAGGTTATCTCGTCGTTTATTACGCCGTGCTTCGGACGCAGTGATATCCCTGTCGATAAGTGCCAACGTGCTTTGCTGTTTTTCTTCATCCGTGATTTTTCTGACACCTCGAAGGCGCAGCATCAACGAATGTTGATCCACTTTCATACATTGTTGGATTCTGATTGATAAGTCTTTTTCCAAAAGCACAGCGATAGTATCTCTCTAAAACCTGAAAGGGCGAGATCCTAACAGTATCAACCAGAAAAACAATTTTTTAGCGGTTTTCCTTCACCTGTGGTTATTCACTGCACTAATGTGCGTAGCCAGCACGCAAATAACTGGTTAGTGCCTTTAATACATCGCTTCTGGTTATCAATCCTTGCATCAGTTTATCTTCATCGATCACCACAAAATCTGACTGTGGTGTATCTAACATTTTTTGCGCGAGTTCCAGCATGGATTCATGTTGGAGAATCGTAAAATCCGGTTGGATCATTACGTCTCTGACGTAATCTACACGTTCACTGTAGTAAGACTCGTCCAGCAACCGATCAATACATTCCCGTTCGCACAGATAACCCACCACTTTATGTGTATTGTCGAGCACAGGCCCACCACTTTGTGATGAATTAGCTAATGCTTCCACAGCGGCGGCTATAGACATATCAGGTGTAAAACAGACAGGCTTCAACCGCATAAATTCCTGTACTTTCAGAGATTCCATGATTGCTCCCAGTGTCGTTGTTATTCTTGCATGCTCAACTAAAGTCTAGCTGTAAAACCGCAACATTGAGAAATTTCAAGAGACGAGAATCATTAAAAAAGCCGCATTAAATGCGGCTTTCTCAGGAGATTAATAAACAAGACATCTCTGCCCTATTCTTTGTAGATAAATACTTCAGCTTTTTTCTTCCAATGACGCTTTGCCCGATACATTCCTTCCGTATTGAAAGGCATAGAAATATTGCCTTCTGCATCAATGATAATCACACCACCGGAGCCACCGGCAGGCATTAAAACATTATGGATAACATCATGGCCGGCTTTTTCAATGCTATCGCCTTTGTACTTTACCCGAGCACATATGTCTGATGCCGCCTGATAGCGAATAAAATATTCACCATGGCCGGTAGCTGATACCGCGCAGCTTTGGTTTTCGGCCCAGGTGCCGGAACCAATAATCGGTGAATCACCGATACGGCCGTAGCGCTTCGCTGTCATACCGCCCGTCGATGTTCCGGCGAAAAGATTGCCCATTTTATCTACAGCAACTGCACCGACCGTTCCGTATTTATAATCTGTGTCTTCATAACGAAATGCTGAAGTGTCGCGGATATTTTGTTTTGCTTTTTGTAAGGCTTTAAATCGATGAGGCGTATCGAAGAAACTGTTATCAACCAGTTCCAACCCTTGCTTTTGCGCAAACTTTTCTGCGCCAGCACCCGACAACATGACATGAGCGGAACGTTCCATCACATATTGCGCTGCCTGGATTGGGCTTTTAATCATTTTAACGCCAGCGACAGCACCAGCATTCATGGTTCTTCCGTCCATCACAGACGCATCAAGCTCATGATGACCTTCCCAGGTATAAACGGCACCCCGTCCGGCATTAAAAAATGTTGAATCTTCAAGAATTTGGATGGCCGTAATGACTGCTTGTTCGCTACTACCGCCTTTTTCCATCACGCTATAACCAGCATTCACAGCTTCGGCCAGTTTCGCTCGATACGCTTTTTCTTGCTCAGGGGATAAGTTAGCCTTAGAAATTGTGCCTGCACCACCATGAATGGCAATTGCGAATGGTTGTTCTGCGGCTTGAGTGACAAAACTGCTGATGCCAGCAACAGCAGCAATTAAGCACGATATCAATTGGGCGGTTTTCTTAACAGTCATTCAGTCATATCCCCTGTTTTTGTTATTATTCGTCGTTAAGGCGAATGCCTCCGGCTTCTATGACGATTTTTCGTTGCTTGTACAAGGCACCAATCGCTTTTTTGAAGTTAGCTTTACTAACACCAAATATACGTTTGATGATTTCCGGAGAGCTTTTATCAGTAACAGCCATGTAACCGTTACTTTCTTGAAGCTTTTCATAAATTTCTGCGGCCAGGCCGGTGACTTTCTGATAACCAGGTTTGGTTAAACACAGATCAATTTTGTCATCTTCACGCATCTTCTTGATGAAACCTTTCATACGATCACCGCGCTTTAACGGCTTAAAAATTTCATTCTCATATAATACGCCCCAGTGCTCATTATTAACGATTGCTCTGAAACCCAAATCCGTTTTGGCATCAATCATTAAATCGACTTCCTGACCTGCTTTGTAGTCTGGCACTACAACGTCCATAAAGTCATCAATTCGCGATGAAGCGACAATTCTGCCCGTCGCCCGGTCAACAAATGCTCTGACGATATACCATTCGCCTTCATTCATTCGAACTCGTTGCTCGTTAAATGGAAGCAGTAATTGCTTTGGCAAGCCCCAGTCCATGAATACGCCAATATTATTTATCTCAGCAACCTGAAGATAAGCGCATTCTCCCACCTGGATTTTCGGCTGTTTTGTTGTCGCAATCAGGCGATCTTCAGAATCAAAGTATAAAAAAACCTCGACTTCATCACCAACTTCAAGCCCTTCCGGCTTATCCGCATTCGGCAATAAAATATCGCCTAAATCACCACCATCTAAAAATGCGCCAAAGCCAACGATATCTCTGACCGTTAGCCAACAAATCTTTCCTGCTTCTATCATTCAATTCTCAATATTAGTTATTCAGTGTTGCCAGAATCGCTTTCAATGTAGCGACCGGATCGTCTGATTTGGTAATTGGACGGCCAATAACCAGATAATCAGAACCATTTGCAATCGCTTGTTCTGGCGTAACAATACGTCTTTGGTCGCCAGCATCCGCACCCACAGGTCGAATGCCTGGCGTAACCAGTTTAAATGCTTCACCACATAGTGATTTTAACTTGCTTGCTTCCTGAGCGGAGCAAACAACACCATCAAGGCCAACATCATTCACCAGGCTGGCTAACAGCTCGACCTGATTTTCAGGCGTTGCATCGGCTCGCAATCCCAGCTCTGCCATATCGTCACCATCCATACTGGTTAATACGGTTACAGCAATCAGCAATGGCGCTTTCTCACCATAAGGTTCAAGGATATTCTTTGCTTGCTCCATCATGCGTCGACCACCTGATGCATGAACATTTACCATCCAGACACCCAGTTCTGCAGCGGCTCTTACCGCTTTTGCCACGGTATTTGGAATATCATGGAATTTCATATCCAGAAAGACATCAAAGCCTTTTCCAGTTAGCTCTCTGACAAACTCAGGCCCAAACAAGGTGAACATCTCTTTACCAACTTTTAAGCGACACAATGACGGGTCTACCGCATCAACAAATGCCAGTGCCTGCTCTTTCTGTTCAAAATCAAGTGCCACAACAATAGGCGAGCCATCAGCGAACTGCTGGTGTCCGGAGGTGTTTGTCATAAGTGTAGTTTCCTGAGTTACGTTGGTTTACTGCCCGTCGAGGCCTCGTGCGGGCTTGACGGTTGCCCAGTTGTGACATGAAGGACACAACCAGTAATGCTGGTTTGCCGCAAAACCACAAGTGCGGCATTCAAATAATAGTTTGCTCTTAAGATAATTGCGTACAATATGTCGAACCCGACTAAACTGTCTTGCAGACGCTTGAGAATCCGCGGAGCGAGCTTCTAAGTCGAGTAAACGCATAAACGCCCGAATACTTGGCTCACGCTCCAACGCCTGAAGAATATAATCAAGCGCTCGTTCGTATCCTTCATATTTTTCCAGGTATTCGCTGTACTTAAGTGAAAATGAAACACAATGATGAAAACTCACTTGTTCCTGTAAGAACGCATAAAACTGATCGTCTTTATTATCTAACTGAAAGCTTTTTTCAATCGGGTCAATCAGAATCGCTGAAAATTCCGGATCTGATTCCAGCGCCGCCAGATAGAATTTTCTCGCATTACCGTAGTTGGATTGCTCCAGGTGAAAATCTCCCAGCAACAGCAATGCCCTTAAACAGTGATCGTCATAACTCAATGCTTTTTTGAGCCATTTCTTCTTTTCTTTTCCAGCCTCGGCTTTAACTGACAACTCGCAACAATGGTTGGACACTATCGTTCTCATCGTCGGCTCAAGTTTTACTGAGTCAGTAAATACCGCCACACTCTTATCCCATTCACGCGTCTGATGGTAGAGGTTTAACAAACTGATAGCGGCTTGCTTTCGTTCTGTTGTTGAAGTAGAGATATCCGATTTGAACAGCGCCATGAGCGTTTCTTCTGCCCGCCCAATTAATCCAGCTGTTTCATAATCTTTGGCCAGCTCAACCTGAATAATCTCTTTTTCTTTCTTATCAAGATCTTGCTCAATAAGGAATTCATGAATTTTCAATGCTTTATCAAATTCACCACGACGACGAAATAGCTTTGCAAGAGTTAGGTGAGTTTCAAGAGTGGAGGCGTTAACTTGTAGGAAATCAATGAAATGCTCTATCGCTCTGTCCTCCTGGTCGGACAAGAGGAATTCAAGCCCGGCGGAGTATTGGTCAGATAATGTTTCTTTCGATTTCATCATCTGTTGCCGTAAGCTGTTTCGGCCCATTATCCATCCATACGCGACGGCAACGGGTAACAAAAGAAAGAGCAGTTCAAGCATTGTTAATTTGTTTGCTCCGAACGTTGTTCTGCGACAACGGGAGCTGATTCTTTCGATGTAGCTTTAGTCGCACTTTTTTCTTTTTTTCGTAGTTTCAGAAGCGATGAAAAAATAAAACCGGTAATGAATCCAAGCGCGAGTGTAATGCCAGCAAGTTGAGAAACCGATAATGAAATAAGCCCGGCAAGATAATTAACCTCAACAACCTGCTGATTTAATGAGTTAAATACAATTGCCAGCACCAGAATCATTAATGCAATTAAAAACAGCAATAAATTCAATAGTTTTTTCAAACCGGATACTCCTGATAAAATCAGCGCGTATTCTATCATGAGGCTTTTTTTATTCGTAGTGATAAAAAGCCGTGATTCATCGCTTAAATCAATGACAACCGTAATGAACTAAATCAGGTCATCAGATTGATTACTCACTACTCCCCTGACTCTGCAATTATCAATCAGCCAACAAAAAAGGCCTGACTTCTACGTTATATAGAATCTCAGACCTTTTGATCAGGTAAAAATGTATGAAAGATAAATTACAAGCTTGCGTCAACACGCTCGCGCAGTTCTTTACCAGGCTTAAAGTGAGGCACATATTTGCCAGTTAATTGTACCGTTTCACCCGTCTTTGGATTTCGACCAGTTCTTGGTGCACGATAATGTAGTGAGAAACTACCAAAACCACGAATTTCGATTCTTTCACCTTGCGCCAGGGTATCAGCCATCTGCTCAATGATTTCTTTTACAGCGGATTCAACACTTTTGGCAGGAATATGCGGATATTCGTTAAATAATCTTTCAATTAGATCTGACTTTGTCATGTCTTCCCCCTAACAACCTTTTTTACCTAAATAAACAAAAGGATGCTTCACAATGAAACATTGATCAACATCCTTCTTATAATCGTTTAATTAGTCTTTCTGAGCGTTTTTGAAAGCTTCAGTCATAGCATTAGAGAAAGTCTCTTCCTGCTTCTTGTTAAGATTGCCTAAGGCTTCTTTTTCTTCAGCTTCGTACTTAGCTTTGATAGAAAGGCTGATCACGCGATTTTTACGATCAACACCAACAAACTTCGCTTCTACTTCTTCACCTTCGTTCAGGTGAGTTGTAGCATCTTCAACACGCTCACGAGCGATATCAGATACGCGAATGTAACCGTCAACACCATCTGCCAGTTCAACAGTAGCGCCTTTAGCTGTTACTTCAGTAACTTTACCTGTAACAATAGCACCTTTTTTGTTTTGATCCAGATAGTTATTGAACGGATCTTCATCAATTTGCTTGATGCCAAGAGAGATACGCTCACGCTCTGGGTCAACTTGTAGAACTACTGCAGAGATTTCGTCACCTTTGCTGTATTCACGTACTGCGTCTTCACCCGCAACATTCCATGAAATGTCAGATAGGTGAACAAGACCGTCAATACCACCGTCAAGGCCGATGAAGATACCGAAGTCAGTGATTGACTTGATCTTACCAACAACTTTGTCGCCTTTGCTGTGGTTCTTCGCGAATTCTTCCCATGGGTTAGCTTTACATTGCTTAAGACCAAGAGAAATACGACGACGCTCTTCGTCAATCTCAAGAACAGTAACTTCAACTGTATCACCAAGATTAACAACTTTAGATGGATGGATGTTTTTGTTAGTCCAGTCCATTTCAGAAACGTGTACAAGACCTTCAACGCCTTCTTCGATTTCAACGAAGCAGCCGTAGTCAGTAAGGTTAGTAACCTGACCAGAAAGTTTAGAACCTTCTGGGTAACGGTTAGCAATTGCTTGCCATGGATCTTCGCCAAGCTGCTTAAGACCTAGAGAAACACGAGACTTCTCTTTATCAAACTTAAGGATCTTAACCATGATCTCGTCACCAACATTAACGATTTCACTTGGGTGCTTAACGCGTTTCCAAGCCATGTCAGTGATGTGTAGAAGACCATCGATACCACCAAGATCAACGAACGCACCGTAATCAGTAAGATTTTTAACGATACCTTTAACTTCTTGATCTTCTTGAAGTGTATCAAGTAGAGACTCACGCTCTGCGCTGTTTTCTGACTCAATTACCGCGCGACGAGAAACAACAACGTTGTTGCGCTTCTGGTCTAGCTTGATAACCTTGAACTCAAGTTCTTTGTCTTCAAGGTGAGTAGTATCACGAACAGGACGAACGTCAACTAGTGAACCAGGTAAGAATGCACGGATGCCTTCAACTTCAACAGTGAAACCACCTTTAACTTTACCATTGATAAGACCAACAACAGTTTCTTGATCTTCACACGCTTTTTCAAGACGAACCCACGCTTCATGGCGCTTCGCTTTTTCACGTGAAAGGATAGTTTCACCAAAACCGTCATCGATAGTATCAAGAGCTACGTCGATTGAATCACCAACGTTTACTTCGATTTCGCCTTTAGCGTTTTTGAACTGTTCTACAGGGATGGCACTTTCAGATTTGACGCCCGCATCAACAAGTACAACGTCTTTTTCGATCGCTACGATTGTACCTTTAACAATTGAACCAGGACGAGTTTCAAGGGCTTGTAAGCTCTCTTCGAATAATTGAGCAAAACTTTCAGTCATTTCTTTTCGCTTGAATAGATAATACCACAGCACTTCCGGCACAGTGGGGTTACTAAAGTTACCTCATACGATCCTTTATATGAGTTCGTTACATAATGATTCGTCTTTTTATAACGAATCGGACAATTCAGTCGCAGGACTATACCTATTTAATCTGACAATCTGATGAACAAATTGTGATGTATAAGCCTGCTATGGAATTTCTTATCGCTCAGCTTTCAGACTCTTAAGCCTGTTAGACGTATGATTCAGCACAGCTTCAAGTACCTGACTAATCGTCAAATCAGTTGAATCAATGACGTAAGCGTCATCAGCTGGAATCAACGGCGCTACTGAACGATTTTTATCACGCTCATCTCTTTCTCTGAGATCGGATAAAAGGGCGTCGAGTTTAACATTGCTACCCTTCTCTTTCAACTCAAGGTAACGGCGTTTTGCTCGCTCTTCAGCGTCTGCTGTAAGGAATATTTTAACCTCAGCATTTGGAAAAACGACGGTTCCCATGTCTCTTCCATCAGCAACCAGTCCTGGCTCCTGTTTAAACGCTCTTTGCCTTCTTAATAATGCTTCACGAACACGAGGCAAAGACGCTACACGTGATGCGATACCACCGACTTCTTCATTACGAATACTGTGAGTAATATCCTCTCCTTCGAGGATTATTTTTGCATTACCGCTCTTTTCGTCGGTAACAAATTGCACATCCAGATTTGCTGCCAGTGGAACCAGAGCTTCTTCGTTTTCCGGGTCGATGTTGTGATGTACTGAGGCTAATGCCAGTACGCGGTATATTGCACCGCTGTCTAAAATCGCCCAGCCCAGCTTTTGAGCCAGCATTCGGCTGACTGTTCCTTTACCTGAACCGCTAGGACCATCAATGGTTATCACAGAAGCACTCTGCATAAACCCTCCTGAGTAATTTTTGTGCACCAAAATTGAAAAATCGCGTGATTATACGCGATTAAAAATCCAATTGCGCCATAAATTTACAGGTATATACAAAGTCGCTGATTTTTGCTCAAAAATGACATGATGCTGACATTATTCAAGCAATTATCACCATGTTTGCGATTCCTGGTTAATGACGCAATCAGTATTAAGCCTGACAAATAGATTGATATTTTGTGAAATAGTCCGGGAAAGTCTTTGAAGTACATCCTGGATCGAGAATGGTAATCCCACATTGAGCGAGATTAATTAAAGAAAAGCACATCGCCATACGATGGTCATCATAAGTTGCTATTTCTGCGTGGTTTATAAGCGTTGGCGGGGTAATTTCGATAAAGTCATCACCTTCTATAACGGTAGCGCCGACTTTACGCAATTCTGTCGCCATAGCAGAAAGCCGATCAGTCTCTTTCACGCGCCAGTTATAGATGTTTCGAATACATGTTGTTCCTTCAGCAAATAATGCTGTAGTGGCAATAGTCATTGCTGCGTCAGGAATATGATTCATATCCATGTCAACAGCGGTTAGCGATCCACGAGTAACTTCAATATATTCTGGCGTGCGCGTAACAGATGCGCCCATTGCTTCAAGAACATCTGCAAAATGTATATCGCCTTGCGTACTGTCAGTGCCTATTCCCCTGACTCGCACAGTACCGCCTTTAATTGCTGCGGCAGCCAGAAAATAGCTTGCTGACGATGCATCACCTTCGACCATATAACGACCCGGTGAACGATAAACCTGACCACCTTTAATCGTAAACGTCTGATAGTCGTTATGTTCAATAACGGCACCAAACGTTGCAATAATCTGTAATGTAAGTTCGATATACGGCTTAGAAACTAACTCACCTGAAATATCAATTTGGGTGTCCTGATTCAGTAAGGGTGCAATCATTAACACCGCAGTTAAAAACTGACTACTAACTGAACCATCAATACTGATATGCCCACCTGTTAATTCCTTGCCTTGAATCTGCATGGGTGGATAGCCATCCATTTCCAGGAAGTTGATGTCGGCACCAAGTTGAATCAATGCATCGGTGAGGTGGGCAATAGGTCGTTCTTTCATTCTCGGCTCGCCAGTTAACACAAATGAGCCTTTGCTGGCGGCAAGAGCAGCACACAAAGGCCGCATTGCAGTACCCGCATTACCAAGAAAAAGTTCTTGAGCTTGCGATACATTAAAAAAACCTCCAACCCCGTGGATCGTGCATTCAGTTTTGTCATCTGACAATGAATAATAAACACCCAGTTGTTTAAGTGCATTGAGCATATGACGGATGTCATCACTGTCGAGTAAGTTCGTAATGGTCGTTTCACCATGTGCCAGAGCAGCCAGTAGCAATGCTCTGTTTGACAGGCTTTTAGAGCCAGGTAACTGAATTTCACCAGATACGCCTTTAACAGGCGTCAGGGTTAGTGATTCCAAATGTTGTTCTCCAAATTATGTATTGTTATCTAAAAGGTGAATGGTGAGATAAACGGTAACCTTCAACCGGCCTAACCGTAACGTTTCTCGAAGTCAGCCATAAAACTAACTAACGCCTGCACCCCTTCCAGTGGCATAGCATTATAAATACTCGCACGCATGCCACCGACTGAACGATGCCCCGCGAGCGACATAAGGCCACATTGTTCTGCTTCCGCAAGGAATGTCTTATCAAGCGCAGAATCTGCCAGCTGGAACGGCACATTCATCAATGAACGATTCTCTGAGGCAATCGAATTGCGATAAAAATCACTACTATCGATACTTTGATACAGCAACTGTGCTTTCTGCTCATTGATAGTCGCCATTGCATCGACACCACCTTTACCCTTCAGCCATTTAAATACAAGGCCAGCTAAATACCAGGCAAAGGTCGGAGGAGTATTAAACATGCTACCGTTCTCGGCTGCAAGGGTGTAATTCAAAATTGCAGGTGTATCAGCCCGAGCCTGTCCAAGCAACGCATTGTTAACGACCACCATTGTCAGTCCAGATGGCCCAATATTCTTCTGAGCGCCAGCGTAAATCACGCCATAATCCTTCACGTTGATCCGCTTCGACAGAATGTTAGAGGACATGTCCGCAACCAAAGGAACCGTACCGCTCGGGATTTCGTCAACTTTTACGCCATCAACGGTTTCATTAGGGCAATAATGTAGATAGGCAGCCTGATCATTGGTTTGCCAGTCTGCCATGTCAGCAACTTGCCGAATACCGTCTTCTGTTACAGGTTCTGTCACAACTGAGACATCCAGAAACTTTTTGGCTTCTGCTACAGATGCCTTTGACCACGATCCTGTAATGGCATAATCGGCCGAAGAACCAAGACCCGCCAGGTTCATTGGCACCGCTGAAAATTGCCCACGTCCACCGCCATGCATAAACAACACACTGTAGTCATCTGGTACAGATAAAAGTTCTCTGAAATCTTTTTCAGCTTGCTCCGCAACTGATTTGAATAACGCACTACGGTGGCTCAGTTCCATAACCGAACAACCCGTGTTGTTCCAGTTGACTAATTCTTCCTGTGCCTGCTTCATTACCTCTACAGGCAACATCGCAGGCCCGGCACAAAAATTATAGACTGTTTGTTTTGTTGCATCAGACATCTGACTATCCTCTTTTTCGGAAGCAAAAACAAAACGAGCGGTATAAAACCGCTCGCTCTTCATGCATATTTTCGACTACTCGTCGGTAGCTCCACCTTCCTGCGGTTCACTGTCGTCAGTGACTTGCTCCGCATCGGTAGCACTATCTGATGGCTGTTGATTTTCATCCGTTGTTTCAGTCTCATCCACATCGTCTTCGTCAGCAACTTCGTCAATGCGTTCAAGGCCCACAACTTTTTCTTCATCAGCCGTCTTAATCAAGGTAACCCCCTGAGTATTACGGCCTACAACAGAAACTTCATTAACTCTTGTTCTGACTAACGTGCCTCTGTCGCTAATTAACATGATCTCGTCGTTTTCTTCCGACTGAACCGCACCTACAACCAGACCATTTCTATCAGTTACTTTGATAGAAACAACACCTTTCGTTGCACGGCTCTTCGCCGGATACTCTTCAAGTGGTGTACGTTTACCGTAACCATTCTGAGTAACCGTTAAAATCTCTCCGTCATTATGAGGAACGATCAACGAAACAACATTTTCGTGTTCTTCAAGCTTTATACCTCGAACACCAGTTGCTGTCCGGCCCATTGGACGAACTTCTTTACCTTCGTTGAAACGAACCACTTTACCGCTGTCTGAGAACAGCATGATGTCGTTTTCACCGTTAGTAATGTCAACACCGATAAGTTTATCGCCATCCTTCAGATTGACCGCGATAATACCGTTAGCACGAGGACGAGAATATTCTTTCAGGCTGGTTTTCTTAACTGTACCTTTCGCCGTTGCCATGAAGATATATTTATCATCTTCATATTCACGAACAGGCAGAATTGCAGTAATTCGCTCATTCTCGTCCAAAGGCAATAAATTAACGATTGGACGACCACGAGCTGTACGGCTAGCCAAAGGCAACTCATAAACTTGTAGCCAGTACATCTTACCGCGATCAGAGAAACACAGAATCGTATCGTGAGTGTTCGCAATCAGTAAACGCTCGACGAAATCTTCATCTTTCATTCTGGTTGCTGCTTTACCTTTACCGCCACGACGCTGAGCTTGATAATCGGTAAGCGGTTGATACTTCACATACCCTTCGTGAGAAAGCGTAACCACTACGTCTTCTTCACTAATAAGATCAATCATTGAAATATCATGTGCTGAATTCTGAATTTCTGTACGACGTGCATCACCAAATACGGCTTTCGTCTCATTCAGTTCATCACAAATAACTTCCATTAATCGTTCAGAACTGGACAGGATATGAAGAAGTTCAGCAATCAATTCAAGAATCGTTTTGTACTCATCCAGAATCTTTTCGTGTTCAAGGCCTGTTAATTTGTGAAGACGTAAATCAAGAATTGCCTGTGCCTGAACTTCCGTCAGGTAATACATGTCATCACGAATGCCATACTGCGGTTCAAGCCATTCAGGACGAGCTGCATCATCACCAGCTTTTTCAAGCATGCCTTTAACACTGCCTAAATCCCAACCACGAGACACTAATGCTTCTTTTGCCTGTGCAGGTGTTGGTGATGACTTAATCAATTCAATGATTGGATCGATGTTTGCGAGCGCAATAGCAAGACTTTCAAGGATATGAGCACGTTCACGCGCTTTACGTAGATCAAAAACCGTTCTGCGTGTAACAACTTCACGACGGTGAAGAACAAACGCTTCTAACGTTTCTTTCAGGTTGAACAATTTCGGCTGACCATTGTCCAGGGCAACCATATTGATACCGAAAACGTTTTGCATCTGAGTAAGAGAGTAAAGCTGGTTCAGAATGACTTCACCAGGTACACCTTTACGCAATTCAATAACAATACGCATACCGTCTTTATCAGACTCGTCACGTAATGCAGTGATGCCTTCTACACGTTTTTCTTTTACCAGTTCAGCAATCTTTTCAATCAGTTTTGCTTTATTAACCTGATACGGGATTTCAGTAACGATGATCGTTTCTTTACCCGTTTTTTCATCATATTCCACATCAGCTTTTGCACGAATGTAGATTTTACCCCGACCCGTCTTATATGCCTGGATAATACCAGCACGGCCATTGATCATAGCTGCCGTTGGGAAGTCAGGGCCTGGAATAATTTGGATGAGTTCATCAATTGTGATTTCTGGATTATCAATTAATGCCAGACATCCATCGACAACTTCAGTCAGGTTATGAGGAGGGATATTGGTCGCCATACCTACGGCGATACCAGAAGAACCGTTAACCAACAGATTTGGGACTTTCGTTGGTAGTACAACCGGGATTTGCTCAGTGCCATCATAGTTTGGCGCATAATCCACGGTTTCTTTTTCAAGGTCTGCTAACAGTTCATGAGAGACTCTGGCCATTCTGATTTCGGTATAACGCATTGCTGCGGCCGAGTCGCCGTCTACCGAACCAAAGTTACCCTGACCATCAACGAGCATATAACGCAGAGAAAACGGCTGGGCCATACGAACAATTGTGTCGTAAACCGCAGTATCACCGTGCGGGTGATACTTACCAATTACATCCCCTACTACACGCGCCGATTTCTTATAGGGCTTATTCCAGTCATTTCTAAGTTCATGCATCGCGAACAACACACGACGATGAACAGGCTTAAGTCCATCGCGCACATCAGGTAATGCACGCCCGACGATGACACTCATCGCGTAATCGAGATACGAGTTTTTTAACTCGTCTTCGATATTCACCGGAATAATTTCATTTGCCAGATCAGTCATATAAAATTTTATTCCCTAAATTCAATAGGTTACTATAAATTTACAGCATTTGTTTTTAATAAGCAGTCGATTCTAACATATAAATGAACGCTTTCCATGATGTTTAGAAGTAATATGACTAATTGTTTGATAACATGCATGCCCGTCAATTTTAGCGCCTGGTTTCGAGAGCCACTGCTATTAAGCTTTTTATGCTAACCAGCTGTTTTAACGATTAAATTTTGAACTGATTAATATGACGACACATCAAAACTTTGACCCTGCTGAAATCAAAAAATTTGAAGATCTGGCCTCACGCTGGTGGGATTTTGAAGGTGAATTCAAGCCTCTTCACGATATTAACCCGTTAAGGCTTGATTTTATTGCATTACATGCAGGCGGCCTGTTCGATAAACAAATCGTTGATATTGGCTGCGGCGGCGGGATTCTGTCTGAAAGTATGGCAAAAATGGGTGGAAATGTTTCAGGCATTGATATGGGTCTTGAACCTTTACAAGTCGCCAAATTGCATGGTCTGGAAACGGGTGTGAAAGTTAATTACACACAAACGACTGCAGAAGAATTCGCAAAGGAAAATACCGCTCAGTTTGATGTTGTAACCTGCATGGAGATGCTTGAACACGTCCCGGAGCCAGCATCTGTCGTTCAGGCATGTTCTGAATTAGTAAAAGATGATGGATATGTTTTCTTCTCAACACTGAACAAAACGCTTAAGTCATGGTTGTTCGCAATCATTGGAGCTGAAAAAGTATTAAAACTGGTGCCAGATGGAACGCACGATTTCGAGAAGTTCATTAAGCCATCTCAATTGATTGCTATGGCTGAAGCCTGTGATCTGAAAGTTCGTCATATAACCGGTATTCATTACAATCCAGTCAACAAAACATTTAAGCTGGGACCGGGCGTAGACGTCAATTACATTATTTGCTGTCAGAAAGTTTAATTAACTTGCGAGGTAAACAATGAGCCATTCGATTACTCATGTATTGTTCGATTTAGATGGCACCCTGTTGGATACTGCTGATGATCTGGGTGCAGCATTAAATTTTGTTCTCAAACAACAAGGCTTACCCGAAGTATCACCTGAACGTTATCGTCCTGTCGCGTCAAACGGATCAAAAGGATTGATCGAACTTGGATTTGGTGATCGTTTAGATGAATTTAATTTTGATCAACTTCGGCAGGATTTTCTGGATTACTATGAAGGCAACATCAGCAAAAACACCCGATATATGCCTGATGCAGAAGAAGCCCTTCACTTCTTGAATGACAATGGAATTGACTGGGGTGTTGTCACCAACAAACCACATTATCTTACCGTTGAAGCCGTTAAGTTTTTCCCCTTGTTTGATCACTGCAAAAGCCTCATCAGTGGAGATACACTACCCGTCAGAAAACCTGACCCGGCACCGATAGAACTTGCAATGGAACAAATCGGCACATCAGCGCAACATTGCCTTTATATTGGCGATGCTGAACGGGATATTCAGGCTGGTCGTAATGCTGGTTGTAAAACTGCTGTTGTGCTTAACGGCTTTATCCCACCGGGCGAAAACACAGATGACTGGCAACCCGATATGGCGTTTACATCACTGCAAGATTTGATACGTTTATTTAAACATTAAGGTGGTAATTTATTCCATCTGACAGCCCGGATTCAAACATCATTAAATAGCCCTGAACCCCTGTAATTCTCAGGGCTTTTTTAATTTGCTGATCAAATATTCAAACTCGCTGAGTCAAGCAAAAAAATTTTTATTTTTTCTCATGCAATTTGGCCTGGTAAATAGCCTCAAAACTATCTTGCATTTTTTATTTTGCTAAGCCTCCTTCTACTATTCAGTTAGTAACTACCAACATTGCAAATACCCTGACCATTTAGTCATATTATTCAATCTTGCAAATGCCAAAAAACACCTATATCTTGTGATTCCAATCTCATCCACCCCTATATATTGTGTTAGCGCTGAGTTAACGGATTTGAGGGATAGCGTCTATTCTAAAGGTTCAGGAGTCAGGCCAGGACGCGGCAGTCATGAGAAAAGATCCTGAACCAGCCGCTAATTGATCAATGATCAATAGCCATTAAATTGCATAGATGAATTATATAGTTGGCAGGCAATAATGAACCAAAATCTGGCAGTCACGAAACGTAACGGTCAAAAAGAACAACTTGATCTGGATAAAATTCATAAAGTTATTACGTGGGCAGCAGAAGGACTTGAAAATGTCTCTGTCTCTCAGGTTGAACTAAAGTCTCAAATTCAGTTTTTCGATGGTATCAAGACAGAAGAAATTCACGAGACCATCATCAAAGCAGCAGCAGATCTGATTTCAAAAGAAACGCCGGACTACCAGTACATGGCAGCACGCCTGGCGATTTTCCACTTACGCAAAAAGGCTTACGGTCAGTATGAGCCGCCTCACTTGTACCAGCACGTTCAGAAAATGGTGTCTGAAAACCGTTATGATGAGCACCTGTTAAGTGATTACACCGAAGCAGAATTCGACGAAATGAATGAATTTGTCGTGCATAACCGCGACATGGAATTCTCTTACGCCGCTGTAAAACAACTTGAAGGTAAATATCTGGTTCAAAACCGTGTAACGGGTGAAATCTATGAAAGCGCTCAGTATTTATATGTGCTGATTGCTGCTTGTCTGTTTGCAAACTACGACAAGACAGTGCGTATGGAATATATTCGTCGTTTCTATAACGCCATTTCTACGTTCAAAATTTCATTACCAACACCGATTATGTCTGGTGTTCGTACACCGACACGCCAGTTCAGTTCATGTGTATTGATTGAGTGTGGTGACAGCCTTGATTCAATCAACGCGACAACAAGCTCAATCGTTAAGTATGTCAGCCAGCGTGCAGGTATCGGTATCAATGCTGGTCGTATCCGAGCACTGGGCAGCCCAATCCGAAATGGTGAAGCATTCCATACCGGTTGTGTACCTTTCTACAAATTATTCCAAACGGCTGTTAAAAGCTGTTCTCAAGGTGGTGTCCGTGGTGGCGCTGCAACCTTGTTCTACCCTGTCTGGCATTTAGAAGTTGAATCACTACTGGTGTTAAAAAATAACCGTGGTGTTGAAGAAAACCGAGTGCGTCACATCGATTATGGTGTTCAATTCAATAAACTGATGTATCAGCGTTTGATCAAAGATGAAATGATCACGTTGTTCAGCCCTTCTGATGTGCCGGGTCTTTATGATGCCTTCTTCGAAGATCAAGAGCTGTTCGAAGAGCTTTACGTTAAATATGAAAACGATGAGTCAATTCGCAGAAAGCAAATTAAAGCGATTGATTTGTTCAGCCAGTTTATGCAGGAACGTGCGAATACCGGACGTATCTACCTGCAAAATGTTGACCACTGTAATACTCATGGTCCATTCAACGAAAAAGTAGCACCGATCAAGCAAAGTAATCTGTGCCTTGAAATTGCTCTGCCGACGAAACCACTTAATCATGTAAATGATCCAGAAGGTGAAATTGCTCTTTGTACACTTTCTGCGTTCAATCTGGGTGCGATTGATAACCTGGATGAAATGGAAGAATTGGCTGATTTGGTTGTTCGTGCGCTTGATAACCTTCTGGACTATCAGGATTACCCAATGCCAGCAGCATGGAATGCGACTGAAGGACGCAGAACGCTGGGCGTTGGTGTTATCAACTACGCTTACTATCTTGCGAAGAACGGTGTTAAATATTCAGATGGCAGTGCAAACAATCTAACTCACCGTACTTTTGAAGCGATGCAGTACTACTTGCTTAAAGCATCAAATAATCTGGCAAAAGAAGTTGGTGCATGTCCTAAGTTCAATGAAACTAAGTACGCTGAAGGCATTATGACCATCGATACGTACAAAAAAGATTTGGACAAAGTTTGTAATGAACCACTTCATTACGACTGGGATGCGCTACGTGAGTCAATCAAAGAGCATGGCTTAAGAAACTCAACGCTTTCAGCGTTAATGCCTTCTGAAACATCTTCGCAGATTTCTAACGCAACTAACGGTATCGAACCGCCTCGTGGATATGTCAGCGTTAAGGCGAGTAAGGATGGTATTCTAAAACAGGTTGTGCCTGAGTATTTACGCCTTAAAGAGCAATATGAGTTACTTTGGGATATTCCATCAAACGATGGGTATATCCAGCTTGTTGCGATCATTCAGAAATTCATTGATCAAACGATTTCTGCTAATACCAATTATGATCCAGCAAAATTTGAAGGTAATAAAGTACCAATGAAAGTCATGCTTAAAGACATGCTTACAGCGTACAAACTTGGTGTAAAAACTCTTTATTATCATAACACTGCGGATGGTTCTTCGGATGCACAGGATGATCTGGCAGACGATGGATGTGAAGGCGGTGCTTGCAAAATCTAATACTGGTTATAAAATCAGTGTTAGCGTAAACATAAAATCCTGATCGATCACGATCAGGATTTTTTGTGCCAGCTGTGGGTGTTCCTGATAACGACATCGGCAGCCGCGATGAATAATCGCAGAATATAGCGTCATTACCCGTTAAATTGTGGACTAAAAGACACACTCAGAGGATTATTGAATGAGATTCACGACGTTTAACAAAAACAAGGTAGATCAGCTTAAAGAGCCCATGTTTTTGGGCGAGCCAGTTAACGTACTTCGCTTTGATCAGCAGAAGTATCCTATTTTTGAAAAACTGGCCGAAAAGCAACTATCTTTCTTTTGGCGTCCGGAAGAAGTAGACGTAAGTCGTGACCGTAATGACTTTCTCGCTTTACCAGAGCATGAAAAGCATATTTTCGTCTCTAACCTGAGATTACAAACACTCGCTGATGCGTTAGCCGGTCGTTCAATAGCAATCGCTACCGTACCGAATGTCTCACTGCCTGAACTGGAAGTGATGTATGAATTGTTCTCTGCTTTTGAGAGTGCAATCCACAGTAAGTCTTACTCGCACATTATCCGTAACGTTTTCAATGATCCAGATGAAATCTTCAACGGTATTGTTGATATTCAGCAAATCGTTGGTCGAGCAGATCAACTAAGTCGCTACTACGATGATCTGATCGAATACAGCCAGTGGTATAACTTACTGGGAGAAGGCGAACATCAGGTAAAAGATAAGACGATTACCTTATCCAGACGTGAATTAAAGAAAAAACTTTATCTGGCGATTCTTAGTCTGAACATCATGGAAGGCGTTCGTTTTTATGTAAGCTTTGCCTGTTCATTTGCATTTGCAGAAAGAAACCTGATGGAAGGTAATGCCAAAATCATTAAATTGATTGCCCGGGATGAAGCTTTACACACCTCTGGTGGGCAGCATGTGATTAATATCTGGCGAGATGGTGAAGACGACCCTGAAATGGCAGAAATTATCAGAGAATGTGAGCACATCGCCTACGATATGTTTGAAAACGTGGTTATTCAGGAAAAAGAATGGGCTGACTATCTGTTTAAAGATGGCTCAATGATTGGTCTTAACCGAGACATCCTGTGCCAGTACATCGAATACATTGCCAATCAGCGAATGATTCAAATTGGTATGGAACCTCGTTTCGGTGTCACAAACAATCCATTGCCGTGGATGAATAACTGGCTAACATCAGAAGCCGTACAGGTTGCTCCACAAGAAACAGAAATTACTTCTTATCTCGTTGGACAAATTGACAACGAAGTTAACTCTGACGATTTTGATGATTTTGACCTGTAGGTAATTATCACAGGCTATGCCAATAATAAAAGTGGGAGGCAAAGAAGTCTCCCACGATAAAAATACAGTCCTCGAATCCCTTGAAGCCGCTAATTTAAAACCTCACTATCACTGTAGAGATGGTTTTTGTGGCGTATGTCGATGCAAGCTAGTGAGTGGTCAGGTTGAATACATCAACGATCCTCTCGCTTATATTCGTAAAGGCGAATTTCTAGCCTGTGTCAGTTATCCCACGACTGATATTGAAATCGAAGTACCTGACTAGTCAGTACACAGAGAACTCTCAGTTAACTCGCTATCGACAAAGCCTGATTCGTAGAAGCCTGACAATCATATCCCAGGCCCTCAGATACAATACATTTAGTCCACTGAACCAGTGCATCAATACCCCGCTCCACCTGAATAAATTCAAAGTCAGGATCGTTTAACGCCGCTGCTCCATCAAAGTCCACAAAGCATAACCGCACAGCTAAAGTTTCTTCTGTCATTCCAAACGCTTCAGCAGGCAGTAGAGCCACACCCGATTCAGCCATAATTTTCGTGGTTAACTGGCTTCCGGTTTTCACGCCTTGATGAAATAGCGATTCCCTAATTGGTGAGAAGTCGACATAAAGATAAAAACCACCATCCCCACGATGAACATTAAGTCCGGCATCGACGAGCTTTTTACAACTAACTGAGGCAAGTCTTGCCAGAATATTCCGTTGTTCACGGATAAACTCTTTGACTGATGCGTTGACCTGATACGCTTCGATTGCTGCCATCTGAATCGGTGAAGCGACACAAGACACAGTTTCGGACATCAATCCATTAACAGCTGCAAGAAAGCCATCCCCCAGTGCTGCCGGAATATGACAAACCCCCAGACGCCAACCGCCCGCCCCAGCCCATTTTGATAATCCGGTCGTAACAACAGTACCTTCAGGGTAATAATGCGATATAGATTTGTAATCGCCCGAGAAATCAAGCAAGCCATATATTTCGTCGGCAATAACAATGATCTGGTGCTTACGACATACGTCAGCCAGCGCCTTCAACTGGTTATATGAATACGATTTTCCTGTAGGATTATTTGGATAGTTCAGTAGTAACATCAGTGGGCGGGAAGCGTCTTCACGAGCAATACAAAACGCATCAAGTTCTTCTGCTGTTAGTAACCAGTCATTGCTATACGATGTTTCCAGCTTACTTACTTTGTGACCAAGTTGTTTAGCTTGCGGTTCATAAGACACCCAACATGGTGTTACCAGTGCAACTTCTGCGTGACGAAGCGCTCCCATCAGGCAATACAACAGGATTTTACTACCAGCACCAACCACAACCCTATTCGATTCCCAGTTAAATTGGCACATTTCATTATGAAACCGGGTCACAGCCTCTCTGAGTGCTAGCATTCCTTGCACGCCAGCGTATTCTTTACGATGAGCGTGTAGCCGCAATGCTTCAACGACTGAAGGCATCACAGGAAATGGACTTTGACCAAATCCGAAGCGGTAAACGGTCTTATTTTCTCTGGCAAGTTTGTCTGACAACTCGTTAATTAACAGGGTTTCAGAGTGACTGACTTCCTGCAACCAGGGGCTGATTCGTTGTATTAGGCTCGTCTCGTGCAACATAGTTAGATTCTCGCAACTGTTTTTAACTATTATGAGAAGCCCAACAAATACCGCCATATCTGTGAATTAAAAGAAATTTTAGTTTCATAAAATCGCCCCTTTAAAACATGATATCTACCAGGTTTTATTAAATAACATCAATTAAAGTTTCAGGGCTTTAATACATATTTCCCAATCAGCGTCTAACCTTATATCTATAGTAAAAGTTTAGGTAAAACAGTTAGCTAGACAGATTTGTTATGAATGAATGCAAAATCGCTTAGGGATTTTTCACACATCATATTTAAACTCAGTAATAATTAATTTTATTAAGAATGACGTACAGACGTTTAGGAAATGTAACCAGATGAAACCTGAAGCAGTAGAGTTTCCACCCAGCAGTTTTGACAAATTGCGACAGATCGTCATGTTGTTAAGCCACAATAAACTGGATCTCTCGATCGGTAAAAGGAGCTTCAAAGCATTGCAGCAGATGGTTGATGAACCTCAAATAGTTGCCAGCCATAATATTAAAGAAGTCGCAAGACGCATTAACATTAGCCCTCCTTCTCTTACCCGGCTTGCTCGTTTACTCGGTTTTACCCATTACAATCAGTTCCGCAATATTTTCAGGAACCAGTATTCCGACACAGAGCGTTTTTACAGTAGTCTGGCCCGTAACCTGGTTGATCAGGACAAAATGAATCTGGTTCAGAATCAGGCTGAAGCGGTTTGTCAGAACATTCAGTCAACCTTACGGTATCTAACAGATGATGCGATTTCTCGTTCCCTGGAAATTATCACCAGGGAACGACAAATTTATGTGATGGGATTACGCCAGTCATTTTCACTGGCGAACATGTTCAGTTACGGCTTATCGATGATTCGACCGGGTGTGCAACAAGTTGCAACGAATGGATTTGGTCTGGCTATGAGCCTTTCACAGCTTAAGCGAGGTGATGGGCTTGTTGTCTTTGGCAGTGCGCCATACAGCAGAGAAACAACGATTTTTATGAAGCAGATAGCCAAGTTGAATCTCCCTGTGATTGCAATAACCGACAGTGAAACCTCTCCACTGGCAGAACGAGCAACCGTTCCTCTCATTGTGCCGACGAACAGTCATTATTTCAGTAATAGCTTTGTCGCTTGCACATTTCTTTGTGAATCGCTATTAACACTGGCTGCGCATAAACTGGGCCAGACAGCCGTTAAGAACCTTGAGCAACGTGAAGAATTTATTCAACGTATCAACAATGCTTTTTAAGGTCTGTTGACCTTGTTGAGGCGTTATTACAGCATCTAAACTCAGGCGGCGGAAACAACTTTGTTTTTACCGTCTGACTTCCCTTCATACAAGGCCTGGTCAGCACTTGAAACACACTGCTCAATCGTGGTCCCCGCTGTATATTCCGCAACACCAAAAGTTGCTGTCACTTTGATAGAGCTGCCTTTGAAAACGAAACTCATTTTTTCAATCGCTGAACGGATTTTTTCAAATGCGATAAGACTTTGAGCCATATTGGTATCCGGTAATAAGAAGATAAATTCTTCTCCACCCCATCGCGCTACCTGATCTTGTTTTCGTGTCAATGTATTAAACAGTCGTGCAACACTCACCAGCACTTTATCACCAGCCTCATGGCCGTACATGTCATTAATTTTCTTGAAATCATCAATATCAATTAATGCGATACAGAAGCAGCCATCATTACGCTGCACACGAGCAATCTCTTCTGTTGCCCGATCTAAGAACGCCCGTCGATTCATCAATTGCGTCAGGAAATCCTGCGACGATATTTCTTTGAGCTGCTTGTTTGCGTTTTCCAGCTCTTGTGTACGTTGGGCCACTCGGTGTTCTAATCGCCGTTGCTCTATCTTATAGCGCTTGATACGCACCTGATGAAACATTATTGACAACAACAGTAACATGAGAGCGCCGCCAATTCGGGCATACCATGTTTTCCACCAGGGAGGATGAATTTGTATATCAATCATTAATGGTTCATTCGACCATTTTCCTGCCCGATTACTCCCTTCAGCGAAAAACGCATAGGTACCAGGATCAATATTAGTGTACATCGCTATTCGACCTCGACCGGCATACGTCCATTCATCATCAAAACCAACCAGTTTATACCGATACTGATTTACTTCAGGCGAGGACATATCTTTTAGCGAAAAGCTGACAGAGAAAAACTTATCTTTGTGATCAAGTTCCAAACGATACCGACCGGATGTAATACGTTCAGGAATGATTGTTTTGTGGTTGACGACGATATCGTCAAGACGAATTAACGGTGTGGATTGATTAATATATAGCTGTGCCGGATCAAACCAGACAATACCATTCTGGCTCCCAAGATAAATTCTACCTTTACTGTCCCGGGTATAAGCATTAGGGCTGAACGCAGAGACACTAAGGCCATCTGCAATACCGAAATTAAAGAAGCGACGTTCTACAATATCAAATGATGATAAGCCGTTTCGTGTTGCCAACCAGATGGTTTCGTTGTCAACAATAATGCCAGTAACAGCTTTCCCTTTAAGGTTATTCAATTCATCATAATGTGTCAGCACACCAGATGACGTATCGAAGGAAAATAACCCTTCATTTACACCAAGCCAAATCTCTCCAGCCTGCGTTTGCGCCATCGTAAAAATCGATGATTCACTCACTTTCGTCATAAAAGAAAGCGACTGCCTTTCCCTGTCTATCTTATAAATATTTCCGTATTTCGTTCCGCCCAGTAATTCACCTTCACGTGTTTCCATTAAAGAATTAAATACTTCGTCTCTACTGTACAACTCTTTCATTAACGGATCTTCTGCAGCAAATACAGCGTAGTTTTCACCAGAATAATCTACACTGATAAGCCCTTGTGACGAACCAACCCAAACTTTGTTTTTCCCAAACAAAATTGAACGGTATTCTTCATCATAGGTGCCTGGTATCAGGACCAATTCGCCCGCACTGTCTGAACGATACAATCCATTGACCGTCGCTACCCATTTTCTACCATCAGGTGCTCTACCCACAGAATAAACTGTGCTGATGATATTTCCTTCAACATCATCAATACGCTCCATTGGTTTCTCGGGTAGCTTAATATCACCTTTATATAACCCCTGGTAAGTACCAGCCCAGAATACTTCCTCATCTTCAGACATCACAGAAGTCACAAAAAAACCTTCTGTCATCTTCTTAAACATCGACGCTTTAAGATTGACCTCAATGACCCCACCGCCGCGTGTAGCCAGCCATAGCACACCATTTTCATCAATCTCAATATCTCTGACTCGTCGACTTGTCAAACTTTCACTTTCTGTCTGGTAAGGCAGATTCACAAATATTTCAGATTTTGGATTATAAGCAAGAATGCCACTTTCAGTTCCGACCCAGATAACACCTGTATTGCCATCCTTTTTAAAACTATTAATCGTTCCCAGGTACTTCTCCAGTGTATTACCTTTATCAATACGAGCCGTTCTGAAAGATTCGGCTTCAATATCCATAATCGACAAGCCGCCTTTCGTCCCCAGTAATAATTTACCGTAAACGTCATAATGAATTGCCCGAATCTGAGCATGAGGCAATGCATTCTCATTTTGTCTGTCAGCTTCGTAGTGTTTGAACGTATTAGTCTGCGTATCAAATCGATTCAATCCATTCGTAGTTCCAATCCACAATGTGCCATTTTCAGATTCGGCTATTGACCAGATTCTGTTGTGTGATAAGCCATCTTCGGTAGTAAATCGTGTGAATGAATTCGAGTCTCGTTCCAGTCGATTTAATCCACCAGTCGCAGTGCCAACCCAGATTATTCCATTATGATCTTCAAAGATCGTCTGGACGTGATTTGCTGATAGTGATGTGGCGTCATCCTCGTCATGCAGATAACGCTTAACTTCAAAAGTGACTGGATTAATGCGATTAAGACCGCCGCCCCAGGTCGCAGCCCATACGAACCCCATACGGTCGATCAACATGGAAGAAACGCTGTTATTGGAAAGGGATTCAGGATCAGCGGGATGATGAGAAAGGGTTTTCAGTTCATAACCATTATAACGACTAACGCCACCGAGCGTACCAAACCAGAGATAGCCGTCCCGGTCTTTTTCTACCGCAAATACAACAACATCCGGCAAACCGTCTGCGATAGACAGCTTATTACCCGGATGATCAGCCCTACTGTCTAACGCTGTAAGATAGAATAAAGAAAATAAAACAAGGTTTAAAAAGAGGACTGTTGTTCTGGTCATCTAATATTAGCCATTTATAAGAGTACTGTAACTGTATAAAAAATTACCAAATGCCGCAACGAATCGAAAGCTATAAATTAACATAAAACTACATTTTTTAATGTTGTAATTACATTTCAATCGTCAATGACAAGCTAATGAAAATTATAGTCTTTTCTAGCACACTTTGGACATGCGACCAGTTCATCTATACATGTTTGTTGCGAGAAAACAATGATTAATCAGCCAAAGAGGAAAGATTAAACATATTTTTAACAGATAAATAAGCTAATTACCTGACCATTAACCTGTCTTTTTTCAGTAATTACTAATACAGAGTATTGATAACTATCAGATTCATATAGTTTCATCTGAAATTTACTGAAAATAGCGATATTTTTAAGCTTACAAGCTGAAAATATTACCAGCCAGTCTGAATAATATAAAAGTGTGGACTAAACAAGCGAGAAGTATTTCCGAGAATTCGGATAATAAAGAAGAAAGGAAGCATCGGTTCTCACTCTTGAAGTCTGCAACACTACAATAGCTCAAAATTGCCCAATGCTTGTGGTGAAACACTTCCATGTATATCAGTTATCCATCATGCTGGCAGGCAATACCCGCCAGCATATAAGTGATTAAGAACGACGATCTCTACGGTGATCACGATCTCTGCGATGATCGCGATCTCTGCGTCCATCACCACCATCACGTCGTTTATCTGAACCAGAACGACGATTATCATTACCACCGCGATGATTATCATTACCGCCACGACGAGCAATCGAGATATTAAGCTTACGTCCACGGACGGTTACACGCTTAAGATGTGAAAGCACTTCTTCTGGCATGCCTTTTGGTAAATCTACCGTTGAGTGATCGTTGAATAAACGAATACGACCAATATTCGACGCATCAATGTTTGCTTCATTTGCAATAGAACCAACAACATCAGATACCTGAAGACCGTGCTCGCGACCCACATCAATACGGAAAGTCGTTTTGCTGGAATCATCGCGATCACGACGACCACGACCTTCACGACGACGATCACCACGGTCGCCTCTGTCACCACGATCATCGTTACGAGTGACTACCTGAAGTTCAGGCATATCAACCTGTAATGGTGATTCTTGTTGCGCCATGAACAACAATGCTGCTGAAATTTCTTCAAGAGACACATCAAGACGTTGCTGTAATTGCGTACAGAAGTCGTTATAGAACGAAAGTGGATTGTCATTCATTACTTCAGCAACTTGTGCAGTGAAGTTATCAGCACGACGTTGAGCAATAGCATCAAGGCTTGGAATTGGCATTGGCGTCAATTTTTGACGTGTTGCCTTTTCGATCGCGAACAACAAACGTTTTTCACGAGGTGTTGTCAGAAGAATTGCTTTACCTTCACGACCTGCACGACCAGTACGGCCAATACGGTGAACATATGCTTCAGTATCCAATGGGATATCGTAGTTCACAACAAGGCTAATGCGCTCAACGTCAAGACCACGAGCCGCAACGTCAGTTGCAACAACCATGTCTAGCTGACCTGATTTTAGGCGACGAATAGTCTGCTCACGGTGAGCCTGATTCATATCGCCATTAAGTGGCGCTGCAGAATGACCACGCGCTTCCAGCTTCTCAGATAATTCAACGGTCAATGAACGCGTTCGAACGAAAATAATACATGCATCATATTCTTCAGCTTCAAGAATACGTGTTAAAGCGTCAAGCTTCTGATTATTACGAAGCATCAGGAATTGCTGATCAATACGCTCAACTGTCGTTGTTTTAGCAGCAATCTTCACTTCTTCTGGCTCAACCAGATATTCACGAGCAATTTTTGCAATCGGTGCAGGCATTGTTGCTGAGAACATTGCTTTTTGACAGCCATCTTTGGCTGAATCCATGATTGATTCAACGTCTTCGATGAACCCCATACGTAGCATTTCATCAGCTTCGTCAAGGATCAACGTTGACAAATCATTCAGTTTTAAAGTGCCACGGTTCAAGTGATCAAGAATACGGCCCGGCGTACCAACAACAACCTGAACACCGCGCTTAAGATGTTTTAGCTGTTGTGTGTAACTTTGCCCACCGTAGATAGGTAATACGTGGAAACCTTTGATATAACGCGCATATGCCTGGAATGCTTCAGCAACCTGAATAGCCAGCTCACGTGTTGGCGTTAACACTAATACTTGAGGTAAACGTTGGTTCAGGTCTAACTTGTCCAGGATTGGTAGTGCGAATGCACCTGTTTTACCAGTACCTGTTTGTGCCTGACCGATTACATCTTTACCTTGTTGTAACAGAGGAATCGTTGCGGATTGGATTGGTGATGGGAATTCATAGCCCAATTCAGTAAGTGATCTGGTTATCTCATCAGACAATCCCAAATCGGAAAACGAAACATTATCTGTCATTACTTGCCTCTACCCTGTACAGCCACTTTTGCTGTATCTCAAATCTCAAAATCTCGCCATTCACGGTTAAACAAACTCTTCTGGTTTAACCTGGCGCCCAGTCAATTAATTGCTGTTAGCCTCATTTCAAACACATCAGATACGTCTTATCAGTGTTTGTTTCTAACAGTTTTTGTCATTGTGAAAAAGAAAATTACTTCTTCGCCCCTGAATGTTTCAGTCGCTGCTGATGTTTTCGCACCGAACGTCTTATTCTGGCTGTCTGTGTACGCTTGTCTGTTTTACGCTCCTGAACCGGAACCATTGATTTGGTTTCGACAGGCAAACCGACAAGGCGACGTAGATAATTCACCTGATCCAGCTTCATCTCAGCCCATCCACCCTGAGGCAGGTGTTTTTCAAGATGGACATCACCAAAGCGAATACGAATCAGACGTGATACCTGAACTTCCTGGGACTCCCATAACCGTCTAACTTCACGGTTACGCCCTTCAGTAATGACTACGTGGTACCAATGATTTATTCCCTCACCACCGATATTTTTTATTTTGTTGAATTTCGCGAATCCATCTTCCAGTTCCACACCCTTTCTCAACTTTTGTAAAGTTGACTCCTGAACATCACCGAATACACGTACTGCATATTCACGCTCTACTTCAAAAGAAGGGTGCATTAATCTGTTCGCTAACTCTCCATCTGTGGTAAATAACAACAAACCGGATGTATTAATATCCAGTCGGCCAACCACAACCCAACGACCATGTTGCAATGCAGGCAGTCTGTCAAACACTGTTCTGCGTCCTTCCGGATCCTTCCGTGTACATAACTCACCTTCAGGTTTGTGATACATCAGTACCCGACAAACACTTTCCGCTTCGTTATCAATTTTTACCGGATGGCCATCGACTCGAATGGCCTGATGCTGCTCGACACGATCGCCAAGCTTTGCAATTTTTCCATCAACGCTCACCCGTCCTTTCTCAATCACCGCTTCCATTTCTCTGCGTGACCCCATTCCTGCTCTGGCAAGAACTTTTTGCAATTTTTCGCTCATGTGAACCTTCTCAGATTGTTATGAAACTTCCCGTCACAGGCTTAAAGCATTAGCCATTTCGTTGAATCTTATAAATTCATGAAACGAGTAATCCACTAAGTATAGGCGTCATCACATATAATGTAGCCTGATTGGAAAATCTTGATGAATTAAATTATTTTTTACCTTGATACCTGCTATTTCCAGGTTCAATATTTTTCAATTCTGTATTAGTTTTACTTAAATTTAATGCCAGATGATCTGATGCCAGAACAACGCTGAGCGTTATTCGTCAACCGGATCATGTTGACCCAGCTGAAATTCAGGTAGTTCAGATTCCTGTAATGGCGGTAATTCTTCTAACGATTTAATGCCCAGATAATCCAGAAACGTCTTTGTCGTCGCATATAAGGCTGGTTGTCCGGGCACATTTTTACGACCAACAACTTTTATCCAGTCTCGTTCCATCAACGTCTTAATAATCTGCGAACTCACCGATACACCGCGCACATTCTCGATTTCTCCACGAGTAACCGGCTGCCTGTAGGCAATTAGCGACAATGTTTCTAATAATGCTCTGGAATATTTAGGTGCTTTTTCCTGTGATAAATAACTTAACCAGTGACTCAATGATTCACAGGACTGAAAACGAAAACCTGACGCGACTTCAACCAGACTTATGCCTCGCGGTGCATAATCCAGCACCAGATTCTGTAGTGACTTTTCGACTCGTTTTTTACTCACAGAAAACTCACAAAGCACTGTTTCCTGTAATGTTTTTATGGTGAGAGGTTTATCAGAGATAAAAAGAGCAGCTTCAATGATTTGCTTCAGTTGTTCGTCGCTGATCTTTTTGTTCATTGGATATTTTATAGTCACTCATCGCTGAAAGGCGGCATATTATATAGCTTATTCAACCTTTTTAACATAGATTTGTGACCAGGCTTGTGCTTGTACCAGTTCTATTAAAGATTCCTTGACCAGTTCCAGTATGGCGAGAAAGGTAACGACTACGCCGCTCTTCCCTTCTGTTACGTCGAAGAAAGCGCTGAATACCAGCCGTTCATTTGCGTCATCCAGTATTTCAAGAATTCTGGCCATTCTTGCTCGTGTGGAAAGTACTTCTTTTTTAATTTGATGATGCTCAAATGCTTTGGCCCGCTCCACAATTTTCTGAAAAGCAAACACCAGATCTTTAATATCCACATCAGGTTGAATGATACGATTACCAATATTCTCTGCTGGCGTGATACTCACAGAGAAATTATCCCGCTCCATTCTGGGCATTTCATCCAGTTTTACGGCCGCAATCTTGAACGTTTCATACTCTTGTAACCGGCGAATCAACTCAGCTCTTGGATCATCATCCTCCTGAGTTTCATCCGTTCGCTTTGGCAGTAATAATCGAGATTTAATCTCTGCCAGAATCGCTGCCATAACCAGATATTCCGCAGCCAGTTCCAGCTTCAAATCCTTCATCAATTCGACATATTCCATGTATTGCAAGGTGATCTGCTGGACGGGCAAATCAACAATATCGAATTTTTGGCGGCGGATAAGATACAGAAGAAAATCGAGTGGACCTTCAAATGCATCAAGAAAAACTTCCAGTGCATCAGGCGGAATATATAAATCTTCCGGCTTTTCAACAACCGCCTCACCTCTGACAAAAGCCAGTGGTAAGGGTTGCTGAACTGTAGGTGATTGCTTTTGGATATCGTTATCAATATCCGGATTGCTACTATCAGGCATTACATTTTAATCAACTGCATAAGAACAATTTTGTCCTTTACTCAAACGGTGACGGGTCACCAGTACCCAGCCTGACTATTTCATACGTTTCATCCGACATATCAACGATCGTTGTCGGTGATTCCATCAAATAGCCACCGTTAAGAATCAGATCAACCTGATGTTCTAATTTAAAACGAATCTCTTCAGGATCACATTCGGCTTCATCAGCACCAGGCAATACCAGAGACGTTGACATCACCGGCTCACCTAAAGCTTCCAACAAAGCCAGTGAGATAGTATGTTCCGGCACCCGAATACCTATCGTTTTACGTTTGGGGTTAAGCAATCGGCGAGGTACTTCTTTTGTACCTTTAAGGATGAATGTATAAGGACCAGGTGTATTGTTTTTCAGCAATCTGAATCCTTGATTATCCAGTCTTGCGTAGGTTGCTAATTCTGACAGGTCTCTGACAATCAATGTGAAATTATGGTCTTGTGAGATTTGGCGTAGTTGGATAATTCTGTCCATTGCACTCTTTTTACCAATCAGACAACCGACGGCATAACCTGAGTCGGTCGGGAATACAACCACCCCACCATCTCGAAAAATTTCTACAGCCTGATTCAGTAAACGTTGTTGCGGGTTATCCGGATGAAGATGGAAAAACTGACTCATAAAATAGTCCCCCGGCCAAAAGCGAGAAAAGAAGTTAAAAAAGGCATACTGAACAATAAGTTAATTATACTTTTCAGATTACAGCAATTTTTTTGCATTACAACGACGATATCTATGCAAATTCGTTCATTCAATGTTCTGCAACAATACTACGCCGCACTAACGTCAGAACGTATCCCACACCGGTGAGTAACGATCAGCAATAATCAAGTTTTTACCCAGCTCTGTCCACGGCGATGGAAAATGAAAATCCGAGCCAACTGAAACCGTCAGGTTGTGCTCCAAACTTAATTGCCCCAAAAAGCTCCGTTCCGCTGGCGACTGCTGACTATTTGCAATTTCCATCGCATCACCACCTGCTTGCTTAAAATCCGCCAGTAAACGACGTAAATGTTTATTACCCATTTTATATTTTGCCGGATGCGCCAATACTGCTTTACCGCCCGCCTGGTGAATCGTCGCGATGACTGATTGATAATCCGGCCATTCCGTTCGAACGAAGCCAATATTTCCTTTTGCTAAAAACTTATCAAATGCCTTATTCATCGATGGCACCAAACCTTCATCAACCATCAACCGGGCAAAATGTGTTCGAGTAATTGCTCCCGGGTTCATTCCGGCAGCCAGCTTATCGAATCCCTGTTTCAAACCAATTCGCTCCAACTTATCACTCATTCGTTGCGCCCGTTCTGCACGTCGTTCAGCCTGACCACTCAGCAAAGTCGTTAGTTCAGATGCCTCACAATCGAGATTTAATCCAACGATATGAATTTCTTTATTTTCCCAGGCTGAAGAGATTTCAACGCCTGACACTAAACGAATATCAAGTTGGTTGTCGGTGATATATTGAGCAGCAATCGTACAAGCTTCAACCGTATCGTGATCGGTAATAGCAAATAATGAAATATTTCGTACTGTTGCACGTTCTATCAATTCGGCGGGCGTCAGTTGACCATCCGAGCAGGTTGTATGTGAGTGTAAGTCTACTTTAAACATCAAGTTTCAGGCTTGTTTTTAATGGCGGCGGATTGTCTCATAAAATTTAAGTGTTGACATCGTTATATAAACAACGTTTTACTATAGGGCACTTGCCGAGCTGGTAAGACTTTCTTTTGAAAGCAACGGCAAAAAACGTAGTACAACAACTAACCGTATAAACAATAAAACCGGAAAGAATCATGACAACATTTGCAACAACACTTCATACAAAACATTGGTGGTGGCCCGTCTGACAGGGTCTTGTGTTGCATATGTTTACGCCGTAGTGCGAAGCGCAAATTAACAAAAAATAGCATTCACAAAGCCCGTTTCAACCGAACGGGCTTTTTTTTGTCCTGAATTTGTTGAAGCGGTACATTGATTGCCTGAATAGACGAGATAAAAAGATGATATTCAGTAACATCCGAACCAATCCGGGAGAAGTATCCAGTATTTCTCTTACAACAGATTACATCGCCGATCCGCTGAGTCTGTTTACACAACTTAGTCAGGATCGCACCAACAGTCTGTTATTAGAATCTGCAGAGATCGATAGCAAAGATCATTTAAAAAGCATCATGGTCATTGATGCAGCCGTCAAAATCGTTTGTCATGGTCGCCAGGTTTCCCTACATGCAATGACACCCAACGGCCTGAGTGTACTGGCATTTCTTCAGGAAAAACTTCAGCCTCACGCCGCTACCAACCTGACTGACGAATCCCTGATTATTGATTTTCCTCCCTACCCGGCTAATCAAACGGAAGAAGAGCGTTTAAAGTTTGCTAATGCATTTGAAGTCTTGCGTACTGCAATCAACGAAATCAAAACCTATGGTGACAATCCATTTTCCTTGTTCCTCGGCGGTGCTTTTGCCTATGACATGATTGGAACATTCGAAGATTTGCCGGACGTGCCAACTGGTTTCAATAACTGTCCGGATTACTGTTTTTATCTCGCAGAAACACTGATTCTCATCGACCATCAGGAACAGACAACACAATTGATGGGTAATGTATTTTCCGGTGAGCATGCCATCCAGAACTGTTTTGAAGTTGGTAAACGACTGGAACTGTTACAACAAGCTTGTGAATCCTTTGTACAACAGCCACCACAACCAGAAATGGTTGCTGATCCTGATGCTGAAAAACCAGACGTATCGGTCAATATCAATGATGAAGCCTATCGTGATCAGGTAATCGCCTTGAAGAAAAACATCGTTGATGGTGATGTATTTCAGGTCGTGCCTTCACGTAGCTTCTTTGTGAAATGCCCGGACTCAATTGCGGCTTATCGCCAATTGAAAAAACAAAATCCAAGTCCATACATGTTTTACATGAATGACAGTGAATTTGTGTTATTTGGTGCCTCTCCTGAATCGGCGCTTAAATACGAAGCCAGTTCGCGTCAGGTAGAAGTGTATCCAATTGCCGGAACGCGTCGTCGTGGATTTAAGCCTGATGGGTCGATTGACCTGGATTTAGATAGCCGTATTGAACTGGAATTACGGGAAGACACTAAAGAAAAAGCAGAGCATCTAATGCTGGTGGATTTAGCCCGTAATGATATTGCCCGCATTTCTAATCCTGGTACCCGATTCGTCAAAGAATTATTGAAAGTCGATCGCTACTCCTATGTGATGCATTTAGTCTCCCGTGTCATCGGTACTCTGCGAGACGATTTAGATGCACTGCACGCTTATCAGGCTTGCATGAACATGGGGACGCTGGTTGGTGCGCCAAAAGTAAAAGCGGCTGAAATTCTGCGTCATGTCGAAACACAACGTCGCGGCAGTTACGGTGGTGCCGTTGGCTATCTGACAGGCAATGGTGACATGGATAGCTGTATTGTCATTCGTTCGGCGCTGGTGAAAGGCGGTACGGCATGCGTTCAGGCAGGTGCCGGTGTTGTCTTCGATTCTGATCCGCAATCCGAAGCAGATGAAACTCGTAGTAAAGCTCAGGCAGTTGTTACTGCAATTCAGGCATCTCAGATGCAAAAGCCCGTCTCATTTGCTCAGTCTGGTCAGGAAGGAAATGAATCATGAAACCGATTGTATATTTACTGGATAACTTCGACTCATTTACCTACAACCTGGTAAACGAACTGGCCATGCTGGATTTTGAACTGGCTATTTATCGTAATAACCTGGATGCACGCTATATCGCAGACAAAATGGCACAAGAAAACCGCCCGGTACTATTACTTTTATCACCAGGTCCTGGAGCGCCAAAACAAGCGGGTTGTATGGCGGAACTGATTTCATTATGCAAAGGTCGATATCCAATTTTAGGAATCTGTCTGGGGCATCAGGCGCTGATTGAAAGCTACGGCGGCACCATCGGTCATGCGGGCGAAACTGTACATGGTAAAACGTCTGAAATCCTGATGCAGGATCACCCGTTATTCAATGGTTTACCCGAAAAATTTAATGTCGCTCGTTATCACTCACTGATGGCAACTGACGTCCCTTCAACGGTGGATGTCATTGCAACCGTTGACCATATTCCAATGGCGGTCATCAATGAAGTTGATAAGGTGATCGGTTATCAATTCCACCCTGAATCTATCCTTACCACTCACGGTACTCAACTACTCAAACAAAGCATCGACTGGCTTTTAGCGGAGGCAGCATGAACCAGTTACTCGATACACTCATTAGCGGACGCTCATTAAGCAATCACCAAACTTATTTGTTATTCGAAAAAATTGTTCAGGGCGAAGTCGATCCTATGATGTTAGCCGCACTGCTAACCGCATTTAAAATCAAAGGCGAAACCCCCGAAGAAATCGCCGGTGCTGCTGCTGCCATGCGAGATAATGCCGTACCATTTGAGCGCCCCAATTACTTATATGCCGACAGTTGTGGTACAGGTGGTGACGGTTCAAATACCATAAATATCTCAACTACCGCTGCAATTGTTGCCGCTGCTGCTGGCCTGCCTATTGTTAAGCATGGTAATCGCAGTGTTTCATCGCGATCCGGATCTGCCGACTTGATGGAAGCACTTGGACTGGACATAAATTTATCGCCTGAACGTTCAGCAGCCTGTCTGAACGAATGCAACATGACATTCTTGTTCGCTCCGGCCTGGCACGCTGGCGTAAAACACGCCATGCCGACACGAAAAGCACTAAAAACACGGACCCTGTTCAATCTGCTTGGGCCTTTGTTAAATCCTGCTCGTCCGGCTATTCAACTTATGGGTGTGTACGATCCAGATTTATGTCTGCCCATCGCAAAAACATTAAAAATTCTTGGCGTGGAACGTGCGCTGGTAGTTAATGGTTCCGGCACTGATGAAATTGCCCTACACGGCCCAACAACGGTTGCTGAACTGAATTTTGGTGAGATCACAGAATACAAACTAACACCTGCCGATTTCGGCGCACCTGATTTCACGCTGGAAGACATTAAGGGTGGCAGTCCGGAAGAAAATGCTGAAAGTGTATTAGCGATTCTACGAGGTGAAGCTCCCGATGCTCATAACTACGCCATTGCCGTCAATGTCGGCGCGTTGCTCTATTTGTTTAACAAAGTCGATAATGTAAAAGAAGGTGCAGAACAGGCACTTGCGCTGATTAAATCGGGTAACTGCATGAACACATTAGAAAAACTCAAACAGTTTTGCGCCGCTGAGCAGGAGCAGGCATAAATGGCAAACATCTTAGAAAAAATCGTCGCCGACAAAGCGATCGAAGTTGCCCAACGAAAACAGGATTTTCCTCTGTCAGCTTTTGAGCACCTGTTGGAGCCATCAGCACGAGGGTTCAAAACAGCACTGTCTGAAACTCAAACCAGCTTTATCCTTGAATGCAAAAAAGCTTCACCATCAAAAGGGCTGATTCGTGATGTCTTTGATCTCAATGAGATTTGTGGTGTTTACAAAGATTACGCAACCTGTATCTCCGTGTTGACGGATGAAAAGTACTTTCAAGGGAGCTTTGACTATCTAAAAACCGTTAGCGGTCTGGTTGAGCAACCATTGATCTGCAAAGACTTCTTTATTGATGCTTATCAGGTAAAACTGGCACGTTACTTTGGCGGAAATGCCATCCTGCTAATGCTATCCGTGTTAGATGACCAGCAATATCAGGAACTGGCGGATGTTGCACGATCACTCAACATGGATATTCTGACAGAAGTCAGTAATGAAGAAGAAGTGCATCGTGCGCTGGCACTCAATGCTGACATTATCGGTATCAATAATCGCAACCTACGAGATCTGTCCACTGACCTGGCGACCAGTTATAAACTTAGAACACTGATTCCAGCCGATAAACTGGTTATTTCAGAATCCGGCATTTATCACCATCAACAAGTCAAAGCATTGTCTCGTATATGCAATGGGTTCCTGGTCGGAAGCTCTTTAATGGCACAAGCGGATTTACGGGCAGCCTGTCGAAAATTAATTACCGGAGAACATAAATACTGCGGCCTGACTCGTGTGGAAGATGCCACTGCGGCTCATGAAGCAGGCGCAACCTGGGGCGGATTGATTTTCTATCCCAAATCGCCACGATACATTGCACCTGACGATGCAAAACAGCTTGCTTCGTCAGTGCCATTGCAATTTGTCGGTGTCTTCGTCAATGAATCGCCAGATAAGGTAGCAATGATCGCGCAACAATTGTCTCTGGCCGCCGTGCAACTGCATGGCAATGAAGACGAGGCTTATATTCAAACACTCAAATCACAATTACCAGCCGGGTGCGAAATCTGGAAAGCGTTGCCCGTCAAAGATCAACAGCCTGTTTTCAATCTCTCCGTGGATCGTTACTTACTGGATTGCTGGCATAAAGAATTACCCGGTGGCAGCGGTAATCAGTTCGACTGGTCACTGTTAGCTGACTTACCGTTGGATACAAAAGTCATGCTTGCTGGCGGCTTATCACCCGACAACATTGCTGACGCGGTAGCACAACCGGTTATCGGCCTTGATATTAATTCCGGCGTGGAACTGTCTCCCGGCGTAAAAGATAAACAACGCATTGCACACACTGCATCTTATTTCAGGAAATACTAGATCATGAACAAACTTAACCCCTACTTTGGCGAATTCGGCGGCATGTTCGTGCCTGAATTGCTCGTGCCAGCACTGGAGCAACTGGAACAAGCATTCATTGATGCACAGGACGATCCCTCATTTACTGCCGAGTTCAGCAAACTGCTTGACGAATATGCCGGTCGTCCAACACCACTGACGCTGACTCGTAACCTTAGCCCTAACCCACTGGCTAAAATCTACCTGAAACGTGAAGATTTACTCCACGGTGGTGCGCATAAAACGAACCAGGTACTTGGTCAGGCTTTGCTGACTAAACGGATGGGTAAAAAGGAAGTTATTGCCGAAACAGGCGCAGGGCAACACGGTGTAGCAACGGCTATCGCCTGTTCATTGCTCGGCTTAAAATGTCGCGTATATATGGGTGCTAAAGATGTAGAACGCCAACAGCCTAATGTCTTTCGTATGCGATTAATGGGAGCTGAAGTAATTCCTGTAACCGCTGGCAGTGGCACGCTGAAAGATGCAGTAAACGAAGCACTCAGAGACTGGGCTGCCAGCTATAAAGAAGCACATTATTTGTTAGGCACTGCTGCCGGGCCGCATCCTTTCCCAACAATAGTACGTGAATTCCAGCGAATGATTGGCGAAGAAGCCAAACAGCAAATATTAAAAGCGGAAGGTAAGTTACCGGATGAAGTCATTGCCTGTGTCGGCGGTGGTTCAAATGCCATTGGGATGTTTGCCGACTTCATTGATGAAAGTGATGTAAAACTGGTAGGTGTTGAGCCAGGCGGTAAGGGAACCGATACCCATCAACATGGTGCCGCCTTATCGACCGACAGTTACGGTATTTTGCACGGTGCCTATACCGCAATCATGCAAAATCCGGATGGTCAGATTGAGGAAAGCTGGTCAGTGTCCGCCGGTCTGGATTACCCAGCTGTTGGCCCTGAGCACACTCATTTGAAAAAAACTGGCCGTGCGCAATATGTCGCCGTGAATGATGATGAAGCTCTTGAGGCGTTCCAACTATTAGCCAGAAACGAAGGCATTATTCCAGCCCTGGAATCATCCCACGCACTGGCTTATGCCATTAAACGAGCCAAAGCAGCTACCGAGCCTACCGTATTGCTGGTTAATTTATCTGGTCGTGGTGACAAAGATCTGGCCCACGTACACCGCTTATTATCTGAGGGAGAAGACGCATGAATCCGCCATTAACCAAACGTTATGATGATTTGTTCAAACAATTGGGCGACAACAATCAAGGCGCATTTATCCCGTTTGTAACGCTTGGTGATTCGGGTAAAGAAGCATCATTAGCCATTATCCGTACTCTCATTGATGCCGGTGCTGACGCTTTAGAACTGGGCATCCCCTTTTCAGATCCAATTGCCGATGGCCCAACCATTCAGGCAGCTAATATTCGCGCTCTTGCGGCTGATATTACGCCAGCCGATTGTTTCGACATCATCAAAACGATTCGAGAGGAATATCCGCTAATCCCAATTGGCTTGCTCTTATACAGCAACCTGGTCATGGCTCGAGGAATCAGTACGTTTTATGAAACGGCAGCGAGTGCGGGAGTAGATTCAGTGTTAGTTGCAGATGTACCCGTGAGGGAAAGTAAACCCTTCCGACAGGCTGCTCTTGCCAATGGTATTGCACCCATCTTTATTTGCGCCCCAAATACTCACGACGACACGATTAGACAACTAGCGTCTTATGGCCGGGGATATACGTATCTGTTGAGTCGTTCAGGCGTAACTGGTGCGGAAGTTGAAGTTGAAATGCCAGCTGATGAATTGGTGAGTAAACTGAAATTGTATCACGCTGCCCCACCTGTACTGGGCTTTGGTATTTCAACACCTGAGCATGTGAAAGACGCCATAAATGCTGGCGCTGCTGGTGCGATTAGTGGTTCTGCGATTGTAAAAATCATTGAGCAAACGCTGGACGACTCGGCTGCAACTCGCGAACAACTGACTCACTTTGTTCAACAAATGAAGGCAGCTACAGCCATAAATTAGTGCGAAATGCGCCTTATCAGATAAACCATAATCGGATGAATCATAGCGAGTTGGCTTACCCCCGACTCGCTATTCAAGCTATTGATTTACTGAGGTTGCTGGCTTACCTTAACCAGATTACTTTCCGCCCCCAACGACTTCACCAACAGGATATTATCTGCACCAGGGGGGTGTTGAGAGATATCAAAATTCAAACTAAATCGATTATTTCCCGTTGAACGCCGTTCATGCCCTGATGCTGTGAATACATCAACATAAGAATGACGACCTTTCCTCCCGGCAACATAAACCGAATCCGAAGCGACCGCCCACTGGTTTGTAACCGGTGCCCCTCGTCCGGGCCATTCTCCTCTTAACTGACGAAGCCACTGCCCATCCCGAGATAGCGTCATTTTAATCAATTGTCGATCCTCTGTAATTGCAAACGCTTGCTGTTGATCAACATAACGCCACGCGATAAGGCTGGGCATGAATGTTTCTCGTTCACCTGATTTAACCGTCAGTTGAATCAGATTAGTCGAACCGTTTCTTGCCTGAGAAAACACAACTGCCTGGCTGTCAGGTGTCCAGACCGGACTGTTTATGATTTCCAGTGAGCGAGTAAGAAACCTTGGCGACTGAATATCTGATTGTTGCTGGCACGACAAGGATTCTCTCGAAGCATCCACTAAAGCCAGTTGCCCATTCAACACGGCAAATAACCGCTGCTCATCAGGGCTAATTTGCAACGCAGACAAACGACTGGCCGCATCCCAACAAGCCAGTGTTTTTTCTTCTCCCTGATACCAACGCTGAACAGTTAATACATCATGAAAACGAGAGGCATAATAAATGGCGCCCGTTTGTTTACCGTAGACTGGAAAATCCTGAGCGCCGGATAATGCCAGAAGCTTTGCCGGTGACAGTCGAACAGCATCGTCAGACTCATTACTTTCGCCCGCAGATAGCAACATGGGTTGCTCTTCGACGTCCATATAATTACCGTTATGCTGCCGCATCAGGTAGCACAGAGATGTCTGTACCGTACAGTCCGCAAAAATCGCATTGGTATAAGGCGGTAAATTATCAATGATTTGCAAACGGTTTGTCGTCAGATTAAAACGGGCAACTTTTTGATTAAATGCGCTGACAGAAACATGCTGATTATCCTGATGCCAGATAATCCGGGCAGGTTTCATTGGCAAGGTTCGGTTGGCAATCAATTCACCGGTCGCGACATTAATCACTAACAATGAATATTCTTCAGGTGCTACTTCACGCAACACCGCAAGATAATCACCATTAAACGATTCTGTTGCGGCAAAATCGCCAGCACCTGCAACAGAAGGAGCCGTCACCTGGCTAAATGCTTCTGTATCCAACGTCAGTCGCCAAATACCGCGATTTTTTCCAACAACGCCTTCCTGAGCCAGATACAACGAACGATTGTCATGACTCCAGCCCGCAACATAAAACGGTTGATTAGCGACAGATTGCAACAAGTTAATCTGATGATTCTCCAGTGACATCACCAGATTCTGCTGACCAGTAGCATTTTTTCGTGTTACGGCCAAAAAGCGTCCATCAAAAGACAAATGCGGGTCCGTGTAATGGGCATCATCCCAACTGAGACGCTGCATATCGTTTCCAGCCAGCTTCATAAGATACAACTGTTGCGGATCACCCGCATTCGCACGATGAGAAAATACAATTGTGTCTGAATCCGGGTGGATGCTGGCGAATACTTCTGAACCAGCAATCGTGGTGACGGGCGTTACGGTGAAGTCTGGCTGTTGCTGTGATTCTTCATCAGTATTATCAGCTCGACGCCATTCAACTATCAGCAACATCACGATCAACACCGCACAGGCGGCCCACAATGTTTGTTTGAACGTTCGTGGAACAGATTGCTGATTTTCATTCGCTTGATGATGCGATGTAAACGGCGTTTCAACCGGATTTTCATCAATCAACGGAGATTGACTGTTGAGTTTAACGTGACTTGTTTCTGCTTTGTTCTGATTACTTTCAGCGCTGTTGCGAGGAAAAGATGAGATAACAGGCGTCAGCAATTTATAACCCTGGCGAGGGACAGTTTTGATATACCGAGGCGCACGAGCATCGTCATTTAATAACTGACGCAACTTTTTTATGGCAGCTCTAATTGCCTCATCACTCACATGCCTCCCAGCCCAAACGTGTTGTTGAATGAGATCACGGGACACAAGCTGACCACGTTCTTCAATCAGAAGCGCCAATAACAAAAATAGCTGTGGTTCAATTTTCACGTCCTTTGTGTTGTTCAGAATCTCGTCCAATGCCGCTTCATTGTCGGATAATGTCTCACACTTCAATAATCGTTCGTTTTGACGATCCAACAAATAATCACCAAAAGCGACGTAATTCTGTTCCATAACTACCCTTTGTTGCTAATGTATTCGCTATATCCTGCAATAGAGAATTACACATAACAATTTGAATTTATTATCTATTTAATTGTGAACTTTCGTGAACTCACCAACTTAACGGCAAATCACGATAGATAACAAAACCTTGTTTGTGCTTTTGTCATCCAGCGCTGCATCCTGTGCCAGCCGATGAAAAAAATCAACTAAGGATTACCATTCGTGAAAATCTTTTCCGTCGCCATCAGGCGACTTCTGACTACGATTCCATTAACCAGTTTAATGCTGGCGCTCTGTCTGACGACCGTGTTGAATAGTGGATTTGTAAAAGCCAGTGAACCCGAAAGCGTTAAGTCGTTGGAACAACAGATCACAACCATCGCACGAGAAGCTGGCATACCGTCTGTTTCCTGGACCGTTGTTAATCAGGGACAATCTGTGTCTGGTAGTTGGGGATTCGCTAATCTGGATAAACAGGTCAAAGCGACACCAGATACTCGTTATCGCATTGGTTCAGTCTCAAAACTGTTTGTTGGTTTAGCCGTCATGAAACTGGTTGAAGAAAATCGCTTACAACTGAGTGATGAAGTCGCAAACCTGGTACCTGACGTCGGGTTTTCAAACCCCTGGCGTAACTCACACCCAATCCGCATCATTCATTTGCTTGAGCACACAACCGGTTGGGACGAGCTGGCATTGAAAGAGTTTGCTCGCGACAATCCGGACAATGAGCCACTTGAAACCAGTCTGGCATTCTACCCAGAGTCACGCACATCACGCTGGCCACCTGGCACACGATTCTCCTATTCCAATTCGAATGCAGCTGTAGCCGCACGGGTAGTCGAAGTTATCACGCAAATGAGCTTTGAAGATTACATCTCTGAAAACGTTTTCAAACCACTGAGCATGACAGCCAGTTATTTTCCACTCGTTCAGAAAACAGCGGCGAACTCATCAGAAAGTGTCTATGCAGATGCAACCGCCTACAAACACAATAAGTTCTCCCTACCCTATAAAAACCTGCTTTATCGTCCTGTCGGCGCTATCAATGCCAGTGCAAATGACCTGAACAAATTACTACATGCTTACCTGGCAAAAGACAGCAAGTTGCTCACTAACACCAGTCTGGTGCGCCTGGAGCAACGACTGTCTATTGCCAACGAAGGACTTGAGTATCGTTCCGGTGCATTCAATCTGATTAAGTCTTTCGATAAATCTGTCTATCAAGGGCATGATGGTGATGTCGATGGATTTGTTGCTGAGTTTCGTTATGACCGAACACTGGGAAATGGATTCGCTGTGTTAATGAATTCGAACGATAAACGAACAAGACGTAAGATTGCCACACTGATAGCAAAATGGCTCCAGCAGCCAAACAATCAGGAAGTACGCGATCAATCAGCGACAAAACATCTTGCTCGCTTTGATGGATCACTCCCGGGGTTTTATCGGGTTATTAATCCTAAAATAGAATTCAGTCATTTCTTTAATCGCATCATTGCGATTTACAGACTTCAAGCCAGTTCAGACAAAGTGACGTTAAAAACACTATTGCCAATCCAACCTGCTGAATCCTTTATTGCTGAAACGTCCGTTACCTTCCGTTCGACGACGCATAGTCAAGTTAGTCTATCAATCGTTGATGATCCTGAAGCTGGTCAGACATTGCATTATGCAGACAAAGTACTTCAGCCTACGAGCTCACTGACTGTCTTCATTGAATTTTTTCTGTTAATCGTCTGGTTGATTACACTGGTGTTTGTGATTATTCGGCCTGTCTACTGGGGAATGCTGAAACTCCTGAAAAAATCTCGCAGCCAGGCTCAACAACGACTGGCTCGCCTGTCCTGGTATCCTGGCGTTGCAGCACTGGCTTGTCTTATTGTCATTGCGGCAGGTATGAGTAATCCAGTCGTAAATTTTGGTTCTGCAACGTTGCTGGCCATTGGGTTCATGTTGTTTACTCTGGGTTGGGCTTTTGTTACTGCCTGGTCGCTATACGAACTCATGATCATCAATAGTAATCGCCGACATCCGGACGATTCAAAGACTAATACCATCGCCGAACAAGGCATCAGTCGAATTAGCTGGTTTATCACAGTAACAACTGTCGTTGTTCACGCGATTATCATCAGCTATCTGGCGGTATTTGGTGTCATTGGACAAAGATTGTGGACATAACAACTAAGCCCTGTTGACCTTTTCGAGTAAAATTTTGTTCATATTCATTCGTTATACCGTTGCAACACACACCATTAAAGGTCAATGTTCTGGACAGTGAGCTCATAGGCTCACTGTCTTTCTATCCCACTATTAACGGTCATCTTCCCTGTAATCTTTCGCAAAACAATGGCGCGTTTTGCTAACAGTAGTTGCAATGTTCCGTGATATACTCGCCAACATTTCGCACAGTAATTATTAATAAAACAGGTAAATTTCTGCATGCTACTGCTATTGGAATACATTCCACTGATCGGCTTTTTTGCGGCATTTAAGCTGTACGACATCTATGTCGCCACAGGCGTTTTAATCGTCGCTACCTTTGTTCAATTCGTTATCATGTGGGCTAAAGATAAAACCTTCCCCAAAAAATACTTCGCGTTTTTTATGATTGCCCTGGTACTTGGCGGATTAACCATATTTTTCCGCAATGATCTGTTTATAAAATGGAAAGTAACAGTTATCTACTTCATCATGGGTTCCAGCTTATTGATTTCACGTTACCTGTTCAAAAAGAACCTGGTTGAAAAAGCGTTGGGACAAATCAGTGAACAAGCAGAGATCCCATCGTTTGTCTGGGATCGTTGCAACATCGCAACCGCTTGCTTACTTTATTTTATTTCGACTCTCAATATCATATTGGCGTACTCATTGTCTCAGGATGCCTGGGTTAACTTTAAAACGTTTGGCACTATGGCAATTACCTTCGTCTTTATCATCGGACTGGTATTTTACCTGTCAAAATACTTTCCAGATGATGAAGAAGAAGTAACAACAACTAAGGATAATTGACATCTGGACGATAACTGTAATAGTGATTAGGGTCTGATGACCCCGGGCAATAATTGCCGACGATAACGTTAAAACCATAATAAAAGCGTAAAACGTTATCGTCACTGCAAACTACATCATGAATTGGAGACGTATCATGGTAAAAACTATTACAACATTCATCCTGTTATTCTGCTCTTTCTGGAGCTACGCCGACTTTAATCTGGTGGGTAAAGGAACCTACATTGATCCGGAAGGGATAAAACAACCACTTGATTTTAATCTTGCCTGGCAGCCTGTTAATGGCGAATACACTTTCTCCGTTGGCAAATTTCAAACGCCAATGGCCTCTTTCCCCGAAAAATACTCCGTTGGATTAATCCTTCATAAAGATAAATATATCTGGGTTCAGGAATTTACAGATAACTACTTTTCAGAATTTGATTTGGAATTAGGTAAACACAATATTTCGCTCAAAAAACACAAGTTCAATAAACCTGTTAAAGGTGATTACATCCTGACAGTTGATGAGAAAACATACTTTTTTGAATCGACTATTGCACAGATTGAATTTGTTTTTGGAAGTAAAGGGATAGAAGATATTAAAGTTCACGGCGTGGTGTTGGACAGAAGACGTCGTTAATAAAGAACCAATCATCTCTGTTTAAAAGCCAGCACATTGCTGGCTTTATCATTTAAGCGCTAATGTTGCTAAACGAAGTTAGACCGCATCAGGCTGATTTTCAGGCTCAGCATCAACAAATGCTTTCACTGTTTTTACATGTTCATCAATCGCCAGAATCGTTGGAAACGCTGACAAATCAACGTTAAAACGTTTGGCATTGTATATTTGCGGTATTAAACACAAATCCGCTACGGTTGGCGTATCGCCAAAACAAAACTTACCTGCGGTCTTTTTCAAACGCGCTTCAAGCCCTGCAAAACCCGTTGTGATCCAGTGACTGTACCAGGCGGCTTTCTCGTCATCAGTAACATTCAACGTGCCTGACAAATATTGCAGCACACGCAGATTGTTTAACGGATGAATATCGCTGGCTACATCACCAGCAAAAGCACGGACCAGTGCTTTATCTTCGATGGCTTCCGGTAACAATGGTGACTGAGGATATTTCTCATCAAGATACTCCAGGATCGCTGATGACTGATTTAGTACCAAATCACCATCAATCAAGGTTGGCACTAATTCCGCAGGATTCAGCGCTTTATATTCATCCTGATGTTGCTCACCGCCATTTTTAACCAGATGGACAGACAAATTCTCATAATCCAGGCCTTTCAGGTTCAGAGCAATCCGAACCCGATAAGCCGCAGAAGAACGCCAGTAACCTAATAGTTTCATCACGTCTCCCGGTCTGTATTAGCCTTTGTATTCAACAACAGTCTGTTCGATTGAACCAAAAATGCTGTTACCAGCAGCATCTTGCATTTCAATCTTAATATCATCACCAAACTGCATGAATGATGTTGACGGTTTGCCGTCGCGAATCGTTTCGATCATACGCACTTCAGCGATACATGAGTAACCTACACCGCCTTCTTCAATTGATGTGCCGTACTCAGTACCTTGTTTATTTGAAACCGTACCAGAACCGATTACTGCACCTGCACCCAACGCACGCGTTTTAGCAGCATGAGCAACTAACTGCGGAAATTCAAACGTCATATCAACGCCTGCATTTGGTTTACCAAATGGTTTGCCGTTTAAGGTAGATAGTAAAGGCAAGCTTACTTTACCACCGTCCCATGCATCACCCAACTCATCAGGCGTAACTGCTACCGGTGAAAACGCTGAAGATGGCTTAGACTGGAAGAAACCAAAGCCTTTCGCCAGTTCTGCTGGAATTAACCCACGCAGTGATACGTCGTTCACTAACATGATTAATTTAATATGCTTCGCCGCATCGTCTGCAGCAATACCCATAGGTACGTCATCAGTGATAATGGCAACTTCACCTTCGAAATCGATACCGAACTCTGTTGAAGCCATTTGAATGTCATCGCGAGGACCAAGGAAGTCATCAGAACCACCCTGATACATTAAAGGATCAGTCCAGAAACTTGGTGGCATTTCTGCATTACGCGCTTTACGAACCAGTTCAACGTGATTAACGTAAGCACTACCGTCAGCCCACTGATAGGCGCGTGGCAATGGTGACTCAGCCTGAGACTGATCAAAAGCAGCACCTTCAACTGAACCGTTGTTCAGCGCCTGATATAAATCTTCAAGTTTTGGTGCAAACTCATCCCAGCTATCGATAACAGCTTGCATAGAACCAGCAATCGCAGAAGCATCGGTGTATTTAGTCAGATCTTTGCTGACAACAACCAGTTGCCCGTCACGCGTATTATTTTTTAGTGTTGCTAATTTCATTTGTTGGACCTTTTTATTAATTGTGCGATGAAGAGCAAGCGTGCGTAGAAGTATTCCTCCACTTGCTCAAACTGGTGGTAACACACCAGTACCAATCAAAAAATATTCAATCGTATCGTTCACAAATCTATAGCCATTGACGACTACAGTAGATTTATTCATTGCCACATATGATGAGGGCTTCATCTACAAAATTAAAGAGATGAAGCCCTCAGCAGGTGTTTGTTGCCTTACAGCTAAACTGTAAAGGTTTAAATACAGTTAGACTTTCACGGTCTTGCGATTAATACCATACTCACGCAACTTGTTAGCGACCGCCGTGTGACTCAGACCAAGACGCTTGCCCAGCTGGCGAGAACTCGGGAATGCCGGATACATTTTGCGTAACAAGTCTGATTCAAATCGTTTGACCGCATCTTCCAGCGTCCCTTCAAAATCTTCATGCAAATAGCCAATATCATGAGTATATGAAGGCAGCTCAAGGTTTTCTTTTTCCAGATAGTCACTATCCAGTAACGTAATCGCCCGATATAACGCGTTTTCAAGTTGGCGTACATTACCCGGCCACGGATATTGCTGAATATAATCAGTAAATGCTTCGCTCATTTCTGGCACCGCACGACCCAACTGGCAGGCATGTTTCTTCACAAAATGTTTCGCCAGCGGCAAAATATCGCTTTTGCGTTCACGTAATGGCGGAATAGTGACTGTCAGGACATTCAAACGATAGAACAAATCTTCACGGAAACTGGATTCCTGAACCATGCCCGACAAATCGCGTTGTGTTGAGCAAATCACTCTGACATCAACCGCTATTTCCTGATCTTCACCAACTCGTCTGAAGCTACCATCTTGTAAGAATCTCAATAATTTACTTTGTAGTTCCGATGACATCTCACCGACATCATCAAGAAATACAGTACCGCCATTGGCCTGCTCAAGAATGCCTTTTTTGCCCTCTTCTTCTTTACCATCGATCACTCTTGCGCCATAACCGAATAATTCATATTCAGCGGCATCATCGGGTAAAGAAGCACAATTCAGGGCAAGGAATGGGCAATAGGAACGACGGCTGGAACGGTGACATGCCCGGGCAATAACTTCTTTCCCCGTGCCTGTTTCACCAATGATCAGCAGCGGCGCATCTGACAACGCCATTTTACGAGATTCGCGTACCACTCTGCGCATTGCGGTACTCTGCGCCAGTACGTTTGAAAAACTTTCCTGATCATGACGGCGGAATGCGATGACTTGTTGTCCAAGACGACTTTCAGACTTCAGGTTAATAACAGCACCAGCCAGATTTGCCGGGGTGGAATCACTGTCACCGTCAATGTAAATAGGTAGGATATCCGCGATGAAATCTTCACTGCCGACTGTTACACGAATGGTTTGCGCTAAAACTTCATCAGCTTCCAACCAGCGTGTGAAATTAAATCCTTTAAGGAAATTGCCTATCGGCTCACCCAGTAATTCGTCATCCGACATTTCAAGGCTGGCCAGTGAAGCCTGATTGGCAAGGAGAATATTTCCACGATTGTCGACGGAAATAATGCCGTCGGGCAAGGTACGCAGTAAGGTGGTTAATTCGTTGTGCTCACGTTCGGAAGGAATAAAGGCAATGGTTTTAACATCATCGATACCGGATATACGTCTGATCTCGGGCATCACTTCCCGCAACTCTTCGAATTCAATCTCAGGAAAAGCAACGAACATCTTTTTATTGTTCGCATCCAACTCGATCTTTTTCAAATCAATGTTGTACTTTACCAGGATTGTAATTATGTCTAACGCGATACCAACCCGATCCTGACAGGCTATTTCAAGACGCATGAAAAATTCTCTTCTGTTCGTGAATCAAAGGAATTGGCTGAAATTAGAGTTATTAGCGCTATAAATCAAGTTAATAGTCGTCAACTCAGATGCTAATTACACCGTTTTAGACCCTTGAAAAACATGACATTCTAACATCGGCCAAAAAATACTGGCCTATTCTATACGAATTATTTCCTTCGGCTAAATGAAATCTTTAACTGACAATCATCGAATTGAAAAAAACATAAAAAAAGGGCCTGAAAAAGGCCCTTTAGTTTTAAATCAACAACTTATTAATCAAGTAGCTGGTCAGTTTTCGCTGCACAAATAAAATCGTTTTTGTGCAAACCATTAATAGCATGCGTCCACCAGGTGATGGTCACTTTGCCCCACTCAAGCAGGATTGATGGATGGTGAAACTCTTCTTCAGCCAGGTCAGCAACTTTGTTAGCAAATGCTAAAGCCAGTTTGAAGTTTTTAAACTTAAATACGCGCTCAAGTTGCATCACGCCATCGCGAACTTCGGGAACCCACTCAGGGATCTCAAGAATTAATTGTGCTAACTCTTCATCACTTACTTTAGGAGCATCAGCGCGACAAGCTTCGCATTTCATTTGTTTTAGTTCTGACATAGTAAAAATTCCGATTAACTTGCTTTCTTTACTTTAGGTGGAAATTTAGGCTCATGAAGACCTAACTGTTTGGCCTGTTGTACCAGGTCCATAATATTCATTTGTGCGATGTCATACAGAGAATCAATACTTTCAATTGCAAAGTAAACAGGCTGCATAATATCAATACGGTATGGTGTTCTTAGCACATCTAACACATCAAAAGGTTTTCTTTCTGGCACATTTGATGTCATTGAATATTCCGTCTCGCCGGGTGACGATAAAATACCACCACCATAAATACGATATTCATCATTGTGTTGTAACAAACCAAATTCAACCGTGAACCAGTATAAACGAGCCAGCCAGACTCTGTCTTTCTTATCCGCCGCCGCACCCAGCTTGCCGTACACATGCGTAAATTCTGCAAATGCCGGATGTGTCAGCATGGCACAGTGACCGAAAATTTCATGGAAAATATCAGGTTCCTGAAGATAGTCGAATTCTTCACGACTACGAATGAAGGTGGCTACCGGGAATTCTTTATTGGCGAGAAGATTGAAAAACTTGTCGAAGTCTATCAATGCTGGTACTTCGGCACATTTCCAACCTGTCGTATCCTGCAATACTTCACTGACCTCACCAAGTTGAGGAACGCGATCCTGTGGAAGTTGCAAACGGTCCAGTCCTTCCAGATATTCATTGCAAGCTTTACCCTGAATGCACTGAAGTTGGCGAGTGATTAGATCATGCCAGACATTATTCTCTTCATCCGTCCACACGATCTTGCCATCAGGGCCCGACTGCTTAGAAATGTAGTTACTTGATTTACCCATATTTTGCTCCAAAACTGCTGATATTCGAGCGGCCCTTTATTATACGTGGTAACAATGCTCGTTATTACCACAGCTCTCGGTTGGGTTTTTTCACTCGAACTGGTTCAACAAGGTATGACTGAACCCCATTGATATGTCATCACACCAGAAGCATTTGATAATAGAGGAAAGCAAAAACTTGATTAAGGTACGGATTCAAACCCGGTGCGTTTCTTTCCCGGGGGCTGTAAATATGACTATACAGTCAAGTATATGAGGGCAGATTTTTACTAAACAGTGGCGGAAACCTGTAAATAGTAGTGAACAAATTGGCTGACAGTCTTCCAAAAATTATTTTGAATATTTACCAAAGCTGACTAACTCACTGAATTATCGTTGTTTAACAGGAATAAATTTAGCAGATATAAAAAAATAACCGATTAACAGCGTTTATGCCGTTAACCGGTTATTACTGAAACAGAGAAAACCCGGTGTTTATTCTGGTTTACGCAGCTTTTCAAGCCTCGCCATCAAACTCGACGTGTCCCAGCGTCCACCACCCAACGCCTGAACCTCGGAGTAAAATTGATCAACCAGCGCGGTAACTGGCAGATGAGCACCATTCTTGCGGGCTTCATTTAACGTAATGCCAAGATCTTTACGCATCCAGTCCACCGCAAAACCATGATCATAGTCATCGTTCAGCATGGTTTTATAACGATTTTCCATTTGCCAGGATTGCGCGGCACCTTTAGAAATCGTTTCAATAACCTGTTCACCATCCAGTCCTGCTGCTTTTACAAAATGCAAAGCTTCACTCAATCCCTGCACCACACCAGCAATACAAATCTGGTTAGCCATTTTGGTCAATTGCCCGGCACCGATATTTCCCAACAGCTTCGTAAAACGAGCATAACTGTCCATCACGGGAGAGACGACGTCATAACACTCGGCATCACCGCCAACCATCACAGTCAACACGCCGTTTTCTGCACCCGCCTGACCACCTGATACCGGGGCATCCATAAAGTGAGCATCTTGTGATTGAGCAATTTCATACAACTCTCTGGCAACTTCTGCGGATGTCGTCGTGTGATCGACAACAATCGCGTTAGCAGACAACCCGGCAAAAATACCATCGTCTCCCAGACAAACCTGACGCAAATCATCATCATTGCCAACACAGATAAAGACTATTTCAGCCTCTTCTGCTGCCAGCCGTGGCGTTAGTGCCATCGTGCCTTTGTAAGTTTCCACCCATTGCTGAGCTTTTGCCGCTGTTCGGTTATAGACCGTTACATCATAGCCGTTTTTTGTTAAATGACCGGCCATCGGATAACCCATAACCCCCAATCCAATAAACGCTACTTTTTTCATCTCAGCTTCTCTCCCGGGAACAGACAAAAATCCGACCTGTTTTATCAATTTACACTTACGAAATCACACTGATGAACACGACAGTCATCAGGAAAGGACAAACATAACGAATATATAGCGCCAACCACTTAAGCTTGCCACTGGCTTCCGCTGTATTCAGTTGATTGCCACGTTTCCATAACCAACCAACCGTAATGAAGTAAAACAGGCCCATCAAAGGCAACTGGTAGTTAGAGACCCAACCCACAACCAGACCGAATAACAGTTCAAAATTAAAAATAATCGCAGTACTGGCAATCAGTACCACGGCTGAAACCAATACAGTAGCCTGCGAGCGAGACATTGCACTGTCTTCAACCAGATAAGAAACAGGCACCTCAGTTGATGAAATGGTTGATGTTAATGCTGCGATGCTCAGTAATGAGAAAAAAACGAAACCGACGAATAATCCGATACTGCCCATATTGTCGAATAATGATGGTAAGACACCAAAGATAAGCTGTCCCTGACTAATCAATTCGCCATCAGAATAAATCTCCACGCCTGCGGCACGCGCCACAAACATTGCAGGAATGATCAGTAAGCCAGCAAGAAAAGCGATAAGCGTATCCAGTAACGCAACCGATGCGCCCAGTTTAAACAGATTAGAATTAGCTTTGAGGTAGGAGCCGTACACCATCATACCGCCAACACCGATGGATAAGGAGAAAAACGCCTGGCCCATTGCAGCAATAATCAGTTCTGGGTCCGTTACTTTCGAGAAGTCTGGCGTCAGGTAAGTTTTAAATCCTTCCATCGCACCGTCGAGCGTTGAAATATAAGCTAACAAACCTAGCAACATAAATAGCAGTGTGGGCATAAAGCGGCGAGACCATTTTTCAATCCCTTCACTCACACCCTGATGGATGATTAAACCCGTCAATAAAACAAAAAGAGGCGTAAACAGCAGGTTTCGCGCAAAGCCATCCTGATTTAACCAGGCAACAATATCATCAAAACCACCTATTTCGGCAAGAAAGGCCAGCGCATGAGACACCATCCAACCGGCAACTATTGAATAGAAACTCAGCATCATTAAAGCGCCTAACATTCCGACATAGCCAGCACCGGCACCCACTTTAGAACGTTTGCTTCCGCCCCACGCTTTACGCAAAGCATCAACAGGATTTGATTTACCTTCGTAACCAATGTACATCTCAGTAATTAATGCCGGTAACGCCAGCAACAAGGTTACGATTAAATAAACAAATAAAAATGCGCCACCACCATGACTGGCGACCTGGGTGGGAAATGCCCAAATATTTCCAAGGCCAACAGCGGAACCAGCCGCTGCGAGAATAAAGCCGATTCGGCTGTGAAAGGAGTCTCTCGTTATCATTATTTTTTGCCCTGCGTACTTCCAGTTCAACAATCTTTTCTGTGACAAATTGTCCTTGATGGCGATGACAGAAGAGTCGTTGAAAATCCTGTTAATTTTTTAAATTTATTATGACGAAATACAGTTGTTCTGTTGAAAAAAGCAGGCGTAAGGGTGGACTAGTTTGTGTGATAAAGTCAATAGCGAGACGGCGAACCTGTCGGCTATCACAGACAAGGAGAGCATAATGGTTGATAATCAACCACTATGCCGTTTTAACAGAGTCAGGATCAAGCTGCGTTTTTGTTTTGCTCCAGTAAACGTTCATGTAAACGTTCGACCACAGCCTCAGCGTGAGAAGCTTCAACCAGAAAGCACACATTGTTGGCACTGGCACCATGACAAATCAGTCGTAATTGTTCCGCGCTGACCGCATCGAACAATTCTCCTTCCACGCCACCAGCATCACGCTGTGACTGAATATGATTACCAATCACAGCCACCAGTGATAAGCCTTTTTCAGTAGTAATCTCTGCGTATCTGCTTAATTCACGAATACACGCTTCAGGTAAATCACCGGACTGTCCCTGCTGGCTGTCTAACGTTATCGCGATACTGATTTCTGATGTAGTTACCAGATCAACCGATACTTCATATTGCTTAAGAATTGAAAATACGTTTGCCAGGAAACCACAGGCATGAAGCATATCTGGGCTTTTAATCGTGATTAATGTTTGATCGCGTCGCAAAGCAATTGCTCGATATCGCGGACGATACGCAACTTCTCGAGAAATCCAGGTACCACCACTTTTTGGTGCTTTGCTGGAGCCAACAAACACTTTAATATCATTTCTGATGGCAGGAATAAGCGTGGAAGGATGCAGCACTTTAGCGCCAAATGTTGCCATTTCAGCCGCTTCATCAAAACTAATTTCAGGAATGTTTCTCGCCGCCTGCGTCAAACGAGGGTCAGTGGTATAAATGCCGGTCACATCGGTCCAGATTTCAAGAACATCGGCACCTACCGCTTCAGCCAGCAGCGCCGCTGAATAATCAGAACCACCACGGCCTAATGTTGTTGTCAGTTCATTTCGATCCCGACCAATAAAGCCCTGAGTTACAATAACTTGTTTATCTAACAATGGGACCAGCTGAGTTGTTACAGCTTCTTTGATTGCCGGAACATCCGGCTCTGCCCGACCAAATTCAGAATCAGTCACCATCACATCCCGTACATCAAATGACGCAACGGACAGCCCACGTTGACGAAGCACTTCTGTAAAAATCAACGCCGACATTCGCTCACCAAACGACAACAATTCATCTTTTAGATCACGGCGATACATCAAACCCGGATGACTGGCGACATCAGACAGCTTTTCCAACAAACGTTCAATACGTCTGACCAGGGAAGCAGGATGGCGTAATCGTTTCAGGATAGCGTTTTGAATATTACTGATTGTATTGATGATATCGACACGCTCTTCAGCGGTAAGCACCGATTGTGACAAGGTAATGAGATGATTGGTCACGCCAGCAGACGCGCTAACGGTCACCAGACGAACAGATTGATTTTGACAAACGATATTGGCACATCGAGTCATAGCGTCATAATCGGCCAGACTTGTACCGCCAAATTTAGCAACAGTAAGTGGGTTCATGGATGTCTCCGCAAAATTCCAGTTCAAAGCGGAAGAACTCAAGCGTAGATAAAGCAGACGTGGAGGGCTGGATTATTACGCCAGAAGCTCTCCACCATTTATATGGACTCAACACAACGGTTTTAAGTCCAACAACAAACAGTGACAGTCCCAGGGATTCAGCCCTGGCAACCGAAAATGTCGTTCTTCATTAAGCGACACTTCCTCGGCGTTGCGCCCCGCCCCTTTCGTTCATTGAGAAATGAAGTCTCTCCGGAAAGGTTTCTGGTCAACGCACCTCTTCTGGTTGGTAGTATGAATGCTACCCTTTTTGTGTAGAGACTAATCAGATAATCGTCGCTCACAAAAACGGCCTGTATTTACAGGCCGAACACAACTTTAATCGTTACTTCCGCTCCGGTCAATTATTTTCCCATCGCCACGCCTTCACGACGCGGATCAGCAGCACCTTCATACTGGCTACCTGTTTTTAGTACACCATGCAGGCCGCTATTTAAGTCCCGGATTTTTACTTTATGTTTCTTCGCTTCGAGTTTTTCTTTTAATACTTCGAGATCAGTGCCTTTTTCCAATGACGTATAATCATTTCGGTTAGTGACTCTCGGCATAGAAATCGCCGTTTGCAAGGATAATTTCCAATCCAGTACACCCACCAGGGTCCACGCAACATAGTTAATAATGCGACTTCCACCCGGGCTACCCAGTGCCATCATAAAATTCTTCTGACTATCGAAAACGATGACAGGCGTCATCGAACTACGTGGTCGTTTACCCGGCTCAATTCTATTCATCACGGGTTTACCATCAACCGTTGGTACTAGCGAAAAATCCGTTAACTCATTATTCAATAAGTATCCGTTTACCATGACACCGGAACCAAATGCATGCTCAATCGAACTGGTCATTGCCACTGCATTACCCCATTTATCAACGACCGACAGATGACTGGTATTCGGAAACTCAGGCGATTGATCACGGCCATAACGACGACGATACTGTTTAACATCTCCAGGTTGAGCTTTGCCCATATCATTTTCACTGATTAACGCAGCACGGGATTGCAGGTAATTAGCCTGAATCATCTTTTGAACTGGCACGCGAACAAAATCACTGTCAGCGAGATAATGATTTCGATCAGCAAACGCCAGTCGGGATGACTGTGTAAATAAATGAATTGCCTCCGCCGATAACGGAGCAACCTTTGACAAGTTAAAGGATTCCAGCTGCTTTAAGATCTGAATCAGCGTAACACCACCTGAACTTGGTGGTCCCATACTACAAACCCAGTTTTTATGATATTCAGTACAAACCGGGTCACGTTCTTTCGCGTCGTAGTTTTGCAAGTCTTTAAGTGTCATTACACCCGGGTTTGGTGTGTTCTTTGTGACCGCATTCACAATCGCTTTGGCATTTTCACCATAATAAAAGCCGCCGGTTCCATCTTTAGCGATTTGCTTTAATACATCAGCCAGCGCCTGGTTTTTCAGTAAATCGCCTGTTTCCAGCGGCTTTCCGCCTGGGAAGAAATATTCCATTGAAGCCTGATGTTTCTTTAAACCAGGATTAATATCCCGCTTTAACAAACCCGATAAACGTGGCGTAACCCGAAACCCCTTTTCAGCGAGCTTAATCGTTGGCTCCAGTAACACCGCCCAGGGTAACTTACCATGAGCTTCATGCGCTTCTTCCAACATTCTTACAGTGCCCGGCACGCCTACAGAACGACCACCAATAATCGCTTCTTTCCATTGAGGTTTTTTGCCGTCACGCAAGAAGTAGTCTGGAGTAACACCCGCTGGAGCCGTCTCTCGGCCATCCAGGGTTGTTAAAAATCGACTTCTGGCATCATAGTGCATCATAAATGAACCACCACCAATGCCCGAAGATTGAGGTTCAACCAGCGTTAACATAATTTGCGCGGCAATAGCGGCATCAACTGCACTGCCACCCTTCTCAAGAATAGATAGCGCCGCTTCACTGGCGTGAGGATGTGCAGTGGACACCATATGAGATTGACCAAAAACCCCTTTCTTTTCATTAACTGTAATAGTTGCTTCTGGCTCTCTGTCTTCTCGCACCTCATTTGCAGCGATTGAAGACGGACTGTATAAAGCATTGATACTGACGGAAGCAAGAAGTGTAAAAACAGAAAGGTAATGCGATTTTTTGATCATAAAAATGGTTATTCTGGTTAGACTTTTGGATGGCTAACTTTGAAGGCTTCCCCGGCAGAAGTCAACCAACGACGCGGCTTTCAACGGATTAACAGCACGTTTTTTGCTTGCAATCAAAAACTTGTCTCGCTATAACGTCCCACTGCATGATGTAGAGACCTTATATGATAAATTTGCCCCTTTCTCGTGAACACTTAAGCAAACCTCTGTTGCTGAGTACTATCGCATTGCTCCTCTGGCTGGCAGAACCACTTTCCAGCCAGTGGCTCGAACTGGTTATTCGACAACACCCTGGTGAATTCTGGCGAGTGTTGACGACTAACTTTCTACACAGTAATGGTATTCATCTCGCATTAAATTGCGGTGGTATTGTGCTGATCTGGCTGGCTCATGCTGAGCATTACAGTCACAAAACCTACTGGAGTTTACTCATTTTTTGTAGCCTGGCCGTTGGTTCAGGCATGCTTGTTTTTGAGCCGTATACCAGTTATGTCGGTTTGTCTGGTGCATTACATGGCATGATTGCCTGGGGAGCGGTTAAGGATGCTGAAAAAGGTTGGTTATCTGGCTGGTTAATACTGGGTGGCGTTATCGCCAAAGTTGCTAACGAGAATATGAGTGGTGCTTCTGAACAAATCGCCTCGTTAATTAATACTCAGGTGGCTGTAGAATCTCATTTATATGGTCTGATCGCTGGGTTAATCGCAGCCATTCCAGCATTTATATCCATACTTCGCCGTTCACAACAGAATACTGATCGTTAAGACCAACAAATCCAATCCATCAAAAAGGGCGCGGTGAAAAACACAGCGCCCTTTTCCCATTATTGACTCTAACGCGAACTTACAACGTGTCTTCAAATAGCTTGTAGATACGGCGGTATTCGTCCAGCCATGAACTAGGCTGACGGAAACCATGTGGTTCTACCGGGTAAATCGCTGTCTCGAAATTGATTTTCTCCAGCTCAATCATTCGTTGAACCAGGCGAACAACATCCTGGAAGAAAACATTATCATCAACCATTGGCGCATTGATTAATAAATGCTTGTTCAATCCTTCCGCGAAGTAAATGGGTGAACTTTGCTCATAAGCAATCGGATCAACATCCGGCGTGTTCAGAATGTTAGACGTGTACGGGTGATTATAGTAAGCCCAGTCAGTAACCGGACGAATCGCTGCACCAGACTGGAATAGCTCAGGATCAGTAAACAACGCCATAAACGTCATGAAACCGCCGTAAGAACCACCATAAGTACCCACACGATTTGCGTCTACATTCGCATTTTTCACCATCCAGTTTACGCCATCACGTAAATCCTGAATTTCTGGTTTACCCATGTGGCGGTAAATAGCAGTACGCCAGTCACGGCCATAACCTTTAGATGCTCGGTAATCCATATCCATAACAACATAGCCTTGCTGGTTCAGTAGGCTGTGGAACATGAATTCACGGAAATAATACGACCAACCCTGGTGAGCTGCCTGTGTATATCCGGCACCGTGATTGAAAATAACAGCACGACGCTTGTCACCTTCTTTATAGTTAGCCGGTAAGTAAACGCGAGAGAAAACAGGCTGTTTAACATGTGACGATTCAACCGGTACGATCGTTGGTTTAGTCCAGTTGTAGCTTAAGAACTCATCAGAAACGGTATACGTAACACGCTTTGCTTTACCTGCTGTCGCGACCGCTTTACTGTACAACTCAGGAGGCATGGTAGTTTCAGAATGATTGATTAACAGCTTGTCCTGTTGTGGACTTAACGCGAAATCATTCATACCACCCAAACCCGTCAGTGCTTCTGTTGCGCCATTGTTTAACGCAATACGGAAGACTTCTTTGTTGCCCGGGTGATTTTTGTTAAGCGTTGCATAAACATAGTTGTCGTTGCTGGCTAAAACGGGCGAAGTCACTTCATATTCACCCGATGTTATCTGACGTGCAGACTGACCCGGTGTTTTGGTATACAGATGAACAAAACCTGTTTCTTCAGACAGATACCACAACGTATCTGATTTGTTTAACCAGCCAAATTCATTATTTGCATAGTTAACCCAGGCATCATCATGAAGACGATGTTGATTCACCAGTTCTTTCTTATCGAAATCAACGGTCGCTAACCAGCGATCTTTGTTATCCCATGCTTCCAGCATTACCGCGACTTTATCGCCTTTGCTGTTCCACTGAATCGCACTTTGATCCCATGCCCAGTCAAGAATTAAACCGATTTCACGCGCTTTCTTTTCTGATTTGTATTCTTTGCCATCACGCTTTGCAACTTCTTCTTTTACAGAAGCAAGCACGTCTTCGTCATGCCCAGGTAACGTCTCATACGTTAATTCTGTCTTGCTGTGATCAGCTAAATTCAACAGATACAGTTTTTGCGCATAAGGCTTAGCATCAGCAACACGTTGACGAGCTTTAACCGGAATAATGTCGCCGTTCTGGCTCACATAATTCGGCATGATGTCGCTGTCTTTGCGATACGGTATGTCTTTACCGACAGCAACCAGGACTTTAGTGCCATCAGGTGACAGGCTGGAATCGATAACAGTGTAGCCTTTATCCAAATAGAAAGGTTTGGCTACAACAGAAGCATTCGCCGCCTTAATTGCATCAGTCTGTTCTTTACGATCTTTCTTGTTCTGGTGGGTAATTTGAACAAACTCAATCAACTTATGCTGCTCTTTTGCCACATAGGTCGATGGGTCTTTAATACCTTTTGGTGCGTCAGCAAATTTAATTTCAGCTAACTGGCTGATCGCTTTCGTAGCTGGTTCCCAGCTGAACAGTTTCAGACCGTCTTGCCATACAACACGACCATCATTTAAAAACTGAGGTGAACTTTCTCGCGCAGATGTGCGAGTAATTTGTGTAACATCACCAGATTTCGTTTGAATAAAAATATCGCCCTGGAAAACATAAGCGCGCACTGTTTTATCTTTATTCCAGACAACACTACGACCAGCTACTTTGTAGTAATCTGCCAACGGTACTAATTCAGCATCGCCACCATTAGCGGGTTGTCTGAATAAATCTCTGACTTCTGACCCTTCACGTTTACGGTAATAGTAAATGTACTCGCCTTTTACGCCCCAGAATTCACGCTCTGGCTGACGTCCCAGCCAGTCAGGATGAGACATGATTTTTTCCATCGTAATGACTTTGTCATTACCAGAAAAAGACTGGTCTGGTGTTACAGGTTTTGCGTTGAGATAGGCATCGAAGGTATTTAATGACGTTGATGAAGAGTCCGCTGGAGAAGTTGCTGCACACGCCGACAGTGTCATTACTGACAACATGGCAACCAGAGATTTTTTAATCATTATTTCAATCTGTTTCAATAGAATTGTGGTGGCAGGTATTTAAGCAACGCTTGTCAGGATAATCAATAGAAACCCGTTAAACGTCATAATTTTGGGGTGAATATTTATCAACGTGTATTGCCTGTTGAACACTCACTAAATTTCGGGCGAAAAAAAGCCGACAATAAGTCGGCTACGGTGTACTGAATAAGTACAATTCTGGCTGTTTACAAACGTCATGAGCGAAAAAATAACAAGTTAAAAGTTCTTGAAAAACCACAATTTACAACGAGTAAATGAGGATTTTGAACGGTTTTTTAACGCTGATATTTTGAGCGTAATAGTTTGTCAACAGTCTGAAGCCGACGATAAGTCGACCAAGTCATGCGCTAGTAAGTCAGAGTGGTGCTTCATGCCCTACTCTGATACTTTGACGCCAGTATTGTTCGATAGTTCCATGTATTTGAATCATTTCAGCTCACATGGTCCCTGTTAGCCCATTCAGCTGAACTTAGCAAAGCGTAACCGCCCACCACGTTACTGACACGTTTGACACCAATTCGTCGTAATACTTCGGCAGCCAGCGCACTTCGGCGACCACTCCGGCAAATAACCCAGGCTGGACGATCAGTATCTAACGCATGATTGACCAGGAAATCAGCCAGATGGCTGAGTGGCAAATTCAATAATTGTGTCGCTGTATCCGGTTGATGACTCAGCTCCCATGCTTCGAATTCAAAATTCTCACGCACATCAATCATTAAGCCTGCCTGCTGTTTCTGTTCATCCAGCAGGGTTTCCGCTGAAATTTGTCGGAAACTGCCATGCTCAGGAAAACGAATAACATTGTTATCCAGCGTTAAACCGCCAATATGACGACCACTGGCGTCTTCACTGAATCCTACCAGGGTTTCCGCTGATGTCAGCTGCTGGTCATCCTGAGACATCTGCTTCGTTAATTGCTGCCATCCGGCAGAAAACAACTCACGTTCATCACGAGCAGCAATTAGCAACAGTGTTGTCGTCGTCACTCCCGGCTGATAACAAAACAATTGTTGTCGTTCTTCATTTGCAACCGTTAACTGTTTCCACTGACTGGCGACTGATTCAATCGCCTTAGCCTGTTCCAATTCACACCAACGCCCTGCCTGATAAAGTGCCCGGGTTTGTTCTGAGGTAAAATAGACACTGGCTAATTCAACGGCCTGACATTCGAGAATTCTTGCAACGAGGCTATCAATTGCTGGTACTGGATCAATCACGAATGCCTGATGATTTTCCATATCAAGATAACACCATGAACAATGCCCTGGGCTGTACAACTGAATTAAGCCTGTTCGCATAGCGCCAGTTATCTTATGTGAATCGGATTGCGTAAAACAGGCATGAGATACCGCAGGTTTTAACGCTCGAATTAGTGTACAAGCGCGATCAATTTCTGCCGGTTTAGTCCCCGGACCGAATGACAACCGAATAGCACCTTCGCTCTGCCAGTCTTCCAAACCCATTGCATCCAGTACGTAACTTCGGGTCACACCTGAGCTACATGCGGAACCTGAACTGACCCTGATACCACTGGCATCGAACAAATCCATAATTTCACGACTTGAAATGCCCTGGACTGCAAAATTAATCGTTGTCGGAAGCGACACACTAAAATCATTATTAAAACGAATATCAGGAAACGTTATCTGAAGTGCATCAGCCAGTTGCTGACGATATTGAATAAGTTGCTCTTGAGAAGCGAATCGAACGGATGACTTGCCTAACAGGATTTCAAACACAGTACGTAACGCCGCAATCCCATGCAAATTTTCAGTACCTGCGCGTAATCCGTGTTCTTGTCCACCACCGGTAGTAAGCGGCGTTAACGGTGCAGACCCGGCTACCCACATCATCCCCACACCTTTGGGCGCATACAACTTGTGCCCAGAAAACGTTGCATAATCAATCGATAGTGAATCAAAGTCTAAGGCAACTTTTCCTAATGCCTGAACACTGTCCACCAGCCACAACGCATTTTTGCTGGCTCCCCTGATTGCTTTTTCAATGGCGGCGATGTCCTGAAAAACACCTGTTTCATTATTTGCTGCCATGGTGCAAATCATGATTGCTCGCGACGCATTTGATGCAATAAATGTCAGGTCCAGAATGCCTCGTTTATCGACAGGAATCGCAACGACCTCTGCATTCAAACCCAGGATATTGTTCCAGTGCTTTAGCGCTTCGATGACAGCTTTATGCTCAGTTGCACCGTACATCAGCAAAGGTTTCTCAGGCAGATCTGATCTGGACTTAGCGGCAACCAACGCAGAAAAAACGGCAGTATGAATACCTTCCGTTGCCCCACTATTGAAAATAATCTGACCCGATTCAGTTTGTAACACCTTATAAGCCAGTTGTCTGGTCGACTCCAGTAAATGCTTTGCCTGCAAGCCTGTCATATGGCTACTACTGGGATTGCCAAAACAATGAATCATCGATTCGTCGATAGCTGAAACAATTTCGGGAAGAATAGGCGTTGTTGCATTCGCATCAAGATAAATCAGCTCATCACTGAAAGAAGGAAGTTGCATGATTGGATGTCCATTTGAAATTTCGGAATATCATATACAATTTTCAAGAATATGATATTCCTTGTATTTCATTAGAAACAACAGGGGTATTTAAACACAAGCAAAAGGGTTTTGTAAATTACTTTATTAAACAGCTGGTTAGATATAGCAATATCTGTTTAATAAGAAGAAAAAAGCGAGATATTGCGGCACTCTATAACAAAACAATTTAACAGATTTTTCTAATCTAAGAGCTTTCAGTTTCGTCATCCGATGCCGCCAGTTCATCCTCTTTCGATTTAGCGACCATAAATGCCGGTGCCATTCTTTCCAGCACCACTAAATCCCAGTACCGACCATTGATCATAATGGCTTTTGGTATTCTGGATGTGAAATTAAAACCATTTTTCAACAGCACTATTTGTGACGCTGGATTATTAATGGCGATTTTGGCATATAATCGTTGTAACGACAGCTGCTCATACGCAAAACGACATGCCATGCTCACCGCTTTAGTCATAATGCCCTTTCCAGCTGAACGCTTACCGATTCGATAGCCTATTTCAGCAGAAAATGGGGTTTTCTTAGAGACATGTCTCAGATTAACCCGGCCAACCAGTTCACCGTCCAGTCGGACTAAAAACTGGTAAGTTTCTCCATTGGTCCATTGCTGCTCAGCTTCGGCTAGCAGTTTTGTCACGGTTGCCAGATTATAAAACTCTGGCTTTCGTCCCTGAATCATTGATTCAAACCATTCTCTATTTTCAAGTTCAAACGCCAGCAATTCCTGACTGGCGGCTCTGCTTGCGGGATCTAAAACAAGTCTTGCCATCCTTCACCTTTTTATTTGCGTGCCATTTATTCAAGAAACATTTATTTGAGTAGTAAGTGCATATAACGAGCAATTGACGCATAGGGTTCTTGTTCGCCCCAGGCCAATTCCATCTCAATAATTTCTTCGAGATTCGAATCTTTCATAGACGGATCTTTAAGATAATCATGAAAACAGCGCACACCACTCTTTTTAATCACGTTAAGCGACAACTCATCGCACCAGTTCAGTACCTCTTGAGGTTCCAGTGGATGCTGAGGATTCAAACTCACGGTTTTTTTAACCTGTAATCCATTTCGCACATAATCAAAATTTCCGACCAGTATGTTACCCAGCCGTTTTGCATGCAGGTTGTAAAACATCAGAGAAATCACACCACCTGCCCGCTTAAAATGCGTAAGAATATCCATTGCTTTACGAGCATCTGTGAGCCATTCAAAAACAGCATGGCACATCACCAAATCGTAGTCGTTATCCAACAATTCAGGCAACTGCTGAAGCGGAGCATGGACATACTGAAATTGACTATCAAGCCCCAACGCCGATACTCGTTGTTTGGCGATGGACAACATCTCACTCGAAATATCGCACAACGTAATATGGTGTCCCGATTTAGCTAATTCAATAGCAATTTGTCCTTGTCCACCACCGATGTCAATCACAGAGAGTGGTGCTGAGTGCTCTAAATCCAACGTCGATAAATCACGCATCAGAACACGCTGTCTGACGATCCCTTTACTGGTTCCATAAATATTTTGCGCAAATTTCTTTGCAATTTTGTCAAAGTTTTTATCGGCGGGCTGTTTTAGATCGTTTTTGCGTTTGGTCATCAGCTTTCGTTTTTAATGAACGTTATAACACCTGTTCCAGATTCAATTTTTCAAGGTTCAGGAAGGAAACGAGACATTTTACATCAACACACCAAAACCGTGAATCTCGCTTCCAACAGCCATTCACAATCGCAACAATGCTGACAATTTTGCCTGCGATAATGCTTGTTTTTTGTCAAAACCACTGCGCCTTATAACGAAAATTACCAAGAATAATCCAACTAATACTAACAAATGATTAATTTTTGGCTATTAATTGGTTTACATATGAATTACCTTAATCGTTTTAGTGGCCTTATTTGCAACTATTTAATATTCAGATTTTTGACTACACAAACCTGTATTAAATAAGCGGTGTGAATCTCAATGAAGCATTATAACGTTAAAAACCCACAGACCACGCCAGCTAAAAGCTGACTACAGCGGCTATTTTTCATTCCAGTAAAGTTCCCATTTTACATATAAGGCATCACAGAACAATCGATAATAACTAACCTGAACAATACAATGAGGAAACCTATGAAAACTATTAAAACAATACTTGCTACGTCCATTGGACTTCTCATCGCGTCGGGTGCATCGGCACACGATCATCTGAGCCCTCAATCAGATACCAGTCTCATCTCAGCCTCAGCGTTCACACCTGCACCGGTTCAAACATCTCCATTGCTAACCACTGAACAACTTGTCAAGCAGCAACAAGCGCAATTTGCAAAAGCACGCCAGAACTACCAACTCTGGTTTGCAGCGGCCTATGAAAAATATCCAACACTACCAGACGGAATTCTGGAGTCACTCGCCTGGGTCGGCAGTCGCTGGGAAAATCGTATGCCTGAATCAGCGCTTAACCACCATGGCATGCCACAACCTTATGGTTTATTCGGGTTGTATGACGACAATGACAAAGGATTTCACAATACCCTCACCCGAGTGATCAATCATTCTCGTGTATCTAAAGAACAATTCCTTAAAAATGCAGACATTCAAATCAATGCAATGGCTGCCTGGCTAGAATCTCAGCTTGTTAATGAAAACATTGCAGGCAACAACCTGGAACAGACTCGCTCTGTATTGGCGCAATTATCAGGTATTCGAAATAAATCGAACATTGAAAATTACGCCATCAACAGCTTCTTATTTGACATTTTCTCAGTGATCGAAAAAGGGGCCGATGATAACGGTATTTTGATTGCACCACGTAACGTGGACTGGAATGCTTTATTTAATGAAGAAGAGATCCGTTTACTACGTGCGCCGGGACTAATTATTGATTCTGAATCAGATAAAATTTCAGTCAAAGGTGAGAACTACTACGGCTCAGGCCAGCAAAAACAGCGTTCTTTAGAGCAATCAACTGAAGATGGTGCAACTGACACGATTAATAGCTCCGACTATGCTCCGGCATTGTGGGTCGCATCGCCAAATTACAGTTCTCGAAGCGGTAGTTCAATTTCTCACGTTGCCATTCACACGACTCAGGGTTCATATTCTGGCGCAATTTCCTGGCTGGCCAATCCGGCTTCCAGTGCTTCTGCTCACTATGTGATTCGTTCATCTGACGGCCAGGTCACGCAGATGGTCCGTGATTACAACAAAGCATGGCATGCCAAAAGTGCTAACCCCTATTCAATCGGTATTGAGCACGAGGGATATGTCAGCAGTAGCTCCTGGTATACAACTGCGATGTACAACTCATCATCTGATCTGACAAAGCACATGTGTAGCCAGCACAATATCAATTGTGCCAGTGCGTACAGCGGTAGCGCTCACAGCGGTGTCGTTCAGTTATCTCAAAGCTACACAGTAAAAGGTCACCAGCATTTCCCATCACAAACTCATACCGATCCGGGTATCTACTGGAACTGGTCAAGCTACTACTCAAAACTTAACGGGAGTTCTGGCGGTGGTGGTAATCCATCTGTGACGATTCTGGACGATTTTGAAGCCAGCGAAGGTCATTTCAATGCCTATCCAACCTATTCGGGATCAACGCAGGGTATTTCTTCATCATCAACAGCCGTTCGTACCAGCAGTATTCGCTACAAAGGCAGTTATTCTGAGCAAATTAAACTGGTTGATAACACCAGTACCAGTGCAAGCTGGGCGGTCAGATTTCTGAGTGGCTACGGCAGCACGTCGAATAACACGAAATTCCAACGTGCTAATGGCACCGTTGGTTTCTGGGTTTATTCCGGTGGTTCAGGGGTAACAGCAGCAATAGGTATTGACGACAGTGATGGTACAGAACGTTCGATTAGTCGTTCTATTCCAGCAAACCAATGGACCTTCCTTGAGTGGGAACTGGACAATTCATCTCACTGGAACGCCTGGTATAACGGTAATGGCTCAATTTCTGCGTCTCAGGTGAGTATCGATGCAATCTGGTTCTACCGTGCGCAAACATCTTATAACGTTTATCTATATATAGACGATGTTCAGCACCAAATAAAATAAGCGGTTCAGTACCGGTTATAGTAAATCATAAACAGATAATATCGTTCAAAATCAGTAAATACGCCCTTGTACATCATCAGGGGCGTATCTGGTTCATATTTATAAACTATAAAAAACAAATTTTAATGAGGATTTAACCTAATAAAGCAACATCATATAAACAATAAATTATTATTTATAAAACATGCTTATTTTATCCACCCTTTCGTCCATGTCACTTTTCTTCCAATCCCCCATTTCAATAAAAATAACCAGTGGACAAAAACAATGCTCGAAAAAAAAACTGAACAGTTAACTGATCAAGTCGCATTTATTTTAATGAACAATATGTTCGCTAACACCAACGCCGTTTATAAGGGATTGGAAGTACTGAAAAATGTTATACGACAATTCATTTCTGAAGATAAACCCATAGAGCTGTTATTACCTGCTTTTCCGTGTAAAAGCGTCAATCCGGATAAAGTCATTGGTAAGTTGCCAGACATGGGGGAATACCTTGTTTTACGCAAATTCGTGAACGCAATTCGCGATATCGAAGCCATCTACTGTAAAGGCGCTGTGTTAACGATTTTCTCTGACTATCACACTTTCTCAGACTACATTTCTGTAGACCTTAATGACCACTATGATTATTCCGATGGGTTGCACCGTATCGTTGATGGTTTAAATGCCAACGAAATAATCAAGATTGTTAATTTTCATAATTTCCCAGTTTTCGATGATGTTGATGAAGCTAACTACCTGAATGGACTGAGAGAGAAGTTTGGTAATGCTCAATTCGAGGCTGAGTTCGATGATTTAGTTAAAATTGATGAGAAAGCTAACGATGCTTATCTTGGCTTAAAAAAATTCATGCGAGAAGATCAGCATTATCAACTTCAGGCGCTTAATAATCGGGGCAAAAAAGCGCGCCTGTCAGAAATAGCTAAAGGAATGATGGTCCAGGGTAAAGCTCTGGATAATTTCCTGAACGAACATTTTCCTCATCACATTCGCCTGAGTATTCACAGTCATCCGATGGACGGCAAAAAATTCGCACTTTACCTGTTTGATGATCGAGAATTTAAAACACCCTGGCACAACACCATTTTGTTTGATGCAACCATAGATGCGTTTGTCACAGAACCCGTCGGTATTCATTATCGTCAGTGCGATGAAGGCCGTGAAGTTATTCTTCCCTGCACATTGAATGATCAAAACTGGCTGCTCATTAAACTTTCCAGTGAAACCGAAGAAACCTTTGAAAAATTGAAAGGTCTGAAGTTAAGCCTGTACCGGGAAAAATGCGGATTACTTATCGACAATGTTAACCACGATCTGACTCTGTATGACCTGGACAACGAACAGATCACAGCATTAAATAAGCACTTTGGTGTTCTCGTGTTCAGAGGATTTAAAACCTTCGAACAGCCACAACAACTGGAAGACTGGTACGGTACTCGCGGTAACATGATCCCCTGGAAATTTGGGTTTACCCATGTTGTAGCGCCGGTAGAAGGTCATCAGGGAAAACCTCTGTCGTCCGTTGATTCAGAAGAAGGGCTACCCATCCACTGGGATTTACTCGCGCCACCTTCTTACATGGGTATCAATCAGGTGAAATTTCAGTACAAAGATTTTATCCCTCGTGAATTTATGTTGTATTGCCACCGCAATGAGCCAGAAAACTTGCAAGAAGATGGTATCAGCCTGTTAATTGACTCATCGCATGTGCCATTAACAATACCGGGGCGGCTTCGGGAGAAATATCGAAAAACGGAATTGTCTTATTCAACCAAACTCACCTACTTTGGTGGAGAGCCGAAGAGTTATCCACTGATGATGAAATGCCCGTGGACATTCCAGGATGTTATGCGTTGGTGGGAAGTCTGGTCTGACGACGATCACCCGGGAACGATTCAACCGAATTACTCTAAGATCGTCACATCAGAAGACTATGATGATATGGCCGCACTGGAGGCAGAATTACGCGAAATCTGCATGTCTGAACGTAATATGTTTAAACATCAAATGGAACCGGGCGATGCCGTGCTGATCAACAATCACACGATGCTACATGGTCGAACTGATTTTAAGGGGTATCGCGAATTATGGCGCATCCAAATGCAGCCACCTTCACTCAATTCACCCTGGAAAGATTTTCTGTTTCAACACGGAAAATTACAACGTAGAACACCAACCGGCTCGGTAGAAAATATCGAGTAATAATGCCTTAGATGCAGATCGCGCTTTGTTCACATTCACTGAACAGTTTCAAAATAGTTGAACAAAGCGCTCTATTTTGCGCTGCAAGCAATTATGGAAACAATACCCCCTGAACACTTCCTGCTGGATAAACAGATTTCAACCATTCTCACTCAACCTCTTTAATAGCAACACTTTCCCGGTATTTTAGAATACGCTTAACCTAATCAAATCACCGCTGGAAAAAAATTCCATTGAAGCTGGTATTCAAAGGAGACTGAATTTATGGAATTATCTACTTGTAACTTTTTTGTAATACATACAAGGTAAGGTTCGATTGATTCGTTATGCAGAACTTACCTTACAATTTTTCGTCCGGATTTATATCAGGCACGTTGCTGCAAGGATGTTAAGACTTGCTAAAAAGGAAAAAGTGGAACGAAATCCAGCGTTGTTCTTTGGAACAGTTATATCCGTCGTACTTTTAGCATGTAATAAACTATCCCGGAGGTCGCAGTTGTCAGATTTAGCGGTGTTAAGAAATGAACTATACCGGATCCTTGAAAGCAAAGATCTGTCACCACACTTTCAACCCATCATTGATCTAAAGACCGGGCGTTTAATTGCTCATGAGGCACTGATTCGAGGCCCGAATGACAGCCCTCTTCGAATGCCTAACGAATTATTTCAAACCGCTTTAAGTAACAATCTCTCCGAAGAACTCGAACTTCTCTGCCGCAGACTTTCCATCGAAGCATTTTCCAAAAAAAATATCCCGGGCAAATTATTCCTTAATGTCAGTGCTTCACTACTTAATAGTGAAAACCACAGCCAGGGATTTACAGTAAAATTGTTGAATGAATACGGTATTTCTGTAGACGATATAGTCATCGAAATTTCTGAACAGCATCCGTTTGATAACTTTGGCGTGACAGAAGGGGTCGTCAATCATTACCGTGATATGGGATTCAAAATCGCCATCGACGATTTAGGTGCGGGTTACTCAGGCTTAAAACTTTGGGCTGATCTGAAGCCTGACTATGTAAAAATCGATAAGCATTTTATTCAGGGCATCGACACAGATGCCGTCAAACGTGAATTTGTTAAAGCGATATTCAATATCGGCCAAACCGTTAACTGCGAAATCCTGGCTGAAGGAATCGAAACAAAGAATGAACTGGCTGTGATTCAAAACATCGGCATAAATCTGGGCCAGGGATTCTTTTTAGGACGCCCTGCTGCCGAACCAAAATCCGATTACCAACTTGATGCCATCATCAGTCATAGCAGTATGCAAAGCTGGCCGTTAGAAGAAAAACAGGAAACAGCCGCCACTATCATTACAAAAACGCCAACCGTAGACATCAATGATCCTGTTAGCACCGTCGATAACCTGTTCAAACAAAGTGCATCGCTAAGCGCAGTCCCCGTACTCAATGCAGGAAAACCGACAGGCATCGTCTTACGTCATGAATTAATGGAACTGTATTCAACGCAATACGGTCGAGCATTGTACGAAAAGAAACCTATTTTACGGATCATGAATCCTAATGTGATGATCGTTGAAGCATCGACATCACTGGATGAAGTATCTCGGCTGATTACCGACGAAGAAAGTCAGTTAACTCAGGAGATTATTATTGTTGAGAATGGTGTATTTAGCGGTATCGGACACGTCAGAGATTTATTGAAGAGAATCACCGATTTAAAAGTCATCAACGCGAGACATTCAAATCCATTAACTTTGTTACCTGGCAATGTTCCAATCAATAAAAAAATTGATGAATTAATTAAACACCGACACGACTTTCATGTTGCCTGGTTTGATCTTAACCACTTCAAGCCTTTTAACGACTATTACGGCTATGCCAAAGGCGACCAGGTCATCAGGCAACTGGGTGATATGCTTATTCGCCATGCAGGAGGAAGTGTTAATTTTGTCGGGCATATTGGCGGCGATGATTTTGTCGTTATTCTCAGAGATAACAACTGGGAACAGCAATGTATCAGCATCATTGAAGAATTTGATACGGCAGTTAAACAACATTATAAAGAACATGAAGTTAATGAAGGTGGTGTCTGGTCGATAGACAGAAATGGCAAATCAATGTTCTTCAATCTGCTTAGCCTCGCTATCGGTGTTGTTCACCCAGATCCATTACATTGCCCGAGCCATAATGAAGTAGGTGAATTAGCAGCAATGGCAAAAAAAGAAGCTAAAAAAGCAGACGGTAGCAAACTCTTCATTTCACGACGTCGAAAAATTCACTCTGTACATAATCTGGTCTCACCCTCTCATTAAACCCTGATTACTTTCCATACGCTTTTCAGAGCCCTCACGATAAAACTTTAGTATCGTTAATTTTATGATCAGATAAATGTTCGATTAACTAAACATAAATTCAGGTGGAAACAGCGGTTACGGCTTACGTATAGTGTAGTAACTATAGAAACTATCCAGCTGTTTTGTATCTCATATATCAATTTTCTATCTTTGATTCACAGTTGAAGCTAATAAAGAATAACAAAAATCTATGATTCATATAAGAAATTAGCTTTAACGTAAATTAGTTATACTAAGCGAAAGTTTACCCATCCAAGGTAAACTTATATGACTGTATTTATTAAATTTTTTCACTTTATCCATTCATTATTTTCTTTGTTATACAAATTTAAACCATGCTGTACCCTTCACATTTACAAAAATTAGCAATAGTATTGAGCTTTAATGGAAATTTTTGGTACAGGTGTGCCTCTGGGATCATTTTTTGTGCAGTGTTGATTCAAGTGCTCACCTAAGGTTCGGGCAATTGCCTTAGTGATTAACAACAACCTGGTAACATTCAAAATGAAAAAGAGTTTATTTTGGCGGCTATTCATTCCGGTATTTATTAGTATCCTGATATGTATATTATTTGCCATTTGGTACATACCTGTTTTAGCAATGGACAATGCGACAAAGTCCGCAACCATTGTTACACAGTCCAACGTAGAACAATTTAAAACCATTCGAAGCTATTACACGACGAAAGTTGTAGCTAAAGTTCGTGGACGAGGCGGATTAACCACCGACGTTCACCATGCCGATAATCCTGATGCTATCCCGCTGTTTGCCACCATGTTGCATGACATCAGTGGGCTTCTGAAAGAAAAAGGTATGAACCTCAAGCTGTATTCACCGTATCCATTCCCCAATCGGACAGTTGAAAATAAAGAAAACTGGGATTCATTTGCTCAGGAAGCATGGAATGCACTGAGAGAAGACCCTAAAACACCATTTGTGCGGACAGAAGAAAAAAATGGCAGTACGGTAGTGCGTGTCGCCATTTCTGATCCTATGGTGTCTCAGGGTTGTGTAAACTGCCACAACGGACATCCGGACACACCTCGTGTTGGCTGGAAACTCGGTGATTTACGTGGTGTGCTTGAAATGGAATCCAATATTGATGAACAAATTGCAAACGGCCGAGCATTGAGCAATAAACTGGTGGTTATGCTGATTGTGTTACTCATCATCCTGTTCACCACCCTGTTCTTCACCTATAAAACCTCTATCGGTGCGATGCTGAATACATTACGTTCACGTCTGGAAGATATTTCAAACGGAAATGGCGATCTAACTAAACGACTGGATGACAGAGGTGAACATGAAATTGCGTTGATAGGACGAGCCTTCAATGGCTTTATGGCCAGATTGCAAATCATGGTTAAAGATGTTGATACCGCCAGTCGGAGTCTGACCTCTTACAGTCATAATTTAGAAAAACTCAGTAAAGCAACATCAGAAGCGATGCATGATCAGGAAGATGAAACCAACCATGTTGCAAATGCTGTAACCGATATGACGACGGCAGCCAAAGAAATTGCTCATAATGCCACGAATACAGCCAGTGCAACGCAAAGTTCTGTCGAAGCGACTAATTCAGGCCGTTCGGTAATAGAAAAAAGCATGGCTTCAACCACTGAACTCTCTAACGAGATTAACAATGCGATGGTATCTGTCGAAAATCTCAAGCGAGACAGTGAAGAAATTGGCGGCGTTCTGAGTGTTATTCAAAGTATTGCAGAGCAAACCAATTTACTGGCATTAAATGCCGCGATTGAAGCAGCACGCGCAGGCGAACAAGGTCGAGGCTTTGCAGTCGTAGCTGATGAAGTTCGCACGTTAGCGGGGCGAACTCAGCAATCAACACTGGAGATTCAGGAAACAACAGAGCGATTGCAACGAGCAACGGATGACGTTGTTAAAGTCATGGAAGCCAGCCAGGAAAAAGCTCAATATGCGGTAACGCTGAACAGTGAAGTTGAACAGCAGCTGGACACGATTAATGATGCCGTTGATCAGGTATCCAGAATGAATGAGCTGGTGGCTACCGCTTCAGAGGAACAAGAACTGGTTGCAGTCGATATCAAACGAAATCTTGATCGCGTTCAGGAGTTGTCTGAAATCACTAAGCACGATTCCAATGAATCTAATGACAATGTAAAACAGTTGATTCAACAAATTGACAATTTACATGACTTAACTGATAAATTTATCGTTTAACACTGCAAATAAATTATTGAGTCACTCATCAATATGCCGGCTGAGGAATCAGTCGGCATTCTTATCACAAAATACCTCTTATCTGTTCACAAACTCGGTGTTTATCCGATCTTCAACGGTGTTATCCATCGATTTTACACAGCTATTAACCCGCTTATTTCGTAGCCTGAAATAATATCTTCAGAGTATTTTTTACACGCTCCGACGATGGCATAAAACTTTATTTACAAATTCGAGTCAACACATAGGTGACTTCACGTTCACAACAAGACATATTAACGATACGAACATGCTCTGGTTAACCAGGAATTAAAGACTTAATCTATGAAACGTTTAACACAGTTTGTCACCGTCTCCTCTCTCGTTCTCCTGTTATCAGGATGTTCCCTGAGTTTTTATTATAGTTACCTCGACTGGTTCATCTCATGGCAACTGGATGATTATTTTGAACTGTCTGACCAACAAGAAGACTTTATTGACGATCAACTTCCGGATCTCATCAAATGGCATCAACAGGAAGAACTTGTCAGAGCACGAACTGAACTGGCAGCGTTTCGTGATGCACTAAACCAGGATAATTTTGAACACGCCGATACACAACGATTCTGGAATTGGGTAGACAGTATCTGGCCGACTATTGCTGATCGGGCAATGCCTGAAATCACAGCATTTCTATCGTCGATGACAGACGAGCAAATTAAAGAATTTCGTGAAAACCGAGAAGAAGAAGTTGCCGAATGGCGAGAAGAAGATGCCGAGGAAGATAACGATCCGGAAAAGAAAGCAGAACGACGGGAAGACAGAATCGAAGGCATTGAAGAGCAGCTTGAAGACTGGATTGGCGATTTAAATAAAGCACAAAAAGAACGGATTGTCGCCTGGGTTGACGATCCTGAAACGTCACGTAAGTCATGGCAACCTTACTACAGAAAATGGGAAAACTTTTTCTTTGAAACACTCATCAATCATCGTAAAGACCCACTGGTATTCAAAGAGCGTCTCCATATTCTGATGATTGACCAGTCTTCCATTCGAGGTGCTGACCTGGTTGCACAAATGAATAAGCGAAAAGAAAAGCTTAAACATGCGGTGACCTACTTACTCAAGCAACGAACGGAAAAGCAAACGAAGAAAATCACTCGTAAACTCAATAAGTACATCAAGCAGATGGATAAAATCATCCAGCGTTCGAAAAACGACTAAATTTCTTCACAGGTCCACCTGTGGCTAAAACATGCTAACTAAATGATATGCAAGGCTTTAATAAAGCCTTGTATATATCAAAATATTTCTACACCGGAGAAAAACTCCCTCTCTACATCTGGATTCTTTAAGGTACAATTCATTGTATGAATTCGAGCATAAACACCTGACTGGTAACAGCTCCAATAACTTAAAAGTAGAGAATCCATGAATCTATTCTTCACAGATAACGAAGTTGCCTTGTTAAAGAGTGAGATGAACAGAGTTATCACCCACTCAAGAAAAAAACTTGCCGACCCCGCCTCGCAACATCTTCAGGATCAACTGGAACGCCGTCTTATCATCGCCACATCCGTCGCCAAAAAACTCAATCACATTAATGATGATGTGAAGAAATTACCTGATTCAGCAAAACAAAAAATGCTGAATGATTTCAATCCAAAAGTATTACTGATAGACGACATGGAAATGACGAGAAAAGTCGGAAAAAGCTACCTCAGTGAACTGGGCTTTAAACGCATTGATATGGCTGCCGATGGTGTAAAAGCCCTACAATTGATGTATCAGGCATTTAAAAAGAATGATCCGTATCACTTAGTCATTTCTGACTGGGAAATGCCAAAAATGTCAGGGGTAGAATTACTGGAGCGAGTAAGAAATGACGATGATTTATGGCGCACCCCCTTCTTCTTAATCACCGGGTTAACCGACAAAAAATACATTGTCGAAGCCATTAACAAGGGTGTTTCAGGCTATATTACCAAGCCAATTAACCAACAAATTATGCAGTCGAAGTTTGAAGAATACCTTAAAGCACCTGCGGACTTACTGGGGACGGATGACGCTCTGGGGGCTGTTGACCTCTGAAGGGTTTTTATCGTTAGTGTATATACGAGTTTCAGGTTGTGTTGCATCGTTATTTTATGTAGCAGTCTGTACCAAAGCATCGATTGATTATCACTGAATCTGCTGCTGCACATCTTGCCTGAATGCCGTTGAATTCAACAAGATTTCATCCGCAAAGGCCAATCCTTTGCGGACGAAGATAATCACATATATTGTTAAACAGACGCGAAAAGCACTTGATATGCCTTAAATTCGCAGGAACTGTCAGTAACAACAGCAGAAGACAACCCGTGATCTGTTTTCACCCGTTCAGGCTTTATCATCAATTGTTTTTCTTTCAACAAGGACAGCGGAATGCTGACCTGACTGGACGATAAATTAAAGATAACCAGTAAATCTTCGGAACCTGTTCGCTTAAAAGCCAGTAAATCATCATGTAGTGTGATGAACTCAATATCCCCGGTTATTAGCGCAGGCTGAGTTTTGCGCCAGTGGATAAAGGTTTTATAAGCATTCAGTACTGACGACTGATCGGCTTGCTGACGATCGACAGCCAGAGGCAACTGAGTATCGCATACAGGTAACCAGGGTTTGGTGTCAGAAAACCCACCTTCAGGGGCGTCAGCCCGCCATGGAATTGGTGTTCTACAGCCATCTCTTCCCTTAAATGTTGGCCAGAATGTAATACCGTAAGGGTCCTGCAATGCTTCAAATGGCACAGGCGAGTCAGGTAAGCCCAACTCTTCTCCCTGATAACTGCATACGCTCCCTTTTAATGACATCACCATCGCGTTAATCATTTTTGCCTGAGCGGGATTATCGATATTATCTCCCCAACGGCTGATCACCCGGGTAACATCGTGATTACCCACAGCCCAACACGGCCAGCCGCCGTCCATTTCCTGTTCCAGTTCTTCAACAGTACGTCGAATAAATGCAGAAGAACCATCATCCGTTAACAGCTCAAAACTGTAAGCCATGTGTAGGCGATCATTACCGCTCGTATATTCAGCCATCGACTGTAAAGAGTTCTCAGACGAAATCTCACCTAAGCTGACAACGCCCGGGTAGCGATCAAGTAAAGCACGTAATTCTTTAATAAATTCAATGTTTTCAGGGCGAGTATTATTATAATAGTGATACTGCCAGGCATAAGGATTATCTTCTGAAAACCCTCTACCCTGCCGTTTGTCCTTCGGCTTAGCCGGATTATCACGTAACTGCTGATCATGAAAACAAAAATTGATGGCATCCAAACGTAACCCATCAACCCCTTTTTTCAACCAGAATTCAACGTTATCGAGTACATGTCTACGAACATTCGGGTTGTGGAAATTTAAATCAGGCTGGGTACGTAAAAAGTTATGCAGATAATATTGCTGACGACGCGGTTCCCACTCCCACGCAACACCACCAAAAATGGACATCCAGTTATTTGGCGGCGTTCCATCATCACGGGCATCCGCCCAGACATACCAGTCAGCCTTGTCGTTGCTGGTATTTTCACGACTATCCAAAAACCAGGCGTGCTGATTTGAGGTATGACTCAGCACCTGATCAATAATAATTTTTAAGCCTCGGGCATGTGCTCCCTCAATCAGCGCATCAAAATCGTCCATATCACCAAACAATGGATCGACATCACGATAATCACTGATGTCATAGCCAAAATCATCCATTGGTGATTTAAAAAAGGGCGACACCCAGATCGCATCAACGCCCAGTTCCGCGATGTAATCGAGTTTTTGGCAGATTCCTTTTAGATCGCCTACACCATCTCCATTCGTATCCATCAGGCTTCTTGGGTATACCTGATAAATTACTGCTCCTCGCCACCATTCGGTATCAGCCAATTTGCTCACCCCTTCCTCATTGTTCGATTAACGATTTTATACGACCTTTCACCAGCCATTTATCTGACCCAATAAAAAGTTCGATGCAGCATACGAAAAAGCACCAATGAGATTCAATAACTTTACATACGTATGAATTAACCAGGCAAAAAACGTCATAAAAGAACCAACAAACGGCCATACACATTTAAAGAAACAACATATTATACTGTTTTATAAGGATTTATATGCCAATAGGATTTAACGACACTTAGTTCTTGAAACGGGTATTTGCGTGAATGATGAATTAACAGCTGTTGATGAATACGTATGCATTATGTTGTCTCAATTTAAAGCAAACGATTACTATCAACTCGCCCAAATATCCGGCAATACCCTTTTATAATCCGCTGAAAGTGCTTATTTTCAGCAACTTGACTGGCTCATAGCCGCGCTTCTTTTTCATTCTGGTGCATATGCATAACCATGAGCCTGAATGGGGCAAAACCGGATAACAGATAAAAATTCGAATAAAAGGATCAAGAGGTAGAAAGATGTCTCAGTTCAAACCCAGCTTATTGACTCTGGCACTGGCAACCGCTGGCTTCAGTTTCCATGCAACCGCCGCCGAAGAAGATAAGACGCAAAAACAAAAAGAAGAAGACATTGAAGTCATAATGGTCACGTTAGACAGACGTGCTCAGGATGTACAGGATTACGCTGGTACCGCCCAGGTATTTTCTCAAAATGAATTGAGCCGTCTTGGTATCACACCTGAATTTTCTAACCTGCAAACCGTTGTTCCGGGTCTGCAAATCTCTCAAAACGAAGGTTTCAACGAAATCTATATCCGGGGTATTGGTACTCAGGATAACCAGCCTACAACGGATGGCGCGACAGCTGTACACTTCAACGGTGTTTATATCCCTCGTTCTCGCGGTATCGGCCCGATGATGTACGACATACAGCGTGTCGAGGTCAACAAAGGTCCACAAGGCACATTACGCGGTCGTAATGCGACAGCAGGCTCAATCAACTTCATCTCTAACATGCCTGATTTCGATGAATTCGAAGGCGCAGTCAAAGTTGGTCTGGGTAACTATAATTCGAAAGAATACGAAGGCATGGTTAATATTCCATTGTCTGAAACATTCGCCGTTCGTATCGCTGGATTTGGCCGTGAGCATGACAACTACTACAGCAATAACCTGAAGTATGAATCCGGTGTTGATGGCACAGGCGCAGAAGATGAAACGGCATTTCGTATCTCATTTGCGTGGGAACCAAACGAAAAGTTCTCAGCTAAGTTCATCTATGACACTGCCGATATGGATGGCAATGGCTTCCCTGGTAACTATTTTGGTCAGGCCTACAGCAGCGGCTATGATCCAGACTCACTCAGTAATCCATACAGCCAGCACTTCCTGACCGAGGGTAAAGTTACCAACGATATCGACGGTTATAACCTGCTTCTGACTTACAACTTCGATGCTTTCTCTATCGAATATAACGGCGGATACCGTGAGCATGACTATTTCAACCGCAACTCACGCCGTCCATTCCAGTTTGGTGTTGCCAATCCTGACATCGACAGTGTTGATGACGTATTAACGGCTGATTTTGATAACTTTGGCACCAACTATATCTGGGATATCTCTGAAGCCTGGGTTCATGAATTACGTATTTTCTCACCGGATGATGCACGTTTACGCTGGACGGTCGGTGCCTTCATGTTAGATGAAGAGCAAGATGAATTCCGCTGGGATACATCGGATAAATCCTTATCACAAACCAGCCTGGGTGGTGAATCGCGCTCGAAAAATGATATTGAATCAAAATCTATTTTCGCAGATGCAACTTACGATTTAACCGAAGACTGGCGTATTAAAGCCGGTGTTCGTTATACCGACGATGAAAAACAATCTTACGGCTACCAGGTTCAGTACCACTTCGACTTTGGTCCGGATGTCGCCGCCAGTGACGTTCGCTTCAGTACACCAGGCTTTATGCCAACAGCACCTGGCGATCGCCAACTATTCCATCCAAATCAAGCATCAGCTTACGATTTCTTCATGGATGGTATCGGTCGCTTTGGCGCAAACGACACGCTGGATGATCTGTTAGCGCAATACGGACCTGATGCGGTTTCATTGACTTCAACAATTGGTGGCCCAGGCACAGATACTGCGTCAACACAATTACGTGAATACGATGAAAACTACGTTGACTGGCGTATTGGTGTTGAACACGATTTATCAGACGATCACCTTGTTTACGCCAGTATCACGACAGGTTCTCGTTCAGGTGGTTTAAATGGCATTATTGAACAAGCTGACGGTTCTCTGGCTGCACCAACATTTGATCGTGAGAAATTAACCTCTTACGAAGTTGGTTCTAAAAACCAGTTTGACTGGGACGGTAATCGTGTGACATTAAACGCGACCTTATTCTGGTATCAATATGATGATCAAGTTCTTCAGGTAGCAGCGGTTGCCGCAGGTGGTGGCTATGAACCTGGTGATGTTAACGTTGATGCGAATCTGGTTGTGCAAAACGTAAACGTCTCTGAATCTGAAATTCTGGGTCTTGAAATTGACGGTGGCATCTTACTACCTTACGACTTCGATATCGGTTGGCAGATTGCTTACCTGGATTCTGAATATAAAGATGCCGTTGTGAGTGATGGTCGTCAAAACCTGAATGGTCAGCTTCCACCAAACGTTGATATCTCAGGCAACGAGCTGATGAACGTGTCTCGAATGAATGCACTTCTTCATTTTGGTCAGTCTCTTGATTACGACTGGGGAACATGGAACTGGCGCGTAACGGGTTCTTATCGTAGCTCATTCAGTGCTACACCTTTCGCAGGTATTGGTTTTGATGCTGATGGAAACCAAATCCCGCTGGAAGACATGCCAACCTGTTGTTTTGCAGAAGTAAGCAGCGGTCAGTTCTTTAATGACCAAATCGACAGCTTCACTATCTGGAATGCCACAACATCATTCGTCTTTGGTGACGAAGGTCAGTATAAGGTTGAAGGTTATATCAACAACATTACTGAAGAAGCTTACGCACAGAAACAAATCATCAACCACTTTGTAAACATCGCCTTCCTGAACACCCCGCGTCAGGCTGGTGTGCGTTTCTCAACAGTGTTTTAAGATGTTGTAACTCTCCCTGACTATACGACATCAAAAGGCATGGATTTCCATGCCTTTTTTTCAGGGTGTTCAAACAGAATGACAAACTATATTGATTTCGCTATAAAATAGCCCCTGTGCATAAAACCGCACCACTTATTACAACAACAAGAGCAACACTATGAAAACCAAACCCCAGCTAGGATTCTGGCAGATATGGAATATGTGCTTCGGATTCCTCGGTATTCAATTTGGCTTCGCGTTACAAAATTCGAATGTCAGCCGTATATTCCAGACCCTGGGTGCTGATATAGATGACATTCCAATTTTGTGGATTGCAGCCCCGGTAACCGGATTAATTGTTCAACCCATCATCGGCTATCTTAGTGACAACACCTGGAACAGTTTTGGTCGTCGTCGCCCCTTCTTTTTACTTGGCGCTATTCTCTCGACAATCGCTATTTTCTTCATGCCGCTCTCACCAACACTTTGGATTGCAGCCGGTATGCTTTGGATCATGGATGCCTCGATCAATATTTCAATGGAGCCTTTCAGAGCATTCGTCGGTGACATGCTGCCGGAAAAACAGCGCAACACCGGCTATGCAATGCAAAGCTTCTTTATCGGTATTGGCGCAGTCGTCGCGTCTGCAATGCCCTGGATGATGGATAACTGGTTTGCCATCAGCAATGTCGCGGCTGAAGGACAAATACCCGATACCGTTAAATATTCTTTCTGGTTTGGCGCCGCAGTACTGTTCATTACGGTTCTCTGGACCATCCTCACCACTAAAGAATATTCACCAGAAGAACTTGCTGCATTTGAAGCAGCCGAAGTTGGTCATTCGACAAGTGATTCGTCCAAGTCCCCTTATTCACGCACGGCAACCCAATATCGTTCGGGCGGCATAATTTGGCTCGTTGCCGGATTGGCATTAACAGCCTGGTTGTTTAATGCAGAAATGGATAAACAGCTCTTCATTCTGTCCTTCGGTTTAATGATTTTTGGTGTAATTCAACTGTTCATGGCCTCGACCACTAACACGCAACAGCCAACTGGCGGTTTTTCTATTGTGATCAGTGATTTATTCCATATGCCGAAAACAATGCAACAGTTAGCCGTTGTACAGTTTTTTTCATGGTTTGCTCTGTTCGCGATGTGGATTTACACCACATCAGCCGTAACGCAACATCACTATGGCAGTACTGATCCCTCTTCCGCCGCGTTCAATGACGGGGCAAACTGGGTCGGCGTGTTGTTTGCTGCCTATAACGGCTTTGCTGCACTGGCTGCAATCGTTATTCCCTGGCTTGTTCGACTGACCAACATGCGCGTTGCGCATCTTATCAACCTGACTCTGGGCGGCCTCGGACTCATGTCGTTTCTTATCATAGAAGACAGTGACTGGCTCATGCTCTCAATGGTTGGTGTTGGTTTTGCCTGGGCTTCTATCTTGTCACTGCCTTATGCCCTGCTAAGTAACGCACTGCCCGCCAGTAAAATGGGCGTCTTTATGGGAATATTTAATTTCTTTATCGTTATTCCACAAATTCTCGCAGCCAGTATTCTTGGCACTTTGTTGAAAGTATTCTTTGATAATCAACCAGTTTATGCACTGCTTGTTGGTGGTGTCAGCCTGATTATTTCCGGACTATTGGTCCTCAACGTCAAAGAAAAGCATTACGAGTAATACGTTATGGTTCGATCACGCTTAGTACAACAATCACTGATATCACTGGCTATTGCCGGTTCAGTCGCTTCATGTAGCTCAACGTCAACATTATCCGTTAGCCGCTCAGCGGGTTATCAGACAGCCGTAAGTTACATCGGCACACAACATCCCTTTGCCAAAGAATCGGTTTATTTTGTGTTAACCGACCGGTTTGTCGATGGCGACATCACCAATAATCAGACTGAACAAGGTGGCAAGCATCCAACGTTTAATCGTCCTTTACTGGATAAAGGGAAAGAGATTGCCAATATCGGCTACCTGGGCGGTGATTTTAAAGGCATCGTCAATAATCTCGATTACATAAAGGACATGGGTTTTACCAGTGTATGGTTATCGCCCATTGTTGATAATCCAGATGAGTCTTTTACTGGTGGAGAAATCCCCGTCGTGGGTGGAATCGGAAAAGATAAAGGGAAAACCGGTTATCACGGCTACTGGGGCGTCAATTTCTTTAAAGTGGATGAACACTGGCCGTCCAGCGATTTAACATTTGAACAATTTAATCAGGCATTGGAAGCTAAAGGATTAAAGACCGTGCTTGATATCGTTGCCAACCACGGCACACCTTCATTCACCATGACGCCAACCGATCAGCCCGGCTATGGTGAAATCTATGATAAAAACGGACAATTGATTGCTGACCATCAGAATCTGGCACCAGAAAACCTGGACCCGGACAACCCGCTTCATCAGTTCTATCACAACGAAAGAGATTTAGTGCAACTGTCGAATATTGACGACACCAATCCGGTTGTCATGGATTATTTTGTTGAGGCTTATCTGCAATGGCTTGATCAAGGCGCAGATGCATTCCGTATCGACACAATTCGTCATATGCCTCACGCATTCTGGAAAACATTCGCGGATCGTATCCGTGCTGATTACCCTGGATTGTTCATGTTTGGTGAGAGCTTTGAGTACGATGCCGCAAAAGTCTCAACACACACGCTACCGGAGAATGGCAATATCAGTGTGCTGGATTTTCCACTACAAAAAGCGATGGGCACAGTATTTGGCTCACAACAATCAGGTTATGAAGCGCTGACACCTCATTTGTATCTGGACGAAAGTCCCTATCACAATGTTTATGAGTTGATGACATTCTACGACAATCATGACATGCCGAGGATTGATGCCGATGACAATGGCTTTATTGATGCCAATAACTGGTTGTTTACAGCCCGCGGAATTCCAGTGATTTACTATGGATCCGAAACCGGCTTTATGGCGGGTAAATCCGAACACGGCGGCAACCGAAACTATTTTGGTCAACAACGCATTAACCAGGCGCCCGGACACATTATTCACCAGCAACTGACTCGAATTGCTCATGTCAGAAAGAACCATGTTTCGCTACAACGAGGTTTACAGGTAAATGTCGATTTACAAGGTGATGTAGCCAGTTTCTATCGTATCTATCAACACAATGGCTTACACGAAACGGCATTAGTTCTGTTGAATAAAGGCGATACGACCGCCAGATTTTCCATTGATAAATATTTGTCGAATGGTGTCTGGAAAGATGTATTGGCAGGCAATGACATCACAGTAACTAATGAGCAACTTACCACCGACGTTGCGCCTCATAATGTCAAAGTGCTTATTTTGAATGGAAGTAATCAGAGCCAGACGTTAAACCAGTTTCTTCAGAACAGACTGACTCAATAACCTGATTACAGCAAAAATGGATTAAACCGCAGGCTCAACATCCGATGCTTGCGGTTTTACTTCTGCTGACGTCATTGTTGTTCCACATGACTCTCTGACCACCAGCTCAGTTTGAATCAATTCAGACACCACTCTTTCACCGTCAAGCTGTCTCATAAGTTGATCCACCAACATTTCACCGGCTAACTTTGTATTCTGACGGACAGTCGTCAACCCTGGCTGGACAAATTCTGCAACCGGGATATCATCAAAGCCGCATACAGAAACATCTTCTGGTACTGATAAGCCTGCTTCGGTTAATGCTTTGATCACGCCAATCGCGATAAGATCACTGGCTGCCAGGATCGCATCAAATGTCTGACCTGACGCGAGTAATTTTTTAGTAGCCTGATAACCGGAGTCCTGTGTTGTAATCGCTTCAACCTGGCGCTGGCGAACCACTTTTAAACCGGCTTCATCAAGCGCTCGGCAATGCCCCTGATAACGCTTGAAAAACTCTGGTGCCCGGGTAGACGCGCCACCAATAAATGCAAAGTCTTTTCGCCCCAGTTCAATCAGGTGTCGGGTGATATCATAACCACCCTGCTCATTATCACTGCCAGTCGTCAGCCCTTCATCGCCGTTGACAACAGCGCCCCAGCCCACAAAGTTGGTATGCTGTTCCCTGAGTTTCAGTAGTTTTTCTTCGTAATCCATGTAGTCGCCGTACCCCAGTAAAATAATGCCATCAGCCTTTTTACTGTCTTCATAATCGGCGTGCCAGTCATCACTTAATTGTTGAAACGATACCAGCAAATCAAAGCCTTTATTGGCACAGGCTCGGGTAATACTGCCCAACATGGATAAAAAGAAAGGATTAATCTGGGAATCATCGGACGTGGGGTCCTGAAACAGTAAAAGCGCCAGGGTGTAGGTACGTTGCGACCGCAAGTTACTGGCATTTTTATCAACTTTGTAATTTAACTCTCGTGCAATTTCCTGAATTTTCAGTCGTGTTTTTTCATTCACCAGCGGGCTGTTTCTCAGCGCTCTTGACACTGTAGACTGTGAAACACCAGCGCGATAAGCAATATCAAATGATGTAGCCTTACCTTTCATCAAATTCTCTCTAAAATTGCCTGAAGCCAGTTATGTCGTTTTTATTGTCGGAATGAATATATCGAACTACGAATGTTAAGTACACTGTACCGAGAAATTTTATCCTGTGGCGCGAACAATACCGTATCATCTCTATGAATAATCAAAGAAAAACAACCAGAAATTCTGTGCTTTCTGGTATTTAATGATGATAAATTCTTTGGCTTTGCCCACGCATTTGATAAACTGCCGCGCTGCTCGGGGGGATTGTAGATATCAATCTCGTCAGCTCAACTGATAATATGTCGATGTAGTGGTTTTTGAATGTCTCAGCAACACCTGTCCAGTTTATTCCAATATTTTCCATTCAAGCGCGCTCATTATTTGTGTCAGTTTATACTGATAAATGCACTGATTTTCACCACTTGCAGTCTGAGTGCCGCAGAATCAACAGAAAAACCCGCTTCTTCCCTCAATCGTCAAAAAGTAACCGCCACGGCCAAAACATTCTCTCGCTTCGTCAAACGTGAATACCAGAAAGAAGCCATTCCAGGCGTTGCCCTTGCAGTGGTTTATAAGGGAGAAACAATACTGATCGACACCTATGGTCGAAGAATTGCCGGACATAAAGAAAAAATTGATGAACACACTATTTTCAGGCTCGCGTCCGTATCAAAGACCTTTGCCGCTGAATTAACCGCGATGTTAGTCGCGGAAGGCAAGCTAAACTGGAACGACCCGATCACCAAATACGTACCTGAGTTTAAGCTGGCGAATAATCGAGAAAAACAACTGACCATTCATCATGTATTGAGTCACAGCACCGGCCTGGTGCCATATGCATTTGATAATCTGCTCAATGCCAATCAATCACTCGACAAAATTCTACCCAAATTCGACAAAATTAAACCGATTTGCAATCCCGGGCGTTGTTACGGCTATCAGAATATCGTCTACAGTCTGGTTGAACCGGCGCTGGAATCCACCTCAGGTCAAACCTACGAAAACCTGCTTCACAAACGTATTTTCTTCCCGCTGGAAATGAAAGACGCCAGTGTTGGCCTTGATCCATGGCAGGATAATGACAATCGCACCTCACCTCATGTTGAAGTCAGAGGTCGAGCTCGTCCTGTGAAGGTTAAAGAGTCTTACTATCAAATCGCCCCTGCGGCCGGCGTCAATGCCAGTATCACTGACCTGTCAAAATGGCTGCATGCCCAAATGGGCTATCATGAGGCCGTTATCCCGCAACACGTCATTGAGACCGTCACCACGCCAACGATTCGTACACGACAACCAATGCGGCACCGCAACTGGCGCAAACACCTGAAAGATGCACATTATGGTCTGGGTTGGCGTATTTATGACTATGGCGACAATGAAATCGTTTATCACGGTGGTTATGTCTCAGGATTCAGAGCCAGTGTCGCCTGGTCACCAGAGCATGAAGTAGGTGTCGCCATCCTGTTAAATGCAGAATCCAATGCAATCAGCCACTTTATGACTCGCTTCTGGGAAGCGCTATTGATAAAAAACAACAAGAGAAAGAAACGATAGCCAAATCGCTGATACCGTTAGCTGTAAACTTTATATAGATCGCGTATGATGAGTGACCACACCTAACTAACCCATAATCAGCATGTTACAACGCCTTTTTAAACTGCATGAACATCAAACTACTGTAAAACGTGAAATCATTGCAGGTATCACAACCTTCCTCACGATGGCTTACATCATTTTTGTTAACCCTGCGATGTTGGCTGATGCAGGCATGGATAAAGGTTCAGTGTTTGTTGCTACGTGTCTGGCCTCAGCTGCTGGCTGTTTCATTATGGGTTTCCTTGCAAATTATCCGATTGCTCTTGCCCCCGGCATGGGATTAAACGCCTTCTTTACGTATACCGTGGTTCTGGAAATGGGATACAGCTGGGAAGCGGCACTTGGCGCTGTGTTTCTATCGGGTGTGTTATTTATTGGATTAAGCATATTCAAAATCAGGGAATGGTTAATCAACACCATTCCACTCTCGTTACGACGTGGAATCGCTGTTGGTATTGGTTTGTTTCTTGCCATCATTGCACTGAAAAATGCCGGTATTATTATCGACAACCCGGCCACACTGGTTGGCCTGGGCGATATGAATTCGTTTCCACCATTGATGACAGCCTTAGGGCTATTTTTGATTATTGGTCTTAAAGTCAGAAATATCAGTGGTGCCGTAATGATTTCAATTCTGGCCGTCACCTTACTTTCTGTGTTGGCAGGTTATAGTCAGTGGCAAGGTGTCGTGTCTTTGCCGCCATCTATCGAACCAACTTTTTTTGCGCTTGATATCGCCAGCGCTCTTGAGCCCGCAATGATTAGTGTCGTGTTCGCCCTGTTATTTGTAGATTTATTCGATACCAGCGGTACATTAATCGCTGTAGCACAACGTGGTAACTTGCTTGATAAAGACGGAAAAATGCCACGATTAAATCGTGCGCTACTGGCTGATTCTGGCGCAACAGTTATCGGGGCTACATTAGGCACATCTACAACAACAAGCTACATAGAGAGTACCGCTGGCGTCAGCGCTGGTGGACGAACCGGTCTTACGTCCGTTATGGTCGGCCTGCTGTTCTTACTTGCCTTGTTCCTGTCACCTCTCGCTGCAACAGTGCCCCCGTGGGCAACCGCAGGCGCGCTACTATATATTGCTATTCTAATGATGGCCGAATTTCGTCATATTGACTGGGATGACCTGACAGATACCGCCCCAGTGGTGATAGCGGCATTAATGATGCCACTGACGTTTTCAATTGCTAACGGGATTATCTTTGGGTTTATCACTTATACCGCGATCAAATTGTTTGCGGGACGCCACAAAGAGATATCGCTGGGAATCTGGGTCTTAACGGCAATCTTTATCGCGAAGATCATCGCATTCAGTTAATGTCTGTTGATCTATTCGATTCAAGCTCTATCCGGTTTCAATAAGCAACATACTCCGCAATTTAGTACATTTTTCGCACCAAAGAATATCACCTGCAGGCAGTGTGTATTACATGCCACCAACAAACAGGTCTGCTGTATTTCAAATGATAGCGATTCTCCGGTAGCATAAAAACACAAAATGAAACGTTTAATTTTCATTTTGTTAATATTATTATGTTGCCCTTAAAATTAAAGTGAAGTGATCAGGGTCTGTTGATAAGAAGATTGCTTCTCTGAAAATAAATGCCCGTCAATTGGGGTTGTCCGGGCATGATTAAGGTGAGTGAGAAAATTGGGTCAGAAATTACTTAACGTTTACTTCATACCAGGGCGTTGGGTTAATTGGACAGCGATAACGGAAACCCTTGTCGCTTACAGTAACAGTAGTTTCCCTGGTTTCACCGGGCTCCAGCGGGAACATTTCCAAAGGCTTATTAGTGCCTAATTCCTGTAGCTGGAATCCAACAACTTTTCCTGCTTTATTGCTCACAATGAACGTGTATTCACCAGCCGGTAGCTGAGACAAGGTTTCCTTAGCAGCAAAATAGCCATTGTATTCATCAAGATGAATGGTTGTTTTTGCAAACCCTGCACTGCTTACAAGCACAGCAGCAGAAACTGCCAATACGTTCATCAGTCGCTTGATCATCGGTATCTCCAGTTGTAATTTAACAGCAACGAGCGCATTATAGTGAAGCACTTTAGTACTAAAAATCATAAAAAGTGCATTATTTTTGTCAGATAGTACATAGGGGGAAGGCAATGGATGTAATGAGTGATCTACTGAACTCTGTCCGACTTCAGGCAAGCAGCTACTTTTGCAGCGAGTTCTCTTCACCCTGGGGCATGGATATTCCAGATGTTAAGAATGGTGTATTTCACGCTGTTATTCGTGGCCAGGCCTGGCTACATCTGAGAGGTTATGATTCGCCCATACCTTTAACCGCCGGAGATATCGTCGCTTTTCCCGGAGGCGTTACCCATTGCATCAGCGACCAGCCTAACGGCGCAGCTTTACCCGGTCCCTGGGTCATTGACGAGATCGTCAGTGGCAGAAACCCGTTCAAAGCAGAAGGTATTTCCACCACGTTACTTTGTGGCCATTTCGACTATGATCAATCGGTGAGCCATCCTTTATTGGAAGAACTTCCTCCCTATATTCACATAACAACGACGGAACAAATGGAGCTGACCTGGCTTTGGCAACTTATTACCAATATTGGCCGAGAATCCAGAAGCAGTGAGCCTGGCGCAGCTACCATTGCAGACAGACTTACAGAAGTTTTAATCATCCAACTTTTCAGAATTGCCCTTACCAGTGATCAGTACGACAGTGGATTCTTAAAAGCATTAAGTGATGACTATGTTGGTCGAGCGTTACAACTTATGCATGAAAGTCCTGAACACTCCTGGACCGTTGAACGACTCGCTGAACGTGTTGGTCTGTCGAGAACAGGATTTAACAGCCGATTCAGAGATAAAATTGGTCTCCCTCCCCTGAGTTACCTCACCAACTGGCGAATGGAAATTGCAAGAAAACGTTTATTGGAGAGTGATAACTCGCTATTATCCATCGCCGAACAAGTTGGTTACAGCTCTGAAGCAGCATTTAGCAAGGCATTTACAAAGCATTTCCAGGTCGGCCCAGGAAAAATGCGCAGAGAATATGTCAAAGCCATCTAGCGCTTGTGAGAGTCATTGTGTCATTAAACTTCAGTCAACATTCAGGACAATGTGTTGTTCGATAAATTTACAGACCGTGATATTGCGTCAACAAGTACCATGAATCCACCACCCAGGTTGCCACTCACAGAATTAAATGATGCATCGGCGATGGCCAGAGGCATTATTGAACTAATGACGCTGGAACTTACCCTGAATGGTTATCGCCCCGTCATTCATTTTGAATTAGAAGGCGGCTTTAAAATGCCCCCCGGCGTCGATCCGAGGCAATTAAATTTCTCGCTCATTAATCAGGAGTTAAAAGCGTTACACATCCTCGGCGAGCTAAAAGAGGAATACTGGCCGGGTCAGTGGGAATACGTTTCGTTATTTGAAGGACAAAACCCGTTGCGAGAGGCCGATGACTTACATCGCGCAATGCAGGTATTACCCGGACTTTGCCAACAAGCAGGAGCCAGGGAAGCATGGATTAAACCCGTATTATGGTCTGCCGATGCAGGCCGCTTAGCCCCCGGGTGCAGTAATGTATTTGATTTATCCACCAACAGTGTTCACATCCCAAATGCCGTTCAAATCAATATCAGCTTGCTCAATCAACAAGGCGAGAATTGCGTTCCTTACCAGCATTTTGGCGAACGTCTGCAACGACACTTTCTCGAATCCAGCAGAGACTGCACCCTAATCTACCTACCAGAACAAGAAGCCTTTGAACGCCTGGCACTCAGAAAACATTATGGCCTTGATGCAGAACTCAGTTCACCTTTTGATATTTCTGGTGGTCACCAGGGTTCAATTGCTCTTTATAAAGAGCTTGGCAAGCACAACCAGAAAATGGGGGCTAAAACGCTATTAGTTGACCACCTGGAACGCCCCGTTGTAGAAGATTATGACTGGCACCAAACAGCTCGGGTTGAACATCGACTGGGCGCGTCCAGTGCCCGATACAATCCCTGGTTCAATACAGTGTTTGCGCTGGCAAATCTGACAGATGCATTGCAAGAGCATTTAAAAGCACAACAAGTTAGTGATAATCAGTGGCCTGGTTATGAAGGTGAAAACTACCCTTCACTTCCCACCGCGTTATATCAAACAGACGAGCAACCCGGTGCATTTGAATTATTCTGCGAATCAACCTGGTTGCCAACGTCAATTACTCGCAGCATTCATCAACTAACACAGTTTGAAGCTGGCATTGAATTTTTGAATATCACTGGAATCAGTAGTAATTACGGTGAGAAATTTAAACAAAGCATCATAGAAACTTATAGAAAATCGGTAATCTTTGAGCTGTAGCAAAACAAGCGCCAAATAATCCTGCGAGGATTGAAAGCTGAAAAGACCTTACCAGGTCACATAAACAAATTTGATAATAAATCGCCGACATTTGCTAAGATTTTTTACAAATTTCGGCAATATTGCTTTTTTTCTTAACCAGCTGTTGATTTATGCGTTCGGTTCAGTCACATTTGCGGCGTCTGGCCCCGAGGAACATACAGCTTTAATACCCTATTTATAACGACTAACTAAAGAATTGACATGATGGAATCACTAGTTGCGAAACCACCACTATTATCAGGAACTGACGTAAACGCTAAACGGGAAGAAATTAAGCAGTATTTTCTTCACACGTACACACTCTACGAAAAACTTTTCGACACAATCAACGATGATGAAGCTTACTATCTTCGGCCAGAGCCCCTCCGACATCCCCTTATTTTTTATTACGGACACACCGCCGCATTTTTCATCAATAAACTAATCCTGGGGAAATACATTGATGCCAGAATCGACAAGAAAATCGAGTCCATCTGTGCAGTTGGTGTCGATGAAATGTCCTGGGATGACCTGAATACCGACCATTATGAATGGCCATCTGTCGCTGACGTAAGGCAGTATCGTCGCGATGTTGAAGCACTTGTTTGCAATATTATTGATACGATGCCGCTTGAATTGCCTATTCAACAACATTCACTGGCCTGGGTTATTCTGATGGGTGCGGAACACGAGCGCATTCATGTCGAAACATCTTCTGTGATTATGCGAATGTTACCCACCAGTTATCTGACTGATAATGGTTACTGGGCAGCCTGTGACGAATCAGGAGTGGCACCAGACAATGAGCTGATCGCTGTTGAAGAAAATCATGTCGTATTAGGCAAGCCAGCAAGCAATGAAACGTATGGCTGGGACAATGAATACGGTGAATTGCCGGTTGATGTCGCATCATTCGATACCAGTAAATACCTGGTTTCAAATCAGGAATTTATGGCATTCGTTGATAATGGTGGTTACAACACGCTTGAATACTGGACAGAAGAAGGTCAGAACTGGTTATCTTTCACCAAAGCTGAACATCCCAGATTCTGGTTTAAAAAAGGCGATACCTGGTATCAGCGCAATTTTATGACTGAAATGCCATTACCGCTCAACTGGCCGGTAGAGGTTAACTATCTGGAAGCAAAAGCATTTTGTAACTGGAAGTCAAAACAGACTCAATCCCACGTCCGTCTTCCAACGGAAGCCGAATGGCAAGTATTACGCAACAAAATGGACACAGATTCACCCGACTGGACCGAAGCTCCAGGTAATATCAACCTTGAATACTTTGCCTCCTCAATGCCGGTTAATCGCTTTGAAACCGACGGTATTTTTGACATTATCGGCAACGTTTGGCAATGGACTGAATCGCCCATTGATGGCTATCCTGGCTTTAACGTTCACCCGTTGTACGATGATTTTTCCACACCAACTTTTGATGGCAAACACAACCTGATTAAAGGTGGTAGCTGGGTCTCTACCGGTAATGAAGCGACACGAGATTCACGGTATGCATTCAGACGTCATTTCTTCCAACATGCGGGATTCCGTTATGTTCGCTCTGATTCAGCAGACGTTCCTGTGCAACCGATGAATGAATTCGAAATGGATCAGGAGATTTCACGACATCTTGAACGCCACTATGGACCGGGGCAACCCGCGCTAGGCCAGTTAAATCAAAACAGTCAAATCACTATGGTTGATACTGTACTTGGCTTGATTCCAGAGGTTAAACGAACCAATGCGCTTGATTTAGGGTGTTCAGTTGGTCGTGGTGCATTTGAACTGGCAAAACATTTTGATCATGTCGATGGTATCGATTTTACGGCTCGAAATATCCAACACAGTCTTCGACTTAAGGAACAAGGACAAGTTCGATACGCCATTACCAATGAAGGCGAGATAGTCGATTTCCGTGAAATTTCTATCAAAGATATCGGCTATGCCGACATCAGAGATAAAGTGGATTTTTGTCAGGGTGACGCTCACAACCTGAAACCTCTGTATTCTGGTTATGATCTTATTATCTGTAACCAGCTACTGGACTACCTGTATAACCCGTCATTGTTCCTTAAAATTATCGATCAACGACTCAACGCAGGTGGCTATCTCGCCATTAATACAGCCTGGCAGTGGAATACAGGAAAAACTGAACGAGATGAATGGTTAGGCGGTGTAAAAATTAACGGCGAAAACTACACCGGGATTGATGCACTGACTGATAAATTATCTGACCGCTTCGAACGTGTTGCCAGTCAGGAAATGTCATCTGTCGCGCCACTAAACGCCCGAAAATTCGATGTTGAATTAACAGAATTAACTATCTGGCGTTTAAAATAAATCTACTAACTCCATCGTCGCCTGGTGTTAACCGGGCGACATCACATCTAATCAGAGTCAGCCGTGAAAGACTTATTTAAACCAGCCCCTCATATCCAGTTTTCTCAATCCCTCACCTGTCCGATTATCGCCAGTCTCAGTGATTCATGCGCTGAACCTCTGAGTATTCAGGCATTGAATGAACTCAGTAACGACACACTTTTACCGTCATTACTCCAAAAAAACCTGGGCTACGCCAGTTTGCAAGGTAGCGAAACATTACGCCAGCGTATCGCAGACAGCACCGGACTTGCTGATATAAAAGCAGAAAACGTCCTTACCTGTTGCGGTGCTCAGGAAGCTATTTTTATGGCAATGACTTACTTGCTGGAACCCGGCGACGAGGTTATTACCATAACCCCTTGCTATCCATCTTTATATTCACTGACACAACAAACAGGGGTTCATGTTCATAACATTACGCTGGAGTTCGATAATCAGTGGGCATTTCCCGTTGAGCATCTGATCAGCTTAATCAATAAAAAAACTAAGTTAATTGTACTGAACACCCCTCAAAATCCGACGGGTGCCAGTTTGTCTCAACAACAATTAGCAGCTATCACTCAGCAAGCAGCATTAATGGGATGCTGGATTTTGTATGACGGCGTTTCTGCACTTACCAGACTGGATGAATCGAGTACTGATGAGAACAACAACCAGACAATATCAGACAGCCTGAATTATGAACGCGCAATCAATATTAATGTGATGTCGAAAAGTTACGGTCAGCCTGGCATACGTATTGGGTGGTTAACCTGTCAGGATAAGCACTTACTTAATGCATTGATTCCTATGAAATCTTATCTGTCGATTTGCACCTCATCAACGGATGAAATGCTGGCTGCAACCGTGTTAGAGCACAGAGAAACTATTATTGCCCGGAACAACAACATTGCCCGGAAAAACATACAAGCAATTGATACTTTCATGCAACAAAACCAGCAATACTTTAGCTGGCATAAACCATCATCAGGCCTGTTAACTCTCATTAAATCTCATCTGGACGAAGACAGCCATTCGTTTGCTCGTCGCTTTGCTGAAGCAACCAGTATATTGTTGTTACCCGGTGATTTATTCTTCATGGATGGTAATTTCTTCCGTCTCGGATTCGGGCGAACCCATGTACCCGACAGTCTTGCTGCACTGGATACTTTTCTTGGATCTATTGATCTTTGAAGGTAATTTTTTCAGCAAAATTCAACAGGCCCTGGCCAGCGGACCTTCCATTCACAACGGCTTAAACGGCATGGATGCTGTTTGCAAAATTTTCTTAATCGACCAGACTTATACCAATCAAACTAACGGTCTAACCCATTCAAAAAGTATCCAGAAACAGATTGCAATGCTAATGCAGCTATAGCTTCATCTGGTGGCATTCAATTACTCGGATATTTGTACCGGAACATAAGGAATGACATGGAAAACACACCACGCATCCTCATCGTTGATGACAATCCACTGAATCTCAAAATTCTGCATTCCATTCTGACCGATTACCAGGTAGACGAAGCACTCGATGGTGAACAATGTTTGTCACTCATAACCACCAATAAACCCGACATCATGCTACTGGATGTCAATATGCCCGGTATGTCCGGATTTGAAGTGTGTCGTCGGGTTAAAGAACAACATGGCGATACACTACCCGTGATATTTGTCTCTGCCGCAGATTCACTGGATGAACGGCTTGAAGGATATCAGGCTGGTGCCGACGACTACATTACCCGTCCTTTCGACGTCCAGGAGCTGAGTTTCAAAATAAAAATTGCGCTGAGAACCATTAGCGAAAAGCATGCGCTGGAAGACGAAATCAATGATATTTCATCGGTCTGTGAAACAGCACTGACGGCCAGTAGTGAAATGGGCATTATTACTCAGTTTATCCAACGAAGTTGTTACTGTAGCAACTTCAGTCAGCTGGCCCAGGAAATATTTGCCGCGATGGAATCGTTTGGATTACATACTGCACTTCAGATCCGTCACATGAGTGGCATTATCAATGCCAATCCGGAAGGACATAATAAACAGCTGGAAAATCAGCTACTAAGTAGTTTTAAAGAGAAAGGACGCCTTATTGAATTTCAACAACGGCTCATTGTTAACTTTCCGGGAGTCTCTCTGCTAGTTCGCAATATGCCGGTTGATGATCCGGAAAAACAAGTACGGATCAAAGATTTGATGGTGGTATTAGTTAGTGCAGCAAATGCTCGTGTATCTGCCGTTTGCGTTGAACAACGGTTGAAAGATGCAGGCAATCTCACCAGTGTAATGGAATCAGCCTGGACAACCGTTGAAAACATTCAACAGATGCTGAAACAGGATTATAAAAAAATACAGCATGTCATGGCGACTATGGGAGAAGACATCGAAGAACAATTTTTTTCACTGGCGCTGGATGAAGATCAGGAGCAAGCGCTTATGAAAACGATAGATGAATCATCGCAGAAGATTTTTGAATTGCTTAATAATGAAGAGCGAATCAACAGTACCTTTAACGTGATGCTATCAAGTCTGGAAAACATGATAGCAACACAACGAACACTTACCGAGCAAGAACAACAAGAAGAGGAACAACCTCAACAAGAACAGTCCGGAGGTAGTGACGTCGAACTGTTCTAACTCTTATAAACTGAATAAGTGTGATTACTGACGTGGTCAAGCGAATTCACACACCCCAGTTAAGCCGCTTTTCCTCGTTCTGCCATCTCTGCTTCATATTGATTTGGACTTCTGTAATCCAGATATGAATGCATCCTGTGGCTGTTATAAAACAT
>CBFHMJ010000011.1:0-203616 GCA_965656875.1 Alteromonadaceae bacterium
CGCCGATGCCGACGCCGATGTCGGCGGCGGCGTAGGCGGCGGCGTAGGCGGCGCGGCCCGCGTCGGCGTCGGCATCGGCGTCGGCATCGGCGTCGGCGTCGGCGTCGGCTAAACATAATACGCTCCAGTTAACCGCCGCTAAATGTCTGGTTGTTGTTCCTTCTAGCCAGATAGATTCTAACGGCAGTTGGCCAAACACGAGTTGCGCCCGCAAACCTGCTCGCCAGGCATACCAGGTCACGGCTTGATGTCCTCGCTGATTAAGCAGTACCTCTAATTGTTCCTTATCGGGTAAATCATCTTTTGTTAGCTGCTTTTTACGAAAGCGTGCTGTGATTTTTTCTACTAAGAATGCTATATCCGACGCCGCCACGGAATGACCTTTTTGTCTTGATTATCGGTTTCTGAGGTAGCAGTTTAAGGAAAGGAAGGGGCCGGTGCAATCCTGGGTAAAAAGTGAGTTGTATTAAATATGGTTACTTGTTGGGGGATAGCCGTTTCAAGCCAGAATGACTTAAGGTCAAAAGACCAGCGCAGCGATTATAAGGTTCGTCGCTGCTCTCTCGGTAACAATATATTTTTGGCACAAAAAAAGCGCCGTTAAGCGCTTTCTTCTGTCAGAGCAAAGGTTAAGACAAGTGTCCAGGCTCATGTTTAGCAAGCTGGTCTACTCTTTAATCACCTGGCAATCAGGTGCTGATTATTCCGCTCTGAGGCTAGAGGAATCACTTCCGACATCGACACCCTTGATTATGCTTCCATTAAAATAACAAAAAATAATCAAGTTCCAGTCCGTATCAACGTTGAAATAACTAACTCATTTGTCCCATTAAGTAAAGCATTAAAAATAGCAAATTAATTATCTACTCCAACAACGGCTGGCCTGTATAACGGTTGGAATCAACTGAAATGCGGGTTGCCAGCACACTGGAATGTTTTGAACTTTTTTCTTCGCTTCTCACTTTCATTCACCTTCAATTCACTTTCGCTGCCGTACAGTAGCGCCATCAACAGCAACCAACCTGTCTGTGTAATCGTTAACCGAATTTGGGGAAAGGAAAAATGATGACAAAACCAGTAGCTCGTACCGGGTTTCATAACGTGTCTCGTACTGTCGTCAGTACGGTAGTGGGATTAGGATTTAGCCTGTTATTAACGGGCTGTGGTGGCAGCAGTAATCAGGCGCAGGTAAACCCGCTGCCACCGTTACCGATAGTGCCTGCGCCGAGTTATACCGGGGCGATAGATTATATCGAGAGCCTGAATTTCAGTGGTGCCGTGCTGGTGAAAAAAGACGGTGTGGACATTGTGCGACAGGGATTTGGTCAGGCAAACGTGGCTGATGGGATTGATAATACCGTCGAGACAAAATTCCGCGTCGGTTCGGTATCAAAACCCATTACTGCGCTGGGCGTTATGATGCAACAACGTCAGGGCCTGTTACAGACCAGCCAGACGGTCAGTGAGTTCGACGAGACGTTCCCACAGGGTGAGCGCATCACGCTGGCACATTTACTGTCGCATCATTCCGGCATTCGGGATCACCTGGAAATTCTGTCGGAATACGGTGATGTGGTGCCCGCCGACGATACCTATGAGCTGATCAAACAGGACATCGCAGTCAATGGCCTGAAATTTACGCCGGGGGAATTTTTTGATTATTCCAATTCGAATTACCTGATGCTTGGCTTGTTAGTCGGCGAACTGGGCCAGGAAGGCTATCACAACACGATTCGCAATGAATTATTAACGCCGCTCGGTATGGATAACACGGAACCTGGCGAGAATGTTCCCAGCGGCGCAGACTATGCCCGAGGCTATAAAAATGGTGAAGTTGCGGATGCTTACCCGATGGCCGCCGCGTTTGCTGCGGGTGACTGGGTGAGCACCGTGACCGACCTGGAAAAGCTGGCCGACGCGATACTGGACGATTCCTTACTGACCGACGAGGAAAAACAGCAAGTGTTTGCCGAGGAAGTCGCGGGCATGAATAACTATGGTTTTGGTTGGATGACCGCCCGGGTTGACGGTGATCTGGTGTACTGGCACGGCGGTAACATCGACGGTTTTACCAGTATGCTGGCGATTTTCCCGGAAACAAACAGCATGGTCATCGCCTTAAGTAATGAGCATGAAGCCAATGAAAAGCAGGAGAATTTAATTCAGACCATGGCAAAACAGCAGCTGTAAACCGGGTTTACTGCTTCAGCACGGATTATTCGATCAAACAAGGGAGCTGGACACAGGACGTGTCTGGTTATGAACAGGGATGTTCCACTTGCGCTAACCTTTGAATCACCGACCTACAAGCAAATATCCCCGACTCCCCGTCTTAATTCTTCAACAAAACAGCCGAGTGCAGGCCCTTGCATATCAAAATCTTTCATCATCAAAAACAGGCTGCCCTGGCGTTGTTGATTAAATTTTAACGGTAGCGGTGTTAATCGTCCGTCGGCTAATTCGTTCTCGATAGCGTGTTTCGGAAGCCAGGCAAACCCGAGACCTTTGCTGATCATATCGATAGATGTGCGGATATGGCTGACGGTCCAGCGTTGATTGGCCCCGAGCCAGCCGGAGTCGTGTTTATTTGCGACGGCGGAATCTCGGACCACGATCTGTCGATGCGTTTTTAAGGCGTCCAGCGTGAGGGGTTCGTCGGTTTGCTGCAATGGGTGATCCGGGTGAGCAACGGCGATAAAGGTGATATCACACAGTTGCTGACAGAACACATCGCTGATTGAAAAGGGTGAAATGGCGAGATCAACATCAAGGTTTTCCAGCAATTCGTTGGCCCCGGTGAGAATGGATTCGATCAATTCAATCTGTAACAGGGGAAACCGGGTAGAGGTAGCGTCCAGTGCTTTGTACAGAATGTCGGTGGGAAATACTTCGTCAACTGCAATGCGCAAGGAGGTTTCGATGCCTTCTCCGAGAGATGTGGCGACGGCTTCCACCTGAGCGGCTTCGTCGAGTAAAAACGAGGCACGACGTAACATGAGTTTTCCGGCATCCGTCAGGCGGGTTTTACGACCGTCAACCTGAAACAGTTTTACACCAAGCGAGTCTTCCAGCTTTTGCACGGCGTGGTGAATACTTGACTGGCTTTTATGAACGACGGCAGCGGCTTGATTAAAGCCACCATGTTCAACGACGGCTAAAAACATTCGCCATTGTTCGAGAGAGGCTCTGAGCATTGAGTTTCCTTGTAACAGTCACTGTGTTAATGAGGTGAAGATATTCACTGGCTGTAAACCGTCTTTACAGCCAGCTATTCAGCGCCTGTTGTATCGGGATTTAAGGCGTTAGTCAATCTTGCCAAATTTACCCATCTGATAGTCTTGCACCGCCTGGCGAATTTGCTGTTCGGTATTCATCACAAACGGTCCCATGTGAACAATCCGTTCTTTAATGGGTTTTCCCGTTAGCAATAACACACCCGCGCCCTGCTCGCCCGCTTCGATTGTCAGTGGTTGTGACGAATCAACAATCAGAATTTGCCCGGCCTGATGCCCGTCGCTCGCCAGATTGCCGGTGTGAATATACACCAGCACTTGTTCTTTGTGGGTGAGTGACAAGGATGCTTTACCGCCCGCAGTTAACCGTAAATCGGCAATTTCGCCCTGACCGGCCAGGCGATTCAGCGGTGAAATACCGCGATGCCCGGCAAAGTACCAGTCTCCGGCTAACACCCGTAATTGAGCGCCGTCGTCGTTCTCCAGCACTGGCAGCGAGACATCCAGGGTGTCCTGATAGATCGGTGGATTCATTTTGTCTTTAGCGGGCATGTTTAGCCAAATTTGAAAACCGTGCAGGCCATCATTGACGTTATCCATCAGTGGCATTTCAGCATGCAGAACGCCGCGCCCGGTACTCATCCACTGAACATCACCACTTGCGATACGTTTTCGGTTGCCTAACTGGTCACTATGCTCAAAACCGCCTTTAATAATATAGGTGAACGTTTCGATGCCTCGGTGCGGATGCGGCGGAAAACCGCCCATGTAATCGGATTTATCATCTGACTTGAGTTCGTCAATCATCAGATAGGGGTCGAACAATCGTCCGGCAAAGTCGGCCACCCGGGAAATTTTTACGCCGTCTCCGTCCTGAGTCGGTTGTGATTGGTAGCGATTAAGTACGTGCATAGTGCCTCCGAATGATAAAGCGGGTTTAACCCCGCAGATCTGACGTGAATAGCGTATCGGCGAGAACAACTACGCCTGAGTCGCCAGTAAACGGGCGTCGATACTAAAGGCTCCAGCACCCATAGCTGCAAGCATTAAAAATCCGCCAGACATGGCTATATTTTTAAAGAACATGATGAATTCCATTTGATCGGCGAGGTTGTTGTGGAATAACAGCGCACTAACGGCACTGAACCCGGCCAGCGTCAATGCGACAAGTTGTGTCAAAAAACCTGCGGCGATGAATACGCCGCCAACCAGCTCAATCAGGATCACCAGGGGTAACAGTTCGCCAGGAACGCCTGCTGACGCCATGTATTGCGCCGTCGCATCTGAATACTGAAGTTTGCTCAGACCAGACAGAATAAAGATGGCTGATAAGCCTATACGACCAAACAGCGCAGATGTGTTAGACAAAGTGTTGCTTTTGCTGATTAAAGTGAATAAGTTCATTTTGTACCTCGTTTAGTATATTTGTGGTGCATTCTTGCGCCGTTTCAATGAGGTTCATTCTAGTTCTGTTTTGTAAAATGAAAATTGCTAAAAATCGACTTAAACGTTCTATAAATTAGAATCAAATAAAAGTAAGACCGACAGGTACGGAGGCAATATGAATGCATTTCGGGATTTTCTAAAACTGGAATCCGCCAGCGGTATTTTATTAATGTTTGCGACAGCGATAGCACTGTTGGTTGCCAACAGTCCGTTATCGAGTTGGTATGATTTGTTGATCAGCATTCCAGCCGGGTTACAACTCGGCGCACTGATCATCAACAAACCGCTGCTGTTATGGATCAACGATGGCCTGATGGCAATTTTCTTCTTCCTGGTCGGGTTGGAATTAAAGCGGGAAATCACAGAAGGACAACTGGCACAACCGGCCAATGTGATGTTGCCGATGGTAGGCGCAATTGGCGGTATGGCAGTTCCTGCATTGATTTACTGGTATTTTACCCAACATGACGAGGTGATGAGGGTCGGCTGGGCGATTCCGGCGGCGACGGATATCGCCTTTGCGCTGGGCATTCTGGTGCTGGTGGGTAAAGGAGTGCCACCCTCTTTAAAACTGTTTCTGGTCACGCTGGCAATCATTGATGATATCGGTGCCATCCTGATTATTGCGTTGTTCTACACCAGTACTATCGAAACCATTCCGCTGATTATCAGTTCCGTTTGTATCGCGCTGGCGGCTTTCCTCAATTATCGTCATGTCAGCGATGTGCCCTCGTATTTATTGATTGGCGTGGTGCTTTGGGTTGCTTTGTTAAAATCCGGTGTTCACGCAACACTGGCAGGCGTGATGATGGCGTTCTTCATCCCGATGAAAGAGAAAGATAACGCGGACTTCTCGCCTGTGAAGCATCTTGAGCATAGTCTCCATCCTTCAGTCGCTTTTGTGATTCTGCCTGTATTTGCATTTGCCAATGCGGGGTTGGACTTGTCGTCTATCAGTGCTGATTCGTTGATGCACCCGGTAACACTTGGCATCGCCTGTGGTTTGTTTATTGGTAAACAAGTTGGTGTGTTTGGCCTGTGCTGGCTAGCCATTAAAACAGGCCTGGCGCGTTTACCGGCCGGTGCGAACTGGGCGCAGCTTTATGGCGTGGCAGTATTGTGTGGTGTGGGTTTTACCATGAGTTTGTTTATTGGTTCACTGGCCTTTGAGGAAACCGGGGAAAATCTATTGTTTGATGAACGACTGGGAATTCTGCTGGCATCGCTGGCGTCGTCCGTGCTGGGCTTCACGGTGTTAAAGCTAAGTCGGCGACAACCATAATGTCACCGATTTAGCCTGTGACGTTTAATCATATTACAAGTGATAGAACTCGCGTTTGACAATACAGCCCTGGCAGTTTGAAGTGAATGGATCACGCAAGTCATCAAAATGATAGCGGTGTAACCGGCGGTTGTTCATGCCCTGTACAAAGCGTTCTGGTAAGTCTTTTGCGGCAATAATCGTCAGGGCTTCTAACCCAAGATTATTGTCGAGAATGTAGCTGCTGTTGTTTTCTGGCAGGCTAATAGTGGTACCGCCTTTGACATAACTGTCGTTTTTCGTCAGTGGTCGTTCTTTTTGCGGATACAATACCTTGATAACGCCTTCTGTTGTCTGGTGAATAATGTACAGATGGCCGGATTGTTGAACACTGACCTGAATACTAAAACCATCACCCTGCTCCAGATCATCCCCACTCTGTAACACGAATTTACCGCCTGATTCTCGATAACCAGTCACGACAACAGACAGACCAATTTCACTGTATGGAAAGGGTTTTACCACCGCTGAACTGGGTGGCTGATGGGGCTCAGGCGTTTTATCACACCCGGACAAGGTAAAAACAGTAATGACAGATGTGATAACAGAAATAACGTTGAACATCAGGCGGTTCATTAATTACTCTCCTGCATTAACCGACAGCGAAAATTGTGCTTACCCTAATTAAGAACAGCGTCAGAATCAAGTAAATCAGTATTTGTCTTTATTTTGACGTCAGTCATTCGTCTAAAACCCTGTAACAGCTTCATGCTCGGTAGTTTACCGAGGCTGATCCGTCAATGTGGAACCCGTGAAAATTAGTTTCTATAAGCAAAACATTGATCTGCTTCAATAAACACCCGGTACAAATATGGTTAACTTGTAACCAGAAGTAAGGCGGTATCAAACAGCAGTGTTGGAAGACAAACTATAACCGGATGACGATACTGCAATGTCACCATACCTTCAGGCTGTAACGGCCACCCTACTTCGACTCCAGCTTGATGTTCTGGCTGCAACCGAGCATCACCGGAGTATCCTGATAACAGGAAACATGCGCTAAATCTGTACAGAATCCGTACAGTAATCTGTATAACGGAATGGGGAATCAAGGATCGCTACGTGGGGTAGCAAAGAGTTTCGGCCAACGTTGAAAGGCGTGAAGGCCAGAGTGTGAAATGGGTGTAAAGTGACTTTACACCCATTTTTTATTGCCTGTTTGTCAGATCATCTATAAACAACTGACCGCTGAGCTGTTGCCATTACCCAGGTCGGTCACGCATGTGGTATGTCCGTTAAAGGAATTGCTGGCCTCGATATTGTTGTTATCTGAGGATGCATCCAGATAAATACCGCCCGCATCTTTATCGCCGCCAATCACAAAGCTATTGCGTTTTATCAATGCTCCGTCACTGCTAAACAACCCAAGTTGACCTCTGTTCTGCACGCCCATGTAATTAAAAATCCAGTTATTTTCGAGATATGCCTGATCAATGTTGGTGAGTCTGATGGATGAATTATTACTGTAACGTCCCGTGTAACCGGTATTGCTACCCGTTGGATTACCATTAGTCACGCTGTTTCCGCTGATATTAACGCGGGTTATTGAATGGTTATCGCTGGCATGTACTTCGATCCCTACTCCGTCGTAGCCACCAACAATATTACCGGTAATCAAGATATCATCGGCGTCACCACCGTATACATCAAGCACCGAAATACCATAGTCTGTTTCATAAATTTTATTGCCGACAATATCCAGATTATCGACCGACCAACCGTTATCAACATCTTTCAATCCGGGTTGAATAGCGATACCTGACGCAACGTAACGCATACAGCTATTCTTCAGCGAACTGTCTTTCAATGCATGAACTTTATAACCGACGTTACCAAACCGGGAAGCTGACGTAGCCACACCGCCGTAAGCAGGGATATTAGTACTTAAACAGCTTGGGTCTTTATGTGTATTGAAGTAATTCTCGTCAGCATGAATGTTAGTGCCACTGATCCGCATCGCATTCACATGAAAACCCCGGCAAACATTATTGGTAATGGTTACATCGCTAATAGTGCTAATACCCGTATTGTCACTGGCTTCATTAACCAGATACAGACAAGTTCCGCCCGCGGGGTAATATTGGTCCTGATAGCCATTCGCACTTTTTTCCAGATGCAGCGTGTTATCGTTCATGATCATACCGTGGGTATGAGTGACAAATATGCCCGCTTTAGCTATCGATTCAACATCATTTCCAGAAATATTAGCTCCCTTAACATAATTCAGTAACAGACCAGAACCGAGCGGCAAGCCATTTTCACCCGTTAAGCCCCCTAACCCAGCATCAACAAAACTGGAGTTTTTAATCTCAACACATTCACTAGTCGAACACTCAACATTAGCGACTACGAGCAAGTCACCCCGCGCATTAGAGAGAGTAACTTCATCCAGCATGACCTTAGAGGCTTTTATTGTGGTACTCCCGGCGGGATTGATCCCTACAGCCATCAAGGCTGTTGTTTGCGAGCTGTCTGTTGCATTTCGTCCTTTAATTGCAAGATCGGTCAGATAAAGTGATTCAATATAACGTGGCCAGAACTTGTCGGTATTGATAACAGCGTTTCCTTCACCACGCAGCGAAATATTCAATTTAGTCGGTCCCTGTGACTTACAGTTACTCCATTTTTCATGAGTAAAATTGATGTTGTATTCTCCGGTTGGAAAGACAATCGTTTTACCCTGATTATGGGCAGTAAAAACGGTGTCGCAAAAACTGGCGGAACAGTCACTGGAGCCCGGGGAACATTCAGCAGAAAAATCAATTTCAGTTGCAGGGTCAATGGCCGCAACAGCTGAGGTGGTGTGGAGAATAGTAAGAATGGCACTACTAACAATGGCTAAATTACGTTTTTTCATAGTAAATTCCTTCTAACGTTAATTTCAGACGCCATGTCCTGAATCCATAACAAAACTCATCATGAGTTAAGCAGCCAGCGCGACATTGGGACACAGGGGTTGTGTGCTGTCGCGCTGGCTTAGTCACCTATCAGGCAAGAGTGAGTGGGAGCCTGCTAAATAACAGTTTTTGCAGCCTGATTATGCGTGGTAATGACACCAATTAAAAGCGTAAACGCGATTTTGAGCGCACCGCAATCGTATTCTTCCAGATTTTTAACCCATTTAGGGAGGTGTACCCGGACAAGTTGTCATATCACAAACAATCTTTGGTAAGCTTTCCTACCACTCTTAATTACATGACATAACAATTATGATGAAGATATACGGCGATAAGCGATCCGGAAATTGTTACAAGATCCAACTTACCTGTGCTTTATTGGATCTCGATTACGAATGGATTGACGTTGACATTCTTGCTGGTGAAGCGGGAACTGATGAATTCAGAAAGATGAATCCTAACGGTAAAATTCCGTTACTGGCGCTGGATGATCGCTATCTATCAGAATCAAACGCGATTATTAACTTCCTCGCACACGGCTCCCCGCTCCTGCCTGGCGACCCGTTTTTGCTGGCAAAGGTCCAGCAATGGCAATTTTTCGAGCAGTATAGCCACGAACCATATATTGCCGTTGCGCGTTTTATTGAGAAATATCTGGGATTGCCGGACGATAGAAAAGCAGAATATTTGTCACGTCAGAATGGAGGCTACCGGGCGCTTAGCATTATGGAACAACAACTTAGCGATACAGCCTTTATCACTGCAGCGTCATTCACCACCGCTGATATCGCACTTTACGCGTATACACATGTGGCTCATGAAGGAGGATTTTCGTTAGATCGTTTTCCAGCTATTCAGCAATGGCTAACGCGTGTATCTGAACAGCCTGGCTATAGAGCGATGGGATAATTGCTACTTTAGCAATCAAGGGTAGGATCAGGATAAGAACCAGAATCAGCGTTCTGCTTTTTATGCTTTATGCACAATGCAGGTTGATTCTGACAAACAGCCTGCATTGTGTTTAGCATCATGACACCGTTTTTTCCTTCAAAAACGGCTTGTCGATTTGTTCATATTTTGTTTCATCATTATCGTGTTGCCACAGCCAAATCTTAACTTCGCTTTTTCACCAGTCCCACCCAGTTACCAAACAGGACCAGAGAAATACCAAACCAGGCGGTGACTGAAACATCCCAACCTTCCCAGGCTGATGACAATAATACGGCAACGACTGGCGATGCCAGTGCAACATAGCCGGCTTTAACGGAGCCAACACGGCCAAGCAACATAAAATAAAACGTGAAACCAAGGACTGAGCCAACTAACGCCAGATATCCCGTACTTAACCAGAATGTACTGTCCATCGGTGGAATAACCGCAGCACCACTCAGTGCGCTCCAGATAGTTAACATCACACCACCGGCCCCCATTGACCAGACATTGCTGGTGGCTGGATTAACCCCCTGATCCTGCATCCGCGTCGATAACATATTGCCGATTGAAAAACTGTAAGTTCCCATTGTGCCAAGTAGCACACCCATCAAAATATCATTCAGCGTAAACTGACCACCGCCTTCCATTAAGACAAGCGCCAATCCGCCAATACCGATCAATGCACCCATATTTTGTGCCATCGTCGATGTTTGTCGAAAAAAGAGATAATTATTAATACTGTTAATCAAAGGGGCCATAGCGAAAATTAAAGCCGCCATACCGCTGGAAATAAAACTGATGGCATTATAGAAACACACATAATTCAGCCCGGCGATAAAGATACTTTGTATCAGGCAAAGTTTTATTTGTGACCAATGGAGTGATTGCCATCGCCGAGTGAGCTTTAACCAGACAAACAACATAAATGCCGCCGTCAAAAACCGCCAGGCGATGCCAGTTTCTATTTCCGCAGATTGTGTTTGAAAAGTGATAGCTACCCAGGTTGATCCCCAACACAGGACACTCAGCACAAAGAGTGCGAGATTCATAAATTCTCCAGTAGGATATTTAAATATATTAAAAGTTATTGATGCATGACAGGAAAGCAAAAAAGATGTTTTTTTCGCTTTTCAGGCACATCTGTCAGCAGTGTGGTGACACGTCGAGCAATGTACTGACATCCCTTAGCGACAACAAGTAAAAAGCGTCGAACTTCCTCAAACTTCAGCCTTATCGTAAAAGCCTATAGCAACCTATCAGTTTTTTAGTAATTAATAGGATTCCTCTATTAATCAGATTTGTAGTAACGATTATATTTTTTTGCCCCCGATCCCTACTATGTACTCATCCGCTGACGAGACAGCACAAACAAAATTCAATTTAACTGAAAAAGGTGAATACTATGACAACTTCAATCATCAACTCAAAACTTCAGCCATTCTCTGCAACTGCTTTCCACAATGGCGATTTCATTGATGTATCGGAAAAAGACATCGACGGTAAATGGGCAGTGTTCTTCTTTTACCCGGCTGATTTCACGTTCGTATGTCCAACTGAACTGGGTGACATGGCTGACCATTACGCAAAACTTCAGGAAATGGGTGTTGAAGTTTACTCAGTATCAACTGACACACATTTCACACACAAAGCATGGCACGACAGCTCTGACACGATTAACAAAATCCAATTCCCAATGATTGGTGACCCGACAGGCCGTATTACTCGCAACTTCGGTGTGATGATTGAAGAAGACGGCTTAGCACTTCGCGGCACATTCGTTGTTAACCCTGAAGGTGAAATCAAAGTAGCAGAAGTTCATGACCTGGGCATCGGTCGCTCTGCTAAAGAACTGGTTCGTAAAATTCAGGCGGCTCAGTATGTTGCTCAACACGACGGTGAAGTATGTCCGGCAGCATGGCAGCCAGGCGAAGAGACACTAGCGCCTTCTCTTGACCTTGTTGGCAAAATCTAAGTCTTCAACTTAGACAACCCGGAGGTGTAAACAGGCTTTACACCTCAACATCTTCACGCTTAACCATTCATCTTGCAGAGGTTTACTATGCTTAACTCAACAATGATTTCACAAATAAAACCGCACTTAGCACAATTAAACAATGCAGTTGAACTGGTTGTTTTCAGTGATAATTCCGCAAAAGCTAAAGAACTTGAAACGTTAGCCTCTCAGCTAGCAGAAATATCAGATTTATTAACGCTGTCTGTTGAACAGCAAGGTCATTCAAACGAGCGTTATCCATCGTTACTGATTCGTTCGGTAGAGAAGGGCACCGAAGTCCGCTTTGCTGGCGTACCGATGGGGCACGAATTTACATCATTAATTCTGGCATTGCTGCAACAAGGTGGGCATCCATTAAAAATCTCTGCTGAAGAGATAGAACAAATTAAAGCGCTTGAAGGCGAGTATACCTTCGAGACATTCATTTCCCTGTCATGTCAGAACTGCCCGGATGTTGTCCAGGCGTTAAACCTGATGGCATCCATTAATCCGGCCATCAAACCTGTGATGATCGACGGTGCCGTGTTTGCAGATGAAGCTGAGCAACGCAATGTGTTATCCGTACCCGCTGTTTACTTAAATGGCGAAGCTTTCTCACAGGGCAGGGTGACCCTCTCCGATATTTTGACTCGATTAGATACCACGGCACCTGAAAAGCAACGCGACCAGATCAATCAGAAAGACCCGTTTGATGTCTTAATTGTCGGCGGTGGTCCGGCTGGAGCCGCAGCAGCGATTTATAGCGCCCGAAAGGGTATTCGCACCGGGATTGTGGCAGACCGTTTTGGTGGTCAGGTCCTTGACACGATGGCGATAGAAAACTTCATCTCAGTAAAAGCTACGGAAGGTCCAAAGCTGGTTGCAGGCCTGGAAGAACACGTCAATGAATATGACGTGGATATTATGAAAGGGCAGCGAGCAGCCAACATCAGTAAACCAGACGGTGAGAATGGCCCATCGGTTATTACATTGGAAAATGGCGCAACACTAACCAGTAAATCCGTTATTGTCGCAACTGGCGCTCGCTGGAGAGAAATGAATGTGCCAGGCGAACAAGAATACCGAGGCAAAGGCGTGGCATATTGCCCACACTGTGACGGCCCGTTATTCAAAGGAAAGCCCGTTGCTGTCATCGGCGGTGGTAATTCAGGAATTGAGGCCGCCATTGACCTGGCCGGTATCGTGAGTCATGTCACCGTCCTGGAATTTGCAGACACGTTACGAGCCGACGAGGTACTGGTGCAAAAAGCACGAAGCATGGGTAATGTCACCATCATTACCGAAGCTCAGACAACTGAAGTGCTTGGCAATGGTAACAAAGTCACGGGTTTGACTTATCTGAACCGGGCAACAGGCGACACACACGAATTAACGCTGGACGGTATCTTTGTTCAAATCGGCTTATTACCTAACTCGGATTTTTTAAGAGAAACCGTTGAACAGAATCGAATGGGCGAGATCATTATCAATGAAAGAAATGAAACATCATTACCGGGCGTGTTTGCCGCAGGCGATGTGACCAATGTGCCGTATAAGCAAATCATTATTGCAATGGGTGGCGGTGCTACCGCTTCGTTAAGTGCCTTTGACTACCTGATTCGTCAGGGTTAATTCAACACGCTCGAACAAACTTGTTTTCACTTGTGTATACCCCTGGGTCTTCGGACCTGACTAACACGGATGTTTCTTTTCCTGTCCTTGTTGTTACAAGGTTTCGTGTAAAGAGGTGGCGCGTAAAGCCTCTTTACACGCTTTTTAAAACCGCTTCAATGCTTCAAACATCACCGACAACGACAACGCGACATCATCAACAATCACCGTTTCATCCGGGTGATGACTCAACCCCGCAGGACTCCGAATAAACAACATCGCTACCGGACAAATTGCAGCCATAGCCATTGCATCATGACCAGCACCAGAGGGTAATTGGTGAACCGGGTAGTCGTGCGCATCAATCGCTTCAGACAATAATTGCGTAAAATTACCGTCACACATCACAGCTTTAGCGCTGTGTATCCACTCCCAGCCTAAGTACAGATGTCGATTGGCCGCAATCATCTCGGCTGCATCATTGATATCAGATAAAACGGCGTTTCGAAGTTTATCGTCCTGAGAACGGACATCTAAGGAAAGAATACTGGCACCGGCAATCACATTCACAGCGCCGGGTCTCGCGAAAAGCTGTCCAACTGTAGCAACGACATCCTGACCAGCCTGTTTAGCAATCTGTTCAATAGCAATGGTTAGCTCAGCGGCACCAACCAGCGCATCTCGACGTAAATGCATTGGTGTGGTTCCGGCATGACCGGCTTTACCGGTTAGGCGAAGGTTGGCCCGTCTCGCTCCGGCGATTCCAGTTACAACCCCGACCGAAAGAGCCAGAGATTCGAGAACCGGGCCTTGTTCAATATGGACTTCCCAGTAGCCAAGTAATTCGTCAGGTGATCGAGCTGATTCACCAACACGAGCGGGGTCCAGTCCCCAGTCAGTCAGGGCATCAACCAGCAGGACTTCATCGACATCTTTCAGACCGAACCAACGGTCGTTCCATTGTCCGGCGACCGCTTTAGAGCCAATAAGCGTCGTGCCAAAACGCGCACCTTCTTCGTCACAGAAACCGACAACTTCAATCGCATACGGGAACTGGATGTTATGTTCGTTGCAGTGTTCGATTACGGCAATGGCCAGCAATACACCAAGAATACCATCGTACTTTCCAGCGTCCGGTACTGTATCGAGATGTGAGCCCAGAACTAATGCTTTTGCTCCTGGCACTTTGCCTTCGTAACGGCCCCATACATTGCCAACGGTATCTTGCCAGCTTGTCATTCCAGCCTGCTGCATCCAGGTTGCTACTTGCTTGTTGGTCGCCCGGTGCTGATCTGTCAGATATCGGCGTGTTAGCTGCCCCTGAATTTCTGTCAGTTCGGCCAGTTGCTGGCAACGTGCGATCACCTGTTGTGCCACCTCAAACCACGCAGAATTAACATGGTCCTTAACATCCGGTGTTGCCTCATCAGATGATCGAATCATCACAATATCTCCCCGGAACCAGTAGAAGGAGAAACCAGGGGCTGATCGCGATGAAGATAATGTTCCATCGCTGCATCAACCCCGGCTCCGGGTGAGAACTTGTGACCTGCGCGGCGTAATACCTGCTCTAAGGCACTTAACGTAGATAACACGGCGTCCTGACGAGCGTTATAGCCCATAGTGCCAACTCGCCATATTTTGCCGTGTAATGGACCAAAGGACGTGCCAATCTCTATGCCAAATCGCGACAGTAGTTCCTGCCTGACTTGTTCACCGTTAATACCTTCAGGAATGTATACGCCAGCAACATTGTTCATTTTATGTTTCTGATTCCCAAACAAAAGCATGTTCATCGCAGCTAAACCATCAGCCATCGCACGACCATGTAATTCATGTCTCGCAATCGCATTGTCCATCCCTTCCTGATACAACAGTCGGGCACATTCACGTGCTCCATAGAGCATTGAAGTTGCTTCAGTGTGATGATTCAGCCGCTCTTCACTCCAGTAATCCAGAATCATGGGTAAATCGAAATAGTTGGATTGAATGGGTTTACCTTGTGCAGCACGATGGTGACTGGCTCTGATGCCCGCCTCAACATGATGGCGCTTTCGAATATGCTCAACAAAACGGTCACTTAATGTGACAGGGCCACTGCCTGATGGTCCTCCCAGACATTTCTGCAATCCGGCAGACACCGCGTCCAGTTGCCACTCATCGGTGTAAAGTGGGTTTCCACCGATAGAAGCCGTGACATCTGTATACAACAACACATCGTAGCGTCGGCATATTTCACCCAAGTCTTCGAGCGGTTGCAGCATCGTTGTTGAAGTATCACCTTGCACGATTGCCAACATGTCAGGATGAACACGTTGAATCTCGGCTTCTATTTGTGCGGGATCGAACACTTCACCCCATTCGGCATGCATGAGTACGACATCGGCACCACAACGCAGTGCGATTTCGTGGAGCAAATGGCCAAAGCGACCAAAGACAGGAATTAATACCCGATCACCGGGTGACAGCGCCGAAACCATACAGGCTTCAATCGCCGCCCGGGATGTGCCATCAATCAATAACGTCCATTGATTATTGGTTTCAAAGACGTGACGATACAGCGCCATAGTTTCATTCATGTAATCCGTCATTGCCGGATCGTATTGCCCTAACAACTGCGCCGACATCGCTCGCAGCACTCTGGGGTCAGCGTTTACCGGACCAGGCCCCATCATGAGTCGGGGCGGTGGATTGATCTGACCGAACACGGGTTTATCAGCGTTGTTCATGTGTCGTCTCCACTGCGATTGATTTCACCAGTGCGGCACCGTCACTTCGAGGATCGGTCGCGGCCTGTACATCGCCGTTATCATTCACGATGATGCCGCCCGCATGACCCATCATTTCGTTGCAATTATCAACCTCAGCGATTTCATGACCGAGTTCCGACAGCTCATGTCCAATTGCGGTTGCCAGTGCCTTCTCAAGTTTCAGATTGTGGCTGACATCACCCCAGGTTCGCCCCAACAGCCAGCGGGGCAGGGCAATAGCTTCTTTTAGTGGGATGTTTTCATAGATATGACGTGTAAATAGTGCAGCCTGAGTTTGTGGTTGGCCTTCGCCACCCATCGTGCCATACGTAAAACGTCGGCCATCATTCAGTTCAGCAAAGGCAGGATTCAACGTGTGAAAGGGTTTCATGCCCGGAGCCAGTACATTCGGGTGACGACCATCCAGCGAGAAACTGATCCCTCGGTTATTCCACACCAGTCCATAGTCTGGGATCACAACACCTGAACCAAACTCCCAATAGATACTCTGGATAAATGACACCATCACACCATTACTATCCATTGCCCCCATCCATACGGTATCGCCCGGTTTAGCTTCATGAGGCCAGTCCAGCGCTTTATGAGGATTAATTTTTGCTGCGCTTTGTTCCACCGCTTCGTCAGTTCGCAGTGTTTTCCATTCATCGGGTAATCGCTGTCTGTCGGTGACAACACGATCCCGAACCATAAACGCTTGCTTGGTACATTCAACTAAATGATGAACTCGTTCAGCTTCACACCAGTCTCGGCGATAGAGTTTGTCGTACTGAGCCAGAATCAACAATGAAGCAATGCCTTGTGTTGGCGCAGTAAAGTTATACAGAGTACCTTTGCTGGTTTTTATCGATACGGGAGCAAGGACGTCGGCCTGATATTGATTAAAGTCCTGTAACGTTAAGGGACTTCCCTGCGATGACAGATACTCGGCAATGGTTTCGGCTGTCTGTCCGCAATAAAAATCCATCAAGCCTTTTTCAGCCAACGTGGTGAGTAATGAGGCAAGCGCAGGATTTCTAAATTTATCACCTGCTTTTAATGAAGCGCCGTCACACGTAAACACGGATGTAAATGACTCGTACTGTGACAGGTCTTGCAATGTTTTTTCAGACGCAGCCGCGAGACTCTTTGTCACTTCAATACCGCAGGCGGCGAGATCAATCGCAGGTTGCAATAGTTTGGGTATCGGTTGCTGAGGTAGCCAGCAATGACCTGGGCGCTGGCGAACGACTTCCCGCGCCTTTTGCCAACCAGCCACCGTTCCCGCCATCGTTAACGCTGCCCGGGGTCCACGATCTGGAATACCACTTTCACCATAAAACGCTGGCGAAGCCTGTTGTGCAGCCATACCACTCGCATCAATAGCGATGGGTTCCTTACCAGGACATTGAATAAGCCAAAAGCTGTCGCCACCGAGACTGTTCATATGTGGATACGCTACAGCAATCGCGGCAGCGGCTGCGATCATAGCGTCCACAGCGTTACCGCCGGATTCAAGAACAGACATTCCGGCTTCAGTGGCACTGAAATGAGGTGCTGTAAATGCAATTTTTGTCATGTGTTTTCTCGAAATATCGGGCGAACTACAGTGCATACTGCATGTAAACACCCTTTACACGGGTTCTGGTGCCCGTGTTATAAAATTGAAGGTCGTCAGTGTCTGGTACTAATGCTCGTCAGACACAAACAGACTGGCTGTCGATAATAGATGCTGGTCGAAACCAGGCCCGGTAAGCAAAGACAATCCCCAGGGCGCTTCGGTTCCGTCACTACAATCCATGAGCAATGGCATAGACACTTGCGGAGCGCCCATCAATCCGGCGGGCGCAGTTAAGCCCATCAACAGGTGGCGATAAGCAGTTAAATCTTTATGGTTCAAATTAGGAGCAGCGCCTGGCGTCGTTGGTAATACCACGATATCTGCGGCCGTTTGTTGAACCTCGGTATACCAGTAGTAGATAAAACGACGAGCGCGGCATTCGGCAATTCGCTCATCTTTATCAGTCAACTCACTACACCATACCAGCCGTTGCTGGATGTCCTTCGCAAATGTCGGATTATGTTGGCGAATCCAGGTTTTATGTGTCCGCCAGATTTGACGCCCTTGTAACACTCTGAATGCCAGACTGGCTTCACTCAGCCATTCGCGACTCAGTTCAATGTTAACTAATTGTTTGCATTTAGTGGACAGTTTTTCGGTCAGATGCGGCAGTTGCTTTGTCCAGTCAGATAAACCTTCTACCTGACATAACACGATATTAATATCAGACGATACGATCTCCTGACGGGCAGACTCGGGGAGCAATACATTAGCCACTTTTTGTAATGTCTGTAAATCACGGGTTAGCCAGCCAATGGTGTCAAAACGTGGTGCCAGTGGAACCACACCCGATGTTTTTATCGCGTCATGCGTTGGCCGTAAACCCCATAATCCGTTATAGCTCGCAGGTACTCGAATAGAGCCGCCCGTATCAGTCCCGAGACCAATATCAACGGAGCCTTTCGCGACAGCAACAGCAGAACCACTACTTGATCCTCCGGGGAGCCGCCCTGGAGCCGCCGGGTTTTCAGGCGTGCCGTAATGGACATTGATACCGTTTAAACTGTATGCCAGCTCATCGGTCAACGTTTTACCGATAAAGGATGCACCATGTTGGAGCAATGCACTAACAGAGGGCGCAGTTACATCAGGCACGGGATGCGTTGCTAACCAGTCTGGGCTACCGGCAGCGGTAGGAATATCCTGGATATCAAACAGGTCTTTCACACCAAGTGATAGCCCCGCTAATACATTGGATTTTAATGAGTTTTCAGAGGTGTCGGGCTGATTACTCTGGGGATGAATATAAACAAATTCAGGATGTTCGGGTAACTGACTAATCATAACCACCTCTTACTGTTTTACACTGTTAAGAGGGTTTACAGCAAAAGCGGGGCCAGCTTTCGGGAAGGGGAAGCCTGAACCCTGTTCAGGCGTATTCAATCATCAGGCAGATATTAGATAATCGCTTCAACAGCACCTCTGACAATTCGTACAATCGCTCTGGCGCATTCCATTCTGGAATAATTTGGTCGTATCACGAGAGAAATCGTTCTGGCAGGTTGTGGGTCACTGAAGTTACTGTAGTGGAGCGGTGTTTGCTCATGATGCGTCGCAGCTAACTTAGGTAGCAATGTAATCCCGAGGTCACTACTGACCATATAACGGAGTGTTTCCAGACTGGTCGCTCTGAAACGCTGATCCTCATTCGCACCAGCGGTAAAGCAATATCCCATCGCCTGGTCACGTAAACAGTGTCCATCTTCCAACGTCAGAATATGCTCTCCTTTTAAATCAGCCAGAGATAAATCGGCTTGATTCGATAAAGGATGATCTTTATGAGTCGCCAGAACTAAGGGTTCATCAAACAAATCATACCGTTCAAACCGATTCATTTCGTCCAGCCAGGGCAAAATTAACAGATCCAGTTTGCCTTCGTTTAATTGTTCCAGTAACACCTGGGTTTTATTTTCATGTAAATAGAAATTAATACGGGGTAACTCTTCGTTCAGGCTTTCCATTATATGCGGCAACAAGTAAGGGGCCAGGGTTGGTATTAAACCGATATGGAGATCACCTGCGAGAGGATCTAATAATGTACGTGCGGTGTCTTCAAACGTACTGGCAGCCATTAATACATTTCGTGCTTCCGCAATGAGTTGTTCACCCGCCGGGGTTAGCATAATTTTGCGAGTATGGCGTTCAATCAGTTGTAAGCCGAGAGACTCTTCCAGTTTCATGATTTGCCCACTTAATGTAGGCTGACTCACATGACAAGCTTTGGCAGCCTGACCGAAATGTTTATAGCGCTCCAGGGCATCAAGGTATTCGAGATCGCGAAGTTTTATCATATTGATTACTTTCTATTTTTACCTTTTCAGATCTTTGATAAACACAAATAATGCCTACTTTTGAATCTCATCTGACATTACAACAAACAGGTATATAACTATTAACCTAAAATGATACTAAACTAATTAATAGTTTCAACCTATTAAAATTAAATATTTAAATTCAATTTTATAATCAAGTAGAACTGACATCCGCAATGTTTATAACTTTGCTGACTCACTCCGCAAACCGTGTTAACTTCCTTCCCTGCATTTCAAATCAACATAATTACAATGGAATTTGCGCTTTATGATCAAAGCAACATCTCGACTTATTGCGTTACTCGCTATATTTAGTTCCGCCAGTATGGCTGCCCCGATTAAGCTGGGTAAAGAAACAGGCGATCACACATTAATGCATCCCAGTATTGCTAAGAGTGTCTGGCAACTGGTAGCCAACAGAAAGCAAGAGCGAAAAGCAATCGAATGGTTATCTTCTCAGTTTGGTAAAACATCGATGTTTCAACCGTATGCTTCAAAAGCTGCCGCAGAACAAGCATTAAATGCAGAAGCTGTAGAAGTAAAATTTTACTCCGGTAGTACCGCAGAACTTCGTCCATCCAGTGTGAGTAAGGCGGGTGATAGCTGGAAATTGAATCTGCGCTTTGATTACAGTAAAGCTCATGATGGTTTAAAAAATAGTGTCAACGATATTCTGCAAAACAAATTCAGAGGCCGTATCTCGCTTGGTCGGGGTAACACAGGCTGGTTTGAAGAAGCAGCAGAGCGTTCAGGTTATCAATCAGTTACCATCGACTGGGAAGGCATTCCAAATGTACCTATCTCTGATTTCAATTGTCGAACAAAGAAGCGTGCATTAATTTGCGAACCGGTTAATAACTAGCTTCACCGTAACTATCCTGAGAAAGCCGCACTTCGTCAGAAATGCGGCTTTTTTGTTTGCACTTCCTACTCATACGCTTTCCTGGTCTCTCGTATATTTCCCTGATTAATTCCTTGTTTTTCATACAAGATCAGTATTTCCCTGGTGTAACACTGATCTTTTTTGCGATTTGTCCGGTTAATTACGTAATGTCGTTTGATTAGACCAATGTCACCTGATATATTGCGTGTCATCTAAATTACTATATTTTTTGAATTTAACCTGACACAAGGACATGACAATGAGCAATAATCCGGACACATTGTCGAGCCTTTCAAAAATGGCTCACGTCGCTCGCCAAATGCAGGCAGAACGGTTGAAACATGCGCAATCATTTTTTATAAATGCAAACAAAGAGTTGCGCACGTTTACTCAGAAGGAAGCTGCCAGCCTGCTGGGTGTTAACTCTCGGACACTTTCTCGTCGATTCAACGGCGATGACTTCAAAAACCTTCAATTCGAACGCGCCGCAAACGGCCACTATAAGTTCACGCTGCAAAATATCTTCGACATGGCGAACATCATGAATATCGATCATGGTCAACGTCACGAATCCGACAAGCTTCAGGTTGTTGCAATGGCCGCGTTAAAAGGTGGCTGTGGTAAAACAACCAATACCGTCAACATTGCGACTTCACTGGCACTGACAAACATCAAACGTCTTAGAATTGGCATTATTGATTTAGACCCTCAGGGAAGTTGTACGCCGTTTTTTGTTGGTAACAGCAGCGAAGAAATTTCGGTCGGTGACTTACTACTGGAACGGGTAGAAATGGAAGAAGGCGAAAGCTGGAAAGATGTTGTTTCTCAGTCATTTGTGAAAACACATATCCCTAATATTCGTGTATTACCAAGCCGGATTGATGACTTCTATTTTGAACATTACACCGCCCAGGAAATTCAAAACAGTCCGGGAAATGATTACGACAGTACCCGTCATTATCATAAGCTGAAAGAAAAGGTTATCGATCATATTCAGGACGAATTTGATGTGATCTTCATTGATACCGCGCCAACCCTTAACTATATGTATTATAACGGTTTACTGGCTGCCACTTCGGTATTAATTCCAGTACATCCGGAACCTATTGATATGTCGTCGAATAATACTTTCCTGGAACGGCTGGTGGAAATCTATGAAACGATTGCTGCGGTTGGGCACCCGGGTTATGACTTCCTCAACCTGATCATTTCGAATTATTCTCGTCAAAATGCCACACAGCGAGCAGAAGTTTCACGTCTTAAGCAGTTTTTTGGACCTCGTATTTTCGACACCAATGTCTACCATTCTCTGGCTTTTTCCGCCTGTGCTGAGACGTTCGAAACAATTTTCGATATGAAGTCCAGTGAATATGTCGGCAGCCCGAAAGTTGTCAATGATGCGAGAAATAACCTGATTGATGTCGCAGAAGAACTGCGCTTAGAACTTTGCAAACACTGGCCAACCTACGCCAGCGAATTAGAACAAGGAGTAATGTCACATGGCTAAACGTAGACGTGCCGGTAATGATCCATTAAAAGTAACACCTGTTTCAGTTCTTGAAGAACTGCAACAACAACAGGCAACAACCCGTGATGGCCTGATTGCAATTCCTTCCCCGGTAGAACCCGATAAAACACTGCGTTTTGAATTGTTGGTATTGCCACATCAGTCAATTAAGACAAGAACAACTGTACATGCCGATAACCTGCGGGTGCAAAGCTTGCTCTCAGAACGAACGGTTCGACGCATTTTGCCGGAGATAAAAGCGAATGGTAAAAATACGCATCCTGCCATCGGCTACTATGTAGATCCAGAAAATAAACAGGGCGATATCGTTGTATTGGCGGGTTCAAGACGGCGTATGGCGTGTCAGTTTGCTGAAGCTGATTTCGTCATTCTGGTTTGTGTTGATCCGATTACTGAAGAAGAAGCAAAAGCGATCACCTTGTCATCCGATAACTACGAAGAACCGTCGTTGTACGAAAAAGGTCTTTTCTACAAAAGCATCCAGGATCAATTAAAAGCTGATGGCGCTGATTCCGGATCACGATCTATTCAGAAATATCTGAATAATGAGATTAGTCATACAGCGATCGCTTCTGCGTTGAAAGTTGCTGAACTACCAGAAAACGTGATCCAACTGTTTCCATCACCTAATTTTATCGGTGAAGCAATCGGTAAAAAGCTGCATAAAGTTTATAAAGAGAATGAAATTGCGCTTGAAGAACGGGTACGTGAATTCAAAGACAGTGAATTTTATGATGAAGCGAAAACAGATGACGAAATCAGTAAATCTGTGTTGTCTTATTTGATTAGTGATTCTGCAGCTGCAAAGAAACCTGAAGTTTCGGCATCGTTCAACGGTGTGAAGTCAGCAAAAATCAATGCTCGAGGCGAATTAGTTCTAACATTCCCTACTTCTTTTTCAGATAAGAAAGCACAAAAGCAAATCGCTGATTTATTGAAAACGTTGTAATTACTTTTCGAGGTGTAAACAGACTTTACACCTCTTCCTTCATTAAAACAGATCCCATCTGATCTCCAGTCTTATTGTAATAGCCTTCAGGATCGTTGAATCCAGTATTTTTTGCAGTTTGTTAGCTCACTTCGAGAAATTTTGCTCTGTCATTGTATGAATTCAGCACGTTGTAGCTATTAAACACGTAACTTCGAGAAATTTTGTTTTGAAAATCAGAAAAAAGGTCATTTATTGCGTTATAAATAGCCCTAAGTTTATTTTAAATAAGATTAATGATCGGATAAATATATAGGTATTAAAAGGATAGAGAAGAAATATAGATGCTAATCTATTGATTTATAATGATTTGATGAAAATTCTTGGATCAAGATTTCTCTGATAGTGGATCTGATCTTCTTTAACTCACGGATCGGGATTTCTCGTATTACTTCTTTTAATGAACAGCTTATACACAGGAAATCAACAAGTTATCAAGAAAATCAGCGGTGTTAGATCAGGATTTCTCGTAGATTTTGCCATGATTTATTCACATTGCAAGTCGATATTCTTAAAGAAGATCGGATCTTCTCCTGGCGTGGATCTGATCTTCTTCTACTGAAATGCCATTTATCCACAGGTGATCAGCGTTTTGTGTTGGCTAATAAGGGTTGAAAAGAGTATCGTATTTAATATAAACCATTAATAAACAATGGTTTACGTTGATTTCTTTGTTCTGGCATCACTACGAGGTATTTCCGGTTGATCGGATATCTTAACTGGGATCATGATTAAACTAAGAGAAAGACTGATCTGTTGTGAGTTATGATCATCAGATCAGGATTTCTCGTACTAAAAGCTGATCAGATCAGAATTTCTCTAACTAAACTGTTTAACAACAAATTTAAAGTATGGTTTTATTACTCCACGAAAATGTGCGGCATCAATTCTAATGACATCAAAGCCAGTAATTACCAGGGAAAACCTGCCTGACTCCATTAAAGGTCAGGTGCAACAAGTTCAAAGCGCTACGGACGATCACAGTCTTGCATTGTTTATTGATAATAAAGATGAGCGATTACCGCAAGAAAAAGGCGGTTATGAGCTGCGAGCCTTTTCAAATTCTTTCAATATTTATGACCTTTGGGGACGATTTGTTCGTTCTGGCCCAAAGCGCTTGTCCATTAAAGAAGCCCCTGAGAATACGATTGTAACCCGGCGCATCAGAGAATCCGTTGATGGTTTTGAGTATGAAGGTGCATTGAGTATCACACCTGCTGTGATCAAAACAGCGGGTAGTGCCAGCAAAGAAATGCTGATTTGGCCGTCTGATCGTGAAGAGAAAGTTGAGCGGGCGTTGATCCGTCTTGCATCAAAAGGAAAGATCATTAAGGCCACCAGCAGTACAGGTATTCAGTATGCCGTGGTATTTTCCATGAATGAACTGGCTCAGGAGCTTAAATCTGTCAATCAAACGATGTCATACAGTCAGATCAAAGAGGCGCTGGAAGCCTTGCAGGGGGCGAAACTAACGTTCAAATATACCTCGGTTGATACTCAAAATGATGACATTGATCCGCTGGTATTTGAGTCAAATATGAACTTCTTATCATCACTGCATTTTAGTGGCCGAAAAGGACTGGGTGGCGAAGTAAAATGTGTTGCGGTGTTGAATCATTTTATGCATCAGATGATCGACAATCTGGAATATAAAGGTTATTACTTTAATCGCGCCCAGAATTTTTCTCGTTCATTAACTCGTTGGTTGATGCTGCGTTTATTCCATTTATTCCGTTATGCTGCACCGAATAAAACACACCATTTCCGCCTGCTGTCAATCATGGAAAAATATGGTTCGATAGGGATGGATGATGATATCAGCGAGAATCGCTTAAAAGCACTGCGCCGTGATATGACAACCACGATGAAAGATCTGATTGAAGACGGTGCAATTGATAAATATGAAGTAAGTAATATTAAAGATGATAACAATCAGGTCATTGATTACACCTATGTGATATACCCATCTGAGCGCTTCTGTCGTGAAATGTTAAGCTTGAATAAGCACAACAAACGAATAGCTATTGAAGGTGGTAAGCGTAGTGAGGAAGAACTGATTGATCTGAATCTGGAATTCTAGGATTCGTGCTTAGGATCAACAGATCTTGAATGTGAGAACGGCTACTAAACAGTAGCCGTTTTTGATCGTGACAGCTTAATTAAGCCCATTGTTAGCGTTGTGCCTGCAATAATCAGCAACATACCAGTAGTCATTGAAAGGGTTATAACTTCATCCAGTAACAGCCAGCCAAATAACATACCAAAGCAGGGAATCAGATAGGTCACTGCGATAGACTTTGTAGGTCCGATATCGTGGATCAACTTATAGAACAAGAGCAAAGCCAGTGCAGTACAGACACCACCCATTGCTAATGCAGACAGCCAGGCATTCATCGAAATGCTTTGTTCAGGCCAGTAGATGATAGCGAGTGGTAACAGGCAAATAGCAGACATCAACAAGCTTTCTGTTGTGATGGTCAGAGGGTCAATGCCTGATAAATCGGCTTTGATTTTATTCACGGACAGACCATACATCAATGTTGCTCCCAGGCTGGCGAGTATGCCGGCGATCACAAATCCAGAGTCTTGCGTCAATTTATCCCACGTTAATACAAACACCCCAATAAAGCCTGTGAATAAGCCGATAATCACGGAACGTGATACTCGAGTGCCAAACCATAGATAACCCAAAAGTGCTGTCCACAGAGGTGCTGTGGCGTTTATAACGGACGTGTAGCCTGCCGACAGGTAGAGCGTTGCCCAGGCAAAAAGCGAGTAGGGTATGGTTGTGTTCGTTAAGCTGATAATAAACAGGGGTTTACTGTAACTTCCCCATAATTTCAGGCCTTTTCGTTTTATCAGGATCGGTAACAGGATCAATCCGGCGACTAGCACCCGTATTTCAACCAATGCCAATGGGCCAAATTCAGGCGCTGCTATCCGCATAAATAAAAAGGACGCACCCCAGATAGCCCCGAGTAAAACGAATTCGATGATGAATCTGATAGTCAACAGTATATCTCCGCGTAAAAAAGTGAAGGGTAGCCTGAATGGATGGGTAGCACTGGCATGATTCGGCACTTAAACCTGGCCTTGTTGAATCTAAAACTGCCAGCGCGAAGGATAATAGCAGGGGAAAGGCTATTTTCAATGAGGTGCGACTACTGGACTGATCTTGTCGGTAATTGGCTCAGGTGGTGTGAACCTCGTGACTACCAAAAATACCGCCACACTTCATCGGAAACAGTAATTCATCTTTACTACGATTCTTTCGTGCCGGTTTAGGCACATAGTGGCCTAATGGTGTGTGTTTAAAAGGTTTTTCGAACTGGTTATACAACACGGCAGGCATGGACGCTTTAAAACTGATACTGGCTTTCTCTTCAGGTGAAACTTCTTCCGGGTTTTTCATGATGCGACAGTGTGGTGCGACTTTTTGCGTATACTTGTATTTATACGTAGCAAAATCAGAGCGACGTAATGACGCTATGTGGCTATCTACTGTTGCTAACCATTCTTCCCGGCTGAATTCTGGTGGCTGAATATCAGCCAGTTTATTGACAACATTAATACATTCATCTTTCGTCAGGACTTTGGTGGTTGGACGCGAACCCCAATTGAAATAAACTGCCTGAACCGGGCCGGTTAGCAGCGGAATTTGACGATAAGCGTAGAGCGGAACCAGTTGCGGGATATGCTCTTTGACCCAATGATGTCGTTGTGTGGAGTTTAGTTCTGTTGCCGTGATGACCTGACGAAGTGCTTGTTTATAACGGTTAAGTGCTTCCAGTTTCTCAATGGCTTTTGATGGAAAGCGATCATACACAATGATGCCAGGAAATCGTTTTATGATGCGGGTTGAGTGGCCATCATCGCCATAGATATTCCTGATAGCCTGTTCGATAAATGTTAACCAGTCGTTCTTATCTACCGTTGTTGTTTCTATAACGCCATAATCCTGACCAATGATTTGATCTTCATCTTGTTTATAAACCGGTGGCGTTTGATACAACAGGATTTGATCGGGCTGGGTATTGGCCAGTTCATCGCATGCGCGGCTGATTGCGACATCCATAGCGGTAAATGCTTTGATTAATGGTTGTTTGTCTGGTTTTTTCATCATCAATGGGTGTCTGAATAGTGGATGAAGATACAGTAGTATGATTGCGCTCTTATGTCCACATTTTTGTGTGGCATTAATCGTGGATTAACGGGTTTTGTCAGTCCAGAACGCTGTTTGTATTAATGTACTAACAAAAGAAACGTATCGATTAGAGAGTTCGCTGTGCTTATACTCAGGACGGCAGACCTGATATAGGCGAGATGTTTCGTAAACTAAAATAGTATAGATCAGCTGCCAGACTCATTTTGTAAACCGAGAGGGCTCAACAGGTTTTCGCGTGTGTCTGCTAACTGGCCTGAACTATAAAATTGATGATTATTGGAGCGTTAAACATGGCAACTCCTGAAGAAATGGCGCAAAGCATGCGTTCAAATGTTGCGGAGAAAACCGGAAAATCCATAGCGGAATGGTTTGCAATTATTGCTCCCGCTAAACTTGATAAGCATGGACAGATTGTAAAGTTCTTAAAAACAGAACACAGCATGACACATGGATTTGCGAATTTGATAGCGCGTGATTTTTTAGCACAAGGGGCTGAAGAACCGACGGGAGAAGCACTTATCTTACAGCAGTATAGTGGTGCTAAAGCTGATTTAAAGCCTGTTTATGACGCGATTATTGCCCGGTTAGCCGACTTTGATCAGGTAGAGATCTCACCTAAAAAGACCTATGTCAGTCTTCGGCATAATAAACAATTTGCCATAATCCAACCTTCAACAAAAACGCGTGTGGACGTGGGAATTAACGCAAAAGACCTTGCAGTGAGCGAACGATTAGAACAATCAGGTAGTTTTAATTCAATGGTCAGTCATCGAGTCAGAATTACCCATATTGACCAGGTAGATGATGAGCTTATTAACTGGTTAAGACATGCATGGTCGAAAAATTAACCGGTCCTTGTACGTCCTGAGTAAAATTGTGATAGCTCTGTCATCGATGTTGACCTCATCGTAGAAAGGTATAGGGACAACGTCCTTTCAGATTTTATTTGACTAAATCAAAACCTCGCTGAGATGGTGTGATGAAGTAAGGCCAGGCTACACTGGATCTCATTACTCTCCATTATTGATGAATGGCTTATGGTTGAAAAATCGCTATCTGAACACGGCATCACGATTATTTTGCGGCCTAATTGCTCTGCAACCTGGTATCAGAGCAAACTGTTTTTGTTGGTGATGATGTTTCCAATGTTCACGATTGCGATTGGCTGGAGCCTGTCTGGTGCCTGGTTAGTTTTGCCGTTTGCCGGGTTAGAATTTCTGTTATTGAGTTGGGTCGTTTATAAGGTCACGTTCAGAGCATATCAGCAAGACTTAATCAAAATTGAGCCAGAGCAACTGATTGTTCTGTTTTCAGTCAATCAAAAGCCACCACAGAAATGTATTTTCCCGCTGAATGAAACCCATCTTGATGTAAAAACAGCATCATTACCCTACGACATGTCAGTGTTGCACCTGGTTTATAACAGGCAACGTAGAGAACTGGGCAGTTTCCTCAATAAAGAAGACAGAGAAGATCTTCGACGAATGCTGGTTGAAGAGGGAATCACGGAGTGCGTTGATAAACGGTGGCAGCATTAGAAGATGTTTTAGTTGTTTCGTGAAGCCTGATTAAAACGGTTAGCGCTGGAAAATAAGAAACCCTCACATTGCGAGGGTTTCTTTTTGATCCCTGGAAGGATCCAGATATATCAGTGTTTGTAGCTTACCAGTGCTTAGTTATAAGACCAGTTTAGCGTTACACCACTGTATGTCGTATAAGCTTTGATACCGATATGTACATCAGTTGCTGAAGATACACTCACAGTACAAGTCTCTGAGTTACCGTAGCGATATGGACGGCAGTCATAACTTGAATCAGTAGGTGCTGCACCTTTTCTTACGTATAAATCAGCGTCACCACTACCACCTGAAATACTTGCAGTGAAGGTGACATTAGCCGGTGCTGCAACAGATTCACGATGCCAGTTGCCGCTTGTTTTGCTGATGTTAGAGGTTGAACCTGAATCACTGCCGCCGCTGCCGCCGCCAGTGCCATCACCACGGAAACCAGCTAATACAGGAATCGTTTGATCAAGCACACGAGAGTTATCACTCGTGCTTGTCGTGCCCATTACGTCGCCGTTTCTACGGTTGTCAGGGTTAGACCACCAGTTGATACGAGTACAGCCTGATGAACAGTTATAGGCCATCACGGTACGCCATTCTGCGCCCGGGTGACGGTAACCATGACCATAAGAATAAGGGGTTGAAGTTGGATCTGCTGCTGGATCGTGGCGAGCGCCCTGAAGGTGACCAATTTCGTGGCCTGTTGAGTAGTAACCAGTCGCACAATCCCAGTCAACGATTGCAAATGCTGAGCTTTCTGTTGCCATGATTGCGTCAGCCTGACCACAGTAACCGTTAACATCAGACACCAGTAATACAACGTCTGCGCCGTATTGGTCTCTAAGGCCATGAACTTCGTCCATGTAACCATCATTTTTTGCTGCGATGCGGTTAAGGTCAGTTGAAGAGTTTGAAGCTTCGGTATAGTTCACCTGATATTTGTGAACCATAGTTACGCTTCCAGTGATACCACTATTTTGGTAACCCTGATTCGTTTCAGCGATTGCCAGGTCGATAATACCGTTGATATTGCCTGACTGACTTGCTGCACGAGACGTGTATGCAACAAGTACTTTGATATCTGTATCGGCTACAGCCTGAGTCATATCAAGGTTTGATACTTCCTGAGCTGGTGTGAATGCTAATGCGCCCTGCTCCTGATAGAACTCTGGCGCGTGATCTGGTGGCATTTTGTCCACGTCAACTTTTTCAACAAGGTGACTGCCATTAGCACCAGGTTTGATACGGTATAGTTGGCCGCGATATTGAACCGTGCCCGTAATTTTACCGTCACGATTAACCAACATCGCTGAATTGGCTGCTTTAGCAGTAACTTCTGATGCTTCTGTCATCAGGTTAAGGCCCGAAAGAGTACCTTGCCAAAGTTGAGAGCCAGTATTCATTACCGAGAAGTCATCGCGGTCGAATTTTGCTGAAAGGCCATTTTCCAGAGGAATTGTTAAGCTTTTAGCTGTTGAGATATCAGCAATATTAGCTTTAACGGCAATCAGATTCGCAACATGATCTTTTTCCGCTGCAATGGATTGAATGCCCGCATCCGCAGGAACGTGAGTGAATAATTCTGTAGCATGAAGTTGGCTTGAAGCTGCTAACAGCCCCAGGCTAAGCGTTGATAGTCTCATAAATTTCATAGGTAGCATCCTGAAATTATTAGTATTTAGTTATTATGATTTTTATATTAATTATTTGTTAATGCGTATAAACGCACCAACAACATAACAACACATTAATAATTTGTAAAAGAAAAATGTAATTTATTTATTGAAAATACATCTATAGATATAACTAAATTGCGTAGTGGAATCTGTAATAAAGAAACTGACAAATTGTTTTTTTCACTGTGAAAAGTTTGACCCTGTTGACCTTTTCGAGCGAAATTTTGTTCTTATTGATGGAAGGAATGTAAAGGTTTATCTGAAAGGGAATGTAGGTGAGCGGAAACAAAAAAGACATCCAGAGGATGTCTTTTTGAACCCGTCAAACGGGCGTGAAAAAAGTGAATTCTATCAGATTACTGAAACTTCACTGGCTTGAGGTCCTTTATTACCTTGCTCAATGGCGAAAGATACTTTTTGACCTTCAGCTAATGTTTTAAAACCGTCACCTTCAATAGCGCTGAAGTGAACAAAAACATCAGAACCACCGTTATCCTGGACGATAAAACCGAAGCCTTTTTCTTCGTTGAACCATTTAACGGTACCAGTTGCTTTAGACATAATGTCTCCTGCTAATTACTTATGACCCTAACCCTATATTTTCGAACTACTAAAAACGAACAATACGAATTGAAGGGTTTGATTGTTACAAATGTGCGTACAGCCTTTTGGTTGGGTATTACTTATCCAGAAAGCAAAAGCCAGGAGTACATTCTTAAAAATAATCTTACCTAGATGATAAGAGATGTTACGAAGTCTTCTAATACTTTTGTTACTTTATAAATAGAACCTCTGAAAGGCTTGACTGAATAATAACATAAGGATTTCAGCTTACTATAATATTTTGTCGCTAATTTCGATGGGAAGATAATAAAAGAGTTGTAAACGGAAATGTTAATTTGTAACTTTTGGGGTGGTAGTCAGGGTTGCTCGATTTATAGTCGGATATGAACGACATTATCAATATTGCCGGTACATAAATGTTTATTTTTTGGCGTTTTTTGTGATAAGTCAATGACTAAGCAAAGGAAAGCAATATGTCGTAAAAAGTCGTGTTTACCTGATATATGTTAAATAAAGGTAAATGGTGGCGTTGAGCCACCATTTGTATAAATGTCATGCATATGGGTGTCGTTTTATGCGCCGGGTTGGGCAACATTTCCAGCGTAAAATACGCTGCATTTTCCACCATCAAGGGACGCTTTTTTTGCTAAATTCATTAATTGCCCCATCGCATTTCCTAATAGTGTCTGAGTGACGGCAGACACAGGCTTAGAAATTGAACCTGACAATGACTGTTCGACAGACGCACATCCTTTGCCATCCAGAATGGCGAAGGTAAAGTCTTCAAATGATTGTTGAACAATATCAATCCCACCTTTGAAAGCCATTCGATGCTGCTTTGTTGCAAACGCAGTATTATCCAGTTCGACTTTACCTGCTTTAATGGTGCCATTAGCTTCCATTGCATTGATTAACGTTTTACCACCGGATGTTGTGATTGCGCCGGAGCCTAAATCCAACATTTGACCCGCAATTAATCCAACCGGCCCCGTCAGAATAACGCCTCCTATATCAATTAAACCGGTTTCCTGACTGTCTTTCAGGCCGGAAATACTGCCATCTAAATCAATCCCATCAAATTGCAGCTGGTTGCCACTGGCACTAAAGTTTCCGTCAATGGCTGCTAATAGTTTATCTGGATCTTCTTCTTTTAATGGCAGGCTAAAGGTTCCGGTAATACCCATTGTTCCTTCGCTTTTAACAGGTAATTTGCCAACCAGTTTTTCCAACTTCGCCAAATCAATATCTAGCTGCTTTAACTTTAATACGGTCATCCCGGTATCAATGGCACTGCTGCCCATGACATCCAGATCAGCCAGACCACCAGAAAGCTTTAACTTCTGAATGTTAATATCAGAGCGATACCACAATATTTTGCCTTCTGGTTTGCCCAGATTTTTGCCATCAACTTCCAGCACATCGGCTGAAAATTCTGCGGTAAGTGAACGAGTTGTCCATCGCTCAATCATTTCTGATAGCAGTAGATTGTTGGCTGTTACATTAAGGCCGCGAGAAATAATTAGATTGGGCTTTTCTACGTCTATATCAGCGTCTTTAACGATCAGCTTTTCGATATAAACATCCATCGGCAGGTTACTTTCACCACGAGCTGGTGGTTCGCTACTCCCTCCAGAGCTCTCAGGAGAAATGCCCAGCTCTTTAAACAATGCATCATTGACGACAACCACCATCTCATTTAAAGCGATTTCATTGACGGTTACGCCATCGTTACTCACCAATCCATATTGCAGACGAACATCAAGATCGCCATTGAACACTTTTGCATTGAACGACTGAACTTCTGCTATACCTTCATTAACCACCAGCTTTGACTTTATTTTATTCAAATCAAAATCGTTATAGCCGATGCGGCGTGCAACGGTTTTGAGAGAAAGTTGTACATCGTTGATATCAAATGTGCCGTTTTTTACGAAAACCATATCGGCCAGTGAGAAAGTGATGTCAGAAACTTCGATGACGTTTCCGCCAGTTTGAAGTTGAATATTTACAGGTTCAATCCGAGCGGTTTCGATGGCAAAACTATTGATAGGTAATTGAATCACTTCGTCAGCTTCGTCGATATTTCCATCGTCAGCCTGATTGGATGCCGTAGCCTTATTGATAGTTTCTAATCCGGCATCAGTCAGTAATACCGAGATATTTTCAATGCTGAAATGTTTAATGAATACATCTTTCGATAATAATTTCCAGACATCTACATTTATGCTGAAGGCATTGACGGTGATGGAGACGTCTTTACCGTCGCCAATTTCTATTTTCTGTAACTGGATCTTGCCCGGTGCGCTCATTGAATGAGCAATGTTGCTAATAGAGACAGGTAAACCTGTGGCAGCAGACACCGCTTTTTCGATGTCGGCTTTATAATTATTGATGCTGAATTGAGAAACAATCCACGCTGCAACCAGTACGATAAAGATAAATACCAGTAGTGCGATCTTTTTAAATGACAGAGAACTCGTGTTTACTTGCGATGTGTCAGTCATAGTCAGGACCCATGAGTTTAATTTGTTAACAGCTTTTTAATAAAATTGTGGCAATTATGATACAGGTTCACGCTACATTTCCAGCTTGAAGTAATAAAATGATGGAAATTATCAAAAGAAGTTGCTGATCACCGGTGTAATTCATAATTGACTGATTAATTAGCAGGATAGGGTGGTAGTGTACATAATCCGCGTCATTATTCATTGAGTAACTTGTCCAGGGAAGACTGTAAAAGCGCACTGTTTACATCGATTAATTCATAGTAAGCCTGATTTTGTGACTGGATCAGTCCGGCCAGTGAGCTGAAATCTTGCTGTTGCTGCGCAGTAGGAAAATTAAGATTTAATGACTTAACGACCGTTCGATTATGGCCGAATCCACCGTTGGCCTGATGGTGTTGTGGTAATTGCAAGGTCGTACAGGGATGATTGAGTAGATGACAAAGAAAGGCTGGTTCAATAAGCTGCCTCATAGTCGGTTTCACTCGAATAATATAGAAATGATGGGAAGGAACAATCGTTTTAGTTACGACATCAGGATGTACCAGGACAGCACAGAACCTTCTACTTCTGGCTGTCAGAAGAATATCACCAACGTTCAATGTCGGCGGTGATTTACCTTCCAGCGTGATTTCCTTGCATAACGTCCAGTCTATGGATTCTAAAGTGTGAGGATAAGGTAATGCTGAAAGTTGTGCCAGTTGCACGATGTACTGATTACTTCCTGGTGTTTCAGTTAAGTTATAACGGCTGGCGTAGCCACTCAGCACATCTGCAATATCTGACAGTACATAGTGAGTATGGGTATCACTATGGCGGTGCGTGTCAGTTTGTCTGTTGCTATCTTCCATGATGGCGTTTCACTCCACTATGTTGTTCGTAATTTATTCCATAAATAAGAACTCGTAGGTCACAGCCATCAGCGTATTGATGATCAATATCCCCGCCATAATGCCGGTATACCAGTGAGTCATTGCAATTTGTAACCCGCCTAACAGTGATGTTGGCATGTCAAGACCAAAGATAGTGAATCCTATCAGAAAATAGGCACAAATAAAGCTGCACCACGCACAAATAAAACAAAGAAAACCAAAGCTTTTTAGTCGCTTATCAATGCTGATAAACGCTTTATTATGCAGTTGCCTGAAGCGAGGATTTTTCAGGATAAATAAACGGCGTGTTCCACTCGCTCCCTGCTTAGACTCCAGGTCAAACAAATTATCAATGTACTTAATACCCGCAGCACCGAACAGGCCCGATGCAAACCACATAAACGTTGGCAGGCCGCTCAACATACCTAAATCACGTGTGACTAACAGGCATAACGATAAAAACATAGTGATGGAAAAGGTAATCGCTATCTGGGCAATTTTACTGGCATCAAAATTGGCATTGCCCGGTGTGTCGGTTGACTGGGAATATTGAGATGAAACTAATTCGACTTTCTCGCCATAGCTCGACAAAGTCGTTGGTTGTTGCGCCTGTTGCACGTATTGCTCCCTGATAATCCATGTAAATGATATAAAACCAGGCTGTATGATGGGTGTAAATATTTAATAAATCAACGTGTTTGCACAGGTTTTTCAACCGTAAATTCATAGGCAGGGCAATGAACGTCAATCGTTCGTTTTTCTCCCTGAACCATGATTTCCAGCTCGCGATTAAATAACACTTTATATGCGCCTGGCTGGCTAACATCATAGCCAAGGTTTAAATCAACGGCTTCACTAACGACACCGCCGGGCGCGACTACAAACCAGTCCTTTTCTTCGGGCATACCTCGTTTGAGCATAATGCCATGATAATCAACATAGTCACCGTTACGAGTTACATCAAAAATATCATTACGCATGCCTTCTAACGGGGTAAACCAACTCAAAATCTTAATCGGATGCTTAAACTGATTGGTAAAAACGATATTGACCAGATGCTCTGAGGTGGCGACCAGGGTGGGTGTTGCAGATAATCTGCATGTAATCATGGCGTTACCTTTAGTGATTGCTTGTTGTGCAATGAGTCCAGATTTTGCTGGTACTTTATCCTGATGACCGGGCATCAATGAAGCACTACAGGCCGTACTCAGTACGGTGATTAGCGTCAATGAAAGTAACGCCGGATAACGATGGAGTATTCGAGGTTGCTGTTTCGTTTTTTGCATAGTCAATTGGCTGTTTATGTCGTGTTTATACGAGAAATGTTGATACACGGCTACAGATTACAATGATTTTTCGGATCATTGTCTATAGAAGCTGTCTATAAAAAAGGGTGCCTAAAAGCACCCTTATCGACCGGTTAAAACTGCTTAGTCCAGTTTTGGTGTATTTTCTGCGAAGTATTCATGACTATCTGCGTTACGGATAGCACGTTTGGCTTTACGCGCTAATTTCTTCGCGTTGGTCTGACCGTATGCTAAATCGTCTGTGCCAGCCACAACATTAAAGTGACTTAACTCATGAACGATAGTGCCGCCTTTTGAGTCAGTACCAGAGGTTGGTGCCGCCCAGTACGCGTTACATAAGTAGACAACATATGGCTGTGTTGGATACACATAGGCGAAATAATTGTCGTTACAGCTACAATCGAACGTTAGCGGTTTATTGTCGATTGCATCTTTGATTGCTGTGAAGTTATCGGTAATGGTGTTCCAGTTTGATGATGAATAACTACCGAACCATGTGCTGTAGCGTTCTGAATTAGAACGAGAACCTGATGGGTAAGTGACCAGGTAATCAACTGAGTCATCAGCCATTGTTGATGCCGCAGCAAGGCCGCTATCAATCTGATTGATTTCTGAGTTCGAGCAGTTTCCAGTGTAAGAAACGCCACCGGCCATCTGGATAAAGTCCACAGGCGGCTTTGCTATTTTGTTACCACTCTCACGGCCTTCAATCCAAACCGATACGGTATTCGATTCAAGATGCGCTACATCATTAGCATCAACAACATCATGACCTACAAGACGATTTTTTGAACCATTCGATAAGTCATCGAACAAGTTCAGGCTTTCAACATCAAACGTGATGTTGTAGTTGCCTGATTTGGTCATGTCGTAAAATGCAGACAGATCAACTTGCCAGTTAACAGACTCACCAGCTTTTAATGTGATGTAGTCAGCAGCCGTTGGGGCAGGGCGCTTGAAGTGAGCACCTAAATAGTGAAGTGGTTTGCCATCGCGTGATACAGCAAAAAGCGCTTCTTTCATGCCGTCTTCAGCGGTATACCACTTAAGAATTCGGGCTGGCTTTTTGTTGGTGTTGGTGATGGTAAGATTAACGGTAACATCGTCAGTAGCAGCAAGTTGTTGTTGCTCCATGCCGATTGTAGCAGCGAAATCACCGGCAAGAGCAGAGCCGCTCATTAACATACCTGCAAGGCTGGCTAGTGCGATGTTGTTTAATTTGAAAGTCATTATTATATCCTCTCGATTATTATGGTTATACTTTCAAGAAGATCCTTCTTATTTTTCAATTAGTTATATCTGCCTCTGTCAATGAAGCAGTGCATGCAGTTAATCACCGACATATTTATGTACCAAATAATTAAAAGTCATGGGTTATATTTGTTTGTTATATAAATAGAAGATTATTGTAAGAACACTTAACATTTCGCGATGTAATATCGTGTAATTGCTGAGCAGAAATAATCTGCTAACCTGGATAGTTAAGCTTGATAAGAGATTAACGCGAAAGCGGTCTTTCCTGGACGATGCAGTAACCGTTGTGGTTTCGACGTTTATCGACAATTATTTGTATACCTAACGGGACAATTACCATGATAATCGAAGAGTTTTATCGCCTCTCAGCCGCGTTAACCGGCTACGATGAGGTGGATCTCCTTGGTACTGGTGTCGGTGATCAATACTATGATGTGTTGATTAATCTGATTCCCAGGCAACACCTTGAAAACCTTGCCACCCAGTTCAATCTAATTACCGACAGCTGTCAGACCACCTGGGACAGCCAAATCCGCCAACAACTCCTGTCTAATCCTCTTTTTGGCCCTGTTTGCCGAAACATCATAAAGATGTGGTACTTATCCAACTGGTATCCCATGCCGACGCAATGGCGCACTGAATATGGCGTCCCCACCCAAACATCACACAAGTACGACGATGTTGAATTTGTTATTTCAGATGAAGCCTACCAGGAAGGCCTGGTCTGGGATGCCATTGGCGCTCACCCAATGGGCGCCAAACAACCGGGTTATGCAACCTGGTCTTTTCAACCTGATGATCTGACACCTTACAAATAAAAATAACGCGCAAACTATCTCAATAATGAGGACGCAGAATCATGGAAACAGAACACTTTGATGTAGTCATAGTGGGGGCTGGTATTGCCGGTGCTATTATGGCGCAGCAACTGGGCGCACAACAAAAACGGGTATTGGTTTTAGAGGCAGGCACGGATACGGGAAAGACATTTGAAGGTTATAGCAAATACATGAGTACCTTCTTCACCGCACTGGCGAAAATCCCGAACAGTCCCTTTCCACAAAACCCGAATGCCCCACAACCCTTAGTTACAGACTTGTCACCGATTAAACCCGGACAGCCCTTAACGAATGGCTATTTTGTGCAACGAGGACCGCTGCCATTCAGTAGCACTTACACCCGGGCAATGGGCGGCACAACATTGCACTGGTTAGGCACCTGTTTACGCATGTTGCCGGAAGACTTTGAAATTAAAACCCGCTTTGGTCATGGCCTGGACTGGCCGATCAGCTATGCCGATTTACAGCCCTGGTACGAAATGGCTGAATTCGGCATCGGCGTGGCTGGTAATGCTGATGAGCAAAGTTATCAGCATATCGACAACCCGGCTGTTCATCTTCCCTTCAGTGAAGATTACGACTATCCGATGGAGAAAATGCCTGAATCCTGGCTGGACAAATCGCTTAAAAACGGGCTGGAAGGCATGACAGTACCGCTGTCTGGTAAAGAATATCCTGTTGATGTCGTTAGCACGCCACAAGGACGTAACGGAATGCCACGAGGCGACTACCGCCCGGTGGGCGCTGTTGGCAAGCCAGATATCGGTCAACGCTGTGAAGGTAATTCCAACTGTGTGCCGATCTGTCCTGTGCAGGCTAAATACAACGCGCTGAAAACCCTGCGAGACGCTGAAAAATCCGGTTATGTGGAAGTCAGAGCGCAAAGTGTTGCTTATAAGCTCGATGTTGATCCCCTTACGCAAACTATCAGCACCGTTCACTACAAACAATATGACGACCCTTCCCGACCCGATCACACTTGCCGACGTGTCAGTGGCGATATCGTTGTTCTCGCCAGTCATGCCGTCGAAAACGCCAAACTCATGTTGGCCTCAGAGGTGGGTAACTCCAGCGGATTAGTCGGTCGAAATCTGATGGACCATCCAACCATGCTGACCTGGGGATTAATGCCGCAAGCTATTGGTGCATTCCGTGGTCCGGGTTCTACGTCCGGTATACCATCACTTCGAGGCGGTGAATTCAGAAAAGACCACGCCGCATTCAGAATAGAAATAGGGAACTGGGGCTGGAGCTGGCCGGCGGGCGCACCGATTGGCACCATGCCTGAGTTGGTTGATCAGAAAAATCTGTTTGGGCAATCACTGAAAGACTACCTTGCCACTGTTTATCCCCGCATGTTCCGCTTTGGTTTTCTGGTGGAACAACTCCCTGATGTCAATAACCGGGTCACTATTGATCCTGCTTATCGCGATCAGCTGGGCAACTATCGGCCCGTCATTGATTACAACGTGACAGATTACACCCGTGCAGGAATGGCCGCTGCAAAAGGCGTATCGGATCAGATTTTCCAGCGTATGGGCGTTGAGCAGTTCACCGACTATAACGAAAGTCAGGCTGGCTATCTTACGTATGAAGGTGAAGGTTACACCTACAATGGGGCAGGGCACTTAGTGGGTACTCACATCATGGGAAGCTCAAAAGAAACATCGGTAGTAAACGCTAACCAACAATCCTGGGACCATCCCAATCTCTACCTCGTGGGTTGCGGCAATATGCCAACGATTTCCACCTCTAATCCAACACTCACTATGGCTGCACTGACGTACTGGGCGGCAGATAATGTCTTGCAGGCACTCAATCAGGAAGGAGGAATTTAATATGTTGTTTGATTTTAGCGACTTTGAAAATTACTTCAGTTTGTGTGAACAGGATGAAGGCATTACCACGCTGGCACAGTTACATCACGATTTACAGGTGGCAGTTCAACTCGAATTTGCCACTTTACCCCCGTATTTGTGCGCGATGTACACCATTAATGAAGCCACCAATCCATCGGCTTACTACATTATAAGAAGTGTTGTGATGGAAGAAATGTTCCATCTGACTAACGCCGCTAATGTGTTGATTGCCGTCGGTGGTAAGCCTGACCTGGCAAACAAAAACTTTGTGCCAACCTACCCAACAAAGCTGCCTAATGGTGAACAATGGTTCGATGTCGATTTGCTGAAATTCAGTAAACACGCCCTGCGCACGTTTAAGAAAATCGAAATTCCCGGCGATATGGTGCCGGAATGCCTTAAAACCATTGGCAAATTCTACGAGCGAATACAGCAAGGACTGGAATACTTGTACGACAAAATGGGCGATGACCTCTTCCCGGATAACACCGCACCACAAATCCCGGCGAAGTACTATTACGGTGGGGGCGGCGAAATTGTCCATGTTACAGGTATCGATTCTGCGCAACTGGCGATTAACGCGATCATCGCTCAGGGTGAAGGTAAACCTGTCGAAGACTGGGACCCAACCGAACCATTCCCGCTCGACGAAACGACTGGCATCCTCGATGGCGATCATGAAATCTTCAATCAACACCGCGAAATTGCCCATTATTTCCGGTTTGACGAGATTGAAAAGCAGCAACGATATGTCTGTGGTGACTCACCTCATAGTGGCCCGTCAGGTCCGGCGATCAAGGTGAACTGGGATGACGTCTATAACATGCATCCCAATCCAACCCCTGAACTGTATGAAAAACTGCCTGAACTCGCTTATCTGAATTTGCAGTTCAACCAGGTCTTTACCCAGCTACTGAATGAACTCCATGTCGCCTTTAATGGCGATCCATCAATGCTGGAGCGCGCTGTTGGCACTATGTATCAACTGAAATATGCCGCGCAAAAACTTTTCCGTAATCCAATCCCTGGCTCCCCGGAAAATTATTACGCCGGACCCACCTGGGAATATCTCGATTAACCTCACCGATCATTAACCTGACGACAATGGGCGATAACACTATCGCCCGTTCTACCAGCCATCGTTACTCGTTAACTATCACTAAGGATTCATCATGACCCAACGAGCATTCGACCACATTCTGATTATCATGCTGGAAAACCAGTATCGCGGTTACGTGAAGAACAACACTTATTTTAATAACCTCGCAAAACAAGGGATTGAACTCACTAATTCCTTTGGTGTAATGCACCCATCTCAAACCAATTACATTAGCGCCATATCTGGTGAACTCTGCAATGTCACGGATGACGACAGACCAGCGCCACTTAAGCAACGCACGATAGTGGACCTGATTGAAGAATCACCGCAAAACCTCGACTGGCGAGCCTATATGGACAGCTATATTGCCGGTGCCAACCCCTGGACGCCTGACAATTTTGTGCCAAAAGATCGCTACCCCTACATGATCAAACACAACCCATTTTCATCGTATGAAAACATCATTACCAACCAGGAACGCTGGCAGAAAGTCGTTAACGAAGCCGATTTTTTCAGTGATTTGCTCAACGGCCAATTGCCAAACTACGCCTGGTTTACGCCAAATATGTGGAATGACGGCCATTACCTGGTTGGCACTGGTGCCGACAGTTTAGAAGGCGTCGGAGGCAGCGATCTGAAAGGCGAACGTGCGCCAGTGCTGGTGGACCAGCAAGCACAATGGCTGGAAAGCTTCTTTGGCAAATTAAAATTTCCAGGCCCCGACTCACTGTTACCGAAAAACACCCTGGTGGTAGTTACCTATGACGAAGCCGACTTTGAAGCAAAGTATGATAAACACGATAAGTATTTCTATGATGGCCCTAACCAAATCTACACAGTTCTCCTTGGCGATACGATTCAACCCGGTCAGCAACACGAAGGCTATAACCATTACAGCCTGCTAAAAACTGTTGAAAAGAACTTTAACCTCGACACCCTGGGCAAAAACGATGAACACGCCAACTGGTTCCGTTTTCTGTGGCAAGAATCCTTTAACTGGCAAACGACTGACACACAACTTGAAGTTAGTGCTGACCAACTATCAAGCTGCCAGTATCAAAGCCAGTTATGGCAATTCGCATTGCAAAGCAATGGTCAGATCCTGGTAACTGTACAAGCTGAATCAGCTCAACTGAAACAACCGCAGCCCTCCTTGCAATGGCAACCCCTGGTTATTGATAATCAACCAGTGACCGCTTGCCAACTGACAGTAACGGCCAATGAACACGGCATTTACTTGTTCACCAGTAACAACAACGGACAACTCAGCACCTGGTTATTTACTCCGTCGTCTGGTTGGCAATCCACGACTTCACCTGCACTGTCTGACGCGACCCGGTTGTCAGCGACTGCATTACCGACAGATGGCAGCCTCTATCTTGTCGCGCAACAAGCCAGCGGCGCATTATCCAGTAGTTGTTTACCTGCAAATGAATCGCCTGCCAACCAGACATCCAGTCAGGAATGGCAACCGCCACAAGCTATTACTGCTGCGACTACAACCGGCCAGTTTGCATTAACTACGCAAGGTTCAACCCTGTTTTTAATTTATCAACACAAACACACCAACGCCCTGTGTGCCGTAACCTATAACACCGCAACGTTTAATCAAACAACAGTAGAATCGAGTAGTTACGCCGGACCAAACGATAATGCATCGATGAGTCAATGGTCGCCCAGCGCAATCCCGCTTAAACACTACAGTGAAGGCTACTCAGCCATTACACCAACAGAACCCGAGCCAACATCAAATTGCTATAAAGGCGATGGCGTTCTGGTGGCCAGCTGCCTGGATGGTGTTGTTCATGTTGTTCACAACGCGCCAGACAGCACACAACTCATCACAGAAACCTTTTCAATTCCTGGCGTATTAACACCCGCCAACCCGGTGTCATACGACCCGACAAAAGAATCCTCCACCAGCAACGCCTACGGCACGCTTGATCAAGCCGGTTGGAGCCAACAAACCCCATTGGCAAACGCATGCAAAAATCCGCATGACGCCATGAGTCTCACAACCCTGAATGACAAGCTGGTTTTGAGTTATCTGGATGATGGAAAGGTTAAAGTCGTGTTGGGTGGATATTAATCGTCAATATTCAACTAAATAAGGCTAAGAAGATGCTCACTACCCGGTGTTGCTTTGGTAGTGAGCATTGAATGATATGGTTGATGAAGAATTAGAGCTTTTTGTAAAAGTCGCTAGATTTGTGTTGTACATCTATCGAAAATTCGAATTAATGGTTTTAAGTCGCCGTTGTAACCTTTTATATTTGCGTCTAGCCAATGATGTTTATTTGTATTTTTCCATTACAATTCATAACCTGCTTGAAGGGCTAACACTTCACAAAATAATCTCAATGTTCTCCCATTTCCCTCTCTGAAAGGGTGAACGACATTCATTTCACAAAAGAAGTCAGCTAGTTGAGACACAAACTCAGCTTTGGGTAAATTTTGTAAATAGTGATTTCTTTCCAGCTTAATAAATAATTTAGTGGCTTCCCGGTCGATAAATGATGCTGAGCAAAATCTCGTTTCACCTTTGCCAGGGTCTATTGACCTTTGCAGGTGAAGTTTTGTTCGAATTCAATGGCGTTCAGGCAAGGCGCACGGCAGTAGATTTAGTTATCTAAATCAATAACGTGGAACGCAGCATGAACGCCATTGAAACGAATCCATTCATTCGTTAAAAAATGGCATGGACAGCGCTTGTCGCATGTTTCTACTGCGTTTCAGCCTGCTTATGTAGAATAACTACATGACGCAATCTGAAGCCTTATATAAACACGCGACAAACTGCTGCAAAAATCATCTGCAATGGTCAATAGACCCTACTATCAACAGACCTTATTGTACCTGCCCAGGCATAAATATCCTGGAACAAAAAATGATGAATATCCTGCAGATAGTTAAATGACAAGTTTGAAAAGGTGGGAGTGAATATTTCTAAACGTAAGCTGGTAATTTCAGATTCAGCTTGTTCCAAATCTTTTTCGCAAGTTAGGTTTAAAAGATTCTTCAGGACATTAGTATTGGGGTAACAATCCGGATCTGCATTAACCCCATACTTGTTATGCATATTGAGCTTTTAATTCGTTTATTTTATCTATAATACGTTGATTCTTTATCTTTTTTCCTGACTCAATAATTCCTTCGAGTTTTAAACTGGCTCGATAATTTTCTTTTTTCATTTGCTCAAATCGTTCCGCCAATTGCTTTTCTGTAGCCATAAAAATCCCCGCAATGTCAGTAAAACTGAAGAGATATAAAAATGTTAGTTAAAGAAGATAACCGATACTTTAAACTATAACGCAAATATCGAATAGCGATATTTTATGAAGATGTTGGTAAATCCAACAACGATTCATCCCCCATTCATTTATCTCCATCTAAGCTAAACTCAATCTCAACCAACAAAAAACGCACGGTTTTACAACTTGTTGCAAATCAATACAAATCGATAAGCAAAGATACGTAAACCACGTAGCTATTAACGCCATAATCAGGTATTTTTTATTACCTTAAATCGACACTGTAGATGGAACTTATGGAATAAATACTGAACAACCAACTTGTTGAAATAACAGAATTAACTCATGAAACTATTGCCAAACACATCGTTATTCTCGTTCCCGATACAAAGCCTGCTGTTATGTGCAGCAATTGCCCTGTCTACGCCTGTGCTGGCGAATGATCCGCAACAAAGTGTCAATGACTGCCTTAACAGTGAATACAAAGACATTGATGACCCCTTACTCACCCACGAAGAAAAAATGAAGCTCATGCAAGAGCAACTACACAAATCCCTGAATGCTCACAGTGCCTGCATTAAAACGGCGGTGTCATCTATGGCGAATGAAAGTTTCTCTGGTGGCGGAGGCGGCGGTGGTAATGGTCAGCAAAGCGGTCAGAACGGTCAAGGTGGAAATGGCGGTGACGGGCAACAGCAAGGTGATAACAAACAAGGCGGTAGTGCAGCGGAAGGAAACAGCGATAAGGCGGTTGAAAATCCTGTTGCTGGATCACCATTTGACACAACAAAACCACAAAAAAATGAACCAATGCCCGGTTCTCCCGGTCCATCTCACGGTGGTCAAAAACGAAAAGTCATAAAACCCAAAAATGATGCCAACGCCATTTGTAAAATTTTATACGAACAGATTCAGCAGGAAGCCGACCCTGAAGTTAAGCAAGGACTCACGGCTCAGTACGAGCAATATCAATGTAGTGGCCGTTAACTGCCAGTAATTAATCAGGAAACGTGGAATGTCTAACACACTTACTCTGCTAAAAAACACCGCCAAAGCCATCATCGCTGTCAGCCTTAGTGCTGTGGTGTTGACTGGCTGTAAAACGACCACCACACAGCGCGGCCCGATTGCCGTCGGTCCCGGGCCAGGCCCCACAATGAATGAACCCGTAAAGCGGGTTTACAGCTATAACAGTGACATCTATCTGGATGTGGCCGTGCCAGTATTTAATCCCGGATTTCCGCTCGACAGCGACACCGGACAAATCGACTACGATCAGGTTGAAGAACTTGGTATCTGGCCCCAACTGCGCCGGGCAGAAGCCAAACGATTCGCGATTCAAAGTAAGCGCTATATTGAAGACACCCAGGCATTCGGCCAGGTCTTCAACGTACCAAATGCTAAAACCAGTGCCGATATTTTTGTGATGGGCACCATCCTCGAATCCAACTCCCGCACCATCGAACTCAATATTCTGGTTATCGACAGTTCAGGCGAAATTCTCGGCGATACTGAGATTGAACACGAAGTCTCAAAAGGCTTTTTCCGGGATAAGAAAAACGAAGGCAAAAACCCTTACGAACCCGTTTTTCAGGAAGTCGCCGATTATGTCTACGACGTTGTGCGCAAAATTCCTGACCAGCGCAAAGACGTTATCAAAACCACAACGGCTGTTCGCTATGCCAAATACTACGCACCGGAAGCCTTTGGAAATTACATCGAGACCAATCTTAAAACCCGTTACGGTCGCAAATACTTCAAGCATGAACTGACAGCCGTTCCTGCAGAAAACGACCCGGTTATGGAAGAAATCGCCGTACTTCGCGCCAAAGAAATGAATTTTGTGGATGCCATGCAAGAACACTTTGACGCCTTCGAAGCCACGACGGAAGAACCCTACCGCGACTGGCAGGAAGAAACACTGCCAGAAGTCATCCGGGCAGAAGATGCCGCCGTAGAGCGAAATACCAAAGCCACACTGGGTGTGTTAGCCGGTATTGCCGCCGTTATTCTCGACAAAAACAGTAATTCTAACGCCGGTAAAGTCGGTGCTGTTGCAGGCGCTATCGGCAGTGCCTGGATGCTGAAAGACGCCTTTGAAGCCAATGCTGACATGAAAGAAAGTGCTGAAATCATCAACGAGCAAGGTTCAGGTCTGGATTTTGTGTTAAGTCCAACGGTGATGAAAGCCGAAGACGACGAAGTAAAACTCACCGGTACGGCAGAAGATCAGTATGAACAATGGAAAGCCATTCTGAAAAAAATGTACGACAAAGACCGCCGCGTTCAGGAAACCGGACAAACAGAATAACGGCGTTAAGCAGCATCAAGCCAACAATCCCGCTGCAATAATCCCGGCAACAAGGACGTTGCCAGCAAAACACGACACACTCACGCGCTAACATGGATAAAAACAACCATAAACCGGAAGACATGAATGACAGAACCAACAACGGATTATGATCAGGCCATTGCCGACCAGAAAAAAGCCCACCATAAACGCATTGCCCGCCTGCTGATTGCCATCGGCGCGTTACTCGTTGTTGTATTAATTTTCCTGCTACTACCCGGCGCAGGTAACGTGGAACAAGCCACCAAAGACCAGCTATCGGCTGAGCAGGCAGAACACATTGCGCTGACTGCCGCCGAGAAAGAAGCCCTGCGAAAAGCCCTGATGACCCGGTTGAACGCTTACGACAAAACCTTTGGTGAACTCCTGAGCAACACCGAATTTCGTCAATGGCAACCACAGCCGATTGACGAACTGGACATCGCGAAAAACACCGTATTGGAACATTTCGCCAAAGGTGAATTTCCCCAGGCAGAAGACGCACTTAGCCAGTTAGAAACCGATACCCGACAACTACAACAACAATGGCATCAAGCCTTTGACCAGGCGATGATCGACGCGCAAACCGCGTTTGCCTCTGATAAAAAAGACGACGCCCAGGTTGCCCTGAACAATGCCGCCCGAGTCAAACCCTCTCATAGTGCGATTGCCGAATTACAACAACGGCTCGACGTATTCGACACCGTGAAAGACTGGCAAAACCGCTATCAGGTAGCGATTCAGGAAAACAACATCACCAAACAAATTACCGCCCTACAAGCCATTTTACGGCTTGATCCGGTACGCACCGAATATCAACAGCCACTGGAACAACGGCTGGAACAACAACGACAACAAGCCCTCGCGAACACCGTTGAACAACTCAACACCGCGCTCGATAACAGTCAGCAAAACCCTGCGTTACTTGCCAAAGTGCCGGGACTGCTGCGCAACGCCAAACAACTGGGTGTCAGCACATCGCTGTATCACACCCTGAACGAACGTTTTCGTCAGCTCAGTAAAAACAACGCTTTACTGCTCAGTGTGATTAAACTCGACACGCTTGCCGGACAGGACGACTGGGTCGCCGTACAACGCCAGGCGACGATTGATGTAAAAAAACACCCTCATTCCCGCGAACTGGCCGACTATCTGGACAGCGCACAGCGGATCATCAAAGCCGATAAAAGCTTTTCCCGGGTGATCAGCAGCCCGCAACGATTAACCGAAGCCTCCATTCGCCAGCACGTCAATGGCCTGGTGGCCGACTATCAGTCGCTGGAATCCCGTTCTCCGTCACTCAAACGTCAGCTAACCCGCGTGCGTGAACTGGTGCAACTGGCGCAAACCCCGGTCAATGTCACGCTGACCTCAGACGACAACACTCAAATCAACATCTTTGGTCTTGGTGAGCAAGGCACGCTGGAGCAAAAACGTCTCCGTCTGTTGCCGGGCAATTACACCATTACCGGCGAGCGGGAAGGCTACCGCAGTAAACGCCAGCAACTGACCATCGAATTAGGACAAACCGACTTAACACTTAACATGGTGTGTGATGAGCGAATCTAACCCAAACCAACAACCCGAATCTTCGAACCTTGATGATCTCATCAAGCAACGTCAGTCCAGCCAGAAATCGACGGTCTTAATCCTCGGTGGCGCTGGCGGTTTGCTAACCTTTGTTATGATCAGCTGGCTATTTATCATTAAAGGCCATGATTTAACGGTCGCACCGGACGACGCCACACCCGCAACGATTCAGGTCGACAGCGGCCTGGGGTTTGTCAGCGGTTCCACGATTTACCGCTTTGCCAGCGATGTCACGGTTAATGTCAGCGCTCCCGGTTTTTATGAAAAACCCCTTGAACTCACCGACGACAGCGCCGCCAGTGTCACGCTGGAACTTCAGCCCAAACCCGGCATTATTCACGGCCAGATCGATGTGCCGGACGACACCACGTTTAGCTGGCTGGTGGACGAGGCACTGACCGCTACCGGTAAAACAACCGATATTGAACTCGCCGCAGGCAGTTACCAGCTACGGGTTAACAGCCCTTACTTTCAAACCTGGTCACAACAAGTCACGGTGGGCCGGGGCGAAGAAATCACCATCACGCCTGAACTCACCAAAGTTACCGGAAAGATGATCCTTAACTCCACGCCACAAGGCGCACGGGTGTCGGTCAACGGTAACGACGCCGGGGTAACGCCGGTTGTGCTGACTAAACAGGCCGGTGCTTATGCCGTCAGCCTCGATCTGACTGACTATGAAATGATTAACGACGACGTGGTGATCAGCAATAAGCAACTCACCCCCGTCCGTAACTACCAGCTTGCACTCAAAAAAGCCCTGCTAAGTCTCAGCATTCAGCCCACCGGTGGCCTGTTGCTGATCAACGGTAAAGAATACAACGCCGCCAACAGCAACGCCGGAACTCATGAACTCCCGGCCCGACAAAATCTCGCCGTTCGTTACAGCAAGCCCGGTTTTCAATCGTTCAAAGCTGACATTCGGCTGAATCCATCCCAACAAAAATCCCTCGCGATCCAGTTGGACGAACAATTTGGTGACGTACAGTTCAGCAGTAATGTTAAAAGCCAGGTACTGGTTAACGGCAAACCGGTTGGCGAAACCCCGTTAAGCCTCTCGCTACCCGCTAAAAAACACACGCTTGCCTTTAAACGCCCAGGCTACCGCACGGTAGAACGCGAGGTATTACCCCAGGCCAATAAAAGCAGCTCGGTCAATGTTACTCTGTACACCGAATTCGACGCCCGCCGCCGTGATGGCATTCCCACCGTTGCCAGCCAGCTTGGGATCAATCTGTTGCCGTTCGAACCGGTTAAATTCACTATGGGTTCGGAAAAGAACGAAAAAGGCCGCGTCAGAAACGAACATCAGATCACCGTAGATTTCTCACGTAAAATCCTCGTATCCAGCCACGAAATCACGGAACAGCAATTCCGCCAGTTCGACGCCAGTAAAAACAATGCCAATTTCCCCGTCACCAATATTAGCTGGCTGGACGCCGTTAAATTCTGTAACTGGCTTTCTGCCAAAGACGGCCTGTTACCCTTCTATCAACTCAGCAATGGCCGCTTTATTGGTTATAACCAGCAAAGTAAAGGCTACCGTTTGTTATTCGAAGCCGAATGGGAATGGCTGGCGCGAATGTCTAAACGGGTTGTGCCGACCAAATATCCCTGGGGCAGTATGGAACGTATTCCTGATAATGTCGGCAACTTTGGTGACAGCGCACTCAAAGGTAGCCAGATTTTTTACCTGAAAAAATACAAAGACGCCTATGTAGGGAAAGCCCCGGTTGGCAGCTTTGAACTGGAACGATCTGGTGTATTCGATCTCAGTGGTAATGTTAGCGAATGGGTCAACGACTATTACAGTAACGCTCTGCCAGACACCAGTCAGGTTTACCGCGATTACACCGGCCCAGCGACGGGGGAATCCCACGTCGCAAAAGGCGGCAACTACCAAACCGGTAAACAAAAACAATTACGCGGCGCGTATAAAATTCATGGCGAGCAAGCCAGTGAAACCATCGGTTTCCGTATTGCTCGTTACCAGTAGCCACTTAGCGAGAACTCTGATGAAAAAACACCTGATTCGACTCATTATCGCCGCAGCCTTGCTTAGCGGAGCCGGTTATCTCGCCGCTGCTGGCGTTAAAATCAGTTTAAATTCACCTGCCACCATCCCGGTTGATATTTAAGGAAACAACATGAGTACTACCACTGCCACTAAAACCCGAATTTCACCGCTCGTCTCCTTAGTCGCCTTTTTGGTTATTGCCGTGCTGGTTCACCTGTTTTTTGTCGCTGCGGTGCGACCGATGGCTGAATCAGTGATGGCGATGCAGGGCGCGACCGCTGTCACCAGTTTTTGGGTGATCATAAAAGATATGGAGCAACAGGCCGTGATTTCTCTTGGTCTGTATTGCCTGTTTTTGATGGGTTACAAATACTATCAAATCGTCTTTCATGAAGAGCCCCTGTTCACGATGGATTACCTGTCCCAGCACAGCAAAACCGAGGCACTGAACATCGACAACGCCCTGCAACAACTCGAATCCAGCAGCTATGCCAACAACAGCTCAATGGCGACCTGGATAGACTGTTTACGCCGCTACAAAAACACCCATAACGTCCAGCATGCCGCTGATGCCATTCGTGAAAGTGTCGAATCCCTGGCGGAACAGCTTGAGTCCGGCAACAGCATGATCCGCTATTTGATCTGGGCGATTCCCAGCATTGGTTTCATCGGTACGGTGCGCGGAATTGGCAGCGCTCTCGCAAAAGCCGAAGAAGCCGTGAATGGCAATATTTCCGGCATGGTTGATAAACTCGGTGTTGCGTTTAACTCCACCCTGGTGTCATTGATCGTCTCGATCATCCTGATGTACGTGTTGCACATGCTCAACAATCGCCAGGATGAAATGGTGATCAAAACCCGTAAAAACTGTGAAAAACACCTGTTGGCGCACCTGCATCAATAAATCACCCGCATTCAAACGCAACAGACCTTAATGGCAACAAAGATGGCAGCAAAACGCGAAAACGAAGGATTTAATCTGGCATTCCTGGACGTCATGGCCTGCGGGCTGGGCGCGGTGTTGATGATCTTGATTCTGGTTAAATTCCAGTCCAACACCTCAGTACCGACCGAAGAAAATGAACGGCTGGAACAGGAAGTTGCCACACTGGAACAACAAGCACAGCAACTCGCCAGTGCGATTAAAACCAAAGACGAACAAATAGCTCAGGCCAGCCAGGACAGTGAGCAGATCAAACAAAACATTCGCGATTTATTACTTGAACAGCAAGCCCTGCAACAAGCCTTAAAAGACAAAAAAGCCGTCGTCGCTAATCTGGAAGACGCCATCACCGCCACTGCGTCAAAAGTGGCCGACGACCCGATAGAACTCCAGGGCAGTGGTGAAGAAAACTACCTACTTGGCCTGAAAGTCGAAGGCCGACATATTGGCATGTTAATCGACGCCAGCGCCTCAATGACGGATGAAGCCCTGAAAGACATCCTGGTGCGTAAAATTCGCGGCCCGCAAAGTAAACAACAAGGCCCGAAATGGCAACGTACCAAACGCATCGCCAAATGGCTGCTCGCCCGACTGCCAAAAACCGCCAATGTCACCATGATCGCCTTTAATAAAACCCCGACGGTACTCGGTGCCAACCCCATTAACGCCGGAAACGATGCCGCCGCGATCAAACGACTGACCAGCGACATTGACCAGCTGGTGCCGCAGCACGGCACCAATTTATATCTCGCGATTGAAGCCATTAAAAAGCAGATGCCTAAACTCACCGATTTATATATCGTCACTGACGGCCTGCCGACCTTGCTACCAAAACACGCCACGTTTCGTAAATTTGGCGACTGTGACCCGCTGTCTGGCAAGATGGTGATGATCACTGGCGAATGCCGCCATGCGATCACTGATTTCACGCTCGGCATTGCGCCCCGGGTAACGACCAATGTGGTGTTGTTACCGCTGGAAGGTGAACCTTCCGCCCCCGCTTATTACTGGAACTGGACAGACGCCTTTGGCGGCCTGTTGATCAGCCCCGCAGGAAACTGGCCATGAGAAAAAAACGCACCCCAATCGAAGTCTTTTCACTCTCGTTTCTCGACATTATTTCCTGTGCGTTTGGTGCGGTAGTTATGCTGATCCTGCTGTCTAAAAACGGCGACCAGGCCGAATACAATGACATGGGCGACCTGATGAAACTGTTGGCCACCGAAGGCAACAAACAAGCCCAGATTGAAGAACTGGAAGCCATGCTCACTGCCCGCAATCAGCAACTCACGGCTGCACTGGCGCAATCCGCCAGTAACGCCGACGACCAGCAACAACTCGAAACCGACGTTGCAAGAGCGCAGCGCGATCTCACCCAACTTACTGATCAGGCCTCCGGCCTTGAAGACACACTGGAACAACGCAAACGCGCCGCGATCAACGCGCCCAAAGCCCAGGAGCGGGATGAAGAAGTCGGCGGTATTCCCGTCGATAGCGATTACGTAGTCTTTATTATCGACACTTCCGGCAGTATGAAAGACATGTGGAAACGCGTCACAAAAACCATCGACAACGTGTTAAACAACCACCCAAAAGTCAAAGGCTTTCAGATCATGTCCGACAACGGCGAAATCCTCGGTAATCGCTCCGCCAAAGAATGGCGAAAAGATACTGTTCGCCAACGTAAAGCCGCCCTGAAGCGCATTCAAAACTGGCTTGGCAGCTCCAATTCTTCCCCGGTTGAAGGTATTGAACGCGCCTTGCGACTCTATAAATCCCACGCCGGAGAACTCGCCTTGTACGTCTTTGGTGACGACTACCGCGCAGGTGATTACGACAAAACGGTAGAAAAAGTCACCGCCATGAATCGTAAAGGCAAGCAGGTGATCGCCCGCATCCACGCCATCGGCTTTAAAAACGGCCCCGGCCGCAACAACAGTATGGAAGAATTCTCGACCTTTATGCGAGAAGTCGCCCGCCGCAATAACGGCACGTTTTTGGCGATGTAATGACTCGCAACGGCACGATTTAACGAAAGTAGTGAGGGAGGGATTGCTGCGGCGTTAAGCCGTCACCACAAGCGACAAAACAGGAAAATCAAAGGACCTCTAACGTAGTGGTCAGTTTTTGTTGACCACTTCAAGTACGGAGGTAGCAACTTCTTCAATATTGCATCTTTTCTTTCTTGCGGATAATGAGACGTGACTTACTCTCCTACCGCCCCTAACTGGTTAAATTTAAACAGTGACAACTATCCTGCCAGAGGGGGGACACTGCACAGACGATGAATAATTCCTCTAAAGTTCCAGCGTTTTTTCTATTAGTTCTATCGTTATATGAATGATCTTTATATGCATTTCTTGAATCCTTGCACTGCCACTGGTTGCTTCGATTACAATTGGTAAATCAACGATATTTTTTAAGTGCCCTCCATCGTTGCCAAGCAGTGCTACAGCGTACATTTTTTGGGTCTTAGCAGTTTTTACTGCATTAATAATATTTTCTGAGTTGCCAGAGGTAGAGATAGCCAATAACAGGTCCCCCTTTTTACCAATTCCTTGTATAAAGCGTGAAAAGACAAATTCATACCCATAATCATTGCCAGTACATGTGATATATGCTGGATCACTAATCGCAATAGCGGGTAATGGGACCCGATCATTCTTATACTTCCCTGTTAATTCTTCAGCAAAGTGCATGGCATCGCACATACTTCCACCATTGCCGCAGGTAATAACTTTATTACCTGATTTGATCGTCTCAACAACCACAGTGACTAACTGCTCAATAAGTGCAAGGTTATGCGGATAATTACAAAAATCGTTTAAACACTTTTGGGCTTCCTCGAAAGCATTGCGTATTAGATTGGAATTAAGTTTTTTTTCTGGCACTGTATTTTCTCCGTCAATCAAACGAGCTTTCCCCTTTAAATATATGTAACAAATAGGGCGCTAAAAGTAGTGATAATTAAAAGTTATGACTACAAATAAATACATTCTTGGATTAGGTGGTTCATCTCACGATTTTTCGGCAACTCTTCTGGAAGACAGTAATATCCTATGTGCAATTGAAGATGAAAGAATTACAAGAAGAAAGCATGGCCACACTTGGTGGTTTGAAAAACCGTGTAAACCTTCCATTGATTATTGTTTAGCCTTTGCAGGAATTGAACTAGATGATGTTTCTGTAATAGCAACTAGCGATTTAAGTCCACGAAGGTTGGATGACTTTTTGCCAAGCGTTCAATATTTTAATCATCACTTATGTCATGCCGCTTCTGTCTATCACTTGGCGAATGTTGAAAAAATGGATCTTGTTATTTGTGACGGAATGGGATCTCCAACTACGATAACTCAAACCGGACAATTTAGAGAAACAATTACTTTATTTTCTGCTGACGGACAAAACCTATCCTGTAAAGGAAAAACAGTGGGATTTATGCCGAATGAGCGTGATCACTTCTCTAAGGGCATTACCAATTCTTTGGGGTATTTCTACAATATGATCACTCGAATTATTGGATTTGGGAAAAATGAAGAAGGGAAAACGATGGGATTGGTAGGTTACGGTAAACCAATTTACACAGACCTAATCAGGGAAAGCATCATATTGCGAGAACATAGAGATTCAGCTTTTGAATTTAACTATTTAGAGAGTGACTTGCCTAATACTTTAATGGATATCCTTGTTAAATCAAATTATTCATTTCAAACGAAAGCTGACATTGCTACATCAGCACAAAAAGTATTTGAAGATGCTATGTTGCATTTCGCTATATTATCGATGAGAAGTGAGAGTGAGGCTTTCGGAATAGCAGGAGGTTGTGCTCTAAACACTGTGGCAAATTCAAAACTAGAGCAACTAGCTCGGGATAAAGGAAAGTCTTTTTTCATATATCCACATATTGGTGATGCAGGAATTGCATTCGGAGCTGCTTTCCTGGCACTCAATCAGGATTCTAAACAAAAAAAGCAAATTACCGTAGGAGGTAATAAAGATACTCGCCATATTCATAAACTTGGAAAACATTATAGTTCCTTGCAAATTTTAGAGGCTTTCAATGAGTATTATCCAAAAATTGACTATGAATTATGCGACTCTCCCGACGAGAAAATTGCAGATTTACTATCTAAAAATGAAATTGTAGGGCTATTTCATGGTCCATCAGAGTTTGGACCAAGAGCTCTTGGTGGAAGAAGTATTCTTTCCAACCCAGCAGAGGGAGAAACGCGAAACCACATCAACAACAATGTAAAGCATAGGGAACCATTTCGACCGATTGCTCCTATGATCCTGGAAGAATTTTATGGTGATTACTTTGAAGGCTCTGCTGAACAGTATTTTATGCTGAGTGTGTCGAAAGTAAAACCGGGTATGGTTAGCAAAGTTCCATCAGTAGTTCATATTGACGGGACCGCCAGAGTGCAAACAATTGATGAAAAACTGGATCCTTTCATATACCAAATTTTGACGTCTTTTAATTCAAAAACTGGCATACCTGTTATATGCAATACTTCTTTTAATCAAGCTGGTGAGCCTATAGTTGAAACTCCATCTGATGCTATCCGAGCGTTTTTAAAGATGCCCATTAATTTTCTCTTCATTGAAAACTATATGTTTTTTAAGGAGAAAGAGTGAATGCAAACTTTAATCTTTATTAGGCATCTAGCAACAGAAAATGATAAAAAAAAACAGTACACTGCTTACAATGAAATATCGCCATTAGTAGGTCAAAACGAAGCTGATTTGCTGCATTATAGACAGGAATTAAATCTTGCTGTTACGAAATTTAATATAAAAAAGTTATATCATTCAGGTAATCAGAGGTCTGTTGATACTTTAAAAAAAATCTTGGATGATGATTTAATAACTAATTTAGAAGTTATTTCCGACACTGCTTTACGGAATATTGAACAACCGGAAATGGAAGGCCTAACATTTGAGGAAATACAAAAACAACAAATCTTTAAAATATGGAACACCAAGCCTGAATTAGTACATTTTGAAGGTGGAGAATCCCTTCAAGATGTTATAGATAGGTGTACTGAACTTAGAGAGCAAATAAAAGAAAATAGCATACTGGTAAGCCATACGACACCATTGCAAGTTTTACTTTGTAATGAAATTGGATTAGATTTCTCTAAAATATGGGCCTTTAAATTTGATCATCTCGCCTTTAGCTTACTTCATACTAAGAAACTATTGCGTCTTAATACAAAGTCGATTGTTGACTGCAATTTTGAAGAACTAATTCAGGTTAATCCATGATTGGAGGAGACTGTAGTGGTTTAATAATCCCGGACACCAAGTTAGGTGGTAAAGTTTCCACCATAAATGAGGTGTTCAATGACAAAACGACAACGACGAATATTTTCGTCTGAATTTAAAATGGAAGCGGCAAGCTTAGTTCTTGACCAAGAATACTCGATACCTGAAGCTGCGCGCTCCATGGATGTTGGAGAGACAGCCTTGAGACGTTGGGTCGAGCAACTCAGACTCGAACGTGGTGGTACCACACCAATGAGTAAAGCATTGACTCCTGAGCAACAGAAAATCCAAGAGTTGGAAGCTCGAATTAGTCGCTTAGAAAGAGAAAAGTCCATACTAAAAAAGGCCACAGCTCTCTTAATGTCAGACGAACTCGAATGTTCTCGTTAATTGACCAATTGAGGGAGTATGAATCGGTCAAAATGCTCTGCGAACTGTTTAGTGTCGCCTCATCCTGTTACTACGCGTCTAAACAGCGTAAACCAGATACTCAACGGATCCGACTGATTAGCCGAATAAAAGAGCTCTTTAGCATGAGCCGAGGTTCAGCAGGAAGTTGAAGCCTTGTATCGATGCTGCGCTCCGAAAATATCAACGTAGGTCGATTTAAAGTGCAGAAAATCATGCATGAAGCTGGCTTAGTGAGCAAACAACCGGGCTCCCATAAATATAAGCATGCAAAATCAGAGCGACCAGATATTCCAAACTTGTTGAAACGAGAGTTCTCAGTGGCAGCGCCCAATAGAGTTTGGTGTGGCGACATTACTTACATCTGGTCAGGTTCGAAGTGGTGTTATTTAGCCGTTGTTCTCGATCTATTCAGCCGACGCGTTGTGGGCTGGTCTTTATCAGACAAACCTGATGCTGACTTGGCTTGCAGAGCCTTAGAAATGGCTTGGGCGCAACGAGGGCGACCTAAGAATGTCATGTTTCATTCAGACCAAGGCAGTCAATACAGCAGTCGAAAATATCGGCAGAGGCTTTGGCGCTATCAAATCACTCAGAGTATGAGTCGACGCGGTAACTGTTGGGATAACGCACCAATGGAACGGCTATTTAGAAGTTTAAAAACCGAATGGATACCCACAACGGGATATCTTACTCGAACCCAAGCAAGAAGAGATATCAGCCATTACCTGATGTCTTATTACAATCGGCAGCGGCCTCATCAACTCAATGATGGGCTATCGCCAGTCGATGCAGAAAATCGACTTAAATCTGTGTCCGGTATTTGTTGACCACTACAACAAATAGTTATCTCGGTTTATGTAGTGAGTCTAAGCTTTCAAAAATAAAACGAAGAGAAGCCAAAAAGTTAACTGAACCTTGGGCTTCATTGAAACATTTACACAATGCTAAAAGATATTTTATTCCTGTGTTGGTAGCTAAAATAGCTTTATATACTCTTGACCATTCTAAAATAGTAATAGAGTGAGCATCTATGTTTGGGGCCGCGTCAAAAGTTATTTTCTTAATCTCTTGATCCGAAAAGAGTTGATGATTGCTATCCAAAAACAATTTTACATCCCATGGGTGCAATGCATATCCCTCAGCCAGAATTTTAACTAGGCGATCTTTTATCTTTGAAGTTAATGTTGTCTCTTTATGGAAAGTAATGTTTAAAGTCCCCAAGCCTAATTTAGGATATAGGACTACAGACTGTCTAACAGCATGCAAAGTCCGAAGTATACGCTCTTCATTTACCTTTTGATCAACCAAGAATTCTTTTAATAAATCATAATAAAGATCAATGTAGGAACTATCTTTTGAGCAAGTGAATCCATATGTTCCTATTGGGTTAAACAGCCTTTCGTACTTCTCATGAGTATTATAAAACTTGTGGTCTAAAAAAAAATCAGCTTTTTCTTTTACGCAAAATCTATTTAATTCATACGAAAAATCTTTTTCATAATTATCAGATATTAAAGATAGATATGCCAAGTTACCAGTACAAAAGTCAGCTTGTTTTGGAGTGATAGAGTTAGCTAATAGCGCCCTTAAATTTCTTTTATAGAGTTCAAAGTTTTTCAATCCTAAGGCAACCAGGATGGGTTGTATAACTACCTTTTCCAGCTTATTGTAACCCAAGTCACAAAATTTAAATAAAAGTTCTTGCTCATGTTGAGTTAAATCATTTTCTAAAGCTGGGATTTGTGTAACCAATTTGTCTAAGTCGTCTTTTCTAGCTTCCGGTCTATTCCAAAACTCATGAACTTGCTCTTTAGTTGTATTGAATAAGAACTTTCGTCCTATCTTGCTGAAAAACCAATCTAAAGTACCATATTCATAGGTGGGCATTGCCATAAAGTTCTTAAAGCATAAGATAAGAAGCAGACGACTTATCTCCAGATGTTCATTGTTAGATAAGTCTATCATTGTAACTAGGTATAAAAGAATCCCAATTCTCTGTGCTCTGGTTTTTTTAACATACTTCATTAGCCGCAATATTTTGCGGATTTGAGTGGGTTCACTCGATTTTAGTTCTCGGGCAATCAAGTCAACGAAAAAATAGAGTGCTTCTAATGCAAGTTTAAAATTTCTTTTTTTACAAAATGTTAAGTAAGCAAACCATAATAAGTCCAAATTTTCGATATCATAATAGGACGCTTGAATCACACTACTGATAATTTCTTGAGTTATATCCTCATGTTTTAGTAGTTCAATGAATAGTTTACGGAATGTCGAGGTATCATAGATTGCTATGTCAAAAATGCTCTCTTTGATAAATGCCATATGGCACTGATATTTTTTAAAAAATTCAATGCAAAATAATAGGTTACCGGAGTACTTATCGTTAATAATGAATTTTGCTGCATTATATATACAAGTAAACTCCTTCCCTTGGATAATGCACTCACTTAAATTATCAATTGTTAATTTAGACTGGCCAGATACACCATGTTTCCCGAAATAGTTCACATAATAGATTGATAAGCAAAACTCAAATATTTTGTCGTGGGACCAAAAAAACGTTTTATTTGATGACAAAGATTTGATTTGTAATATATCTGCTGCTACTAAATCTGGAATTAGATTGGCATACTCTGATAGTTCAAATTGTTGAAAGCCTTTGCTATATCTATTGTTTTCAAGTGATTGGTGTGCAATATATGGTAGATAAGAGTAAATATGATGATTTCTGGCTTTTGCCTTTGTTAGCAAAAAGTTCTCTAAGAGTTTGTTCATGCTAAGCGAGAGCGGCACAGATTTTCTTGCATAAGTTTCAGAGATAATTTCTAGTAATTTCGGGTCCTTAATATATCTACGAACTTCAACACTAATTTCTTCATAGTTTGTTTGTAACTTATACTGTTCTCGATAAAGATCATACACAAGCCCTATCTCTTCATCTGTAAAGTAATCCAATTCGACTAAATTGAAGTAATCCTTATGAACATTTGCTTTTTTAGCATCCAAAGCTTGCATGAACTTAAGTGAGTCGGTTCTTATAGTAACAACTACTCTTATATTGTTGAAGTTGTTTTCTATTAACCAAAAAGAAATCTCTTTGGCTTCGACAATGACATTACTACATTCGTCTAAATCATTATGAAACTCATTTATTCCTTCCAAGACAATCAATAATTTGAGGTTCTCTTTTTCCAAGTATCTGTTGAGTATTTCCCACTCAACGGTGGAAAAATTCCTATCATTGGCAGTAAGCTGAAAGATGACCATTTCTTTAATAGTCATATTTGTTTTATAGTTTCCTGTGGAAATAATTACAGGAAGATATTTAGATTTTTTAGTAGCAAAGTTATTGCACAGACTTCCAATAAATGTGCTTTTGCCACAACCTGAAGGAGCGGTTATAACCAAGCTTTTATTCTCTTCAAGTTTAGTCTCGAACTCGTTCTTTAACCAGCCTCTATCGTAATATGGGTTTTTCTTAAATGACTCAATGTACGTGGTTATTGATTCTTGCTTAAACAACAGACTTTGAATCTTTTCAATATCAACAAATGGGAATTTTATCCTATCTAAAGGAACAGCCCTAAAGAGAGATTTTATTCCTTCGTCAAATTCAAGTTCTTGGACATATTCTTCAATACCACTGAAATTTGTATAAGGTTTAATAACCTTCATCAATGGAGTATTTTCTTCCGGTAAAGAAGGAGATAACCAAAAAAAGGGCTTTTTGCTCTTGCCATTTTCTGTAAATTTCCAAGGATAATTACTTATGATTTTGTCTAATAAACTTGCAAAAGTTTTCTCTAACCCACTATATCCGCAAAATATAATTCCTTGGCTATCAAAAATAATTTCTATTATTAACTGTACCAGTTGTTCATGGTACTCGCTTGCCTGCAATTCACTTTCAGTGATGTTGTAGATACCAATATTAAGATCGCCATGTAGTTTTACGAGTAATTGTCTGTCACTTCTGTCAAGTAGACCACCTGCATTAATTCTGTCAGGCCCTACACAATTAAGCTTTGTCGTAACATTAAGATTTTCATATGCTTTTTCAATTAATTCATCGAAATTGGTCGTAACAATATGGCTGATAATGTTGTTTTCAGAAAGAGCAACTAAATATTCATGGCCTTCAGATGGTGAAGGTGCGATTGACGGGTTAATAAAGAGCTCCCTTTTGAGTAAGCTAGCCCTTTCTGATGGAGTATCAATTTTAGTAAATAACGAATTGAACAGTGAATCTAAATCAAGGGAATTAATTTGGTTTGTAGTATATTTTTCTACAACTTCTTTCTTTAGGTTATTGAAATCCTTTCCTCCGGATGAAAAACTACAACCCGCCCCTATAAAGATACAAAAACCTTTATTTGAATCATTCACAAAAGAACTGAGTAAATTAAATAGGTTACTGCGTAATTGCTTTTGGTCCATAACTTTTAATTATCGTTTCTTTACTAGCTTAAAATCAAATATTACCTAATATAATACAAACTAAATACCCAAAATGGAATCAAATGTTTTAAACCACCCCCTCTGGCAGGATAGTTGTCACTGTTAAAATTTAACCAGTTAGAGGCGGTAGCAGAGTCAGTCATGTCTCATTATCCGCAAGAACGAAAAGATGCAATATTGAAGAAGTTGTTACCTCCGTACTCTCGAACGGTAGCGGAAGTCGCAAAAGAAGAAGGCATCAGTGAAGCCACCCTGTACAATTGGCGAAAACAACTCAGAGACTCAGGAGCCGCAGTGCCAAACAGTAAGACCTCCGCCGGGCAATGGTCAGCTCAGACCAAACTGGCCATTGTCGCAGACACTTTTTCCATGACTGAACATGAATTGAGCCAGTACTGCCGGGAAAAAGGACTTTATCCCGAGCAGGTTAAAGCATGGCGCGGTGACTGTATGCAAGGTTTCATGTCCAGTAAGGAGCGAGAAGCCGAAGCGAAAAGGCAAGCCAACGCTGATAAACGAGAAATCAACGCATTAAAAAAAGAACTTCGCCATAAAGAAAAAGCCTTAGCTGAAGCAGCTGCCTTGTTGGTGTTGAGAAAAAAGTTGAGAGCCTTTTACGGGGAAGAACCCGGGGACGATTAACCTCAACCGATGAAAGGCACCGCCTGATTGCGCTTATACACGAAGCCCGCCAAAACGGATGCAGACTGATGCGAGAACAGTGCTTTAGTCAGCCACTGGTTCTGCATTCAGATAACGGTGCCCCCATGAAATCATTGACGCTAAAAGCGAAAATGGAAGAGCTGGGCATAACGCCATCCTATAGCCGTCCACGGGTTGAGACCTTCGTTAACTGGTACAACAGCGAGCATAAACACAGTCGTCTGAATTAAAGTGTTGATGGCGCACAAAAGACAAAGGCCAGAGCGCTGGTCACGAAATGTCAGGAACTGTGAGCCAGTCTCAGAGGTGCATCTGAATCCAGAGAAAGAAGCTGCTTGAGAATTAAGCAAGTAGTGACAACCACCCTGAAAAACGCCGCGACATGAAGATGAATTTGAGGTTTAACACGTTATTTCATTTAAAAATCGTTATCTTAGTTCTTTAATATTTTTTAGAGATGGGCCTGATAAAAACCGCTCAAAACTCTCCGCAAGACGTTCAGTTTCCCGTAAGACTTTTTGCCAGTATGGGATGCGAACGTCCGGTGTCAGCTCGGTGAAATCTTTACGATCCGGAATTTTGCTAAATGGCAGGGCCTGAATAAAGGCGTCGGATGGCACCAGCATCACGATATTGTCGTAATTTTCCCGGGCAACACTCCTTTTTAATGATTTATCAAACCAGCCTGCTTTGGGTTGGGCGTTGAAATGTGGGTATAACACCAGTCCATCTTGCCGGGCGAGTTGAATATCGAAGTGGTAATCAAGAATACCGCCATCCCGATACATGCCTTTTGGTGCGCCAGGAATATCGCGAATGCCTTGCATCACCAACGGAATAGAGCCGGAGGCGAGTAGGGCGCTGCTCAGATTGTCGGTGGTTAAATCAATGTAGTGAGTCGTGAACTGACAAGGATCTTTAATGGTCAGTTCGCTGGCTGGGTGTTTAAACACATAGCGTTCGTACTGGCCGTTAAGTAGGCGGCGGTCGATACGATTTGCCACATAACTTTTCACCAACCCGGCTAATTGAGTGAGCTTGCGTTCTGTACTGACCAGGCCGTTGGCTTTGTTCACCAGAAAATGGGCTTTAAACACCGGGTTACTGATAATCTCCGCCGCGCCGTTCTCCCCCAACATGTAATCAAGCAATTCCACGGCTTTACCGGTGATTTCGCCTGGTGTGGCGTTAGCAGAGTAAACGGTTTCTGAGTAGGACTGCGCCATGCGAGAAACGGCGGCAACCGGGTCGTTTTGGGCAAAACAGGCGGAACGAAACGCGCCAGCGGAAGAACCGACTAAATCTAACGGCGTGGTTCGTCCGGCAAAAAATTCACCGAACAGGTATTTGTCGAGACCAAATAACGAAAACCACTTAGGACCACCGCTAGCACCTAAAAAGGCAGTAAACAGTGATTGATCAAAGCCGTGTTTTTTGATGGTTTTCAGTGCGGAGGGGCCTGCGTAGATGTCTAACAAGGTTAATTCCTGTTCCCGGGTTGATAGGTTGGTTGGGGATAATCTATGGATTTTTCAGGATTGTCAAAAAAGAAAAAATCAGGGGATGTTTTGTCTGTGTCTGGCTTATTCACCTCACTTAATGAGGTGAATAATTTGCTAATCGCCTCATTAAGTGATTTGATTAGGCTATCTATTCACCTCATTATGTAGACATTATCTGATATGTGGATTTGGCAGCAGGCGAACTGGCCGGAATTTTTCTGGGATAACGTTACGATCATGCCGTTATTGCAGGAAGTTCGATTGAATCAGGGGATATTAATTGGCAAGGCGAAAGGGCGGAGCTTATCTGAGCATGAAGCGATGTTGAGTACCTTGTTGGCGAATATTGTTCATTCCAGTGCGATTGAAAGTGAAAAACTGAATGCTGCATCAGTGCGTTCGTCGTTGGCGAGAAAGCTGGATATTCGTGAAGACAAGCCGTTTCCTACGTCCCGTCAAACTGACAATCTGGCCGATATGATGCTGGATGCGGTGCTGAATTTTGATTCTCTGTTAACGCTGGAGCGTTTGCTGGGCTGGCATGAGGGATTGTTTCCTGAAGGTTATACTTTGTTTAATCCCATTCAGGGTGGCGTGTTGCGTGGCGACTCGCCGATGCAGGTGGTATCCGGCCGACTGGATAAGCCGACCGTGCATTTTGAGGCACCGGGTCGGGATTCGTTGGAGCAACAACTGGCGGCATTTGTTGCCTGGTTTAATGATTCGCGACATGAGGCGACGCTGGACCCGTTATTACGAGCTGGTATCACGCATCTTTGGTTTATTACATTGCATCCATTTGATGATGGTAACGGGCGTATCACTCGTTTATTAACGGATTTGGCACTGGCACAGGCGGAGAATCAGTCGATTCGATTGTACGCGATGTCAGTTGCTATTCTGGATGAACGTAAGGCGTACTATCACCATCTGGAAACGACCCAAAAAGGTGATCTGAATATCACTCGCTGGCTGAGCTGGTTTTTGAATACGCTAAACACGGCGATTAAACAGGTGTTGAAGGATATCGACCAGGTGGCATTTAAAACTGCATTTTGGCAGTCGGTTGATCAAACTCGACTAACGACCGAGCAGGTGAAAGTCTTGAATCGGTTGTTAGCGGGAGATTTTCCTGAAGGGATAAATACCAGCCAGTATCATAAAGTGGCAAAAGTGAGTAAAGCGACAGCCACGCGGCATCTGGCATTGCTGGTAGAACTGGGGTGTCTGGTAAAACAAGGCGGGGGACGGAGTACTCGCTATGTCATAGGAACCTGATTGTTCAGGCTTCACTGCTTTTTTAAAAAAGGGGCCGTGCCTGGCAACCCCTTTCTTCGTTGTTCGTTCACTCAGCTCTGTTTATTAACCTACTCCAATCATCCACTGACTCTGATCATCACTGACTAAGCTACGCTGAGTTGAGTCCTCGCTTATTTACTCACCTTGTTATTCAGTGTTCCAGATGACCGATCACAAATCACCGCATGAATTTCAGCCAGTACTGAAAGAGCGATGCTTTCCGGTGTTTCGCCGCCGATATCAAGTCCTATCGGGCCGGAGAGATTGCAGGGCATGTCGGACAGTTTGATGGTGCTGCGTTCGATGACTTGTTCTTTTCGGTGGACCGGGCCGAGTACGCCAATATACGCGAGCGGTAGCTGATGCAAGGCTTTCAGGCCGTCGGCGTCGAAGGTGACGCTGTGGCTCATCAGGATCACGGCGGTCACGTTATGTTCTGCGGCAAAGGTGGTGAGCTCGCTAATCGGGCCGCTCAAAATGTTGTCGGCCTGACTGAAGTACGCACGGCGGGCGTTGGCCGGGCGAGAGTCCCAGACGGAGACAGACCAGCTCATTTGCTTTGCCATCATTGCCATCGGGCGAGCGTCATAACCGCCGCCAACGATTAATAAGTGGGGTTCGGGGTAGACCTGAGTTTCAAGCCAGGTGTCGCCATCGCGTTGCACCAGTGTCGCTTTGCGATTCATGGACCATTGGGCTTGCGAGTTGGCCGGAGCGGATTCAAACCGGGCGGCGGGAGCGTCGGCTCCGGCGGCTACTTTCTGATAATACACGCCACTTTGGTGTGTGGTAATGGCGTGATAGAGAGTATCGAGCGCCAGGAAATTGTTATCGGCGGTCACGGGTTGTAGCAGGATATGGACAATACCACCGCAGCCAATGCCAAGCTGGAAAGAGAGATCGTCGTCGTCGGTGGAGTCGTAGGTGAGGGTTTTACAATGGCCTGAATCAATGACGATTTTGGCGTGGCGTTGAATATCGCCTTCGAGACAACCGCCAGACAGTAGCCCCAGTTGGCGGCCATCTGATGAAAACATCATCATTGCGCCGGGCTTGCGGTAGCAGGAGCCTTCGGTTTTATACACGGTGCCCAGTACCCAGTCGGTGGTTTCACGGTCGGGATACCAGTTCGCTAAAATGCTGTTCAGCGAGCCGGACATAAAAGTAGCTGACATAGTGTGCGTTTCTTCCTGATTGTATGCGAGAGTGAGTGGCGGATCATTATGGTGGAATCAGTGATTTATGGATGACCTGATTCTCTTTATTTTATGCCTGATCCTGCCGGTCAGTGTAATCGCTGACGTTTTTATTACTTTAACGTTAAGAATAAGTGAAGTCACCGATTCTGGTAACCCCGTTGCCAGCACGAATCCGGCGATTAATCGTAACGGGCTATCGTTCATGCCAGAGCTGTGACACTGGTTTTAATCGCTAACCCTATGACAGAAGTAATAGTGACAGACAATAATGAGCCCAGTAAAACATATTCAGTTAGTTGATGTTTATTCTTGTTATTAAGATCGCCAAATCTGAAAATAGATTTAGCTGCCAGGATAAAACCGATAACAGCGAACTGACCGATGATTGAAAAGGTGAGTATCAAGGTTCTTTCCAGGTATCCGATAACTTCTCCGCCAGAAATCAGCCCTTTGTTGCTGTCATCCAGCTCCGGTGTGTACTTTTTCAGAATAGAACCAATCACGATTGAAACGGGCTTAAGGATAATGATATAGCCGAGCATGATCAGCAGATTTTTTTCAGTAAACAGTGAGTCGGTCAGGCTGGACCATGACCACTCAGTCTGTAATGCATGTTGAGCGACCCAGGCCAGAACGGCGATATGAGCGAGTTGATCGAGGATGAGATAACTCAGGCTTTTTGGTTTGTAGGTTTTGAAAAGATCAATGGCCCAGTGTGAAATGCCAACAATGGCAAACAAAGACAATATGGAGCGCCAGTCGGTGGTGATGAATAAGAGCGGTATGAGCGAAACGATTGCCTGGCAGGCCGAGTGATAAAACAATTTGAGAGATTTGGCGTGTTTTTTATTTTTGTCTTTCACCCAGTCGGCAGGTTGCCAATAAAAATCGACTAAGAAGTGGAGTACCAGAAGTGATAAAAGGAGAGTTAAAAACGTATTCAAAAGAAAAATTCCCTTACTTTTTTTGAAAATAAATCAACATAGTCCGTTATGAGCTTCAGATTTGCGGTGTGCATTGAACGATGGACTGATACTCTGCTCACATCCAGTATTTCAGCGACTTTCTTTTGTGTCAGAGACTCATTATTTCTGAGTAACACATGCATAATTTCACACTGACGTATGGTCAGTTCAGATACCTGATGATCCAGGTAGCGCGTCAGTAGTTCGAATTGCTCATTGAACGTAGAGTTGGGTGTGGTGATTTTTATCGTCTCTGATGTCATTTCATTGAGTGTCCTCCCTGATAAGGTAAATGAATCACCGGTAGAATTGCCCGGGTAATGCCTGAATGAGACATCTTTCCCGATGCCGATACTCACTCTGCAATCATACCCCTTATTTATTTGTCTAAGCCCGGTTTTTATGAGCAAGGCGTATTTTGCAGCATGTTCCGCATCATACACCAGTACCTGGAATGAGTCGCCTCTGTTTATTTCAAAATGGTTATTTTTATACAGTGAACAAACAAAGGTTAATTCATTACGTAAGGTGTACAGTAAATCTTCGTATTCACCATGAGATAACGTGGTAGAACCAATAATATCACCCGATAATACAGCGACAGGCTTATCCTGTTCTTTCATGTTGCTTTTTCTCTATAGTCGATGATGCTCATTACATAGTAACCTATTTATGTTACTTATCCAATAAGTAACCTGTTTATGTTACTTACTCAATAAGTAACCTGTTTATGTTACTTACTCGATAAGTCACCTGTTTATGTTACTTATTCGATTAGTAACCTGTTTATGTTACTAATCGCTGGCTTCATCACTAAAAAACTGTGAGAATTTTCACACTTTCCTACCACAACATGCCTCCAATTCTATGCACTTCATCTTTCATCAGGCCATCCAGGCAAGGTACTCATCTGAGGCCTATACTTGTTCTGGTCTGCCCGCTTTCCGGCTGTTGGGATAATCAGGCAATAATTCAGTAGAAACGTGCAACGAAGGATAGACGAGCGCTGGCTATACTCCTGCCAGTGCGAAATGCGTTTTCAATCGAACCGTGACTAACTCGTTTGAGTCGTACTCGCATCCCGTAAAACTGGTCAACACAATCAACAACAGATTGACGCAAACAAGAGGTGTATTCATGGCCGTAAACATAAAAATAAATGGCGACGTTAAAACGGTGGATGTGAGTGACGACACGCCATTGCTGTGGGTGATTCGGGACGAGTTACAACTCACCGGCACAAAATTCGGATGTGGTATGGCAATGTGCGGCGCATGTACCGTGCATGTTGATGGACAACCACAGCGCTCCTGCGTTACGCCGATTAGTACCGTTAAGGGCAAAAACATTACCACGATTGAAGCGGTTGAAGGCCGTGAAGCAAAAGCCATTAAAGCAGCATGGGAAGCGTTAGATGTGCCGCAATGTGGCTACTGTCAGTCCGGGCAGATCATGAGTGCTGTCGGGGTCTTAAAAGCGCACCCGAATCCGACAGATGACCAGATTGATGCTGGTATGGGTGGCAATGTATGCCGTTGTGCAACCTACGACCGAATTCGAAAAGCCATCCATCAGGCTGCTGATGAGTTGAAGGGGTAAGGCATGACACAACGTAATGATCAAAACACTCAACCTTCTGCTGATACCACAGCGAACGAGCAAGACCAGAAAACACTCTCTCGTCGAACTTTTATCAAAGGCGCAGCCGCCAGTGTGTTTATCGGGATGCATTTATCCGCTTTAACAGGCAATAAAGTCTTTGCAGCGACAGTCGAACCGGTTGCCGATGTCGCACCTAATGCATTTTTACGCATAGCCACAGATAACACCGTGACAGTGTTAATCAAGCACATTGAATTTGGTCAGGGAGCATTCACCGGCCTGGCAACACTCGTGGCTGAAGAATTAGATGCTGACTGGGCGCAAATCCGGGCAGAACATGCCCCGGCAAATGCCAAGCTTTACGTGAACAGTTTTTTCGGTGTTCAGGGAACAGGCGGTTCTACCGGGCTGGCGAACAGTTACATGACCATGCGAAAAGCCGGGGCGACGGCCCGCTTGTTGATGGTGGAAGCCGCCGCGAAAAAATGGCGAGTTAAGCCTGCTTCAATCACTGTGAGTAATGGCGTGGTTTCTCACGCTGCATCAGGTCGAACGGCGCAATTTGGCGAGCTGGTGGACATCGCCGCTACCCTGCCGCCGCCAACCGGCGAACCGACACTCAAATCACCGGACCAGTTTAAGTTAATTGGTCAGGATCTACCGAAGCTGGACACCAAAGCCAAATCATCGGGTTCCGCCACATACACGCTGGATATCTTCAAAGACAACATGGTAACCGTCGTGGTTGCCAGACCGCCTGCATTCGGTGCCACGGTTAAATCCTTTGATGCCAGCGCGACGAAAAAAGTTAAAGGCGTGGTGGATGTAAAATCAATAGGTCATGGCGTCGCGGTGTATGCCAATTCCACGTTCAATGCGATTAAAGGTCGAAAAGCATTACAGGTCGAATGGGATTTCAGCAACGCAGAACAGCGCAACAGTGAGCAGCTTTTTGCCGACTACCGCAACACGCTGGACACGAAAAAAGGCACGCAGGCCGGGTATCGTGGTGATGTGACTAAACTCCCCGAAACAGGGCGTAATACTATTAATCTGGAAATGAATTTTCCATTCCTGGCTCATGCACCAATGGAACCACTGGACGCCGTGATGATGCATGAAAAAGGGCAAGTGACCGCCTGGTTTGGTAGCCAGATCCCGACGATGGATCAACTGGCGATTGCCAAAGTATTCAGTGTATCGCCAGATGCCGTAGACATTAAAACCCAACTCGCGGGAGGCAGTTTTGGTCGTCGAACCCAGCAAGACTCCGGGTTAGCCGCAGAGGCCGCGATGGTGACGAAAGCCATGCCAGAAGGCACCGCCGTGAAACTGGTCTGGACTCGGGAAGATGATATTCAAGGTGGCCGCTACCGTCCGATGTCTGTTCATCGCATGACTGGTGCTGTGGACGAGCAGGGCAATATTCTGGGATGGTCCCACAACATCGCGATTCAGTCGATTGTGGCGAACAGCCCGTTCCAGTCGATGATTCAGAATGGGTTTGATCCAACCTCAGTGGAAGGCGCTCATAACCAACCGTATTCAGTGCCACATTTCAACGTCAATCTGCATGATATGGAAAACGGCGTGCCGATTCTCTGGTGGCGTTCAGTCGGCCATACTCACACCGGTTATGCGGTGGAAACCATGATTGACGCCTTACTGGAAAAAGCCGGAAAAGACCCGATTCAGGGGCGAATTGAATTACTCGGCTATCACCCGCGTGAAGCCAACGTGCTGCGAACCATAGACGCCATGATGAAAAAAGCCGGGCCAGTGCCAGCGGGCCGCGCTCGTGGTGTGGCGATGGTGAAATCCTTTGGCAGTTTTGTGGCGCAGGTTGCTGAAGTATCGAAAGATCCGTCGGGTATGCCAAAAGTACATAAAGTCTGGTGCGCGGCTGATTGTGGGTTAGTGGTCAATAACAACGTCGTTCAGGCGCAGCTTGAAGGCGGCATTGGTTACGGACTGGACGGCATTTTGCACGGTGAAATCACGCTTGGTGAAAACGGTCAGGTTGATCAAAGTAACTTCCATAATTACACCGTGTTACGCATTAACGAAATGCCGGAACTGGAGGTTGAAATTATTAAGTCAGCCGAAGCCCCGAGCGGTGTAGGTGAAGTGGGTGTGCCGCCTATCGCTCCGGCGGTAGCCAATGCCTGGCGTCGTTTGACGGGGCAGTTTGTCACCACGCTACCATTCTCTAAAGGCGTAAAACAGACCAGTTAAGCCAGATACATCCTTGTTAACGATGCTATAGATAACAGCGTTTTTCCACGCAAATTATCCACGGAAAAACGCTTTTTTATTGCTATTAAGCACAACTTACCGCTAAATTCCCGCACTACGTTGATCTGATTACTGACACATTCCCCAAGGATTTACCGTGCATTCTTTGTTTTCTCCACTCACGTTTAACAACGGCAAAACACTCAAAAATCGTTTTATGTTAGCGCCTCTGACCAATCAGCAAAGCTATGCCGATGGCACCTTGTCAGAGGATGAATATCACTGGTTAACGAAACGTGCTGAAGGCGGCTTCGGTTTAACCATGACCTGTGCTTCTCATGTTCAGGCGGTCGGGCAGGGCTTTCCTGGCCAGTTAGGTATTTTCTCAGATGAACACTTGCCTGGCTTAACACGTCTCGCGGCAGGCATTAAACAACACGACAGTCTGGCGGTTGTACAACTGCATCACGCGGGCAATCGCACCCCGGCTGATTTGATTGCAGACACGCCTGTTTGCCCGTCGGATGATCCGGAAAACGGTGCCAGAGCTTTAAGCAATGACGAAGTCCATCAACTGATTGAAGACTTTATTCAGGGAGCCATTCGCGCAGAACAGGCAGGTTTTGATGGTGTGGAATTACACGGCGCACACGGTTACATCATTTGCCAGTTTTTAAGTCCGACAATCAACCAGCGGACAGACGAATTCGGCGGTAGTACTGAAAATCGCGCTCGTCTGTTGCATCGCATTATCGACGGTATTCGCGAACGCTGTCAGCCGGGTTTTATTCTTGGCGTCCGGTTATCACCAGAACGCTTTGGTTTAGCCTTCAATGAGATGCAACAACTCGCCGAAACCCTGATGACCAGCAATCAAATTGACTATCTGGACATGTCCTTGTGGGATTCATTCAAAACACCTGAAGAAACCGACTATCAGGATAAATCCCTGTTGGACTGGTTTGCTGCATTACCTCGTGGCAACACAAAACTGTTTGTTGCGGGCGGTATTAAATCTGGCGCTGATGTTCAGCAAGCGATGGCCGCAGGCATTGACGGCGTGATCATTGGCCGTTCTGCGATCATTCATCACGACTTTCCCCGTCAAATTCAGGCAAACGCCGATTTTGAACCGTTGGCAATTCCGGTGAGCCGGGATCATCTGACAAACGAAGGCGTTACGGGCAAGTTTCTGGACTACCTGACGACTCGATTTGACATGGTGAAAGATTAAGAGCGGTTGAACCCGAGGTCTTTCGAACGGACTGTTCAATGCATCAGAACGATAAAAGCCCTGACAGGTGATGCCAGGGCTTTGTCGTTTTACAGGTTAATTGTCTGGTTAAGACATTTTAGTCACGTTTCAGGCCGTTAGAACATCGCCTGAACAGTGAAACTAATCTGACGTGGCTCGCCAAGGTCTAGTTGGTTAACACCCAGAGGACCAGCCGACGTTGCGCTGAAGAAGTTATTTACATACTCCCTGTCCAGCAAGTTTCTTACGGTGATGAATGCTTTGTAGTTATCCATCTCATAACCGAACTGCGCATTAACTAACATTCGGCCATCGTTTTCTGGCTCTTTATCGGTCGCAAAATCAAAATCAGGAATAATGATTTTCGGGTTCACATAAGCGCGTGAACTGTCAGCGTAGTTTGCGTTGACGTTCAGGTAGAAACCATTGTCGAAACGATAATCAGCCGAGATATTCGCGGTCAACTCCGGCGCGTCTGCGAATGAGTAGCCCGATAAATCCGTCGTTGTACCTTGTGTTTCAAACTGGAAGTCTTCGAATTCAGTTTTTGAGTAGCCAATTCCCGCTGTTAGCGTGAACTGATTCGTTGGATACCAGAACACTTCAGTTTCAGCACCGCGAACGGTAGAAGAACCCGCGTTTAATGTCTCGCGATCATACTGGTTGCTGGAAAGCTGTACCTGAACCTGTTGATCTGTCCAGTCTACGTAGAACGCATTCGCGTTAACCACTAACTCACCATCAAGCCATACTGAGCGAAGTGAAAGCTCGTAGTTGTTGGTGTATTCCGGTGAGTAAGTAAACACTGACGCACGAGAGATGTTCGTACCAACACCACCTGAACGATAACCCTTCTGGTAAATCGCGTTTAAGGTCATGTCGTCGTTGAAATGATAGCTTACGCCCAGTTTTGGTAAGAACGCATCGAAATCCGTGTCAGACAACGGGGCTGTGCCTGATGCGTTAGACGCCTGAAGCATTAACTGAGCATTCAAACCCGCTAATAGCTGGCCCAGCATTGGGTTAGCCTGACCATAGAACGCCGGATCAGGTAGTTTGTCTGCGTTTTCGATGGTGTACAGACTGTTTGATGCGTTTTCCTGTTCTTCTTTATCAAAACGCGCACCCGCGATGATGTCCCACTGATCATTCAACGACCAGGTTACATCCGCAAAAATCGCCTGTGATTTTACTTTTTGCTGCATGTCCGTCGCCGTACCCAACTGGACCGGATCGACATCGGCGTATAACGCTAATACCTGGTCAGCCATCGCCTGAGGCAAGCCAAGGCCACCAAACTCTGCTGGCGCAGTTAATAAGGTTGGTACGCCAAGCGCCGCCAGTGTGATTGAACGGCGGCCGCCCGATTCATCTTCAACATCTAAATCTGAGTAGAACAAGCCGAACACACCCTTCAGATTGTCGTAATCAAAGGTGAAACGCAGTTCCTGGCTGAACGTTTTATCGTTACGGTCGTAATCCAGTACTGAATCCGGTGCTGGCGTTAAATCGCCGTCCCACTGGTAGCCATAATCCACATCACTGTAAGTTGTGATTGAATCAAGGGTCCAGTTCTCGTTCAGTTCATAACTGATTTCAAGGTTGGATAAATCACTGTCGGTGAATTCAAAGATTGGCGCGTCGAAATCATTGATGCGCGGGTCTGATGCTGAATTACCCATGATCCAGCGAGGACCAATTTCGTTTTCATTGTTGGTGTACGTGAATAATGCACGTAAACCCGGAATCGCTTCTGGTTCAAACAACAACTTCGCACGATAGTTGTCTGACTCACGATAGTCTGATTTTGCCTGACGAGTTTCGTTGTAGTTAAACCCGTCAAAATCTTTGGTTTCCGCAGCAATACGGAACGCAAGCTGGTTATCCACCAGTTCACCACCACCGGCGATTGCGTATTCACGCTGGCCGTTTTCGCCTACTGTAATTTGTCCTTTACCCGACCATTCATAGGTTGGGTCCTGAGTACGAATGATCACCGCACCCGCTAACGCGTTACGGCCCTGAATCGTTGACTGTGGACCACGGAAAATTTCAACCTGCGACACGTCCCACATGGTCAGAGAGCCCTGACGCATTAAACGGAAAGGCATCGGTGCGCCATCAAAATACATACTGGTCAGGTAGCTGTTACCGCCGCCGGATACGTTGAATGCATCAATACCGCGAATGCTGAATCCATTATTAAGTGAACCATGCACGTTCGGCATAGCGTTGAATACATCGGCAACATGTTGAATGTTGAACTTTTCGATGTCGCTCGCTGTGACAACAGCAACACTGTTCGGTGTCTCTTGCAACGTTCGGTCGATTTTTTGACCAGTAACCACGATGGTTTCAGTCGGCTGTTCTTCTGCAAACGCAGGCGCAACAGTCAGGCTGGTAGCCAGTGCAAGGGCGATGCTGTGTGCAACGTGTGACAGTTTCATTTTCATCCCTATGTGTAAAGGTTACACAAATTACAGTTGTTAATAGTCTTGCTCTAAATAGCAATGTTTCTAATATCAGAACATGCTTATATAACAATGTTATTGCGAATCATTCTTATTTGCAAGTGTGAATAAATTACGTTACTTTAATTGTCCGAATTCGAAGCAAATACGTATAAAAAATGGAAAAGCGCAACACTGAGGAAAAGCACACATTTTCACGCCTGAAAAACCGGCTGTTCGCCGCCATTGTTATGGTGTTGGTGACATCCGTGTTAATCGTGCCAGGCATGACCACCTATTTACCCTTGCATCAGAATGACGCAATTGGGTTACCTATTTTACTGTTTCCATTTATCTGGACCGCTCTGTTTATTTACTGCTTTATGGCCGAATCGTTATGGCGAGTCTGGGCCGTATTGACCGGGTTGGCGGTATTGCACGGACTGTGCGTTTATTTGGCATTAATGGGTTAAACAGGGACGAATACTGATGAAAAGTTACACCATCAAAAAACTCTACAAATTACACGCCTGGGTTGGCGTTATCACAGGTATCTTATTGTTTATTATCGCGTTTAGTGGCGCGGTAGCCGTATTTGCCCGCCCGGAGCTGAAAATCTGGGCTAACAACGACATTCGTGGCGAAGTGCCAATTAATCCTGCTGCTTATCAACAGCTTATCGATACTTATGCCAAACAGGTTGGCGACGAATACCTGGAAGAAATTCATGTTCAGTTTCCCGGCGCACGTTCGACAGAATATGCCCGAGTGATCTTTGAAGGTCACTTTGAGCAACCTGATGGCAAAGAACACCATCAGGGCATCGTGTATCAGTTTCATCCAACGACGCTGGAAGAAGTGAGCAAAACCGATATGGACACGTTTTTCGCCAATCCGCCGCTTGATATGGCCTCATTCCTGGCCCATTTTCATGCCGACTTACACCTCGGTCGCCCGGTTGGGCTGATTCTAACCGGCTTACTCGGTTTAACCCTGATGGTGTCTATCGCGACCGGCCTGATTGTTCACCGAAAAATCCTTGCGCAACTCTTCACATTCCGCCCAACGAAAAGCTTTTCACTCATGCTGAACGACGGCCATAAAGCCATGAGCGTCTGGGGCGTTATGTTCCATTCAGTTATTGCCTTTACCGGCGCGTTTCTTGGCCTTGCGACCGTTGTGATGATCCCCGCAGCCGCCTGGGTCAGTTTTAATGGCGATCAGGAAAAACTGATAGAAACCTTCACCACCATGAAACCACCCGTGATGAGCCAGATCGAAGGCCCCTCGAAGATTGCCGACATCATGGAAACCAGCCGCCTGCAATTCCCAGAACTCACCATGACTCACATGTCGATTTTCGGTTACGGCGATAAAAATAATCTGGTGTATATGAACGGATTAGGCGACAGCGAAATGGGCAGTAAGTCCATGCTGTACAAAGGTGAAGACGGCAGTTTTGTCAAAGCAGAAGCAACCTTTGGCCGCCTGGAAGGCATTACAGGCAAATTGCTCGATGTCCTGTTTCCACTGCATTTTGGTAACTTTGGCGGCATTCTCGTCAAATGTCTGTGGGCGATTTTAGGGCTATCGACCGCACTGCTGCCAATCAGCGGCATGATGCTGTGGATCGAGCGCGGCTTACAGGCAAAAAATCCCTCATTCAGCCCCACCACTTATCACGGCTTACAACGTTTACTGGTCGGCAGTTGCATGGGGATTGTACTCGCGACCGCTTTTCTGTTCCCGTCACAACTCGCACTCAATTACTGGATGGCCGGTGTCGATCACACCAGCGCCATTTTCTGGCTGTTTTTTGGTAGCTGGGGCACAGCCTTGCTGTTCAGCCTGGCCACAAAACCCGTTATTTCCTTCCAGGTAACCGCCTGGATCACGGCGGGCTTACTCATTGTGACCATGCCGCTCGACGCTCTGCTTAACAACAGCCACTTGTTCAACCTGCATGAAACCGGACACCTGGTCTCCAACCTGGTCGATCTGACGCTGTTCATGCTGGGTTTATTGATTGTCTGGTCGGTGAATAAACTCGACCAGCGACAAGCAACAACCACTGACATTCCTCACGACTCACTGGCAGCGATGGAGTAAACATCATGGATCTACTCACTATCTTAATGGCAACACTGTTCACCTGTATTGGCGTCTGGACACTCAATCTGGACGGCAGTTTCACCACACACCTGAAAAGCCGGTTAATCGGCCTGGCACTGCATGTTAGCGCCATGCTGATGCTGATGAACGTTTATGGCAACTTTCGCGGATTCTTCGTGTTTGTTGCCCTTGCCTCGGTAGTGGGGATGTTCTTCACGATGTTGTCCTACTACGTGTTTGACAATCGCCAGGCACGACAAGGATAAATCAACGGTTTCACCCGTTCGGTGGCTTAGCTAACACTAAGCCGCCGGACAATCTCTTTTCCTTATTACTAAACGCTCGTTTCTTGTCTCCAAAAAAATAAAAAACTTTCCTCAACTATTCGCTTGACCTTACCCCTGGGGTAATCTTTATCGTTCTTTCCATCAACAGCGATAGCAAACACTATGTACAGCATCGGCGAGTTTTCACGCATTACCCGATTAACGCTTAAAGCACTGCGGCTCTACCATGACAAAGGCATACTGATACCCAGTTATATCGATGACGACACCGGGTATCGCTATTACAACAAGGACGATCTCGAAAAAGCCCGACGGATTGTCATGCTCAAGCAAATGCGTTGCTCACTGGCCGATATACAGGCCATTTGTAACAACAACACAGATGACGCCGATCTCATGCAATTTCTGCGCGAACGACAGCGCAGTATTCAATCTGAGATCCAACAGTTAAAGGCTATTGCGAACGCCATAAACGGCATTATTGGAAAAGAAACAAGAGCGGAAAAAATGAATCAACCAGCCTTTGATATTGAAGTCAGAATGATTGACGACACCCAGGTTATAGCGCAACGTTGGACAGGGACGTACCAACAAACCGGAGAAACAGCAGGAAAGCTCTACAAAGCAGCAGGAAGGCACACCGGCGGCACCATGTTTAACCTGTATTACGACGGTGAGTACAAAGACGAGAATGCCGATATTGAAACCTGCCTTCCGGTGAAAAAGCCCCTGAACGGCAAATTCGACTGTAAAACTATTGTCGGCGGCAAGTTTGTCACCCTGGTACACAAAGGCGGTTACGACACGATTGGCGACAGCTACGCCAGACTGTTCGAATACATTAACCACGAAGGTCTCGAAGCCGGTATTCCCAGCCGGGAAATCTATCACAAAGGCCCAGGTATTGTGTTCAAAGGTAATCCCAATAACTACCTGACAGAAATCCAAATCCCGGTGCTGTAAAGCCAGTCGCCCCTTGCTTTAAGCCCGTGACACACGGAGCAAACGAATAAAGGACGGACAGAACCAAATCTCCACTACACGTTACACGAAATTTTATAAGTCTGATTGCAAAATGTTACACCTGTAGATCCACACCCACGGTAAAAGGCCATCTCCCCATAGATGGCTTTTTTTTTGGTTTTTAAACTATCATTCAAATGTGTGCGTTATTTGATGTTGACCAGAACACCGCACTCATCCGTTATAAAATAGACAGAACGCCCTTTTAGCACGCCCTTTTAGCACGCAACCTCCCCACAGCAATAAACCAAAAATCATCCATTTCCCCACCAAAAAATATAGTTAAAAAAACTAAACACTGTTTATTCATAAAATAAAATATTCACGACCAAAGTTTTATAAAAATTAATTAAAAACCAGCCCATAGAAATACTATTCAAAAATAACCAGTTTATATGCAAATACAACGCGATTTTGTACTGTTTACAACACCACCTTCACGCCTGAAATAACGCGAATGTAAACCACTCATCTCCCGTTTTTAGTGGCCTGGGTTGATATAAATGCCAATTAGTCAAAATAGTTAATTCCCATGACAAAAACCTAAATTTTCACGATTTTCCCAGCAAAACGTCGAATATTCTTACTCACCCTGTTTACTACCATAAATGGGTGAGTGATAACGGAAAGACAGATATTCGCAGTCACAAACGAAGAGGTAATCAACATGGTTGTAAGCGTTGATAACAAGTTGGAGGCGGGCACTCACCTGATGGACGATGTTCACCTTCACTTATATAAGCTGGGCGACATGCTGCCCCGGTTGTCACTGGCGGAACTCCGCCGTTACCTGAATCAGGTTGCGCCCGGTACTGTGAAAGTGATAAATGATGAAGTTTTAACACGGATGGTTGCTAAGTTTACTGAAAAATTCCCCCATCAACCCAGGAAGCACAACGGTTTTCTCGCCACGGAACTGAAAAAACGCCAGATTGGCACAATCAATAATGACTCGCTGGTGCATTTTGAATCATTTGAATACAAAAGTATGCAAATGGTGTCTGGTGATCAGGATGTGCGACGTCACCCGGTGATGCGGCAACAAACCCCGAATCAGGACGCGATTCAAGCCAATGACGAGCAGGAACCGACGTTGTCCGACGCAGGAAGCGAACACCTGTTGGCTCAGCGAGCCGCTGAATTTTTACAGCAAAATCTCGGGTTACATGTCCAGTTAAATCAGGTGGCTCGCGAGTTAGGCGTTAATCGCAATAAACTCACCAAAGCCTTTAAACGCACCTGGGGCAGCAGTGTGATGAACTGGTTACGCCAGCAACGTCTCACCAAAGCCGCCGAATTATTGCGCCAGTCCGATGCCAGTATTCTTACCATTGCCACAACCGTTGGCTATCAGGACTCTAATAATTTCTCCACCGCCTTTAAACGGCGGTATCGACTCTCGCCTACTCAGTTCAGGCGACGACACCTGCAATCCCTGGTCGCGTAACTTACACTTCGCCGCCAGCTAAAAAAGCGTCCTTCACCCTCGCTTTTACTGCACTTATCAATCGCTCAAGGCTGTTACAAACGCTAGCGTTCGGCTTGCCGTTCCTTGTGTTTCCCCGTTTATATCGACGCCGACACCTCAATCTTCGTAAAACCCTGTTCCAATATTGAAGCACCCGTTAAATCCTTGTAATCTCTTTTCACTATTTGGAAACAAATGCAGGGGCCAGGTGAGCAAACGATGTTGATTAGTGAAGCGGATACAGAACACTTTGAAATCTGGTTTAGTTATGCCGGGGCGCAAAAAACCGTGGTTGAAGCCATGGCTAAACAGCTTAGGGATGAAGGCGATACGCTGATGGCTGAGATAGAACGTATCTACAGCCAACCGCCTGAGCCACTTAAAAAACTACGACTTACTCCCCAGCGCTATCAACGAGAAATGGTCGATGGTAATTGGGTTTTTGAAAAAGGAAATGGTTGCTCCATTGATCAACTCACACACGACATTGGTCATGCATTTTTGCGTGTGGTTATTCTCAGTAAAGAATACTTTTCCAGCCGTGCCTGCATGGAAGAACTCACCGCCTGTTTATGCGCCCACTACATGAAACATCGGTTATTTCCCTGCCTGTTTTTATCCGGGTTTAATAAGCCAGAAGATGTACTGAAAGACACAGAATTTTCTTTTTATTATCAGCAAGACGGAGAAACCGCCACCCTGGCACAAGCCCTCGAATACACCCGCGAACAGATGCAACAATCGGATAAAAAGCACTGGCAAGAATTCGATTTTCAGCCCAACCGTGATGAGCCTTTTACGGCTCTATTGGAGGATTGGTCCAGGCGGATATTTAGTGAAGCCAACTTGCAGGTAGTGATCGAGGATCAGGATAAGGATGCCAGGCGCTGGGCGACAGATGTTTATCGGTATTCGCTGCAAAAAGTTGGTGACAGTGCTTTCCAGGCATTTGATAACCTGGAGACCTACTTGATTAAGGATTTATTGTCAAAAAGTGACTTTCAGCAATTTTTAGCAGTTCTTCATATTGAGACAGAACAGAAAATGGCTGGAAAAATACAAACGATATCCAATGCTGATAGCGTTGAAAGCTTTATGAAAGAAGTCGAGGAATCAATCAAAAATGAAGCTAAACGTTTAAAAGAAGTACCAGGATTATCGCAATATCTACAACGTCTCTGTGGTTTAGTGATTTTTCGAGCGTTGAAATCTGTCTATATCACCTTGTTTATTAGACTCAGATCGATCAGTCGTCAGTGCATTGTTTTTATCAATAATGAATCTGAAAAGGATTTTGATCATGAATTGACTGCTGCGGTAGTAAATATCGCGCTCTACAATAAGTCCCCTGTTTTTTCTCAATTGGAACTGTCTAAACAGGCTACAGAGAACGGCTCCTTTTCTGCTATTCAAAACCTGATTTTTACCGATGGACGGAGCTATTCTGCAGGAGAATATTCAGAAAAAGACGCTATCGATGTGATCAATAAATGCATGAGAATATCTCTGTTAGCATCATACCCAGCTGGTACGCATATCGATTCTTCGGATCGAAGAACGCGGCATATCTTTAGGAAAGAACTTCAAAAATCACCTGAACAGTCACAAGTCGAATCCTTGGTTACAAGAAGAGAGTATTCCAGAGGTGACAAAGACTACTATCAGGATCTTAAACGCATTCATCAATGTTTAAATCAACTAATCAAAGATGATAATGACCAGCCTGATATGGTTATTCCTTCTATTGTGTTGGCATCTGCCGCAGGGGATGCGAAAGAAAAAAAATGTGTGCTTATAACCGATGAATCAGCATGGCAAATAGAAACAGGAATTAACGCTATAGCCAACGCTCTAAATACCTACGTTTATTCGAATGTCGTGAGAACCCAATATGCCTGATTTAACCCTCTTTAATAAACTCAATAGCGATGAACCCTTTCCACTCCCCGCAAAAGCCGGACTTAAATCCAGCTATCATCGCTTTGATCAACCCACGATCGACGCCATTACCACCGCGTATGCCTTGCAACGCCCGTTATTGGTCAAAGGCGAGCCCGGCCTTGGTAAAAGCCAGATTGCTCACGCGCTGGCAACGAAAATGGGCTGGAACCTGATTGTGCAGCTTATTCATGGCCGCACCGACCCCACGGATTTACTCTATAAAACCGACCAGGTACGACGGCTCGCTCAGGCGCAAATCTTACGTGCGGCGAATGTTGAAACGGATACCTTAGAGAGGAACGACCCGCTATCGGCACTGAATGAAGCGAATTTTACCCAGCCAGGCCCGGTCTGGTGGGCATTAAATGCAACAAGGGCGAAGGAATTTATCCAACAACAAGCAGGCCAGCCACATTCCGCTTATGCGCAGGGTCAGGATGGCGAACAGCTCGATACCGATAAACCCACCGTCTTACTGTTGGATGAAATTGACAAAGCCGACAGCCAACTCCCCAATGCCCTGCTTGGCGTGCTGAATAACCAGAGTTTTTCCCTGCCGATCCAGGATAAAACAATCACCGCCAACAACAAAACGCCACCTTTTGTGGTGGTAACGTCTAATGACGACCGCCCTTTGCCCAAAGCATTGTTACGCCGTTGTGTGATATTAACCCTGACGCTGTCTAATGATGAAAAAGGGGTTAACGAGCTTGTTCGCATTGCCAGGGCCCATCAGAAAGGGTTGCCGTCACTGGAACATTCGATTTTTAAGCAGGCGGCTGAATTAACCATGGCGCAGCGAAAAAATACCGGGCCGGACCAGTATCGACCGGGCACCTCTGAATTCCTCGACTTGTTGTACACCCTGCAACGGCGGCAAGTGCCACAGGACGAGCAACAACAGGTGCTGGAGACCATCAAATCCTATATTTTACAGAAGTAACCCGATGAATCAGTTGACACTCACACCGGAAGCACTGGCTGAACTAACGGCGATGGCGCTGGCGGGCGATGGCAGCGCCGAGGCAGCTCTCGCAAAGGAGATTCTTGAGCGGCAAGGCATACAACTGGCTGAATCGAATAACGACCCAACTATTCTTAAGGCGCTTTACTACGCGCCGAGTGACGACCAGAGTATGTCTCCTGTTCAGGTGGTAACGTCTGCGTCGCCAGTTCTTCCTCAGTCCCTCTATGATTTTCCCTTTTTTACCCTGAATCAGCGAGAGGCCCTCAATAGACCCAATAGAGATGAATCTCCTGAGCCGCTGAGCGGTAGCCGCTTTCAGCCCGAACAGGATGCACCGCCTTTTGGCCCGACACCGAATAAAGCCCTGATTACTCCGTCGCCATCCTTGTTGAATGAACTCACTGACTGGGTTCGCGCTCCGACTGTAGGGCAAGCGCCGGACATTACGGCACTGGTGGATGGACTGGCTAGGCTACAACTGCCAGACCCGATTCCCTGGCAGCCACTCCGACGGGCGGCATCCTGGTGTTATATTTATCTCGATACCAGTGAAGGGGATGACTGCTATCGCCGGGATTTTTTTCATCTGATTGCCTTGTTACAGCAACAATTGCCTGATACCCGGTTTCGACTGATATTATTCCCTAACGGCCCGCAAGCCGGTTGGTTACAACCCGGGCTGACCGCACAATTTTCCGGTCAGTTGTCAGAACAACCCGTGCCCGTGCCGGATGACAGCTCCACGCCGTGTTTATTATTGATTAACCACCACCCCAATACCCGATTACGCTGGCGACACCTGCTGGACCGGCTGCAACAGCGCCATATTACTCCGCACTGGTTAACACTCGCGCCCGCAAGCAATGTACCCGGCATTATCCGTTGTTGGGGGCGACAGGTGCCACCGGAACAGGCCGCCGACCAGCTCACGCTCATGACCGGGTTATTACTCTCAGTACGAATTATTAACGGTGGGCTGCTCCGGCAACTGATTCATGCCGCTAATGCCCCGGACTGGCTGGAGGCGGCATTCTGGCATCAACCCTTTGTGCGATACAGCCCGGGGGCCGACCGGGGTGAAATTCACCTGAGTGCCGACGAGAAATCCCGCTACCGAACCCGACTTAACCAATTGGATAATACGGCGTTGCAGCGCTGGTCGGGCATTATTGAGGCCTGGGTTGGCACTCTGAGCGCCAGCATGTTGCATGAACACCGGCTGCATTTTGCACTGTTAACTTCAGGAACGACTTCAGGAACAACGTCAGGAATTTCTTCAGAACGTGCTTCAACAACAGCGGCAGAGCAACGCTGGCAACACCCAGAGTTAGCGCAAAGCCAGGCATTTATGCAAACCCTGGGGCAAAACCTGTTGCAACGAGGCGAAGGCAGCCATTATAACGCCCGGTTTTTACAGGCCACGATAGAGCAGTTCGATGGCTACCTGGCCGACACTAAACCCGGTCTGCAACGAACCCTGGTCTTAGCCAGCGCCTGGTGTGTTGAACACGGTATCACGCACACCATTCCCAAATCGTTGGCTGATGCGGTGCAACAACAACTCGCACAGAACGCCAGCCAGTCCGGCCAGACGGTCGCACAAACTGTAACGCTCTATCAGCAACAGGGCCGCTTGATAGCCGACTGGTCATCAGAGAAACAAACCAACACCAGGCCTCAGCCCCCGGTGGCCAGCTTGCCACTAGCGGACAATACCAGCCCGTTACTGATCAAAACCGGGCAATCGACTAATCTGGTTAAATCCGGCCAGCCATTACCGGCACTGAACCTGAGTAATAACCACCCACTGGTAATACAAAGCCCAACTGAAGCACTCACGTTAAGCTTGCGAAACAGCCACGATTTTTACTGGGCGAACCTCACCATTAATGCCGAGGGCGTTATCGCCGAGACTGACAGTATAGTGGTGTACTGGCCCACTAACGACCCGGCAACCATTAAACACCGTATGCAACTTAGCAAACTCCGCCAGGACGAAAAATACGGCTGTTATATCGGCTTAAAACCCCAGGCACCCGCCTGGCTTAGCCAATTCCCGCCGCAGCTCGACGATTACGGTGTATTTAGCGATATCACCTTAACACCAGGCCAACCTGAAACCCGCTTTAGATTACGTTATATCCCACCCGGTGAGTTTTTAATGGGTTCGCCGAAGGACGAGCCACAGAGATTAGATAGGGAATTACAACATCCGGTAATTCTCACTCAAGGCTATTGGCTGGGTGAAACCCCAGTCACCCAGGCGTTATGGCAGGCGGTGATGGGCAATAACCCCAGTCACTTTACGCCAGAGGGCGATGAACAACTCCCGGTGGAGCAGGTGAGTTGGGACGACTGTCAGCAGTTTTTTAACCGGGTTAGCGAGCTTTTACCGGGTTTATCCATGAGTTTACCGACTGAAGCCCAATGGGAATACGCCTGCCGGGCGGGCAGCCAGACCCCGTTTAATACCGGCGAACAACTAACCACAGACCAGGCAAATTATAGGGGGAGTGAACCATATAAAGGTCGGGTTGCATTGACTGAACAGCAGCAACAAGCACAGCTATATAGAAGAAGAACGGTCGATGTTCATCGGTTTAGCCCAAATGACTGGGGCTTAAAACAGATGCACGGTAACGTATTGGAGTGGTGCCAGGACGGACGTCGGGAATATCACGCGGAGGTTGCCCTGGACCCGGTTGGCCCTGGCAAACAGTCTGACCGCGCGTTGCGCGGTGGTAGCTGGCTCCACTACGGCAGGTACTGCCGTTCAGCTCACCGCAGCAGGAACGACCGTGACGAGCGTAGCAGGGACATTGGCTTCCGCGCTCAGGTGATACTCGCGAGCGGGATTTTTGAAGGTTTGACCGATTTAAAAAGACGATGACAATTGAAGCAATAAACCGGCCTGATTACGTAATCAGCGTTTATTTAAGTGGAATATTTTATGGTTAAACAGGCGATATCAACAGAAAAAACGTCCGGTTTTGATCTGGCAGACTACAGCCCACGCCATCGCTGGCGGAGCCGTCCACCCAAACAATTCCCGTCCCCCTGGGCCAGCGAATGGGGTTGTGATCAATACGGTTTATGGCAGACGTTCAGTATTAATGGCATACATCATAAAATGCGCTTTATTCCCCGTGGTGAGTTTTTAATGGGATCGCCGGAAGATGAACCTGAGAGAAGAGATAATGAACTTCAACATAAGGTCATACTGACGCAGAGTTTTTGGCTAGGCGAAACCCCAGTCACCCAGGCGTTATGGCAGGCGGTCATGGGTAATAACCCCAGTGGCTTTACGCCAAAGGGCGGTAAACAATTTCCGGTGGAGCGAGTGAGTTGGGATGACTGTCAGCAGTTTTTTAACCAGGTGAGCGAGCTTTTACCGAGTTTATCCATAAACTTACCGACTGAAGCCCAATGGGAATACGCCTGCCGGGCGGGTAGCCAGACCCCGTTTAATACCGGCGAACAACTAACCACAGACCAGGCAAATTATAATGGAAATTATTCATATAAAGGCAGGGTGGAACTTACCGAACGGCAGATATTTAGAGCAAGAACAGTCGATGTTCATCGGTTTAGCCCAAATAGCTGGGGCTTAAAGCAGATGCATGGGAATGTATGGGAATGGTGCCAGGACGGACCTCGGGAATATCGCGCGGAGGTCGCGCTGGACCCGGTTGGCCCTGGCGAACAGTCTGACCGCGCGTTGCGCGGTGGTGGCTGGCTCTTCAACGGCTGGTACTGCCGTTCGGCTTACCGCCACAGGTACGTCCGTGACAGGCGTGACGGGTACATTGGGCTCCGCGCTCAGGTGCTGGATTGACCGACGAGCAAGTTGTCGCTGACAGTGGGCTTGTGCGGGCACAAGCGAGCAGGCAGCTACAACTTGCGAGTGCGACGGGAGGAGAGTGTGGAGAGCGTCGTGGGTGGAGAGTGTGATAAGTTCACTATGTTTGGTAAGAATCGTAACAGGTGAGCACTAAGCCGATTCTGATTAGATCCCGATTAAATTGCGTGATGGTAGAAATAAACAAATAAAAGATAACGCTAATTCAGGTAGCAAAGAGTAAAACTAACTAAAGCCCGCCAGCAACCCGCTATTTTTCATCATAAAACGTTCTGTTCTTTCTTGAACTGAATTTCCAAACCAGATTCCCCGATGATTTCTTTTTGTGACTATTTCTTTGTGACTGTGGCTTCCAGCAACACGAATATTCGACACGCGCTAATCAGGTCTACAAAACATAACCTTTATCGTTATGATGTGTTGATTGATAACGCAATAAGATCTACATTAAATAACCTTATAGGTTATGTTTTGTAGGCTGTTGGTGTAAGCAAGATGTCTAAAATGCAAAAATTACTGATTGTATTGGCGAATGCGGCAAAAGCGGGTGGCGGCATTCATACGACCGCTGAGCTGGCGTTTATGTTGGGTGAGCCATGTAGTCCATCGTTTACTAAGTTTCTGGCTGATGGTGTGAAGAAGGGGATGTTGGTCAGGGTTGTAAAGGGGGTGTACGAAAGTGCTTTGACACCCCCTGAACCTGACAGTGCGATTTTTAAGATCATAAAAAAGATGCGGAGTAATGTGTTGAACTATATCAGCCTGGAAAGCCAGTTGAGCTACACAGGTGATATTTCACAGGTGGTGATGGAACGAGTAACCGTCATGACCAAAGGACGAAGTGGCGTGTTTACCACACCCTACGGTGTGATTGAATTTACGCACACCAGCAAACCCGTGAGTCGAATCGCGCCTAATTTGTATTTTGATGAGGCGATTAATATGTATCGAGCTAATACGGCGCTGGCGATCACTGATTTGAAAGCGTGTAACCGCAATTTACATATGTTGGATGGTTAATATGTTACAGGCGCAGTTAAAAACGATTGTCCGGGCGAATCCTGAGTATGCAGCGATAACCCCGGTGATTGAAAAAGAAATACTTCATCATGACATTATGGATGTACTGGTTAAACAGGGTGTTTTGCAGCAGCTTTCCTTTATTGGCGGTACGTCATTACGGATGTGCTATAACAGTGCCAGGTTATCGGAAGATCTGGATTTTAATGGTGGGCATGATTTTAAGCCGTCAGATTTCGATGGGTTGGAATCAGAGATTCAACACTATATTCAACATAAGTATGAGACAGAAGTTTGGGTGAGTAAGCCAAATGCTGACAAACAGAGCGATACGTCATCCTGGAAAATTAGTATTGTTAAAGAAGCGAACCGACCTGATTTACCCCGTCAGAAAATGCATATAGATGTGTGTGCGATTCCTTCTTTTGACGTAGAAAAACGGACGTTAATCAATCATTACAACATCGTTGTACCAACTGAGGGGCTGTTAGTGCCTGTTCAGTCATTGCAAGAAACGTTGGCTGATAAGTTTATTGCACTGGCTTACCGGGCAAGACGAATTAAACCGCGTGATATTTGGGATATTGTATGGATTAAACAGCGTGGTGTGGCACTTTCTCAAGTGTTGGTAACAAAGAAGTTAGATGCACGGCAGAAAGAAAAACAAGATTTTATCGCTGCTTTAGAGCGGCAACTGAACCGGTTACTGACCGACAATGAAGTTCAGACTGATTTCATCATGGAAATGAGCCGTTTCATTCCAGGACAAATTAAAGCCAGAACCCTGGACAATCCGGATTACTGGCATTATGTAAAAACTGAAGTCCGTGATCTGGCCGAGCAGTTGATTAAACCGGATAAACCTGCAACAGCCTTTGATATGGGGTTTTGACGGTCATTAGTTGCTGAACATCCTTTCTTGAACTATTCCCCAAGGTCTACAAAACATAACCTTAATAGTTATAGTTTGTAGACCTTTCTATTTTACACGCCGTGGCACAAACCGGGCGGTGAGGTGAAAGCCGCCGGGAGCGAGCAGTTTTTCTATTACTGAGAGCCGTGGATCGGTATTGCCTTTTTCAACGTCGCGCAGGGTCTTGTCGGACACCTTGATATAACGGGCGTACTGGGTTTGTGTCATCCCATACAACCGGGTGCGGATCATCCGCACGGCTTCCCCCAGCGTAATGGCTCGTCGGGCGAGTAGATCGTCAATCTCTGCAAAAATGGCGTAACGTTCCTGGTAGGAGAGATTAGGCATGATTCAGCCCCATAGCGTTTAACTGTTTTTTCAATCGGATCGAAAAAGTCGCCGTCTTTTTCTTTTGCTGCTCGTCTTATGAGTAAGTGATTAAAAAGCAGGAGAATCCGATGTTAAAAATTATTAGTTTTACACTTTGCCCGTTTGTTCAACGCGTGACGGCGATGTTGGAGGCGTTGAAAGTGCCTTATGCGTTAGAGATGATTAGTTTAAAAGAGAAACCGGACTGGTTTCTGGCGTTGTCGCCTGCGGGCCAGGTGCCGGTGTTGGTCACGCCTGCCGGAGAAGCGTTGTTTGAATCGGACGCGATTGTGGAATACATCGATGAGGTGTACGGGCCGTTATCGCCGGGTTTGTCGGCTGAAGAACGGGCAAAACATCGGGCATGGAGTTATCAAGGGGCTAAACTGTATTTAAGCCAGTGTTCGGCAATGCGTAGCCGTGACGAAGCGACTTTTCTTGAGCGGAAAGCGGTGCTTGATAAAGGCTTTGCCCGAATCGATGGAGTATTACCTGAACAGGGGGTCTTTATGGGTGGGTCGTGGTCAGCGGTGGATATTGCCTGGTTGCCCGTGTTGCATCGGGCTGCGATTATTCAGGCGCATACGGGCTTTGATTTTCTGGCCGATTTTCCGCGAGTTAAACAATGGCAACAAACCTTGTTGGCGACGCCCTGGTGTGAGGCTTCTGTTACCGATGATTTTGAAGGGGTTTTTAGCGAGTTTTATTTATCTGATGAGACATTCCTCGGACAGTGTTGCGGGATTCAGGCAGGAAAACAGCGGGATAAAACCAGGGCGGTACAGTGTGACAGTTGTTGTTAACTGAACCTAACGGGTTTAACCAACAATAAACGCAGGTTTGATGCCTGCGTTTTGGCATTTATGACAGGAAAATTTATGCAGGCAGAGCAGGTTTGGCAGGCTTATAAAGAACATTTGCAGCGGTTTATTGCATCGAAAGTAAACAACCCGGCCGATGTGGATGATGTCATGCAGCAGATTTTAATGGCACTACTGACCCGGTTAGAGACATTGCAACAGGCGAGCAGTGTTAAACCCTGGCTGTTTCAGATCGCGCATCATGCAATTATCGATTTTTATCGTCAACAGGCCAGAGTTCGTCAGTTAACCGAACAGGATTTGTGGTATCAGGATACGGAACAGGCGGAACATGCGCTGGCGGCATGTATTCAACCGTTTATTCAGTGTTTATCAGAAGACGATGCGGCATTACTAACGGCCATTGATCTTCATGGGCAATCGCAAAAGGTCTATGCGACACAATCAGGGATTCCGTATTCAACGTTAAAAACTCGGGTACAAAAAGCGCGAGCTGCGTTGAAAAAGGCATTTTTACAATGTTGTGAGATAAGCAGTTTGTCGCAGTATGATAAAAAGCCGGGCTGTGAGGGATGCTGAGCAGGGTTGATACCAGTGAAACAGGCTAACAAGCAATGTGTCGTTGAAATGACATTCATTACTTATTCTTTATTGATTATTTTTTAAACGTAAAAGAGAGTTGCCAATAAGTCAGCTCAGGATCTAAATCAGGCACTATTTTATGACAGAACTAACATTAATCGTCCATGTTTATGCGAAACCGGATCAGGTTGACCGGGTAAAATCAGCGTTGTTTCAATTGATTGAGCCGACGCGCCAGGAAGAAGGTTGTATCGCCTACACCTTGCATCAGGACAATGAGGATCCTGCGCATTTTGTGTTTCATGAATGCTGGGCGAGCCGAGCCTGTTGGCAGGCGCATTTGGACACCCCACACCTGGCGGCTTACCGAACGGTGGCGGAAGAGGCGGTTGAGTCGTTTACGTTAAGTGAAATGCGCGTGATCAACAGACTCTGACAGCGTGGGAATTTTTGCGGCGTAGTACAGGGGAAGTACCAGCGCCTTGCTGTCTTGTATTGAGCCGGTGGAACCAATAAGTTTTATGGTTTTTTCCGGCGCATAGCGCTGGACATAAACGCTTAAGGATTTTGCCCGGGTACGTTTTCCGCTTTTTACTTCTATTGGGATGATATTGCCGTCATCCGTCTTGTAAATAAATTCAATTTCACAACGTGCATATTCCCATGAATAGGTCGGACTGCCTTGCTGGGCGATTAGTTCGTTTTGCACAAAGTTTTCAGCAATATAGCCTTTGTAATTGAAGCGTTGTTCCCGGTGTTCTTTGTAGCTTAACCCCAGTGAATATCCAAGCAGACCGAGATCGAAGAAAAAGAGTTTAAAGATGTTGTCTTTAGCCAGCGGCGGTAATGGTGATACGGGTTGTGTGTCTATCGGGTGACATTTTGAAATTAATCGGCATTTTTCCAGCCAGTCAATCGGGCTGCTGAGTTGTTGGTAGCGGGTTCGGTTTTCAATAACATCTTTGAATTTATAGCGCTTTACCGAATCGTCCTGATGTTGCGAGAGTTGTTTCGGTACGTTATTGAAAACATCGCTGATGTGACGTGCAGAAATTTGATTGGCGTATTTGCCAAAATCACGTTCATAGCCCGCCAGTAAATCAGCGTGGATAGCGGCTACCTGTTGTGTGCGTTCAATAATGGAACCGGAGGCATTAAACCAGGTTTTAACGGCTTCAGGCATCCCGCCGACAAAGTAGTAATCGAGTAGCAAATCGAAGAGTTTTTCATGGCTGACGGTTGTCATGCTCATGTTATTAAAGGCTTTGAGCAATGCGGGTTGTTGGGCGGCCCAGAGAAATTCTTCAAACGTAAAGGGGTAGAGTTCCAATAGTGTGACTTTTCCGACGGGAAAAGATTGTAAAAGCCCGATGTTGGAGCCGGATGCACACAAAAACATGTCTGGTTTTTGTTCTGCGAAAAACTTGAGTGAATTGATGGCAGGCTGGCATTCACCAATTTCATCGAAGATCAATAAGGTGGTTTGGGTGTCGATTGAGACATTTAATTGCAGTTCAATATTGTCGAGAATATCGTCCGGCTTAAGTGAATCAGCAAACAGGTTGGCGAGATCGGGCTGCTCCAGAAAATCGAGTCGTATGACTTGCTGAAAGTGTTCACCAAACAGGGTTTCTAACAGATAGGATTTTCCTGTTTGTCGAGCGCCATCTAACAAGACGGGTTTACGTGTTTTTTGTGCTTTCCAATTCAGCAGTGTTTCAAGGGCTTTTCGCTGCATAATATACTCATCAGGACGACCAAACTCGGTTTATGAATGAGAGTATAACGGATGAAAGGCGTCTATTTACACTTTTATGCGCTAAAAAGTGTGGTTTTTTGACACTTTTATGCGCTAAAAAGTGTAGATTGTTGACACTTTTATGCGGTTTAGACAGAGGCGTGGTGGATTGCGTGGTTTTATGATTGGGTGAAAACGTTGTCTGAGCTGTTGGAAGAATGATGTAAGTAGCGTAACAACATTGCAGTCAGGTTGTCGATTACTCAAGGCGCAATACCCGGATAGTGATATTGAATGTTTATCATTGTTAGGTCCTTTGACTTGAATGTTTATCATTATTAGGTCCTTTGACTTGACTGTTAGCCAGTACTGAGATAAAAACTAATGCAGACCGTACATGTGCTCTATGGTCTTTAAAGAAGATATAAACGCAAGTTTATGAGCCCGAGCAGGCACCGTTTAACGAGGTCAAACCATAGGGGTTAAGTATCGTTTGTCAGGCATCGGCTGACTATCTTATAAAGAAGCCCGGATTTTCCGGGTTTTTTTATGTCTGAAGTTCAGACGCGGCTTATCGTTTCCAGCTTCTATCCTCTCGTCTCTTTTCAAAGTTAACACTCGGAAATAAATTACTCATCATTGATAACAGTTATTATCTTTAGTGTTGGTTTTCGTTGTTTTTACGTCAATTCTTTGGTTGAAAAATCTGTAAATACCATAGATAGTACAACGCTAATTTTTTAAGGATCAGCGAGTTACCGGGTGTGATTGCCGGGGATACAGCAAGATCTGCTATTTTTATTATCAACGCTCTAAGGATATGAATCATGAAACCTCTGATTGAAACGGCTCATCTTGAAATGCGTGAGTTTGCAGAATGTGATGCGCAAGCGGTGTTTACACTTTGCTCTAACGAAGAGGTGACACGATACACCGGAGACAGTGGTACGGTGCAGTCGTCGGAAGATGCAGCGTGGGTGATCAAAAATGTGTGGTTGAAGGAATACCGGGAAAATGGCTATGGACGGTACGCCGTGGTTGAGAAGCAGAGCGGGCAAGTCATTGGTTTTTGTGGTTTTAAGTTCAATAAAGAACTGGATGCGCCGGATATTGGTTATCAATTAATGCCTGAGTACTGGGGCAAGGGTTTTGGTACTGAACTGGTTGCGGCATCGCTGGTTTATGGTCGGGATGTGTTGAAGTTGACTAAGGCGTTTGCTGAAGTCGCGGTTGAGAACACGGCGTCTCACAAGATTTTGCAAAAACACGGCTTTAGTTTTGTAAAGCGTTTCGATAAGGATGGTATGCCGAATCATCTGTATGTGTATGAGTTTTAAATCATCGTTAAATGGTTGCCCTGACTGATCATGGTCGGGGCATCAACTATTCTTAATTCCTACCTGATTGCTATGCCGCAATCACAATCCTTAAAAGCAGCCAGTAAATGGCGGTTCTGTCCTTGACTACTTACCTGATATCCATCTGAATACTTTTCCTTTTTTAAATTAGTGCATTTAGCAAAGATCTTCGTGCAGAAATCAAAGGATCTCCGTGCTTGCTTTCACTTATATTTTCACACGTGTGAACAGTAACCTAAAAATCTGTTAACACAAACGCCGGTGAAAACCGGATGGCGGAGCCTGGGCGATTGTCGGCCAGGGGGACTTAACTGGATGACGACAAACCTTTCATCTTCAGGATGAAATGGCGGAGCCTGCAAGAATGTCAGACAATCTTTCAACACGTCCGGCAGTGAACTGGTATGCGGTGCAGACAAAGCCAAATGCTGAAATTGGGCTGTTACAGCTGATTAAGGCTAAAAAGGACGACGGTAAATGGCCGATTGATGCGTATTTACCGCTGAAACAAACCGCAGACACACCCACACCTTTGTTTCGGGGCTATCTGTTCGTTAAACACGATGACAGTGGCTTTCATCAATTACAGTACACCACGGGCGTGAAGTGTTATGTGCGCTTTGGTGGTTATCCAACACCTGTTCCAGAAAAAGATATCTCGTTAATTCAACTGGTTGAAACCCATTTTAATCAGGCTGAATTTAAAGAGAGTTATCTGATGGCCGGGCAACCGGTTCGTATTATGGGAGGCGTGTTGAATGGCCGTACCGGTAAGTTGCTGGAAAATGCCAGCGGCAAACGTGTGGCACTGGAAATTGAAAACCTGGGCTTCAGTCTGGCGGTTCGTGTGCCTGCCAGACATATTCTTCCTCTTCCTGACACCGAAAACGTTTAGAGCCCGCTCTGATCGCGTATTCGGGGATATCACCGCGTTATTTAAAATAACCCCTTCATTAACAGGTATTCATTTATGGAAACCATTACGAAAATACTGACGTTGATTCCTGACAATTGGGATGACGTGTTGGCGCAGGCCCAGCGGTTTGAGGGGCATGTCGGCACCGCGCACACCATTGTTGGTGATCAGCAGGCAACGATAGAGAGTTTCGTTGCCCGGGCGATTGAGTTCGTCGCCATCGACTGGACGACGATCGATGACTGGCTGAGTCGTACTCAGTTCTATCAGCATCTGGAAGACGTGTCGTTGGATATTTCGGCATTATTAGCGGTGCCGGATGATATGGACTGGAGCGATTCAGCACGCCTTGATAGCTTGATTACCGATAAATTTGAGCTGTTAAAAACTGCATTTTCCGGTTTGTCTGTTGAACGTAAAACTGGCGGTTCGGTTGATACTGCACTGGCGCTGGAACAGTTAAAAATCGTTGTTAATGGCATTCGTGACATTAGCGCAGATATCGATTTTGCTGATGCTGAGTCGGTCGAGTTATTCCGTAGCCGCATGACAGATTCCGTTAAACCCGCCATGTTCACGTTAATCAATACGGTGTTTGGTATTGATTTAACGGCCTCTACCACGAATAGCAGTGCGGATTCGGTGTTTAGTCTGCCGCAAAAAATCCAGGCCGCACAACCTGAGCCGCCGGAATCGTTTGATCCGGCATTAAGCGAAAACGTGCGTTCGTCGCTGGAAATGCTCAGCCGGGCAAAACACGCGATTCCAGTGTTGCAGCAAGAGTTGAACAGCGTGTCAACGACAGCGACACCGCTAAGTGCTTTACTGGCTGGCTCTGAAGATTTTGTGGTTCATTTACAACAGCATTTACCTACGCTGGCCGAGGCACTCACTGCGGTTATGGAAGGTCAGGACTGGCAGAATGTTGATTTTGAACAGCTGAAATCGGACATCCAGCAGTTGTGTACTGTGGTGGTGGCGTTTCTGGATTCATCGCCTGCAACCGAGGCTATTCGTTCGTTGTTTGGCTCGGTGGACGGCGCATCACCGATACAGTTGATCGGGTTTGATGAGAGCTGGAGCACCGAGCAGAAACTGACGCAACTGGTGACAGATATCACGGCAATTTTCAGCTTGCCCGATGATTTCGATGATCTGGCACCGGATGCTTTCGTTACCTGGTTGAAAGGCAAGGTTGATGGTCTGGCGGATGTTATTAATCACATCGAGCTGTTTGGCTTTACCGCAGACAGTGCATGGCAGCGAGTAAAAACCCCTGTTGAAGAATTGTTCTCGACGGAGGGTGCTGACTTGTCTTCACCTGAAGGCGTGACGGAATTTCTGTTCGATAAAGTGGTGTTGCTGGCTAACATGCTGAATCCGGCCGCTGGCAGCGATTCAGGTAGCGATTCAGGCAGTAATACGGGCAGTAGTAATACGGGCAGTGAAAGCGGTGCTGATGGTGCGTCTGGCGATTCATCGGGTCAACAATCCGGTGGTGGATTTGCCGGGATGCTGGCGAATGCAGGCGGTAACATCATGCAACTGATGTTTAAGCTGATTGCGGAGCTGGTGGAAAAGGCGAAACTGATCTGGTTGTTTATCAAAAACAACGATCTGGGCCTGACACTGAAAGACCAGGACGCCGACTTTAAACCTGCCGCATTAACACCGACTAATTATCAGGTGAACGCCGGTGCTGCGGCTGATCCGGCCCAGAACTCGGGCAGTGAATCATCGTCTGGCGACTCAGCGTCAGAGGGTTCGGCGACGGGTTCGGATTCAGGATCGGATTCAGCGCCAACAGTGCCGGACGGCAGTTCAGATGATGTGATTTCCGCGCCATCGGTGCGAGAGGTCGTGTCGCTGGAGATGGTGATTCGTAACTTACTGGGTGATCGTGATTCAGGTGTTATTTCTTATCTGCCATCGGATGTTCAGGATGTGATGTTGGGTATTCTCAATGGGGAATATCAACAGAAACTGACGGACGATCTGACGGCCATGTGGGAAGCGAGTGGTTTTGAACAGCAGTTCAGCGATCAAGCCGACGCATTTTTAGCGTTACAGCAACCACAAACCGATGAACAGGGACAGCCGGTGACTCGAACCGCTGCCAGCCTGGTGTCGCAACTGGTTGCCGGTATTGGGCTGATGTACAACGCGGCTATCACGTTTGCAGGCCAGGCGGTAACGCTGTTGGTCGATATCGTGTTTGAAGTGATTCATGTGCTGTTTGACGTGATTAAGGCATTCAAAGTGCCGTCGTCTGTACGCGACATCCTGCCTCATCAAATCGAAGATGCGTTGTTAGGTGAACATGATCCGAATCTGTTGTGCCTGGTTGCCGCTATTCCAACCGTGATTCTCACGGGCTTTTTAACCGTTCCGGTTGAAACATTAAACAGCTGGATTGCAGAAGCGGCCTGATCGCGCTGCATGTACAGTCGTTTCAGCACTTTTATTCAGAGCACGCTCTGATTCTCAAGGCGATTCAGCCTTGTTATCTCTTACCTAAATTTATAACTCTTGATAGGACTATATCTATGAATATTAGCGAACGAATTCTGAAGAATGCGGTCAAGCTGGGAGGAAACAGTCTTTATTTCTACACTGTAGACATCAGGCTTAAAAATCTATCAGCGACATCAGACATTACGCTTGATGGCGTTCCTTTGACAAAAGTAGAAGACAATTCATTTCTTTGGGTTGATGGCAATGGTGTGACCTACGGCATCATTGACGAATTTACCGATACGTCTGGTACAGCAAGCGAAGTAACTGAAAATATTTGTCTTCATAGTAAGAATGCTTTCCCTGCTATTGATACGGACACAGATCCCGTGACTCGCTCGAAATATGTTGAGGTTGCGGCTGAGAACATTAATTCAGACGGCATTATTAAAGAAGCGCCTGGTTGGTCTGAAGCTAAGCCAGCAAAGGAAACAGGTAAATTCGAACCAAAGTTTAGCAACAAAGGGAATCTTTGCCGATTCAGTGTCGCGTCAAAAGATACCGTATTTCACGACAAAATTGATGATCTGGAAAACGGTAGAATCAATGTTGATGCTTTTACTAAAACTGAAAAGGATTCAGAAGGAGAAATTACCAAAGAGTCTTACATCGACCAGATGGGAAGAGCGATTGAACATGCGCGAGAAGAGTTTAAAAAAATCTTAAAATTTCAGATTGGCGTGATCCAATATGAACGTAATACGTCAGTAATCGACAATGCATTCAATGGTTTTTATGCCTGGTTGCTTGAACGTGCAATGGGAGACTTGTCCAGACAGAAGTTGGATGTAGATCATTATTTCGACAACATCGAAATCGTTAAAGATTATGTGACGTCGAGTGTAACAACGTTGAATTCAATCTTGAATGTTATTGCTGTCATTAGAGCGCCTACCCCGGACAAAGATGAACTACAGAAAATTCTGGAAGAACGTACAATCGACCTTAGCATGATTGTGAAAGCAAAATAATATTTAATGTATTGAAATAAAACTAATTAACTGGAGTTTAATATGGATAGTGATGAAATAATCGTTGAGATTGAAAATAAACAACCGCGTCTCGACCCTGAAAATTCAGATACATTTGAGGCTTTTAAAAGTGTAATGTTGAACTATACACTTTCACCTATCAAAGAGATTCATGGTGATCCTGCTTCTTATGTTTCGGGATACAGTCTGGAGATTGATTTTGCGAAAGCTATAAGTGAAATGGCTAATAAAATCTCTACGACTACACTTCGCGAGAAATTTTATAAGGACTACGTTGCTTTTAAAGCTGCTGCACTCCGTGATGTCGATGTGGCCGCTGATAAAGTGGCCTTTGATAAAAATTTCTCAAGCTTGGTTCAGCGTCTGCAATTATTTGTCCTTGCAACTAATGAGACTGCCCCAGATACGCTGAGAAATACTATTATCCAGAATTCAACACTTGCTGTTACTGAAGAATTTAAGGCCTACAGATTTAGCAGTAGAGTGTGTGTATTTGCTAAAGATGAGCATATTGAATTATACAAGCAGGCGCTGTCTGATTTAGTTTCTCTGGCTAAACTAATGAAGGGTGAATTTAAAACATCATTTAGCAAAAGAACACTTAAAGGATTAAATATTACATCAGCGGTCCTGCAAGAAATATTTACATTAGGTACGTTGTGGACAGATGTTATTACTAATCATATACGCCTTGATGCGGAATATGATTATGAGCGTGTTCGCCGTACGCTGGCGCGTAAAGATGATGCAACGGGTGACGTTGCTCAGATTGAGCAAATTGTTAATTCGTTTATCACTAGTGGTGTTAAAAACACAGAAAATCAACCAGTTAAAGTCGAAGTTCAACCGTGCCCACCTTGTCCGGAAACAGAAGAGGAACAGCAGACAACTTAGACACGGTACCCATTTTTATTCTTTGCTACTCATCACTGATTAGCACCTCTGAACTTCATTTCCACACGTAACACTCTTCTCTCAATCTCTGCTTCATTCGCATACCAGGCTGTTTATGTTTCAGCGCTGTTGGGTTTTTGCGGCCTGAATTTGGTGGGAGCGGGTGATTACGTGTGTCAGAAAATCATAAGGATTCCTTATGCTTACAGAGTTTTTCTCGCGAAAAATTCTGTCACTGGCATCAAATAGCGGTAGCATCAGTGCTACCGCTGTTCCCGGCAGTGACAGTAGCACCTGGTGCTGCGATCTGATTCCCACTGATTTTGCTGGCGGTACGCTTGAGCTGGTGAAATGGGTGGCGGGCGATCAGGTTGCATCGCATCTGGACAATGTATTGAGCCTTGGGGGCCAGGCGCTGGACCCTCTTATTAGTTTGAATGGTTCGAGACTTGAGATCCTTGGACTGGCAAGTCTTGAGATTGAACGGTTTCGGGTATCGATTGCAAAAGAAACATCGGTCGGCGCTATCGGCGAACAGGCCACGGTACCGGAAGGTGAGCTTCCGGCTGATCAGGTGTTTACGCTGGCCTTTACCGGCATACTGGCACTGGATGGTGTGGTGAGTTTAGGCGGTGATCTGGTATTACAGATCAAGCGAAATGCACCGCCAGCTTTGCAATTCCAGCTTAACGACAACAGTCGTTTTGAGACGATTCGTGTGCCATTACCCGGCATTGGCCCTGACCTGGTGTTGGCGCCGTCTGTGTCGGTACTGGATGTGGCTCGTGAAAAGAATACCGGTTCAACGACTAATGCTCTGGTCAGTGAAGGCCGCATCGGTATTAGTGGTGGTCCGGCGTGGCTGGACAGTTTGCTACCGGATGAACTGGTTTTCTCGATGTCGATTGCCAGTACAAAAGATCTGTCGGGTCAGTCCAAATTACTGCTTAGCCTGACGGTGCCGCAGATTATGGATGATGTGACGGTTAATATTCCGGCCATCCCACAAATTATTCCGGGTTTCCCGGCATTAAATGTTGGTGCCGTGAATATGCTGCTGAGCAATCTATCGGTTGTTCTCGACGGTTCAAACGGTTTCAAACCTTACATGACGCTGGACTTTGGCGTCGGATTACCACAGGCATTAAACGATATTATGGCGAGCTTCTCGCCGGGCAATCCACTGGTGGAATTCAATACCTTCGATGCCAGTAATCCGGACACTACCCGGGTGACGGGGCGTGTGATTGTGGATGAAGAACTGGTTCAGTTTAAGCCGCTAACATCACCGATTAAGGGCATTGAAACCGCGCCGGTCTCTGATGTACCGGGCAGTCAGCAAGGTAGTACCTGGATTATTGATCTGGGCGATAACGGCCTGATTCATATTGAACCGCCAACATTCGCCAAGTCAACCACATCGAGCGCTATGGCCGCGTCGGGTGGCTTTGATATTAAACGCCCGTTGAAGCTGTCATTAGCAAGGGTGAAGTCATTGATCGATGGCTTGCTGTTTGACGGGGCCAGCGCTCTGGTACCAGACAGCCTTGAATTGAAAGATATTAACGTGCTTGATGGCAACAATCTGAATGCCTCTGCACTGGCGGCCCTGTGGGGCGGTAAATTCCCATCTGCACTAAATGCTGTATTCAGTCAGTTATCGTCACTGATTGCACACATGCCGGATGCGTTAAAGTCTTATCTGAACTTTACGATCCCCGACAGTTTTTATTACAACTTCCGCATGAACGCCGATGGCAGTTGTGTGGGAGGGGTTAAGTTACCGGACGACCAGCCACTGCGGTTGTTATTGCCGTCCGGCTTGAGTTTATTTGGCCTTGAGATCCGTCAGGCCAGCCTTGGTCAGTTAAACGGCGGCAAATTAGGACTGCTGGAACTGGATGTTACGGTTGACCATTTCTTCTTGCCAGAAGTTGCGGCCTCAATGGCGCTGAATATGGCAAGCGTGCCGTTGTTGCCAGATTCAAACCGTCTGAATATGCAGCTTGATCTGCGAAAAGTCGTGGCGATTATTAACTTCCAGAGTGGCACGGTTATCCCGCTGTTTTACGACAATATTGGCCTGGGGCGTCTGGGTGCTGAAGGCTTTGAACTGGGTTCAAACTTCCAGTTGCCAAAACCAACAGCCGATATCATGGACTTGTCACAGTTGGCGGCATTGCTGGTGAACTTCCTCACTTTACCGGCCAGCGATGAGCGAGGATTGTTAGATCCGAAGGTCACGCCAGAAGTGCTATCGACCCAGTTTGTGATTGGCGAACAGTTCCTGAACACACCGGAATACACAGGTGATGTGGTCCTCGGGCAGCGTGGCAGTGAATTACTGACGATTGAATCGTCGGATTTATGGCCGTATCTGGCGCATACGCTGAACTTCCTGAAAACCGGTCGTATCGATGAATTCCTGCAAGCATTCCCACTGGATTATCGAGTAGGTTCTCAGGCGCTGAATTTCTTTGGTCTGGCGAGCATTGATGTGGACTGGTTAATCAGTTCACCGGAAGAATTTGTGGAAACGGCCTATCCACGACTTGGTCTGGATACTGAATCTTCCAGCCAGGTATTAGCACTGCTGCCGGATATGGAAACCGCCAATCCGAATCACCTGGTGACCTTGTTACGCGGTGAAGCGGATATTGCGGGTGTGGTTAAGCTCGACAGTACGTTTGCCTTCAGTGGCGGCATGACGGGCGCAACCACAGGATTCCGTTTTAATGGTGAACTGGCGGGCATCGTTGGTCTTGAGATGATGGGTAAAACCTCGATCGAACTGGACCCGGCGGGCTTTGAAGTGGCCGGTGCGGCGCGATTGTCATTATTTGACACGCCAGTACTGGAAGGTGAGGCAGGGATCAAAAATGACCTGTTGTATCTGCGAGGTGCGCTGAACCTGTTCCCGAACTCCGGCATTTTATCATTGACGGCAGATATCGACGGCCAGGTGTCGAGCGACGGTGTTCGACTGGCCGGTGCGACAGACTTCAAGGTCGGCGGTGTGTCACTGATCAACGGTGATGTGGTGCTGACCCATGAGTCATTAGAAGTTGCGGGCCGTTTCCTGGGTGTAGAAACAACGGTATTCATCGGCAATGACAACGGCAATCCAAAGATTGCGGGCTCTCTGAGCTTGCATGAGAGTTTGTCGATTCAGACACAGGATATTGTGATTCAGGGCATTAAGCTCAGTGATCCACTGCGTTTGGAAACATCTATTGATATCGACTTGTCGATTGAAGCGAGTCTGAATCGCTTCGGTCTGGGTGTGAAAGCGAACTTCACGGTGCTGGATCAGTCGTTTGATATTGATTTGAATCTGTCGGTTGTGCCGTCAGACATTGATGATCTGTTGGCCAGTTTGCTGTCTCAGGCGACTGAGATGGTACAGGATTTTGTCAAAGGCTTGTTGAATCGTCCGGAGAAACTACTGGAAGTGATCGCTCGCGCAGCGTTGGCGATTACCGAAACCAATGTGTCAGCAATTTCCATTGATGGTGATGATGGCGATATCGGCTTACTGAGCCTGCAAAATCGCCTGTTTAATTTGACGGCACTGGCGACCTATAACGGTGGCGATTCACTGGACAACCTGTTCGCCTATGCGCAGTCCAGCCAGGCGTCAATTCGTTCTCCTTCGTTCAATGTTGAAGGTATTGCATTGGCACTGGCCTGTAATCGCAGTGTACGGATGCCAAAACTGGACAACATCAAACAATTCCCACTGGTGAAACGACTACGCAATGGCGATGAAATCGGTGCTAATCCAACGGATGCAACGATTGCCAAAGCGAAGAGTGCAGTGACGGAATTAACCCGTCAGTTACCGCGCAAGAAAGGCACGTATACCTGGGCGGCAGGCATTCAGGCGAATTCCTTTAAGTTGATCAGTTCAACCAATGTCTTCATGACTGAAATGGGCACTGATCTGGCGGCGTATCTGGTCGGTACTGCGTCGGTGAAACTACCGCCGAAGCCATTGACTACGGTCGTCAATATGGAATTCAACTATCGTGCAGCCATTGATTTGACCGGTGGCAGCGTGAAGATGGATGGCAAGCTGACCAACAACAGTTATGTGTTGGCGAAGGCCGCGAAACTGTCTGGTGGCTTTGCGTATCACTCCTGGTTGGCTGGTCCGTATTCCGGTGATTTCGTGATGACGATGGGCGGATATGCGCCGGGCTTTAACAAACCGAGCCATTATCCGTCTGTGCCGCGCTTGAAACTGAAGTGGAAGATTTCGTCCAAACTCAGTGCCAAGGGCAACATGTATATGGCGCTGACACCGACCAATATTATGGCTGGTGGTAATCTGGATGCGGTGTTTAAAGCCGGACCATTAAAAGCGTCGTTCGATGCCGGTATCAACTTCATGATGTACTGGCAGCCATTCTTCTACAAAGCCAATATCGATATTGATATCAGTGCCTCTGTCACGTTGAAAGTTCGAATCAGCGTTGGCTTTGCGTCCTTTACGATCCGTAAAACATTCCGCGCCGGACTGGGGGCAGACCTCAGTATCTGGGGGCCGAAATTTGCGGGTAAGGCGAAGGTTAAATGGAAAATCTTCAGCTTCACGATCAAGTTTGGTTCATCCAGCAAGCCACGACCTAAGCCAATTAGCTGGAGTAAATTCAAGAAGGATTACCTCAACAGTGGCCGACGACTTGCGCCTGAGTTTGCCATCGCCAACGGTGCGCTTGGTCAGATGAAAGAAGGTGCGAAGACCTGGCAAGTGGTTGACCCGGATCAGGTCGAACTGACGCTGAACAGTAAATTCCCGCTACGTAAATTACGTACGCGCCCGGACGATGCTGCATACAGTCATAAAGCCTTTTCACAGACGGGCGATGCTTTCCATCTGGCACCGACTGATCCATCCGGTGCAGAGCCTGAAAGCCAGTGGTATCTCGATCTGATTTACAAAGCACCGGCGGGTATGTATTTCCAGGGTGAAGCGATTGAGCGATCGTATCCAAAAGCCGTTTGGGGGCCAGACTTTGAGCCAAGACCATCGAAGAAAGGCACCTTGTCGCTGCTGAGTGGCACCAGCCTGGTGCCGTTCCCGGGCAAGCCGCCGGGCTTTACCGATGCTGTCGATGCCGATGAGTTCAAATACCAGGACGTGGTTGAGAATGACCCGACCTGGCAATGGGGCAGCCCGTTGAATGCGGTATTGAGTGATGACGAAGCCGTCAACGTGACGCAGATTCAATCGACGATTGCCAGTGCCGAGGCGAATACGGCCCGGGAATCGCTGGCTGAATTCATCGGTTATGACGAATCAATGTCGATGGCTGATGTTGCTGCTCGTCCGGCATCTGTCTTTATCGGTGTTCCACGCAGTGCGATTGGTTAATCCAGTCTTGTTATCCAACCTTTTACTGTCGGGCTAATCTGGCCCGGCAGTCCTACAGGAGCTACCCATGAGTGGCGATCAATTACAGTTTATTGATTATCGCAAACCTAAGCTGGAAGCGGGTGACTATGAGTTTTCAACTCAGCACCGCTACAACGGCGAAGGCAGTGGCGATACAGCAACACTGAATGTGAGAGTGACCGGTGAGCGAGTTCGTATTGACGACAGCCAGATCTTTGGCCGCTATCCACCACCGGGCGAATCAGGCGATTTTGCCGATACGCTGCCTCACATTTCATTGACGAAAGGCACCTTACCGTGGATTCGTTCGGCGTATAACGTCGATGACGAAACCAGACGGGGTGAAGTCGAAATTTATGAGCCGTGGCTGTATGTCATGGTGTTGAATGACAATGATTTTCAGGCCGGGCGTGCCCGTGATTTTGAACCGTGTGCATTACAGGAATTGAATCATGGCGCGTATTTCCCCGCCGGACAGCTCAGCTCATTGAACAGTGATACCACGTTGACGGGCGGTCAGAAAACCGTGAGTTCAGTGGTGGTGAAAAAGCATTTGTTCAATGATTTATTGTTGAACAACAAAGCATCGCATGACGACAAAGATCAGCTTGAACAGTTGGCACATATTCGTCGTCGCTGGCAGGAGTTAGGTGCGCCGGTTAGTAAAAATGCTTCGTTTATTACTGACCTGAACAATCTGGCGGCCAGCGCGAACCAGGATAATTTACTTACAACATTGTCGGGCTTTGGTATTCCTGCCACGGCAAAACGGTTTAGCGTGGTCAGTGCGGATAAAACCTGGCTGATACAAGATTCCGTGAATGGCGATTGCCTGTTGGATGTGGTGTCTGATGATGGCACAACCGTTGGTATTCAGCTGATGACGTTAAAGCGTGAGCTGTCAGTGCTGGTGGCTAATCGCTTTGGTCAGAATGCGGCGTCTGCAACAAGTACGGGCCGTAATATTGCGATGGTGGTGTCACTGGAGCAATACCTGACGGAAGATTCTCTGAACGACATTGATGCACTATCTGATGATGCAGACATGCGTTTTATTGTGCTGACGTCCTGGGAATTCGACTGTAAACCGGCGGCAATCAACTTTGAACAGCGCAGTAAAAAGCTGAATGCCAATGCGCTGAAATACGGCGACCACGATATTAATCTGGTCGAGGATAAAGGCGATTTTGGTGCGAAATTACAGGCAGGCATGGTGCCATTGCCGCACACCTTGCGCAACAACGACAGAGGCTTGTCCTGGTATCGCGGGCCGTTAGTGCCTACGGTGCAGGAACAAGCTCATTGGGACAATGTGCAGTTGTCAGCCCAGGCGCTGGGCGAAGAAGACAGTACGCTGGTGGCAACGGATGCGGATAAACTGCTGCGTTACCATCCGGGCGAGGGCATGTTCGATATCAGTTATGCCGCCGCTTATGAACTGGGCCGGGTATTGTCGCTGCGACAGCCTGAGTACCTCAAGAATTTGCGTCAGTATAAAAAAGCGAAGTCGCGTTATATCAAGTTGGCGGAATCAGATGCACAGCGCATGGCTCAAGTGCAGGATCTGGGCATTCATATCGAAGAATTGCCGTATGCTCAGCTTAATGCTTCAGTCATGAACTCACAGTTACAGGTGGTTGAGAACTGGTTGATGAAACTGGCGCATTTATCGGAGATCCCTTCCTGGTATCTGGTGCCGGATAACCGTTTACTGCCGCCGCGCAGCATTCGAACGTTTAATCTTGATCCAATCTGGATTCAGGCGTTATGGCTGGGCGCGTTATCGCTGGATGGTCGTCCACAAGTTACCCATGCATTGTTTCATGATTGCTGGGTGAAACATCAGGCTGATATCCCGCGAGCCGGTGCATTCCTGCGGTCTGATATTGTCTGGGCTTATCCTGAGCTGGTGGTTGATTTCCGAAACATTGACGAACTGGCGGTGGATATTGCGGACGATCAAACCGTGGATTTACGTCAGTTAGCGCTGAACCATTTCACCAGTGTGAAGGCCAATATCGATCTGAAAGAAATGAAAGACGATTTTGAAGATGCATTCACTGACCTGATTGAAATGCACCCACCGATTGACATCACCGACTTACACTCACTGGACAACGACTTGTCGTTATACCTGACCAAATCACGTTTTGACTATGTGTCGCTGGCTTTGCCACCGGAGAGTTTGCACTACGGCGCTGACTTCGACAAAGCGGCTAATCGCTACCGTAAAGCAATTAAGTTCCGGGGTAATACGATTAAACAAATCGATCTGGCGATGGCGAATACTGAGCTGGCCATCCTGGATATTCCGTCGATGGTCTCTGGGATTCAATCGGCGCTGAGTGCGCACATCAGCAGTGAAATCGCGTCGGAAACCGATGCAGACAGTAAGTCTCAATTGCAACGCTATTACAACAATCTGAACCAGTTTAAATCGGCGCGAATTGGCCGCTTTATGTTGGAAGGTGAGCCGAAAGTTGAATTCACCGTTGGACTGGAAGGAGTGCAATCATCATGAAAATTTTAACAGTCCCTGTGCGTGTCGATGCGTTTGTTGCGAAGGAAACGGAATCTGTGGTCAGCACAACGGACGCATTCGACAACCTGCCTTACGTCAATAAACAGAAATTTGATGTGCATTTTGATGTGGCAAACATCGCGTCTTCCATTGGTCGAAAGCCACTGAACAGCTACAACCAGCTTCCTAAAGGTGTTCATTTACACTGGAGTATGCCGGATGCATTAACCGAAGGTGAAGCGGGCGATGATGACATCACCATGCCTGTTGTGCCGAATCGCTGGCTGGTGCGACGTGAACGAAAATCCGACGGTCAGGTGAAGGCCTGGGTGGTGGAATCGGATTATTTGTATCCGGATGGTGTGGTGCCTGAGCGTGCGATAACCATCCCGGCGATGACAGACAAAGCCGAAGGTGCGCCGAATTGTCAGTATCTTGGTCGTCAGTTGCCGCTGGCGCAGTGGCAGGCTGAACCCGCCATTATGAAACAGTCTCATCGCTATTTACCTGAACTGAATGTACTGGGCTGGGGCACGCCATATTTTTCATCGTTATATACCGATTGTTACAGTGTGTTCGGTTTCTATGATGATGAATTGTCGGACGAGCAAGTCAGCGATTACGAATATCAGGTATATGGCTGGTATGGCGATCCAACTCAGGATTTTGTTCAGCAGAAACTTCAGGCGGCGGGTGTCGCCGGTGTTGAGCAAGCGAAAGAGGTTGCTGACTGGGTGATTGAACTGGCTGACGGTGAAAAGCTCGATGGCATGGTGTGTTACGGCAAAGTACGCTTTGATGCATCCGTTACCCTCAACGACGATGTTGATGCGGCAGCGACGACCATTACCTTTGCAAAAACACCGTCGGAAGCGATGGCTACCTGGTTGTCCAAAACACAGGTCGGTGCTGAAGCGGGTGATGCGGCCAGTGCCGTAAAACTGGAAAACCAGTTGTTGGCGTTATTGTATAACGCGGATATGGAAGGCCAGGATATTGACTTCGTTGATCGCCTGAAAAGTGCGCGTCATAAAGCTGAATTCCATGCGGTATCCGGTGGGCAGCTTTGGGCGTTACTGGATGATGCCAGCATTGCAGAGGACATTCTGGATGCTGAAAACAAAGCGTTGGTACAGACTCAGTGGGCAGCCTTTAAATCGACCATTCGGGTCGCGCTGACCGATATCAACAAACTTCAGGAATCGCGAAATCAGGCCGATGATCGGGTCGATTATCAACGCCGTATGCTCTACAACGACTGGAGTAAATACATGTTGAGCCTGCATCCAGTTGATTTAGAGGGTGATTATTACCCGGATATCGACATGCTGCGTTTGTTGATGACACAACAGACAATCCCGGCACTGGAACAGGCGCTGGCTCGTTTAGAGTCGCTGGATAACCTGTTATCACTGAAAATCAGCGCGTTGAGAACACAGTTTTCTGAGTGGAAGAGCCAGTTCTCTGTGAATGTTGATCCGGCAACACTGGTTGATCAGGATGACGATGAACCAGCGGATTTGATACCGCTGACCGATAAGCTTCCTGCGGATTTGTTGGAAGAGATTCCTGCGCCGCGTTACTGGCAACCCAAAGACCCGTGTATCTTAATTGCGGGCGATGTTGCCAAACCGTCGTTGCGTCATGGTGAAGACGGTGAACTAGCTTGTCGCATCGTGGATGCTGCCAGTAATACATCTGTATGGGGCTGGTTATCGGCCACGGCGGGCAGTGATGAGTGGCAATGGCATGAACACGGAGTGAATCACTGGGGTAAACAACCCTGGTCGCCGCTGATGGTGGAGTGGAGCATGAATCTGTATCCGGATGAATCTGCCAGCCAGGGGATTGAAGCCAATCAGTTCAAATACAGCCGCGATTTTATTACTTCTCATTACCGTATCCCATTGAATGATGAACAATTTGGTTTACCGAGTGCCAGTATTGATTTACGCCGTGACCGGGGTGATTCACTGAAAACCGTGTCTCAGCCGACGGTTGTTAATGGTCGTTCACTGGTGACGGATTCGGTCAGACAGACGTTGGATTCGCGAATCAAACGTTATCTGGCCAGCTCGGATAATCAGGACACTGTTTCTGAGACAACTCAGGCCATGATGGATCGGGTGCAAACAGTTTCGGACCGACTGGACAGTTCAGATTGCACGATCCTGTCGCTGGATGGGCTATATGATGATCTGTTGATGTACAGCAATCTGTCGTTGATGGATGTGGATGATCCGTTTAAATTCGCGCCGCGTCAGGGTGATATGCATATCACCGATAAGGTGCGCGGATTGTTGCAAGGCCATGATTTTAAATTGCCTGCTATTGGTCACCGCTTTACGCCGATTAAAAGCGGCATTCAAAAGTTGGGCGTGTTGCAGCTGGTGGATACGTTTGGTCGTTACAAAGAGATCAATACAGAACAGCTGTTACGTCCACATCGTCAGTTGATTGGTAATGCGGTGTACTCGCCACCTCGGGTATTACAGCCGTCGCGCTTGTCGTTCCGTTGGGTTGATAATCTGGCGTCGGGTCAGCCAACACCAATTCAGGGTTGGTTGGGCTATAACCTGTTTGATGAAACCATTCTTATGTTCAATGAAGCGGGGGAATTCCTGGGTCATCTGAACAGTGATGGTGAATGGTGTGATGAAAATGGCCTGATGCAATCACTGGCAGATGATATGCCAAAACAGTTGCGAGAATTTGCGCTTAAGCTGATGAGTTTCCATGCGAATAATCGCATCAAAAAATCAATCTTCCTGACACAGCCGGGAGCAACGGAAGCACTGTGGCAGTCGTTTATCGACCTGGGCGTGTTGCGACCGATGTCTGACGATAAAGCGTTGTTGGTTGCTATGTCTGAAGCAGACTGGACGGCTCATATTACGCCTGTGACAGGCATTAGTTTTGCGGCGTCCAGAAGCTGGTTTATTTACGCCCGGGCCAGCCAGAATTACTGGCCGCGCCTGAAGCAAGCGGTTCGTCGTGGCATTGACAATATAGAGCCGGAAACTGCGGTTGAGAAAGGACAGCCTGGCACGATCAAACCGTTGGCGATTGTTAAAGCACAGCTTGATATACAACTACAGGGGGGTGGTGAGTCTGATAAGAGCTGGTCGGCCCTGAAGCTGGATTTAAACAAACATCGTCGTAGTGATCGGGATTATCTGAAGGTCGAATTCCCAATCAAACTGGGCGAGTTTAACAATCTGGATGATGGATTGATTGCTTACTGGAAAGTCTCTGAAGGTCAGCGATTACCGGGTGATGGTTATTTCCCGCAATCGGATATGGATGATGTTGAGGGGTATATCGACGCGGCGAACTTCGACCCGAATGACCATGATTATGTGGATCAGATTCGGGAAGAAGGTGTCGCTAACCTGACTCAAAGTCTTGAAGCTAACCCGATTTCAATCCTGATGTTAATGGACCCGGATGCCTCGGTTCATGCAACAACGGGTATTGTGCCGAAAAAAGCGCTGTATCTACCGCCAGAATCCTATCGCGATGTGGTGGGTAATATTCGCAGTCGTTACTTTATAGCGCCGTTATTGACACCGGCACAACAGACTACCATGCCGTTACCAGCCGGTGAGGAATGGCTGTGGGAAATGCCTTCGGGTGATAAAGATGCTGATGGACAACCGATTCATGTTCAGCAAATGAACGTGGATATGCTGGATAAATCAGCCTTTATTGCTGCGGGTGCGTCCGATGCTGACTGGCAATGGTTACTGACCAATCAACTGATCGCTGAGATTGATGGTCAACCGGACATGGCCTGGTTGCAAGCGCCGGATGAGTCGTTAACGGCTGAGGCTGAACAACGATTGATGTCGCTTGTGTCCGTGATCGATGAAGTCGCCTTGCCTGGTATTTTGTCGGTTAATGATGTCACGCCACTGGATGGCAAAATTCGTGTAATGGAAGGTTGGCTGTCCACTCAGGACTCTCAGGCAATCGACACATACTAACCCCTCATTTTATTGCATTACTTTTCTATTGAGTCACTTTTCTATCTGAATTGTGCTTAGAAGGCCCAAACTGTCGGGCCTTCATTCTCCATTCCAAATAAATCAGCAACTCGCGTATCACGCGATCGAGAATAATTATGACGAATCAACTTACCCCAAAGGTCTATTCATTAACCGCTAACGAGTCAGCGGGGATGACAATCACAGCAGATTCACGTTTTGAGTCTGTTGCTTTACTTAATGCTGGTCAGAGTATTCTGGAACCAGCCACACCGGGCGATAAAGCATTCAGCGTGTGGTTAAAACGACAATCCGTGAATGCGGATGTAACGTTCATGCTAACCAACGGCTGGGCAGTCAACGCTGAAGGTGTTGTAGTGCTGGATGGCACGGCAACCAGCGCAGTAATTCCTGCGGACCAGTGGTTTCATCTGACACTGGCTCGAACAGAGCAACGTCTGACACTTTATCTGAACGGGGAATATACGGGTCATATCGACGGTTCATACGATTTAACCGGTGGTGATATCGGCTTCAGTTCCACATCGGGTGGTATTTGTCTGCATCAACAAACTGTTTTTGATTATCGGCTAGACGATAGCGCGATTCAGAGCAATTTCTTTAGCGGTTTACCCACAGTAAAACAGCGTTTTATCGAGGTGCATCCGATTGATGTATCGATTGAAAATGACACGTCAGGGCAATTCGCCAATTACCCGGGAGACAAGCTATTTATTGTCGATGCCGCTGCCAAAGATGTTATTGCACAAAAACTGGTGATTTCGAACCTCAGTGATAAAGCGATTCATTGTCCGGCGATTAATCAGACGGTGGCATCCAGAGAGCACCATCATTTTGAACTGAAGTTCAGAAATGGCGTGTTTACTGAAATAACGGACAAACTGAAGTTTACGGTTGATGCGGGCTGGATTGTGTCTGAACCGCAACAGGATAGCGAAGACAACGGTTGGTCGGTCTTTTTCTTAGCATCATCGGAAAAAATTATTGAACCGGGCGATGTTATTGATATTCCATTTAGTTATCGCTCTGCTGACGGCGCACTGGGCGAGCGCGGCACCCATATTAATCTGAATTATCGGGGATTATTACTGAATGGGGAGCAAACGCTGGCGGGTGTTCGAAACAAGCAGGTCGATATATTAAACCTGTCCAATAACAACGTTTATATCCGGGAGATGAACGACAAAATTTCAGCGACGGATACGATTGTTGATGCAATGGAAAAAGCGACAACGGATGATTTGGATAAATTACAGGATGCTATCGCCGCATCGGAAGATGGTGATGTTGATGACAAGAAAATCGTTGATGTATTAATTGATGTACATGACCGACTAATTGAGTTAGACAGCGAAGTTGATAACACGCGTACCGTGACCAACAAACGAATTGATGATTTGGAAGCGGGGGCACCATTAACGGTATCGGTTTATGCGCCGAAGGGCATGGTGTGTGGCCGGAGTAACACATTTACCGTGTACTTAAAAAATCGCAGCAATCAGGACTTATCATTTGGAGACAATGGTGAGGTTGTTATCAAGCTACCATTTGGTTCCGGCGTTAGTAATTTGGCAGAGACAGCGGCGAAAAGTGGTCAATGTAGTTCAGGGACATTTTCGGATACGGATAAATACCGTGTCTTTACCATAAATACTGAGTTGTGGTCTGTCACTTCCGGTGAAGAAAAAAGCTTTACTTTCAGTAATGTAACGGCAAATGACACGATGGGTAACTGTGCTGTCAGCGTCGAGGTTAGAGGGTTATCAGGCTATCAGACTCAGCATCTGGCGGTGCTACTGACCAAAACAACACAAGATATCGCGCCATTGGTAGGTGGTGATAATGTTGGCATTGGAACCGGTGGTAACGAACCTGAGCAAAAGCTTCATGTTGAAGGTAAGAGTTACTTCACAGATAACGTAGGCATTGGCGTAAACGATCCGAAGCAAAAGCTTCATGTTGAAGGTAAGAGTTACTTCACGGATAACGTAGGCATTGGCATTAATGCTCCAACAGAAAAACTCCAGGTTGAAGGTAAAATTCAGTTGTCTAATGGGGGTGACCTGAATTGTCTGTTTACCGATGATGATGGCAACTTACGAATGACAAAGAACGGTGGTTCTGAGCTGACAATGTTGATCAATGATGAGAATGGCAATGTTGGTATTAATGAGGCTCAACCAGGCCAGAAACTTGATGTGGCGGGAAATGTTCAAGCCAACGTTTACTATGATAAGGATGATCCTGGTTACTACATGGAGCCTGCTGCTACGTCTAAATTTAAGAAAGTCACTGCATCTGAAGTGCATGCCTCAAATCTCTATTCAACCACACTAATTTCGAATGGTCATGATGGTTTAGGATTACGAGAAAATGGTAATTATGTACTTTGGGCTATAGGTGGCCGAGTACGAACAGGAATAACAGGGCAATACGTATATGGTCAGTTGATGGGACGTGTTAATAGCAATGGTAGCCGTTTACTCGGTGACCGCTTTTCGTCAAGTAGAACAGGTAAAGGTGAATATAAAATTACGCTCTATAATTCAAGTAGCTACGCCCCTGTATGTGTTGGAACCTGTACAGATGCAGGTGATGATAATACGATTAATATTTCGCCAACATCTAATACTGAATTAAGAGTGACAATCCATGATCAGGATGGAAATAAAGAAGATTGTGGCTTTTCGTTTGTGTGTTACTTGTTGTAAATAATTTTTTTAAACCCAGGACCTGTAAACCCACTTTACAGGTCTTTTCCCTATTCTTGTTTTTCAACTATCCAATACTCCTCACGCCCAGAATACTCAGCAATAAACGGCCTTCATGATTTATCGCTGAGTATTTTTACAAGGACCAACACAGATTTACCCCGTTTAGCCTGGCTAAACCGTCACGATAAGAGATGTTGACTGTTATTGATGGGATTGATGTTCGAATTCATGATGAAACAACGGATTCAACACTCACCATCAACAGCCAACCAATCCACATAATAAGCAAAACTCGCAAAACCCGATCCACTCGCTCTGGCCAGTCTAACTGGCTCACGTCTTTCATTTTTAATTGAGGTTTATATGAGTACGACTCTTCAGTCGGTGTTCGCGTGGTCACTCGCCAGCGATGCTGAAACAGATACAGCTACACTTATCGTCGATTCCCAGTTTGATCACTGTATGCGATTAACCCCGGACCAACCGTTTACAATCGCCAATATGCCGGGAGGCGCAAAAAGCTTTTCAATCTGGATTAAACGACTAACCACTACGGCGGCATTGCAATTTGCTGGTGGGCAAGGTTGGTCGGTGAATACGGCGGGTGAATTACTGTTACGTGGTGAAACCACCGGCAGTTTGATACCAGCCAATCAATGGTTCCATGTGTGTATGGTGCATAAAGATGACACAGTGTCTCTGTATTTGAATGGCGAATTTGTTCATCAGCGTATCGATGACGGGTTAATTGCTATTTCAGCATTGAGCTATATCAGTCAGGGTGATGTTTGTCTGGCGCAACAACATGTGATGATCCATGATTTATCTCAGGCGGGCGTGGCGGAAGATTATCGAGGTGCCTTACCAACCATTCAACAGGCATTCACTGACGTTCACCCACTGAACCTGGCGATTGCCAGCCCAACCGAAGGGCCTTATGCCAACTATCCGGATAACAAATTCTTTATTGTCGATGCTGTTGGTAGCGATGTCATTGAACAGTTTTTGATTGTCAGTAACAGCAGTGATGGCGATATTTCGCTTCAGGGAAGTAATCATGCTGTTGCTGATCTTGCACATCATCATCTTGAGTGCCGTATTCGCAACGGCATTATCACGCAAATTGCAGATAGCTTGCGATTCAATGCATTGTCTGGCTGGACCATTTCAGCGCCTGTGCAAAACCCTGATGACGGTTCCTGGTCTGTCTTTTTCTTATCCAATGTTGATCGCACCCTGGCAAGACATACGTCGTTCTCTTTTCCATTTGGTTATCGCACGGCAGACAGCAAACTGGGGGAACGCGGCACGCAGATAAATGTGCGCTATCAACAATTAACGCTTGGTAATGGACAGACATTACAGGGCGACAGAACCAAACAAATTGATGTGTTGAACCTGTCCAGTAACAACGCATATATCACGCGCATTAATGAACGGATCACCGACACTGACAGTCGGGTGAATCAGATGGAAGAAACCAGTGAACAGGATATGACCGCACTGAAAGCCGATGCGGAAGATGCCGAAAACCTGGATAACAACAAAGGTGATACTGAGTCGTCCGGCTATCAAACCCTGAAGAATAAAGTGAAGAACTTCTCACTTAGCGCAGCCGGAAAACTCATTGATATTGTCGGGAATATTAATGATCGCCTGACCCTGTTGGACACAGAAGTTGATGCTAAACAACAGGTCAATGACATTAAATTTAAAACCCTGGAAGGCGGAGCGCCGTTTGAATTGTCACTGCATACGCCGATTGGGGTGGTGAAACAAGCCGATGATATTTCTCATGATGAGCGATTCCGGTGTTTTGTGTACCTGCACAATCGCAGTAACAAAAACATCAACTTCACATCGCAGGGGAAAATTACGATTCGTATTCCCGTCGGCACAGACTTTTTAGATTTGGTGGCTACTCATAATGATGCGGGGTCAATCCCGAGTATGGATAAAGCAACGTCAACCGCTAATGCTGCCCTATTTACGCGACAAGAGAATAAAACCATCTTTTCAGCCGCTGGTCGCTGGCGCTTTGATTTTCAAAACATCCTGTTAAACGGTTTGACCGGGCTGGCTCATGTGCAAATGATCATCGAGGGGCTTGAAGGTTATCCGACGCAACACCTCGAAATTCCGATAGAAAAAAAGACAAGAGATCTGAGTCGTGATGTAGCGAATGGATTTACCGGGCTTGGCACGTCCACGCCTAAAGAAAAATTAGATGTTGATGGCAACGTGTTAGTGTCCGGAACTATCAAGACGCACAACATCCACTTTCAACATGCTCACGCCGATATTACCTGGAAAAAAGGCAACTGGTTGATGTTTGGTGTGGCGGATAATCAGGACGGAAAAACGGTCAAAATGCATTATGACCCAAACCAACCGGATACCTATCAGAGTAATTTCGTTAAACATATGGTGATTACCTCAGTGGGGCGTGTGGGTATTGGCGTGGGTTCTCCGAAGTTCGATCTGGACGTTAACAACGATATAAATGCCGGTCTTAAGCTCAAAGAGCGGGGACATGATCTGATTCCTCGTGGCGTAATCACCATGTGGCATGGTGGTGTGAATAACATTCCACCGGGCTGGTATTTATGTGACGGCAATAATAATACGCCGGACTTAACCGACCGATTTATTGTTGGTGCAGGCGGCGCGTATGACCCGGGCGATAAAGGTGGTGCGAATTCCGTAAAATTAACCGCGAATCAGTCGGGACTAAGGGCGCATACTGTGTCTGGTTATACGAACAAGGATGGTAGGCACAGACATGAATACATGGATACCTATATGGATGAGAATAAACCAAAGTCCAATGGTGATTATGAAGATGGGGATGGTGTTGATTATAAGAATCATAATCGATTCACCTTGGACACGAGCATTAGTAATCACAGTCACAGAATCTCTATCAATGTCGGTGCAAAAGAGGCGATTGACTACCATGAAAACCGACCGCCTTACTTTGCTCTGGCCTACATCATGAAAGGCTAATCCGAATCGACACCCATTCTAATTAGAAAAAATTATCACTCGTGGTCACGACATTGACAGACCACCGTCAGCATTCGTCAGGGCAGTGAATCTTGATCATTGCCTGCGAATGTTCATTTTCTTCTTGTTATGAGGTTCCTATGTCTACTTCCCTTCAGTCGGTGTTCGCATGGACATTATCCAGCGATGCCGAAACAGATTCAGCGACATTAATCCCGGATCGCCAGTTCGGTCATTGCGTGAAACTGGCCCGTGGCAAACGATTTACGATTCCGACATTACCAGATAAGGCGAAAAGCCTGTCCGTCTGGGTTAAACGCCTGACGATGACGGCAACAGTGAGTGTCGATCTGTCGCCAGGCTGGACGGTCCATACCAGCGGCGACGTTGTGTTTAATGGTGAACGCACCGGTTATGTGATGGCTGCTCATCAGTGGCATCACGTTTGCCAGGTCACGCAGGGCCAACGCATTACGCTGTATATCAATGGCGAGTGTGTAGCTGAACACACGATCGATAACCCGTTTGAGTTGCACACCCTGGCATATATCAGTAATGGCGACATTTGTCTGGCTCATCAGCATTTAATGTTGCACGAACTGTCAGCAACCGGTGTAACGGAGGATTACAAAGGCGTGTTACCGACCATTAAGCAATCTTTTACCGACGTTCACCCGATCAATATTGCGATTGTCTGCCCGGCAGACGGCCCTTTTGCTGATTACCAGGATGACCACTTGATTATGAGAGATGCAGTCGATAATGATGTTATTCAACAGCACTTTGTTGTGAGCAACACCAGCGATGAACCTGTGATGATTCATGGCATCAGTCAAGATGAAGTCAGTGCCGAGCATCATCATTTTGAATTGAGATTTAGCGACGGCGTTGTGGATCAGATCCAGGAATCACTGCGGTTTTCAGCAGTGTCAGGCTGGCGGATTTCCACGCCAGAACAAAACCGCGATGACAACAGCTGGTCAATCTTTTTCTTGTCCACTGCAAACTATTCAATTGCACCACTGGAACAGCTCGACTTCCCATTTTCTTACCGAACCGCCGATCACAACATGGATGAGCGAGGCGTACAGATTAACCTGAGTTATCGTCAGCTAAAACAGCGTGATAACCAGAGTATTCAGGGCGATCGCCATAAACAAATCGGCGTACTTAATCTGATTGTTGACAGTGATGAGGCGATCGCAGGCGATACCTTGCAACACGTAGCGGCTCACTTGCCTGAGGCACTTGAACAGCAAATATCCGCCGTTGATGATGTCGTGAACGATATAGACGGAGCTGTGAACGATATTGATGCAGCCGTGAACGATATAGATGCTGGCGAAGGCGACAATCATACCGCCGTTCAATCGACAAAAACCCTCATGACTCATGTCGGTGACGTCAGCAATCAACTGGTCGGCTGGTTACGGCAATGGCTGCCGGGAAGCAAATAACAGACATGGATCGTACGCTGTTCACTGCATACAGACCGACTTCTTATTCTTACTACCTTTTTACCCTGTTTTTCTCAAACCAGGACATTGCCGCCTGAGTTGTGCCTTGTCAGCACGCTGAATCAGGCGGTGATTAACGTCCGGGTTTCTTATTCCTTGATATAGCTTTCTTCCAGCGACGTTTCTGTCGCTACTTTTCATTCACTTCATTTTTAACAAAGAGACCTGTTATGACAAATCATATGATTCCAGTGTCATACAGTCTGGCAACGTCAGATCAACAACAGAGTGCAACTCTGGTGGCTGATCAGCGTTTTGGTCACTGTATGCAACTTTCTGATAATCAACCTTTTTCTATTCCATCGACGGCTAATCCGGTTGCATCGTTTTCAGTCTGGCTGAAACGACTGACAGTTGATGCCTCCATTAGCTGTTCTGTCAGCGCAAGTTGGGAGATAGACACATCAGGTGCGGTGTTACTGAACAACACCATGACGGGGCAGGTTATCCCGCAAGGGCAGTGGTTCCATATTTGCCAGGTTATTAATCAGGATGTGGTTCGTTTGTACATCAACGGCCAATTAGTCGGTGAATCCATGGCATCGCAAGCGCTGAGTCCAACAGAGTTGGCGTATATCAGTAATGGTCAGGTTTGCCTGGCGCATCAACACGTATTTCAACAAGTGCTGGATGTGTCGGCTGTTCAAACCGATTTTCTGGGTATGCAACCTACTGCAAAACAAGCGTTTACACAGGCGCAACCATTAGCGGTTAGCCTGGTGAATCCAGAAAATGGCCCTTTTGCCGGTTACGCTGAAAACAAACTGTTTATTGTGGACAGTGCCGGTAAGTCCACCATCGAACAGCAACTGGTTGTGCAAAACATCAGTGACCAGACGATTACCCTTGATGCAACAAACGCAATGATGGCTTCAGCCAGCCAGCATCACCTGGAAATTCGTCTCCGCAATGGCGTGATTGCACATATTGCTGATCAGCTACGTATTGAAGGTCCGGCGGGCTGGTCGGTGTCTGAGCCGCAGCAAAATCTGGACGATCATAGCTGGTCGATATATTTGCTGGCGACACAGGCAAAAACACTGGTATCCAGTCAGACAATAGTGTTCGTGCTGCGATATCGCACCGCTGATGGTGCCGGTGGTGAGCGTGGTACGTTGTTGAATGTGTCTTATCAACAGTTGGCGTCTGCCTCCGGTAACGCTATTCGTGGTGATCGCAACCTGCAAGTTGATATTTTGAATCTGTCGAGCAACAACGCTTACGTCCGTGAAATGAACGAAAAAATCACGGCCGCCGATGCGAAGGTTGACGCGCTTGAACAGGAAATTACTGGATTACACACCGATCTGGAGGATGCGAAAACACGCGCCAGTCAGGCAGAAGCTGCTGCGGCTCAAAGCCATGAAGAAGCACAACGACTGACGGAAGTTGCTCAACAGGCTGAACAACAGGCTGTGCAGGCAAAGCAGGCTGCCGCACAGGAAAAACGCGAGGCAGAACAGGCGAAACAAGCCGCTGAAACAGCGCAGCAACAGGCCAATAAAGAAAGGGCCGAAGCTGAAGCTGCAAAACAGGCCGCAGAATCCGCTAATGCAGCCGCAGCCCGAGAAAAACAGGAAGCTGAAGCCGCAAAAATTGCAGCACAACAGGCTGAAGCAAATGCTGCGACAGAGCACAGCGAAGCGCAAGCCGCTAAAGCGGCCGCACAACAAGCCGAGAGTAATGCCGCTAAAGAACGAGCGGAAGCCCAGGCGGCGAAAGATGCGGCTGAACGAGCGAATCAACTGGCGGCGGATGCACAACGGTTAGCAGATGCGGCAAAAGAAGCTGCGCAATCACAAAATGGTCAGGCAACGGATGCAAAAAATGTCGCGCTACAAGCGCAGCAAAAGGCAGACGATGCGAAGGCAGCGGCTGAACTCGCAAATAAACAAGCAAAGAAAGAACATGATGAAGCGGTTGCGGCAAAAGACGCGGCTATTACTGCACAGAACAATGCTAAAAAAGAATTTGATGAAGCGGTAAAAGCGAAGGATGCGGCGGTTATTGCGCAGAATAATGCAAAGACAGAACATGATCAGGCTGTTGCGGCCAAAGAAGCCGCTATCACTGCACAGAACAATGCCAAAAAGGAATTAGATGAAGCCGTCAAAGCGAAGGATGCGGCTGATGATGCTCGAATACTGGCGGAAAAAGAGAAGCAACAAGCCGTAGATGCTAAAGATGATGCCGCTGAAGCGCTGCGACTGGCTGGCGTGCAACGCGGTAAGGCTGATGACGCAAGAAAAGCAGCAGAGACAGCCAAAACCGATGCACAGAATGCCAAACAAGACATCATCGACATTCGTGATGACATCAATAAAAAGCAAACCGATATGCTAAAGGCGCTGGATGATGAAATCGATACGCGCTTTGATTTAAAAGTAAAATCGGAAGAAGGTGAGCTGTTTGAACCTATGGTTTACGCCACCAGTAACGTCAATTCATCCAGTGCATTGAGTACTGAAGGATTGGCAGATCAGGTGGCGGTAAATCAGGCAACCGATGTGTTGTTTGAGTTGAAAAACCAGTCGAAGAAAAATCTCCGCTTTGATCAAAGTAACAGTAATCGTGGCATCGACATTTATATTCCGATTGGTTCCAGACCATGGCACCTGGTCAGTAGCGGCAACAATATCACGGGTTGTTTCTATCCTCGTGTTGAAACCAGTACGTTTGGTTCTTTTACTAAAAAAACATCTACTTCTTCTTATGTGATTTATCGCTGGACCCCGCCGGGTTCGTCAAACAACGACTTTTCCAACTGGTTTTATAACGGCAAAACATTACGACTGACGCTGAATGAATTGATCCCGAATGGTCAGTCTGGCGTGGTGCCGATTAAGCTGGTGGTGACTGGACTGGATGGTTATCCAACGCTGGAATACACCGTTAATCTGATGAAAGTAACCAAGGATCTTGATCAGTTTGTCGGTGGCGGCAATGTGGGTATTGGCACGGGTTATAGTGAACCTTCAGACAAGCTGACGGTGCAGGGTACGGTAAAAGTAAGGGACACTGTTCGTGCATTTAATACTTACTACGAAGGTTCTTATGGCGATCTGATTTGGAAATCTGGCGAGAATCTCCAGTTTGGCACCGTGACTGCGCCCGTTAGTGGCAAGGTTGATCGTAATGATGGATTTACTGAACGGATGCGAATTGCCAGTAACGGTAATGTCGGTATTGGCACTGGTAGCGCGACGCCAGCAGAAAAGCTGACGGTTGAAGGCGCAACCAAAGCGCATGTGTTTATGGGGTGCGGTATTGTGCCTGTTGGTACGATTATCGACTGGTATCGTTCGTCTTCATCGGTCCCTATTCCTGACGGCTGGCGTGTCGCCAATGGTGCCGTTATGCCGAATAACAACACTGTTGCACCAGAACTGCAAGGGAAACGAATCCCGAATCTGCAAGGTCGATTTGTGCGTGGTGAAACCAGCACCAGCTTCTCGGGTTATCACTATGGCGGTAGTGACAGTCATGATCATGGCGATACGTTTTATACCGATAGTCGAGGTAACCACAATCACAACTGGCTTTGGTACAGCGGTAAAAGCATTTCGACATACAACAGTGGCGGTGGAAGAAACTGGTTCTTCAACTGGGGTAATGGACACGATAATGATGGCAGTGGTAGTTACTCTTATACATGGGATAGATTCCATGATGGTTACACCAATAAACAAGGCAGCCACACCCACAATATTTATGGTTCAGTATCCAGCCGAACAACACTGCCTCGTTATGTTGGCTTGCTTAAACTCATTCGCGTACTTTAATCCGGAGACTCCTTATGTATTTTCTAATTGATCCAACCACTAATCGCGTATTGAGTGCGGCGCTTATCGACAAAGATGACGCTCATACGCTGGAATTCATCTTTCCGGAAGCGGAAGAAAATCAGGTACTGGCCTGGTTTGACAGCGATGCTGTGCCTGAACATTTCGTGATTGACGACAATGGCGATATACAACCGCTGGCGAAACAGCAGCAGGTAGAGCAAGGCATTATTCAGCTTGATGATGATCAGGAAATTGAAGAAGACCGGATTGTTACCAAGTCACTGGAAAAGCAGGTCAAAGAAGGACTGATTGAACTTAAAGACACCCAGAAAATTGTTGATAACCAGATTGTCGAAATGTCTCTTCAGGAGCAAATTGACAAAAATCTGTTAACACTGGAATCGCCGTATCAGTATCTGGATGGCAATGAAATCAAGCTTTGGAGCATCGAACAGGTACTAACGCAGCAACTGGCTAAAACGCAGGCCGATGCGAAAATCCTGGATGCTGATTTGCGCCGTATGGTTGAGAAAACCATTGCTGAAAAGTATTCCGCCGGTTACGAACTTAAACTGACCAAAGACTTCAGTTTATGGGCGGCGGAAGGTTGTCCGGCGGATGACGCTCGTCAGCAAAAATTCCTGGCAATGCAGCAAGAGGTTGATGCCATCAAAGCATCCTTTGCCGAACAAAAAACACAGATTGCGAACCTACTGGCAACATTGCCATCTGATGTCTGATGGAATCCTTTCAGACCTGACTTTCCAGAATCTTTGTCTGGTTTTGTAACATTTCCCTGTACCACACCTCAATGACCGCAAGCTGCTGTTTTGTCCCTTAAATAATCTCCGTTTCTGAACCAAATGGTGTATTGCTTAAGACGATACCTGGTATTGCTCATTTTCCTCTGAATGACCCGTAATAGCTGGCTTTAACGGTCTTGAACCACTTCCCCGCACAGAATGAGATTTGGAGGCTGTGCGGGCTTTTTTCACAGACGCGAATCTTTGGCGTCCAATGAATGAGGTTGAGATGACAAATAACAATACATTTAGTTACACCCAAATTACGCCGGTTCACTGGCAACGACTGACTCAGATGTTGCAACAGCGACTCGGACTACCGATTAATGCACGAAAAGGTCACGCGACCAGTAAAGGTTTCTGTTTTGAATGGAAGTACTGCCCGCTGGTGTATGAACTCAAGCTGACTTGCATTAATAAACCGGTGTTTGTGTCTGCCGACATGATCCGCAGTCAACTCGATGCGTTGATTGACCAAAGCCAACCCCATCGAGCATCACAAATGCCCCAATAACCCTGATTTTATTACTCGTCGTTACCGGAGGTCTTGTATGACAACGCATTACATAAGTCCCAAAGGTATGTGGACTGCCTTTATTTTGTTTCTTTTTTCTTTTTGTTCTGTTGCCGCAGAAGGCAACCCACAAGGTAGTGAACCTCCTGAACACGACGTAACAACGGACAAACCTTCAACCCTTGAGCAACCATTTTCTTTCAGCCGGAAACGCTCTCGCGCCTGGTATGACAAACTGAATTATTTTGTCTGGGCGGGTGCGGAACATAAACGACTGGACTTGTCGCGAGCAGTAACCAATCCGGCGATAAAATCCAGCCTGCTCCAGGCCGATTACGATTCACAGCTATATTCTTTCAATGCCGGTGGCAACATCTTCGACCGTACATCGGTAAACATGGATATTGCCTATAACAAATTCACCCTGGAAGGCGATGTGGTAGACACCAATCAGGATGATGTGACCCTGGCGGAATCGGTGCGCTTCACTCGCAATAAGCTTCTGACGGAATTGTTTGTCGAATACGATCTCAGGAACGGATACACCTTTGGCACCGATTTGTACTATGGCGTGAGTCGTTACCGTAATCGGGCTGATCCGGTGTTAAAAGACACTATTTTCACTGACAAAGAAGTCGGCGGCGGTTTAATGCTGAGTAAAACGTTCCGGTTTGAACAGGCTGAACTGAAAACCGAATACATTCTGAGTTACCGTCGATTGTTACCGGGCGATCCGGTGTTTTCAAAGCAATCACGGACTTTTCACAATGTGTTGTTGAGCTACAACTATCACTGGTCGTTTGATGTCAGCATCGACACCTTTGGTCGCTATTCCTGGTATCCCCGTTATGACGAAGGAAACTTCTGGGATACCAAAGATTTGTTTGCCGCAGGGGCCGAAGTGTCCTGGCGTATTCAGGATAATCTGGTCGCTGCATTCAGAGCTGAACGGATGCAATACGGCGATGGCGATACCCTGGATACGGTGAGCATTAACATCGAATATCAGTTTGGGGCCAGCGACTCAAAACGTCGTAAGCGCCGTCGAAAAATCCCTCAGTTGTTGATTCGTTAAGTCAATGGAAACCCGTGTAAATCTTTGGCTGGCGTTGTTCGGAGGCAGCGGAATCGGTTTGCTGTTCGGCGTGATTATGGGGTCCAGTGTCACGCCGACAGTGGCAACCATGCTGGGTGTGCTGACCAGTTTACTGGGTGGCATTCTCGGATTGAATGATGCGCTGTTCAACGATGCAAAAGCCGTTCGAATCGGTTCATTTGGTTTTGCCTGTGTGCTGGGTGCTTATCTTGGTATTTATGTGCGCAGCCATAACGCATTATCACCATCGATTGCCGATTTGAAACGCCAGTATGTTGAGGCGGGTTACTCCGAGCAACAGGCCCTGGATTTTATCGCACTTCGGGAATTTGGCTTTACCGTGTCGGGTATGCAGGTGCCAACTGTAACTGCACCCGTGGCACCGGAAAACACAGAACAGGCGGGCGACAGCGAGGATGTGACAGACGTCGAAGGCAACAGCGATGCAGATAGCAGCAATGAAGAGACGAACTCAGATGCTGAACAAGTCGCAGCGGTAGCAGAAACACCGGCACCCGCGCCAATGCCAACGGTTGTTGCGCCTATGGTTCAACAACAGCACAGTAGTTTGTTATTCAGTGCGCCAGTTGAAGTCTCTGGCTGTGAAGAGTTGATGTTTACTGACGATTCACTGGATGCTGAAGAGGTCTTAAATAACTTCGAGCTGACCGGCGGTAGCTGGGAGGCGCTGATGCTGGATGTTTACGACAATGTGGCTGAAGACCAGCATAAACCTGTGCTGTTAAGCGTCCGTGATCTGGTATGCGGTGTGAAAACTCTGGATACCGCACGTTGCGACGATGCGAAATCACTTCTCAGTGGCTCAGACGCCGCTATTCATCTTGCTGCAATTGACAGTGACTGGCAGCAAATCATCGATCATTTCAATGCGATAGTCAGCCAACGGGCGTTGTCCGAGCAATCTCAGGCTGACACGCTCAACTATACCCATCAATTATTATGCGAATCTCATTCTTCTTAATACGGCTGGCCTTGTTGGGCGGCCTGTTTTTGTCGGCGTCGTCTTTTGGGATGTTTGATCCAGAGCGGCTGAGTCAGTCTACGGTACGGGTGGTCATTAAACATCAGGGGGCTGTTGTGTCAGTCGCCACAGGCTTTGTCTGGAAAAAACCGGATCAAATCGTTACGTCATTACATGTGGTTCATCCAGATCCGAAAGCCGTGGTGATCATCGAATTTGGTCGTAAGCGGCGTAAAGCCAGTATCAAAGCTGTGTTGCCGGATGCTGACCTGGTGTTGCTCACCGTCAAACGCCCGATTAAAGACTGGTTACCACTTGAGACTTTTAACCCGGAAAAACCGGCGTATCGGGCGACAGTGACGGCGTTGGGATTCAACCGAGGTTCGCTGGGGATGAGTACCCGGGACTTGGTGAAAGGTTATGCAAAGCCGGAAGTCTTACAGCAATTATTACCCGGTCAGGCGGCGGCGATTCTGGCGAAAACCCGGATGCCAAGTGTCACGTTACCGATCTACTACCTGGACGGGAGCTTGTTGCCCGGCTATTCCGGCTCGCCAATTGTCAATACCGGGGGAGATTTGATCGGCATTGGTAATGGTGGACTGGAAAACGGTGCCGCGAATGTGAGCTGGGTTATTCCGGCTAATTTTCTGTCTGAACTGGAAAAATCATCAATAACCGCGTTACCGCCACAAATGGCGGAGTCATCAAAACTATTTTCGCTGGACCGTTCTGCGACGCAGCCAAAGAAAGTGTCCTGGCGTTTACCGGGCTGGCTTCCTTTGTTTATTACGCAAGCTGTGGCGGGAGTGACCGCTGAATCAGCGGTTGATCCGGATCTGATTACGCCGATTGAGTTACCGCCGCTGGTGTCGGTGGACTATCAACAATTTACGTTCGTTAAAGTTAAAACCCGTCGTTTTGCGCAGATGGTGGAGTCCTCGGGGACGCCTGAACAGTTGCAACATGCGATGACGATCTTCAATCGGGTGTTCCCGGATATCACGATTGATATGAATAATCAGTTTTTTGATGTGTATGCTGATGGTTTTTATGGGCTGAATATCGTGGTGCCGCAAGGTAGCAGGCTGGAAAACGATGGGGGCTATCTGTTGGCGCAAAGTGACGCCTTATGCCGAACTTGCCCATTTGAACTGCAATATCACGCCCGATTGCTGGGCAAGAATATTCAGCAGTTGGTCCGAAGTCAGCCGGACGGATTTTTGAATCATGTCGCTGATGAGCATTGGGATGAGCTGAATCAGGAAGGTGACTACGACGAATATCAGGATTTACGTCAGATCGCACGTTACGGTAATCATAGATACATCCTGCGGGCCTTGTTTTCTGACTTTGCCGAACCTTTTAAAGATCAGTTTGAACTGAATTACTTCTCTGCGGTGACCAGTCGCGATGCCTGGTTTCAGGCTCAGGCAATCGTGAATGTTTTTGATCAGCCGTTTATGTCAGCGATTCGAGAAAATCGTGGCCTGAACTGCACCCGCGACCGCTTAACGAACGACCAGGCGGCCTTTTGCGACAAAGTGGCAACGACTTTTGCGGTAATCACCGCGACGCACCTGACCTCCTTTTCTAATCAATTATTCAAAAACGCTGTTGTTTCCCCATCCTTTTCCCGAACAAGTAAGGAGTAATGGTAATGATAAAAAAGTATGTTTCCTGGCTGTTGCTGGTGGTCCTGGCCACATTGAGTGGCGGCTGTACAGAAGAGGGCACTAACACCGGTGATGCCAGTATTTTGTTAAATGCGTCGATGTTGAAAGGCGCATTACAAAACAGTGTCGTGCGGGTGTATGACCACCAGGGAAACTGGTTATGGGAAGGTCGCACTCAGGAAGATGGCCTGATTAATATTCCGCTCAGACCGTCAGTGCTGGGTGATATTTCGATTGAAGCGACGACGGATACCGCAACAACCATGTTATGTGATGCCGCTGAATGTCGCGATAACACCAGTTCCACGCCTTATCAGTTTGGTGACATGGTGCAACCGGGCAGTCTGACAGGGCTTTCGGTATCAACCGTGGTTTCGCTGGAACAGGGCAAGGCACCGCCTGCGTTATCACAAGCGAATACCATGACGCACCTTACGCGGAATTTTATTCGTTCGTCGGCATCGGACACCGTTGATATCGATCAATATGGTTACAGTCGTTACATGGCCTGGGGCAGTAAAGTTGTAACGTCTTCGCTTGGCGTTGTAATGCCGTCAAATCTGAACTTATTCAGTGCGCCGCTGGTGGATATCAACAAGGCCAAACAGTTTTCCCAGATGAATCAGGATCTGTTAATGCTAAGCCTGGTGAACGCCAGTTTCGCTGCTGATATTGAGTGGGTGGATGCTTATTCCAATGCGTTGGAGGCGTTTGCTCGGGAGCCGAATAATCTTGAAGCGCAAAGTCGGCTCGAATCGTTACAAAAGCAGGTATTGGCAGAAACCATGCGAATCACACAATTGCCGTCTATGCAGGCTTTGCCAGCCGCGATTGCCGAACAGACGGAGCTGGCCGCAACAGCGCCGCTGGACTTCTCGGGTATTACCGATGCGATTAGTGAAGTCACTGAGCCAGGTGAACCGGGTAATGGTGAACATCCGGAAGTGAAGGAAATCCTGTCGTCATCGAATCACTGGCAACCAAATAAAGACAATGTTCGAGCCAATAACTGGTGGTGGGTGAGTGAATTCAACACTGGACGAAATGAGTGGATTGCGCTGGATTTTACGTCTCCCGTCAATACCGGGTTTATGAAACTTGGCATTGACGGTGTATTGCAGGGTTACAACCTGACATTGCAGGGAAAACGCGATCAATCGGTGAACTGGGAATCCATTAGCACCGAGATTTCCAGTTATCTTGAAGAACACGGCACGACGGATGAAAAGAACGTGGTGTCTTTGTCCTGGCAGCTTCCTGAACGTCAGGATTACACCGCATTGCGATTATTGTCACCACCCACTAATGCCATCTGGCTGGAATATCTGTGTTTCTATGCCGAAGCGCCCCCTGAAAACGATGTTTGCACTGGTGACGCGCATCATCAACCGGACAAGGTGTCGGTTTCATCACTTCGCTTTATGGCGGAACACGTCACGAATCCCACTTCATCTCAATTCTGGGTCAGCAGTATGGCGAGTGGTAAAGCTGAATGGCTGGATGTGCATTACTTTCAACCGTTTGCCGCTGATTCTGTCGAGATCACCGCCAATGTGAACTACATGGGCGAGTCACCGGTGATTCAGGGTTATTCCGATACAGGCGACTGGCAAACCCTGCTAACGCTGGATTTAGCGTCGTTGTCTGAACAAGCAGACGACCAGGGATTTGTGGCCGTTTCTTTGCCGCTTGCCAGTAATCCGGGCTTTAAACGCTATCGCTATTACTCCGAACCGACGTCTTTTGTCTGGATTAAGTCTTTGATTTTTATGTAGAGGAATTTCATCATGATCGATTTTAGTTTTATTGAACAACTCGAAGGCCATAGCTGCACGGGCTATGTGCCTGATCCGGAAGGTAGTAACTCCGGTGTGACGATTGCCAGCGGTTTTGATATTGGCGCTCACACCGATGCCGATATCAATCTGGCGTTTAATAAGTCGCTGGCGGATAAGTTACGTCCGTATACCGGCCTGAAAAAACAGTCAGCAATACAGGCGCTGGAAGAATGCCCACTTGAGCTTTCTGAAGAAGAAGTCAGCACTATTATTGCATTTAGTCACGACAATGCCCGTTCCCGACTGGAGTCAGCCTGGGATAATTTCACCCAACCAGATGATGCTGATTATCCTGAAATTTTGCCAGCGTCATTCACTGACTTACCGGATACCTGCCAGACGGTGATTGCGTCAGTTGCCTTCCAATATGGATATTTACCTTCACGTACCCCTAACTTCTGGCGTCAGGTTAGATGTGGGCAATGGGAATTAGCACTTAAGAATTTACGCAATTTTGGTGATCGTTACGCAACACGTCGCAACAAGGAAGCAGACTTACTGGAAGGCTGGATCAATGGCTAATGGATGTAGCAACGACGCGTTAGATTCGGGCGGCATTAAAGCCGCCCTGTAACGGCTATTCATCACCACGCCCGGCGTCGGATGCTGATCCGGCTATATCTCTCCCCATTTGCCACACCTGATATTAACAATAAAAAGGTTAGGAATTTTTATGGCCAGATCGATGTATGCACAGCTATGTGCTGTGCTGCTGGCGCTGTCCTGCGCCAGTTTAAATGCTGAAACCGTTTCTATTGATTCTGTAGCGCCCGGTGATAACGTCACTGTGGCTTACGATTTTGGCAATGTTCCATTTGGTAGCAAGTCGTCAGTCATCATTGATTTTGAGAACAGTGCGTCGGTAGACCTGCTTAACTGCGGTACGTATGTACCTTACAATCCGGATTTTAAAATAGTCGCGCAATCATGTCCTAAATGGGACGGCGACAGAATGCCTGCACCTGGTAGTGTTGTGCTGCAATCATTGTCGAGGAATAGCTGTTCGGTAACCGTTGAATTTACGCCGTCTGTTCCTTCGCCAACGAGTAGTTTTTTCCAGCTTTATTGCGATGATTTTAATAACAGACCAGAACCACTGACGGTATTTATTAACCTGACGGCGGATGCCTCGATTCAAAACAGCGCACCGACCATTCAGGGAACACCTCAAAGCGGGATTTATGACGGGGATTTTTATAATTTTATTCCATTGGCGAGTGACGCTGACGGCGATTCGCTGAGTTTTTCTATTCTTAACAAACCGTCATGGGCGACCTTTAATCCTTTATCTGGCCGACTGAGTGGTAAGCCGTCTCAGGCCGATGTGGGCGTGTACAGCAACATTCAGCTCAGTGTGAGCGATGGCAAGGTGAATGCCACACTGACCCCGTTTTCTATTACGGTCGTGGACAGAAACTATCCACCGGTATTCTCTACCAATGAAACAATCCCAACGGCTTATCCGGATACGGCATATAGTTTCCAGCCTCAGGTATCTGACGAAGATGGCGATACGTTAACGTTTTCTATTACCAATAAACCGGCCTGGGCAACGTTTAATCCGGCAACCGGTGAAATCACGGGTACGCCAACGAATGGTGATATCGGTTTATATTCGTCTATTGTGATTTCTGCGTTTGACGGGCTGCTCACCACAGACCGTTCGCCACTAACGATTTCAGTCGGTAGTGAAATATCGACACCGCACTTTACAACATTTCCTGATCAATCCGTTTATCAGGGCATTGCCTATTATTACGGGTCAACGGTCGATGGCCTTGGCGCTCCGCCGCTGACGTTTTCGGCAACGAATTTACCGGGCTGGCTGACATTGAACCCGGTTACCGGAGAATTGTCAGGTACACCTGGTCCGGGAGATGTTGGGTATTACAGCAATATCAAACTATCAGCGACTGACAGTGTGTTAACGGCCTATCTGGAAGCCTTTTCAATTCAGGTGCTGGCGTTTAATCAGGCGCCATCCATTAGCGGGATTCCACTCGTGGTGATCGATCAGGACCAGGCGTATAGCTTTACGCCGTCAGCGACCGATCCGGAAGGTGATACGTTAAGCTTTTCTGCCAGCAATTTACCGGCCTGGTTAGCACTGAACACTGCAACAGGTGAATTGACCGGCACACCAACGGCTGCCGATGTGGGGTCTTATCCGAATATTCAGCTATCGGTGCATGATGGTGCCACGGTTGACAGCCTGCCAACCTTCACGATTACCGTGAATAACGTTAACGATGCGCCGGTGATCACTGGTACACCGTCATCAACGGTTGCTCAGTACGGTATTTACCAGTTCAGTCCTGGCTCGTCAGATCTGGATGGTGATGTACTGACATTTTCAGCGGTAAATCTACCGGGCTGGCTATCATTAAATACGGTGACTGGCACGGTATCAGGTGTGCCGCAGCAGGGCGATGTTGGCTTGCACAGTAATATTCAGCTCACGGTATCCGATGGTGCGTTATCTTCAACATTGCCGGATTTTTCTATTACCGTAAGCAATGTGAACGATGGCCCGGTTATTTCTGGTGTGCCGCCCGTCAGTGTCAATCAGGATGCGTTGTACAGTTATACCGTGTCTGCCAGTGATTTGGATGGCGACAGCCTGACGTTCTCAGCACAGAATCTGCCGGTCTGGTTGACGTTAAACCCGGCAACGGGTTTGTTGAGCGGTACGCCGAATGCGACACAAATCGGGGTATATAACGCGATCGGGATTGACGTGACAGACGGTGTGTTAACCACGTCTTTATCGCCGTTTAGTATTACCGTCATTAATGTGAATGATGCGCCGGTGATCAGTGGAACGCCGTCGTCGGCGGTTAATCAGAATTCAGGCTACAGCTTTGTACCGACTGCATCTGATATTGATGGCGATGCACTAACGTTTTCTTCGTTGAATTTACCAGCCTGGTTATCGTTAAACGCCAGTACTGGCGAGATTACTGGTGTGCCAGCACAAGGCGATGTCGGTGTTCACAGTAATATTCAACTCACCGTTTCGGACGGGGCGTTATCCGACACGCTGCCAGCGTTTTCTATTACGGTTTCAGACGTGAATGACCCGCCTGTGATTGGTGGTTCTCCGCCTGGCAGTGTGTTACAGAATACGCTGTACAGTTTCACACCATCATCCAGTGATTTGGATGGCAACAGCCTGACTTTTTCTGCTCAAAACCTGCCGGGCTGGTTGTCCATTAATGCCAGCACCGGTGAAGTGAGTGGCACGCCCGGCCCCTCGGATGTTGCGACATTCAATAATATTCTGATTGAGGTGACAGATGGCGCGCTGACGGCTACGTTGGCGAATTTCAATATTACGGTCATTAACGTTAATGATGCACCGGCGATCAGCGGTGTTCCGGCAACATCGGTCAATCAGGATCAAATCTACAACTTCACGCCTTCCGCCACGGATATCGACGGTGATCTTGTCACGTTTACTATTAGTAATCAGCCCGGCTGGGCGAGTTTCAACAGTAGTACGGGACAATTGTCAGGCATACCTGGCAATGGTGATGTGGGAAGCTACGCTAACGTTACGATTTCAGCCTTTGATGGTTCGCTGTCAACCCCGTTGACACCCTTTACAATCACGGTAGTGAATGTGAATGATCCGCCGTTGTTATCAGGTATTCCGAATGCGACGGTGAACCAGGATGCTGCTTATCTGTTTTTACCAGTTGTCAATGATATTGATGGTGATGTGCTGACGTTCAGCGTGCTGAATCTACCGGGTTGGCTGTCACTGAATGCCAGTACCGGCGAAATCAGCGGTACGCCGGGCAATAGTGATGTCGGGCTTTACACGAATATTCAGTTGTCGGTATCCGATGGTACGGCGACAGTTAATCTGGCAACGTTTTCTGTTCAGGTGATCAACATCAATGATGCGCCTTCGATTAGTGGCGTTCCCGGGTCGTCTGTTTTGCAGGATGGGGTTTATAGCTTCACGCCGGTGGCCAGTGATATCGACGGTGACAGTCTGACGTTTTCAATTGTGAATCAACCACCCTGGACCAGCTTTAATACGGTTACCGGTCAGCTCTCTGGTACGCCTGGTAACAGTGACGTTGGGATTCATGGCGCAATCGGGATTTCAGTGTCAGACGGCAGTTTATCGGCAAGTCTGGGCGCGTTTTCAATCACGGTGAACAACGTGAACGATGCGCCGGTAATCGGTGGATTACCCGCTACGGTGATTGACCAGGATCAGGCGTACAGTTTTACTCCGTCCAGTAATGACATTGATGGTGATGCCTTAACATTTTCTATCATCAATCAGCCAGGCTGGTTGAGCTTTAATGCCTCGACGGGTGCGTTGACGGGGACGCCGGGTCATGGCGATGTGGGTACTTATAGCAACATTCAACTGTCGGTATCAGACAGTGTACTGAGTGCTTCATTGCCTGCGTTTTCCATTACTGTTAATAACGTCAATGATGCGCCGACAATCTCAGGTGTTCCGGCAAGCGCCGTGAATCAGGATGTGAGTTATTCCTTTGTGCCAGGAGCCAATGATATTGATGGCGACAGCCTGAGTTTTTCACCGGTTAATTTACCGAGCTGGTTAACGCTAAATCCCACCACAGGTGAAATCAGTGGGACACCGGGTAACAGCGATGTTGGCATTCATGGCGGGATCAGCATTACCGTGTCTGATGGCTCGCTATCTTCGTCACTTGGGCCGTTCACGATCACCGTGAATAATGTGAATGATGCGCCAACCGTCAGCGGCATTCCGCCCTTTAATATCAATCAGAACCAGGCTTACTATTTTGCGCCGACGGGCAATGATATAGATGGCGATGGCTTAACCTGGTCAGCGGTAAATTTACCAGGCTGGTTGTCGCTCAATTCGGCTACCGGTGAAATCAGTGGGACACCAGGACAACCTGATGTGGGGGCGTTCAGTAATATTCAGCTATCAGCAAGTGACGGTAGCTTGTCGGCGTCGTTACCCACGTTTTCTATCACTGTGATTGATGTCAATGATGCGCCGACCATAACCGGCGTACCGGCTGCTTCAATCAATCAGGACCAGGCGTACAGTTTTACGCCGGTCTCCGGTGATGTAGACGGCGACAGCCTCAGTTATTCCGGCACGAATCTCTCAACCTGGTTAACGGTCAATCCGACGACTGGTGAGCTGTATGGAACACCAGACGCAACAGAAGTTGGTACGTTTTCTAATATTCAAATCACCGTCAGTGACGGTTCGCTCTCAGCGAGTTTGCCGCCGTTTTCGATCACCGTGAATAACGTGAATGATGCGCCGGTGATTAGTGGTTCGCCCTCGCCATCAGTGAATCAAAATCTGAATTACAGCTTTGCACCGTCTGCTTCTGATATTGATGGCGATATCCTGACATTCTCAGCGGTGAATTTACCGGGCTGGTTATCATTAAATACCAGTATCGGCACGATTTCCGGCGTTCCAGCGCAGGGCGATGTGGGGGTTCACAGTAATATTCAGTTAACGGTGTCTGACGGCGCGTTATCAACGACCTTACCTGCTTTCTCAATTACGGTGATTGACGTGAATGACGGGCCGATTATCTCTGGCTCGCCACCGACAACGATTGCGCAAGATGCGCCCTATAACTTTACGCCGACGGCAAGCGATCCGGATGGTGATAGTCTGAGTTTTTCCATGTTGAATCGACCGGGCTGGATGACTGCTAATCCTGCTACCGGTCAGTTGACCGGTACGCCGGGTTCGTCGGATGTTTTGACATACAACAACATCATTTTACAAGTCTCAGATGGGAGCGTGACCAGTACTCTGCCTGCGTTCAGCATCACCGTGACCAATGTGAATGATGCGCCAGTGATTGGTGGTTCGCCTTCGCCGTCGGTAAATCAAAACCTGAATTACAGCTTTACACCGTCTGCTTCTGATATCGATGGCGACAGCCTGACATTCTCGGCGGTGAACTTGCCGGGCTGGTTGTCCATAAATACCAGTACCGGCACGATTTCCGGCGTTCCTGCGCAGGGCGATGTAGGGGTTCACAGTAATATTCAATTGTCGGTGTCTGATGGTGCGTTGTCGGCCACATTACCCGCGTTTTCGATCACTGTTATCGATGTGAATGATGGGCCGATTATTTCTGGTTCGCCACCGACAACGGTCGCACAGGATGCGCCCTACAACTTTACGCCGACGGCGAGTGATCCGGATGGCGACAGCCTGAGTTTTTCCATGTTGAATCGACCGGGCTGGATGACAGCTAATCCTGCTACCGGTCAGTTGACGGGTACGCCGGGTTCGTCGGACGTTTTGACTTACAACAACATCATTTTACAAGTTTCAGATGGGAGCGTGACCAGTACTCTGCCTGCGTTCAGCATAACGGTTACTAACGTTAATGATGCGCCAGTGATCAGTGGTTCACCTGTTACGGCTATTAATCAGAATCAACTTTATAGCTTTACACCAACAGCATCTGATATTGATGGTGATTCACTTACCTTTATGGCGAGTAATATTCCGAGTTGGCTGGCAATAAACAGCAGTTCGGGAGAATTGTCTGGAACACCGGGCCAGGGTGATATCGGCACGCACAGTAATATTCAGCTGTCTGTGTCTGATGGCATTTTATTCGCTAATTTACCCTTGTTCAGTGTTACGGTCGCGGATGTGAATGATGGCCCGGTACTCGGTGGCACGCCGCCGCTATCGGTCAATCAGGGCCAGCCATACAGCTTTACACCAACTGCGATTGACCCGGATGGCGATCCGATTAGTTTCTCGGTGCAAAACATGCCAGCCTGGTTGTCGTTTAATCTGAGTACGGGGCAGCTATCGGGCACGCCGTTTAATGATGATGTTGGGGTTCACAGTAACGTTCAGATCCGGGCGACTGATGGCAGTATCACGACCACGTTAACTGCTTTCGACATCACTGTGGTGAACGTCAATGATGTGCCGGGCATTTCCGGTACGCCGACTGCGATTATCAACCAGAATCAAGCCTATTCGTTTACGCCTAGTTCTTATGATATTGACGGCGACACACTGACCTTTTCGGGCAGTGGACTACCGGGCTGGTTATCGGTGAATCCAACGACAGGTGAACTGTCTGGCACGCCAGGTCAGTCTGATGTGGGTGTTCATAACAATATTCAACTAACGGTACAGGATGCGAGTTTATCTGCATCTCTGGCTCCTTTCTCCATAACGGTCGTTGATGTGAACGATGCGCCAGATATCGGCGGCACGCCTGTGGCAACAGTCAACCAGGCACAAGCTTATTCGTTTATTCCAACGGTCATTGATGTCGATGGCGACCCGGTGACACTGTCAGTAACCGGACTACCCGGCTGGATGACCTTTGATGCAGTAACTGGAGAACTGGCGGGAACACCGGGCCAGGCAGACATTGGGGTTTATAACAACATACAGATCCACGGAACGGATGGGCTGTTATCTGGCAGTACGCCGCCGTTTTCGATCACGGTCAATAATGTTAACGATGCACCGTCAATAACGGGTTCGCCACCGACCATTGTGATGCAACATCAAGCGTATAACACGGTCTTTAGTGCGACTGATGTAGACGGTGATACACCAACGTTTACCGCTACTAATTTACCGAGCTGGTTATCGCTGGATGCAGCCACAGGTGTGATATCTGGTCGTCCGGATCAGATTGATGTGGGCGTTCACAGCAATATTGAGATTGCCGCGACAGACGGCACCGCATCAACGACTCATCCTGCTTTTGCTATTACGGTTGTGGATGTTAATGATCCACCGGGAATTTCTGGCATACCGCCAGGCGCGGTGGCGCAGGATACAGCCTACAGCTTTATTCCCGTACTGAGTGATCCGGATGGCGATGTGTTGTCGGTCAGTGGTGTGAATATACCGGCGTGGTTAACGCTCGACACTAATACGGGCGAGCTTTCGGGTGTGCCAGCGAACAGTGATATCGGTCAGTACAACGGGATTGAACTAATCGTTAGTGATGGCTTATTGACCAGTAGTTTACCCGTATTCTCAATTACAGTAAGCAACACCAATGATGCACCCGTTATCAGTGGTGTGCCGCTGACATCAGTGAATCAATATCAGGCTTATTCCTTTACGCCGATTGCCAGTGATATCGATGGCGACCCACTCATGTTTTCGGCATCCGGTTTACCGGCCTGGTTGTCGTTGAATCCATTGACCGGTGAGTTGTCGGGCTCGCCCCAGCAAGTGGATGTTGGCGTTCACAGTGGTATTCAGATTTCAGTATCAGATGGTATTGCATCAGCTTCATTATTGCCGTTTTCAATAACGGTGATGAATGTTAATGACGTGCCGACGATAAGTGGTTCACCCGCCGCAGATATCAATCAAGAACAGCTGTATACCTTTTTGCCAGTAGCCAGTGATATTGATGGCGATACGCTAAGTTTTACTGCAACTAATTTGCCGAGCTGGATGACTTTAGATGCAAATTCCGGCGCGTTAACGGGCACGCCAGGTAATGATGATGTTGGTGTTCACAGTGGGATTCAGCTTACGGTGAGTGATGGTAGTCTATCGGCCAGTCTGCCGCTATTTACCATAACGGTTCATAACGTTAATGATGCACCGACGATCAGCGGTTCGCCTTCAGCAAACGTCGATCAGGACCAGGCTTATCAGTTTTTGCCTGTTGTGGAAGATATTGATGGCGATAGTCTGAGTTTCACAGGCACCAATGTACCCGGTTGGCTGACGTTAAATGCCAGTACCGGCGAATTGACGGGCGTGCCAGCTAATGATGACGTGGCAGTCTGGCCCGGCATTCAGGTCTCAGTGAGTGATGGTGCGTTATCGGCAGACTTACCTGCCTTCGCGATCACCGTACACAATGTCAATGATGCGCCAACGATTACTGGTTCGCCACAAGCCGGTGTGAATCAGGATGAACTGTATCAGTTTGTGCCGGTTCTTGATGATATTGATGGCGATAGTCTGACGGTTTCTGCAACCGGGTTACCGGGCTGGCTGACATTAAATCCGGCGACGGGCGCAATCAGTGGCACGCCGGGTAATGCTGATGTCGGTCAGTTTACGGGGCTTGATCTGACGGTCACGGATGGCGCGTTATCGGCGTCACTGGGCGCGTTCAGCATCATTGTTAATAACGTCAATGATGCGCCGACTATTTCGGGAAATCCGATCACGGCAGTTAATCAGGACGAAACATATCAGTTTTCACCAATCGCTGAGGATATCGATGGTGATGTCTTACAGTTTTCGGCCAGTAATTTACCGGGTTGGTTATCTCTAAATCCACAAACTGGTCAATTGGCGGGAACCCCGGGTAATGATGAGGTTGGTTTATATTCCAACATTGTGTTGAGCGTGTCTGATGGCACGCTGTCTGCGGCATTACCCGCATTTAGTCTTGAAGTGGTCAACGTCAATGATGCGCCAACCATCAGTGGAACACCGGAAACCACCGTGAATCAGGATGAAGGTTATTCGTTTACGCCGACAGCAGACGATATTGACGGTGATTCGTTGACCTTCAGTGTGTCTGGTCAGCCTGACTGGATGGTCTTTGACTCGGCAACTGGCGAGCTGGCTGGCGTACCCGGAAATAAAGAGGTCGGTGTGTATGCCGGTATTCAGATTCAGGTATCCGATGGCTCGCTCAGTGCTACGTTAGCGCCGTTTATTATTGAAGTAGTCAATGTGAATGATGCGCCGGAGATTGAAGGTGTTCCGGTCATTAGTGTCCTTCAGGAGCAGGTGTATCAGTTCACGCCGGTTGCCAGAGATATTGACGGCGATGTCCTGTCCTTTTCAGTCACCAACAAACCGGACTGGTTATTGTTCGATTCAGCGTTCGGAACCTTATCTGGCACACCGCGTAATGAACATGTCGGTGAATACCCGGCGATTAGCATCGAAGTATCAGACGGCGTACTTACTGCCGCGTTAGCACCGTTTTCGATTACGGTTATCAATGTGAATGACGCACCGGTTATTTCAGGCTTTCCGCCATTGGTGATCGACCAGGGCAAACTTTATCAATTCGAACCCATTGCCAGCGACCCGGATACCGATCCGCTGACGTTCAGTGTGACGAATTTACCGGGCTGGCTATCGTTTAACAGTACTACCGGGCGATTATCCGGGATTCCGGTTGAATCGGATATCGGTAGTCACAGCGGTATTCAAATCACCGTCAGCGATGGGGAACTTAGCGCTGCACTGACGCCATTCTCTGTCACAGTTAATAACGTGAATGATCCGCCGGTAATTAGTGCGAATCCACCAACTACTGCGACTCAGAATCAGTTATATCAGTTTGCCGCTATTGCAACGGATGTAGAGAATGACCCGCTAACGTTTAGTCTCGGCAATGCGCCAGGCTGGTTGCAGGTCAGCCCGCAAAACGGTCTGGTATCCGGCATCCCCGGACCTGACGATGTAGGCGTGTTTCGCGACATTATTCTGAGTGTGTCAGACGGTCAGGCAACGGCTTCAACCAACCCGTTCACCATCACAGTGAAAAACATCAATGATCCGCCAGAAATCAGTGGCTCACCGACATTAATGGTGAACCAGGGAACGCTTTATCGCTTTAAGCCGGAGGTAACGGACCCGGACAATGACGAGTTGCGCTTTACCGTGGTGAATAAACCAGACTGGGCATCGTTTGATGTGTTGACGGGCGAATTGACGGGTACACCGGCAAACGGTGATGTGGGGATGACACAGCCAATCACCTTGTCAGTATCAGATGGCGAATACACCGCCACGCTGGAGACCTTTGTGATAACGGTGATTGACGTCAATGATCCGCCGGAAATCGGTGGTTCTCCTGCCACGACGGTTCAGGAAGGCGCGACTTATCAGTTCACGCCAACCGCCAGCGATCCGGAAAATGATGAACTGACCTTTGATGCCAGTGGATTGCCTGGCTGGTTAACTGTGGATGCTGATACGGGCCGTCTGACTGGCGTACCAGAGAATGCTGATGTGGGTGTTTCCAGTGCGATAGTACTGTCGGTCAGTGACGGTGAACTGACAGCGGAATTACCGACATTTTCTATCACAGTCACTAACGTGAATGATGCGCCGGAAATTAGTGGTGAACCGTTGTTGTTCGTTAATCAGGATGAGCCATACGTGTTCTTACCAACGGCCAGTGATCCCGATGGCGATGTCCTCACGTTTATCATCGAAAACAAACCTGTCTGGGCGGAATTTAACACCAACAGTGGTGAGTTATCCGGTGTGCCGGGTAATGATGATGTTGGTGAAGCGGCAGACATTCTGATCTCGGCTTTCGATGGTCAGCTTATTACCAGTCTGCCTGCTTTCCTGCTTACCGTGAACAATCTGAACGATATGCCCGGGCTGACAGGAGGTAGCGTCAAACTGGTGTCTGGCAGTGAAGTATTTATTGAATTTACAGCGACTGATCCGGATGGCGACGAACTGACGATTTCTTTAGTGGATGCACCAACCGCAGGTGAGGTGATCCAGACCGAAGCAGGCTGGATTTATCGCTCGACGGCGGGATTTGAAGGAAACGATGTGTTCACCCTGATTGCATCGGATGGTGAACTGGAATCACCGCCAGCCAGTTTCACTGTGGAAGTTATCGCAGTCGAGGAAATGGCGACTAATGATGTGGTTGTTGAGCCGCCGGTTCAGGACGAAGTATACATTCTCGACACACTGGCGAACGACAAACAGGAAACCGATGAACAAATCAAAATTGTGGCTTCGTTAAGTATTCACGGTGATACCTCGACCGATGGCGATGTGATCCGCTTTGTGCGTAACAATCGCCAGTATCGCTATATCACCGTGAATTATGTCATTGAGAATGAAAACGGACAGATGGCCTTTGCTCAGGCCAACCTGATCATCGAAGAGGAGCAACCCTGATGAATATTGGACTCATGATGGCCGGAACCAGCGCAATGGCAGCGCTGGCAATGGCCGGACTGTGGCAGTACGAAAAAACCAAAGTAGCATCGCTGACGGGTCAACTGACCACATTAACGGCGAAATTTGACCATCAACAGGCTGAAATGGACAAACTGGATCAGGCGCTGACTGAAGCAAATCAGTCAATCGCCACTCAGCAATTGTTAGCGAAACAAAACGCGCAGCAAATGGAAAATTACAGCCGTAAATTACAGGTCAGCGAACAGGCCAATGCTCATTTAAACCGTGAAATTAATGAGCTACGAACCAAGGAGATGCAAAATGCTCGTAACAACCCGTATGCGCGTGGCAATGCTGCCGCTGCTCGCTGGGCTGACATCATGCAGCGTATTACCGGACCGACAAGTCCAGCAAGTCAAAGTAATAACAATCCCAACACTGCCACCAATAACGATTCCGCCGGAAGTGGCAGCACCGCTACCCATTAATATGACCCGGGTTATGGTGGTAACACCTGAAGTGGTGGAAGACTGGCGACTGGCTTGTGAAGAATTTGAATCGGTTGGCGAAGAGGATGCTTACACCCTGGAAGAAGTGCAGGCGTCCTGGCCCGGATTAAGTCAGGACAGCGCTTGCAACTGGGCGATTTACGGTTTGGTGTTACAGGATGAACTGACACTGGAAATGTACTTCAGTGAGCTGGCGACCTATGTTGAAAAACTCAGGGCGCGTAATCAGTTTTTGATCGACATGATTAATTCACAACAGGCGATCATGGATAAGCAGCGAGAAGTGCTGGAGGGGCAGTGAATATTTCTCGCACCACTTGACACTGTACCTTTAATGGGTGTTATTGTTTTTCTTATTGATAAAAATAAGCATAAATAATGAGGAAGTGCTGGTGAACCATGACACAAGGTTTAAACATACGAATTTAATCATTGAATGAGGTTTTTATTTCTAATAAGGTGACAAAAATACGTAAAAATAGGTACTAAAACAATGGCAGACATCATGAACTGGTTTGATTCGTTAAATCGACTTGAATGGTGGGGTTTAATCATTCTTGGTATCGCGATGATTGTTATTCTTTGGGAATGGATAGAACAACGGCGTTTCTATACTGTCGAAGGTTATCGAGAAGATTCGATAAAAGAATTTGATGGTTTTGTCTATAAGGCAATGAATGGATTTTCTGAGTCTCAAAAACAATTTTTGCTCTCGGAAGTATTGAGTCTGGATTCTGATGAAGCTAAAGCAAAATTAGTAGACTTCATAATAGTGACATTTGACTGGCAAGAAGTGACGATTTATGAATTGTTGAAGATTGTTCAGCGATTTGAAAATGAAATAGGAAAATTTCTACAATCATCTGAAACACCCGAAAAAGTGAAGCAGTGGCTACTGAATGGAGAATTGCCTAAAGCTGAGCAAGCCTTGGTCCGTGAAATTGAGTCTTTTGATACTGACGATAATATAAAACGGGCAGGGAGATATTCTCTCTTAGGTGAGTTACGCATGCTTAGTGAAAATTATGAAGAGGCAGAAATTGCCTTTAAGGAAGCTGCAAAACTTCAGCCAGATAATGTGCACTATCAAGGATGGGTTGCGAGGGCCAATATGGCATTGGAAAATTATGATAAGGCACTAAAACATCTTGATTTGGAGCAGCAGCTCGCTCATACCAGCAAGGAGCATGAAACGCCAATTTTGGCTTTAAGTCACTTGAACAGCGGTCATGCCTGGCAAGAATTAGGAGAACTGGATAAAGCAATTAGTTGTTTTGAAAAAACAAAATCACTGATGCAAGAAAAATACGGCCTGCTTGCAAATGCTACAACATTAGCGCTTCTCGAACTCGGAGAGTTGTATGAGACAAAGGAAGATTACGATGATGCGTTAGCTTGCTATAAAGAGGCACTTGGTGGTGATACTAAAGTGCATGGGAAAAAATCATTAGCGGCGGGTGATATCTATTATAGAATCGCCAGGGTTTTCTGGAAAAAATTGGATTATGACCAATCAGGAAAATTTTTAAACAAATTACTGGCTTGTGAATTATCAAAATATCGTTTACCTCATCCCTCTATCGTTGAAACATATTGGCATTTAGCACGTGTTTGGGATCAGAAAAAGAATATGAAAAAGGCGATTCTGTATTTTGAAAAAGCTCTGACATGTCGTCAGAAATTGTCTCCGGCTGAGCACCTGAATGTCGGGCGATTATATACAGATCTCGGCATAGCGTTGAATCGGAATAAGCAATATGACGAGGCAATTTCCTACTTTGCGCGAGCGTTAACAGTTTTTAATGAACCGCATAATGAAGGGCTTGCTCCTGCCAGACAGGACATTGCGCGTAAAGGGCTTGAGGATGCTGTGACTGCTAAGGCCTTAGTGAATTAACCTTGATTTCCACTAGACGTTCAAACCATGTTGATGGATGGCTCCCTCGTGAAGTTACCATGAGACGATTATCACGATTATCAACCAAAAACATAAGTCGTATTGTAAAAACAGGCTTAAATAAAGAGAAACGGGTAGTCGTGCTAATCGACTACCCGTTTTTTGTTGTTGCAGGTTGTAGCAACCTGAATGGTGCTTTGACTAACTACTTCTTAGAAACTGGCTTTGATTTTCCCGTACCAGTAAGCACCGTTGTAACCGAATGGTGATGCTGAGCTATATGGGAAAATGCCGTTGAAATTATTGGTATCCAGTACGCGGTCCGGGGTTTCGTCAAACAAATTGTTCACGCCCAGTGCAACTTGCCAGTTGTCGTCGATCTGATAGCGTAGTTCCATATCCACTTCGGTTTCTGAGCCGAATGTCTGGTCTCTGTCAGGATTGCTTGAGTGACGAGTGGTTAGTTCACCGTGGTGTCTGAAAACCAGTGAACCGCCCCATTTTCCGCCTTGTACGCTAATCGCTAAATTACCTTTTTCATCAGGTTGTGCTTCTTCGATAAGCGCCAGTTCACGACGGCCAAAGCGTTTGGCTTCTGTACCCAGTGGGTCGAGTTCTGGTGGGTTTTCAGCGACTCGGGTGATATCCACGTCATTGAAGTTCCAGCCAAAAGTGATGTTGGCGTCCCAGGTATCATTGATGGTCCACAGATAGCTGGCGACAAAGTCCACACCTTCTGTTTCCGTGTCGATGGCGTTAGTAAAGTAACGACCGCCGTTAATACCGAAATACCCGTTTGATTCCAGAATTTGTTGTACTGCTTCGCCGCGAATGTTGTCAGACAACACGATGCGATCATCAATATCAATTCGGTAGTAATCCAACGAGATTTCCAGTTCTGGAATCGGTGTGAAAACAATCCCGGCACTGTAGTTGGTGGATTCTTCAGAATCCAGTGGTTCAGCGCCCAGGGCAACAGCAGCCGGATCGTCAACTCTGAAGGTTTTAACTTCATTGGGTACACTATCGATGAATACGGTCGCTGTGGTGGCGTAATTAATCTGTGCCAGTGATGGTGCGCGGAATCCTGTGCTGATGGCGGAACGAACGGCGATGGTGTCGGTCGCTTGATAATGCACCGCTAACTTACCGTTTGTTGTGGTGCCAAAGTCGCTGTAGTCCTCGAATCGTCCGGCCAGTGAGACCAGAAGCGCATCAGTGACATAGTTATCAAACTGTGCGTAAACCGCGTAGCTGTCACGAGAATTATTGCTGGCATCACCAGGACGGAAGCCAGGGAATACTTGTGACCCTGCGGCTGCTGTGCCGCCAAACTGATTTGGTTCGCCGCCATGAATCCAGGAAGCTTCTTCGCCTGCTTTAACTTTGTAAGTTTCGTCACGGTATTCTGCACCGAGGGCGATATTGACCGGATTTGTCCAGCCGATATCCATGCTGGTGGTCATGTCAAAGTTAGCGGTGAATTGCTCAAACTCCAGTCCACCGGCGTTAAATGATGTCGGACTTTGTGCGCCAAGTGAGGTGTTAATACTGTTTTCCACCCCAAAGTCGAATTCGTTGGTGCCATAAGTGATGCTGAGATCATACATGGCGTCGCCTGGCTCAAATTTGTAGCCCAGCGTGGTGGCATAGTCAGTAACGTCAGAGACGATTAGGGGCAGGAATCCGTCTGGATAGACTTCTGGCACGTTGCGACTGTCCCGTGCGCGTCGATAGAAACCACCGGCTTCACCGTCGCGGGCTTCGTAGCTGGCGTTGAAATACAACTCACCATTTTCGTTTAGCTGGTGTCCGGCATTGACGAAAAAGCTGTCTGATTCGACATCGGCATCACCGAAACGGTGGTTCAGGCGGTCGAAAGTTTCTTCTCGTGGATCAGGTTCGCCATCGATGTCCAGATATTGTTGTCTTGGGTCAAGTCCGGCGCGATTGGTGCGGCCTTTATTGCGGTGTTGTGCCGCAAAGTGAACAAAGCCATTGTCGGTGGTAAAGCCGATATTGCCTTGTAAGGTACTGGAGTTTCCATCGCCTTCGGTATAAGCGCCGTAGTTCCAGGAAAACTCTTTTTTGTCATCGTCACGAAGCACGATGTTGATCACACCAGCAATGGCATCTGAACCATACTGCGCTGCTGCACCATCACGTAATACTTCGATGCGTTTGATCATATTTGGCGGAATGGTATTTAAATCGACGGCGCTTGAACCTCGACCCACGGAACCGTTCACATTCACCAGGGCAGAAGTATGGCGGCGTTTACCATTCACCAGCACCAATACCTGATCCGGACTCATGCCACGCAATGTTGCAGGACGAACATGGTCGGTACCGTCGGTAATGGATGGGCGAGGAAAGTTATATGAGGGAACGAGAGAAGCAACCATCTGGTTGAGTTCGGTAAAGCCGGTGTTGGTGAGTTCATCGGCGGAAATCAAATCAACCGGAACAGGCGAATCAGCGATTGAACGCAGTGGCGTTCGCATACCCACTACTGAGATTCGTTCGAGTTCTTCTGCGCTTTTTTGGTCATCGGCGGCAAAGGCACCAGGTGCTCCGGTGCCAAGTGCAGCCATCATCATTAAGGTAATTTTATTCTTCATGTTGTGCTCTACTGTTTAACTGCAATAAATCAACTACTTAAAATAAAGGGCACAATAAATCCCTTGTGTCTGTCAGTGTTTTTAATGAAGAACCTTAGCAGGATGAAAATCGGGATGACAGCGCTGTATTAGCGGCTATTTCTACTAATCAGATCAAATAGTTATAAGGCGTGGATTAAATAGAGGAAAATGGTTCAGACTCGGTAGAGCCTGAACCGTCAGACAGGTTACAAACTACTGCCAGATCGTTGCTGTCTTGTTGACGCTGGCTTTCAGTGGCTCCACTTCATCTTTCATGAAAGAGTCAATGTCACCTGTTACCTGATCAACGCGTTTCACAACGTCAGCCATAATGGCATCGGCACCTGGTGAAGGTGGTGCCTGCATTTCAGAGAAGTAGCCACCAAGCTGTAATAGCTGATTACGCAGATCATTCATGTTTGACCCGGTTAATCCGCCTTTTACTGGCTTCGGTAGTAAATCAAGCTTCAATGCTTCAGCCTTTTTGATTACTGCGTCCAGTTTTTCGTGGAATTCAGAATCTTTAGCTAACAGCGCTTTGATGCCTTTGGCAGCTTTCAGTGTGCCGGTAATGTCTTTCCAGGATTTCATAGAGCGTTCTGCTAACGCAAGGAACTCGTTACGACGTTCGATGTTGGTTGCATACATTTCGTCACTGATTGGGAAGTCATTGTCTTTCAGGATGGTTACGGTTTTCGACTGGGTGTCTTCGCCCATTTTAATCGTGACCGTGTAATCACCGAACATCACTGGCGCACCGCCCATAAAGAAGCTGGTGAATAAGTCTGGCTTACCAGGAACCTGCCCACCTTTGGTTTTCAGATCCCAACTCACACGGTTTACACCGGGTTTTGCGGTTGCTTTCAAGGTGTGAATGACTTTGCCGTCTTTGTCACTGATTTCGATGCTGATAGCATCTTTTTTGCTCTTTTCTTTCGCCCAGAAGTTGATCAGGGCGCCTGCTTTGCGATTAGGTGCTTTGAATGAATCATCAGCACCCATAAACAGGTTCGGGAAGGCCATGGTTGGCTGGTATGCATGACCGATGTCAAACAGATGCAGTGATTTGTCTTCAATCGCCTTATCACTGGTCATTTCACGTAGTGGACGAATGTCATCTAAGACCCAGACGGAACGGCCAAACGTGCCAACTACCAGGTCATGTTCTTTCGGGTGAATGACCATATCCATCGTGGAAACTGTCGGGAAGTCTTTGTTCCACTGCTGCCATTTTTTACCTGCGTCAAAACTAACATACAGGCCAAATTCAGTGCCGACAAACATGAGTTTTGGTTCAACCGGATCCTGAGCAAAACTTAGCGCATAGCCCCAAACGTCTTTTTCATCGACCAGACGTTTCCAGGATTTGCCGTAGTTTTTGGTGTGATAGACATAAGGTTTGAAGTCATTTTTACGGTGTCCATCGAACACAGCGAATGCTTCACCTTTGTTATAGCTTGAATGTTTGATTTGCTTAACACGGGTGTTTTTAGGCAGGCCACGGACCTTTTTAATGACGTTTTTCCAGGTTTTACCGCCATCACGAGTGATTTGCAGATTACCATCGTCAGTACCAACCCAGATCACGCCTTCATCATTGGCGGCGGGTTCAATCACAGTAATTGTCGTATGATTTTCTGCCGTGGTGTCGTCAATGGTCAGGCCGCCTGACAGGTGTTGCTTTTGTTTTTCTGGATCATTAGTCGTCAGATCCGGTGACATAATTGACCAGCTCAGACCGTGGTCTGTACTTTTCAACAAATATTGCGAACCGGCGTATAGAGTCTTTTTGTCAATCGGATCGACTGCTAAGGCCGCATCCCAGTTAAATCGCAGAGTTTCACCAGCCAGATAAGGTTTAATGCCGGTAATACCGCCAGTTTTTAAGTCATACCGTTGGAAGTTACCGCCCTGAGACATGGAATAACCATAGCGGCTGTCTACCGGGTCTGGAATGACATCAAAACCATCGCCAAAGCCGATATTTCGGAAGTCCTGGTTGTTGATTTTTGCAAACTCTCCCAGTGCTGAGAATTTGTACGCAGGCCCCATCCAGCTGCCGTTATCCTGCATGCCGCCGTATACGTTGTACGGGATCTCATTATCAACATTGATGTGATAGAACTGACCGACCGGAATATTGTGGTGGAATCCCCAGGTTTTACCGCCGTCGAAACTGGCGTACAAACCACCGTCATTGCCGTCCAGAATGTGTTTTGGGTTGTCAGGATTGATCCAGAAGGCGTGGTGGTCGCTGTGAACGCCACCGAAGAAATTCGTGATAGCATTGAAGGTTTTGCCGCCGTCGGTACTTTTCGAGACATTGGCTGCAATATGATAAACGGTGTCCGGATCTTGTGGGTCTACTTCGACATCGGCGTAATAGAATGGACGATCACCGCCGCCACCAATTTCCTGAGCGCCTTTGCTCCAGCTTTCACCGCCATCGTTTGAGCGATACATGGCGTTATGATCTTTGGATTCGACGAAGGCATAAACGACTTCCGGATTTTTCGGAGAAATCGATAACCCTACTCGACCCAGTAAGCCTTTTGGCAGACCTTTTTTCGCTTTAGTCCAGTTTTCGCCTCCATCGTGTGAGATATAAATGGCTGAGCCTTCGCCACCTGAATTAAATGTCCACGGCTTACGACCAAATTCCCACATACCGGCAATCAGTTTGTTTGGATTGGTTGGATCAATAATTAAATCGCCAATGCCGGTAGATTTGTTGGTGTAGAGGACTTTCTTCCAGCTTTTACCGCCATCTGTTGATTTATAAACACCGCGATCTTCTGTTTCACCGTAAGCTGCGCCCTGAGCGCCTACCCAGACGATATCCGGATTATGAGGGTGAACGATAATTCGATGAATGTTCAGGGTATTTTCGAGACCAAGGTGTGTCCAGGTTTTACCACCATCCAGTGATTTATAAACCCCGTGTCCGAAGGACTGACTGTTACGTGGATTGCCTTCACCAGTACCCATATAAATTACGTTAGGGTTTTGCTGGAAAATGGCGACATCACCGACTGACGCGGTTTTCTGATTTTCGAAGATTGGTTTGAAGTTCGTACCATTATTGACTGATTTCCATAACCCTCCGGCAGACGTACCGACGTAGATGATGTGGCGATTGTTTTCAACAACGTCAACGGAAGTAACCCGGCCACTCATGCCGGATGGGCCAATGTTTCTGAAGGTGAGCTGGTTGAAATCTTCAGGTTCGACAGCATGAGCGGCTGCGCTGGCCGTCAGTGCTGACACGATCAGGCTGGATAACAGATTTTTCTTCATGGTATGTCTCCATCAATATGTAAAATGGTAAACGGTGTCGTTTACCTTGATGGCAAAATTTTTTCATCCATTTTTCGCATGGGTGAATCCTGAAGGATTACCAGTGGGTGATTTTCATGCAAATGGATGGTTGATTTGCCTTGTTATGTTGTATTACCGGGTGTAATTTTTTTAATTTGGTCAGGCTGGTGCGTTGATAGTAAACTCACTCAGCATCAAGGAAGGTAAACGAACAAGTTTACAATGTAAACAGTAAGATTGACGGTATAATGTTTTCTTACAAATTGCTGTTGAGCCTTGAACAGACCTTGATATTTATCAGTATGCTACGACTGCCTGGCTCAACCAGAAACAATAATAATGTTATAAAACTATGCACGATCAGATTTTTGAGGCGAAGCGTCAGGCGATAGTCGATGCAGCCAGCACGTTATTTATTGAACAGGGTTTCGATAAGACAACAATGCAGAAAGTGGCGGATACCGCCGGTGTATCTAAACGCACACTCTACAAACATTTCAGCAATAAAGAGGCGCTATTGGGCGGTGTGGTTTTATTGTTGATCGACAAAAACCATAAAATGGCGGGACAGGATTTCAATCCGGATCAGCCGCTGGATGTTCAACTCGATTATATACTCCGGGGCAAAATTGCGATTTTGCAGGACCCTCACTATCGGGCATTAACGCGAGTGTTAACGCCGTTGTTAATGATAGAAACGGATAAGTATCGACCGCTGATGATGCCGCTGGTAACTGAAAATGGTCCGTTAATGATATGGCTCAATCAGGTGAAAGCACACGGATTGCTGCGACAGCCGAATACCTTGATGCTGGGGAAATTGATTCAGGGAATGCTGGAACGAGTTGTGTTCTGGTCTCAAATTACTGCGATGGAAGATGAGTTGAATAAAAAAGAGATTGATGAACTGGTTGACACTATTATTGCTATGTTTATGACACAGGTAATTGAAAAGTAATATATTTTTTAGATGGAAAGCACTTGGTTCGGAACGGTAAGTACTGAAGATTCAATGCTTAATATTCAGCGTTTAATCAACATGCTGATGATGGTTGGTCGTTATTAAGAAATGATCTTGATTAAAAAGTGTTGGAGCCCAAAAGAGCAAGGCAACAACCAGATATTGTAGAAGCAGATAAAATTTCGCTGTATCCAGCTGAGATTTAACACCTTCTTCCAGGTCACTTTTTGCATATGATTTAGTTGAAAGGCACCGCATCAAAATGGGTAACGGTCAGATCAGGTCTGAATTACTACATATAATTCGTAAGTCTACTTTCCAGCACAGTAAGTCCAATGCGTTTTTGCTGGTCAACACTTATATTTGAAATACGCGAGAGATACCTCAAGTATTGAGTTAATAAAAATCCCTGAATACCAGGCAAACAAATAACTATCACGCTAAACATTAGAAATCCCCTTTGTTACTTGTTTGAAAATCAAATCCAGGAGTAGTCTTTGCAGATGTATCAAAACTCTAATTCAGGTAATGGGTCTCAATACTTGTGCGACTCACGTCAAAACTAAAAAAATTGCTATTTCAAATTCAAACCGTTTTTCTTACTCAAAATATTTGGATCTTTAGTACATTGACCTTCTTTTGAGCAAATAATTGTTTTTTTAGCGCCTCTGTCGATCAAATAATTCGCTAATATTTCATTATTGAATCGTATGGCCAATGTTAAAGCCGTTTCTCCTTTCATGTTAACTTCATTGATATCTATTCCTTGATTCAGGAAATAATCTATTATTTCTTGCTGACCTACGATAACAGCATAATAAAATATTCTGTTTATTCGGCCTTTCTCTTTGATTAATTCAGGCTTCTGTTTTAAAAACGATATTGCTTTTGACGTCATTTTTAAACTAACTAAATATCTGAGCTTTTTATATGGAAAAGGATCGAGTGCTTCTAACCAGCTAGCGAACATTGCTTTACTGGATTGCTCCTGTGCTTCAGAAATAATTAACGTATTGTTACGAATGCTGTAGTTAGGAATAAAAAGTTTTAAACCTGGTCGGTCAGAGTGGAGGCTTCTACCGCTTTTATCGAATGATATGAGGCTACAAGGATCTTCTATCATCAATTGTTGATTAATAAACAATTCACAGCCATTTACTGGAGAAAGGCCGACAAATACCCGCCATTCTTTTGTCAACGAACGTGTGGGTAATTTATCAATATAACGACCATCCAGAATAGAAATTGTCTTGTTATAACCCAGTCCTTCACTTCTCTCCAAAATTAAATTTACATATTCAGTATGGTTACTTTCTTTGTATTTTTGAGCATTAAGTTCTGTATCTTTTGCCCTGAAAACCAGAATAGGGTACTCATCCGTATAGAAAAAATGATATGTCTCTTTATCTATTTTAGATAAATCAAATTTAAAATCAGAAAACACTGAATTCGAAAATAACATAAGATTTATGTAAATAAGTATCAAACGACAGCTCATATCATCTTCCAAATTGAGTGGTGGTAAATGTTCAGTTCTTTTGCATTAAAATTTGCTTCCAACGTATGTACATCTCCGTGATCTATTAGCTCTAAATACATTAAAAATGAATGGCCTGGATGTGGTGTGTCAACGTCAAATTCTAACCACAACCAATTATGATCAATACCTACCAATGATAAAGCATGGCTTACTCTGCTGCGGCCCCTAACTGGTTAAATTTTATCAGTGACAACTACCTTGAAAAACACCGCCTGTCAGAGGGGGCTGATAACGCACTGGACACATTAATTACTCAAAAGCTGTTTTAAGGTTTTCTGTTCTTAGTATTCGCATGACATCAACGTAGTCATTAGAAACGACATAGTAAATAGCATGTTTTCCATACACGCTGCGTCTATATCCCTTACGAATGTGATCGGCAGCACTACTTAATCTATACTTCGCCACTAGCTTGTTTTCTGGCAATCACCGCATTAACAATATCTTCAGGTGAACGAGAGCTAAAACCGCTTTGCTCTGCTTTGATTAGTTCTTGTCTAATAATTTCAACTTGGCTAGTACGCATTTGCTCTTTTCTGATCAAATCTCGCAATAACTCACTATCACTAGCATAATTACCAGTTGCAAGTTGAGCTTGCATCCATTGTTCTTGTTGATCAGTTACTGTGATACTTTTCTTTACCATTGCCATAATTTACCCCGAATGAAAGAACCTCGTAAGGATATAATCCTGTTTTATACTACCATAATTAATTTTAGCAATTTGAGCCGTAAACCTTCGCCCAATCGGGCGGGGATATGAGGCGTAAAGTAACCCCAAAGGACGGTATTCTGATCTGTTCTGATTGTCATGGTGTGATTCAATAAAACCAGATGCACAACCCATGTACTAACACTGTTTTTTATGAGATAACCAGAAAGCATACTTTCATCATAGTCCCTCACATGCGGTGTTTTTCAAGGTAGTTGTCATTACTTGCTTAATTCCCAACTATCATCACCAGGAACTCGACTTGCATCTTTTTGAATTAAGAAGCCAACGGAATAACGGCCCATCATAACTGCGACTCCGCTGCATCTATAAGTAATTGATCACCCTGTTTTCTAGTGACTTTATTGATATTAACCGGGATTTTCCTGATCCTCTGTCTGTAATTCTCAATGAATCATCAACAATCTTGATTCTACGCGTCATCATCTCAAACAAAGCCACAGCACCTGCCATTGCCGTGTACGCTGTGTTGTTTATTCTTCTGTACCGTGCCAGGTGAAATGGAATGCAAATCGTTTTTGATCACGTTCCACATCTGACGGTCGACAGTGCAGGTGAGCTTTTACGCCAGTAGATTGTTTTAACGAATAAGATACAAAAATCAAGGATATTTAAGCGCTTTACTTAATGTTATTTCGAGTTCTTATTAAGTCCCAACAGGTGCTGGTGATATGAGAACCTAATATAAGCTCATTTAAATAGTCATTAATCAATGATGGTACATTTGATGGAGGAGGGGATAATTCATGGTGTTTGTTTACTATTAATTTGGGTATTTCTTCTCTAAGTTTTTGTTGTTCTTTTTTACTTAAATTTGCTGAATACATTTGTAATTTAAAAAGCACATTTTTTGTGAAATGAGACAACGATAGAGATTTATCTATATACATGCATGCTTTTTCAGTGTCGCCCTGATAATCAAAATATAAGGCTAAAATGTAATTGGATAGTGGGCATAGCGAGTACTTGTCTAGTACTTCTACAAAATTTGGAGTTGTGGGTTGCAAGTAGATGTATATATAGCCTGAAAAAATAGCGGCGTTTTTTTCGTTCTCGAAGTCAAATTGACCAGCAAATATTGTTTCCGCAATGTCAACATTTTCAAAAGGGGGCATTAGTTCAACTAAAGCATAAGCAATACTATAGATCGTCCCCTTTTTTTTGTAGTGAGCCGTTGAAAGTAATTCTTTTAAAAGTTCATCATTCTCATCAGAAAGGGCTTTCGATATTTTTTTGTCTAAGTCGTTAGTCATTGATAACACTTCAACCCTGGTTGGGTACGTTAGGCTTTTTCATGATGTTCAAACTCTGTAATTCACCAAATTTAAGGGTGAGCTGATAGTTACAAGATATCCATTCAACGTTGTATTTATCCTATTTGAACCTTCTTTGTATAAATTCTGATTATAAGGTTGTGCTCTGATCAAACAAACCAGGACACAGCTTCATTTCCCACCACATGGCCACGCGGAACTTCAAGAGTTTTCATCTCAGCGATTGACTTTTTATTACCCCCTGATTCAAAAACTAATCGCCTAACACCAGTTGCAACCATTTCAAAATAAAACATTTTTTCTTCTGGAACCACAATGCTGGCAACAACATCAGGCTTATAACTAACTTTCCGGCTCAGCGAACACCAAAGCATTCACAAACGGAGTTGTTGCAAAAACAACAATGCGTTTTATATACATGCCTGACTTCATTGTTTTTCTGATGTAGATTCGATATAAGACCCAACTGCCCCATAATGTGGTTGACAGTTATTAATTCCTGGCCCGGGAAGACCGAAGTGTCAGTTTTATACGTTTTTTGGCCTTTAATTTGCCTAAGAGCAACATTGGTTTTAATTATTATTGTGAAAAAGATTGTAGGGGAGGTAAATATCATGGATACACCTTTAACGTTTTTTGTTGATGTCGATGATACTTTTGTTCGAAGTTTCGGCAGTAAAAGAATTCCGATTCCAGCTACAATCAAGCATCTTAGAGATATTTATGAACAGGGGGCTATCTTGTATTGTTGGAGTTCTGGAGGGGCTGAGTACGCGAAAAATAGTGCTGTGGAATTTGGTATAGAGGATATTTTTGTCGGTTTTTTACCAAAACCACAGGTTATGATCGACGATCTATTCATTAGTGAATGGAGAAATTTGGTTCAAGTTCATCCAAATGAATGTAGTTCTAAGAACATTAATGACTATCGCCATATTTTAAAAAATATGTCTAATCGCTAAGTAATTTGGCATTTTTAGCGTGCAATAAAAAGACGTCCCTGTCATGCGGATAACCCGCTGTTGGTTGAAATAGTCCCTCGGGTCTGTTGACCCTTGACGATGATTGTTAACAGTTGTTTGTCACGGCATACCCAGAATACGAATCGCGTGTAATTGCTGTAGATTATCGTCAGGTTCGGTGTCAGGAGGGCTGTTATAACGCACCGTTGCCAACCTGATGCCGTGGGATTTACTCAAAATATCCGTGTTATTCCGGTAATGGCGAATATCCAGCTCATGTTGCTGAACATCACTAAAACTCACGGTATCTTCTGCATCGGCATGCGTGATGGTAATTCCACTACCGGTGATTAAGGCATTTTTAAAACGGTCAATCGAGCCTTTGATCTGGATTAGGTTTTTACCGGAACCCGGGTGAATATGGATGTGATTATCAAGGCTAATGGTAATTATGTCGTCGCCATCACCAGCAAAAACCTGGTCCTGATCGAGTGGTCCGGATGAATTGACTAATGTGACAATGTGATCATTGCCCGGTCCACCATAAAGCTCATCGGCGCCGGGACCGCCATTCAACCAGTCATTGCCTTCACCACCAAATAACTGGTCACTGCCATCACCCCCGTGCAGTTGATCGTCTCCGCTCCCGCCATACAGTTTATCGTGACCTTCGCCGCCGTAGAGTTCATCTGCGCCGCCATTTGCAAACAGTATGTCATTGCCTTCGTAACCATAAATGGTGTCAGCCAGATTCGTGCTGATGCCAATGGTTCCCTGGAAAAAATTTACGGTATCGTTTCCTGAAGTTCCTTTGAGTAGTGCGCCTCTTAGTTGTTCTTGTGGATAAGACCGTGTTGCAAATACCAGGCTGCTATCTAAAGCAACGCTATAAGAATCGACGGCCCGGGTTATCGGTGTTGCAGTAATAATGATTACTGATGTAGCAACACCGACCGCTCTGAATAATCCTCGAATGTGTTTCATGGTGCTGTCCATTATTGTTGTCGTTGTTATGGTTACTGTTCGTTATAGTTTTATTAATTGTCAGTTGTTGCATTGTTATCGGATTCAGATGACAGGTGGTAGTAAACCAGTGACAAAATGGAGTTTGTCACTGTAATTCAGTGACAGGCAATCATAACTGACTGATAGTTAGCGAATTTATATGTTTGTAAAATGTTGAATGACAATAGATTTACATCTGATTCAGGTATGAAATACGGCGATATACCCAAAAGCAAGGAGTAATGAAGGCAGGTCAATACACGTTAGTCGGTGACAGTGAGTTGTTGTTCCAGCTGTTTTTGGTACTCACCGGGCGTTTGATGATAGCGCTGTTTAAAGCAGCGGCTAAAGTAGTCGGCACTGGAGAAACCAACAGCGGCGAATACATCAACAGGTCGCTGGCCCTGACTAAGCTGCTGCCTTGCATATTCCAGCCGCAGGTGCCGTAAAATAATGGCGGGGTTTTCGGTGAGAAACGCGCTGAGTTTTCGGCGTAGTGTACGAGGCTCGATAAAGACTTCCTGAGAGAGTGACTGAACCGGATTGCTAAATTCTGGATTCGCATAATGTTGATGTAAATGTGCCGCAAACTGGTTAAGTAGCTGAATATCGGCAGGTTCAATATAGGGAAAGTCGATGTGGGTGATTGGGGTGTTTTCCAGAAGATATCGCTCAATCAAATCCTGTGCCTCTGTTTGAATACTTAATGCTTTATTGACAGCTTTGATAAACTCACGCTCGTTGAAGGGCTTAGTGAAATAGTGGATCGCACCGGCTTGCAAGGCGTGAACCTGACCATCGCGATCATTGGCAGCCGTAACGACAATCACGGGAATATGGCTGGTGGAAGCGTTTTGCTTGAGTGTTGCCAGTAATTGAGTGCCTGATTTTTCCGGCATCATCATATCGGTTACGATGAGATCGGGTTGGCGTTTTATCGCCTGTTGAATACCTTCCTGACCGTTGCGGGCGACGCGGCAAAAATAGTCTTTTGCGAGTGCTTCTGCAATAAATGCAGCCATGTCATCGTTGTCTTCAACAATCAGAATACGGCGTTTATGCCCGGCACGTTGCGTGTCTGAATGGGGTTGGCTTAATTGTTCACCGTGATGTTGAATCAGGGTTGATACGGTGGTGATAAATTCTCGGGTATTGGACGTTGGGTTACTAACAGATGTAGTGTTTTCAGTGTCCTGGTCGTTCGTGTCAGCGCCAGTCGTTACTGCGGTTGGATGAATGGGCAAGCGCACTACAAATGTTGCACCATGCCCCGGTGCGCTGGTGAGATCAATCAATCCATTGTGTCGGGCAACCAGTTCTTTTACGAATGCCAGACCAATGCCTGTTCCTTGTTCACTCTGACTGTTTTCCAGCCTGAATCCTCGAATAAAGATAGCCTGTTGATTTTGCGGTGGAATTCCCTCGCCCGTATCACTCACTGCGAGTTCGATGTAATTCGATTGTTCGATGCTGCGCACAACCAGCCTGACATTGCCGCCGGACGGTGTGTATTTGACGGCGTTTTCTAACAGATTAATCAGAATCCGTTCAATGGCTTCGGGTTCTGTGGTGGCGTAAATGTCCGGTTCGATACGTGTTTCAAAGGTAAGTCCTTTGCTTTGACAGATTACGGCGAAGTCTTCCCCCAGCTGACGGCTCAGACAACTGACATGATAACGAATCAGTGTTTGTTGCTGGAATACCGCACTGGCGGAAAAAGTCACCAGGCTGTTGATGTCCTTTTGCAGGCGCAGTGCATTGCGTTTAATCCGATTTAAATCAGTTAACGACACCTGTTTATTGAGCAGCATTCGTTCAACCGGACCCAGGATCAGATTAAGCGGCGTTCTGAGTGAATGAGAAATATTTTGTGCGAAATGAATGTTGGCCTGATGCAGTTTTTCCAGCATATCGCGATTTTGTGCCAGATCACGGGTTCTCGCCATAACTTGTTGCTCAAGCCGGGCTGCGCGTCGCCCTGGGACTATGGTTAGACGATAGATAGCGATGATAAAAATCACGACCAGTAAAATGGCGTACAGTACTTTCATCCCTGCGGTAAGCCACCAGGGCGGATGAATAGTCAGCGGTAAACTGAGCGTTTCCGGGTGCCATTGCTGGCCTTGTTTTCTGACACGAATATCCAGTTGATAACGCCCGGGTGGAATATTGGTCAAACTGGCAACCCGATGCCACCAGGGAGCTTGCTGCCAGTCGTTTTGCCAGCCTGTTAAGCGCCAGCTGTATTCCAGTGATTTTGGATTCAGAACATTCAGCGCGGTGAACTCTGTGGTGAGCGCATTCTGTTGATGTTCCAGTGACAGCGAACGGGTAAATGTTGGTGATTCACTCTGTCGTTGGTAGGGCTGGTTGTTAACCATAAATCTCGTGAACACCAGAGTGGGGTTGAACGTCGTTGTGGGAATGTCATCCGGATAAAAGCGATTAAAGCCATTCTTGCCGCCAAAGAATAATTCACCATCAGGGGCTTTATACGCCGCTCCTTGATTAAATTCGTTGTGTTGTAGTCCATCAAACTGGGTGAAGTGTTCCATGTTTAACAAGCTGGCATCACCAGAGCGGGTAAATTCTGCCAGTGAATCGGCGGTTATACGGGTTAGCCCTTTGTCTGAGCTTACCCAGAGATTGTACTGATCGTCTTCGATGATGGCGGCTATTGCTGCTTGTGATAATGGTGAGTGCATCGTTCGATCAACGGGTGAATCGTCAGGATGAACATTGATTAGGCTGTGGCTTCCTGGTGCTGAGTAATAAAAGCCATTGTTTTGTGTCGCAATCCAGACTCCACCTCGATGATCGGTGTGGAGTGCGTTAACTCGATTGCTGACTAACGCATGGTTGGTGTCTTTGCCAACTTGAAATAGCGTAACGCGCTCAGGTTGTATCCGGCCTGATTTGTCGAAATCATTACTGTGCATGACGGCCAGACCTGAATGAGCCGTGCCAACCCAAAGTTCACCCGATTTAGTTGTGGTAAGGCTCAATATGGTTTGTCGTAGAGGGTCCGTTGAATAGGATGCTGTGTGATTTGGCTGCGAATACTGAAGGCGAGTAAAGGTTCCGGTTGTTGTATCAAATTTATCTAAACCGCTGTCAGTTCCAACCCAGTAACTACCTTCTTCTGCCTGCTGTATTACCCTGGCAATATTATGACTGATGCTCTTAGCATCGTTTTCAATCGGGCGATAGATAGTAATTTTTTGCGTGTCGGGATTAAATCGAGTAATGCCAAGATTGTGAGTGGCTGTCCAGGCAACGCCTTGTTTATCTTCGGCTACGGCATATAGTCGATTCATTTTAAAGTAGCGACGCTCAGGAAGTGTGAGGGGAAAATACTCAAAGACATGTTTATTCGGTTTAGATGTTGATGCCAGACCTTTATAAGTGGCTATCCAAAGTGCATCTGTCGAACGTTGGTAAAAACCTCGAACATCATTTTGTTGCAGGCTTGATTCAATGCCGGGTTGGTGCGCGTAGTGTTCAAACTGCGTGGCTCGGGGATTGACGAAATTCAATCCTTTATTGGTGCCAATCCAGATACCTCCGCGTTTAGTGGTATAGATTGCATTAACATAATTGTCGCTCAGGCTGTCCGGCAATGCGGGTATGTGTTGATAATTGTGAAAGTGCTGGTTAGTGTCGTTAAACAGGGAAAATCCCCCACCAAAATTACCCAGGATAAGTTGAGGTGATTGTCGTCCGGTTAGTAGATTAACGTTACTAAAGCCCATTGCAGTCACCCAGTTATTGAAAATACTGTTCGTTTCATTGTCTGACCAGGTGTAGTGCGTAAAGTGATTGTTAAGTGGGTTTAAAAAATTAAGCCCACGACTGGAAGAACCGATCCATACGCCGCCATGAGGATCGGGCAATATGCGATAAATATTGTTGTTATTCAGGCTGTGAGGATTGTTTGCATCATGTTGGTAGTGAGTTATTTTCCCGGTGTAAATGTCATACTTGTCCAGTCCTTTTCGCCAGTGTCCAATCCATAACTGATTGTTGTCATCAATAGCTAATGCCCGAATTCGGTTGCTTAGTAGACTTTCCGGTTGTCCAGCATTGTGTTGCAAATGTATAAACTGACCTGTTTGCCGTTGTAGTCGATTAACGCCGCCTTGTTGTGTGCCAACCCAAAGGTTGTTTTGTTGATCTAATGCCAGGCGGGTGACTCTGTTATCACTCAAACTTTGAAGATTACCGGGTGAATGCTGGAAGTGAGCGAGTTTGTTTGTGAATGGATTAAAAGAGAACAATCCCGTGTCAGTAGCAATCCAGATGACTCCGTGGTGATCTTCAAGTAAATCCTTGATGGCTCCTGCTGGATAGACTTCACTGGGTTCGGCGATCTGTTGAAGAGAAGTAAACCTGTACCCATCAAACCGATTCAATCCATTAATCGTGCCCACCCATAGAAATCCCTGCTTATCTTGCAGCAGTGCGGTGATGTGATTACTGCTTAAGCCATCACGGGTGGTGAAGTGATGAAAGGATAATCTGGGCGGCTGAAGTGTCTGTGTTGTATCAGTAGACGCCAGCGCCAGCGGTTGAACGCTTAGCGCGGCATAGCATATCAGTACGCTGATAAAAGTCTGGAAATGATGGGCAGGATTAAATCGTCCGGTATTCATCCTGTCACTCCCGGTTAGATAGCGGTGACTCGCTGCGTGTTATCGGCTAACTCCATTAAGGAGACGATATTGCCCGGTGAACCATACACCGTGAGTGTGCAATCGCCCCAATTGGGTTGCAACGAAATAACGTCATCAGGAGCCAGTGTTAATTCCAGTGATTTATGATCGCAGGAAAGGCGAGTGTTGATCTGTTCAAAGCTATCCAGGCTTAGCTGGAATTGACGGCGATTGAGCGGAAGTGACCAACTTTCCTGTTTACCTATGGCTTCCCGGTGTTCGATCGGTTTGTCGCTGGCAAGACGCTGGTTAATGCGTGCGACATAGGGTGCATAAGAATCTTGTAACCGGGTTTTAGTGGTGTTGTCTGAAAAATCGAGCAGGGCTTGCCAGGTATCCAGTGCCTGAGTGTAGTGTTTAAGATTGGATGATGTGGCAAATAATCGCTCCAGTACCAAGGTTTTAATGTCATTGCTGTTAAGGTTTTTGGTCGCTTTACTGAGATCTAACAGTATTTGATGTTCATTGGCATCCTGGCTGACTGCTCGATAATAATTCGCTAGCAACAGGCGATACTGAATACTTTCTCCTGTCGTGGCGAAATGGGAGCGTTTAAAGCGATCCAGGAGATTTTTAGCGTCTTTGTAGTGTTCCTTTTGCATTGCATGCTGAATATGCATTAATCGGCGTTGCATTGAAGGTTTTAACGCTAGTTGATTCCTGTCTAAAGCAAAATTAAAAGTTGTTTCCACATTTGAAGAGATAATGGGGGCATCATTCAACTGGGCTGGTTGATAACGCCAGCGTTTTAGCGCGGCAATGGCTGACTTTGCAAAACCACTGGCTCCGCCTTCATCCGTGACGGTAATGTTCTGAGGATGGCCTTGTGTGTCTACATCAAATGTCAGTGTTACCCAGCCACTCCCTTTATTTTTAATCAGCTTTTTTGGATATTTGGGTTGACTTCGTTTGATTACTTTCAAGGGGTGAATTGTTAATTCGCTTGCCGGAGCAACTGTGGTTTGTTTAGCCGTTGTTAGCGGAACAGATGGTTCGTCAGATGGTGGATTTGACGAGTGAACCAGTGGTGATAACAACAGCAATAATAAGGTAAGTGATCGATTTTTCATGGGTAACTCAGACTTTGCAGGTTGAACCGTATTTGCGGGGTTTTTGCTATAAAAACGGGGACATCTAATCAGAAGTTGTACCTTATTGCAATGCAATTCTACCCGGGTTTGTTGCTGAAGTTGCACCGGATTTGACCCAAAAAACCGTATTTTTGGTGCATAAAGGGATAAAAGCACCTGAATTTAATGAGGTTTATCATTCAGGTGCGAACAAACAAATTTTATAGTTTTTTACCCTCCGGTAATTCTGCCAGCGTTAATTTTGCATCTTGTGGGCCGAAAAAATAGAGCCAGCAATCGCCCCAGGAGTCAGGCAGTGAAATATGGTGTTCAGTGTCCGGGTTGAAGGTCATGTAATGGGCCTGACAGCGCAGTTCTCCCTGGCTGATGTGTTGTGGATTTTCAATAATCTGAAACGACGGAAAACTCAGTCGTTGTCGCCAGGGAGTATCTCCTTGCGTGGTGACGTGACGACGAACAATGGCTGTCGCCGCTTTCGCTTTTTGAACCCAGTTAAGTGCCTCATTGATTGTGTCGTTCAATTCAGTCAGTTGCAGTGACTGAGCGGTTAGTGCGGCCGCCTGAGCATCTTTAAACTGATGGCTGTTCACCAACAGGGTGATGAGTCGTTCATAGATGGTAACCAGCCATTGTCGTTGCATGAGTGATGGCTCTATGGTGCGCAGGATGTGGAGTTGCGCCAGCTCTTTGAGTTTGTCGCCAGATGTTTCGTAATATTCAGCAAGTGTGAGTCGAAACAGAATTTGTTCTGCCAGGCTGTGACGACGTTTTTTCACCAGTGCCTGTACTTCTTTTTCACTTCGATGGAAGTCTTTGGCTTCTATCAGGTTTTTGAGTGTAAACACACTGCGATAGTGTTTATGTACGAAGCTGGTTTTATCGCGTTGTTGACTGTAAACAATCGTCACCTGATTGTGAGCTTGCACGCTGGCATTTCCGAATGCGGTGGCGGGTTTAAAGGACCAGCGTTTTACTGTATCAATAGCCGCTTGTTTAAAGGCCGGGTCACCGTCGAATTGTTCGACCAGAATATGGGTTGCTTTCCCTGAAGTGTTGATGACATAGCTCAGCATGACCCAGGCTTCTTTGCCCGCAAAAAACAAATCATCCGGATAGTGCAGAGCTGGGATTTTGTCTGGTTTGGCGTTGTTAATACCTGGCGAGAGCTGGCTGAATGTTGGGTATACGGCTGCTTTTGCCGATGTGCCGGAAAGTATCGTGATAAGAGTGAGCAACCAAAGCCCACCGATAAACCGTACTGAACGAGTTGAATGGAGCTGATTAATAGAATACATAGCGGTCTGATTTACAGTAAGCATATTTAAATTAGGTACATGTAATCAGGGATTGTCATGAATTGCAATGTGACTGTTGCGCAGACGACGATGTGTTTATCACACTGACACATTGTTATCCCTGGAAGACGTTGTGACGTGATTCTACTGGCCTGGCATCGAACTACACCGGTGATGAGGCGGTTACGAGATTATTGTGTAATGAGAACCGGACAAAAATGGGAATAAAAATTCATTTATTCGGTAAAAAATTTAGTTGTATGTTTCAAAAGTACGACGTATAACATCACCTTGTTATCAACCTGTTAAGTATGTGCTCACTCAGGATCGAGTGAATTCGTGTTTGGAAATTGTTGATGGTGAGGAAAAGGAAATGAAACAAGTATTACCTTCAGTGGTACTGGAAGGGCGTTTTGTGCGTCTTGAACCACTGGCAGACACGCATATTTTAGGGCTTCAGGCCGCTTTAACTGATGGTGAACTCTGGCAAATCAGGGAAACACTTATACCGACCATCGACGAAGTACCCGCCTTTATCGAAGCTGCTAAACACAGTCATTTGTCTGGCGATGAATTAACATTTGCCATTATTGATAAAAGCTCAGGGCGTATTGTTGGTTCAACCCGATATTTACGGGCGATGTTGAGTCATCAACGTGTTGAAATTGGCTATACCTTTATTGCTCGTTCATTACAGGGAACGGGTATCAATACTGAAGCTAAACTGCTGATGCTGGATCATGCCTTTAATCAGTGGAAATGCCGCCGGGTAGGATTGATTACTGATCCGAACAATCATGTCTCTCAACGGGCCATTGAAAAATTGGGCGCGGTTAAAGAGGGCATTATGCGAGAGCACATGATGCTGCGCGATGGTTATGTCAGAGACAGTGTTATTTATGGCATCTTACAGCATGAATGGCAGCAGACGTCGGTTATGATCCGTGAACGTTTGTATGGCGAAATGTGGTTAGAAGCGATAGAGTAAAACCGCTTTTGCTTCCAGATTCAGCCCGGCATAATCGCCGGGTATTCATATATAGCGTTTTTTACTAATTTATAATTCCCCTAATGAAATTTCCTTTCTTCTCTTGTAAAATCCCGTCTGATTTTTGCTTCGCGTCGTAATCGCAGCACTATCGTTCAAATTATGCGTTCAGCATATGCATTCAACTTTTGTAATCGTACTATTGCAAACCCCGGAGCACTGGATTTCTCCATGAGGAAAGAGGTTATTAACCTTTAACAGCTGGTTCAGGGATACTTTCAAGGAAGCATGATGAAAAAAACTCTTCTTGCCGCAGCTATCGCTTTAGCGACGGCTTCTGTCGCCACCCCTAAATATGTCGCTACCCAGTTTGATGCAGAATTGGAATCAGCGTTCAAAAAAATAAATGATTCTGGCTCCGTTATTCTGACCATTGAGAAAAAGGATGTTGGCTGGTTTTCTTCATCAGTCGATGCAACATTTGCGATTAATGCTGAGCTGTTTGAAGCTGATCCTGAAATGAAAGCATCCTTTGAATCGACGAAACTGGCTCAGGGCATTCCATTTAATATTGCGGCAAAACACGGTCCTTTCCTGTTTACTGACCAGGCAAGCCTGGGTGGATTACAAGCAGTTATGACGGTCGCTGCTGATGTCATTCCTGAGAAAGTCGAATTCGATCGTACACAGCCATTTTTTAAGTCAGTTTATACCGTTGATTTTAATGGTAGCGTTGCATTTGAAGAAGCGATGCAAGCCATCAGCTTTACTGAAGATGAAGGTCAGTTCGTTTTACACGCCTATAAAGGCAAAGGTACAAGCTCTGCTAATGGCACGGAGTACAAGGGTGGAACCGCTGGTATCGAAATGGTCACCGATGACATGACGATTTTTGAAGCGAAGAACCTGGGTATATCCACATCAATGAAAGAAGACTTTTTCAGCGTACTTGGACAGCCTGCTTTCAACGGTGATGCAAAGATTACATTGGAATCGTTTAAGCTGGCCGACGCTATTATGGACGGACAGAAATTTGATTTGCAGGGCTTTTCTATTGGTGTTGGATCAGCTTATGAATCATCAGATGATTTAGCATCAATCCTGGTGAACTATCATTTTGATCAGGTCAATATTGCTGAAATTGATATGTCGGACATGAACATTGATCTGTCATTGAAGAACATCAAAATGCAGGCAATGAGTGAACTACAGCAGTTCAGTACTCAGTTACAGTCCGGTGCGTTGGACCCGGATTTAGAAGAGAAAGTAAAATCGTTGCTACTGGATCTTGTCAGTCATGCACCGGAATTTGGTTTTACCAATATTTCAACGACCTTCCCAGAAGGTAAAATGAATCTGGATATGAATGTGGCGGTACAACCGTTCGATTCGTTCCCTGAGCCAGGCGCTAATCCGGCTGAATTTTCTAAAAACTTTAGCGGTGTGGCGAATGCATTCGTTGATCACGGTGCTGCGCTTCATATCGCTGAACTGTCGCTGACCAGACAGCTACGTCAGAATCCGGATATGCAAAGCATGTCAGAGGATGAATTCAATGCGATAGTAAAACAACATGCACCAGGCATGCTACAAACCTTTGAGCAACAAGGTTTAATGACCAAAACAGAAAAAGGTTATGAGTTCCATGCTTCATTTAAAGACGGTGTAGCAACCTTAAATGGTAACCCTGTGCCATTGCCATGGATGTAATGTAATCACATAAAATCCTTGATACACTGGCGAGTGCCCGAGCCATCTCACATCCCGATGCTCACATTGCGGGAATGAGGTGGCTTTTTTGTGTTTATCATTTATATCCGGAACCCTGGTTTCATGAATAAAGTCCTTTTTATCGCGGGTACTGCACTGGTTGCAGCGACTGCACTTGTCACGCCTAAAATCATCGCCACTCAGGTTGAACAACCGGTTGTTGGACTGGTGAATCTGTTAAATCAAACCCCGGAATATACCGCTTCGGTTGCGCAGTTCGACACGGGCTGGTTCAGCTCTCGTGCCATTATCAATGTTGGCCTTTCACCTGATATGTTCGCGACATTATTTGGAGAGCAACCGGAAGAAGGGCTGCCATTATCTGTGCCGTTAACGCTAGACATTACACACGGCCCCGTGGTGCTGGATGATAATGGATTGATTGGTGCCGCTGGGCTGACGATTTCTTATCAGGGCGATGAACTGGATAAGCTGACATGGGATAAAGCTGCGCCATTTTTTCAGATTTCAGGTGTGCTTGGCATTGGCGGCAGCCTGACGTTTAGTGATCAAATCCCTGCGTTTTCATTTGATGACGGCGCGTCAGCGGTGGAATTTTCGGGCTATCGTGGACAGGGGAAATATCAAAATGACTCGGTGAGCCATCAGGGGCAGGTTACCAGGGTCACGTTGAATGGCCCAGGCGCGGAAGTAACGCTGAACGATATTCGCATGGACGGCACAATCTTCAATAATGTGATGCAGATTTTTGCCACTAATGACCTGAATCTCGATGGAGGATTATCCATTGCTAATCTGGTGATTACTGATGGTGAAGATCAATCAAATACATCGGTAGATGGCATTGCACTGCGGTTAAACAATAAAGTAGCTGATGATACTAAACTGTCTGATATGAACGTCAGCTATATGATTAAAGCGATTGAAGCCAGTGATTTTAATCTACAGGACGTTGAAATCAATATGGCAGTTTCCCAGTTTAGCCAGCAGCTTTTTCAGGAATTCCAGTATGTGGTTGATCAAACGAATATGACGGGCGATCCGGCACCTTTAATGGCATTCACTCAGGAAAACCTGGTTGAAATGTTAAAAGGCTCACCTGAAATGGCGATTACTAAGATTCATGCCAAATTGAAAGATGGACAACTGGACGGCAATGCACGAGCCAAAATTAACGCGATAGATGCGGTCCCGGCGAATATTCTGGATCACCAATTCTGGCGGACTAAAGCCGAACTGGAAGCCGGACTAAAAATTGATGAAAGCGTGGCAACTTACATCGCGACTGAGTATATCCGTAATCAGATGCTTATGAATGGAGCGGTGGATGAGGCTCGTCTTGAAGAGATAGCAACGGTTGCCGCAGAACGTGCGCCGATATTGATCGATAACCTGATCCAACAAGGCATGTTGATTAAGCATGAGCAACAATATGTACTGGACTTTGCCATGCTGGATGGAAAGATGATGCTGAATGGTACGCAATTACCCTTTTAATAACACGTTGTTTTTTTATTTAAATATTCGCCCTGAACAGGGCGAATAACCTTCAGCTTAATGGCTTACTTCAATGTAATATTAACGGTGTTTCCTGACTTACTGAATTCGCAGGTATCGTACACCGACGCACTCTGAACCTGTGCCCAGCCCCACCAGTTGCCACAGTTATCTTTATGTCCCCAGACAAAAATCAATGTAGAAGGCGCACCCACTGCTCTGGCTTGATCAACATAACAAAGTTTGTAATCCACGCCTGTATTGCCCCCAAAACCATTTGCTTCGAAGATGTCGTACAGTGCAACTGCACGATTATCGTTATCGTATCGGGTCACAATATCAGCGCGTTTCCCACCATCACCGGCGAATGTAAAGCCGCCTTTAGTGAATTTCGCAGCAACCTGATGACCATGCAGACCTGGCGAACATAACCGTTCATTGACTGCATGAGCTGAGATGGAAAAAAGTGAAGCAGCAAGTGCTACCACCAGTGAAATCAGATTGATAACCAGTGTTTTGAGTGTCGTATATTTCATTATTATTTCCCCTTGCATCGTTAAGCGTATTGATTTCTTTATTGACGATTATTTGTCCCTGAAATCACGTTTTAGTAACGATGTTGTGAAAATTATTTCATGTCGCCAACGGGAAATACGCTCTAAATTACTGAACATTCATTGATAAATTCATTTAATTTATCGATTGAACGCACGACAACCAGACGCTTGTTTTGTGCGATGGTTTCCAGCTTTGCCAGAAAATCATCATTCCAGAACTGAGGGCATCGTTTTAGTGTTCGATAGCTGTTCAGCGTGCCTGATAGCACTGAGCTACCTTCCGGCCAGCCTTCTGGCTTTTTTATCAGGCTTTGCAATAAGCGTTTTGTGACCAGCCAGTAGCTGATGGCGTAGGGTAAGTCGATATAAACCAGGGTATCGGCTCGTTCAAGTCGCTGAAAAAATAAACCGAGAGGACCAAATCCATCAATGATCCAGTGTTCCTGATTAAGGATTGCCTGATGAAGCGTGTCGAATGTCTCTCGATCAATTTGCTCACCAGAAGGCTGGTAGAGGATGGCGTCCAGTGGATGAAATGGAAGCCCGGTGGTAGCAGCTAATCGTTTACTCAGGGTGGATTTTCCACTGCCGGGTTTTCCAAAAACGGCAACTCTTTTCATGATGTACTCCGACGATTGTTTCAGATCATCAACCCGAACCACGGAGGCAGAAACGACAAACCCGCCTCATGGGCGGGTTTGATGCATTGGTTACACAGTCAAACAGCAAAAGCCCATCATTCCTGAGGAATGATGATGATAATTCGCGTCGCTGTTGATGCTAATAAATGTGTTTTCATTGAGTTATCGTGCCGGGATGATGTGGGGATGTCAATGTGTTAATTAATGGCACTGGAATGGTGGAGTTATTGTAAGAGAATGAAAAGACCTGAAGTGAGAGAAGCATTACTCTGATGAACAATCATCAGAGTAATGGTCAATGAAAAATATGCAGGTTTTGGTTACGTTAAGCGTTAAACCTTAAACTCATGCACCATCGTATCCAGGCGAGCAAAACGACGTTTTAATCTTTCGCAGTTACTGAGTGCTGTTTCAAGATTATTAGCCCCTTGTTGATTGAGGGCGTTAATGTTACCGATTTCATCATTTATTACTTTAATCACTGCCGTTTGTTCTTCGGTGGCAGCAGCAACAGAATGATTGATGGAATCAATGTTACCCATTGAGTTAGCGACATCAGCCATTTGTTCACCCGCAGAATTTGCAGTTGCAACACTTTGATCGCTCGATTCACGGCTTCGTTCAACCAGGTCAACGGCTGCGCTGGCATCTTCTTGCAAGCCTGCGATCATATTTTCAATTTCAGCGGTTGATTCCTGCGTTCGTTTTGCCAGTTGTCGAACTTCGTCAGCAACAACAGCAAAACCACGACCGGCTTCACCAGCGCGAGCCGATTCGATGGCTGCATTCAGCGCCAGTAAGTTGGTTTGTTCACTGATGCCTTTAATCACTACCAGGATTTTGCCGATGTTGTCGGTATTGGCGTGAAGCTGAGCAATGTTTTTGCTGGCTTCGGTTAGTTGCCCTGACAATGCCTGAGTTGCTTCAATATTTTGCACCAGGACATTCTGACTGGCTGTAGCCGTTTCGTTTGCTTTTGTCGCCAGTGATGAGGCATTAGCTGCATTTTCAGCAATTTCACCGGATGCGCCGCCCAGTTCATTCACAGAAGAAACAACGCTTTTGGTGCTGTCTACCTGGCGCTCATAGACCGACATGGTTTCATCGGTTGCATCCACAACTTCTGCCACGATTTCGACTAATTCAGACGTCGTATCAGCGACATGACTGACAGACTGATGCATTTTTTCCAGGAACTGATTGAAATGGTGACTTAATTCGGTGAATTCGTCATTACCACGAGTTTTGATACGCTGTGTCAGATCGCCTTCACCATTGGAAATATCTTTAACGGCTTCTGTCAGGTCAGCAATGGGTTGCATCAGGAATCGTAGCGCCAGCTTATACAGGACAATCACGGCGATAATGCCGATCAACAGATAAACAATCGCGGTGTTACGGAAACTGTCGACCTGAGCCATCGCTTTTTCTTCATTAAGAACAACGCCTAAGTACCAGTCAACGTTATCAATGCCATCTACGTGACTGAGTGACACCAGGCTTAATTCGTCATTAACGGTGTATTCGACTAATTCACTGTTCAACGACGGTGACTGCCCCAGTAACTGCGAAACAGGCTTATCCAGATATTTTTTGTTTGGGTGAACCAGAATCTTGCCGTCTTTAGTCATCAGGAAGGCGTAGCCCAGTTTCATAAAGCTAATGCCATTGATGATGTCTGCAATGGAGTTCATGTTAATGTCACCGCCGGAAATACCCAGTAAACGACCATTGATTTCGACGGGAGAAATAGCTGAAATCGTTAAGGCGTTGGTGGTGACGTCAATGTAAGGTTCGGTAAAGGTAGGATGCTGGGAATTTTTTCCCAATTGGTACCAGGGACGTTGCCGGGCATCATAGCCGTCCGGCAAAACAATGGATTCATCATCAAGAATAAAAGCACCTTGTTCTGTGCCAACATAGGTGTTTTTAAATAATCCTGCCCGATTAGCGATTTGCACAATATGGCGAACATCGCTTTCTTTAGATTTATCGGTAAGAGAGGCCTGTACCAGTGTCGCTGACGTTTCAGAGACAGAATTCACAATTTCTAATTTGGTGTTTAACCAGTTAGCAATGTTTTGTGAGACTGACAGGGAGATTTCAGAGAGTACGTGTTGTAATTCCTGCTCTGTTTGACGCTTCATGCTTAAATAATTATTTAATGTGAATGCGCCCAGAACCAACACAAGAATCGAGGCTCCCACGAGCATGATCTTGTGGGAAAATTTGAGCCGGCTAATCATATATCCCCCATAATTACTGCGTTTATTTTTATTACTTTGTTATTTTTTCAGATTATTCATCCGGTGCTCGACTGTATCACCTATTGCTTAACAGGGTCGAGTTAAAGCGAAAAATTCATACAAAAAATTCACAATTTGTGGAGCGTTTTACTATATAAGAAACAAGGACTTATAAAACAAATAAGGTACAAGCAGTAAGTTCATATGAGTGAATATATAACACGGTTCACATAATTTATCTGTTTGAACGAATCAACGGATTAAAGCCGCTTTTTTTGTTAAATAATTGGGTAAATAACGGATGAAACAGTCCACGTATCTGAACTTTTTTTCGACATCAATCATTATTTTAAATTCGCCTTATTCTGACCTGATTTTCCAGACATTAGCCTGAGTTTTTATCGGCATAAAACGATGAGATAGCGCAGTTAATCGCTATTACATAATTACATGCTTAATGGAGAATCATATGGCTGCCAACTTTGAAATTTATACCAGTAAAAATGGTGAGTATCGCTTTCGCTTAAAAGCTGCAAATGGCGAAATCATTTTGCAAAGTGAAGGTTATACCCGTAAACAAAATTGTCAGAACGGTGTTGAATCCGTTCGTCGTAACGCGGCTGACGATAACAACTTTATCCGTCTGACGGCTAAAAACGGCAAACCTTATTTTAATCTTAAATCCCATCATAACGGCCAGATCATCGGCACCAGTGAGATGTATAACAGCGAGCAAGCGCGTGAAAACGGCATTGCTTCAGTGATGAAAAATGCTGAAGTCGCGGGTATTAAAACCCTCGATTGAAATTTTGCTCAGCTAACAAGTCAATGTTTGCGCACTGCATTACTGTAGTGCGCCTTGTTTTATTCCTTCCCTGTTTCACACCTTTTATTTGTTTCACTTTGACCTGCATACACCTGTCAGATACCTGGACTGTGCGACTCTTGGTTTCATTTTAACGGTTATGTTGAATCTCATGGGTTATTCACAGTCATACTTCTCGCTGTGACTGAGCGATTACGACTGATTCAGCGCAACGACAATCTGCCGGAAGCGGCATATAGTTAACAGAGGCAACGATGGAAACCGGTTATGACGATTTACACCCTGTTGGTTGAAGATAATGTATCGCTGGCGACGACGATTATTGATTACCTGGCGCTGGTGGGTATTACCTGTGATTACGCGGCGAATGGTAATGCCGGGTTGAATCTGGCGTTAACGAATCGCTATCAGGCTATATTGCTGGATATCAATATGCCCAAAATGAATGGTTTGCAGGTTTGCGAAGCGTTACGAGCTGAAGGCATTGAAGTGCCGATTTTAATGTTGACCGCTCGAGACACGTTGGAAGATAAACTCGCCGGATTTGATGCCGGAACCGACGATTACCTGGTAAAACCATTTCAAATGGAAGAACTCGCCGCGCGAATCAAAGCGCTCTCAAAACGTAAAAGTGCGCAAGTAACACGACTAACGCTTGGCGATCTGGTGGTGGATGTACAACAAAAAACCGCATCTCGTGCCGGACAAGCACTGGAGTTAACGCCGACGGGGTGGATTATTCTCGAAACATTACTACGTCATTCGCCAGATATTGTGAGTCGTGAAACGCTGGAACGAGCCATCTGGCCTGATGGTGCGCCGGATACGGATCTGTTAAAAGCACATTTCTATCGGCTGCGACAACAGGTGGATAAACCGTTTGATACTGCGCTGATCCATACGATTACCAATCATGGATTTGCCATCAAGGAGGCGCTATGAAACGGCCCGGCGGTAAGAAAGGCGAACGCATCCACACTATTCGCCGGTTGATGTTCTGGTGGATTGTCGGCAGCGGCATTGCCTTAATCATCCTGTACGGTTTCGCAATGGAACGATATTTCCGCTTTGGTATAAAACTCAGGACGCAAGTCCAGTTTGAACAAATAGGTGGAGCTTACAAACAGGCAAAGGAATTTCATGGCCAGGCAAAGTTACCGGTTGTGCCTGGCCTGGTCATTTATACGGATGTTGCTCAAATCCCGGAAAATCTGACGACATTGTTCTCGCCCGCGTTACTGGCTGATTTGCCAGGTCATGAGCGGATGCAGGTTGCTGTGCTTCAGCTTGAAGAAGATATGATCGAAGGCGATTTTAATCAGGAACTGGATGGTATACACCAGCATTTTCCTGTTGAACTGATGCCAATGTGTGGCCCGGTTCAATGCAACGTGTATTTTTTCTATGCGTATGAAGTCTCACCAGACGAGTGGCTTTATATGGGGCAGGGCATTGTGCCGTCCAGTTCAACCGAGCGTTATTTAAATGTGGCAGACGGTGCCATTCTGGTCTTTTCTTTTATTGTCTTTATGTTGTTTGCGGTACTGGCGTATATCCTGGTCAGAAAGATCTCACAGCCAGTGCAACGGCTGGAACGATGGGCGAATGGCTTAGATCCGGAGCAGTTATCAAAAGAAGTCCCTGATTTCACCTTTCGTGAACTAAACCTCGTCGCCAGCCAGTTAAAACAAGCGTTTGAGCGCATTGCTTCTTCACTTCACAAAGAACATCAGTTTTTACAACATGCCAGCCATGAACTCAGAACCCCGTTAGCCGTCGCTTCTGGTAATCTGGAATTGCTTGCACTGATGAAAAAGCAATCGACGACTGAGGCGGAAGAAAAAGCCTATTCCCGATTAACTTATGCCATTAAAGACATGCAACAACTCACTGAAACCTTACTCTGGCTGCATCGGGACAACGATGTGTTACCCGCCATAGTCCCCGTGGAACTCAAACAACTGGTAGAACGTCTGGTTGAAGATAACCGTTATTTGTTGCATGGCAAACCGGTTGCTGTGGTCGTTACTGGCATGTCTGTGACGATAGAAGCTCAGGAAATTATGAGCAATATTGTGTTGAATAATCTGATTCGAAATGCCTTTCAACATACGGCTGAAGGCGTTGTTCATATCGCGATTAAAGACTCAGAAATAACGATTTATAACGAAAGTAAGCAATTACAAACTTATGAAAATTCAGATACTGACTATGGGTTTGGCTTAGGTCTCGACCTGGTGCGATTAATTGCTGAAAAGCTCAGCTGGTATTATCACCAGGAATCCCGGCCAAATGGCTATTTTTGCTCGGTGCGCTTTAAATAAAGTCAGATTTTCACCCATTTGTATGGTTTATACACCTGTCAGATACCTCTCACTGTTTAGCATGGCAATCGAATTAACTCGTAAGGATAAAAACCATGACATGCAAGCAGTTTCTTTGGGGTTCCGTGTTGTCTTTGTTGAGCATTAGTGTTTTTGCAAATGACTATGACGAAAGTGAACAGGGAGCATTTGGGAATGATGATGACTATCAATTTTCTGTCGGGGCGATGATTGGCAGAGATCCATCCATTTATGTCGGCGGAAAAGACCAGACACAGGCATTTCCATTTTTTACCGCTCGCTGGGGGAATTTCTTTTTTCAAGGACCGTCATTAGGTTACATGCTTCATGAGACTGAAAACTGGCAGCTTTCCACGACGCTGGATTTGGATGGACTTGGAAACAATAATCGGGATGACAGCCCGGTTCTGGCTGATATGGGCGACTTCGATAGTGTATTTCTGGCTTCTGTAAAACTGGATTATGGCACTGAATGGGGGCAGCTGGGATTCTCGCTTGGACGTGATATCAGCGGTGCGCATGATGGTTACAAAGTGAATGTCAGCTATAGCTATGCGGTGCCGCTTGGCGGTTGGATGATTGAGCCTCAGTTATCAGTGGAATGGGTTAGTGAAGAGATTAATCAGTATTTTTATGGTGTTACCGAAGCGCAAGTGATTGAAGGTCGGGCTGCATACAAGGCGGATGCTGGAATTAATTATGATATCGGTGTGTCAGCGATGTATCCCATCATGCAAAACCACGCAATTATGCTTCGGCTTGGGCATAACAGAGTGTCCAGTGAAGTGAGCGACAGTCCGATTGTTGGCAGCAAAGGTAGCACTTCGTTTGGTGTTGGCTATATTTATCGTTTCTAGCAGGTAATTTCAGTGATGGAACTCATGAACAACAGCAACACAGGTAAAGTAACGCCGCAACCCGGCAGTACACGAATGCGATATCACTATTGGACAACCGGTATCGCAGCATGGTTAATCTTTCTTTCTGCGTTGCTCCCGGCGACCAGTGCCGCGCAAACCGTCAGTGATTCACAGACGATCAATGAATCGGTTGAACAAAACCCTTATCTACTCACCAAACTACTCAGTGAACAGTTACTGCATGAACTAAAAAACCTCTCGGAGACTGACGACCGTAAACAGGCTTTACAGGGGCTTGTAACCCAACAGCTTTTACCGTGGATGGACAGCCGTTATATCACGAAATATGCGCTGGGCAGCCATTTAAGAAAGTTTGATAAACAACAGTTTTTGGCGTTTGAACAAGCATTTCAGCAACACCTGGTACAAACCTGGGCCAATGCACTAACCCGATTTGATAACCAACAAGTGACAGTCTTTTTGCCTGCACAATTGAAGGACGATGCGAAAAAAATCGCCATCAAAGCGCAAATCACGGGCGCAGGTGATCCGCCCGTAGATATACAGTTCAAGCTGAGAAAAAACAAAAACACTGGCCAATGGCGTGTTTATGACTTCGTCGCTGAAGGCATTTCATTACTAACCGCCAAGCGTAGCGAAGTCGCTCAACTTATCCGTCAGAAAGGTATCAACGGCGCAGTAGCTTCGCTGAAGGCGGCTTCGTAGTTGCCTTTTCGATCACACATCTGGTTGTTCTTAGGATTTGCATAGGGTCAGTTAACTTATTCAACAATATAGTGCGGCAGACTAGCTTGTTAACTAGCGATCGTTATAATTCCCGAGTCAAAACATCTTAATGACTAAATATGACAAGGAGCTATGATGGATTGCTGGCAAAGTCTGTATGGGCCTTTACACCGATTTATTAATAACGATGTAATACGATTGTGTTTTGTATTTGTATTACTTACTACATCACTAACGCTTCAGGCGACTGGACAATGCTCAGATAAAACATTGGAGCATATTAAAGAGCATTTGTCTGATATAGCGTCGTACGAAGAAGAAGCTGATGAAGCTTATGCCGATGCAAAAAAGCAAATAGCAGCTTCGGACTTTTCGGACGAAAACAAAGCTATCTTTATAAACATCCTGGAAAAAACCATTTCTCGACATGAATATCTTGATGCATTATCCAGTGCTATTGATGATTATGTTGCATCTTTCATCCCCCTGTCTCCAGAAGTAATTAAGACATCAAAGCACGGCCTGTCTATTAAGACGCTCTACGAAACAATGCCTGAATATAAAAAGTGGGCAATGAAACGAGATAAAGACTTCCAACAATTAAGTGACTGGTTGCAACGTGATGGCAAAACAGTTCGTGATTTGTGTTTTCGTGATGATGGTTACAGTCGTCGCCGGGAATATTTACGAGAATTAGTGAAAAATGCGATTGCGAAATTGGAAGATCGTATAGAAGAGATTGTCGAGCTTACTGATAAAGGTAATGGTGGACTAGTCATTTTTTATATTGATGGCTGGTTTGATTCATTTGAAGTTGATGGCGGTGGAACCATTGGCGCTGCGTATCGATTTTATGGCGAAGATTCGTCGTTTGTGTTCCGAGTAGTTCGATTACCAACGGGTCATTATAACTATGGTCGCATGATCACCTCAAAATACAATAATGGATATCATTACATCGATTTTGATAACGATGAATACGGATTCACCGTCGAGGAAGATAAATTGCATTACATCGGACATTTACATTTGTCGAGTGGTCATGCGCAACGAACGAGGAAGATTTTTGGACCTGTGGTCTATGGACATTCCGGGCTGGTTATGGATTCAGCGTCCAAGATTCTTGATGCACTCGACCGAAATTATCAAGATTTGTATGACATATTCCCTCTTGTGAATGGTTTGAGTCCCAATGATCATTTTTTGCCATTTTTGCTTGCTGAAAGACGACGTCACGCTAGCTTAACAGACAATGAAAGCAATCAAGCCATTGATGTTAATAAAGAACTATCAAGTAAGGACGAAGAGGGGGCATCTCATGATTAATCGCTTTTCTATAGCGTTGATATTAGTCGGTGTTTTTTCATTGTTCATTGCTGATCCTGTTCTGGCAAAGGACAAAAAGAACAAACCGGAAGAGATGGAAAAAATCGATTTAACTAAAATTGGTGAAGATCCTGTAACTGTCATGGATTTTTTTCGCCAGAGTGCGCTTCGTCGCAGTGAATTAAGTCCGAATGGTGACTGGATAACCTTCCAGCGTTACAACTCAGTTATTGTAGGTAATACAACAACAGGATTTTACGAGTTAATCAGTATTAAAAATGCATATAACATCGATGAAGTGACGTGGATTAGTGATCATCAGGTTGCTGTTCAGGTATCTCAACGTGCAGGACATGGTTTTGGTGTTCACCTGTTGGAAATCGGTGTTAAAGAAGATGGTTTAACCCGGAAAAAGCTACAGTACATCAAGAAGCATGGTTTTATTGTTGATCCGATGCCAGAAGTGCCAAACGTCTTTTTATATGCGGTTGCTCGCAGTAAGAGAGACTGGTTCTATCGAACAGTTCACAAAGTCGATGCAACTGTTGCGATGAAAGATCAGTTGAAAGAGAAAACGCAGATTCACAAAAAGAACTATAAAGCACTCTATTGGCTGACTGATGACAATCACAAGCTAAAGTATGCGATTGGATCATCAGATGATAGCGAACCCATGTTTTTCATACAGCGTCGCAGATCCAGAGGTTGGAGTGAAGTGTGGCGAGGAGAAGAGAAAGCCCGGTTCTTGCCGCTGCAATTGTCAAAAGACGGAAAGTTCCTTTGGGCTTTAAGTGATCACGGTTTAGATACGTTGAGTTTAATAAAATTTGATTTGGATGAATTTGAACCGGCCGATGTTTTATACACAATCCCAGGTATTGATATTGAACATGTTGATTTTTCAAGCCAGACAGGTGAACCGTTATACGTAAGCTGGCTGGAAAAAGGTAAGTTAAATCGTCATTTCTTTTCGGATGCTGTCACTAAATTGCATGAGACACTATCGACAGAGTTACCCAGTCAACTTTTGTCGGTCAGTAGTATGGATAATCACGGAAACATGACAGTCGTTGGCACTTCTCCTACTCACCAGACAAAAACATATTACTGTTTAGCGGGAGGAAAAAATTGCCATGAAATCGGCTCATCTTACCCCCGACGCGATTCGGTGGAGTTGGCGCCTGTTATTCCATTGCAGGTACAAAGCACGGATGATATTACTGTTGATGCGTTTTTAGTGTTACCTGCCAACCCAAATAATCAAGATGATATACCATTGATTGTTAATCCCCATGGCGGTCCGATCGGTGTACGTGATCATGGATTCTATAATGGCGATACGCAGTGGCTTGCTTACAAAGGTTTTGCTGTTTTGCAGGTGAACTACCGAGGTTCATCTGGTTATGGTAAAGAGTTTAAGCAAAAAGGGATGAAAGAATGGGGGCGCGGTATAGAAGATGATCTGGAATATTCTTTAAAGAAAGCGCTACAGGAATACCCGCAGATTAATAAAGATCGTGTATGCATTATGGGCGGCAGCTATGGTGGTTACTCTGCGCTGTTCAGTGTGATTCGTTCACCTGATTTATATAAATGTGCGGTATCGATAGCAGGTGTTACTGATCTGGCTCTCATTTTTACCGAAAATGGTGTTAAATTTAACAATAAGACCAGAGATTTCTTCGTTAAAAGTATTGGCGATCCGTTGACTGATTTGCCGAGGCTGAAAAAGTATTCTCCAATATATAGATATAAAGAAATTGGCGTTCCGGTATTTTTGGCACATGGTATGAGAGACCGGGTTGTTGATGTTGAGCATAGTTATCGATTAAACCTCTTGTTAGATCTAACGACGGTAGAACATGAATTACATACTTATAAAACACTTGGTCATGGTTTTAGTCTACTGTCGCAGCATCAGGAGTATTACGATGATTTAATGCCGTTTTTAAATAAACATTTGGGGATGCCTGTAGAGAATTCCGAGCCGAACACTGAACAAACTACAACGCCTAAATAAGCGAATGGACGGCCTTACGACAAGATTCACCCGATTGAAAAATCATTTGAGTGAATCTTGTTGGTTTCAGTAATCTACCTAAATTCAATATGTTAATTTCAGATTGTTATATTTCCCATCTTCGTACTAAACCTATTTTGTACTTCTTAAAAAGATAACCTAATTTTTTACTTGAATTAAAAGACGACCGGTCATATATTTCACCCTATGAGCAGACCAAGACGTAGTGAACATACGCGGGAAGCCCTGATTCAGGAAGGCATTCAACAGATTTCATCTTTCGGTTATCACGGCACCGGTATTAAACAGATTCTCGATAAAGTAAAAGTGCCGAAAGGCTCGTTTTACAATTTTTTTGCGAGTAAAGAAGCCTTTGTTGCTGAAGTGATTGCAGCGTACAGCGCCAATCTGATGGAACAGTTGACCGGCTTTATTCAAGGGCCCGGTAAAACACTGACACCGACACAGCAACTGACGGCTATTTGTGATATCAGCATTGATAAAATTGTTGGCGTGGAATATCGCCAGTCTTGTCTGATTGGTGCGTTGTCACCGGAAGTCAGTGCAGAGAGTCAGACTTGTTGCAACGCATTGCAACTGGCGACTGATACCTGGCTGACGTTCTTCATTGACCGGATTTCGGCAGCACAGCAAAGCGGTGAAATACGACAAGATCTTTCTGCTATACAACTGGCAGATTTGTACTGGGCGACCTGGGAAGGGGTATTGATTCGATTACATGTCGATAAAAACCCTGATACCGCAAAACAAAATATGAAGGTAATGCTCACTAGCCTGATGGCAGGCTAGTCCTGGAGCGATGAGAATGCGACCTGATCAACAGGGTCGTATTTTTTTCAACTAATTAAAAGACGACTGGTCTACTTTGTGAAATAGACCAAAACATTGTGGACTGAAAGGCAAATTACATGACTCAAGTAAATACTCAATCGGTAACTGACCCTGTGACACTGGGTGACAGCTTTCAACTGGCTAATGGTCAGGTCATTAAAAATCGTTTATTTAAATCAGCGATGAGCGAACAACTTGGACTGAAAAATCATAATCCAAAGCCAGAACTGGCCACACTTTATGGTCGTTGGGCTGATGGTGGGATTGGGCTTGCGATTACAGGCAATATCATGGTTGATCGCACGGCGTTGGGCGAGCCTAAAAACGTTGTACTGGACGAGCAGAGTGATTTGGCTGAGTTTAAACGCTGGGCAGAAGCAGGCACCCGGCATGGTACGCAACTTTGGCCTCAGTTGAATCATCCGGGTAAGCAAATCCCGAGTTTTATTTGTGAAGAGCCGGTCGCACCGTCGGCAATCTCGTTGGGCCGAGGTCTGGAAAAAGGCTTTAATACACCAAGAGCGCTGGAAGATGCAGAGATTCTCGACATTATCAATAAATATGCAACCAGCGCACGACTGGCGAAACAGGCCGGATTTACCGGTGTTCAGATTCATGGTGCGCATGGGTATCTGGTGAGTCAGTTTTTATCACCACGTCATAATCAACGGACCGATCGCTGGGGTGGAAGCCTGGAAAACCGTATGCGATTTGTGTTGTCAGTCTATCAGGCGATTCGTGAACAGGTTGGTCATGATTTCCCTGTTGGCATTAAGCTGAACAGTGCTGATTTCATGAAAGGTGGTTTCAGTGAAGAAGATTCAATGCAGGTCGTCAGGGTGCTGGCTGATGCGGGAATTGATTTAATTGAAATCTCCGGCGGTACTTATGAAAGCCCGTCGATGATGGGGGCCGGAGCCAAAACACCTGTGAAGGAAAGCACCAGACAACGTGAAGCCTACTTCCTCGATTACATGGAAAAAGTTCGTAAACTGGTCGATATTCCGTTAGTTGTTACTGGTGGTTTCCGTAGTGCAGCTGCGATGACCGAGGCATTGCAAAGTGGTGCTACTGATTTCATCGGTATTGCCCGAACCGTTGCGGTCGATCCGGCGTTTCCGAATAAATTGTTAGCCGATAACAATCACAGCATGCCGTTACCAAACCCAACCACGGGCAACAAAGTAATGGATCAAATGGGCATGTTGAGTATCACCTGGTACGAGCAACAAATGTGGCGACTGGCCAAAGGGAAAGAAGCAAAAGCGAATTTAAGTGCCTGGGGTGTGGTTCTGAAAACCTTGCTCAGTGCTGGTATTTACGCATTCAGAAAACGTCGAGCTTAGTGTGAATGACTCGTTCTGATATTTTGAGAAACGTTTTTAACGTATCTTCTTGACTTGCTTGTCCCCTTAAATAAGTGTCGGTTTCAGTCACTTTATGTTTGTCGCCGCACCGGAGACGGGCGGCAGTCACTAAAGCCACTTTCATGTGGCTTTAGTTGTTAATGGAGCAAGGAAAAGTTAAGGAGAAAGGAATTTGTACTTTTACTACGTGGAAGACGCTGGATGCACAGGGAACCTGCCAGGATATTCATCTAACACTCAATCTGTCTTAATCCGATACGGACTTATTATTCTCGAATTACCTATACAACGATGTGATTTTCGCGATGACAGCGTAATGGATGGAATAAATGGCTAATCGGACGTTACAAGACTTTGAAATTGGTGATATCTCTTGTCAAATTATTGAATTTACTGTTGAAAATTATATTTATGTCATGCTGTTTAATCGAGTTAGCGCGACTCGAACGCAAGAAGTGATTGATGAAAAGTCAGGCGAGCTTGATATTGATTACTGAGAAAACAGTTACGAAGTACACTTTGTGGCAAGAATGAACTTAGGAGATGAGGGTTTAGGCTATGAAATCACAACCCCAGATTACAAAAGCTAAAGCTGCAAAAATTGAAGCGATGAAAAAGCTTAAAGCGGCGTATAGTCAGGCTAAGAAAGAAGGTAAAGTTAAGACTTACCAGATTACTCCCGTGTAGTTCCAACGAATATCAAGAAAGCGCCGTTCAACAGAACGGCGTTTTTGTTTATAACATTCAAATCCAGTATCAGATTCTTCAATTACCACTCACTTCAGCTAAAACCTTCCCGGCTTCTTCAATCAGGCAGCTTGTCAGTGCTTTGATCACGTCATTCTGAATATCCCAGTGATGCCACCACAGAGGCACATCAATGGACTTTCCCGGGGCGATGTTAATCAGTTTTCCAGTGTCCAGCCAGGGTTGTGCCTGGAGTTGTGGCAGCGTGACATAAGCGGTGCCAGTCAGGGCGATAGTGGCGAATGCTTCGGCGGAGGGAACGGTGAAACAATCCGTGTCGTCATCGCTAATCCCGAAATAACGGGTCAGAAACTGATTGGTTAATTCGTCATCGCGACCATAGATTACGGTTGGTGCTTTCTTCAGGGTGTTAGCGTTCACGCCGTTGGCAAAATAACGTTCGACAAAGGATGGCGAAGCGACCAGGTAATAAGGCATAAATCCCAGTGCTTCGCTACGAGCGCCTTGCAGTGGTTTTTCCGTGGAGGAAATCGCACCGTGAGCGGTGCCCTGGCGCATAAAGTCCAGAGTTTTATCCTGATCATCGGTGTGAAAATCAACAATGAGATCGTGGGACTTTATCAGGGGGGCGAGTGCAGGTAGTAGCCAGGTGGCGAGTGAGTCTGCGTTAGTGGCGAGTGAGACTTTTGGCCTGTCTTTGCCGCTGGTGGATGACAAATCCTGATTGAGTTGGGATTCCAACAGTCGAACCTGTTCGAAATGCTGTAACAGGCGTTCACCCGCCTGAGTCGGACGACAAGGTGTACTGCGAATAAGCAAGGGTTGCTTCAATCGTTCCTCTAACTGGCGTATTCGTTGCGAAATCGCGGGCTGGGTAAGATGCAGTGCTTTAGCGGCAGCATCAAAACTCTGGTGTTCTATAACGGTAGCAAAAGCCACTAATTGTTTGTAATCGAACATATTTAATCGTAAATATAAAAAATATTAATGAATGCTAAAAATCTTTAATTATATTTATAGTTGATCTGTCGTTATTCTGCCAGCACTGATTAACAGCGGCGTTCGGCACCAGGAGAGGTGTACCTGAAAGCCGCGAAATGACTGGGTATTAGCGAGACGAGGTGTGCCGTGGAACAAGCATTATTAGAAGGTTTTTTTGCATCAATGGGATTAATTATGGCGATTGGTGCCCAGAATGCGTTTGTGATTTCACAAGGTGTGTCGGGTAAACATAATTTTCCGATTGCGATGACCTCTGCGGCCGCTGATGCGGTGTTGCTTACCTTGGGTATTTTTGGTGTTGGTGCGTTAATTCAGCAACATGAAATCGCACATCTGACGATTAAATGGGCAGGCATTGTCTTTTTGAGCTGGTATGGCTGGCAGGCATTGCAATCGGCGATTAAAACCCGGTCGATGGAAACAATGGCTGCGCGTCAGATGACGCTGGTGCGTGTTTTGATGACTGCTCTGGCGTTGAGTTTTTTAAATCCTCATGCCTATCTGGATATGTTTGTGTTACTGGGTGGTATTAGCAGCAAGTTCTCCGATTTTGACAAACAATTTTTCCTCGCGGGGGCTTTATCCGCCTCGTTCGTCTGGTTCTTTAGCCTGAGTTTTGGTGCGAAGAAGCTGGCGCCTGTTTTTCAAACGACACGGGCCTGGCGAGTATTAGATAGTCTGGTGGCATTGATGATGTGGGGCCTGGCGTTGTCGTTATTAATGAGTTAAACCCTCCTTTATTCTCTTTTTAATCCGTGACTGCGGTTCCTGGCGAGGCGTTTTGCTTCGCCGGGTTTTTCTTTGTGTTATCTCCTTACTTCCTTTATTGATAAATATAGCTTTTCAGTGGCTATCACGATCCTATGTATTCTCTTGTACCTTAATCAAGTCAGCAATAATGACTTACACCAGGTGTTTTTAAAGAAAAGTTTCCGCATTAACAATCGTTTTCGCCTGAACGAACAATGTACAAGAGGGGTACAATAATTGTCCGATTTATTGAAGAGTTTCACGATTACAGCTTGCTTTCGTTACTGTTGTGTATGACTAAAACACAACAAGTGTTGAAGCGGCGAATCACCGCAACAAGCAGGCGTAAAGGGGGGCTCCTGATATCCGGTCAATTCCGTTGTTATTTCGGTTACACTGTGCAGGGCATAAGGGTCTGTTGACCTATGCGGGTGAAATTTTGTTGGTTGCAAGTAGTTGTTATCAGCAAACAAATCCAGATATTCCAGAGTATGCGTTGCTGCGGAATATCAATTTTCTATCTGATATTCGGGGGTATTGGTGTTATGCAAAATGAGGTAAATCAAATGGCTCTGGCCGCAGTTGAGATTTACTTTGATGGCGAACAACGAACCATGATGACCGTATTGGTTAGTTGTGCATTTTTAAGCGTAATGGTGTTGGGATTATACGTGCTATCCAGTGCTGGATTTGCAGAAGGATTGATGATTACGGTTGTATTGGGGGCTGCTATTTTGTCCGGCGTCGCCTTATCGATGATGAACAGGGATATCGGCTTGCGTAAACAGTTTATGTTGATGACGTCGTTGAAGCAGGATGAGCTCGCGGTTAATGCAGAAAAAGAGCGAATTTCTGTGTTGATAAAACGTATTCCATATTATCGTTCTGGCGGTGTAACAGTGGGATTGTTAGCGTTATTAATGGTTCTACTGATGAGGCAACCTCAGGCATTAGGTGTTGCCGCAGGTTTGTTGATGATGACATCTATGATTGTAGGCATTGAGTTTTATACGGAAAAACGTGCAATGCAGTATTACTATAATCTGGAGCAGGCAACCGCGACAGAAACATAATGGTTACTTAAATAGCGGTTAAAAAGCCCCGATTCCTGGGTGGAATACGGGGCTTTTTAATCTGGTAACGAGTGAGGTTACACGGGGTTACTCACAACGAGCTGTTTTAACTTCTGCTGAAAATCCAAGATAGCGGCAGTTTTCGCCATAGTCGCAAACTTCAATCTCTTCATAGTATTTATCCGTGAAGACTTCCTGACCCGGTGTCGTACAGCTTCCACCAATAGTTACAGGCGTGATTGGAATTGCATTGTATTTATAAAACTCGCCTTCCCTGAATCGTAAGTGAAATGACCAGCCTTTGTTGACCCACTTTGTTGTTGGCCGACATCCAGCTACAGCGGATTGATTTTCGGTTCCTGTTGTTGTTAATGGCTTGATTGACTGGCCGGTCTTAACTTTTCCTTTTACACGCCAATGCGCGAACTCTTCAATGACTTGCTCCTGATTTTGCTTGTAGGTTCTGGAGCGGTTGAATGTGGTTCCTACATCATGGTTTTCACATACATCACTCCAGGCGGAATAACCATATCGACCGCCAACATTGTAGGGTGGGCCCTGTTTAGTCGAAAATTTTTCAATATAATCTTTTGTTCCTATTTTAGGTTGGCTCAGCGAAACTGGCCTTGAATCAGCTTCAGTACGTGAGCCGATGGATTGCCCTTGTGTTGTGTAGGTTACCGAGCGTTTAACCGGTTGAATACAGTCTCTGGTTTGAGTGAATTGTTTGCCATAAATAATGGTGTCAGCCGACGGTGCCCAGGCCGAACAATTTTTAGGTGAACCATCGTTTTCCCAAGGGGAGAAATTCACGGCTACAGTTCGGCTTTGCGTGCGAGTAACCGTGCGACGTTCAATTCTGTCTGGCGCAGGTCTTGTGATTGACGGGTTCTGAACACAATATTCTACATTTTCTATGGCTCTTTCCTCGTCTTGTTTATACGTTCGGGTTTGGGTGAAGTCGGCTGACTGATTACCGACAGAGGGAGACCAGGCTGAAAAATCATAGGGTGAAGATATACTGTCCCAGGAACCATAAGTAATTACTCGTGTATCCCAGTCACAACGGGTGCCAGTAGCCGGTCGTGTTTCAGAGAAGCTTTCCGGTCTAACCGACTGCCAGCTATAAACGGCGTTGTTATTTGATAATCGGAAGGTCCAGTCTGTTTCAACATCTCGGTTACATTGACCTGTTTGAGTGAATGGAACACCGTATTCAATGGTATCTGGCACAGGCGACCAACTTGAGCATGAAGGCTCACCTGGCGTGACGGATACAGTGACGAAGACTGTTCTTTTTTGGCCATTGTTCACCTTTCTGTATTCCTCGTATTGCTGACCAACAGGCCGTGTTTCGCCAGTTTGCACACAGCGTTGGTACCCCTGCAACACTCGACGTTGTGGTTGTTCTACGGAGCGGGATTGGGTGAAATTAGTCGTTTGTCTGTTAAATGCGGGTGACCAGGCGCCGTAATGCGTGGGAGAGCCGTGATCGTGCCAGTCGAGTTTGACAACGGGATCGATGCCAATCCAGTCACACTTAGTGCCGGTTTGCTGGCGATTTTCCAGATCGTTAAATTCACCGTTTTCTGGTCTGGTATGGCGAGTAACGCCGTCAACTTTGTAAAACCAGTTACGTGTTCTGTCCTGGAAGCATTGCCTGGATTGCGTAAATGACGTGCCTTTATCAATGGTATCCGGTGAAGGGCTCCATTCAGTACAAGACTGTGAACCAACATCTGTCCAGTCGTCATGTGACACGTTCATGGTGCGATTGACTATTGGCTGAACCGTTTGATTTTCTGGTATCGGTGAACCAGTGGCGCGTGTTCTGCCAGATTGAATACATTGCTCCCGGTTTTGTCGCGTCCGTGTTTGATCTTGTGAATAGTGTTGGTTCTGCACAAAATCATGGGTTTGCGTTGATGGTGCGGGTGTCCAGGGTGAATAAGAATATCCGGCACCAACATTAACCCAGTTGGTATAACTCGGATCAATTGCGTTCCAGGTACATAAGGTTCCCGTTGCCTGTTGCGTTTCTGTACTGGTATCTGCTGATGGTTCAGTACGAGTATGTAAGACAGCAGCGTCCGCGGTGTATTGCCAGTCTCGTTCTTTAGCCTGCGTACATTGGCGCGTTTGTGAAAAGGTTTTGCCATCGTCGACCGTGTTTTGGGCTGGCGTCCAGCTATCACAACTACGTTCGCCCACTGTACGCCAGTTTCCGGCATTGACGTTGACCGTTCGTGATTGTTGTAACGGAATAGTCTGCGTTTCAATCACTTCGTCAATCGCACGAGTTTCACCGGTTTGTTGACATTGCTCCCGGTTGGTTCGGGTACGTTGCTGATTTTGGTCGTAGCTTTGTTGCTGGCTGAAGTTTGCAGTCTGTGTTGAAGGTGCCGGAGACCAGGCTGAGTAGTTATAACCTTCGCCTGTGTTGCTCCAGTCGTCATAGATCGGATCAATGGCTTGCCAGGTGCATAAGGTACCCGTTGCCTGTTGCGTCTGAGTGACGCGAATTGAGCCGGATTCTGTTCGCGAGTGAATCGAATTATTGTCGATTCGGTAATCCCACTGACGGGTTCGTCCCCGGTCGCAATCCCGGTTTTGTGAAAACTCTGTGCCTTTGTCTATGGTATCTGCGGCGGGTGTCCAGGCTGTACAGTTATCGAGTTCACTGGTTTGTTCCCAGTCCGATGCATTCACGGAAACCATGCGAAGTTCATGAACTAACATTTCCCGAGTGTCGATAGTTGGTTCACCAACATTAATAATCGCACCGGTTTGTTGATCGAGTTCTCTGGCTTGCACGGTTCGTTGTTGCTGGTAGGTTGCGTTGCGAGTTTGACTAAAGTCGACTGTCTGGAAATCAGGCAATGGGAGCCATTCACTGGCCTGATTGGGTTCTCCTACGTTTTCCCAGTCGCTGTAACTATTGGCAACAACGGTAATGCTGAAAGGAGGTAAGCTAACCGTTTCGGTGCCATCGTTCACACTGATCACGATGTTGGTATATTCGGTGGCTGGATGCCCTGCTGGTGAGCCATTTAATCTGCCCGTCGCGGTATCAAACTGTGCCCAGCCCGGTTTTCCTGTGATGCTGAAGGTATGAACATCATCAAGATCCGGGTCAGTGACAACCGGATCAAACTGGTATGCACCAACTTCGCTGACAGAGTTTCGCGGTTCACCGCTAATGGTGGGCGAATCATTGACGTTTTCAACGGTTACGGTGAATGATTGCTGGACGTTAACGTCTGCATCTGTTGCTGTCAGTACCACTTCCCAGGATTTTCCGGCGAAGTTGTTGCCGGGTGTGCCGCTCAGTATTAGCGAGTCCATATCAAATTCAAGGAAGGTTGGCAGCGTAGAGGCATAAACGGTCAAAATGGTATCTGGGTCGACATCTTCAACGCGAACCTGGTAGTGATAGGGCTGGTCCTGAGTAGCTGTTGTAACGGGTGCAGAGGTAAATGTTGGCGCATCATTAACGTTCAGTACCGCCAGTGAGACCGGGCCAAGTGTGTCGCTATCTCCTGCTGAATCAGTCACTGTAATGGCGATGTTTTGATAAACGCCGACATCATCATTGTCAGGATGACCTGACAGCTCACCGGTTGTTTCATCAAAACTGGCCCAGACAGGGATGTTGGTGGCCGAGAATGTATGGGTGTCTTCGGCGTCTTCATCGGTGACGGTTGGAATAAATGAGAATGGAACATCTTCTTCCGTGGTTGCAGGGAATTGTCCATCAATAACCGGAGGTGTGTTGAATAAGCCGTCACATCCGTTCATGGCGATCAGGTCAACGGCGTCTTTCGCCTGGACCAGACCATAACCGAAAGAGGTGTCACGACCTTCATCGCCCAGATCTTTTGCTGTGGTTTGTAAAATATGTCGGATTTCAGTATTGGTACATTCCGGGTGGTGACTCCACACCAGTGCTGCAACGCCAGACATGTACGCGGTCGCGACGGATGTGCCGTCCTGATCGCCATAAGTACTGTAGATTTTGGTGGATCGTAATTGCACCCCGGGGGCGCTGAATTCAACCTGGTCGTTGTAAGGTGAACCATTCCAGCGAGCGTTGTTTTGATCAACTGCGGCGACCGAAATAACGGACTCATAGGAAGCCGGGAAGAATTCCGCGCTGTTTCCACTGTGACCCGCTGCACCAAAAACCAACATGCCCGCGTTATAGGCGGCTTCCATTGCCAGTCGTTCTGCTTCACTGCTGGAAGTTCCTGCCAGACTGAGATTGACGATATTAGCGCCAGCGGCCTGACACGCTTCTACGCCTGCAATTAAATCACTACCAATCAGAGGCCACCAGTTGGCTTGATCGATAACTTTAACAATGTGCAGGTTTAACAGGCCATTCGGATTAAGCCCCCAACTTCCTATTGTGTTATTGCCTAACGCGGCAATCGTTCCTGCCATGTGAGTGCCGTGACCCCAGCTATCGACAGACCAGTTGCCTAAATCTCGTTCGCCGTAAGTGGTGAGTAATGTATTGCTAACTTCACCGGTAATGTTTGCACCAGACGGCAAATCTTCGTGAGACAGTTCATACCCGGTATCGACAATACAAACTTTCATGTTGCCTGTGGCGGCGTCCGATAACTGGTCAGCCTGAACATGGTTAATCCCCCAGGGGATTTTTTCCATAGCGCCTTTGTAATCCGCCTGTAACTCACGGACTGGATCTTCTTCGATGAGTCTAATATCCGGGTGTTGCTCTAATTGTTTGCGTTGTTCGTCGTTCAGTTCTGCGGCCATGCCAGCAATTGAACTCAGTGGCATGATACTGCGGCCACCCGAAGTTGAGATCACATCGGTTGCCTGCTGAGCTGAAAACAGATGTTCACGAGTTTCAGCGGTTTCTGTTGTTGTGTCAGAAAGCGTGTGTTGTCGATGTGTTGTTGGCTGTTTGTCAAACAACACAATATAGCGTTTGAGTGTTAACTGTTCTTGTTGAAATGATGGTGTGAATGGCGTGTTAGTTGGTGAAGCGTCGGTGCCAGCTAAGTTAGCTTGTGCTAACAAGGTGGCAAGCCCGAGCGACACTCCCGTCGCGATTGCTGTTCTTGTCTTCATTTTCCCTTGTCCATTGTTTAATAAGCGATGTTAATTTGTTTGCATCTGCAAACGGTAAATCCCATATGTGAGACTTTTTAGTTGTTGTTAGGATCTATCGTCCTTAACTAATTGATATATAGCTAAATTAAAATGTCACTGGAACATTTACGGAAACGAATGTACTTATTTGAGAACAACAGTCAAGGAAGAGTATCGAATGTAGAACCAAATGTTCTTTATCGATGATTAATTGGTCGTTGTGATTATAAAAACAACAAGGCTGGCACAAATATGTTAACTGAACCAGCCTGTTGTTGATGGGACGATCAATGATTTTGATCAGTGATTACTGACAAGTTTGCTCGGCATAACCAACATCAAAGCCACCGCCTGAACCGCCACAATATCCTCCCGACTGAACAACGGTTGAGAATTTATGAACAATGCCCTTCGGTGAACATGATCCTGATTTAGCGGAACCGGCGGGATAGCCGTTGGCTGCTGCGCGAGAGAACAGTACTCCCAGATCGTGATTACAGCCGGTTGTTCCAACATAGCTGAAGCTGGACCAGTTACCGCTAACAGAGCGACAACCCGGTACATTATTCTGCGTTTGTGTGCCCGGAACGTTGCGGGTTTCTGCCAGTGTTTTATTCAGCGTTTTCTTGCCGCTGGCCCAGTGATCCCAGTAATTTGCATCACGTTCCTGCACTTGAATGTAGCTTCGACTCCGAGTGAACGTTGTGCCTTCATCATGATTTTCACACTGATCACTCCACGCACCAAAGTCTTCCGGACCGCCGTCATTGATCCACGGTGTATAGGTAATAGATGTATCGGTAATAAAGTCTTTTGTGCCAGTTGCTGGCTGCGACTGATTGTCATCAACCGTCTGACTTTCGCCTCGGGTGTTTAGTGTGGTGCCGCCCGCTGTGTAGGTGACAGTACGTGTCTGGTTCTGATCGCAACGTCGGGTTTGAGTAAACACCTGACCATAGTTGACGCTGGAAGGATGTGGAGACCAGGCTGAACAGTTTGTTGGACTGCCGCTGTTGACCCAGTTGGAATAGTTCACACTAACTGTTCGGTATTCCGATGGAGTAATCGTGCGGTGTTCATTATCCGAATCCAACAGGCGACGGTTTGATGGCGATTGCTGACAATACTGATATTGATAACGTGTTCTGAACTGATCCTGACGATAGGTGCGGGATTGCGAGAAATTACTCGACTGTGAGCCTGCCGCCGGTGACCAGCCAGAGTAGCTGTACGGTGAACCGGTATTAAACCAGCTTGAGTACTCGTCAGGTTCATTGATCCAGTTACAGTGTGAGCCGGTTGCACTGCGTGAATTGCTGCTGGTTTCGGTTTTACTTTCAATGCGGGAATGAACAATCGATCCTTCAATGTTGTAATTCCAGGTGCGTTGATAATCCTGGCTACATTGTTGTGTCTGAGTAAACGTCTGACCATAGTCAACCGTTGAGGTTGCCGGAGACCAGGCGCCGCATTGTTCTGCGCCTTGAGCAGACCAGCCAGAAACGGTGATATTGACTGGGCGTGAATCCGATAAGGTGACCGTTTGCGTTTCTGTAATGGCATTTCCAACCGGTCTGATGGCATTGGTTTGCACACATTGTTCGCGATTTTGACGGCTACGAGTTTGATCTTGCGAGAAACTCCGGTGCTGAGTGTAAGTCGCTGTCTGGTTCGATGGTACCGGGCTCCAGGCACTGTAATTGTAACCTGCGCCTGTGTTTGCCCAGGCTGAATACTCAGGTGAAATCGCATTCCAGGTACAAAGTGTACCAACCGCTTGTTGTGATTGCGTGATGGTTATGGCATCGCCATCGCCCCGGGTATGAATAACCGTTGCACCTACTTTGTATTCCCAGTTGAAACTACGATCTTGTTGGCAACTGCGGGTTTGAGTAAAACTGGTACCGCTGTCAACACTGGATGGATCTGGCGTCCAGGCCGAGCAAGTGTGTGGATTTCCACTATTAACCGGTGTGGTGGTTGAGACGGTAACAGTTCGGGTTTCAGTGCGGTCTTCGACGCGAGATTCCTGAACCGGCTCACCCACATCTCGGTAATCACCGGTGATTGAGTCCTGTTCACGATCCTGACGGAAGCGTAGCTGATTTTGCTGATAGCTGCGGGTTTGCATGAAATCGGCGGTTTGAACGTTTGCCACCGGTGTCCAGTTGCCGTAGTTAAACGGGTTGCCGTCATCGATCCAGATTGTATAAATCGGTGTTGCTGGCTGCCAGTCTCGCAATGAACCGGTTGCATCTTGTGTCTGATTCACAGCACGTTGATTCATTTCAACATAGGCAGCAATCGTTTGATTGTTAGCGGTATAAATACGATTACGTTCTTCCCGCTGCTGACAATCACGCGTTTGTGTGAATGTCTGACCGTAATTGACTGTATCTGTCGCGGGTGTCCATTCGGTGCAACTGTGTAAGTCGCCTGCATCTGCCCAGTCACTCCAGCTGGTAAATACAATCCGAGTGCTGCTTTCTTCATAAAGTCGGCGGTGTTCAACCGGATTACCGACATCAATGATATTGCCTGTTGCTGACAGTTCACGCTGAGTTTCCCAGCGGATCTGACTGTAAAAGGACGTTGATGTCTGGAAAAACTTACCCGTTTGAGTCGTTGCTTCGGGCTGCCATCCGGTATGCACGGGTGGTTCACCATCACTTTCCCAATCCGTGTAAATCGACGAGACGACGTAGATAGAAAATGGAGCTAATGCTGTGGTATTTGTGCCATCACTAACGGAGATTTCGATATTCAGATGAGTTGCATCACCAATGCCACCGGGATTTCCGCTTAATTCGCCGGTGAGGGGATTAAACGTTGCCCAGGCGGGTTTGCCGCTGATGGAGAATCTGAGTGTGTCATTTTCCGGATCGCTGGCCGTTGGAATAAACTGATAGTCACGGTTTTCACTGACCGACAGCGCCGGTTCGCCAGCGATGACCGGCGGCGCATTTTCAAGGCCGTCACAGCCATTCTGGTCAATTAAATCCAGGGCATCTTTCGCCTGAACCAGTCCATAACCAAACGTGGTATCTCTGCCAGCATCACCTAAATCTTTTGCTGTGGCTTGTAAAATGTGTCGAATCTCTGTGTTGGTACATTCTGGGTGGTGGCTCCAGACCAGTGCTGCAACACCAGACATATAAGCGGTAGCGACAGATGTTCCATCCTGATCACCATAGGTGCTGTTGATTTTAGTCGAGCGCAATTGAACGCCTGGCGCACTGAATTCTATGGCGTCGTTAAACGGTGCGCCGTGCCAGCGTGCATTATCCTGGTCGATGGCGGTTACTGAAACGACGGAATCATAGGACGCAGGGAAGAATTCCGCGCTATTACCACTGTGACCAGCCGCACCAAACACCAACATGCCCGCATTATACGCTGCTTCCATCGCCAGCCTTTCGGATTCACTGCTGGTGGTTCCGGCCAGACTGAGATTGACGATGTTAGCGCCTGCGGCCTGACACGCCTCAACGCCAGCAATTAAGTCACTGCCGATCAGTGGCCACCAGTTCGCGCTGTCTATCACTTTGACGATGTGAAGATTGACCAGGCCGTTAGGATTCAAGCCCCAACTACCAATGGTATTGTTGCCTAATGCGGCGATGGTGCCAGCCATGTGAGTGCCGTGACCCCAGGTATCGACAGACCAGTTGCCTAAATCTCGTTCGCCGTAAGTGGTGAGTAATGTATTACTAACTTCACCGGTAATGTTTGCACCAGATGGCAAATCTTCGTGAGACAGTTCATACCCGGTATCGACAATACAGACTTTCATGTTGCCCGTGGCTGCATCAGATAACAGATCAGCCTGAACGTGACTCAGCCCCCAGGGAATCTCTTCCATAGCACCGCTGTAGTCCGCTTGCAGCTCGCGTACCGGATCTTCTTCAATCAGTCGAATATCCGGGTGTTGCTGTAATGACTGAAGTTGTTGGTCGTTCAGTTCGGCTGCAACACCAGCAATGGAGCCCAGCGGCGTGACCGTGCGCCCGCCAACCTGTTCAATGACATTAGTTGCGTATTGCTGAGAAAATACCGCTTCCGTTTGTTCTGTTCGGGTATGGAGATTTTCAGTTGTGTCAGCGCGTTGTGGTTGCTGATTAAAGAGGACGATATAGCGTTTGAGTGTGAGCTGTTCTTGTTGAGACTGGGGGGTTGATTGCGAGCTGGTAATCGATGTGGCGGATAAATCAGCGTGTGCGATGAGTGCTGATAATCCTAACGATATGCCCGTTGCAATCGCAGTTCTATTCATCATGATTCCGTTTCCATTTCTTAAAATAAAATTAGGAAATATTAATTAAGCAAATTCGAAAATCTGGAATAAACCTCGTAATAACCGTTGAAATAGTAATGAATTGGCTGAGGTTCATTCAGATGGTGCGAATTCGCCTACAAGTTGTACTAATATGTGTACTTAAGTCAAGATGAAATGTTTCCAAAATTTAACGAATTTAGTCAATTTACTTATATCAGTAATGATGAATTCTGTAATAGAGAGCGTCAGGTGTATTAAAAGTTGGCAGGAAGTCAGGACGAAAGAGCGGCGAGTCAGATAGCTGGGGGCTGTGACTCGCCAGGAGTAATCAGGTTGGACAATCGTTAAATATCAACCAGTGGCACACAGAACGAGAACGTTGCACCGTGTCCGTATTCGCTGCTAACCGCCAGTTCAGTATTGAGTAAGGCTAGTAAACGTTTACAGATTGCCAGACCAAATCCGGCATGTTGATGACGATCACCGGAAGCATTTGCTCCTCGGTAACGCGCATCAAAAATATAGGGCAAATCGTTTTTCGGGATCCCGCTGCCAGTGTCTTTTACCGAGATCATTAAGCGGTTGTCGTAGGTTGTTTCAACCTGTAACTGAATTTCGCCGCCTTTTGGGGTATGACGTAATGCGTTTTCAATCAGGTTTGTCAGAACACGTTCCAGTTTGCCAATATCCGCAGACACTTGTTGCAAACAGGGGGTTGGCGGTAGCACGAGCTTCACACCTTGCTTTTCAGCTTTTAACGTAAACTTTGCTGCGATGTCGTGAATCAGTTCTGCGACTGGGAAGACTTCCAGTTCAACATTCACCTGACCACTTTCCAGATGAGCCAGTTCAAAAATCTGATCGACCAGACGTTTCAACACCAGAGAATTGCGGAGCGCGATATGAATAAACTGAGCGCGATCGGCATCGTCGATTTTATCCTGCTTGATATCCAGGGTTTCCAGGTAGCCCTGTAACGCGGCTAACGGCGTTCGCAGATCATGAGACAGCTGTGCCAGTAATTCCCGGCGCTGGGTATCGTTGGCTTTTAACTGACTGATTTGCGCATTAATACGTTTTGCCATTTGGGTAAACACATCGGTGAGCTGGCCGATTTCATGGCGAGCCGCTTTGTGCGGGTGTTGATTGAGTAGGTTATCTAACACGGGTAAGCGTGCCAGTTGCGCCGTTTTTTCCAGTGTTTTCAAATCAAAATCGGCTGCCTGAAAGGCTTCCATGGCACGACTTAACTGACGAACAGGCGACGTGAAAACTCGCAGTAATACCAGCAACACGACAAATAAGAAGATGATTGCTGAGCCGATCACCAGCAGGCTTTGATGTTGTTGCTTATCGTCGTGAGCCGCTGCAAACGCAGAGTCATATTGTTCACTTCGAATGATGACGTACAGATAGCCTTTCAGGCCATCTTCACCATTAACTGGTGCGGCTGAGAATATTTTACGACGGTCAGGATGACGTGGGTCGTCGCCGGTAACGGGCAGTAATCCAGGGTCTTTTAACAAGTTCAATACGGGAACCAGATCGACGGCATCTCGTTTAATTTTTTCTTTTGGCGCTGAGTAAGTCAGAATTTTTCCGGTGGGATCAAGTAAATAAAATTCGAAAGCAGGCCCCAGAACCATCATGGTATGAAACAGGTTTGCCAGGTCTTCGTAATCATAAAATCCCTGCGACACTCTGGGATTATCATTCACCAGATGTTGAGCGAGATTGAGATGCAGCCGTTGTTCTGCCGCTTGAGTGGCTTGTTCATCCACATGGTTCGTCCACAGGACAAACCCGGCGAATAACAGGGCAAATAATACGGCCAGAGAAATGCCAAGCCGTTGATACAAAGACAAATTCATAATCGACAACCGTCCGGATTAAATTTATAGCCTACACCCCACACGGTTTGCACGATGTCTGGTTGGGCAGGGTTTTGCTCCAGTTTCTTGCGCAGGCGATTGATATGAGAATTCACGGTATGTTCGTAACCACTATGATGATATCCCCACACGGAGCTGAGTAATTCTTCTCGTGAAAAGACCTGATTGGGGTGTCCAGCCAGAAAGACCAGCAGTTCGAATTCTGTTGCGGTTAGCTCGATATCCATAGCGCCCAGAGTAACCTGGTGGCTGCGCTGGTCGATCACTAAAGCGCCACTGCATAACGCCGATGTTTTCTCATCACTGTCGTGTTGATAGTGATTGTGTTGTTGACCATCGTGTTCTGGTGAGTGTTGTGAGCCATTTTCTGTGGTGGCTACTTTTGCCTGAGAATACAGGGCGACACGTCGAAGTTGAGTGCGGATTCTGGCTTGCAATTCGCGCACACTGAAGGGTTTAGTCATGTAGTCATCAGCACCCAGTTCCAGGCCGACAACCCGGTCGGTTTCTGAGCTGCGGGAGGTAAGCATAATAATAACAATCTCCGGATGACTGGTTCTTAACTGGCGGCATACATCAAGGCCGCTTATGTCGGGTAACATCAAATCCAGGATAACCAGATCAAATGCTTGTTCGGTGGCAAGACTGATTGCATCGTTGCCGTTGTATGCGGTTTTAACATCAAGTGATAAATCCAGCAGGTTTACTTTAATCAGTGACGCTATGTCGTGATCATCTTCCACTATCAGTACTGAGGCCATGGGAGTTTCCATCGTTGTCATGAACAAAATATTGAGTGGGCAAAGTGCCGCCCGGGTAACTGAGTGGATTAGTATAGACACACCAAAAGCGGCTCCGGGTTTAAGAATCATGTGAGTTGCAACATGTTCAGTGGTGAAAGCAGGAAAACACCACCCGGAGCCTGGTCTGGACAAGACCTGATTTTTACTGACGGGTAACAGTCACTCGCATGACCGGATTATCGAAGCGATGTGCTTCGGTCAACACCGAGGTCGTTAAGCCGTCATGTTGAGAGACGACGCCTGGGTGTCTTACCACTTTGTCGATATCATTTCTGATGGCGTTATAGCCTTCGCCCATATCTGCTGGTCCAGGAATAGTTCCCGCCGCTTCATCATTCGCTTCGGTTCCTGCATCGTATGCGGAAAGGGTCCAGGTCATTGAATCGCCAACACTTAATCCACTAAGGTCCACAGCATTCAGACCGCTAAAAGCATCATTGGTATTCACCAACATGGTGGCTAATGATAAGGTCAGAGCAGTTTCGTCCTGAGTAGAGATAGCAATTTCGCCTACCGAGCCCGGGCCAACCGGGGTTTCCGTTGCAGCATTCGATACCGCGTTTTCCCAGGCAAGAATATCGGCGGCATCACCACCTTCTGCCAGTTTTTCCAGTGCGACAGACGCGCTTGCACCGTTTTCCCATAAGTTGCCATCGGCGTGAAGGACAACCGCGACCGGAGATAGTGGTTGACCATTGGTCAGATTTAATACCGAAACCTGATATGAATAGGTTGTTGGCGGTGGAGGAGGTGGCGGCGGTGTCGGTGTTGAAGACGACGATGAACTACCACCACAGCCTGCCAGTAATAAAGTCGCGAGTGCAGCACTCAGTCCGGTTAATCGCATAGTCATGAGCAGCCTCCTACTTAACGGTAACTGTTACTTTTGCGACCGGGTTTAACCAGCGGTGAACGGTGTTGTTCAAATCACTTGTACCACCTGTGCTGTTGTCATCGCCTAATGCACCGCGGTGAATGTGAACAGTCTGATTTGCTTCTTCTGTGGTTACACCTGAACCATTAACGCCTTCACCATCGCCAGGTGCCGCAGGGATACCGAGTACACCAGGAGCGCCAGAACCTTCAACGATTAGTTCATTATTGGCTTCTGTGCCCGCGTCGTATGCATTCAGGTAAATCGTGTAAGTACCAGCTTCTGTTGGAATTTTCCAGGCATTAAGACCGATGAAGCCATCATTAGTTGGTAGCATCATAGCGGCGACAGATAAATACATGTTGCTGTCGTCTGTCATTAGATCAGCACTGGCTGATGCTGCCGGTGCTAACAAGCCGCCTGCCGGGTCCTGAAGGGTATTTGCACTTGCCAGTGATTCAGCAACACCTGCGATTGAGCCGCCCTCTGCCAGCGCCTGTAACGCATCGCTCGCTGCTTGACCAACCTGGAAGATGTGCTGGTCGCCTGTGTGGGCTGCAGCAATAATGGGTGTGAAGTAAATGCCTTGAGTAAGATTCGTGACCTGAATCGTTAAGTCTTGTGCCTGAGCCGTACCAGCCAGAAGTGCTGAAGCTGTTAGAAGTGCTTTTAGTTTCATGTTGTCGCCTCTTAGTTGTAGTCGTTTCTGTGTTCCAGATGGAATAAGACTAAACCCGAATGGCGAAGGATGAATCACAGTGCAATCACGAATTTATCACAAATCTATCACAGCCCTTATGAGCTGTGATATTTGAGTGATAAATCATGATTAAGATATTGAAAAGTAACGTTATTTGTGAATTTTATTTGATGTGTTAATTCTGTCGATAATGGCTTGCATTCCCTGATCTTCACCGTTAAACCAGGCTGATTTTGTCACCGGGATATGTATATCTGGCGTCAGGGTGTCAGCAGGTGCTTCAATAAAGCGATAATAGCGAATGGAGCTGGTGATCCGCCGCGTCGAATGTGGCAGCCGGAATGTGCTGTTCTCCATATAGTGATTCGGATCGGCACCGGTTGGTTCCCCGACCAGCGTTGCGTTCAGTATTTGTCGAAACTGAGCTGCGTTACTCATCGCCGCAGACTGGGTTTGATAATCCATTAAGACATAAATACCGTGTTGCCAGTCAAATTGCGACATATGCAATAAGCAAGACGACAGCGCCAGCCCGGTGTAAAAACTGCCTCCGAAATTCCCTCGCAGATCGATAACCAGGTGCTGACTTTGATGATGCTTAAGCTGTTTCTGCAATGTTTTGCAGCCTTTTTCCACTTGCTCGAACGATGGATAGTGTTTCCAGCCCAGATAACTCAAGCTAGCTTGTGGCAAGTGTCCCAGCGTGACACCTGGCATGAGTGTGGTTAAATGTTTAACCGGGATATCCGGTTGAACCTGTGTTTTTCCAATGGTTGCAAATGTGTTCATCGAAACCGCTGCAATTGACAATGTTTGTTTATCGCCAGACGCGAGTTTAATGGTGAATTCTGCCTTGTTAAGTTCGCCAATAATGCCCGTACCATAGAGCAGCTGAGCAATGGTCAGTTGGAATTCCAGTGCATTGCGCAATGAATGTTGATTTTCGACGCCCTGGACATAAGGGGTAAGTTGCTTAATCACTGCTGCAATCGGTTGTTGATTAATGGCGATTAGTTCGCCACCGATGACCCGTTGCAGATCGTCACCCGCAGCCGTTATGTATAACCGATCACCGAATTGTTTGAAGCGAAACGGAAAATGCTGGTGTGGACCAGACATCAAATGATACTGGGTGTGTGCGTCACCGATCAGCCGGGTAATTCGCATCAATTCTGCTTCTACCTGATATTGATTCATCGCGGGTAACTGTTGGAGCAGTGTGGTTATCGCCTGGTCAAAGGTTACTTCATTGACCTGATAAAACGGGTTCAGGTGAGTCTTTTTCAGGTTTTTTTGAAAATAGCGGATGTCCTCTCGCCAGTCAGATATTTCATCCGGTGCCAACGCGTGGGCGGATGTAGCGCATAGTGTGGCAGTGGTGCAGAGTATGGCAAAAGCCAACAGGTGTCGAGCGTATGTAAGCATCATGATGTCCTTATGATTGAAAATGAGAGGGAGCCACACCAAAATGGCGTTCGAATGCACGTCGGAAGCTGTCGTAATGGGTAAAACCGACAGCACTGGCAATGTCGTTTAGTGAACGGTTTGCGTCGGATAACAACTCTCGCGCCCGGTTTAACCTGAGTTCGTTCAGGTATTTAGCTGGTGATTTGTGTAAATGAGCATGAAAAAGACGATTAAGCTGGCGTTCACTCATTGCAGCCTCATCAGCCATTCGCGCCACGGAGATTGTGCGATCAAGATTGTTCATCAACCACTGCAACAAGGGCTGCAATCGCTGACAGTCTGCTGTTTGAACCTGCAAAGCATCTGAGAACTGATTCTGTCCACCTTTACGCTGAATGTAGACAACCAGCTCTTTGGCGACATTGGCCGCGATGGTATTGCCATGATCCTGTCTGATAATTTCCAGCGCCAAATCAACGCCGGCTAACACCCCAGCGGATGACCAGACATTGTTGTCTTCAATAAACAGCGGATTGGCATCCACCGCATGATGCTGATGCGCATCCACCAGTTCCTGACAATGACGCCAGTGTGTGGTGAGATTTTTGGGTTGCTTAGGGAAAAGCTGCGCCAGTACAAAACTCCCGGTACAAATGCTGATCAAGCGTTTTGACCGCTGTGCAAGCGCTGTTAGTTGTTGTTGAGCTTGTTGATCTAACGACAGCGTGCGCATTCCCGCACCACCACAAATTACCAGATAATCCAGCGCTAATTCATCTGACTGAGCAAATTCAGCTAATGCCAGTTCAGCAATGACTTGCTGTTTCGACGAGGTTAATACCGGCCCTTGTTGTAAGCCCAGAGTGAGGCATTCATAAGCATCTGGCTGCCAACTATTAGCTTCATAAAACGCATCCAACGGCCCGAATAAATCCAACCCTTGAAAGCCATCGGCAATAAAAAAGACAACGCGAGTAGTCATAGCAATTCCTTATCCGTGCAATGACGTTATAGTAACGGAAATCACATGGCGGATTTGTCGTATATTCGACAAAAACGGACATTGGTGGAAAAGGACAGTTATGAAGGGTGGTTATATCTGGTGGAAGATTGCTTTAAATAACAAAAAACTCACCCTGACTGATGAGTCAGAGCGAGTTTAATTGCTTCTCTCAACTATTTTAATAAATGATGTTTACAACACTCGGCGGCGTGTAACGCCCAAGCCCGCTAACATCGCAATAAACCAGCCAAAAGAGCCGCCACCGCCAGAGCCTCCACTACTGGAACCGCCGCCAGTGGTTTCACCACCTGTATTGCCGGAGCCACCTGTGCTGCCGCCTCCTGAGCTTCCGCCTCCGGTGTTACCACCGCCAGTACTGCCACCTGAACCGCTGTTAGCTTCGTCAACGTGCAGAAGTAGTTCGCTGGTAATACGCATGCTGTCGTTATTGATCGCCGTGATCGTGACGGGTAGTACCCAATCGCCAGATAATGTCGGGGTACCAGTTAAGCGTCCGTTATTAGTCAGGGTTAAACCATCTGGTATTAACGTCATGCTGTAAGCGTGATCGGCATCATCCGGGAAGGACCAGTACTGGCTGAGATCAAGGTTCATTGCTTCGCCTTCGGTGCCATTTAACGTGATGGTATTGGTTTCATTGATGTTTATTGTCAGGGTAAACTCGGCTGACTGACCATGTTCATCCGTGGCAACGAGGGTGATTGTACTGTCTTGCGAGGTGTTGATAGTCAGTGTGTTTCCTGAGAGTGTGAAGCCTTCAACGGGCGTTTTCACCGCGTAACTAACGATGCCTGCTTCCGGATCAGTAATCAAAGTATTGAGTGGAATCGTAAGTGTGTCGCCGCTCAATAACTGGACGGGTTGTAGTTCAACTACCGACTGTGGTGCGCCGTCAACTTGCCAGGCAAACGTGGAAACGGTTTTCATGCCAAAGCTGTCGGTTGCTGTAACGTCAAAGGTTCCCTGATCAGCGCTGTTTGCAGTACCACTCAGAACACTACCATTGAGTGTTAAAAACCCGGGCAGAGCATCAATGCTGTAGTGTTGTGTGTCGTTGACATCGTGGTCAATGAAGACATCATTTAAATCCAGTGATACTGGTTGGCCTTGTAAGACACTGATGGTATTCGCGGTGTTGATGGCTGAACGTGGGAAATTAAGCTTAGTGATAGTTCGGGCTGTCGCGTGGAATTCTGAGGCGATAACACTGGTAACGTTATCCTGTGCTGGATAGATCTCAGGAGACCAGAAGGATTTCATCAGGCTTTTAGCGGCAACTTTGTCGCTCAGAATCCAACGGTCATTGGCTTTATCGACAACAAACGTATAGAAGTGGCGTCCCCCCGTACCATAAACGAAATGTTCATCCTTCATCTGTAAGTTATTCATATTGTTGAGGTAAGTAACCCACTGCGTGCTTTCAACATCGGTTACGGCTTTGAGTGAGAGTACACCGGTATTGGTGTCACGGGTTAGTACAAACAAGTCGTCGATTTGTTTAACGTAGACTCTGTCGCCAAAGCCAAGGATATTGTCGCGATAATCACCTGTTTCAAAGCCCGTCAATGCGGTTTTACCGACATAATTAAGTCGTTGATGACTATCGAATCTGAAGTGTGCAACATGTCCCGTGTCGTATGACAGGTAGTAAAAATCGTTGTCGATTAGTAGTGGACGATAAAAACGTGATAATCCCTCAAAATTCTTCAGATCGTCTACCACCGTCTGACGATGGCTGATGTCATCGCCAATATTGTGAACATGTAGTGAGTAGGTATAGTTTTCATCACCGTCTTTTTTGTAAAACGATTGAGAAATGAGCTTATCCCTGTTTTTTGTCATCACGCCAGTAGACATCAGGTTGAGCAGATTTCCATCTTCATCCCTCATAAATGCCCGAGTCAGGGTTTTCAGGGTGTTTTTTTCTGGATCAAATTTGAATTGTGCGAATTCAACGTTACCCGCAGAACGGAATAATGAGCCAATTGTAACTGTCAGTACATCGGTGTTTTCATCGAAATGGTATTTCTGAATAGCGTTGTCCGATTCAGTAAATGCGATTTCATTGACTTCATTAAATTTGTTTTTTTCTGCATCGAATTTCAGGATATAGAGTACATAGCCGCGAGAGGCAATGGCGACATCATACTTTTCCAGCCAGGTAAATGATGAATACTGGATATGGAATTGTTCGTCAAAACGTGGTTTCAAGGCATAAATTAGCGTAGGTGACTGGTCGATATCTTGTAAGATGAACGTACCAACAGTCTTTGAGCCGGAGTAGGGATAATTGGTGAAATACAGATACAGATTGTCGTTTCTGCGGATGGCTGAACGCAGTTGATCAAATGAACGACTCAGATAGCTTTCAGGTATATGCACTGTTTTATCAACATTAATAGTCAGCGTTACCGGATCGAATGTTGAAATTTGAAAATAATGATAATGATTACCAAAAGAAATCAGTTTATCACCAGCCAGTTGCATCGACAGATTGAAGTCCCGTTCATTAAAGACATCATCATTAGTTTGGCTGTTAGCCTTATCAAAGGTTGCTGTGGCGCTATCAAAATGTGCCGTCACCAGCGTTTTATCCGAGTAGGCAATAATATGATTGTCTAATCCTTCACACACCAGTTGCCAGTCCTGAGCAGAATCCACATTGAGAGATGTCATATCCAGATTGGATAAAAATGAAGGTGTGTGCGGTTGGCTAATATCAAATACCGAAATAGCCCGTCCAGGGTTAATCAGATCTTGTTTACTGGCGACATAGAGCAACTGATTGTCGGTATCCAGACAAGCCGTGTTGATTGATTCTGACATTCTGGTATTGCTTGCATTCAGGGTGGAATGCAGGGAAATAGTCCTGTTTGACGGGTCTACTGAGTGAAATAACACATCATCTGCCACGCGTGTGATTAGGGCGTTGCCCTGCATCCAGAACTGGAATACATCTCTTGGATGGCCGCCACGTTTGTAGTCCTGAAGTCGGGAGTTCAGAGTATATTGAGTACCAATTCGGGCCGTATTGTTACTGTTAATGAATATGGATGTTGCATGTTGACTGTCGCTGTCTTCATCCCGATAAATGATGAGCAATTCATTAGTATCTGCTATCTGAACTATCCCGTATAAGTTATGAAACTCAGGCAGTAAATCAACCAGGTATATGACCGAAGGTTCGGACAGTTCCGTCAGCGCATCGTTGGTTTCATAAATCGTCAGGCGACTGCTGAACGGACTCCATTGAATAAATTGATTGCCAATATGGATACGGTCAGAACCGACCAGATGAGTATTCACTGGCACCAACGATTCCTGTACGACCCGCATTTCAGGTGTGGATGTCGGTAGTGTTGAATTAAAGCTGGTTGTGGCGGATGTTTGCGAACTGGCGAATGAAGGTATTGCCAGTGTTAACAATGCGAGGGCACTGCTCCATTGATGAACATTCATGTTCAACTCCATGTTTATTAACGATTAAATGGTAATGCGCTGCGCAATATAGCAGAGGGTGAATGACATAAAAAAGTTTACAGGTGGGGAAAGTGAGGGATTTTTGGGAGAGCAAGGCTAACAGCCGCTAAATTCTACTCGCCCCACAGCAATTGAACTGTCCACGTTTGCGGGTTAAGGTCAGACTCTATTTTCTATCTCGGAGACAGTTATGATCCCTCTTGATGTTTGGTTGCCGTATACGCTGGCTTGTTTACTTATCATTGTGTGATTACCAAGGGAAACTGACGGTATAATTACCGAGCGACTTTGACATAGACACACTAACAGCCTATACCCAAGTTGGCAACTCAGGCCGACTTGGGAAGTATCTCTAATTTTGCCAACCTGAG
>CBFHMJ010000012.1:0-40467 GCA_965656875.1 Alteromonadaceae bacterium
AATCAGCATTATTCTTCAGTGACTGTTTAATACCTTGGACGTTACGTAGCTCACTATTGAAATGAGAGCCATGATTTCCAAGTTTATGACCTAAGGTATGCTCCCGAATCGTAGCTGTACTTCCATCGGCATCTCAAACGTAGTGGACATTGGATTTTTTACCTCCGGCAGAAATAGTTTCAAGCTCCATTTTCTGCATTCCTTTGTAACATCCTTTTTATTAATAATTTGTGGGCAAAGAAAAAGCCCCGAAGGGCTTTAGATTTATGACTTATGCCAGGCAACAAACCCTTCTGGTTCATTTTCCCAGTTTAAAGTAGAATCAATCTTCTCTAGTAAGGTCGATTTATCCATCTGATAGACATTGTCAATTTGATCGCAGTTCAGTTCGAAAATAACAACCCACTCGCTAAGTAAAGGTAGTAAATTATCAAGCATTTCCTTTAGCATCAGTGGCGATTCATCAAGAGATGGTTCATTGACGCTCTTTTCCCAAGTTTCAAGCGCATTACTTTCTAATGCCAAGTAGACCCAGTTCGAAACATTCATCTCTGATGGTATATAGTCCAGCATATGCTCTGGCATTGCTTGCTTTTTGAACTTAACTTCTTCTTTCCATGCAAATCGAGGAGGATCTTGGCTGAAGCTTTCATCCCCCCAGAAAGCAAGCTCCTCTTGAAAAGGGAGCTCATCTCCAAAACAAGTTTTAGGAATTAGTAAATCAAAACATACTTGCATTTTAAGCCTCCCCCTTATTGGCCCTTAAACGGTAAACCATTTCCACCTTCTCGAACCCATCCTTTACCATCAAACTTAAATGGATGTTGATGGGGATTCAAATGGTCTCCGCGTCCATGATTGCTCCAGTGAACTTCACTCATTGGAACATCTTTTCCATTTGCTTTAGGCCACGTATTAGCTGGAAATTCTGCTGACTGACGATAAACTTTTCCATCGCTACCCACCCTTGAGCCAAGTACAGTATGCGCTCTTCCTTCAGCTTCTTTTAATGGTAGTGGTATATCTTGACCGTTTACTCGCTGCTTAGCTAATGGCGCATCAGGTATGTAATGGTCTGCATTCTTTGTAACCTCTCCATCACCAGTCAAATTACAAACAATTCCATTCTGATTATGAACCAACACCCTGTCCTGCGACACATAATACGAATGGAACTCGTCCACGGTAAAGTTATACGTCGCTTCCCGGCAGTGCAGGTCGTTCAGGGAAATCACTACCGCAGCGCTGAACGTGTCGGTTTCTATCACATCGCCCGGATTCAGCGACTGAGATTCAACCCAGCCACGGGCTGGCACATAAAACGGATGGGTTTCTGATACCGTCAGGCGTGATGGTGTGGCGTCTCCGGTGTCCAGTAACAGCTCGTACACCTCATTATCCGGAATAACAAAGGTCTCGGTTATCGGTCGCCAGTCCTGCTCTCCTGTTAGCGCATTCTTCGCCAGCACTTCATCGCCGACCGTTATATCCTCACTGGCTTTATAACCGTCTTTGGTGACCACATCTTAAGGGCTTTACGGCCCACCGCTTTTATCGCCGTTTTTGGGTTTGGCACCGGATCCGTGGCGGCACCAATCACGTCACCCGCATCGACGGCATCAACCAGCTCTTTGCTTTTACTGTCCAGCGTGTTGAGGTCGATGTAATGGTCTTTACCAAACTGAACCAGCCTCAACTGTCGTTCGACTCACTCGCCGCCGCCCCTTCATTCTCCTTTGCTTCTTTGGTTTCTTTGTCACATTAGTTCATGCCCACACATGGTAGGCACAAAAAAGCCCCGATATACGAGGCTTTCGACATCATAATGTTATTTATGCGTACTTATCTAATTCTTCCCTTAGGTCAGCTTCGAGTTCGTCAACATCAGCATTCACATTTCCATCATGCATCGTAAAGAAAACTCCAGGAAGGATACCTCGCTCTCGAAGCATCGGTATCATGCTATCCAAGACTTCGTCCAAATCAATTGGCTCTGGCTGATAATTCGCCCAGTCTCCGGAAACACATAACTCAGCGTATTCCCTCTCAGGCCAAAGGGGAAAGACCATTTGACCGTTGTCTGTTTCCGACATAGCCCAGCCATCATCATATAAGGCCCATAATTGCTTCCAGCCAACTACCTTTTTTATGAAGTGGCTATACCTTTTAGGGGCTGGGAGCTTGAGTATTGCCTCAATTTGTTTTTGACTAACGCTCATCGTACTGGCCTCTCTTTATTCTTTTTACCCCAGTTATCCAGCTTATGCTGAGATCTGTGATCCTTTCTATTCTGAAGGTGAGCATGTTCATACCCGTACCCTTTCTTAGCTTCTCTCCCTCACTCATGAGCAAGGTCTTTGCCCGGTGGATTTCGTAAATGCTCTTTTTTGCCAGCGGCAACTTCGTTCATTTCTTGCTTAATCCAACCTCTATCGGCAGACGAGACCTTGTCATCATTTACCAGCTCTTTGCTTTTGCTTTCCAGCGTATTGAGGGTGCAGTGTAATGGTCTTTACCAAACTGAACCAGCCTCCATTGTCGTTCGACTCACTCGTCGCCGCCCCTTCATTCTCCTTCACTTCTTTGGTTTCTTTGTCATTGGTCACCGCAGCTGCTTCGGCCTGTTGCTGAACATCACATCCTGGTTGTTTTGTGCTGAACGATGAAGCGGCACAATACCCCGTCGGGTCCGTGTAACTCAACATGTTATTAAACACACAGGTATAACGATTCAGGTTTTGCAGGTTTTCCGGTTGCTGCACGATGGAGTCGGCCTGCATAAAACGGCCCGGGGTCGGATTTCATTTACGCAGATTTTAGCTTGAGCAAGTCGGGGTTGAGATTGGAGCGTCTTACACCATTGAGGTCTATGACAAGAAGTGGGTTTTTGCTGTGGTTTAAATAATTAGCCCCGCATTAGCGGGGCTAATCAACTAAGAATTAAAATACAAATTACAATACGGGTGAGTAAGTTTCGTAATCGCTTTATGTTCTAGCGCATTTTCAAAATCCTTTTTTATTTTATCAGCGCTATAGTCAGGGTATTTATTAGGGCAACTCAATAAATACTGAGTTAATCGCCACAAATCAAACCCATCAATACGATCATCAGGACCAAAATCAAAATCGACTTCACAATCGGAGAATATTAGCGCACAACCGATACCATGAAACTCGTATTCAATAGCATCTGATAATTTCCCTCGTTGGGGAATATCTTTATTACCCCAAGCTTGTAGAGGATGCTTATCACCTATCTGTTTTTTAAATAAAGAGACTCCTTGTTCAACCTTACTTAAATAATCATCAATAACTTTCTGTAAAGGTTTTTTGATCATCTTCCTGGCGGCCTCCATCTATCAGAGCCAAGGTTTTCAGCAGACTTTAAAACATCATCAAGGCTATTAAAATTACTTCTATGGCCAGCTACATCGTCAAGGCTATTAAAATTACTTCTATGGCCAGCTACATCGTCAAGAACATTAATATCCACTTGAGTTCCTGTTCTTCGAGCTGCCGCAACCCTGTGATGCTCATTGCATATTCCCGCCTACTAATTTTGATGAGCGTTTACCATAGATGCTATGAGTTTGAGCAAGAGTGTTCGGGTCTTCTCCCTTTGCAACATTACTGCACTAGCTGTGTTACCAACTCTGGCATTCCAAAACCAATAAAACCACTATCCTGATCGTCAAAAGCTCCGACCGCTTTAAAAAGAAAACCGCCGCTTTGAACAACATTACCTAGAATGTTGCAATCAACATAATCACTCGTGTCCCAACCATTACAAAGAGCGGAGTTAATATCAAAACTGTCAGGGACAGCTACTATGTACGAGCATGGTTCCTCGGCTATTGCTTTAGTAATAGAATCAATCGATAACTCTGAGAAACAAGTAGCTGCAAAGAACTTCAACTTTCCATCATATGCTCGATAGATTTGGTGGTATGGGTAACTTCCACCCCTCTGGCTTTAAGACGTTTAAATAACTTTTTGTGACGAATAATACGAGTATCACTCTGCCAGGCAGAGTCACCCACAAAGAACCACAACTTTAAGTCGGGCATTTTCGCAAGGAGTAAATTAAAAATTATTTTCAACACATTGAGACGTGCCTCTACATGATTTGTAGAGGACAGAAGCCAACTACCAGCTTCTACCTTAGTAACTGCAGGAAGTTTATCTTCAGTAATGTGGTACGTATCATTCTCTTTCGATACATCCGTCGAACTTGTGTGTTTGAGATCAATGGTCAAAGTGATCGCCTGCTTCGTTGTTGAAATGAGAACCTATATTTTGAGGGTTTTTCGGGCCAAAATCATGACCGCCAGCATCATCACGAATTTTCACAATTTTGGTGCCTCAACCTTCGGCAGGCACTTCAAACTCGTATGATTTTCCAGGCTGAATCTTTCCTCGCCTATCTATGTTTGGCTCCACTTTGCTTGGTTGCTGACTAGTAGGAATACCTGACCGACGCTTAGCCTCTTTAAATGCTCCATTTCGACCTGCACACGGTGGACTTAAACTTGGTGGAGGTACTCCCTTTGCAACATTAGAATTCGCGTCGTTTAAAAATTACAACCGTATTGTCATCCGGCCACGATAAGTCCGTATCTGCTACTTTGACCACAAAATCATAATCAACAGGTGACTCCTGAAGTGCTTCGAACTCGCTTTTTAAATCTTCAATCTCTTCAAAATCATTTTCGTTTTCAGACTCCAAAATGATAGTAACAATTACTTTTCCACTTTCCTGCTGAAGATAAATCATTCGAAAATTAGCTGATATCACACCCAGTAAGGCCTGCATCAATATAAGAGACTGTTTTTGGATGAAACCTAACATTATTTCGAACTCCAGTTTGGATTCATAGGTACTACACTTGGTGATTTAGTTCCTTTTATCATAAAGATATTTGCTGCTTGCTTATATGTACCCGACGCTACATTTGAAACATTAATTCCGATCATTCCGCCAGCTTTTACTATTGGAAAGCCTTGCTTAGATTTACCCAGGATATTTACAGCACCAGAATTAAATGAATTTAATACTATTTGTGCATCGTCAATTATTGTCCAGGTATCCACCCCCTCGATACTCTTTGCGACCGCAACATGCCTCATTTGCTTTTGACTAATATTATTAACGACCTTATCCGGAATAATAAAGATCTCGGTTACCGGTCGCCAGTCCTGTTCTCCTGTCAGCACATTCTTCGCCAGCACTTCATCGCCGACCGTTATATCCTCAATGGCTTTATAACCGTCTTTGGTGACAACATCTTAAGGGCTTTACGGTCCACCGCTTTTATCGCCATTTTTGGATTCGGCACCAGGTCTGTGGTGGTTTCCAGCATGTTGAGGGTGTCGGTGTAATGGTCTTTTCCAAACTGAACCAGCCTCCACTATCGTTCGACTCACTCGCTGCCGCCCTTTCATTCTCCTCCGCTTCTCTGTTTTTTTTGCCTCTGGTCACCGCAGCGGCTTCGACTCGTTGCTGAACATCACATCCTGGTTGTTTTGTGCTGAACGATGAGACAGCACAATACCCCGTAATTTATTTTGTCCTTCACTACTGTTTTGATCGGTTTGGCTGGAAAATTCCGTTCTTTAGAAACGTTGTCTATTGAATTGGCCATGATGATGACCTGATTGTCTGGATTGATTCAGGCATTATTTCACTCAACGTTTAATATCATCAATGTGTATCGACAGTCGTTACACATGACATTGTTTGCGACATCAGTAATTGATACCCGCTTGCCTGTCCATCTAACCACTTCCTATCCAGCTCACCTGTATCACTTTTACTCCGGTTACCGCTATGTCTGGCTATTCCTGCCGCATTTAGCGCTGAATAACCAGAGTCATTGCCGGGCTCATCTTTTACGCTTTTCTGAAATAAAACATCTTCAATAGCTGTTGCGTAACTGGAGAGGGCCATGATTAGAAAAGTGAAGATTATTAAACGTAAAAAAAACACGGGCGAAGCGGCTTCAGGCACCAAAGATACGGATAAGAAAATCCAGTCATCTAAAGAAGTCAATCCTGATGTAGTTAAGAACGATGAGCAGTTAAACACCTCGAATTTGTTTGACGACGTTGAGGATGATAGTGATGACCCTCTTAATGATAGCTGGTGGCAATAACGAAACTAACTCGAAGATAGTTTTTAACCTGTTTCTTTTGGCAAATAACGAGTAAAAAAGGAAAGTAGTATGCCCAGATATAAACGAGTGCAGATGATTGGTTATCAGGTCACTACAGCTGTTCAGGGTGTTAATGGTACAGCGTCTACGTCATGGTTAAAACCAGCGAACAGAACAAACTCAACAGCGGATAAACTAAGCCAGGAATTATGGAAGCATCTTACCTCTGAAGGGGTGGAGGATGACTTAAAAAAGCGAATTCAAAATCTGTGCGATATCATGGTGGAAGCAAAACAGCATGCTAAATGCGAAGAAAGCGATGACACCCTGAAAATATTTATGGCACCAGAGTTTTACTTCAGGCAGGCGATGAATGGGGGTTACTTCGCCAAAGACTACGAGGTCATTAAAAGTACATTGCGTAAATTGTTCAAATCGGATTATTTCAAAGACTGGTTGATTATTCCTGGTACTATTGTGTGGGGTTTGAGCGCAGGGGGAAATATGGGTAAGCGAAAAGTACCTAGCAATAACACCATGTTTAATAGCTGTATGCCGTATTATAATGGTGAAGCTTCGCTGGAGTTTTTTAAGCAGAAGGGGTGGCCAAAAATAGGAACGAAATGCTCTATTGTGATAGAAAAAGCAAAAATATCTACGATTGATAGCCACCCTGGTCAGCTTTGGGGTGATGTTAATATCTCGGCACCGTGGCAGATCCCTGATTCCCAGTATTTGCGGTCTGATAAAATTAACAAACGTCTGTTTATGCTGGATGAATTATCGATTGGTCTTGAGATATGTCTTGACCATGTTGTCGCCAGTCCTGCCTACCATGAAGTGGGTGAGAATAGTAATACACTTTCTAAAGCGCTTCAGGCGGCCGGTTTACCACTTAATCAACTGGATATACAGTTAGTCACAGCTGCCGGGATGGACTTTAAGTTCACGTCAAATAACACAAAAGAAAACGGCCTGGGCTTTTTAAACAACGGTTATACGTCAACAACCTCTACTCCATATTGTAGTCTGACGAAAGGACCCTCAGTGCAGCAGCGGATGCTCGGACACCAGGAAAACATCACTGCGTTTCATGAATATGATGTAAATTCTGATTTTAAGATCCCCGGGGAGTTATACGACGGCACAAAAATAGCCTGTTGCATACTTGGTAAAACCAGAATTTATGAACCGGTTTCTTTACCCGGTCGTTAGTCGTATTCACTGTCGATGTATTTAACGGTTATCAGTAACAGCTTTGCCCCCTCTCCACAGTTTGTCTTATCCCTACTCCCGCCAAACAATTAACGATCTGGCGGGAGATCATCGTATTGCCGTTTATGGGCCAACAACCAGCGACATCGCCGCAGGTAGAGGAAGGGTGGCCGACATAACACTCTCAATGATCGTCGGCATGTTGTATAAGCCCATGCCACCGGCGATGCCCAGTGCAAAAGCCATTAAAGACTGACGGGCAATACCGCCGACAATGCCAACCAGAATCATGGCCCCGGCAATAATCCGGCCCAGAGTGCCCTGCGTCCAGTCTTTTAAGGTATCCCACACATCATCAAACGCATCGCCACCGGCACCTGCATGGGCCGGGTCAACAATGCAGATACTCAGTATCAAAAGGATCGCGATAGAAATGGTGGGAGATATATGGGTTCGTTGCATAGCAAGTTCCTGTGTTATTGGTCTGAATGAGAAATATCGGTGGGTGAAGCGGCTGAGCCCGATAACTCAGTCAGCGCTGCATCCGGCGATGAATCGACAGGCCGAGGTAAAGGTGTCGGCGCATCTGACGGGTATGAAGGGGCTGGCGTTTGCCAGTAGCCGGGCGTCACCTGCACGTAGATGAGCATATCCATATGCAAGTCGCCCTCGGTATCTTCAAAAGGTGCTATCCACACGGGCATAATCCCCGGCGCAGAACGCCAGGGTGACGACCTTTGTTGTTGCCTGGTCTCTCTGATAGAAGGTAACCCTGTTGTGTCACCGGACAGCGTGAAGGATGCGCTGGACTGACTCGCAGCCAGTGCTTGTCGGGCGGACAGGCACTGCACTTTATCCGGCATGCCGGTGCAGCTGTATTGTGTCTGGCCTGTTGGTGTGGTGGTACAACTGCACAGTATGATGCTAAAGGCGCTAAAACAAAGACGAAGTCTCATCACTGATTCTCCTGAGATGAAGATGACTGAACTGTCACCGGCGTGAGCGATATGCCTCGGGTCAGAATAAAATCGACCTGGCGCGTCGCATCAATTTCAATGACCGGAAACAAACGCTCGGCCATATCCAGATAGAAGGACGCAACCCGGCCCAGTGCGTCACTGGTGCCTTTGATAGCGGCGCCCTGAACGGCGTTGGACGATAACACCTGCTGATACGCGACCGCATCCTGTGCGCTGCCCGTTTGTAGTGTGGGCACCGGTGTAACATTGAATGCGCTGGATAATGCCTGCAGAGAACCCGCCATCATAGAGCGGGCGATTAACTGCCCTTCTCGTGAAACCAGTCGCCCACGTAATCCGGCTTTGCCGTCTTCGCCTACAGCATAACCATCGAGCGATAATTCAGTGGCCTGCCCGTCCTGGTCAATACACGATAATGTTTCACCCCGTAAGTACGCACGCTCTGCGCTGAGGTCGCCATACCCTGCTGCAATGATGAAGCAGGCACTGATATCAACCCGGGCGTGATTAGGCAGTAACGCCTCGGTGTTTACGGTCAGTAACACCGGAAATGGCTCTCGCCGGGCGTCATCATGGGTCGGTGCATCCAGCCCTGTGATGAGCGTTGCACTGATCAGGGTCCCGGCGGTCAGATAAGGGAGCGGTTTTGATGAAGGCGTCACGGATGTTGCCTGGTCGGTCATGATAATGGATACCCCGGATATCGTGCTCCCTGGTCCGGATGGGACAGTGGCAACATGTGGCGCTGAATAATCACTGAAATACGCCACCGCATCAGCGTGTTGTATCGGTTTAAAACGCGGATTTAACGCGGGTACTGGTTGGTTTAATTCACGGTTTGCCGGGGAGTGATTTTCCTGACTTTCAGCCTGTTTCTCAGTCCCTGAGTGAGCGAGATTTACGCCAGTCTGACTGTTCGCGTCGGGATCGCTCTCATGAGTACGTAGTACAGGCGTTGGCGGCATGACGACGGATTCACTGTCATCCGGTGAACTATCTGTTTCAATCGCCCGGGGTATTGAACGCGGTTCATTTCGCAACATGCGATCGATATCTCGCTGCAACTGGCGCTGGCTGGCTTCCAGCAGAGCAATAGCCGCGTACAATCCCTCAATGCTGTGAGTGTGTGTGTCCTGATCCGTCAGAATATGGCGAATGGGCGGTGTGCTCTCGGCGGTACGTTGTTCCGTATCTGGTGAGGTGAGTACCACCGCCAGTACAAATCCACTGACCACGCTGGCAACGACGATGGTTCGTTGCCATGAGGGCGAAAGTCTCTGCCAGGCCATCATGGTTGGTACCTGCCCGATTGATGACCCCGTTCTGTTAGCGCGCTTTTCACAAACACCAGCAATAATTCAGTGGTTTCTCCCGGCAGTACCGTAGCATCTGGCCACACGCCTGCGGCAGCCAGTCCGCTGGCCCGGCAGGTATCCGGCGACAGGCTGATGGGCACTGTCGCTTGTGAAAGCACGGTGCGGCGAACCAGTAAAAACTCTCGGTTGGCCAGTGTGTCAGACAGGCTGGGTACCAGTATCAGTCCGGCGGTATGACAATGAATCGCCGGTAAAGCTTCTTTGATCAGTGCTGTTGGGTAAAAGCCACGGGGCGTTTTACCGGTAGCCAGTTGTTTCAACCACTGCTTTAGTTGGCGCGGACGGGGTATCGTCTGAGGCTGTTCCGTGGGAATAACTGGATATGATGCGGGCGAAAAAGCTGGTGAGCTACCTTTGAAGGATGAAGATAGCAGCAATATCACATCCACCGGCGGTACCTTGCGCGGCACAAGTGTCAGCGATAACGCGGGCGACTCCTCCCCTTCCGGCGTGATAAACAGCGCAACAGGTGTAGATTCAGCGGTTGCGACATAAATCACGTTATCCCGAACTTCAGTTACTGCCCGGCTGGTGGTGCGGATTTGTGGATTGTCGAAAGGTGTTACCAGGCGATTCAGGTGATCGACCGCGACCGGAATCAGCTCATTAACGCCCGGCGATACACTCAGCACAGAGGCCGGTTGTGCGTTGGGTTCTGCCTGCCCCGGTGAACTGGCAAAAACAAATGGTAATAACCCGATGATCAGCAGACGCTGGCATTGCTGACAGAGTGATGAACAGGCCGTCATGGACGCGACTCCTCTGCGTTGTCGGGGTCGCCTTCATAGGTGGTTAGCCAGTGGATCACCGGTTGATAATTTATAATCTCAATGTCAAACGCCCAGGTTCGTACCTGGCGCACCGGTTTTTGTCCTGCACTGCGTGTATAGGCATGCCCGGTCACATACACGCGCTTGCTGTCCGGATGCCAGGAAACCGTTTTGGGTGAAAAAGATAAACTTACCCTGTCTTGTTCAATCTGCAGTCGTTGTTGTTCCAATACCTGCATGGCCTGATGATACACCGAAGGAGCCAGCAGTGGACCGAGCGCCTCACGAATCAATGCTACATTATCAGGCGTGACATTGCCGAGTAGCTGACTCAGATAAAGCCCCCAACTTTCCAGATAGGCGTTATCCGCATGACGGTCACTTAAGGTGAATGCCTTACCAGGAACAGGCGGTGTTAAAACCACTACTGGTGACTGGGTGAACAGCGCCAGTATCAGCGCCCCGTTACTGGCCACCAGCCCAAACAACAAGGTTCTGTGCCAGTAATTTTCGCGTTGTACGCCCTGCCAGGAGGCCAGAAATGCCAGATATTTCATGGTAAGTACTGCCGAATAAAGGGATTAGGCACCGAGCGAGCCCGGGATGGAAGTAGTCCGATATGGTAAAGCGCATGCAGTATATAGCCGTCAGGTTTTCCATCTCGAAAGCGGCGATACAAACGGGTCAGCAACAGACCGAGTGTGGTTAAGAGTAATGCGTTGGCTGTTAACATACCGAGGACCAGCCCAAGCAGGACCGGGGCGATTTCGTCAGCACGCCAAAATAAAAAATGCGGGGGATCATCAATATATGCTGGAATTTCAACAGGATTCATCAGCGTCTCTTTGTCATTAACAAGGCACACTACTGTACGAAAATTTATCGGTTTTCCACGTTGTGCAAATCGATGAGAAACGAAGTTTTATCACCACCGCGACAAGCACACGCCAAACGTAGTTTGACGAGTGACAGTGTTCGCCAAACGGTCTGACACATCAGTCATTGTTTATTAGAGAGGTTTTTATCTGGTAGAAGAAAGACAACGATTGACCCTGTTTAACAGACGGTTTATAACAGGCGCTGTTCCTTTATAGGGCGTGCTCCATGTTCTTTTACAATCGGGTTTTCAACAAAAAACAGGCGATTTTTACAACAGGTGAACAATTTGTAATGCTAAGATTTTAACTTAGTTGACTGTTTATATTGGAAAAATTTGCTAAAAAGTTGGTAGATTTTGGATTTGATTATTCTTAAGTGAGGTATCAGATTAAATATATCAATTAAAACAATGTATTAGTGGCAATTTTAATGTTAACAATAATGTCATTAATGTTTATTAATAGTTGGTACATTGATCGGGTGCTAAAAATAAGTTTAAATACAAGTGGATACGTTTAGAGTCTTCCCCGCGCTCGCGGGGGTAAACCGCTCGTAATCGATTACGAGCACCAGACACTGCATGTCTTCCCCGCGCTCGCGGGGGTAAACCGTTTTGAAATTACGTATGGTAGGAATGGTTGGCGTCTTCCCCGCGCTCGCGGGGGTAAACCGAATTATTACCACGTTTGGAATAATTTTTAGTCGTCTTCCCCGCGCTCGCGGGGGTAAACCGCGTATAGTCAAGGTATGACCCTTCTGCTTTTTGTCTTCCCCGCGCTCGCGGGGGTAAACCGGAAACTACCTTTCCGCCCCGAATCTCCGTACCGTCTTCCCCGCGCTCGCGGGGGTAAACCGACACTACTACAGTTATTCGAATAAAATCAAAAGTCTTCCCCGCGCTCGCGGGGGTAAACCGTCGAGCGCAAATTGTCATATGAACTAAATCGTGTCTTCCCCGCGCTCGCGGGGGTAAACCGACATTATTTACGTGAAATAAGGGGTAATGCTTGTCTTCCCCGCGCTCGCGGGGGTAAACCGCGAACCAATATTAACCAGGTCATTATTGTTAAGTCTTCCCCGCGCTCGCGGGGGTAAACCGCCCCTTGATAATCCCGTTCTATCTAAAGCACAGTCTTCCCCGCGCTCGCGGGGGTAAACCGAATCGTAGAAACTTGTAATTTCGTTGCCGAAGGTCTTCCCCGCGCTCGCGGGGGTAAACCGCAGACAATTGCGGTACAGCTGTGTTCGCTGATGTCTTCCCCGCGCTCGCGGGGGTAAACCGCAAAGCTTCCAGCTGCTAATTTACCCGCATTGGTCTTCCCCGCGCTCGCGGGGGTAAACCGCTTGATGTGATGTACTTGATGATGTGGAAAAAGTCTTCCCCGCGCTCGCGGGGGTAAACCGCGCCCAATTGACCAAATCAACGAGCGATAATAGTCTTCCCCGCGCTCGCGGGGGTAAACCACCCACGCTGCACCAGCGCCTGATATTTCCCCTGTCTTCCCCGCGCTCGCCTGTCTCTTGATCACATCTCATCATCCAGCTCTTTTGCCAGACGATAGCCAGACAGCAATTCCTGAAGGAGATACCAGCCTTCCCACAAGACCTCCCAGCCCGCACGGCCCGTGCGTTTGCTGTCGTACCAGCCACCCAGTCCCGCGATGTTCAGGTAAGCCCATTGCAGGTCTGGCGCGGTCTTCGGTGGCTTTTTGTTCATCCGTTTTAGCCACAACAGTTTCCATTCCACCCGGCTCATCACTGTTTCACAACTGATGCCTGTTTTGCCGCCGTGCAGCAACACCAGGCCCCTGAGTTGTAAAATTCGCGCCGCGATAAAGGCCAGAATCGTGATCACCCGCAACAGATTATCCAGTGACTGCATCCGGCTGTTTTCGACTAGCGTGCCGCCTGATTTCCAGGCTTTGTGGAAGTCTTCAACCAGCCAGCGATGTTCGTAATACTGAATAATGTTAAGGGCTGACTGGTCGTCGGTAACCGGCTCGGTGGTGAGCAGATGCCAGTTCAGTTTGCTGTCGGTGTCACTGCTGCAACTGACGTAATACAGCGGTAAATCGTCACCGGTAGCGCGGCCCGGCGCACTGATAGTCACTGGTGCGAAACGCACGGCCAGCTTGACATTGCGGGCAGCACGACCGCCTTTTTGAGGCAGACTGATGGTGCGATGAGTGGCGGGCAGACTGCCTTCCAGCACCTCAAACAGCTTCTTATCCGCCACTTTTAAGCGGCGGTTCTGACGGCAGCGCACGACAAACCGTTGCTGATTAGCCACCTTATAAGCCAGGTAATCATAAATGTCAGCTTCCCGGTCACAGACCGAAATGATGTTTGCCATCTGGTCTCCCGCCCGGGCGGCCAGATTCATCGATGCCTGTTGCCATTTGAAGCTTTCTTTTTCCGGATAAGGCGTGCTGGCTCGCTGGTGTTTCTTGCCAAACGTTGCTGTGTCACGGGTCCAGATTTGCTGTTCGGCCAGGCCAAATAACTGTTGGTTATTCGGATCAAACAACAGGATGGAATGGGCCAGCAGCCCTTTACGGTTCTTGCTACTGGTGATGTGACCGAGTTCATCTTTCACGCTGTCATGGCTGTAATTCAGGCTGGTGGTATCTTCCAGCGCCAGCAGGGTTTTACTGGCCTGGCTGTCTGATAAGGCCGCCTGAAATCCGGCTTCAGCGATGTTACTGATATCCACGGCATCGTTGCGCAACAGGCGATACGCGCCTTCGACTTCAGCAATATTCTGGCTTGATTTCACGATGGATTTTCCTTTGCGGGCAGCGAGTGACCCGGCCAGGGTGACTAAGCGACGGGTGCGTCGTTTATCACCGAGTTGTGCCTGACCAAAGGTGTGTGCTGCCCATTGTTGAGGATGAAGTCTGAGTGTCATATCGCCGCCTGAATAACTGTGTGTGGCGGATCAGATCGTCAAAAACTTCAAAAGTTCAGTTCAGTGGACTGAATTTGAACGGTTTTTTACGGGGTTGTCAAAAAGCCCGACTGACAGCGATGAAACTGCACAACATTTCATCGAATTAACCCAAAATGGGAAAAGATGTGATTAAGAGACAGGCGCTCGCGGGGGTAAACCTCGTTGGCATAATTGCCACACGGTCTGCGGCGAGTCTTCCCCGCGCTCGCGGGGGTAAACCATCCTACCGACCTCAACGCCCGCGCTTGCAGCTGTCTTCCCCGCGCTCGCGGGGGTAAACCATTTTTAGAATATAGTCGCGCGATGGTGGGAAAGTCTTCCCCGCGCTCGCGGGGGTAAACCGAAATAACTCTCGTGCCGTTTCTCTGGTTTTGTGTCTTCCCCGCGCTCGCGGGGGTAAACCGTCTAGAACGGTTATATTTAACAAAACAAACCCGAAAGCAGGGGTGGTGTAGTAAAAATCTTTATTTATAAATACCTTAGATAACCACCCTCACTTCCTATATAAACACTTCACATGCAAATGTTTATATTAAGTCAATTTTTGTTGGTTTCATGGTGATTATTACTAATTAATCAATATTTATATGTAGGGTCTTACCAGCGTAAAGCAGCAATAATTTCCATACGAATCACCTGACATTTTTAGGCTGAAACACGATTATTATCGAATGATGCAGAAGGGAAGTATATTGCTACTCTTGAGAGCCTATAATCGCAACGATGAAGTAACCCCCTCATTGCCCTAACATAACAAATTTACAAAATAGGGATAATTATACCGATATCTGGCAAGATTGCTGGACAATTATCCCTGCTCTAACTATTACTATCACAGTGAAACTTGAATTCCTTTACTTTTAAGGGATAATTATCCATATTAAACAGCAATTAACGGGAAAATAATCCCTAACGAGTTAAGTATGGCAAGTGTAGCTGGTCACAAAAAACTGTTTCCTAAACAAAAGAAGATCCTCACCACTTTTGGTGAAGACTTATTTCTCGCCATGAAACGCCGAGAATTCACCAAGTCATTGGTGGCAGAACGTACAGGGTTAGATCCTAAGACCATCACTAAAGTATTCAACGGCGACCCGGGTGTTGCTATTGGCGCGTACTTAAAAGTGATGGCGGTGTTTGGTATGGAAACCAATTTTGCAGATATGGCTGGGCACGATGAGTTGGGAAGTAAACTTCAAGACATGAAGTTATTGGAGAAAAAGCGATGAGTCGAGTCACTGCTGAAGTTTATGCTTCTTGGTTTCCAATAAAAGCGCCAATTTTAGCTGGCCACCTTTTGTTTCAGGAAACTTCTCGAGGTGGCGTGTTTAGCTTTGAATACGATAAAGATTTCTTAAAGTCCCCTTTTCGCATGCAGCTTGACCCGTCACTAGCATTAACTTCGGGAGAACATTATAACGATAGAAGTGATAAGAACTTCCGCGTGTTTCTAGATTCTTGCCCAGATCGTTGGGGCGAGTTATTGATGAAGCGGCGTGCGGCTCTCGATTTTAAAAATGGCCACAGAGAGACCGCCAGAATGACTGCCATGGATTATTTACTTGGCGTTCATGACTCTTACCGGATGGGCGGTTTACGATTCAAAACATCGCCAGAAGGCAATTTCTTAGATGATAATGCTGAGTATGCTGCACCACCAATGGCGTCACTTAAACAACTGGAATATGCTTCAATGATGATCGAAAAGGATGAAAACATTGATAGTGACGAGTATTATCGTTGGTTAAGCATGCTCATTGCGCCAGGCTCTTCATTAGGTGGTGCTCGCCCTAAAGCGTGTGTGCACGATGACAACAAGGATTTGTGGATAGCCAAGTTTCCCAATAGTAACGACACCACAGATGTCGGCGCTTGGGAAATGGTCTGCCACAAGTTAGCCCTTGATGCTGGCATTGACATGTATCCATGTGATATTCAAAAGTTTAACTCTACTCATCATACGTTTATCACTAAACGATTTGACCGAGATAAAGGCCAACGAATACATTTTTCATCAGCTATGACCCAGCTTCAGTACTACGATGGCAGAGGGGAAACAGAAGATGTGAGTTACTTAGAGCTAGCAGAATTTTTAACAGTAAATGGCTCGCAAACTCAAAAGGATTTAGCGCAGTTGTGGCGCCGTATTGTGTTTAATATTGCGGTATCTAATACTGATGACCATTTACGCAATCACGGTTTCTTACTGACAAAAAAAGGGTGGGCACTGTCACCTGCCTATGATTTAAACCCGTCTATTAATAAGACCGGCTTACACCTGAACATCGATGACATGTCAAATGAACTGGATTATGGCTTGGCATTTAGTGTCGCTGATTACTTTAACTTAAAAGAGTCTGAAGCTAAGAACATCTATGACGAAGTGATGCTCTCTGTGAAAAATTGGGAAGCTATGGCATCTGGTCTCGGAATTAGCAGGCAAGAACAACTTGGAATGCAAGAGGCATTCAGGGTCTAGGATAGTTTCAATATTGGACTTCAAGCTCAAACACTGGATGTCCAAAAAACAGTCAAATACTTCCTTCGTGCGCAACTATCTTTAGACAAAATATTCTTAAGTATAGCGCCAGCTTGACGTTAATAAATATAAAAGCTGATAATGTGACTACGTCAAAGTCGCTCAGTAATTATACCGTCAGTTTCCCCTGGTAATCACATTAATACAGCTTAATCATAATGTGCGGCAAATATAAATTTTGTCCTGTCCCCTCCTCCGATAAGTTCTGTTTTTTAAGATTGCTCACTTTTCAATAATGAAAGAACCGCCATGTCGTAATTTTCCTTCCATTCATGCTGCGTTGCGATACCATTGCGCTGAGAATGGTTTAACTAAGGAAATCATCCGTTGAAGATGACACTTTGTGCATCCGGTGCGCTGAAAAAATGGTTAGGGGTTGATTTGCCGAGAATGCCGCATGCTGATGGGGAGCAGGCTGGTGTGAATCGATTGGTAACTGATGATCAATATTGTAGTTGGCAGTTGCATATCATTGATAATTATCATCGCTCGAAGGAGCAAACGATTATTGCCTGTGAAGCGCATAGTCGATTTGTGGTTGTAATGCCTGTTGTATTGCGGCTTACCCCTGAGATGTTGGTGACTGAGTTATTGAGGCAATGGAAAGCTATTCTGATTGATACAGTGAAGATGTCAGAACCGGAGTGTTGGATGAACAACCCCGCCCTGCCAGACATATTGGATACGTTGTTTGTTGAAGAGCAGTGGTTTGCCAATGTTGATTTAAGTATTCAGGGGCACATCACTGATACGTCGCTTTGGGTAAAAAAAGTCCTGATAATGGATAATCTGTCCAGCCTGTCATCGACAGCGGCTCATCGTCTTTCTGTTGAAATTAATCGACATGAGAAAAAGGTTAAAAATGTCGGACGCTTTGTTCCCGCCGAACGGATGTGGGATTGGTGCGAAACATTATTAATGGCTCCGGATGTTCGACCTCTGCCTGAGGATACCGTGCCGTGTGGCGCGGATTTGAGCAACGTGGTGTTTTTGCATCACTATCGAACGTAACGGCAATTGGCAGCAGGAGGTGTGCCTAACTTGAATCATCTAATCATGTCAGTGTTGCTGTCACCTTCCCGGCCAATCATCTTTGTCTCGACTATATCGTTCAGTGATCGGGTGATCACTGTTTCCATGGTCATTCTGGTTTTTTATCGAACTTTGGCGTTTGTGGTGTAGCAAGAAGCGTTGCCATTTAAATCAGTATTACGAACTGATGAAGATAGAGCGTTAATTGCTATTGCTAAAAGAACTTACGGATTGTTATAAAATCGAATGTCGTCAGTCAGGATACCGCTTAATGTACCAGGTGTAAGACCATGAAGTGTTTATTCTTGTTGTAGTGATTGGCAAGAGATAAATCAAAAGCTTATAAAGGTGCGGGGAAACGAGTTTAAGCCAGTCCCATAACGTTTATTGTATTCAGGAGATCATGTAATTGAGAGCGCTATTTCCTCTGGTGTTAATGTGTGTGTTGATTGGTGGTTGTACGCAACCTGAACCATCAAATCATGTCAATGCGGTTGTTACTTTTCCGGTCCATCATCTTTGTCACGACTATATCGTTCAGTTACCTGATGATCAGGGGCTGTATCAGTTCTCTTTCAGGCCTTTCACGTTGAAACAGGATGCGTTCCCTCACCTGAGTGGATTTGCTGAGTTGAAAAGTAATACGCTGATGAATCTGGAATTACAGAATAAAGCCATTGAAATCATGGATCAGTGTGTGGCCAGGATGAAAACAACGATTGCTGTTGAATCGCCATCAGACTGGTCTGATGTTGGAAAGAAGATTCAGTTTTTAAAGGCTAATGAGATAGCGATCCATTCACTGGTACTGGAGGGAACATCACTCGATGTGTATTACCGCGATGAGGCTTTCAGAAAAGCGCACAAGCGATGAGGCTCAGATTATCAGCCTGCATAGCTGAATTATTGCTGGAGACATTGGGCCAGTAGTCGTGTAGATGCACGCCAAACATCGGTTGTAATGCTTCGTTGTTTGCGTTCCATTGAGCCCACTCCAGCACAGTGTAAATACTTTTTTTAACATCTCACCAATTTCCCCCAAATCAGAACTTGCTTGCATAAACCGTGTGTTTAAATATACTGTATATAATTACAGTTTTACAAAATATTTACATGAGGCGTTATGAGTGTTTCTTTACTGGGTCGTTGTGACAGTGAAAACCTGCCATCAATGCTGGCCTGTGAGGTTCCCTTGTTTTTATCCCGGGTTCCGGCGGGCTTTCCATCTCCTGCTCAGGATTACGTGGAGCAGACACTTGATTTGAATGAGCTGTGTATTGCCAGGCCTGCCGCTACTTTTTTTGTTCGGGTTGAAGGTGAGTCGATGATTGATACCGGGATTTACCCGGATGATATCCTGGTTGTGGATCGGTCTATTCAGGCGAAACATGGCGATATTATTATCGCGTCATTGCACGGTGAAATGACCGTTAAAACTCTGGAGTTGAGGCCTGTTGTTCGGTTGGTGCCAGCCAATAAGTACTTTCAGCCTGTGGTGATCACGGAAGAAATGGAATTTGATGTCTTTGGTGTGGTGACCAATGTTGTCCGTACCGTTCGTCGTGGTTAATGGCGTGAAACATGGTTAAAACAACCTGTTTTGCACTGGTTGACTGTAATAATTTTTACGCCAGTTGTGAGAAGCTGTTTCGTCCTGATTTGAAGCATACGCCAGTCGTTGTATTGTCCAACAATGACGGGTGTGTGGTGGCGCGTTCCAAAGAAGCAAAAGCACTTGGCATCAAAATGGCGGTGCCAGTCTTTCAAATACGTCAGCTCATGCAGCAACATGGCGTTGTAGCCTTTTCTTCAAACTACGCGTTATATGCGGACATTAGTGCCAGAGTCATGACGATTTTGCAGGAAATGGCACCGGAGGTTGAAGTTTACTCTATTGATGAGTCGTTTTTAGATCTCAGTGGTCTGACTGCCTGCACCCGTCTTGATACGTTTGGCCATGAGATACGTGATCGTGTGGCTTTGTGGTCAGGTATAACGGTCTGTGTTGGTATCGGCCCGACTAAAACACTGGCTAAGCTGGCGAATTATGCAGCTAAAAAGTTTCAGGCAACCGGTGGGGTGGTTGATTTATCGGATAAAGCAAGACAGCGCCGATTAATGGCGTTAGTGCCGGTGGATGAAGTGTGGGGTGTGGGACGTCGATTATCGCGGCAACTCAACGACATGAACATTAAGACGGCGCTGGATTTGGCTGATGCTGATCCGGGACTGATTCGACAACGTTTCTCAGTGGTTCTGGCTCGAACTGTTCAGGAGCTCAATGGTGTGTCCTGTCTTGACCTGGAACAGGTGGCGCCGACAAAACAACAAATCATTTGCAGCCGAACGTTTGGTGAACGTATACATGATCACAGACAGATGCGTGAAGCTATTTGTGACTATACCGCGCGGGCGGCAGAAAAACTGCGGGCAGAAAACCGTCTGGCAGGCCACCTGACCGTATTTATGCAGACCAGTATGTATAAAGCACAAACGTTACCTTATGCCCCTTCTTTATCCTGCTATCTCAGTGTACCAACGTCAGATTCCCGAGTGTTATTACAACAGGCGACAACACTGTTGCAGCGTATATGGCGTGACGGGTATGTCTACGCCAAAGCCGGTGTCATGCTAAATGATTTCAGTGATCCGGAGCACTTTCAGCCTGATTTATTCTCGCCTGCTCACAACAATCCTCATGAGGGCACATTAATGCGGGCGATTGACGAGGTTAATCAGCATCAGCGTGGCACGGTGTTTTTTGCTGGTCAGGGAGTGAACCGACAGTGGTCGATGAAACGGCAGTTTCTGTCTCCTGCCTATACAACGAGTTGGGCCGGGCTTCGTCGGGTGCGGTAGGTATGTCAGTGGAGCGATGACTGTTCCTCAAATTAAGCAACCTGTCATAATCCGAACAGATGACCGTGCCTTATTCTACTCCAGTGCGTTTTACCATGTTGTTGACGTTACTGGTTGATAGTTAGGGGAAAACACGCGTTATTGGTGTTGTTGGTAAAGCGCTCCGTGGTCCATTTTCATGCCAGCCGATACATGATGCGGGTCGATTAGTGCCGTTATTTGCACCTTTATTGAGTACATCTTGTTGATTTTGTTAAAGTATTGGAGAAATCTGTCAATTACATAACAACAGGAAAACATGATGATATACAGCAATCCACTTCAGGGAAAAACGTTGCCTGACTCACTGACGAATATCTCAAATGCATTGCATTTCATTAATAAACGTCTGGCACGAAACGATGACTGGCCCCACGAAACGCCGGATATCACCTCAACGGAACTGGCTGGTGCTACCCGCTTGTTAGAGTGCATTGAATTTGCACTTGAAGAGTCGTTCAGGCAACTGCCGGATAATCTGAAATTAAACGCTTCAGGAATAACCATTGACGAGGTGTCTGTTGACGGTACATCTGTCCAGGATGTTACTGACGTCAAAGGCTCTGTGTCTTAATAATCGGGAGTCCGGGGGAAGGTTGCGGTCGCCCGGGCACCTATTCATCCCGCCGCGCTTGGATTAACACGCACCCTTTGCTAAACTCGCTCACTGTTAAATACCTGTTTACAGTTTTTACTTATAAAGCAATAGCTTGCAAATCGAGTGGTAGTGAATCGTGACGATGTCTTCAAATCCTGATCCGGCTGAACAAATCTATATCAATGGTTCCGATATCGCAGCGGAATTATATGACGCTATTTCAGGTAATATCAGTGATTTGATTCGTTATGGTGAATTTCAGCAAATAGCACTGAGTAAGAACAGCAAGCTGGGTGGCGGTAAAGGAATCAGTCAGAAATCTATTTCTGAAATGTTGATTCTTCGCACGTGTCATCCTACATTGAAAACCCTGTCAGAATTGTTGGCTGGTATTAATAATTCAGGTCTGCCCGAAGCGCGAATCGAACACCTGATACGGCCGGGCGGAATTAAAGAACTGATCAACAACAAAGGCCGTGAACATGGTCAGTATCTGATGATTGCGGCTGAGCATTTACTGCGTCTTCGGCAGTTTTCGGAAGAAGAAACGTCTGACTTTTTGAACAAACTGGAGCGAATCAACCCGGGTATGGTTCTTGAGGTCGTTAATACACTCCGCGATATCGACAACAACATCAAGTCTTCAACTGATTTACTAAAATTACTGCAATAACCTTCTTTCCTGCTGATAGCTATCGTTCCAAAAGGTGCTGAAATATTGCATTGGCTAACCGGTTAAATACCGTTATAGCATCGTTCCATGTAACGGGGTTTTTTGCATATACCATTGGTTTTACATAATTGTTGTACCGTTCTTCAAAATTATGTGACCCCGAAGGGCCTGATGTCCGTCCAGCCGCTTTCTTTTGCGCTGAACATCGGGTTAACACTTGCCTTATTTCAGCGGTTTAACTCTATAATTTATAGGGATTTCATTTAAAACAACTCTGACCTCAATTATTTATTGAACAACAGCTATTCATCTCTACGATGCTTATTTGTTATTTTTTCAACAACGATGCTTACACCGAAAAAGTAAATAAACCATAGCCAGGGGTTTGTTTTAAAAACCACGGTAAAGAAGTCTGCACCGCTTTCCCAAAAAAAAGTTAACTGTAAAGCTGTTCCCGTTATTAAAACGACAAGTATTAATATCAGCTGTCTAGAATTAGTTGTCATAAAGGTACCTTTACTTGACCGGGAAACCTGAATGTTCCGGGAAAGGGAGGGAAGCCAATCGACCTGCATGCCTCCCAGAGTAAAACTTGTCTGAGTGGAAGCAGCTCCCTGGATGGTTGCATATCTTGCCGAATTAAATGCCGTAACACAGGCCCCATTTCCGTACATTCCAGCATTTATCGTTAATACACCGGAGTGACTTATCTTCATTGCATTGCTGGCTGAGGTCAACTGATAGACATTTTTCGTAGCACCAACACCTTTTAAATCAATATTTATAGCTACGCCTCCAGCCGCAAACGTACCAGCAGAGATGAGAATCTCCGCTACTGATCCATAAAATTACTCATCAGAATAAGTATTTACACCACCAATATTCCAGTCTGCTCTGCTTTTTTCAGTAAATCCAGGCGAAGCTATATCACCCACTCCTGCGGCAAAATCTACAACGCCTTGAGGCAAAGGATCACAAACCCCCATCCTGTCATCCGTTTCATGAAAGATTGTTTATCAGCCTCATGATGCATTTCATCATTAAACATACGATACGACTGGATAAACCTTTGATGCAGGATGCCGTATCTTCCGCAGCAATAATGATTATTATCGGCAAAAGCAAAACCGCGAATCGGTCATCATGGTGAATGAAACACGTGAAGTTTGAGGTGTTACTGGCCTGGCTACATCAGATTCACCTTAACGCAAGCATATGGTGAATTACTTATCCAATCGTTCAGCTTATGTATTTGTCCGTGTTAATAGCTCAAAAGATATCGGGTAACTGCCATGGCAAAAAAGCCGTGGTTGATGCCATTAAGTAGTAACAGCTCTCATATCTCAGCATGACCTACGGAATAACATAAGGTTCAATCACTGTGCATAGCGCTGACCGTTACCCCGACATCTCTTATCAATTCGTGCATCTGATAAACGTTGCCTGAAGATTTGATTCGCTATGGTGACTGTTTTGATTAACGAGGCCGTTATGAAAGAAGCAGCCATCACGTGGGCAGCCAGCTTGCTGTTGTTCACATTAACTACGCAGGCACAATCATCACTACCCCTGACGAGTGATATTCGTGAAATTGTCACATTGCCCACTGTTACTGGCCTGAAGGCGGTTGTCTCTGAGGGTGAACTGGTATTCATTTCAGATAATGGACGATTTGCTATCAAGGGGACGCTCTATGATACCTGGCACAAGACCCGGATAACATCGCTTGCTGCACTGAAACAACTCTCGAATACCCTGTATCTGGATAAGCTGGGTGTGAAGCTTAATGAGCTGGAACCGCTGATCCTTGCTGATAATCCGGTTGCGACAACGGCCAGTAAGGTTGTGGTTTTTGTCGATCCACGTTGTCCGCACTGCCACACGCTGTTGCAACAAGCGAAACGATTAAGTGACCAGTTTACATTTCAGATTGTGGCGCTTCCTTTGTTAAGTCGTTCATCAACGGATATGGTCCGGCAACTGGGCTGTGCTCAGGATAAACAACAGGCATTAAAAGCCTTGTTATCGGGGCAGTATCAGGGGCTCATTCAGCAACCTGATTGTGATACCACGCCCATGCATCGGGCATTGATTACCGGAAATATTCTTGGCATTAAAGCCGTGCCATTTCTAATTGCGCCGGATGGAAGAACGTTTCAGGGGGTACCGCCATCACTTCGTCAATGGTTATTGGGGGACTGAGTCATGTACAGTGCACATCATCAACGACTTGCTGATCTGTTTCCGGTGCTGGCCTTCGATACCTCATCGTCGATCTTCTTTTTAGCCGACCAGTCAATCGGGTTTGGTTTTGTGGCAGACCCGCTGTCTGGCGGGGATGAAGCGATTGCCGACCGGGTTAATGTTTTGCTCAATAATGACTGGCCCAGAGATACGCTGGTTCAATTTTGTCTGATTAGTTCTGAAGATATCAGGGCGCCGCTTGAGCAGGCAAAGCAACGGCGACAGACCACGAACAATCCGCTATTTACAACAGCCAGTGACCGCCGGCGACACTTTTTGCAACAGGGCGTTCTGGCCCCCATCGACACGGCGACACAAATCCAGGTGCGGGATTTTCAACTGGTGATAACGGTTAAAGTCCCGCTGGCCGGTTTGACTCCCAGCCACCAGGAATGGCACCAGCTGGCCACACTTCGATCCGCTTTTTTTCAAACGCTGAAAACAACAGGGTTTTCAGCCGTCACGCTCGACAGTCAGCGCTATTTGACCGTGTTTCAAAGTTTACTGAACAGACAGCAGGATGCATCCTGGCGTGACCAGCCAGACCCAATCCCTGAACCGGATAAACCACTGAATCAACAGTTATTTGATTATGATACGGACCTGACCGTCGAAGCGTCACGGTTAATGCTTGGCCCATCGCATATCAGTACCCTGTCATTCAAACGACTCCCGACGCATGTCTGGTTTGGACACGCGATGAACTACATCGGTGATCGGATGACGGGCAGCCGGGGACTTCGGGGTCACCTGATGATCACCGCTACCTTGCATATGCCGGCCGCCGATGTTGTGCAACAACAACTGGACACTCGCCGTCAGTGGGCCGTTAACCAGGCGTACGGTCCTATGCTCAAATTCGTGCCAATACTCGCGGCTAAGAAACACGGGTTTGATGTCATTGACGCCGCCTTACAGCAGGGGGAGCGACCGGTCAAACTGGCGTTAACCCTGACATTGTTCTCACCGGATGAACAACAGGCCGTGAGTGATGTGTCCAATGCCCGCACCTATTTTAAAGAGCTGGGATTTGAAATCATGGCAGACCGATTTTTCTGTTTGCCTGTGTTTTTAAACGCATTGCCTTTGGGGGCCGATCGCGCCGCTATGGCCGATTTATTTCGCTATAAAACACTGGCAACCAGTCAGGCCATTCCCTTGCTGCCACTCTTTGCTGACTGGAAAGGAACCGGAACCCCTACCCTGTCGATGATTTCTCGCAATGGACAACTCATGAATGTATCGCTGTATGATTCAGGGAGTAATTACAATGCCTGTATTGCCGCACAATCCGGTTCAGGCAAATCGTTTCTGGTGAATGAAATCATCGCGTCTTATCTGGCTGAAGGCGGACAATGCTGGGTGATCGATGTCGGTCGTTCCTATGAAAAACTTTGTCAGCTGTTTGGCGGAGAGTTTTTGCAGTTTGATAAAGCCAGTCATATTTGTCTCAATCCGTTTGATATTGTGGAAAATTATGAAGAAGAAGCGGATGTTATCAACGGTATTATTGCGGCGATGGCGGCACCGACACAGCCGTTAACGGATTTTCAAACGGCATCATTAAAACGGGAGGTTCAGCAATTATGGCTGGAGTGTGGTCATGCATTGCAGGTTGATGATATTGCTCAGCGTCTTACTGCCCATGACGATCAACGTATCCGGGATATCGGCCAACAGTTGTTTCCCTTCACTGCGCAGGGAGAATACGGTCGTTTTTTTACCGGTCAGAACAATGTGCGGTTTAAACAATCCTTCACGGTACTGGAGCTGGAGGAGCTGAAAGGAAGAAAACATTTGCAGCAAGTGGTTCTCCTGCAACTGATTTATCAAATTCAGCAAGACATGTATCTGGGACAGCGTGATCGACGAAAAATTGTGATTATTGATGAAGCGTGGGATTTACTGACCCATGGTGATGTGGGCAAGTTTATTGAAACGGGATATCGGCGTTTTCGAAAATATGGCGGTGCCGCAGTAACGGTAACGCAGTCAGTCAATGATTTATATGCCAGTGCAACCGGAAAAGCCATCGCGGAGAACTCCGCGAACATGTACTTGCTGGGGCAAAAAGCAGAAACCATCAATACCCTGAAACATCAGGAGCGTTTGCCGCTGACAGATACCGGGTATGAATTGCTAAAAACCGTCCATACGCAGCCGGGACTGTATTCTGAAATTTTCTTTATCACTGAACGTGGTAGCGGTATTGGCCGGTTGATTGTCGATCCGTTTCATCAACAATTGTATTCCTCCCGGGCAGAGGATGTGTATGCGATTGAGCAGTTAATGGCGCGTGGCATGACATTGTCGGAGGCTATTTTGTCGGTGGTTGAGCGTCACGCGGGAGATTGATGGCAGAGGATTGTTTTCTAAATCTGATGTGGGTATGAGTGAATAATGACTAAAAGCGATTTTCGGTGATAGATGTTCATTTGGCTTCTATGCGTAGATTTAGTTGGATACATGATCGATGGTTATAGTAATTGAATATTGGAATCTAACAATATGATAAATATGCCAATATCTATACTGACTACACAATTGACCAAGCCAGTAATCTAAATAAAATGGACCTTTTTTCGGTTCTTGGCAAGAGCAACAGCAGAGTGTCGCATGATCTGCCATACACCAGATTTGACTAAAGCTCGGCCCCTATCGTAAGAACTATTAAGCCCCTTAATTATATCTTCGACAGCTGCTTTGGATGGTACACCTCTGAATTTCACTTCTCCGATTATTATTTGGGGCTTTTTGCCTCGGAAGTCAAAAGCTAAAACATCATCACCCTTCATGGATTGCTCTACATTTGGATCGTACCGTAATCGATACACAGGGATATCAGCCCGAGAAGCTGAACTAATTTATTCAGCAAGAAAAACTTCAGTTAAGTTGCCTTTCTGAGTGTCTGTGTGAGTTGGAAAACGTTGAACATTGGCATCATCGAAGGTATATCCGAGTTTTTTAAAGAGGCAATCTTTCTTTTATCTCGCTCTATCATATCGGGGCTTGCATGATGCTCAATCAGCGCGGATCTTAGCTCTTGAACGGCATCGTCAACCTTTTCGTCAGGAAGTAATAGGGCACGATGCGCCATACTTTTAGCAGTAACTGAATCTGTAGATGCATTGGAGCTACCAAAGTTTTTTCCAGTGGGATGTTTTTCTAATATGCTTTCGTGTTTTGATTTACATCTTACTGAATGCCCTGCAATTAGAAATGTCGTATCAACTCCATTGGCAGTTAACAGTACGCAACTCGTGCGTTTCTTTGAATATGAGGGAAGTTTATAACTCAGAAGCTAAAAAATAAGGATTTTACAGAATACCAAATCCCATTACTCGCAAGCATGTGACAGCTTCTTCCTTTTATAAACAACCATCACCCATGATGTTATGAATGACAAAAATATCCAGGGATTGAAAAAGTTTTAAATAAGCTTGAATTTGAATATATCCAGGACCACATTCTCAACTTGCATTTTGCATAAATATTCACTTGTTCTAACGCTTCTTTCAAAATTTTTAATTGAGATGCTTTTGTTTGTATGAAGGATGCCACTTTGAGCCGATGTGCATACAGGTTTATGAACATGTGATCTATTTTGTTTGTCTGATATTTGGGTGCCAATCCCTTTTAAACGGTTTTCCGCTCTTTTTTTCAACACATCTAATAATTTGACAGCATTACCTTTTGGATCAGATGACTTCCTTATCACAGGTAAATAAATATAGTTCTTGGAATCTACAAGCGTATGCTCATTCAACAAACTTGCGTGCTCACAAATCAATTTAGCATGCTTTATCTCTGCGGGTACTTTTGCAAGATCAATCAATTCTTTTTCTAGTGCCTTTTCAAATAGCCTGTTACTTTCATTGAAATCATTAAAAGCATAGGTAAAAGGTGACTGATGTATATTGCATGAATCAATGAAATCGTTGTATTGCTCACGAACTTCTTTTAGTAGCTTCAATTGTAGGGTCAATTCTTCAATTTCATTAAGATAATCTGAATTCCCGGTTTTTTCGGTTTCATCTTTGAGTTTTTGAACTTCTCCTACAAATTGCTTTGTCACCTTCAGATGTTTAATATCATCAGGTACATTGAGTTCAATCCTCTTAAGTCGCTCTAAATGCTGTTCAAACTTATTGGCATTCTCAAAGAAATATAAAGAAAATGTTCCTAAGAGCGCTGTTAAGATACCTACACTCAAATGAGAGTTAATAACCCGAGGTATTGTCTTGCAGATAGATTTAACTTTTTCAATAAGCATTAACTTCTCTTTTTAAGATTGAAAGCCAATAACATTCTGCCTTTAATGAAGATAAGCGAGCTGGAAGGCGCAACTCCCTTACGCCATTCAACACAGTTATTTCGTATGTTCGGTAAGATCGGATACGAGTTGCTCAACAACTTTATCCATCGTATCCATGACGCTAAATCCTTTTAACTCACTTTGGTATAACCAAACAAACTCACCTGTTTTGACATCTATTAATCGTGCTGTAATACCAACCGCAGCAATATTCCGACTTTGAGAGCGCGCCATGTTATATCCGTTCTCTCGCTTATACTGCTTCAGGCTCAATGTTTCCTGTTTTAAATGCATGGCCTGCAGCATCCGTTGGTTGCGATCAATAAGCAAATCGGCAGGATTTCCTGATTGACCTTGTTGCCAGGTATTCAACTGACTGATGAAGGTGTTGTAATCTTTTTCATATCTTGTTTCTTCACCCTGTTTAAATACATACTGCAAAGGAATAGTTTTTTGGTCGCTGGAATATTCAACAACACTCCCATCCAGTAAATAATCAGCTGAGACTGACTTACCAAGTGCTTGTAGTTGCTCTTCTTCGGTCATTTTTGTAAAACCACCACTGGCCATTTCAAGCTCATTTTTACGTTTGATTAATTTAGAGCGATCGATAACTTTGAATAGTCCGTTTTTACCTGCCATTTCCAGTAGCTTTTGAGCAACGTTTTGAGAAGCCAAAGGAGCTCCTGTTGTATTGCCTTCAAAACTATCTATCCCTATTTTCATTCCAGCTAGATTTGATTTGGACTTGTCGCTACCAATCCATTTTGAAGATGCCGGTCTGAGATCCTGTTTGATCACCTCTTGAACAGTTTGCCACCGCCCCTGAGGTTCCATCGGTTTAGAGGGTGGAGGCGTTGTGTTCGCACAACCTGAAACATAAATGCACATTGCAGAAGTAGTTACGATTTTAAATAATTTATTCATGTTACTAACTCTTAGCTTTTAACTTATAAAATTAACATCAATATAAAGCAGGTACAAAGTAGATTCAATGTACCCATTACATTTTTTTATTCGATAAGAAAGAGGGAGATATACAAATTTGAAATAACAAATTTATTTAAAAAGCAGTCTATTAGAGAAGAAATGAATAATTACCAACCATTAACAACAAAAGTGCATAAACAGTTTTTTATGACTGTTTATTAATGCAATATCTGAAATTATAGCACTTGATAAACACTGAAATATCTACTATTTATTAACATATGAGTTAAATATAGGAACTCACCGGACATATTTTGATTGTAATAGGAGTATGTGAATGCTGGAGAACCGTAAATAATTTAAAGCAAAATGGGATAACGGCGTCTTTCAAGGAAATTCGAGGCGGATTTGTCTAAATTTCGCAGCCGTCTCTTCGGCTAATTGTCGATAATAGTTTTCCGCATACTCAGAGGTGAGATATCGCCGATTGAACTCAAAATCCACCGGTTATTAAACCAGACGCCCCTGACAAACGAGGTCAGTTCGACCTGTTCTAATCTATACCATGGCCTGTCTTTATTGAGCTCTTCCGATTTGTACAACCTGTTTAACATTTCACAAACAGGGCATTGTCAGACGAATAATCAACATTGCCCACTGTGGTATATCAACTTGTCAGCCAGTTAATTACTCCGATACCACGTTCAGTGTTTTTTATTAATTTATCGCAGTTTTCGATAGCCGCATCATCATAAAACACAATCTCACAAAAACGCCTTACCAACAGTGGTAAGACTTGTTTATCTCAATTTGTCACGCCGTCGATTTACATGGGAGAAACCAGAATTGTTTTTATAATATTCTCACCACTTGTCAACATCACTACCACCCGCCCATCGGCTATAGTAGCAATATCCGGATCAGTCTGGTCGCCTTGAGTATCTTCAATAAGTGAACGCTCACCTGTTAGTGGCTGACCAGCTGAATCCACGGACATAACCATCATAGCTAACACTTTTATTAATGAGTGCCTGAGTAGATAAAAACTGATAGAGAAACATCATCACTTCCTTTGATTCATTGAGGCGAGTCGTTATTGTGAATTCGATAATATCGATGCTCGAATTATAGCGAGGCTTTTGGTGAGAGAGCACTCAGAATGTAGAGAAATGTTGGAGACAACATATCGCCCGTTCACCTTATTGGCCTGAACCCTGTTATTGTGTCGGTCGTTATCACCTTTACCAGTAACCCCTCCCGGCATAGCTGACATCAGATAGTTAATAGCTGGCTGGCAAATCCTGGAGCCCCCCTTCCTTTTATAAATGATTTGAGTTTGTACCAGTTATCGTGCTATTGATAATGTGTTCATTCTAACTACAAACACTTAACCAGTTGATGGCATGAAAGAACCAAATCTGAATGATGTATCAGCAAGTGACCAGAAGGTTTCCAATCCAACACCGGGTGAAAAACTTCAGTTTAAAGGCGGTCTGATTGCAGCGCTAATCGCGGCTGTTGCTGCGGTGGCTGTGGCTATGATTGCAAACTCCGGTTCAGCTACCCCTAATCAACAAATGATTAATAGCGGGACTGGTACAATGGTCACCGGAGATAACGCCACAATTAACAATTTTCAACTAGACCCCCTTGCATCACGTGCTCTGGACATTCTGGAGAAACAACTCTCGACACTTGAATTGAGCATCACGGAAAAGAATAGCCTGATTAAAAGTCAGCAAGCTACCATTCGAGATTTAGTGCAAGCCAGGAACGATAAATCACTACCCGAACAAGACGTTGATGCAGCGTTACAGGAAATGATTGATTCAGGTGCCACAGATAAAGCTGAGGTGTTATTACAGAAACTGATAGACGGCAACAAAGACGTGATAGAAAAACAAGCTGAGCTTTATGCCCAAAAAGGGGCACTTGCATTCGCGTCCGATTCGCAACAAGCGATCGCTGATTATCATCGTGCCACTCAGCTTAATCCTGAGCATATCGATGCCTGGAACAGTCTTGGACATTTGTACGACCGAGTTGGGGAATTAGATAAAGCGCTTGAGTCATATTTGCAGGTGAAACGACTGGGAAAGCGCTTTGAGCAACAGGATTGGATTGCTATATCACTCGGCAATATGGGCACTGTGTACCACACCCGTGGTGAGCTGAACAAGGCGCTGGACTTATACCAGCAAAGTCTGAATCTCAATGAGACACTGGGAGACAAGGAAGGCATGACCAGTGTATATGGCAATATAGGCCTTGTGTATCAAACCCGTGGTGAGCTGGATAAGGCGCTGACGCTGTTTCAACAAAGTCTGAGTCTCAATGAGACACTGGGACTCAAGGAAGGCATAGCCGGTGATTACAGCAATATGGGCACTGTGTACCACACCCGTGGTGAGCTGAACAAGGCGCTGGACTTATACCAGCAAAGTCTGAGTCTTAGTCAGGCACTGGGCGACAAGGAAGGCATGGCCGGTGTTTACGGCAACATGGGCCACGTGTACCAAACCCGCGGTGAGCTGGATAAGGCGCTGGCGCTGTTTCAACAAAGTCTGAGTCTCTATGAGGTCCTGGGAAACAAGAAAGGCATAGCTATTCAATACGACAATATGGGTATTGTGTACCAAATCCGTGGTGACATGGATAAGGCGCTTGAGCTGTACCAGCAAAGCCTGAGCCTCAACGAGGCCCTGGGGCACAAGAAAGGCATAGCCAATCAATACGGCAATCTGGGCCTTGTGTACCAAACCCGCGGTGAGCTGGATAAGGCGCTTGAGCTGTACCAGAAAAGCCTGAGCCTCAACGAGGCCCTGGGACACAAGGAAGGCATAGCCATTCAATACAACAATATGGGCCTTGTGTACGAAACCCGCGGTGAGCTGGAGAAGGCGCTGGACTTATATCAGAAAAGCCTGAGTCTTAGTCAGGCACTGGGCGACAAGGAAGGCATGGCCAGTGTTTACGGCAACATGGGCAATGTGTTCCAAACCCGCGGTGAGCTGGATAAGGCACTGGAGCTGTTTCAGCAAAGTATGAGTCTTAGTCAGGCACTGGGCGACAAGGAAGGCATGGCCGCTAATTACAGTAGTATGGGCAGTGTGTACCAAACCCGCGGTGAGCTGGATAAGGCACTGGAGCTGTTTCAGAAAAGTATGAGTCTTAGTCAGGCACTGGGCGACAAGGAAGGCATGGCCGCTCAATACAGTAGTATGGGCATTGTGTACCAAACCCGCGGTGAGCTGGAGAAGGCGCTGGCGTTATACCAGCAAAGTCTGAATCTCTATGAGACACTGGGACACAAGGAAGGCATGGCCAGAATATACGGCAATATGGGCGTTGTGTACAAAACCCGCGGTGAGCTGGATAAGGCGTTGGCATTGTACCAGCAAAGCTTGAGTATCCATGAGGCACTGGAGAGCAAGGAAGGTATGACCAGCAATTACAGCAATCTGGGCCTTATGTACCAAACCCGCGGTGAGCTGGATAAGGCGCTGGATATATACCAGAAAAGCCTGGATCTTAGTCAGGCATTGGGCGACAAGGAAGGCATGGCCGTTCAATACAGTAATATGGCTATTGTGTGCCAAACCCGCGGTGAGATGGATAAGGCACTGGAGCTGTTTCAGCAAAGTATGAGTCTTAGTCAGACACTGGGTGATAAGAAAGGCTTGGCCAGTGTTTACGGTTATATGGGGATTGTAAACGCAATCCGCGGTGAGCTGGATAAGGCGCTGGCGTTGTTCCAGCAAAGCCTGAGTCTTAGTCAGGCACTGGGCGACAAGGAAGACATGGCCCGTCAATACGGCAATATGGGCCTTGCGTATAAAACCCGCGGTGAGCTGGATAAAGCTCGTGAACTGTGGCTAAAAAGCTTATCGCTTTTCAAAGAAGTCGGTGCGACACCTCAAGCAGAGCAAGTCCAGCAATGGCTTGATAGCTTACCCCAAAAAGCATAATCGGAACTCCATAGTAGTTTAAAAATCCGGTCAATTAACGTAAGAAAAGCGAAAGCAGATTGACCTTGGTATGAAAGAATCTGTTGGCTAAAAGGCCAAATCATTAAGGGCCTGTGCAAGTAACAATATTGATAAGGATAATCTTTGACAGAATGCCCCACGTTGACGGACTTTGCTGGGTTTATGAGTTTAAAAACAATCGGCAGCCAAAGTCTTAGTGATATTCAGCATGTTGTATTTGAGAAAAATTTATATCGTCACTTAATAAAAACAGGGTTGTATGACTCAAACAAATCTACCACCGAATTTATCTGTTTGATTCACACCATCATCGGCGTGTTTTGTACGCTTCTTCAAGTCAGGCACAAAGTCTGCGCATGATGCTCATCACAACAGGCCACCGCAAAACGACAGTGAAACATGATGAGTCTCCTTATTCATTCACTGCCTGCCCTTCAAACCCTTACCGAAAAGACCGACTAATACATTCGCAAATGGCACTATGATTGTATTAAATGCATCTCAATGGTGAAGAACCCTTACCATTTTATTCACTTATCTGCACTTGCGCCCCCTGTTCAGTCGATAAACTGCGTCACTCGTTAAATAACTGAACAATGTTACATGACTTTTTTCATTCGGTTTTTATGGATGACACTCGGTATGTCCGTTCTGGTCTTTGTACTGATAAGCCAGGCACAGGCGCGTCAGACATCTGCATCATCACGCAATGATTTCTATGCCAGATCTTCTGAAGGGTGGTTCTGGTATGAGGTGATACCGCCTGATGAAGACGATGAACAAACGGTGCCACTATCCCCGTCTCAACCCCAGCATCAGCCTTTTACCAGTGCATGGTTCAGAGCGCACAGTGAATATTATCTGGATCTGGCCATCGATAATCCGACCCCGGCTAATGTCCGCGCTTTTTTGTATTTACAGCGAATGATGATGGATAAAAGTAACCGGTTTGCTGATGTCAGTGAACAGGTTGTTCTGGGGGATCCGATGTTGGATGAAATATCCCGTCGCCCACTGGCCCCGTTTGCGACGCAGGTTATGGATCGGGAAGCAGCTCACGCCAGTGATGAGGCACTGCGAGCGCTGGCAAAAACGACGGGTATTTTTTACTTTTTTTCCGCTGATTGTCAGCAGTGTGAGGCACAGGCCGGTGTTATCCATCAGCTGCAACAGCAATACGGGTTTGATGTGATGCCGATAGCACTGGACGGTCAGTCATTCTCACCACCTTTGTTTCCCCGTGTTTATGCTGACGATGGACAGGCAGAGCGGCTTGGTGTGTCAACAGTACCAGCGTTGTTTCTGGTCAGACCGCCCGGTGATATTACGCCGGTGGGCCAGGGAACCATGAGCGTAGATGAAATACAGCATCGGATGTTGCTGGCAGCCTGGTTGCAAGGCTGGATTGATGAACAGACCTGGCGACAGACCCGGCCCGTGCATCCGGGCGTGCCCTATCACCTGCCCTCGCCGGCACCACGGGTTCACCCTGACTGGTATGTATCGCCTGACGAGTTGTTTAATTCGATGTCCAGTCAGTCATCACTGCTAAAGTAACCGGGTGAGATAATGAATCGTCAACACACCGCCCGTGCGTACCGTTTTACCCTGCTGTGGACACTGGTAACACTGCTGCTCAGTCACCCCGCCCGGGCCAGTCTGCAACAGGAAATGAACCAGTTGTTTGGTGCGATGAGTCAGGTGAACAGTCCCGGCGTCTATCACAGTCAACGTCGGGGCATTATCACCGGTGGTGGTGCCAGCATCCGGTATCCCATCCGCCAGGAGCACCTGATCTCAGTGGTACCGCCATCGTTTGAAGCCGGGTGCGGTGGTATTGATCTCTTTGCCGGTAGTCTGTCTTTTGTGAATGCCGATCAGTTTATTCAGCTGTTACGCTCCGTGGCGGCCAACGCTAAGGGATATGCGTTTCAACTGGCACTGGGCACCATGTGTGAAAAGTGCTCACAGCAAATGGAAACCTTGCAAAAGAAAGTTCAGCAACTGAACCAGTATTTTGGTCAGTCCTGTCAGTTGGCCCAGGGCGTGGTGAATGATGCGCTGTCTGCCTATGGTCAGAAAGGGCTGACGGATGCCAGTTTGCTCAGTACTCTGGAAGGGGCCGGCGATGTGTTTACCACCTGGTCATCATCCGATGGAAAAACCCCCTGGGAAACGGCACTTGATGTATCTGGCGGTGATGCCGGTAAAGCACTGGGCGGTAATCTGGTCTGGTCAGCACTTATCAGCCATCAGGCCAGTGACTGGTTTCAGTTTGGCGATACCTTACTGGCAGAGGCGATGATGTCAGTCACCGGGACGGTAATTGTCGGCCCGCTGAGTCATGCTCCCGGTGGCGGTAAATCGCCGACATTTAGCCAGCTGTCCGGTTTGAAACTCTCCGTTGCTGATATTATTCACGGGGGCGATGTTACCCTGTATCAGTGCGATACCACCGGCGTTCACGGTTGCCTCTCCCCCACTCTGAAAACCGTGTCGGTCACCGGACTGGCTACGCTGATCACCCGGGTCTTTTCTGGCAGTGAGACACAGGCTGGTATCATCAGCAAAATGGCCACGAATCAGGGCGTGATAACCCGACAGGAACGGGCGTTGATGACCGCGTCGCCCGCCGGTATTGGCGGCATGATCCGCACGCTGGCCGCTCTCGATGCCACCAGTGCCCGTAGTTTCATTCACCGTGCTGCTCCTTTTATGGCACTGCATCTGAGTCGTGATTTGCTGCAATCTATGCTCGATGCTGTACGAGACAGTACCGTCAGCTCCAGTCATCCGTATACCCGACAACTGGTGATTCAGATCCGTGATGTGCAACGGCAACTGAATACGGAATATGCCGCGCTGCAACACTATTACGGCTCGGAACAGTCACTGATTGAACACTATCAGCAGGTGATACAGCTGATCCGCAAAAAACGCTATTACCAGCAAACCACCCGTACACGGACTGGCTCGTGATGAGCTGGACCTTGTATGCCATTGGTGATGCGGCTTTTCTGACGCAGGTACTCCAGGCTGTTGCCCGTATCAGTGGCAGTGGCAGCCTGATTGCTGCCGCCCGAACGGGCCTGCTGCTGGGGGTGTTACTGGTGTTTATGCAGAGTGTACTCAGCGGTGGCCGGCAGTTAAATCTGCAACAGGTGCTGGTGGCCTGGCTGCTGTTTGCCCTGATGTTTTCAACCCATACCACGGTTGTGGTCGAAGATGCTTATACCGGTGATGCCCGAACCGTCAGTGGTGTTCCGACTGGCGTGGCCGTAACCGGTGCCATTATCTCCACCCTCGGCTATACCCTGACAGCGCAGTTCGAACAGGCATTTTCCACACCGGCGATGAGTCATAACGGGTTTGCATCCAGTCTGGATACGCTGGTAGCGATTCGACAGGAACTGTTTGATGGCAGTAACACGCTGACCGGGTCGTCAGATAACGCAGCGCTGGAGCAGAGCTGGCAGAATTACATCAAAGAATGCACGCTGGTCGGGCTGGATATCGGCCAGTTATCACTGCACGCGGTTCAGGCCAATCCGGATGTGTTACAGGCACTGGCGTTTTCATCATCCGTCTACGGCACCGAGATTTACCTCGATGGTAAAACCCTGCAGCCGACCTGCTCGGCCGCTCATGCTATGTTGGTCCATGCGACGACGTCACAACTGTTACCGGCGGTTTCCCGCACGCTGGCGACTTTGCTGGATGTGGAGACACATACGGATATTAATCCGGATCTGCGCGGTGCTTTGAACCATCTGGGCCTGTCGACAGTCACCACTCAGCAGTATCTGGCGACCAGTGTTTTACTGCCGCTGTATCAACGGGCCGTTGAAGAAAAACAGCTGGATGAACTGTCCTTCACCACCGCTCTGATGGTGCATGATGCGCTGGAACGTCGCCACACGCGTTGGGCCGCTGAACAAACACTCTTTATGCGGATTGTTCGCCCGATGATGACATTTTTTGAAGGCTTTATTATGGCGGTGACGCCGGTGATGGCGTTTGTGATCACACTGGGGCAAGCTGGTATTCAGATGGTGGGAAAATATCTGTTGGTGCTTGTGTGGATCCAGTTATGGATGCCGGTACTTGCCATTATCAACCTGTACATTCACCTTGCGGCCAGTGCGAAGTTATCTGCGCTTAGCCAGTATGACCAGGTGGCATTAACGTCACTGGCCGGGTTAGATCGCTTTGACAGTGTCTTACAAACCTGGTTGTCTACCGGGGGGATGCTGGCAGCCAGTGTGCCGGCCATTTCACTGATGCTGGTATATGGCTCAGCCGTGGCCGCTACGCATCTGGCGGGACGGTTACAGGCAGGTGATGTGCTGAATGAACAGATTGCCACGCCAGCCATCGCAAACACAGCGCCACTGATGCAAACCGAAGCACGCTATCAGACGTCTCAGTTATCCGGTGCATCGGTCTCCGGTACTGACCATATGCTGACCCATTTTGCCCTGGATGACACGGTGTCGACGGTGATGAGTCAGGCCAGTGAACAGCTGAATCAGACCAGTCAGCGATTCAGTCGTTCATTGAGCGAGGGCATGCAATCGAGCCTTGGGCAGTCCACGAGCCGTGCAACATTTTCATCACTTGGGCGACAGGTCGCCAGCAGCCAGTCTCAGAGTAGTCAGGTGGTGAATGCAGCCACTGATGCGCTGCAACAACAGTTCAGGTTTGCGGATACGCAAAAAGACGCCGTAAGAGGTATGGTCGCCGGTGTGTTGTCGGGCGGTGTGAACCTCAGTGGACAGCGAAATGCTACCGACCGTCAGACCGTTGATGCACAGGACAGTCTGTTTGCGCGGCTACTGACCAGTGACAGTCAAGATGAACGAACGGCCGTACTGACAGACAGCATGAATGTGGGCGCCAGCGGTAATGGTGGTATTCAGGGGCAGGCAGCGCACAGTGATGAGCGCGGGCGTGAACAGTCTGTTCAGGACACGTTGTCGAAGGCGCAGTCGCTGATCACCGCTGGTGAGCGTCGCAGTCAGTTCAATGAAGCGCTGGTCAGTGATTTACGACAGCAACAACAAACCGGGTTTGAATCCTCCCTCAGTGAATCCAGACAGGCGCAACTGCAACACAGTGCTGATAACGTCTCTCAGGCATCCGACCGTGTTGGCCGGTTACAGCAATCGGCGCAGTCGCTGAGTGCCAGTCGTACAATGGATGGCGCGACACTGACGAACATGGCGGCCCGTAATCCAGCGGCGATGCAGTTTTTATCCCGGTATATGGGGCAGCATGCCGAGGCGGCTGCCAGGATGCGGGAGCTGCTACCTCGCTATCAGTCACTGTTACCGGATGACAAACAGGCGTTTGTGGTGGCATCGCTGGAATCGCTAACACACAGTACTGCTTCAACTGCCGCCGAACGGGATAATGATCACCAGGCGGCATTAACCCTGTTGCAGTTAACAACCGGCCATCATGCACCGGATACTCTGCCATCGACCCACGAGCAAAAAACCGACCTTAATCAGGCAACGCCCTTTTCATCATCATCTGATGAGCAGTTGCCTCCATTACAACACGCCAATGCTATTTTCGGAGAATCCCCGATGTTACACGCTCACCCACTGTCACCTAAGCACCTGTCTCAGGGGCTGGCGGTTCAACCTTTACGATCCGACGGGACAGATGGTGCCGGATCAGCCCGTCAGAGTCTCTGGTCAGCATCGGTGTCGGACAAGGAACTCGACACGCCATTATCAGCCGTTTTACCGACGTCCTGGGTTGCTGAGCCAACTGATATGCCGATAGTGGATAATGAAACGTCCCATTCATTTGCTGATGTGCTGACAACACCGCAGCCAGGACGCCAGGCGATTGAAGCGTTTTATCAACAGGGAAATGAGGCGGTACAACAACAGCTGACACAGCAGCAGCAATTGTTGGGGCAACAGGGAGAAGCCTTCTGGTATGAGCGTATTATGCAACACCAGCCATCGGTGTCGACGGCCGCGCGACTGTTTGCACTGCCAGATACGGTGAGTCAGCGAACCGATCAGGCGCTGGCCGACCTGAATCAGTGGGTTGGTGAATCTGCGGACCAGCTTGAACACTATGTTCGTCATCCGTCCACTCTGTCAGAACAGCTGGGGCGTTCCTGGGACGATTTTACGCATCAGATGCAGCAATCACAGGCCCCGGATGGCATGCTTCACGATATCGCCCTGACCTCACAGGCCAGTTGGGCAGGCCTGAAAGCCGCTGCTGATGCGGGAGCTTCACTGGAAAATCCGCTAACTGCATTTACGCAGCAATATGAAGCCCACCGGGATGAACAGGATACAGAGCCGGACTGGGGCTCTCGCACGGCGGCGGTACTGGCTGGAATTGAAGGCGCAGCCGATGAAGGACTTGCCCATAATTTTGTGAGTGAATATCAGCAGACTTTTTACCAGGCGGCCTATCATGAAGCGCAGCAGATGGGGCTAACGCCGCTTCAAAGTGAATTGTTCGCAACGGCTTTTACCGATGGATTATCCGACTGGACAATCAACACAGAGGGCAATACCGGAAGTGAAGCGATTGAAGGGATCCGTGAACGAATGCTGCGAGACTATTCAGCAACAGCAGAGGCTGAATCACCGACTGATGAGGCCTTTGTTGACCAGCAGATTGCCATCATCACCAGCGCGGCGTTATCTGGCGAGTATGCCCGAAGTAATTTGATTGATATTCGAGGTTATAACGCAGCCAGACAATTGCGTCAGGCACCGGAAAATGTAAGCGAATAAGGGGTATGCGTTGAAACAGGTATTGGATAGTTTGTGTTGTGATTCAATGAACCCGGACACCAATTAAGGTGGTATTATTGCCGCCAGCAAGAGGTGTCAAATGACTAAAAAACGTCGCTCTTTTACCCGAGAGTTTAAATTGGAAGCAGCTAGC
>CBFHMJ010000013.1:0-1176 GCA_965656875.1 Alteromonadaceae bacterium
GAACAGGTTGAGAACGATTTGTAAACAATATATTGATATTGAGGATTGCAGTGAAAAGGAATAAGGCGACGGACGCCTGGACCGGTATAGAGTCTGGGATAAAAGGGGTTGGATCATCACATGGTACCGGTGATCAACAGGACAAGGGCAACGGACACGGTTTTTATGGGAATAAAACCACAACAACTAAAACAGCGATCATACGACTGTTCTGGCTGACGTTTATTTCAGTATTTGCACAGGTTGCAATAGCGGATCAATCAGACACCGTTAGCTGGAACAGCGAGCAGTTTATCGCCCTGCATGGTGACATTAACGGCGATGGTCGTGATGATTTACTGCTGCAACCAAGGGGCGCTAATGCAGAAGCAAGCACAGGTTCAGTTACTTTTCAGTCATCCTCCCGTCAATATCTGACCGACGATTCTTATTTCCTCACTTTTCTGCCCGATTTCACCTCCGCCCGGTTACTGCTGGCGGATATCAATGGCGACGGCAAAGACGACTTAGTGACCATCAGCACCGGTGAAGCCCGGGTTCGACTGTCAAACGGCAATGGCTTTGCTGAGGTGTCTCAGACCTTATCCAACCCCGAATCCCTGCATTTTCTCAACGCGTTTGATGCCTATCTCTATTACGCCGGTGATTTTAACGGCGATGGTCGCGACGAATTTATTGCCCTGAGTGATAACCCGCACCGTGCTGACCGGGCTCATGTTCTGATGCAGACCGAAGCCAACGGTCAGCTCAATGTTCATCAGTCGCCCGGCGAAGAAGCGGTCTGGGCACAACAACAAAGCTCCCGCTTAATCATCGCCGATTACAACAACGACGGCAGAGACGATATCTTTGCCGTGGCTCGTAAAGCCAATGACCCGCACTGGTTAGTGCTGAGCTCTGATAAAGGCCGTTTCTCTACTCGCGGTCAGCAAATCCGTCACCGCCTGACCAATCACGACTGGGATGATGAACGTCACAGTATTATGGCGATTAATGGCCTGTTGACGCCGGGTGTGGAACTGCTGCGTCGTAATAACCGCCCGGGTGGCTTTGATGAGCGGGGTGAATGGCATTCGGAGAATATCGGTGAACCTGGCGATGTGGTGGCTCGCGGGTCTGTTGATAAACCGCAGGTTGCTAATAAACAGGCACCGGTTAATCCGGAAGTGGTTCGTC
>CBFHMJ010000014.1:0-54131 GCA_965656875.1 Alteromonadaceae bacterium
GGTAAAACAATCCGCTGCCAGTCGTTAGAAAAGCTGACGGTTGTTTTAAACAATTTTCATCTCAGTTTTTCGCGATTACGCGGAGATAAAAGTTGTTTAAATCCACTGCATCAGATTACCTTTAAAATCCTCTGCATCCTGCTACGTTGCTGGCGTTGCCGCTGCCCCGTTGCAGTGGGGGCGCATTATAGGCAGTTCGATTTTGTTTGCAAGCAGTTTCTTAAGAAAAATATAAAAAAGATGTTTTTAGGTTATTTTTCACCCAAATTACTGACTAACAGGCTTTTTCGATAGTTTTCGCTGAAGTGTTCTACGGTGCATCCCCAGGATTCTGGCCGTTGCAGATACATTTCCATTCTGACTTTGTAGTACTTTTTGAATATGTTCCCATTCAATACGTTCTGGCGACATGGTTTGCTCTGGCACATCGAGTTCAACCGTACTCTTCCCTTCAATAGTAGATAACAATAGTGGAAAATCCAGTGGCTTTGGTAAATAGTCCGTGGCGCCAAGCTTCATGGCATCTACTGCAGTCGCAATACTGGCAAAACCAGTCATTACAATGATCTTTGAATCTGGCAATGCTGAGCGGATAGGTTCAATAAGTTTTAACCCTGACATTTGGTTCAGTCGGAGATCCAATAAATACACATCAGCTCCGCAATTTATTATTGCAGGCAAGTTGTCATCCACTTCATTAAACAATTCAACCTGGTATTCTCTTTTTTCAAGTCTTCTTTTGAGCGTTGAAGCCAGGATTTCATCATCTTCAACAATTACTACTTTATTCATTTATGCATTGTATCCTTATAGCTGAATGGTAATCACTGTAGATGTACCTTGTTCAGTATTTTGTCGCCACACATGGCCGCCAATTCTTTCAATAGTGGCATTTGCCAGAAACTGGCCAAGTCCAAGGCCACTACGTCTACTAACAACAGGCTCTTTACCCAGTTTTTCCAGAAGTTCATCCGGTATACCGTCGCCATAATCCTGAATAGATATTTGCAACTTACTTGCATCTCTCATTTTAATCGTAACGTCCAGTGCATTTTTCCCATTATTAACGCTTGCATCTGCGGCGTTATCCAGAATATTAGTAATAGCCGCATCCAAGCCTGATTCCGGGATGAAAATTTGCTGTGTGTCGTTTTCCAGCAATTCATTGACGCATTGCATTTCTATATCGGGACGACTAACCAGCCAACGTTCAAGAATATTGGCAAAGTACTCACCAGGCATAACAGGTAGATAACGGCGTGATTTACTTTGTATTGCCTTATGTGAAATGGTTTGCACAATTTCTCGACAAAGCTCAACCTGATCAACCAGGGTATCCATTGATGTTTTTAAATCATCGTCATCAATTTCATCTCTGACTTCACCACAAAGCAAACTAATAGAAGATAAAGGTGTAGCTAAATCGTGCGCAGCATTAGCAGCAAATGTAGCAATCGCTACCAGCTGCTCATCTCGCAAACGTTGTTCTCGTAATTCTGATAACTTCTTTTCTTTACTTCGAACGACATAAGCCTGTTGTCCAATGAACCAGATAAGCAACAGACACGAAAATATAAAAGTAAGCCACATGCCGAAAACATGGAGGGAAAAACTGTTCGCACCATTATTGAACATATGTTCATGGTGCGATGAACCGGGTGCTTGCCAGTACATCCAAAGCAAAATAGTAAATGATATAGAAGCAATTAGCCCCAACACCATTGACGTTTGCCAACGGAACAATGCAGCAGCGGTAGCTACCGGGATTAACAGGATAGATACCAGCCCATTCGTGACACCACCGGATAACCAGAGCGACATTGAAAAAAGGACGATGTCTGCCACGGTTGTGCCTATTAACAACTCATTCGTTACATTCTCAGTATATCTGGCATAGACGTAACATCCTGCAGTACTAATCAGGTGTGCAAATGCAATAAACCAGAGCCATTGCCAGGGCATTTCAACTTTTAAGTAAAACTGAGTAACCGCAATGACCAACAACTCGCCTAACACATAAAACATTCGAAGCCATGTTAGTTGTTCGAGTTGTTCTTGATTTGATAGTTCAGGCGTTAAAAATCGACCAATCATAGTAGTCCTGTTTAAGAGGCTGGAATGTAACTTTGCAAATAAAGAAATGAGCGGTCGAAATATAACAAGAATTGCGCGTTGCAATAAAGATGAGATGAGAACTTTTCGTTGTAAATGAGGCATATAGTTTAGAAGAAAAAAACCGGCTATCAAATGATAGCCGGAAAACTCGCAGACAAAGAAAACGCATAAAACAGATTTATCGTTGCCGTATGGCCTCTCAAAATCTAACGTTATATTAACCTGTGAATTCTGCGCTCGGAATGTGACAAATTGACGCAGTGTATATATTTAAGGGATTTTTTGATGCCGAGAGGTTGATCATCATGGCAATCGTCTGATTAAGATCTTTGAAAAGTAAAAACATAAAAAGCGCGTGCTTTTCACAGCACACGCTTTAACCCGCTTAGCATTCAATATTTATAAGAATTTGATTGGTTAATTCATCTGCTCTAAAACAATTGACGAATTAGAAGTGGTAACGAACACCTAAAGAAAGTGCCCGGCCTATCCCTGGAACTTTTTCACCTACGGCCAATTCAGCACCGGCTACACGATTTGTACTGGATAAGTGATCTGCATAGTATTTGTCTGTCAGATTTTTCAATTTCGCAGTAAAGACCAGATTATCCATGGGTGTCCAGGTAGCCATCAGATTGAAGATACTATAGCCGCCTGTTTCTTCTTCAATATTCGTTTGTGACACCTTACTTTGATGTGCAACGGATTTGTTTTCCAGAGATACCATCAAATCATTATATTGCCAGTTCGCACGAAGATACGCAGTCAATGGTGCAATACGATACAATGAATCATCAATATCATCACGCTTACCACGAACATAACTTACTGTTGACTCAAGCATGATATCGCTGGTTAATTGATAGGTAGCCAGTACATCAAATCCACTTAATGTTGCATCAGTATTACTATGAACTAATGGAACCGGATCTCCCATCATAGTACCAACCATCTTTACAAGTGGATCTTCGGTTGGAACCCCCTGAATGTAGTCATCTATATCTTGATAGAACACACGCGGTGAAATGAACAGATCGCCGTAACTCATATCAAAACCAACATCGATCTGCATTGATGTTTCTTTATCCAGATCCAGCTGACCGATGTAATTCTTACCATCGGCAAGACCTGAAGAAACAGGAAGTGGGAACCATGAATAACGTTCCTGGTAAGATGGCGCACGTTCTTTTTGTGCAATACCAAATGTCCACTTGAAGTCTTCAGACATCATGTAGTCAAACTGTACAGCAATATCGTATAAATCATCTGACTGGCTACGATCACCATTATTAATACGGTTCACCAGCTCAGCAATGTTTGGATTCATCATCGCCATACTGTGGCTAACTTCACCAGCATCAGAATCAACATTCGTAAAGCGAATTCCTGCCGTAACTTCTAATGCTTTCGTCAAACTGGTCGATGCTTCGAGGAAGCCACTGTAAACGTCACGTTCAACACTGTTGAAATTATTGATGACCAACATTGGATTTGAAGGATTGCGAATAGTCGCATCATGATCAACTTGAGAGTAAGTAAAACCAGTACTCCAGTTAATGTCGTCCCAGATAGCGCTATACGTCACATCAATACCGTCTGCGTCACTTTCAGCAAATGTTTCACGATGAGCTGCCGGAGCTGCACTTGGGCGCATCGTGAAATTGTTCATCTGGTGCTCGCTGTCATTACCGTAGAACAGTATTTCAAGATGCTGGTCATCTTCATTCAAATAATCATATTTTAAGCGATACCAGTCACTATCGATAAAATCGATATCCATCGCCAGCGCAGGCGTTCCTGATTTATCGGTATCCTGTTTAGCGATTTGCCCACTGAACGTATGATTACCGGCTTTGAAACCCATTTCAGCGCGATATGACGTCTTATCATAGAACGTCGATGGGATCTCCATTTCACCAGAATCAACGTTATCACCCTTTTGGTTTTCATAGGCCAGACTACCGTAATAGTGTTGGTTTGCGGCTGAAACAAACGTAGTTGTGCCGCGTTCATCACCATTTTCGCCACCGATGAAACCAATATTGCCTGAAAGCTCAATTGCATCACCTGAGCCAAAATCATTATTTTGAGTTTCAGTAATAATGGTGCCACCAATAGTTTCATAACCGGTAGAAACTGGTGCAATACCTCGGAAAACTTTAATTAACTGGGTATGAGAAGAAATAACATAAGAAAGCGGAGCATCCATTGCGTTTGGACCGGCTGAAGCAATCAAAGCACCATCAATCTTGAAGTTCACTCGATCACCGAACAAACCTCGATATTGGGTAACGCCCGTTACATTACCGTTGGAATTAATAGCCACACCAGGCAAACGACTTAGTTGCTCACGGTTATCTGGTTCAAGATTATCTTTACTGCTGGTTACTAACAAACTTTGAGCTTCAAGGCGATCACCCTTTACAGTGATGTACTCAATGTTTTCCTCAGCAAAGACATTAAAGGGAGAAAGAGAAAGGCTGGTCAGCCCTGACGCTATAAACAATTTCTTATTCATCATACACTTCAATCCAATTAAAAACTGCGCGTATGGTAACAAGGAACGGTGACACGTTAATGCGACATATTGTCGCATTAAACACTGGTTAACATGTATTTATTAGCTTTCATTGACATTAGATTAAGATGTAGACTTTTAATTTATTGATTTAAATCAATTTTAACGCCACCCCAAGCATTAATAATTTGTAAATTATTTTTAAATTAAATTAATAATTTTTTCTGTTTGGTAGGTAAATAGCACATGAAAAGTGTCAAAACCTGGTCTGAGAAGAGCATGAAAGCAGGAACAACAAGACAAGATAGTTAAGTTTCAAATTCACAAATAATTTAGCCCGGATGAATGAAAGTGTCCGGTATTCCAGACACTTTCATTTTGGCAATAAAATCAACTTACATTGAAATACCACCATCAATTTCAACCACACGACCTGTGAAGAAATCATTTTCGAAAATATACTTAGCAGTATGAGCAATCTCTTCCGCTTCACCCAAACGACCCACTGGTTTCATTTTGACCAGTCGCTCTTTAGCTTCAGGCTTCATTGCATCAGTCATTGCAGTACGGATTACACCAGGGGCGATCGCCCCCACACGGATACCATGACGACCCAGTTCACGCGCCCAGGTCACTGTCATCGCAACAACACCCGCTTTAGACGCTGAGTAGTTTGTTTGACCCATGTTACCCGCACGAGCCACACTCGACATATTGATAATAACGCCTTTACGTCCACGATTTACCATGCGAACAGCAGCTTCACGACCTGCCAGGAAAACCCCCGTCAGGTTTACATCGATGACTGACTGAAATTGTTGTAAAGACATTTTCTTCACAACTTCTCCGTCTTTAGCTTTTAACAGCATACCATCACGCAAAATACCGGCGTTATTGATCAAGCCATCAATACCTTCAAAATCGCTGTCGATTTGATCGAATACGGCTTCAACCTCTTCTTCCACCGTTACATTCGCGACATAAGCTTTTGCTGATGAGCCAGCGGCTTCAACTAATGAAACAGTTTCATCAAGCAGTTCCTGGTTTAAATCGATCAGGGCAAATTTTGCTCCTGATTTCGCTAAATCAATCGCCATTGCACGACCAAGCCCCTGGCCGCCACCTGTGATTACAATTACTTTATCGTTTAATTCCACAATACACCTGTATATAGATTCGGTTACTTATTCTTCTGGAATACATTGAAAATACTTGAGAAATCTTTAGTGCCATTCCCCTGACCACTATGAATCTCATAAAGATTTCTGGCTAACGCACCCATTGGTGTTGATGAACGGCTTTTAAGCGCAGTATCTGTCGCAAGTCCCAAATCTTTCACCATCAGGTCAACCATAAAGCCGCCCTGATAATCATTAGACGATGGAACATTCTCCATCACATCCGGACATGGGTTATACAACTCCAACGTCCAGTTACGACCAGAACTTTGCAGCATGATGTCAGATAACACTTTTGGATCCAGGCCATTATCCACACCCAGTTGCAACGCTTCTGACGTGCCTACCATCAAGACACTTAACAGCATGTTGTTACAGATTTTTGCAACCTGACCAGCACCGTGACCGCCAGCATGAAAAATATTTTTACCCATACCTTCAAGAATTGGTTTTACCTTCGCGAAGATTTCATCTTCACCACCAACGATGAACGTCAACGTGCCTGCTTTTGCTCCACCTACACCACCTGAAACCGGCGCATCGACAAACGCAATACCTTTTTCAGCCAGCGCTCCGGCAACATGTTGCGCAGTTGCCGCATCAATAGTGGACGAATCAATTACAATCGTGTTGGTATCCAGATGGTTAATTAACCCATTCTCGCCCAGATATACACTCTCAACATGCTTACCAGCAGGTAGCATAGATACAATAAAATCAGCACCTTTCGCTGCATTTATTGTTGTGTCTGCTTTTTTACCACCCTCAGCAACTACTGAGCTGATCGCTGCGTCAGACAAATCAAAAACTGTTACATCGTGCCCGGCTTTAACCAGGTTGATCGCCATTGGGCCGCCCATGTTGCCCAAACCAATGAAGCCAATCGTTGCCATGTTGTTTTAACCTTTTTTATAAGTCTTTTAATGGATGTGCTTCTGCACTCCACGGTGAGCTGAACAATTCATCGATGAAGCTGGATTCAACCTCTTCTACAGAAGCATACTTCCACGCTGGATTATTATCTTTTTCAATTAACAGCGCTCGAACACCTTCTGCAAATTCCCCGTGTCGACCACATTGAACCGAAACACCCAGTTCCAGCCGGAAACAATCAGCCAATGAGAAAGATTCACCTTTCTGTAGCTGACGGAACACAATATGAGCCGTAACAGGAGAACCATTTGCCAAAGATGCTTTAGCACGAGACAACCATTTGTCTTCAGTTTCAACCGCTAATATTGCATTCACAATGCCTTCAACAGAGTCATGTGACGTCACGTCTTCAATTAACGCCTGATGATTGCGAATGTTGCCTGATGGCATGGCCGAACGTGTTTCATTTTCGAACTTCTGTAATACGTCATTCAGCTTTTTCTTGTTCAACGCACCAGAATCACCCCAACGAGTGACCAGAAGCTCATCCAGCACATCTTGCTTACGCGCATCTGATACAAAATAGTCGGCCAGATTAACGTGCTTCGCGTCTGTCGCATTGATTGAAGCACCAGTTAGACCCAGGAACATACCGCAACCAGCAGGCATATGATTAAGGAAGTACGTACCGCCAACATCCGGATACAACCCAATCGTAATTTCTGGCATCGCAATGCGAGATGTTTCCGTCACAATACGATGGCTCGCACCAGCCATCAGACCAAGGCCACCACCCATAACAATACCATTGGCCCACACCATAAAAGGTTTACCAAAGGTATGGATCAAGTAATCAAGTTTATACTCGTGAGTAAAAAAGGATTGCACGTAATCAGCATAGTCATCCGGCGTTTCAGCCATTGCCTTATACAGATCACGGATGTCTCCTCCTGCACAAAACGCTTTTTGCCCGCTGCCTTCCAGAATAACGGCTGCAATTTGTGGATCATCACGCCATTGAGTCAGTTGAGGTAAAAGTGACTCAACCATTGGTAAACTTAATGCGTTTAAGGATTTTTCAGAATTTAATGTAGCGATACCGATTTTTTTATCGGATACAGATTCTAATTCACGATATAACACAACATCAGTCATTAGCCATTCACCCACTGAGGTTTACGTTTCTCAAGGAAAGCATTAACACCTTCCGCCTGATCGATGCTGTCGAACAATTCAACAAACATTTCACGCTCCAGCGGTAATGCTGATCGCATACTGCCATGACGCGCTTTTTGAACCAGTGTTTTACACGATGCAACAGCAACCGGACTTTGATTAGCCACTTTATGAGCCAGCGTCATTGCTGTATCTTTTGCCTGACCTGTCGCTACAACTTCTTCGACTAAACCTATTTGTAAGGCTTTTTCGGCGTCAATTCGCTCACCGCATAACATCATTCGTTTCGCCCAACCTTCACCAACCAGCCATGCGAGGTTTTGAGTACCACCTGCACAAGGTAAAAGACCAACAGTCGCTTCAGGCAACGCCATAACCGCCTGTTCTTCTGCTATGCGAATATCACAAGCCAGCGCGACTTCCAGTCCACCACCCATTGCATAGCCAGAAATGGCTGCGATTGAAACTCCACGGAAATCAGACAGCGCTTCAAATGCTTCACCAAACGCATGAGCCATATCCGCGGCAACTGTTTTATCAGCTGATGCAAATAGCTTGAGGTCAGCTCCCGCTGAAAAGAATTTCTCACTCGGCGAAGCTAAGACTAATGAATAGATATTTTTATCATCATTCAACTGATTAACGAGTTGTTTGAGGTAATCGAGACTTTCTTTGTTCCAGGTATGAGCAGGTGGGTTATTAAATGTGATTAGAGCGGTATGCTCATGAATTTCTAATTTAAGCAGATCAGACATAGTTCCTCCCGAGGGTTGATTCGTCATTCAGTCAGGAAACACATACCTGTGCTTCCTGACCGGATCTTTATATAAATGAGATTAAAGGATCTCAGCTGCGCTTTCTGTCAATAAACGACGAGCGATAATGACGCGCATAATTTCATTTGTGCCTTCAAGAATTTGATGGACACGAACATCACGGAAGTGACGCTCTAATGGGTATTCTTTGATGTAGCCATAGCCACCGTGAATCTGCAATGCATCATCACACACTTTAAAGCCGACATCGGTAGCGAAACGCTTCGCCATGGCACAGTAAGCCGTTTTTTCAGCATCGTTCGAATCAAGTTTGAACGCAGCCAGACGAACCATTTGGCGAGCAGCAACCAGTTCAGTCGCCATATCGGCCAGTTTAAACTGAAGCGCCTGGAACGATGCAATTGGACGACCAAACTGTTCACGCTCCTGCATGTACTGTTTTGCCGTATTTAACGCTTGTTGCGCTGTACCAATTGAACAAGTTGCGATATTGATTCTACCGCCATCCAGACCTTTCATTGCAAAGGTAAAACCTTCACCTTCCTGACCCAATAGATATTTAGCAGGAATACGAACATCTTCAAACGTGATCAAACGAGTTGGTTGTGCATTCCAACCCATTTTTTCTTCAGCTTTACCGTAGATAACGCCTTCTGCATTGGCAGGAACGATAAATGCAGAAATTCCTTTAGGACCAGCTTCACCTGTGCGTGCCATCACAACCAGCACGTCCGTTTCACCAGCACCAGAGATAAACATTTTAGAACCATTGATGATGTAATCATCACCATCTTTCTTTGCACTGGTACGAAGTGATGCTGCATCAGAACCAGCACCGGGTTCAGTCAAACAGTAAGAAGCAATTTTCTCACCCATGACCAGCTCAGGACACCATTCATCTTTGGCATCATCTGTCGCCCATTCAGCGATCATCCAGGTCGCCATGTTATGAATGGTCAACATCGCTGTTGTCGCCGTACAGCCCATTGAAAGCTGTTCAAAAATGATCGATGAATCCAGACGGCTTAATCCCATGCCGCCTGCTTCTTCATTGGTGTAAAGCGAGCAAAAACCCAGTTCACCGGCCTTTTTAATCACGTCTTTAGGAAATATATGTTCCTGATCCCACTTAGCCGCGTGTGGCGCAAGCTCATTGTCAGCAAACTGTCTGGCCGTTTCAGCAAACGCTTGTTGATCTTCTGAAAGATTAAAATCCATTAGAGACTCCTCTTCACCAATTACTTAAGGTGGATACTCATGTTAGGACCAGCAACAACTTCGTCGTCGAACCAACGAGCTGTGATAGTTTTTGTTTCTGTGTAGAAACGAACCGCTTGTTTACCGTAAGCATGCTGATCACCGTAGAAAGAGCCTTTCCAGCCAGTGAATGAGAAGAATGGAAGTGGAACCGGAATTGGAATGTTGATACCAACCTGACCGACTTCGATATTGTGCTGGAATTTACGACCCGCAGCACCTGAAGCAGTAAAGATTGATGTACCGTTACCGTAAGGATTGTTATTGATTAGCTCGATTGCTTCTTCCAGTGTTTCAACCTGCATAGCCAGTAATACCGGGCCGAAAATCTCTTGCTTGTAGATTTCCATGTCAGTTGTTACGTCACTGAAGAATGTAGGACCAACCCAGTTACCGTCCGGATAGCCTTCAACTTCGATGTCAGAACCGTCCAGTAAACAGGTCGCACCTTCTTTTTTACCGTCATCAATCAAGCTAAGAATACGAGCTTTCGCGTTTGCATTGATTTGTGGACCATACGCTGCTTCTTCATCGTTCCATGCACCTGGACGAACCGTCGCTAACGCTTCTTTTAATTCAGGGATCCAGTCTTTTGAATCACCCACGAATACGGCCACAGAGATCGCCATACAACGTTGACCAGCAGCACCAACAGATGAACCAACCAGATTATTGATAACTTGTTGTTTGTTAGCATCAGGCATAACCACCATGTGGTTTTTAGCGCCAGCAAACGCCTGAACGCGCTTAAGATGCTCAGTGCCGGTTTTGTATACGTATTGACCAACGTTTACAGAACCAACGAATGAAATTGCTTTGATCGCCGGATCACGAAGAATAACGTCAACTTGCTCTTTCGTACCGTGAACAACCTGAAGAACGCCTTTCGGTGCACCCGCTTCTTCGAAAAGCTCAACCAAACGAGTTGGCGTTAACGGATCTTGTTCTGAAGGCTTAAGAATGAATGTGTTACCACACGCAACAGCCAGTGGGAACATCCATAGCGGAATCATTGCTGGGAAGTTGAATGGCGTGATACCCGCACAAACACCAAGCGGCTGAGTGTAGCTGTAGGTATCAATGTTACGAGCAACGTTTTCAACCGTTTCACCCATTAACATAGAAGGGATATTGGCTGCGTGTTCAACAACTTCGATGCCACGCCATACATCGCCTTTTGCATCTTCGAATGTCTTTCCAAGTTCCTGACAGATAATTTCAGCCAGTTCGTCGTGATGCTCTTTTAATAATGCGGCATAACGCATCATTACACGAGCGCGCTCAGAAACAGCGACTTCTTTCCACGTTTTGAATGCTTCTTTCGCACTGGCAATCGCAGCATCCATCTCGTCCATCGTGGCACAAGGTACTTCAGCAATAACTTCCTGAGTCGCAGGATTTGTTACAGGAATCCATTGGTCAGTTGCAGACTGAGTCCACTCACCATTGATAAACAAAGGAACTTTTTTAGTCATAACGTAAATCTCAATTAATTTAATGGGTTCACTGTCTTTAAACGTGTTTTGAGGGTGCGACACTTAGTGTCATAAATCATCAGTACGTAGACAGCAAAAAGCTCCGGAGTTAAACCCGGAGCTTTATTCATCACAGAATCTAAACTTAAATAACTTCTACCGCGATAGCTGTCGCTTCACCACCACCAATACACAGTGATGCAACACCTTTAGATAAACCACGGTTGCGCAACGCATGAATCAATGTAACAAGTATACGCGCACCACTGGCACCAATTGGATGACCCAGCGCACAAGCTCCACCGTTCACGTTAACTTTCGCACTATCAAGCTGCATTTCATTAATTGCCAGCATGGTTACCATGGCGAATGCTTCGTTAATTTCGAACAAATCAACGTCATCTTTCGACCAGCCAACGTTTTCAAGTAGCTTAGTCATCGCATTTACTGGCGCTGTTGTAAATAATTCAGGTTGGTGTGCATGATTTGCGTGACCAACGATGCGACAAAGCGGTGTTAAACCACGTTTCTCTGCTTCTGATGCTTTCATCACAACCAATGCAGCAGCACCGTCAGAAATAGAGCTTGAGTTCGCTGCTGTAATCGTACCGTCTTTAGCAAATGCCGGACGAAGCGCAGGAATTTTATCAACACGAGCATTACCCGGTTGCTCATCAATGCTTACCGTGATTTCACCTTTACGTGTTTTAACAACAACTGGCTCAATCTCGTTATTAAACGCACCGCTTTCAATCGCTGCATTCGCTTTATTCAATGAACTAATCGCAAACGCGTCCATATCTTCACGCGTCATGCTGTAATCATTTGCAGTGGTTTGCGCAAAACAACCCATCGCGCCGCCCTGATAAGCATCTTCAAGACCATCAAACATCATGTGATCTACAACCTGACCGTGGCCCATTCTCATGCCGCCACGCGCTTTAGGTAACATGTATGGCGCATTCGTCATACTTTCCATACCACCTGCAACAGCAACGTCTAACGTGCCCGCTTTAATCAAATCATGAGCCATCATGACCGTTTTCATACCTGAACCACATACTTTGTTCAGTGTCGTCGCAGGAGTAGACTGAGAAATTCCTGCTTTAATCGTAGCCTGACGAGCTGGCGCCTGACCAAGTCCTGCCGGAAGAACACAACCCATGAATACTTCATCGATTTGCTCTGGATCCAGGTCTACGCGAGCCAGTGCAGATTTAATCGCTACCGCACCTAGATCAGGCGCAGATACCGCACTTAATGAACCCTGGAAGCCACCCATTGGAGTACGGGCAGCTGAAACAATTACAATTGAATCTTGTTCAGACATGCTAATCACCGTTTAATACGTTTCGCAAAATTGCGGTCGAGAATACACGCTATGCACAGTTTACGTCAACGTCAACTAATTAAACATACGACCAGTTAGCATAGCTATTCGTTCCCTAATCGTTACAAACTTGCATCACTCTCAACCACCCTTTACCCTTTGCAGCCCTCATTACTTCAGTGACTTAGAATCATGGGTGCAATTGTTCACATTGTTTTACACTTTCTCATTCCAGCGATTGCTGCACGTTTATGCTGGTCCGATATAAGACTAAAGGCCTGGCTTATTATGGTCGCAACGATGGCGGTTGACCTGGATCACTTACTTGCCGACCCGATTTATGCGCCCGGACGTTGTTCTATCGGATTTCATCCCTTGCATACCACGGTTCCCATCGTGATCTATGTTTTGATGCTTGGTCATAAAAAAACACGTCTTGTCGGCGCGGGCCTGGTCATTCACATGATCCTCGACGCAACTGACTGTTTACGCCAACAATTCTTCTAACTGTCATCCACTATTATCCCGACACAGTATTCCCCCTGTAGCTAACTAAGGGAATACTGTTTTTCAAAACACCAGCTTTACCTTTACGTAAACTTCACTTATAGTGAGGCGAAAAATTACGGTGTTTTCATTATGACAACAAATGATTTTGACGACGAAGAGCGTACCTACAGTATCAGCGAACTGGCTAAAGAGTTTGACATTACGACACGTAGCATTCGCTTTTACGAAGATCAGGGCCTGTTGTCTCCAATGCGCAAAGGTCAGACCCGGATATACAGCCACGGCGATCGGGTTCGTTTAAAACTGATCCTTCGCGGCAAACGGCTTGGCTTCTCTCTCGCAGAGACCGGACGCCTGTTTGAGCTGTATAACGCAGACCGTTCCAGCGCAACACAGCTGAAAACCATGCTGAATCTGATTGCAGAGAAAAAAGAACGGCTAAATCAGCAAATGGACGATATACAGGTCGTTTTGATGGAGCTGGAAACCGTAGAAAACCGCTGCGTCGAAACACTAAATAACGTAACCGAACAACCCAAATAAGATGTGCCGAAGTACGGCCAGTTAACGTACAGGACATCGTGTCACAACGTAAACCTGCCAAAGAAACGACGGTGAGGATAAATGATGATTTCTCTATATAAAGAATTTAACTTCAATCTCGGTGAAACCGTAGACATGATTCGCGAGCAGGTTAATGCGTTTGCCCGTGAAGAAATTGCACCTCGTGCAGAACAAATTGATATTGATAACGAGTTCCCGAATGATCTGTGGCGCAAATTTGGCGATATGGGTCTGTTAGGTATTACAGTACCTGAAGAATTCGGTGGTTCAGGCCTTGGCTATATTGAACACGTAATCGCTATGGAAGAAATCAGCCGTGCATCAGCTTCTGTTGCATTGAGCTATGGCGCACATTCAAATCTGTGTGTAAACCAAATCAACCGTAACGGTAATCAGGCTCAAAAAGAAAAATACCTGCCTAAATTATGTTCTGGTGAGCACATTGGTGCGTTAGCCATGAGTGAACCGAACGCAGGTTCAGACGTAGTCAGCATGAAACTTCGCGCTGAAAAAAAAGGCGACAAGTACATTCTGAACGGCAACAAAATGTGGATCACGAATGGTCCTGACGCTCACACATACGTTATCTACGCGAAAACTGAGCCAAAAGGCGGTTCTAAAGGTATCACTGCCTTTATCGTAGAACGTGACTACCCAGGTTTTTCTCGTCATCAGAAACTGGACAAACTGGGTATGCGTGGTTCAAACACTTGTGAGCTGGTCTTTGAAGACTGTGAAGTACCAGAAGAGAACATTCTTGGTGAGCTGAACAAAGGTGTTCAGGTATTGATGAGTGGTCTGGATTACGAACGTGTTGTTTTATCTGGTGGCCCACTGGGCATCATGCAAGCGGCAATGGACGTTATTGTTCCTTACATTCATGATCGTAAGCAGTTCGACACACCAATCGGTCAGTTCCAGCTAATTCAAGGCAAAGTTGCGGACATGTACACGCAAATGAATGCAGCTAAATCATATGTTTACGCGGTATCTCAAGCATGTGATCGTAAAGAAACTGCACGTAAAGATGCTGCTGGTGCGATTCTTTACAGTGCGGAACTGGCGACTAAAATGGCATTAGACGCGATTCAGATCCTGGGCGGTAACGGTTACATCAACGAATTCCCTACTGGTCGTCTGTTACGTGACGCAAAACTGTACGAAATCGGTGCAGGCACATCAGAAATTCGCCGGATGCTTATCGGCCGTGAATTATTTACTGAGAGTAAGTAATCAGATTTAAAAGAAAAAGGTGTAGCATTTGCTGCACCTTTTTTGCGTTTAACGATTTAAAAAATTAACGTCGCCCTTGCCTGCTGGCAGGACGACCGAGACAAATACAGGATTGTCAGAGTGGCTAAACTAATCAGTAAAATAAACCCTCGCAATGAAGCATTTGTCGCCAACGCTGAGTCAATGCAAGCTCTGGTTGATGAGCTGCAAGAACGACTTCAACAAGTAAAGCGTGGCGGTGGTGAAAAACTCATTCAGCGACATGAATCTCGCGGTAAATTGTTTGTTCGTGACCGAATTGAAAAACTGCTGGACCCAGGTTCTCCATTCCTTGAAATCAGCCAGTTTGCTGGCTGGGAATGTTATGACGACTACGTACCAGCTGCCGGTATTGTTGCAGGCATTGGTCGAGTATCCGGTGTTGAATGTGTCATCATCGCTAACGACGCCACTGTAAAAGGCGGTACTTACTACCCGATTACAGTGAAAAAACACCTTCGCGCACAGGAAATTGCCGAGCGTTGTCACTTGCCTTGTATCTACCTGGTTGATTCAGGTGGTGCAAACCTGCCTCGCCAGGACGAAGTATTCCCTGACAAGCTGCACTTTGGTCGCATCTTCTTTAACCAGGCGCAGATGTCATCAAAAGGCATTCCACAAATCGCAACGGTTATGGGTTTGTGTACAGCCGGTGGCGCATATGTTCCTGCAATGGCTGATGAAAGCATTATTGTTAAAGAACAAGGCACAATTTTCCTTGCAGGTCCACCGCTGGTTAAAGCCGCAACAGGTGAAGAAGTTTCGGCTGAAGACTTAGGTGGCGCTGACGTTCACTGTCGAGTTTCAGGTGTATCTGACCACTATGCACAAAACGACGAACACGCATTGCAACTGACTCGTCAGTCAATCAGTCGTTTAAACCGTACTAAGAATATCGACCTGGATATTCGCCCTTCACAAGAACCGTTATACGATCCAAAAGAAATATACGGCATCGTCGGCACTGACCTGAAAAAACCTTTCGATGTTCGCGAAGTCATCGCTCGTGTTGTTGATGGTTCTGATTTTGATGAATTTAAAGCACTGTATGGCTCAACGCTGGTTTGTGGTTTTGCACGAATTTACGGTTATCCGGTCGGTATCGTTGCTAACAACGGCATCCTGTTCTCAGAGTCTGCACAAAAAGGCGCTCACTTCATCGAGCTTTGTGCTCAACGTAAAATCCCACTGGTTTTCCTACAAAACATTACCGGCTTCATGGTTGGTCAGAAGTATGAAGCAGAAGGTATCGCCAAACACGGTGCCAAGATGGTAACTGCGGTTTCTTGTGCCAATGTGCCTAAATTCACCGTATTAATCGGTGGTAGTTACGGTGCTGGTAACTACGGCATGTGTGGACGCGCCTTTGATCCAACCATGATGTGGATGTGGCCGAACTCACGTATCTCAGTAATGGGTGGCGAACAAGCCGCAGGCGTAATGGCTCAGGTCACAAAAGACGGCCTGGCCCGTAAAGGTCAAACCATGACTGACGAACAGGAAGCAGAATTCAAGAAACCAATCATTGATCAGTATGAAGATCAGGGTAATCCATACTATGCCAGCGCTCGTCTGTGGGACGACGGCATTATCGATCCGGCCCAAACTCGTGACGTACTTGGTTTAGCTATTTCTGCATCATTGAATGCTCCAATCGAAGATACACGCTTCGGCATCTTCCGTATGTAAGGAAACTCCTGATGAATACTCCATTAAATTCTCATGTTGTTACCAAACTGGATGATCATGGCGTTGCCTGGATCACACTGAATCGCCCGGAAGTGCACAATGCGTTTGACGACGCAGTTATCCAACAGTTAATCGCTGCGCTGGAAGACACGGCAAATGACGACAATGTTCGTGTTGTTGTTCTTAATTCCAATGGTAAAAACTTCTCCGCTGGCGCAGACCTGAACTGGATGCGTTCAATGGCCGCGAAAAATTACAACGAAAATCTGGATGATGCTAACCAGCTTGCTCGCCTGATGAGTACACTGGACACCCACCCTAAACCAACGATTGCACTGGTACAGGGCGCAGCGTTTGGTGGTGCGTTAGGTTTAATCGCCTGTTGTGATATCGCCATTGCCCAGGCAAATGCCAGCTTCTGTCTGAGTGAAGTAAAAATCGGCCTGATTCCTGCGGTTATCAGCCCTTACGTGGTACGCGCAATTGGCGAACGAGCCAGCCGTCGCTACTTCATTACAGCAGAGCGTTTCTTCGCTGAAGAAGCGTTAAATCTGGGCCTTATTCACGAGTTGGTTGATCTGGACGAGCTACATACCCGTGCGGATTACTACATCAAACAACTTCTTCAAAACAGTCCACAGGGCATTAAAGAAGCGAAACGCCTGATCGCTGCGGTCAATAATAAGTCTATTGATGAGGACGTTATTGCCGACACGTCAGCCCGTATCGCGACAATTCGCGTTTCAGAAGAAGGTCAGGAAGGTCTGACTGCATTTCTTGAAAAACGTAAACCGAACTGGATCCAACCTGACGAGGAAGAAGAAGATGTTTAATAAAATTCTTATTGCTAACCGTGGCGAGATCGCTTGTCGGGTCATCGAAACTGCCCACAAACTGGGTGTACGTTGTGTTGCTGTCTATTCCGATGCCGATAAAGACGCACGTCACGTTGCAATGGCTGATGAAGCATTTCATATCGGCCCGGCACAAAGTAAAGACTCTTACCTGAGAGCCGACAAAATTCTTGATGTCGCTAAAAAATCAGGCGCTCAAGCGGTTCATCCTGGCTACGGTTTCTTATCTGAAAACCCTGAATTTGCCAATGCCTGCGCCGACGCTGGTATCGAATTCATTGGTCCACCGTCCAGCGCTATTGAAGCAATGGGTTCAAAAAGTGCCGCTAAGTCCATTATGGAAAAAGCGAATGTACCGCTTGTTCCTGGTTATCACGGCGACGATCAAACCGCTGAAACGCTAAAAGCCGAATGTATTCGCATTGGCTTCCCGGTATTACTGAAAGCCGCCTTTGGTGGTGGTGGTAAAGGGATGCGAGTTGTCTGGAATGAAGCGGAGTTCGACGAAGCTCTGGCTTCAGCCAAACGTGAAGCAACTGCTGGTTTTGGTAATGACATGATGTTGGTTGAAAAATACCTGACACAGCCTCGTCACGTTGAAATCCAGGTCTTTGCCGACAAGCACGGTAACGCTATCTACTTATCTGAACGTGATTGTTCTGTTCAGCGTCGTCACCAAAAAGTGATCGAAGAAGCGCCCGCACCTGATTTAGCACCTGAAACCCGCAAAGCGATGGGTGAAGCGGCAGTTCGTGCAGCACAGGCTATTAATTATGTCGGTGCCGGTACGGTTGAATTCCTTTACGACATCGATGGCTCTTTCTACTTCATGGAGATGAATACTCGTCTTCAGGTAGAACATCCTGTAACTGAAATGATCACAGGTCAGGATCTGGTGAAATGGCAGTTAGTTGTTGCATCAGGCGGCGAACTACCAATGACTCAGGATCAGGTTACGGTTGATGGTCACTCTCTGGAAGTACGCATTTACGCTGAAGACCCTGATAATGACTTCCTGCCTGCAACCGGAACACTGAATTACCTTCGTCAACCGGATGAAGATCACCACGTTCGTGTAGACACAGGTGTTCGTCAAAACGATGAAGTCAGTGCTTTCTACGATCCGATGATTGCTAAATTAATCGTCTGGGATGAAAGCCGGGAACGCGCTATTCAACGTATGTTACGTGCGTTAGATGACTATCGTATCTCAGGTGTAAAAACCAACCTGAACTTCCTGACCAATCTGTTAGAACACCCGGCATTCCAGGCTAAAGAACTGGAAACGCGTTTCATCGAAAACCATCATGAAAGCCTGCATGCAGTCGCAAACGAAGATACGCAGGCAATGGCTCTGGCAACACTGTATTTAGTATTAAGCCGTTCTCAGGCACAAGACTCTGCCGCCAATAACAGCGGTGATCCGTGGTCGCCGTGGCACCAGTTCTCTGGCTGGCGCATGAACGAGAGTCAGCAGCACCAGTTCCGTCTTGAAGATGAAAACGGTGACGTTCACAACGTCAATCTGTCACAAAACAGTCAGCACATTACCGTAACCGTCGATGATACAGATGTTCAACTGAGTGGTAGTCTGGACGGTGATCACCTTAAAGCCGAGCTGAATGGACATCACTTCAGCGTACTGGTCGCTGAACACGAACAACAAATCACTATTTTCAACAAACAAAATGTGACGCGTTTCAACTGGCAAACCACCAGTGATGTTCAGACGGACGAGCAAAGCGACGAAAATACGCTAACTGCACCAATGAACGGCACCATTGTCGCAGTTCAGGTTGACGCTGGCGCAAGCGTGAAAAAAGATGACACGCTCATCATCATGGAAGCGATGAAAATGGAATACGCGATCAGCGCTCCATCGGACGGTACAGTGACAGCTATTTACTATCAACCGGGTGATTTGGTTAGTGACGGCGCTCAGCTAGTTGAATTTGAACCGGCTGAAGGAGACGCGTAATGGCTGACTATCAGTTGCCAACTCGCGTTCGCATCGTTGAAGTTGGTCCACGAGACGGCCTGCAAAATGAAAAGCCCGTCTCGACTGAAGATAAGATCGAACTTATTAATCGCCTGGCTGACGCCGGGCTTGATTACATCGAAACAGGCAGCTTTGTATCGCCAAAGTGGGTGCCGCAGATGGCTAGTACTAAAGAAGTATTTGCTGGCATCACCCGCAAAGATACCATCACCTACGCTGCATTAACGCCAAATATGCGCGGATTTGAAGGTGCTGTTGAAGCCAACGCCAATGAAGTTGCTATTTTTGGTGCTGCGTCTGAAAGCTTCAGTCAGAAGAACATTAACTGTTCCGTTGCAGAAAGTATCGAGCGTTTTCGTCCGGTTATGGATGCAGCAAAAGAAAAAGGGCTGACAGTCAGAGGATATGTTTCGTGTGTGGTTGGTTGCCCTTATGAAGGTGATATCGCGGCTGAAAAAGTCGCTGACGTTGCCAAACTCATGTACGACATGGGCTGCTACGAAATTTCCCTTGGCGACACGATTGGTGTCGGCACACCTGAAAAGGTTAAACACCTGATTCGCACGGTGAGCCAACACGTTCCTGTTGACCGTCTTGCTGTTCACTTCCATGACACCTGGGGCCAGGCACTGGCAAATATTTATGCCGCCCTGGAAATGGGTGTTTCCGTGGTAGACAGCGCCGTTTCTGGTTTGGGCGGATGTCCTTACGCGAATGGTGCTTCTGGTAATGTCGCTACGGAAGACGTACTTTACATGCTGAATGGTCTTGGTATTGAAACCGGTGTGGATATCGAGAAAATTGTCGATGCCAGCTGGTTTATCAGCAATGCACTGGCCCGTAATCCGGGTTCTAAAGTTGCTCAGGCAATGCGCAAATAAAGATTTTGTTAAGAGGCGGATTACTTCGCCTCTTAACGAGACACGAACAATAACAATTACGCCGATTTACTCGGTATCAACGTAACTCATAACCATAGGAGCTAAAAATGGCTGGTTTCGATAAGGTAGTAAACAGCTACGAAGAAGCCATGGCCGGTCTGACCGATGGCATGACCATCATTGCAGGCGGATTCGGTTTATGTGGTATCCCGGAAGGGTTAATTGCTCAAATTAAAGCAATGGGCACTCGCGATCTGACCGTTGTGTCAAACAACTGTGGTGTCGATGACTTTGGTCTGGGCATCTTGCTTCAGGATCGTCAAATTAAAAAAATCATGGCCTCTTATGTGGGTGAGAACGCGTTATTCGAGCAACAGCTGCTTGAAGGCATCATCGACGTTGAATTGACCCCTCAGGGTACTCTGGCTGAAAAAATGCGTGCTGGCGGTGCTGGTATTCCAGCATTTTATACAGCGACAGGTTACGGAACCCCCGTTGCGGAAGGTAAAGAAACACGAGAATTCGATGGCCGTCATTACGTGCTTGAAGAAGCCATCACCGGTGAGTTCGCCATTGTGAAAGCATGGAAAGCGGATCGTTACGGCAATCTTGTTTTCCGTGATACTGCGATGAACTTCAACCCAATGGCAGCAACGGCTGGCAAAATCACAGTCGCTGAAGTTGAAGAAATCGTTGAGCCAGGCGATCTGAATCCAACAGAGATCCACACGCCAGGTATCTATGTTAACCGCGTCATTCAGGGTACGTTTGAAAAACGCATCGAACGTCGCATGACACGTTCAGAGTAAGAGGAGAAAACCAATGGCTTTAACTCGTGAACAACTCGCTCAGCGTGTCGCACAAGAATTACAAGACGGCTACTACGTAAACCTGGGTATTGGTATTCCAACATTGGTCGCAAACTACGTACCAGAAGGTATGGAAGTGATGCTTCAGTCTGAAAATGGCTTACTGGGCATGGGCCCGTATCCAACAGAAGATGAAGTCGATGCCGATATGATTAATGCTGGTAAAGAAACCGTTACCGCCATTACAGGTGCTGCGATTTTCAATTCAGCTGACAGCTTTGCCATGATCCGTGGCGGTCATGTTGACTTAACCGTTCTGGGCGCATTCGAAGTTGATCAGAAAGGTAACATCGCGTCTTACATGATCCCAGGCAAGATGGTTAAAGGTATGGGCGGTGCAATGGACTTAGTCGCCGGAGCGCAGAACATTATCGTTACCATGACTCATGCTAACAAGCACGGCGTTTCAAAAATTCTTGAAGAATGTACGCTGCCGCTAACGGGTGTAAACTGTGTGAAAAAAGTCGTTACTGACCTTGCCATCATGGAAGTAAAAGACGGTGCTTTCCACCTGCTTGAACGTGCGCCAGGCGTATCAGTTGAAGAGATTCAGGAAAAAACAGCCGGTAAGCTGGTTGTTAATGGCGACATCCCGGAAATGCAGTTTTAATTAAACGCTTTCCGGCATGATCTTCATGCCCTGTAGATATAAGCCAGACAACGATGCTAAACAGCACGGTCTGGCTTATATTTTATTCATGAGAAATTGATGAAAATCGGTTTACCATGAATCACTTGTCCATCCATCGCAGCTTTGGCACTACAAGCGGTGGCTACCGAATCAAATTCCACAAAGCCAAATCCTCTGCTTTTTCCGTCTTTTTCACTCAACACTACCCGGCTGGAACGCACCTGCCATTCAGTAGAAAAAATACGGGCTAATTCATCTGAATCCACTTGCCGGGCTAATGCTCCTACAAATATCAGATTGGTCATACTCTCCCCCTTTGGTTGTCGTGTTATTCAACATCTACGAACATAAGACATAAATGCCCATAATAATGACGCGTCAGGGAATGAAACCGGGAATAATTAGCGCGTGGTGATTGTCTTTCTGACAACCACCATAACGGGAAGGTATTTCGTGAAAAGGTGTTGTGGTTTATCGGCGGTGATAGAACGCACCGGCTACATGCAGCACGATTAAAAAGTAGAGAACATCTTCAATCCACAAGTGAATATCGTGGAACTGATAAAACGTTTGTTTATCCACACCCGTTTCGGACAAAACCAGATTGTCGAGTAAAGGCAATGGAAATTCATAATTATTCGCCATGATGAAACCCGTCACCAACATCGCAAACAACAACAGATAAAAACCACTATGAATGATAGTAACTAACCATTGATGTTTAGCATTATCGACCCTGGTTTTATGTTCATCTGCTAAAAACCAGCGTGACCAGGCTAATCTGGCAATAAGAATAATGAAAAGTAACACCCCCTGGATGAGGTGAGTAGAAACGGCATCCTGCTTGTGTAGCATTTCGCCTTTGATTTGATAATCCACGTTGTGGACAAGTGTGCCCATATTCAAAAGCATGTAGAGAATAACAAAGGCCGCAGCCCAGTGAAGTACACGGTCAATAATATACGTCGTTTTACTGTCCATGAAATATCCTTATAACCTGTTGATTATTGCTAACTTCTACACCGCCACTTGTTTTATTTTTGTGTACGGCAAATATAAAAAAAGGTGCCGAAGCACCTTTCCTGACCACTATTGTTTGAGCGTTTCAATAAATTGCTGAGATTGCTCAATCGCTCCGTTCATTTCTTTAATTAACAGCTCGACATCATTCTTAATGCTTTGCAATTCTCCTTGCAATGAACCTATCGCTCGGGCATTTAGATTATGTTTTAAATAAAGCGTATTGTCCTTTAACGCAGCTAAAACCGGTTGCATTCGACTTTCGGCTTTACGCATTGATCGCATTAATTTTTCATAGCGTCGTTTGGTATCACGAATGGACTTCATGCTGTTTCGCTTCAGCTTTTCACTGGTGTATTGTTCCAGTTCATCTTCCCATTCTTCAAACAACGCATCGGCTACAGATTCGATCTTATCAATGCGACCAGTAACCCGATCAGCAGACTCCTGACTTGCCTCGTATTGATCGGACATAGCGTTGTACATCGCTTCTAAATCGCCACCATCAAAATTGACCAACTCACTGAGTTGCTGCAATGCCGATTTAAACTGCTCTTGCGCCTCTGTTTGCGCTTCGTTAGCATCATTCACGCGATCAACCAGAATCTCGCGCTTATGAACACCAACGGATTCCATGACGGAATAATAAGAACTCTGACACGCCGTCAGTGTCGTGGCAGAGAGTGTCGCGAAACAAAGCACTTTAAGGATCTGCTTCATCATGACCTCTTATTTTTTGAATTTAGCTGCATCAATAATTGACCACAGATGGATAACGGCGCCAATAATCGCTGGAAAAACCAGCCAGAACATAGCATAGCCAACGCCAGAAAATACAAAGAATAAAATCGCGGGCAACAACCGCCCCTGAATGAGTTGCCCTAATCCTGGAATAAATACATTACAAAGTGCCGCAAGTACGTTACCGCCTGATCCCTGCTCTGCCATAAATCACCTCATGTATCTGATTTATTTATAAATTAATGATGTTCGTTTTTCGTGTGTGAATATGGCACATTTTCCAGTTAATAACCAGTTTCAACCACATGCCTTTTTGTAAATAAATCCCCCCGAATAAGACAAATTTTTCCTTAACCGATACTGGCATCCTGTCACCAAACCACTACAGTTATATTGGAAACTATAGTAGGTATAGGTTAATTGGGGGAACACCATGTGGCGTGCGGTCTGTGATGCAATCAACGATGCTCAGAACACTGACTTTCACATCGAGGAGCGACAGCAAATCGGTGAAGGGTATATCAATCTGGCTTTTCACATCAGTAGTAACACTCAGCATTACTTTGTAAAAGTTAACGAGAAGCACTGCTTAGGAACGTTTGAAGCTGAAGCTGTGTCGCTCAACCTCATGCACGAACATAGTCCGATACGAACGCCACGGGTAATCACTACAGGGCAAACCCTGAACAACGCTTTTATTGTGCTGGAATATCTCAAGCTGGAAGATACCTGTGAAACCGCCTGGGCCACGCTCGGCCATCAACTGGCACAGCTTCACCAAAACCCGGTGCAGAAAATGTTTGGTTTTGACGATGACAACACCATAGGTTCTTCACCACAACCGAATCAATGGTGTAAAAAATGGGCTTGTTTCTTTGCGGAACAACGAATTGGCTGGATGTTGCAACTACTCGAAGAACAAGGCGTGCATTTCATTGATATTGACCGAGCCGTCAATGCCACGCGGGAGATTCTGGCACATCATCACCCCACGCCTTCGCTGGTTCATGGCGACTTATGGCGCGGTAATGTCTCTTTTATGAATGACGAACCCGTGATCTATGACCCGGCCTGTTATTACGGTGATCGTGAAGTCGATCTGGCGATGAGCGAATTATTTGGCGCTTTTCCTTCAGAATTCTACGCCAGTTATAACGAAATTTATCCGATAAACGACGGCTATCAAACACGAAAGCACTTGTATAACCTCTATCACATTCTCAATCATGCCTATATGTTTAAAGGCTATTACCTCACGCAGGCCCGCGCGTTGATTAATCAATTATTACGTTAATCGGCACAAAGTCTCATCCATTGTCGTTCACACCGACTGGCTTGATGTCAGGTAGAAAACCAGGTATAACACCGCCCACATACGCGGAACGTTACCAAAGGTTTCTTTACCATGACTCAAGCCACGACACAGTCGCCTCCAGTTAAAACAGCCTTCATTACCGGCGCAGCCAAACGAGTTGGACGCCAGATAGCACACACGCTTCATGAGGCCGGTTATCGCCTGGTGATCCACTACGGACACTCAAAAGAAGACGCTCACACACTACAACAATCCCTGAACGCCATTCGTTCTGACTCAGTTAAACTGGTTCAGGGTGATATCACCAATATGACCGAGTTACGGCGTATTGCCGACGAAGCAAGAGCCGCCTGGGGACACCTCGATTTACTGGTAAATAACGCGTCCAGTTTCTACCCAACACCAACCACAGATGTCACAGATGATCACTGGAATGATTTGATGGGTACCAATGTAAAAGCCCCTTATTTTCTCTCCGTCTGGCTTGCCGATACCCTGAGCGCCAATCAGGGCGCGATTATCAATATTGTTGATATCCATGCTGAACGTCCACTCGCCGGACATTCAGTCTATTGCATGGCAAAGGCTGGCCTGCAAATGATGACAAAGTCGCTGTCTGTGGAATTAGCGCCTACAATTAGGGTTAATGGTATTGCACCTGGTGCCATACTCTGGCCGGAACGACCGTTAGCCGAACAAGAAAAACAAGAAATACTGGGACAAATCGCCTTAGGAAAACTGGGAACCACCGAAGACATCGCCAGAACCGTAAAATTTCTGGCCGACGATGCTCCTTATATAACGGGTCAAATCATTGCAGTAGATGGAGGCAGGAGCCTGAAAGGTGCGAATCACGCTTAAGGTGAATTCTCATGTTTGAACTAAAAAACCAGTCCATCAAATGCCCGCACTGCGGGCATACAACTAATGTAACGCTTGATACAACCTGTGGCGATCAGGATTTTTATGAAGACTGCGCCGCCTGTTGCCATGCCATTCATCTCACCATGCACATTGATGAACAGCACGACAACGTACAATTAGTGATTGATTCTGAATAAACACCACTAAATCGGCGTTGTAGTTTACGCCGGACGGGACTCTTTCAGATAACGCTCTACTGTATTCACGATAGTGTAGGTTTGCTGATCAACTTCAATGTTAATCAAATCGCCTTCCTCGCGTTTACCCAGCGTTGTTACTTCTAATGTTTCCGGAATCAAATGCAACATAAAGCTGTCACGGGTGGTATCGCCAACGGTCAAACTCGCACCGTCTACCGCCACAAAGCCTTTATGCAGGATGTACTTCATCCATTTTGGCGGAAGCGCCAGCTCCATAGCGCAATTTTCTGCGGTTCGGGTAATTGAGCGAATTGTTGCTGTCGTCTGGATATGTCCGGAAACGATATGACCACCAATTTCAGTGCCAAAGGTCACGCTACGTTCGACATTGACCTTATCTCGCTGTTGTAAACCACCCAGATTCGTTAACCGTAGTGTTTCATCGATCACATCAAAATAGACCTGTCCGACGACATCATTCGGCGATACTTCATATCGCACAACCGTCAAACATACCCCATTTATCGCGATACTTGCGCCTATATCCAGACGTTCCAGGTATCTGGCAGGAATAGAAATAACAAGGTGTCTGGCGTTTTCACCATCCGTAATTGACACAACATTTCCCTGGGTTTGAACAATCCCCGAAAACATACTAATAATTCTCTTTACTATTAAAATTCGGCACCTAAAATACCGCCTTTTATCCCAAAGGAAAACTCCGGACTTGAAAATATCTTATCGGGAACTTGGGCATCTTGCTCGACTCGCCACACCGTTGTTCATTGCACAAGTAACTCAGCTCCTGATGTATTTCTCTGACATTGTTATGTCAGGTCGTGTCAGTCCAACCGATATGGCATCAATTGCCGTCGCACAAAGTATCTGGGCTCCTTTTACACTTGCACTGCAAGGGCTGTTAATGGCCGTCACTCCCGTTGTCGCCAAGCACATTGGCGGTAAAAAGTTTCAGGAAATTATTCCCACCGTACACCAGGGATTCTACCTCGCCATCATTTGCACCGTTCTCGGCATCATTCTGTTTCCACTGGTTCCCGTGGTTTTCGACAACATGACAATGGACTCCGCCCTGCGCACGATGTCGGTCGATTACCTCAGTTATGTCATGTTTGGCCTGCCAGCTCTGTTGCTGTTTCTGGTGTTACGCGCATTTGCAGAGGGGTTGTCATTTACCAAAGCGACGATGATCGTCAGTTTTATTGGCATCGGATTAAACGTTCCGCTCAACTATATATTTATTTATGGAAAATTCGGTGTCGAAGCCATGGGCGGCCCGGGTTGTGGTGTGGCTACATCACTGGTTACCTGGGGCATGATGATTGGTATGGCCGTTTATTTACGACGTAAAAAACCAACCGCTGATTATAATTTCCTGACGAACTGGCAAGGCTGGAATAAAGCCGTTAATCAGGATTTAATGAAGATTGGTCTGCCAATGGCATTTGCCACGTTATTTGAAGTCACACTGTTTGCCATAATCCCACTATTATTAGCACCGCTTGGCGTGACCGTTGTCGCTGGACATCAGGCTGCCGCCAGCTTCAGCGGCCTGCTCTTTATGCTGCCTCTTAGTTTGTCGATGGCAACCACCATTCATATCGGCTTCTTATGGGGCAAACAGGATTACCAACGCCTGAAACAAACGGCTCACACCGCATTATTTTTCGCCCTGCTGTGTGCATTTTTCCTCGCCGCGTTTACCTGGGTGTTTCGCGTTCCAATCGCCCAAATCTATACTAATGATGCCGAAGTCATTACCCTCGCCGCCTCTATTTTAGTGTTTGCCGCCATCTATCAGTTTTCTGATGCAATTCAGGTTGTCACCACAGGCGTGCTTCGCGGTATAAAAGACACCAAACCGATTTTCTTTATCACCTTTATCGCCTATTGGCCGATCGGCCTGTTCGTCGGCTGGCTACTCGCCATGACAGATACATTTGGCCCACCACAAGGTGCTGCTGGATTCTGGATTGGGATTATTTTCGGGCTGACAACTGCGGCTGTTTTATTAGGATGGCGTTTAAAACGAACCTTAGGCAAGATCATGGCGGCTCAACAAGAATTAGTATCAAAAACAACCAGTAAGGATTAAAAACAACCAGTAAGGATTAAAAACGAGCCCTTTGTTCAGTATTTCCGCAAACGATTCATTCGTTGAAAAAAATGCTTGCAAAGGGTTTATCAGAACTATAGTATAGCGCCCGCGTTGCAAGGCAACGTTCCTTTCTAAAGTGCGTCCGTAGCTCAGTTGGTTAGAGCACTACCTTGACATGGTAGGGGTCGGTAGTTCGAGTCTACTCGGACGCACCAATTTCCCTTTAAAATCAATAACTTTCCTTGTACCCAAATATCAGGGGGATTAAAGGGGGATCGTAAGGGGATAAAATTCATTTCCAACGCGGATTTTTCAGCAATCTCTCAAGCTCTTCTTTTTATAAGTTTTCTCATATAGTTTTTGGTCTTTTTTGTATATTTTACTTAGTAAAATAAGCATCAGCCCCCCCAAATTATTTCTTTCTGTTTATCCATGATCGCCTGTTGCGAATTAATCACATCGATCAAGAACTGATTACGCGCCCTGAGTTTTTCAACATAGGTTGCCAGTTCACTGAAGTACATTTCCAGTGTCAGTTCATCCTGTAACACCAAACCGTAAATCGCCCAGCTGCAAGCACTGACCTGACTTAATCCAGGCCAGGACGCCTGCACTTCTTCCAGGGTGTATGCATCCTCTTCGCCAACCGATTCAAATTCTTCACAAGCCAGTCGCCAGTCTTCTACCACTTCAGGTGTTACCACCATAACCCGGGTCATATTAATGGGTAGCGGTGCTGCCACTTCCGGCGGAATCGTTATTGGTGGCAGTGTTGGGATTGTTACTACTTTGACTTGCTGGACTTGTCGGTCCGGTAATACGCTGCATGATGTCAGCCCAGCGAGCAGCGGCAGCATTGCCACGCGCATACGGGTTGTTACGAGCATTTTGCATCTCCTTGGTTCGTAGCTCATTAATTTCACGATTTAAATGAGCATTGGCCAGTTCGCTGACCTGTAATTTACGGCTGTAGTTTTCCATTTGCAGCGCGTTTTGTTTGGCCAACAATTGCTGGGTGGCGATTGACTGATTTGCTTCAATCAATGCTTGATCCAGTTTGTCCATTTCAGCTTGTTGATGGTCAAATTTCGCCGTTAATGTGGTCAATTTCCCCGTCAGCGATGCTACTTTGGTTTGTTCGTACTGCCACAGTCCAGCCATTGCCAGCGCTGCAATCGCGCTGGTTCCGGCTATCATGAGTCCTATATTCATTTAGTCATTCCGCTGGCACTAATTAACGTTTTATAGCCACTCATACTCATGTCATGTACGACGCTGTCACATGACCAATCCCCATCTATTAGTTCGCCTGCACCGTTAATGTTCACGATGGTTTCAGCCATTACGTTTGGATTGCCAGGTATGGCAATGGTGGCTCGAATAGATTGGCGTTTTATTTTTGACAACTCTGCGGCTGCGGCATTGGCAGCTTCGCCTTGTGTTGCATATCTACCTGGCAATGTATTGAAAGGAGCGTCACCCACTTTTTCGGTATGAATCTCAGCGCTGTCTGTGTCAATCCAGTCTGCTTTAACGCCAAGGTAGTTGTAACGCTCTGGCACGGTGACGCTCAAATCTTGGATACCGTTGTATGGCGCGGATTGACTGCTTGCTATGACTAAGTCAACACTTGGCATTGGTTGCCCACTGACCGCTTTAACTTGGCCTCTCGGTGCAAAAATCAGTGTGCCATCTATGACTTTAGCGACAGCATCGTAATAGCTAGAGAGGCGCTCGATAAATGCAATATCGCTCTCGTTTTTTTGATCGATATAAACGATAACTTTTTGCTTTAGATCGTTATGTATTGTTAGCCCTACGCCAAGACGCCCGGCGACAGCTTGTGCGATTTCTTCGAGGGTTTTACCTGCGTAAGATTCGCTACGTCGGAGCTTGGCGGGGCTATTGATGTGTAAAGCGGTGGCTGTGGCGGTAATAAGCGTTTTGCTCGGGAAGAACATAGGCTTTATCGCTGTGATGCTAAAAACACCCATGTTATATAGGTCATCTACGTAACCCATATGCACTTCTATGTTTTCGCCGTTTTTGGCACCTACATCATGATGATTTACCAAAATTTCAACACTATCTGAACGAAAGCCTGAATTATCCCTTAGCACGACTGACTCAATGCCAGCCCAATTGCCAGCACCAGAAATTTTATATGTTGGTTGGAGCTTCAATTCCATGGCGACCGCCTTGTTTTAACCGTTTGTTTCGTTAATAGTGGCAGTACATAAGTGGATGAGGGTAAAAAATAATGCGTTCTGGCGTGAGGGTTTAATTTGTAGAATTCTTTCTCCAGCTCGTCATTAAATTTCCCCAAGTAGCGGTGAAGCAAGCTATCTGTGGTTTCACGCGGTAGAGGCGTTACTTTCATTCGCATACTCCTCTAATTGCACAGTAAACTTGACCACTCTTGAGCTACCGTCTGGGTTTGTTTCTGTGTAGTTACTACGTACTTGCTGCACTACCCATTGCCCTAACACTCGGCCCGAAATAATCAATACAACAGGCTTTGCGGCTTCTTTGATTGCGTAAAGATTTTCGACGGAATTTTCGGCAGTGATACTGTAACAAACACCGGAAAGTGTACGCCGATCTAAAACGCCCCCAACTAGCTGCTGGCGTGGCTTTGCTGATAGTAAATCGGTGCTTTTAAACCCCGCACCAGCAACACGCTCGTGGCTAGCCAATATCGCGTTGTCATGCTCAAAAACAAATTGCGTATCACCGTTCGATATCGATGCCATGATCATGTTGTTGCTCCAAAATTAGTATCGCCAGTTGACGCCATCAGTACATCATTAAGTGTGCGAGTGAAGCGTGGTTTATCTTTTTCCAGCACTTGTTGGAATTGGTCCGGTGTAGTGTTTGAAGGCAAGTTTATTACCGGACTGTACGTAACACTTACCGGGTCTTTTTTATGCGCACTGTTAGTAATGCTATGCAACAGTGCGCTGTTGTACTCTGACGTCTTGACTGTTGATACATCTAGCTGTTTTGGTGTTATTAATTTCTGGGGTTGAGATAGATTATTTGATGAGCTTATTGAATTTGCGGCTGTTTGGGATGTAGTGGATTCGTTGGTTTTACTATCATGTGAGTTATTGTCAAACTGAGCGCCAAGCTCCCCGCCTATCCAGCCTATAAGCTGCTCACCAGCGATAGCCCCCACTAAACCACCGATGACAGTGCCAACAACCGGGACCATTGAGCCAAGCGCCGCACCTGCGGCAGCGCCAGCTAGTGAACCGCCAATGCTTCCGACGGTTTCACCGATCTGCTCGTGCTTGTTATCGATATTACCGCTGTTTGTCAGGTTGTATAATCCATAAGCGCCAATCCCTGCGGTTGCCATGGTGCCGACAACAGGTAGTGCCTTGGATGCTCTTGCAGCAGCGGTAAGACCTGATGTTTTTGATGCTAATGCCGCACCAAAACCTGATCGTGCTGCTTTACCTTTTCGGCGGCGCTTTCCTTTGCTTGCGCTACTGAGGGGAGTAGCACCAGCCGTCGCATTTACGCGGGCGACTGAGGCCGCAAGGCGATCTAATGCCGCCGCTGTGCGTATAGCTAACCCAGCATTTTTACTAATGCTTCTCCCAAGCTTTTGTTCCGTTAATTTGCGCTTGAGCGTGAGCATATCGAGCGTTGAAGCAACTACTCGCCAAGCGAGCATTCCAGTTTTAAAAGCTGCAATCGCTGCTATCGCTGGGATTAATACATCAGCTAATCCTTGGTATTCACCAATAAATTGCGCTCCTGCATCCATTGCAGCGCTTAGTGCATCAATCCCCGCATTAACATAAGGAAGAAGCTTAACGCCTATTGCGGCGCTCAGCGCATCATAACTAGCGCTGAGTTGCTTTTGCTTAAACTGGGTGCTTTTGGCTTGTTTTTGAAACTCGCGTTCTAACGATATTTTGATTTGTTGATCGTCATTTGTTGCAACCATTACGCGCTTGAATTCTTTCGCGTTTTTTATCAACGGGTTGATACCAGACAATGACTCACGACCGAATAACGTGGTTACAACTGACGTACGTTGATGATCAGGCAACTGCTGTAGGCGCTCAATGACATTAAATGTTGTGGATACCGCATCGCGCTGCATATTTTGGGCGAGCTGCACGGGATCTAGCCCAAGTTTAGTTAACGCTCGTTGCTGGCCTCCACTCATTGCATCACCCAAGCTAAGTGTGATGGCCATATTCTTTGCAGCGGTTGCACCCATATCTGCACGGTTTCCATTAGCGGAGAGTATTGCTGCACCTAGCGCAACGGCTTGGCGGTGACTTAACCCAGCATCCATTAATATGCTTCCAGAACGTGTTGTCAGTTCTGTGAGTGCGGCAGTGTTTGCCGCTGAATTATCACTCAGGTGGTTAATTGTGCTGGCAAGTTCAGCCGCCTGTTTTAAGTCAAGGCCCATGGATGCCATCCATGTAGCGACGCTTTGCCCCGCGTCTTCGGGGTTTAACCCATCAAACGCGATGCTCATTTTTGCGCTTAATTCAGCGAATTGAGCTAGGTCAGGCATTTCTTGTCCTGCTCGCGCCACATTTGCACCAGCGCCACTGGCGACAATCATCGCAAGGTCTGCTGGTTTTACGCCCAATTCGGGCGCTGCTGATACAATCCAGTCTTGAATTTTAGCTAATCTTTGACGCTCATCTTGCTTTGACACTTGACTGCCATCTGCATTTCTAAAGTTGATTTTTTTATCAACTTCAATCATTGCACTCTCAAGAGTTGCCGCTTTATTAACCACGCTGGCACCTGCCAATAGGGTTGGTGCTGCGGACATTACTGCTTGGCGTGCATGGTTGTTGCGTTGTTGTGTTTTTTCGCGAATAGCTTGGGTAATGCGATTAATGTTGCGATCACGACGCTGTGCAATGTACTGCTGCGCATTGAGCAAACGTTCATTTCGCGTCATTTCGCTTTTGTGTCGCCATTCACGACGATTATGCAGTTTGGATTCTGCGGCATCTAAACTCTCTAGTTTTTTTTGTTGAGCTTCTAATGCTGTGTTGGCTGACAATGTTTTAGCAGTGAGTAAACGCTCAGACTTTGCGATGTTTTTTACATCGATATTTGAGCGATTCAATGTTTTAGCTAACGCAGATGCTTGTTTTACTTGCTTTTGATAGTCACTAGTGAGCGATTTGATGTGTGTTCTCAAGCGTTTTACTTTAGCTTGATGTGAGGGTATCGCTTTGGTCGCTTGGCGTTGCTCATTTTCTATTTTTGTTAATTCGGCTCGCTCAGCTTTTAGCGATTTTTGTGCGCTTTTCGCCAGTTGATTCAGTTGTTTCTGAGTTTCGCTATGTCTATTCAGGCTAATACCTTGCTTAGACAAGCTTTCTCTGTATGTCTTTGCTGTTTCGGTCTGTTCAGCATACGATTTCTTTACATTAACAAGTTTGGTCTCTAGTGATTTCTTTTCACGAGAGGTGGTTGCACGATCAATGGCAGTGGTAATTTCTGCTCGTTTTTTTGCCAAATCATCTATTTTACCGCTGGCTTTTTTATAGCTTTCATACTGTGTGTTTAAGGTTTGAACAGTCGATAAACGCTCTTCACTGACTTTAATTCGCTGCTCAGTAGTAACTTTCTTTTTATTTAGCTCAGCAATGCGAGCGTGAGGTGTGCTACTTGCTGCATCCGCAATTTTTTGGTTTGCTGTGGCAACAGCAGCACGGAGTTTTTCGGTTTTACTGTACGTTGCTTTATAGTCGTTTAGCTTTTTCTGAGCCTCGGACAGATCGTGGATTTCGACACGCTGGCTTGATATTTCGTCTTTAATTTTTCGCTGTTTGCGCTGTATATCATCTAATTGATGTGCATAGCTGTTGTTTGTTGCATGTGCTGCTTTAACTTCTTCGTTCACACCTCGCTGAGCGGTTTTTGCCGCTTTAGCGGCTGAAACGTAATCTTTTTGATACTTTGATGCCGCTTTGTATTTTGCGGCAATATTGCCCGTCACGTCTAACGTGATACGTTGCGCTAGATTCATTTCATTTCCAATTTTTGCTGAGCGAGGGTTTTGCGTCGATAAACATCATTCATCGACCAGGACAGGGTTTCCGAGGGTGCGCTATTGAACGCCAGTAACATCAAATCGGTTAAGTACTCGACGCTGTCTCGATCAACGAGTGCGCCGGTTCGTTCAAAAAACGGTTCACTTTAAACACTAATGTGTTCCAATCTGTCATCGAGAGCAATTCCAGCTGCTCTGGCTCTAAGTCTGTGCAGTTGATAACTAAAAACTCAGTCGCTTGATCTGCGTCGCTGTATCCATCGAACGCATCGCTTACGCTGAGAGATGGGTAGTTAAACTTGATAGCATCTGGTAGCCCATCTGACGCATGACATAAAGGCATTAACATTGTCTCTGAATCATGTGCCTCATGCTCTGCATAGTGCCAGCGGTCGCTGCCTATTTGCTCTGATACCACTTCATTCACTGCGTTGTAATCAGGCGTGAGAATGTCAGCAGGGCTTTTATTCAGGAGCTTTACGGTTATTTCTCGTGATGGCTTTTCAGGATTTTTTTTAGACGCAGAACGGTAGTCACCGTAGGTGATGACGGGGACGTCAATAGCCCCGTTAGTCAGTTGAATTGTTTTTATCATTTTGTACACCAGATAAAAAAAGCCACCGATTAGGTGGCTTTTGCTGTTTTGGAGTTAATATTTTAGCGATTGACCATATCGTCATGATGGCCCGTGTAATCAATACCGTTTACGGTATATGTTTGATTTACAGCATCAATATCATGGATTACGCGACGATCTTCAGTTTTTCCTTTCTTACCATGCCAAATTTCATGCTTGTAAGTGACAGGCTTGCCGACTATTTTGAATCGGTTCTTTTCACCTAGTTTTCGCGTGCCATCGCTGTTTGTGCTTTTTACATCGAGCTGATACGTGTCAACGTAGACGGTTTGTGTGCCATCGCTGTTATCAACAGACTCACGCACAATCACAGACACATGCTCACCGACTTGATAACCATAAGCCAATGCTTGTTCGGGTGTAATTCCTTCGTGCAGGATTTCAACATCTGACATTTTACAGCCTGTCATTCGTTCGCGTTCAACGTTAGAGCCTTCATCGACGCTTTCGTGATTCAGTTCAACTTCACATCGCTTGTAATTAGCAATGGCGTTACCCAGCTTTATACCTGCGACTGTGATGCCGATCCGTTTTGTCGTACTGTGATACATAATTATCCTTACCCTAGCGCGGCGGCGCTAAGTGAGTTGTTTTCTTGTAGAGTGATAATTGGGTTTTCAGACACTGGATAGTCATCCCAGTCAACGCGGATATACCATTGCCCCCGCGCAAATGCGGTGGCTGAGTTGGTTTCATCCAATACGCACTGGCTACCTCGGGCAACGACGCCCTGATTAGCTAACTCTTTTAACCACTCGTTAATGGTCGCGAGTTTGCGAATGATGAAATCTGCGGTTAGTCGTTCGGCATGCTGCGATTCCATGATGTTAATCAAGCGGCGGCGTAACTCACACCAAAGCCCCATTTTGGAGGTGAACTCACCTGTAATGGTTCGGTTGCCAATCAACATATAGCCTGGCTCTGAACCTTGTGCGATATAGCACAAACCCAGTTTATTAACCTGCTGGCCTTCGGCGCTCTCATCCGTGTAACTGTATTCATACATGCGACTGACACCCGTCACGGGCACCCCTTTGTGACCAATCGGGTCATAAACTGCCTGGCTTGCCATTAGTGCTGCAACAACAACGTCGCTCGGAGCAGTTACACCGCCGTCACCGTCATTAAATGACGAATTGCCAACAACATATACGCCGTGATGATGCCCTGTGTCATTATTGCCCAGCGATGATTGCGAAGCTTCTAACTCTGCAATGTTGCCGTCCAATATGTTGGCAACAAACTGGGCGTTTTTGGCTTTTGATATCTGCGCAAGCTTGGCGATAACACTCACATTATGTGAGTAACCTGGTGCGCAAATTAATGTAGGTGCGGCAACAGTTTTCACAGACTCTAGACCAGTTCTAGTGCCATTCTCATACTGGCCGATAATGCTGGTCGGCATATTTGCAACATCTGCATCTAGCTCTACACGCACGACTGACACAACGCAATTTGCACGGGCACGGATATGGCGCACGGCGAGTGGTAAAAAGCCGTTATTGTTACCTGCGGTATCAAGCTTTGATTCCACTTCATCAGTGGTAATCTGAACCACATCGCCAAACGGAAATACAGATGGGTCTGCATCTGGGGCCGTTGATACGAGGATGACATGGTGATTGCTAATTGGAGGGGTTTCGATCGGTGGACTGCCGTTATTGAACGTCGCCCCGTTTTTGGTGAAGTTTTGATTTACTGGCATTACTTGTCCTTTTTACTATGTTGTTGGGTTGCTGACGCTGACTTAACCTCAACTGCGATTTGTTGGGCTATGAGGGTTTGCGCTAAAGTACCACTAACAACGCTACCCGAAGGTAGTCGACCGTAAGATTTGGTGAGTTTTGCTCGCATCGCGTATCCTTATTAAGGCATAAAAAAAGCGCCATTCGGCGCTTGGTGTGAGTGAACTAATGCTAGGTTGTTACCATTTCATACGCATCGATATCGATTGCGCTAAATTCGACTGAGAAAGGTTTTTGCCTGGCTTGCAGCCCAGCGTTTTGTCGCTCTTGCCTGAGTAAGTAATTCCCACTCAGGTTGAACTTTCCACCACACTTTGCAACACCATCAATCACTTGAACTTTTAAACGGCTATCACCCATAACTTGAGAGCCGTTAATGACTCGTTCTGCAATCATCGTCAGTGAACCATTTGGCAGGTTTGTTTTGGCTGATATGTTAAATGGCTGACCCACTGGCACATCAACAAACTTACCATCAACATACACACCATCACCGCTAAACTGAATGTCTGTTAAGTAGAAGACTGGCGTACTTGACGCCTCACTTTTACGCAAGTAGCCACCACCAACACGGTCATATTTCGCGTCATCATAATCCATCTGGTTAGCTTCGCTCATAGACAAAACCTTTAATTGCAAAGTTTGAATATGCGTTAAGAGGGGTTGATCCTTTCATTTGTACCAACAATCGATTACTCACAACAAAGTCCTTCAGTTCATACGATATATTCACATCATTATTAGATACGCTGCTGTGATGTAAGACATGCTCACCATTCGCACCGGTGGAGACTTTTAGCTCTTTTGCTACTTCTTGCGTAAGTGTCCCACCAACACTGATTACACAATCTGATACGTGCAACCATTGGTTGGATTGTAGCCGCACATCGTAGATAATTGTGAGGGCATCAAACGTTTCGTTTTCGTAATTACGGTGGATATCTACACGATGAATAGCGGTAGCGTTTCTGCTGGCACCAAAGAAACCATCAATATTCTTTCTCATAATTAGTCCTATTCCGACCACAATGGCGTGAAGTAAAGCCCACCATCTTTGGCAGTCAGTAAAAATCGGCATTTCCTCAACGTTTCTATCTCCGTTGCAGTTGTTCCATCTGGAAACTCTATAGGTAATTCAGAAACGATTATGAACTGAGTATCAATTCTGTTATCAACTGATATCAGGTCTCCACCATTAAATACATCCTCAATGTTAAGAATGCTACCACTGAGACGTATAACCGTCTGTTGGCGCGCTTCACTTAACGTGATATCACTTCGCATTTCTATCAGTTGATTTTGATTTGTCAGGGCAAGTCGAACAGCGTATTCGGCACGAACTTTTGCAATAGACGCAGCCTCACTCACGGGAACGATCGTATTGCTCAGCTGTTCGTGAGTCACTGAATCAGCCGCCGGATTCACATGAACAGTAAAGTCTGTTTCTGATGAGATTTTGATTGTTGCTTCTATATCAAGCGTAAGACCGCCGTTTTCCAGCGTACGAATTGGGTAAGCATCACCAAGCACAATGTAGGTGTGCGGGAATTCGAGACCACCTGATTCAGCATATAGCATTAGTTCTCGAGCAAAGTAATTTCTGTCGTTACCGACACGTAATATCAGTAATCGTTGTGATGGGTTAGATGTATCAACTGTGTCTGAAACAATTGAAGCGCTAGAAACTTCATTTTCCAGTGCGGTACGATTAACATCGAGCGATGGTACGCTACCACCTCCATCCCCAACAAGAACACGGGTAAAAGTGACAGCACGATTTTCAACTCGCGCAGCAGTTTCCCCCGCCGCGCCAGTGCTGAGTAATAATGTTTTATTTGGATTCATAACTATGGTTTGGCTTTTATTGTGGCTTTGGCTCTAAGAGCAATTGCTGAAATTTGAGAGTATGAAGTGGTACATTTCGCTCTCAATGTTGTAGGCACTGCTGCAATTCTAAATGATGCGCGAAGATAAGTGCCTTGCCTTGTACTTGCATGGCTATGTGCAGCAAGCGTCACTTGCAAACTATCTCTGAGATTTAGTGCATGACTCACGCTTTTTAGCAGCACGCTGATATTGTTTGGGGTCAGTGCTGATATACCGTCATGATAAACTTTCAGTGCAACTTCAAAATCACGCTCGCCAGGCAAGATTGTAGCGGTAAATCCATTGGCGTTCGCTGCTTTAAGTATCGCTGCACGCATACCTCGTTCAGCGCGCGCGGGATACTCACCCGTTATACGCTGGCGTTTCCATTGCACCGAAGCTTCGCTGTCCCAGTTCGACAATTGCCTATCGTTGGCATGTATCGCCAAGGCTTGCCCTGTTGCGGTTGACGCATAAGCAAGTCGCTCTATCTGCTGGGTATCAACACCCTGTAATTGCGACTCCCACGCTGCGATTAACGCTTTTTCAACTGCGGAACTATTTGGGGGGAGCTGCTCAGGCAACATGGACGTCTACTCCGGTACACACTGGTGCTGACGAATAATCAGTGGAAACTGGTGAGGTAGGATTAATCACTTCAACGTCATGAAAGCCTGCTTGATAAAGCAAGCCAGATATCATCTCTGATCTGATGGTTGAGGCTAGTTGACGCTTTTCTTCTGCAAACTCCGCTAACAACTCGGTGACGGTCTGCGATACAAATTCAGGGTTCTTGCTCGGCTCATTGACGCGCACTTCAATGCTATATGCTTCTTCGGTAGCTGCAATGATGCTTATCACGTCCGTTTCATTTTTTGTGTGCGGCTTTTCAAAATGTTTTTTCACATCACTCACAGCGCTGCTTTGGGCATCAAACGGCAGGACGTATAAGTTCAACTCGGGGCCGTTCGCTTTGACGCAACGAGCGTCTTTAACGCTTCGGTGAGTGTTACTTGACAGCGTATACGACGCGATAACTTGATTGGCTTTTTTCTCAATTGAGACAGATTCTATTCGTCCACCGGTTAAAGCCTCAAACTCATAACCTTGCGCACTACCCGGCTTTAACGCATGGCTTGCAAGCCAGAAGCGTTTACGCAATTGAACATCGGTTTCCAGTACCTGCTCTATCCCTTTTTCGGTATCTGCTGGCGTGACGATCTTGCGTTGCAAACCAAAGTCGACAACCTTGGCGTCCAACATTTCGCCGGTCGCATACGTAGCAAATGTTTGCAACAGACTTTCATTTGCAACACGCTGTTTGTATTGCGCATAGTAAACGGCCAACTCTACTAGTAGTGAAACGGGGTTAGCTGGGTCTGATAATGCTTGAAGCAGTTGCGATTGTTCTGCTTCGCGATTCGCTAAATAGTTTAGCGATACGCTTTTGAATTCTTCCACACCTGCTTGAAAGGTTGGTGTATCAAGTAATCTTGGTCTCGACACTTTCACCTCCAAATTTATACGTGATGTAAACATCAGCGCCATTAATCGTTATTTCTTCTAACGTGACATCTGAGAGTTGATTTTCAGCGCGATAAAACGCATCAGCTATATGCGCTTTGTAAAGCGCTCGGATGTCGGGAGATGCGCTCTTTCCATGCAGTGCATTTATCGCCCGAGTTCCGTATCCACGGCGACCGACCCGAGAGCCGAGCGGTGTGCTTAGTGCTTTTGCAATTCTCAGGTGTGCAGGTGACTCAAATGCTATATCGCTCATTATCCAATACCTGCTATTTTTGATGTTAGATCATCCGGTAACGCCGATTTAACAAGAGCCGACACGCAGGGGTTATCTAATGCTGCTTTTAAGTCGTCAAACATCGATATGGCGTTCAATGACGACAGTAACTCATCAAAGATTGCACTCTCTAAGTTGATTGATAAATCAATGTCTAGCGAGAGACTTTTGATACTTGTAAGCAATCCATCCAATAAGTCAAAATCTGGCAGATCAAAATCCGGTAGGCCAAAATCTATACCGCTGAACATACTCTCAATTTGCTCTAGCAAACCGTTTAGCTGACCAAATTTAGCGCTTAGTGCATCATCCATCAGCGTGCCCATGGTGTTTTTAATCGACAGGCAATTTGCGGGTATAACATCTCCATGCTGTGCTGATATTTTATCAGCCATGCTAACGATATTGGCTTGAGCACCTATATTTTGCAGCTTGTTATTCATATAACTTTGCGCACTTGATACTTTACCTAGCGCATCAATGCTTGAGGTAAAATCCATTCCAAGCGGACCTGAACGGTCCTGCAATCGAGTAAAACTAGTGGTTAAGCGCTTGGCTATATCCCCTGCCTTATTAGCGTTATCAACAACCGGATTACTTAATACATTAGGTGTTTTAAGCGCCTGAAACACATCGTTGGGGATGCTAGGAGGTGCTAAAACGTCGCTAGGTATTTCTGGGATTTTAGGGAATTCAAACATGATTACATTTTCGATGTTGGAGGAGATGTTCTAGGTTTACTGGCTTTGTGATCATGTGCGTTATGTACGTCTCTCATCTCACGCATTGAGCATTTTTTGTCAATCACATCTGAAGCTGATTTGATATCGCCAGTCACATAAAGCAACTCTGTATCTATCATTACTTTGGGCGCTTTTATTGTTATTTCGTTTGTTTGCGCATTGAACTTTGCATCTGGAAAAATAGCTTGGATAAATTGCTCTTTTAGATCTACGAGTAACGCGCCGATTTTCAGATTCAGCATTAGCTGATTAACATCTTCTGCAGGAAGCGGCATGTCTTTTTGCGCAATACCCATAAGCGCCACCGCTGTCGAGGTATCCTTGCCTCCGGTCAGGTTCAGCAATACGCACTGCTCCCCTTTTTCGGGGGCGCGGTATGCTGAAACATTAGTACCGCAGCTGCTGGCTATCCATTTAATCGGTGGCGTCTTACAGCTACCGTGCTTCACAATGACTTTCTGTCCACTCTCATCAATCGCCACTACTTTGCCCGGTATAATTATGTTGTTTGCACAGCGGCGTAGGTCATTCATCTCTCGATAAATATCAGCAATAGCCTGCGCAATATCTTCAAGCATTTATTTCACCAATATGCTCATAATCGGCATCACTCTGGCTAGAGTCTCCAAAGTACACATCGATTTGTTGAGGCGTTGCCTCTTGCGTTGGGTAACGGTGCATAACCAGCTGCTGCACGAAGGTGATCAACCATTGCTCCTGCCCTTTATCATTCGGTATTGATGGTTGAGCATGTATATTTTGAGGTGGATATATACACGCATGATCAAGCTGATTTTCATCTAGATGGCGTATTAACAAACTCGCTAGATTGGCATCACGTAGGTCATCATCTGTTTGTCTGACGACAAACAATGAAACATCTACTTCAATTAATACTTCATGCTCTTCTAACGATACATCGCTTTTAGCTATGCGCATGTCGGGCGGCATGATGTAGATTGCGGGTAATTCTGCGCTTGTGGATTCTGGATAGCCAGATACGGCTTCAACGGTTGGAATAACAACGGTATCAATAGTACTTAGCGCATGCTGTAGCATGTTAATATATTGGCTGATTGCCAGTAGTGGTTCACTGCTGTACATAAGCTAATTCTCGCGTGAATATCTCTTCAAATCGCTGAGCCAACATGGCGTTTATACGCTTGATGGCTTGTTGGCCTTGGTGATCTATTTTTTTGCCGACTTTTGCTAATGGAAATCGCGGGTAGCCCTCCATGTTGCCGCGATCGATGTCGAACTCTTCGCTCTCGTCACTGTTTGCGGAGGAAATACGTCGTAGGGCGATACCCTTATACATGAACGCACTCTTAAAGCGATGAGAGCGCACCGACACACCCCGTTTTGTTTGTCGAGCAGTGCCTAATCGATGTGCTGCAATGGGATTTAACCCCACCCACACGGACATTTTGTCGCCCTGCTGTGTAACACGGGTTTTTAGCCTGCTACGCAAGCTTTTCAGTTTTGCGTCAGCAATGTCAGATAAATCGCGAGCGATATGTGTACTAGCCCACGCTTCTAGCTTTCGTAGCGTGCGATAGCGGGCTAACCTTAACTTTTGCTCACTGACTGCGCCGCTAACACTGAGATTAAACTCCATATGGGTTACTCGACTGAGATGATGTTTCGATAAAAGGGCTTAGCTTTAGGATTGACGTAGACTCGTTGTGAGTTATCGATGCAACGCGATAATCAACGCCTTGAACGTTTACACCTGCACCTATCCATTGCTCGGCAACGGTCTGGTCATGGACTTTTAACGCACCATACGTCAAATCAATCCATCCCAAGTTGTCCGGGTTTCTGATTTTTCTGACGTATTCTGCGTTTATCGCTAACACTGAATCATCCAGTGTTAAGCTGTATTCAGTCGCGAAAATTCGGGTAACACTCTCGCTTAGCAGCGAGAGTGAGTTTTCAAACATTGACGCCATTTACTTAATTTTTCCGGTGAAAAATGCTTGCGGTAATTGAGGGTAAAACAGTGGGTAAAACGATAGCTCTAAATCTATGTGGCGGTGGCGGTCACGATCTGGCACTAAATCCCAATATTCTTCTTGACCGCGAGTGCCAATGTGTTCTATTGCCTCACCAGGCGAATAGACCATCTGTATCGCACCTCGGTAATTTGGCACGAAACGACATTCGTCATCGTTAATTTTGCACTCATCGTCGCTATCAGGTTCGTATTCTTTCCAAGTGACTCCCGCAAAGTTGAACTCATTGGGTATTTCACTACGTAGCTCTCGTGCCGCCTGCGTCTGAAGATACGTACTTCGGATTTCATCACAATCGGCTAATTTGTCAAAAAACTCAGGGCCGCAATACGCAACATAGCGCTGTGCGTTAAGCCCCTTCACTAATTTTTTAACAGAGCGAAGCTTGCCCTTGATCTGTGCTCTGAGGGAGTCACCATCACCGCTAAAATCAAGCGCCATATCCGGTGTTTTTGTAAGCTTAAATCGGTCGTAAAAATCATCAATGACAGAGCCGTCTGCATCAATTTGCAAACCTTGGATTGCACCAAGGAAGATATGCTCCTTGGTTGCAATGCCATTTTCTCGCATATCTGCCATGCGATGCAGCACTTCAACCTGAGCCGATGCTATTTTCTCTTTTCGCGTACCTAATGTACGTAAAAACGCCAACTCACTTGCGGTGACGCGGTCTTCTTGCGCCCGGCGCTCAGTGCGTATAGAAACAACTTTACGACTACGGCGGTTATTTTGCTGCGCTGGCTCACCGCGCTGACTAGATGAAATCAGCTTTAATGAGCGACCTTCTGTTTCGATATGCGCAGTTTCGCTATTTATTCGATCAACTTTTCCTAAGCCAGAATTTAACAGCGGCGCTGGCACGTCGGGCAATTCACTGGCACCGGCTGTTAAGCCCGACACTGAAAAGGCGTCATCGCCGAAGATATCTTCAAACTCTTCCATATTAATCCACCATTTTTAAATATTTTTTTGATAGTGCTTGCTCGTAGCTAACCAGCTGCTCAGGTGTCACATTCTCAGGGAAGATGACATCACTTTTACGCACAGTTGTTAGTGCGCTAGTCACAATCGCATCCCTGGTACCGTCCGATTTGGTGTCGGTATACACAAATCCGTATGGTGTTGCATCAACTGGGGCTGATTCACCATCAGCTACAGGCTCCACATTCAACTTGGTAATTTCACCGCTTTCATCCAATGCAATCAGTTCACCAGTGGCATATTCGCCTTCCGAGAAGATGTGTTTATTTCTGCACTGATAACGCGAAAGCTCTTCAACGATGTAGCAACCCGCACGACGTATAGTGACTGTTGTCATTTATTTATCTCCAAACGCTTGTTTTGATGCCTGCTTCCATGAGGTTCCGGTAGAACCCTCTTGCTTGTCAGGCGGAATAATTTGTGGCTCTTTATCGCGACTTGCATTAATGATTTCAGTTGCCAGCAAAACAGGGTTATTCATGTGAGCAAGTACAGTTTCTGGTAAACCATTTGCTGATAATGCGGTTTTCATTTTGACTGCAGATGCAATGTGATCATTAACTTGTTGCTGAGTAAACGAACCAGATACAGCTTCAGCTAATAGTTGCGGGACACCTGCTTCTTTATATTGCTTTGCGACCGCTTGGTAATCTAATTCGCTGCCGTTGTTTTGTGGCGTTGGCGTTGGCGTTGGCGTTGGCGTTGGCGTTGGCAAGAATTCTCTGCTCATTTTCATTGTTTGTAATAACGCATTCTGCATAAATCCGCTTTGGGAGTTCATTGTTGCCGAGGCAGCCCGCCCTGTTTCCACGATATGAGTTGCAAGACCATGCTCCACAGCTTCTTCGGCAGTAAAATACGTTTCACGATTAATCAGCTCGTTGAGTGATTCTTCGCTACCTTTAAATTTGCTCATATAAGCTGAGCAGGCGGCGTTTTGAATGGTATCAAGGGTGTCGGCAAGAGATCTAAACTCTTCAGCATCACCGCCACCCCAACACCCGGGCTTGTGAATCATCATCATTGCGGTTTTAGCGATGTGTATCTCATCACCCGCCATCGCGATTACTGATGCGATTGATGCCGCGATGCCGATGATGTTTACAATGATTTTGGCAGGATGCTGCACTAATGAGTTGTAAATAGCGATGCCATCAAAAACAGACCCTCCGTTGCTGGAAATATTGACTGTAATCTCTTCTACATCCTCACCAACCTTCGCAAGTATCGATTTGAATTTTTTGGCATCCATGCCATCGTTCGACCAAAATGATGTGCCAATATCTTCAAGAATGTCGATTTCGGCTTGGTTTGAATCAGTCGCTTGATTGACTATTTGGATCGGCATGTGTTGGCTCCAGTTTCGATTTTTGTAATTGGTCGATAGTGGCAAGTGCTTGCAATGTGGCGATATCTAGCCCCATTTCTCGGGCTAGCTCAGCTTTATCAACCAAGTGCTTTAAGTTTTTTCGTTGGGTTTCAGTGGCATCACGGCCTTGCAATGCCAGCTCTTCTTCTGTGCTGCTTAGGTCGTTTTGAATGGCGTGTACTTTGGCTTGCACGTCTTGTACGGGATTGATGTATGCCCAGCCACTGGCTTGGATACTAAATGTGGTATTTTGTATTTCTGGATTGAGCGTTTGGAACGCTTGCTCTTGCAGAAACCATGTGACGATTCGCCAGCCAAGCTGGTGAATCAGGTAATTTTGCTGCGCCATTTTGATGGCTCGGCGATAATCATCGAGTATTGTTCGAACTAGACGATCATTAACCTCTGACCAATCTCCCGTCAGTAGCTCGTATGGGAGATTAAATGCTTGAGCAATCTGCAGTGATTGCACACGCATAAAATCAAAATAACCGGCGCCTGTATCATCACCGCTGAACATGCTTAACTCATCACCAGGCAAACCAAATATAAATGTGCCTGGTGTGACTTTTGTTTGCGATGGCTCGCTGGTGTCGTCTTTTATTTGATCACCCGTCAAAGGGTCAAACTTCCAATTCCCGCCATCATTTAATGCGTTGTAATCAACTGCTCGCTTGATAAAGCCAGTGATGGCCGCGCGTGATTCTTTGCGCTTTAACTCGCTTTTGGTGTAGCTGTACAACGACACGAGATTTTCTATCCCTGATAAGCCATCAGGAACTCCTCGGCGCTGCTTTGCTCGGTGAGGTACGTAATGATGAATTACCCGCTCCGCAGGGATGCGTATTACATTTACGCTTGGCTCTTCATCTGTCGGGTCTTTTTCATAAAAGTGATACGCGACACGCTCCCAGTGTCTGTTGTATTCGATTCCGTTTCGTATATAGCCACTTGATGTGTCATAGCTCATTGCAATATCGAGCTGTGTTGACTCATACGCATCTAAATACAGTTGACCGCTGCTACCAAAGCTTTTTACTAAAAACATTTCGCCTTGGGCGCGGCGGCCACGCACCAGTATTGTTAACAAGCCATTGAGATTAACAGTTTGCTCTCTGTCTATCTCACGACAAAACACTGACCATGAAACTTGCAGCGCTTTTTCAATCTCTGGGTCCGTGTGCGTAAACTTAACAACCAGGCCGGAACCGACTTCATGCGTTGTGTTTTTCTCGATAGCAGAAAAAACACTAGATATGTTGCGATGACAGGCTAGTAAACGACGTCGCAACTTTTCTTGCTCGGGGTTTACCGTTGCGTTCGCCCCTGTGTTTTTATCGTTGATAGCATCGAGCTGGTCAGTTGATTTGGCCGCTGAGTAAGCAGATGTGGAGTGATAAACACGCAGTCTAGGTTTACTCATGCTTCACGCTCACGTTCACAGATCGCGGTGGATTGCTACTCATACGAGCTAACAGCATCAACTCTGCAGCGCTGCGGTATTTCACATTTTTATCATCTGACGCAACTGATCGTTCAGGGCTTTGCATTGCTTGTTTCAGTCGATGTGGGACGTTATCAGACATATCTACTCCGCCGTTTAGTCGTTTGCATTGGTGTTTCTTGTGGTTTTTGCTGCGCTAGCGGCCTAGCCCACATAGGTGGTAAAGACCAATTGACATTATGGGCTCCCAAAAATCGCCAACATGCTCGCGCATAGACAAAGTGGTCGAGTGGCTCATTGGGTGTTTTTCCCTTTCGCCGCCATTTACCGTCAATACCGCGAGTTTCAGCAGTTAACCCTCGATAAAAGGATCTGGGTAGCCATTGCGGGAATACACAATAGCCCGGGCCATCATCCTCACGTTTGAGTGTGTTCTGTACTGCATCTTTAAATGCGTCGGTATCTAAGATTTGGAGAGGCACGTCACCAACGCTGGTGACTTTTCTATTCTTTTTCTTGGTGCTATCAGGGTAGCTTTCGGTGATTAGTGTCGCGGGTTTATGAGATGCGCCTTTAACCAGAATTACTTTTGACGATAGGTGAAGGCCACGAATGTGACGAAAAAATTCGTAAGCGTTATCGGTCACACCGTCTTCACCACCGCTATCGATAGCAGTGAGCTGCGGCGTGATGCTAAATCCGAATGGTGTTTGGTAATCACGCTTAATAACTTGCTGAATCAGCAACAGCCAGTCTTCTGGGTTAGCTGCCGGGTTCACTCTGGCTTTTTTATCACCGCTGTTACGCTCACTATCTGTGATATAAAACGCATCAATAACGGTATGTCGCATCTGTTCGTCAAACCCGTGGATCATGACGTCAAATCGTGCGTTTTTGCCTGCCTGTACATCGACTGTTGCAACGGTAAACCTCACCCATTCTGGTACTACACTTTGTTCTTGTATGATGGCTCGCGCACGTAATATGTCTCGGAGGTTTTCAACGGCTTCAGGCCGTTTGAATGGTCTGCCGATATCGACATTAACCGTTGATTTTAGTGCTTGTTCATCACCTGTTTGCTCCAACGTTCTAAGTGCGGTGAGGTATTCGTAAACGAGGTTTTCCCATGTCTGATATGCCGCAGCTGGGCCTTCCATCCAAAAGCTCGCGGTGTCCGTGGGTACTCGTTCACCTAGCAATTCACGGGATTTGGTGACGGTCATCCCGTCCGGAACCCATATATGATTTTGTATCAAGCGGTTTTTGTGAGATGGAGGTATGTCAGCACTACCGCAATGCGGACAGCACATTGTTACAGTTGCAGCCGCTTTGCGTAGGTCTGTCTGTTTATTGTCCCAGACGAGTTGCTCAAAGCTGGCTTCAAAATATTCACCGCAATCTGGACATGGCCAGTAGATCTTTCGACGGTCACCCTTGTTATAGAGCGTTAATATGCCAAACGTTGGCGGTGCCTCATGCGGTGTTAACGACTCCCAATCTGGATCTATAACTTCAAAGCCAGGTGAGCCTTCACATACCGTCATGCCGCGTGAACCAAATGTAGTTGTACGCTTTGAAGCCAGTTTAAAGCTGGAGCCTTCGCCGCCTACGTCTGGTTTGTGCTTGTCATAGTCAGTGAGTAGTGCGTACTGATAGTCACTGCCACTTAATACGCTTTTCGCGGGATAGCCAATACCCAGATACGTGCCTGTCTTAAATACTTTTGAAAGTACGTTGTTGTCGTGGCGGCTGGGTGACAATTTAGCTCGGGTAAGTGGTGTGTTCTCAAGCATTGGCGTAAGCCTCTTTTTTGAGAACTCTGTCGCCTTATCCTTTGTCATTTGAACAACCAACGCATCAGCATTTTTATATGCAGCAATATACGCTGTTGGTATATCGATTAGCGCGATTGTTTTACCCGTTCGAGCTGGACCGGCAAATATAACTGAGCGATAGCGGCGGCTATCGATCAAATCCATCGGTTCGCGCATGTAAGGCGCAACTTCAGGATCCCACGGCCCCCAAATACCAGAGGGATATTTAATCCGAATATCACTGGCAGCAGCTTCTGAAATACTGAGACTAACTGACGGTTTGATAGTGGCCGCAACATCATTTCTAATGCCAGCTGCAGTCTGTCTCATATATCTCCACCAAGGTTAACGACTGCCAAATATAGCTGTTCTCGTATTGCTCTTAACGTCTGATCCACGAACTCTGCCTGATCGACATTAAGGTTACATTTGCGCTCTAAATCATCAGTTAAGCTTTCCAGCGGCTGCACAAATGTTTTTACCAGCTCAGAGGTCATTTCTCGCACTTCATGCGCCGGAATTAATTCGCTGATTTCCGCTTCAAACTTCAAGCGCTGCCGCTCAGATTCAAACCACGCTTTACGATCTGTTGGATCTAGTTTATTGGGGTCGATTGAATCACTTAGGCTGTTGATCTCTTTACTGAATATAGCTTCGGCGGCTTGCCGCGGATTGTACTTAGGAGAATTACCAACCACTCGCACCGCTTTAATATTTCGCTCGTTTAGACGCTTTCGTATCGTCTGTCGAGCAAGTGAAAACAACCGTTCCATATCGCTAATTGACCATTCAGACATTGGTAATCCTCATCTAATAACTTTGAGCATTGTTACCAGTGTAAAAACCTTAAAATTCAATAACTTATTGGCACTGATGGTGGTAAATTGAGATTTTTCACAAAATTTTGCAAATACCGAGGTGGACTGTGCCCCCGTGTCAAACCTGATAACGGCAGGGTCCCCTTGAATTTATAGATGGGCGGGTGATAGATATTTAGACTCTAAAACTGTAACACGCTGTTTTAACATATTTATTTCTGCACGATCTTTCTTAATATCCTGCAGTAATGCGCTGTGCTGCGCTAAAATCACTTCAATTTTTGCTAACTGTAACTGACTTGCATACACTGATTGACCAAACCAGATAACAACACCAGTCAAAATTAAAGAGCATATACTTAGAAATCCTGAAACCACGACCCGATTAGTTTTGTCAAAATCAGTCATTACTAAATACCTGCTGCAGTAAATCAGCTTCTTTGTTGCGTCGAGTTCCGTAACGATCTCCGAAGTTTCTTAAGTTCCGGATGGCTGCATCCCAATCCAATGATATAACTTGCCCCCAGAAATTCGGTGTACTAAGCGACAAATTGCCATATTGAAAAGAAACTGAAGCAATGACGGTCTGACAAATATCAGGCAAATCTTCAAATGCAACCACTGAGTCTGACAAGTCCCATTCAGTTTTTAAACGAATCGTGGCTTCCTCTTTTGCGAACTGATTAATCTTCATAACTTCTTCGTCTGTTAAAACTAAGGGATTCTTGATTAACAGATTCAATGCATCAATCCCAACAACACCGCAAAACTGTTCAAGCTTTCTTGCCAAATCAGGCTCAAAAACATTCCGTATTTCATGAACACTTCTTGAACCAATATCAAAACCAGAACCAATCGTTACACCAGAATTACTACCTCGTGCATCCGGTACATATCCAGTAGCGCTATTTCCTTCAAGCTCTCCAATAAAGCCAAAATCAATCATTTATCTACTCATCTGAATGAAGGCTGGCATATGCCAGCCAATTTTTTAATCAAAGTTTTGATAAAATTCGAATTCGACTTTTATCAAAACTTTGTGAATCCATTTCACAGCCTATGAATTTACGTCCATTAGAAACAGCTACATCGCCAATAACACCTGAACCCAAGAAAAAATCACCCACAATTTGCCCCGGTTGCGAACTGGCCAGAATCATATGTTCAATTATCTTTCGAGGTTTCTCGCATGGATGCTTACCCTCGTAGTACTGGACGCTTGGTGCTACCCAAATATCAGTGAAATATGTTTCTTTGGATACCTTGAAAGGACGCCGCAGCTTCTTAACCTTTGCTTTAAGAATTCGGTAATCTTCAAGTAAACCGGTGTACTCTTTAATTAAAGTTTTATGTGTTTTTAATAAGCGTTTTTGTTTGGCTTTTTTAGCAAAGAGTTGCTGGAGAGTTTTATAGTGTTTTTCAGTAGGAAGAGACCACTGCGAGTATGAGAACCAATGGCGCGACATATGAGTACCAGTCGCGGTATCAATCTCTTTTGACGTTATGCCAAGCGCGTCCTTCGCCTGAATGAAATATTCAATGACAGGATTAAAAACCTGACGTTTCAACACCTCGTCTGCTTTCCGAACTCCTTTACCTGCACTCGTTTTTTCAGCAAAAATAATTGCTTCTGACTGATTAAAATACCGTCGCAGCTTGCTTTTATCTGCACCATTAAACCGTCCTGACGGCTTAACCCACCGGATGTTATTTAAAACATTCATGTGACGTTTTATAAGCAGTTCTGTTTCAGAACTTAAGCCAGGTGAGCAAAACAAATACATCGAGCCTTCTGGTTTTAAGACTCTTTCCATTTCAATAACAACGTTTTCTAACCATGTTAGAAAATCATGTTCTGTTTTCCACTGCCTGTCCCACTGTTCATCCAAAACCCTGAAATATGGTGGATCTGTAACGATTAGATCGACCGATTCATCAGGCATGTTCTTTAATACAGCTAAACAATCGTCATTAAATAACGTGGCTAATCCATTTCCCAGGCAAATACTCATAGATACCTCATTTGCATTAAATATGTATATTGATATGATGAAAGTGCAAATGCGATACAAAAGAAAAAGGGGCTGATTTTGGGATCAGCCCCTTTTTTATAGTTTGGGAGTGGTAAGTACTCAAAATTAATTGAATCCTACATATTAAATGAAATTATTTCATTTCAGCGCTGAAAAACAGTCAATTGAAATTGGCTAGTCCATATTATTTACTTCAAATTAGTTTCTATATTTGACACATGAAAGGTATTATGCGATAACCGCTCTGATTTTTTATATAGCGATATAGGAACAATTAATGAAAATTTTATCAGCGGCTGCTACTTTATTAATTTCACTTCCCGCATTTTCTCAACTACATATACCAACCGCCAGTGAGCTATCTGGATATCCCATTCAGGCAAAAAGTATTACCCCGTTAACACCATCCAATAAACTCGGACAAGGTGTTGACGTATACAAAATTCAATATCACGTAGGTTTCCCTGAATATGTAATTGTCGTCCATTTTGATAACAATGGACTAGGACGTGTAGTAGCAGGTGAAGAAATAAGGGAACAACAAAGTTGGATGCTAGCGAATACCAATACTCCAGAACGGTATTTAAGGAAGTACAATGGTCAAACATTCCAGCAAACACTTGAGAAATTAGGTTCTCAAATTGTTGGCTTCACAAATCTAAATTATTTTGGGACTAATATTCATAAGGAGACCAGTGTTGTCTTACCCTCACGATATTATTCATTGTGGTTAAGTGGAAATAAGCTTAGATCTGGAGGGTTTAATACCACTTCGGGATATTGGCCTGTACAGTTAGATGAAGCTTGGGGCCACTATAAACTTGCTAAGCTCGAAATGACAACCAACAAAGTTAAAGTCGGAAGAATTGATGAACATTCCAACACAAATTACTCATCAAATAAATCTTTTTATATGGAAACACCAAGCATAAATAATCTAACTTTTGACTCTAATTCAACATTTGCAACGGGGTATTCTATTGAAGATAAGAACTTCGCAAATGCCAGTAAATGTTATTCTGGCCACTACCCCAGAGGGTTTGTAGCCTCAATTGACGAAGATGGTGATGAAACAAATCAACACGAGAAAATGGTCGTAGTTATTGGCAGCTGCTCTACTTTTGATATCGGCCAAGGAATACTTGAAAAATTTGGGGCTGATGTAGAAAATATGATGTCTATAGATGGCGGAGGCTCATCAGTTTTTTATTACAAAAACACAAAGTATATAGATATCGAAAATAGAGAAATCCCTGCAATCCTCATGTTTGCTGAAACAAACTAAATAGAATAAGTAAACTTGACGACAATCTCCGTTCTAATCCTTTCACTTTCCATTATATGGCTTAGAACGGATTTCAATTAATACATAATTTATATTTTCTATTTATACAAATATTGAAATGCCATCTCCTCTTTACCGTATCAACCTCAGGCAATGAGTAACATAAAAACAAATCTTGCTAATATATAGCTGTTCTCATTCCGCATTTACGTATAAATCACTACGCCTCTACCGGCTACATCAAGTCCTATATTGAACTTTTCAAAAAGATTTTAATCACCGACTTTTTCAATCAAGCAGCAGTATAAAAGACCTCCTTTATCTAATTTATTGTGAACAATGTGTGCATTTCAAAGAGTTTCGTTTTCGAACTTGAATTGTAAATTTACATCAAATTAACACAAAACAAGTCACCTAGGCTCGATGGCGATCATTCAATTTCAATAATAATGCGAACGATATTTGAAAATAGATGGTTAGTAGTCTACATTGAGAAAGCTGATTTAAAGCATTGCTATAAATGCAGTTTTACTGATGATTAATTCGATATAAAAAAGCATCCTGAATTAAAAGATATAAATTCATTTGATATATTATGGGAACTTCATTAATATCGTTTTCAGAAACACAAATAACAATAGAAAGTCTGTTAACAAAAAAAATTGAAACATATAATTAACATGCAAGATTAAACGGCGGTCCGCTAGAATAAAGACTGCGAAAGGTAATTCCCAATGAGGCAACGAAAGAAATTATTATTTTATGTCTTTATATTGTTCACAATCGGTCAATCTGTATCATTTGCGGATGATTTTGTGGTGCAAAAAAAACAAGCTCAAAATGATGTAGTTCCCAGTTATCCCAAACCACCACCAAAGTGATTTTAAAATGCAGTTGAATGAAGTATTTGGTTAAGCATTCACAAGAACTTGGTTTATCCTGTTCTTGTGAATGCTTTTTAAAGGTTACTTAGTTTATCTACATCCGGATTAGTTTCCGGCGTTTTTACATTGCTCAAGTGAGGAAGATCGTTATCGGTCTTTAGTACATCTGCTTACTCTTATCTGCTCGTAATACTTTCACATCCAGTCTTACTTCTACCTCTGCCTTTTTGTTGCAACTTTAATTCTGGACAATAATCCAGAAACAAGGTGAGGAAATTTCCTGAAAAAGAATATTCAAAGGTAACCGTCCGGTGGTGGCATCTTGAATAACTTTAGATTAAGTGCCCACTTGTTTTAAGTGGACACTACTTTTTAGAGAGCGTCTGTTGGTAAGGTCAGTGTTAAGTCTATATTCCACGGTAGCAGT
>CBFHMJ010000015.1:0-155525 GCA_965656875.1 Alteromonadaceae bacterium
TGCCAGGTCCTCATTTATCCTGTAAGGATGTCAGAAGCGCTGCCGGTCAGCGCTTTTTTTATGTCCGGTGTTTTATTCTGGCACTCCCTCCTTATTTACTGTCTTGTCGGTTCCTTCATTCATTATGTTGACAGGCTGTCTGCTTTTACCGAGGCTGTTTTTTTAGTGGAAAGACAAATACCAGTGTTATTGCGTTGATAAGCAATAACACTTTGCCGAGTACTTTAGGGTTGTAGCATTTGATTTGACTTGACTTGATTTGATTTGATGAAGGTGAAGTTGATAGATGGACATTAAAATCATTAGTTAGCTGAGTTAGCTGCTTCTTTTAGTTTATCTGTTATGACTCGTTGATTGAGATTATCAATGAATGGTATTTGATTTGAGCGGTATATATTGTGCTGCGTATCAATAGTAAATAGTTTTGCTTTGCCTGATGTTCCCCAAAACTTATTAAGTAGCAGCTGATCCTCCCCTGGAAATCGATTCAACTCGGCTGAACGATAGCGGATAATTTTTGTTGAAGAAGGGGATAACTGAGAAGATTGTTGGAATTTATCCATTTCCAGTTTCACATCAACATAGTTTTCTTTGTTTATCTGTACGCGCATAAGGGCTATAGGTCTGAGGGATGTACTGCTTCTGCCAGCATTTGATGCGATCACCTCAACTTGAAACCAGGTATATTTTGCTTCCTGCATTTCTGCCAGCTTATTTAGTTGGGATTCGATACTACGTATGTTGTTCCGAAGGCTTTCAAGTCGCTCATTACTATCGTTGATAACATCATGAATGTCTTCTTTTACATCAATCAGTAGTGCACTAAGCGCGGACAAATTGATAACTGGCTGAAGGTCTTTTGCATAGGTCATTTCTGAATAGTTACGTGTGAGTGCCAGAACCTGACTCTCATAATATTGCGCCTCAGTATCGTCAATATAGTTACTAAGATCCCAGCTTTTTAGTTCGCTAATTCTAAACTCAGCAAGTTGATTATTGTTGTTTGTAGGGTCTAAAAGGGCATCGATAGTCTTAATGTTCTTTTGCAGATTAGATTTCGTGATAGAAATGTTTTTCAGGTCTTGCTTGGCTTTTTCATAGGCCGTTTGCAGATCTGCAAGGGAGAATGTTGGATAGTCAATTTTATCTCCTTTGATGCCTTGTTGACTAAATTCGTATAACAGTTGTTGGTCGATGTATGGCTCCAGTAGCAGGAGTTCATCAGTATCCAGAGATACCTGGAAGAAATCTGAATTGACTCGGTTGATGCCTGAAATCTCGATGGATACATCTGGTATGTCAACGTAATAAATTTGCCAAATGGGTATAGCCGCCGCAGATAGAATTCCCAGTAGAGTAATAGACAACGTTTTGATATGAGTTGTTGTTAGCTTTAATAGTTTCTTCAGAAGGGATGGTGACTTAATATCGTCCATTGACAACAGCCTGTCAGGTTAGGTATGCAGTAACTTTATGAATTAACTGAGGCGAGTTCTCGGTTTAAGTCGTGATCTATTGTGGCAAAAGGAGGATCAGGTATGAAATCAACATTCATACCTGAAGGGGCAAGATTCGTTACAGTGCGGATTTCACAAATGGTGGAAGGGCCATTGCGCCCTCATGAATAGCTGGCGTGTAGTACAACGTGTTTAATTCAGATTCATTGAATGCATTTGTTCGTATTTGCTCAAAGTCCCCGGTTTTCTTTGCCATTGTGCATGACCACCACCCTGATGGATAGATCATCTGAGGGAACGTTAGTGTCTGTAAAGAATTAAAGCCTGAATCTTTCATGGCATCACGCATATCTTTCATCAGAGGCAAATGCAGTAAAGGGGATTCACTTTGCTGAACGAGAATTCCGTCTGATCGCAGCGCTTTTAAACAACTTTGATAAAACGCTCGATTAAATAGCCCTTCGCCTGGTCCAATGGGATCAGTGGAGTCGACAATAATTATGTCGATACTATCAGGTAGGGCATCGGCCATGAATTTGATCCCGTCATCAAACAGAATTGTTGCTCTAGGGTCATCATTTGATTCGCACAACTCAGGAAAATACTTTTCAGCCATACGAGTAACGACTTCATCGATGTCAATTTGATGTGCTGTTTCAACACCTGGGTGTTTTAGCACTTCTCTTAGTGTACCGCAGTCTCCACCGCCAATAATGACGACATTTTTAGGGTTCGGATGTGAAAAGATAGCCGGGTGGCTCATCATTTCGTGGTAAATAAAGTTCTCTCGAGTGCTGACCATTGTACAGCCATCGATGATCATTAAATTACCAAACTCTTCGGTCTCGAATACTGTTACCTTTTGAAAAGGTGATTGAACCTCGTCGAGTTGGCGAGTAATTTTTAATGAGATTGCACTGCCTGTATCAGCAGCAATTTCTGTAAACCATTGATTTGGATTTATCGTAGACATGCGTGTTTCTCTGTTTGTCGTAATAGGTTTTTCATCAGTTTTTAAGACTACGAAAGCCTGGGATTCCCGGCGTGACTGACTATATTAAGTACTTGTCCTGATACTGCTTTCAACCGTCTAAATTTCTTGCGGATTGTAAGCTAAATTTAGTGTAGGTGTTACAACAAATCATGATTAAAATACTCCTCTTTTTATTTTGTCTCAGAAAGTAATGAACAACGTCGAGAACGCTAAAGCTATCTTCAATATCGCTCAGTGGAGTGAGGGATATTTTGATGTCAATGAACATGGAAGTGTTATTGCAAATCCTGCTCGGGCTGAGGGCTTTCACGGTATTGATTTATCCAGTTTAGTCGATGATTGCAAAGAGTTAGGTGTAAAACTGCCTGTTTTAGTTCGCTTTACGGATATCTTGCAAGATCGGGTAGATAATCTGGTTAGTGCATTTAGAAAAGCCAAAGAGGCAAGAAGCTATACGGGCGTATATACAGCGGTTTATCCAATTAAAGTAAATCAGCAGTATAGCGTTATTCGTAAATTGCTTAATCATCATAGCGGCAAGGTTGGTTTGGAGGCTGGGAGTAAGCCAGAGTTAATGGCAATTCTCGGGGTGTCTAATCGCCCGATAACAATTGTTTGCAATGGTTATAAGGATCGTGAATTTCTTCGCATTGCTTGCCTTGGTCAGTTAATGGGACATCAGGTCACTGTTGTCGTAGAAAAGCTTTCTGAGTTAGATATGTTGTTGGATGTGGCCGAAGAAGCCGGTGTCTTTCCGTTCATTGGAGTTCGTATTCGTCTTAACTCGGTTGGAAAGGGAAAATGGCAAAATACAGGCGGCGAAAAAGGAAAGTTTGGTCTGTCAGTCAGCCAGGTATTACAAACAACAGCCAGATTAAAGCAGCGGAATCAACTTGATAAATTAAATCTGGTTCACTTTCACATTGGCTCTCAAGTCGCCAATATCAGAGATATCCATCAGGCCATCAACGAATGTGCTCGTTATTACGCAGAGCTTTATCAGATGGGATTGAATATTAAGACGGTTGATGTTGGTGGTGGTCTCGGTGTTGATTATGAAGGAAGTGGTTCTCGCTCGGCTTGTTCAATGAACTATACCGTCGATGAATATGCGCGGAATGTAGTGGCTGGATTCGCTGATGTTTGTCAGGCTGAGGGATTACCTCATCCCGATATCATTACAGAGTCAGGAAGGGCGTTAACTGCTCACCATGCGGTATTAATCACTGATGTTATCGACGTTGAGTACGCGCCTGGGAATGGTGACATGCAGGAACCAGAAGCCAATGCTCCTGCTGTATTACGCGGGTTATGGGAAGCATGGATAGCAACGAATCCTCGCCGGGCGTTAGAGACCTACCATGATGCGGCACATTACTTTGGTGATGCTCACATGCAATTCGTGCATGGTGTTTTGGATATAACTCAATGGTCGCGAGTCGAGCAGATGTATTTTGCTGTGTTGCAGAAGATACGTCGCTCACTCGATCCAGGAGTACGAGCTCATCGTGAAATTCTGGATGAGTTGAATGAAAAGTTGGCGGATAAACTATTTGTTAATTTCTCTTTATTCCAGTCATTGCCTGATGTGTGGGGAATTGATCAGCTATTTCCAATTCTGCCGTTAACAGGTTTGAATAAACCATTGACCGAGCGAGTAGTCATTCAGGATATTACGTGTGATTCTGATGGACAGATTCGTCAATATGCTGATGGAGCGGGCATTGAATCAACATTGCCGTTACCTCGTTATCAACCGGGTGATGATTATCTTATTGGTATGTTTATGATTGGTGCGTATCAGGAAATCCTGGGTGATCTGCATAATTTGTTTGGAGACACAGATTCTATACATGTTGAGCTGACTAAAGACAGCTATAACATTACGAATGTGATCAAAGGCGATGCGGTATCTGATGTATTGCGTACTGTCCATATTAATCCGGAAGAATTGCTGGTTTCCTACCAGAAGCAATTGATGAAATTGGATATTAATGATGAACAGCGCAAGGCATATTTGGCTGAGTTACGAGAAGGTCTTGCTGGCTACACTTATTTTGAAGGATAAATTAAATAACAAAGGATGGCTATTGTAGTCGTCCTTTGTTATTTCCGCACCTGTTTCCCGCTTTCTCATCTGATATAATCACCACCTACTTTCTGTAGGGGTAACCATTCGTCACGCTTTATGCCTTGTGGAGGTTGAATGCTAAGTTTTTTACCAGGCCCATTTCTTGGTGTCCTGTCCTTTATGATGTACACCATAAACACATTATTCTGGTTCCTGCCAATTTTCATTTTTGCCTTGTTCAAACTTATTCCTGTTTCTGTGCTCAGGCGTTTATTCGGCTATCTGGCTGATCGCTGTGCTTCAGGATGGGTAATCGTTAATACAGGTATACAGGTATTAACCAGTAAGACTCGATGGGATGTTGAAGGTGTCGATCAATTTTCTTCAAAGGGCTGGTATCTGGTAATTGCAAATCATCAAAGTTGGGTTGATATACTGGTTTTACAGCGAGTATTCAGCGGACGGGCTCCATTTTTGAAATTCTTTTTAAAGCATGAGTTGATCTGGGTTCCTGTTCTTGGGATTGCCTGGTGGGCGCTCGATTTCCCTTTTATGAAGCGGTATAACAAGACATTGTTAAAGAAAAAGCCTCATTTAAAAGGAAAGGATATGGAAACAACACGCATTGCGTGTGAAAAATTCAAGGATAACCCGGTGAGTGTAATGAATTTTGTAGAAGGGACTCGTTACACTCACGACAAACATGGAAGGCAGAATAACCAGTTTGAACATCTATTGACGCCTAAAGCGGGTGGAATTGCGTTTGCTCTGGAAGCTATGGGAGGGAATCTCAAAAAATTGTTAGACGTTACAATTCACTACCCGGGTGGTATACCGTCTTTTTGGCAGTTCTTGTGTGGCTCAGTAGAAAAGGTTGTGGTCAGAATTAATGTCAGACCGATTGATAATAGCCTGGTAGGTAATTATCAGACCGATATGGAATTCAGAAAGCATTTCCAGGCATGGTTGAATGAGATATGGGTATCCAAGGACAATGTTTTAGTGGAACTCAATAAACATGGAGGCAACGTATAATGTTATCTGCATTACCTTCGCTTTTACTGCTGGTGATCAACTTTCCACTGTTTTTATTTAATGTTGTGCTGTGGGGCTTTTTAATAACCGTATTTTCAATTATTAAAGCTGCACTACCGATCAAGCCAATTTCCAGGGTACTTACTTTTATACTTCATGCTTGTTATCGAGCCTGGGCCTGGTGTAATCAACGAATTATGAATCTGACCAATGCGATCGACTGGCAGATAGAAGGTGCTGAAAACCTTAAAAAGAATGGTTGGTATTTGCTGGTTGCTAATCATCAGAGTTGGATGGATATATTTGTTCTGACTCAACTTGCACTTTGGCGTATTCCTCCACCAAAGTTTTTTCTTAAAGAGTCTCTAAAGTGGGTGCCTTTAATTGGCAGTGGTTGCTGGGGACTGGATATGCCGTTTATGCGTCGCTATACACGAGCATTTCTTGAAAAAAATCCTCATCTGAAAGGCAAGGATATAGAAACTACACGCCGTTCATGTGAGAAGTTTAAGCATACACCAACGTCTATTATTAACTTTGTTGAAGGAACCCGAATCACGGCTGAAAAACAGAAGAATAGCCCTTTTACCTACCTGTTATCGCCACGGGCTGGTGGTATAGCATTTACATTGGCTGCAATGGAAGAGCAGTTTGAAGCGATGCTAAATATCACATTGATCTATCCCGGTTCTAATTTAATTTTTTGGGATATGTTAAATGGTCGTTTGAAGAAAGTGATTGTGCATATTGAAATGGTGCCAATGACGGAGATAGAGCAAGGCGATTATTTTAACGATGACGCATTTAAAGAAAAATTCCAACATTGGTTGAATGAACGCTGGCAGGAAAAAGATGCGTTAATTGCTCAAAAACTCCGTGAAGAGGAATCTGGTTCTCAAGTTTCTTCAGGGTTTATAAAGAACCATTAAGCGTCATAACTGGCGCTTTAATCTAATATATTCAACGTTATAAAGGCTAATAAACTTCAGTCGGTGTACTACTTCAAGTTATAGCACCTGATAACCGTCTATACTTGGCTCACTGATAATTAAAAATTAAATAGTATGATTGAATCAATCCTCTCCTGGTCCGGTATGTCTGAAACGCTGGCCAATCACCCCGCAGCCCATTTTATGATTAGTGTGGCATTAGCAGCTGTTGTTGTTTTCGTTATATTGCTGGTGACCCGTCAGCTGGTTTTTACATTTGTATCGCATTCTTTAAAGCGTTTTAAGATTGCCCAGGATGAAGAATCTGCTAAAAGAGTCAGGCGATTTGCTCGTTATGTTGGGCATATGGCTGCTGCATCTGTTCTGATCATTATTGCCAGTTCTACTGTTGGTGAAGCAGAAACATCATCATGGTTACTGCGTTTATCCAATGTGTATTTTTATATCGCTATCAGTTTGTCTATATGTTCTTTTTTGAATGTTGTGCAGCAAGCATGGTTGACTAGTTCTAAATCAAAAAAAGCACCGGTAAAGGGGGCGTTTCAGGTCTTAAAACTCATTACCGTTATTATTATCTCAATTCTGATTATTGCTGAATTATTTGGTTATTCCCCGGCTTATTTACTCAGTAGTCTTGGGGCGGTTGCTGCCTTATTAATTTTAGTATTTAAAGACACTATTCTTGGTTTGGTTGCCGGGGTTCAACTCGCGGCTAATCGAATGATTGCTAATGGCGACTGGATTGAAATGCCGAAATATGGTGCTGATGGTGAAGTGTTAGAAGTTGGATTAAACACCGTTAAAGTTCGTAACTGGGATCACACGATTACTACTATTCCAACCTACGCGTTGATCAGTGATTCATTCAAAAACTGGCGAGGTATGGAGCAATCTCAAGGACGAAGGATTAAGAAAGTACTTTGGATCGATGTTAATTCAGTTAAACCGGTTAAATCAGAGCTTCTGAAACAGGAATTCGCAACTGAGTCGCTAAATGAGTGGTTATCATTGTGTGCTGATAGTCATGAGTCAGGAAATATGACAAACCTGGGATTGTTCAGACGTTACGCTGATTACTATTTATCCATTCATGAAAATGTTAATCAGTCATTGACCTATATGATTAGGTTGCTACCTCTAAGTGAGTATGGGGTGGGCGTTGAAATCTATTGCTTTAGTCGAGAGAAAGCATGGAAACATTACGAACATATTCAGGCTGATATTGTTGAGCAGCTACTTGTAGCAATGACAGCTTTCGATTTGAGACCTTATCAAAGACCAATCAGTGAGTCTGTGCAATCTGCTTAACTTACTACTATTATGACTCTGGTTCTGTCAGTTGTATTTTTACTGGCAGATACCTGAATTATAAGTAAATATTAATTGATATTTTATTTAGTATCCTGAACCTTGTCTCGATATTTGTTGAACAGTCAGTCTGTTTGATTCATGATTTTAAACCTCCGTGATCTCCTGCATATGTATTAATACAATCTTCATTTCTTCAAATCATCATTCCAATTCATTATCTGCCCTGGCAGCTACAGTGTAAGCATTTTGACGTAAATAATGCTCCCGGTAGACGATTTTCTAAGGTTTTACGGGTGAGGTTTCATACCTCCATTTTGATAGTTGCTTTAGAAACAAGCTATATTAATTTCCATTTAGTTAACAAATAATTTAAAAAAAAACTTGCGGAATAGTTCCTCTTATGTAACATCAGCATCTCTAAAACATTTATATAACAAAAATAACAATAGTTTTAAAAGAGAAGTCAATTTATACGCTATTGAGTACCGTGTAATGAAACGGCTGGCTTTTGGGTTGAGTCAATCTGTATACGTTACAAGTACTTTGGTGCCCAATATCGATAATATTTAGTCTGTGGGGCTTGTTATTGGCAGGGTTTTGTAATTTCAATGTTTTTAAAATGTAAATCATTGGGTTTTACTCGACTTTGTTTGATGGGCTTTAACGCTGATTGGTTAAGGTAAGAGGACATTGTAATGACATCTGAACATCAGGAAACCGACACGCGACCGTGTATAAGTCGTCGTGCGTTTCTTCTGGCCGGAGCTTCTGTTGTCGCACTGACATCATTTAATGGTCTGGCTGCTAACTTTGAAGTTAAGAAATACCCTCGTCTCAAAATCGCATCACTTTCCGACCTGGATGCCGGAGAGCCCGTCAACTTTCAATACCCTCCTGGTAATCCATACGGTACCAGTATGTTAGTCAAACTGAATGAAAAAGCCGGTGGCGGTGTAGGCAAAGACCAGGACATCGTTGCGTTCAATCAGCTTTGTACTCACATGGGTGGTCCTTTAGCTGGCACATACAAGAAAGAACACCAGGTTCTTGGTCCATGTCCATTCCACCTGACAACGTTTGATTTAACTCGTCATGGCATGGTGGTGTCTGGACACGCTACTGACACACTTCCACAAATCATGTTGGAAGTTGAAGGTAACGATGTGTACGCCGTTGGCATCATGGGTCTGATTTACGGTCATGCAACAGACGCGTAATCAGTTGAATTTAATATTAGAAGTGTTGATGGAGAATAAGTGATGTCTGTTAATGACTATAAAATCACAGATCATGTTCCTCTACCGCCCAAGGATGCCGAAAAGCTAACGACAGCGTGTGACTACTGTATCGTGGCTTGTGGTTACAATGTTTATCGTTGGCCTGTCGGATCTGAGGGTGGCTCTAAAGCAGATCAAAATGCATTGGGTGTTGATTTTCCAATTGCGCCTATGCAGGGCAAATGGATCAGTCGCAACCAACATAATATCGTAAGCCATAATGGCAAACCTCACCATATTGCTATCGTTGGCGATAGTGATGCGAAAGTGGTAAACGTCGGCGGTGACCATAGTATTCGTGGTGGTACGATCGCTCAAAAATGTTTTAATCCAACCACACCAACCCGGGATCGTTTGCAATATCCACAACTTCGTGTAAACGGAAAACTGGAGCGTATCTCATGGGATGATGCTCTGGATATTGTGGCTGAAGTTTCAAATCATGTTATTGAAAAGCATGGTAACGAATCCTGGGCACTAAAAACCTATTCTTACCAGTTCTGGGAAAATACATACGCGATCACAAAGTTAGCGTTGCGTGATGTTCAAACGCCTGCATTTGCTGTACATGATCAGCCGACAGGTCATGGTTCAGATACGCCGGGATTAAGTGATGCCGGAATTGATCCATTCTCAGCCAGTTACGAAGACTGGAAAAATTCTGACGTGTTATTTGCATCAGGCTCTGATCCATTTGAATCGAAGACTATCATTTTCAATGAATGGATCATGAAAGGTATTGAGAATGGCATGAAGCTGATCTCGGTAGTGCCGCGTAAAACAACAGGTGTTGCCTATGGTGAAAAACATGGAGGCTTGTATCTGGAAATCTTGCCAGGTACTGACACGATCCTTCATATGGCACTTGCGCGTTACATCATTGAAAACGGCTGGGAAGACACCGAATTCCTTGAAAAGTTTGTCAATTCAAACACTGAGGTTGAGCTTGAGGTATTCCACGCAAATGGATTTGAAGACTATAAGAAGTGGATCCTTGATTATAAATATGCCGAGATGGACAGAGCGTCTGAGATCACCGGCATTCCAGTCGAGAAGATCAAACTTGCTGCTGAAATGATCGCGAAGCCGCATCCTGACGGCACACGTAAGAAAACATCATTCGGCATCGAGAAAGGTAACTACTGGTCGAATAACTATCTGAATACTGCTTCTATTTCCTCACTAGGTTTGATCTGTGGTGCGGGTAACCGTCCAGGTCAGATGATCTCTCGTTTTGGCGGACACCAACGGGGCATGATGCCTGGCGGCCGTTATCCTATAGAGCGTGCACCAGAGAAATTCCCAAATCGTAAGAGTAAGCCAATTGATCTGGATCGTTGGGTTGAAGATGGCAGAGCACGTTTCGCGTGGGTCATTGGTACAACCTGGTTGCAAGCGATGACTGCTTCACAACGTCTACGTGACAGCTTCATGAAGATGACGCGTGATCACAGTATTCAGGTTACATCTAAAGACAAGAAACAAGCGATCGAGCAACTGAAAAAACGTGTAGATGCTGGTGGCATGATGGTGGTTGATCAGGACATTTATCCGGTGAAGCCAATCGGTGTGGATATTGCCGATATCGTGTTCCCGGCGGCAGGTTGGGGTGAAGATAACTTTACACGTGCTAACGGTGAGCGTCGAATTCGTCTGTATTCAAAAATTAATGATGCGCCAGGTGAAGCTAAACCTGACTGGTGGATTGTGGCCAACGTTGGTAAACGCATGGGTTACGACGGTTTTGACTGGAAGGATTCTAACGAAATTTTTGAAGAAGCTGCATGGTTTGGTCGTGGTCGCCGTACCAGTTACTGGCCGATGGTTTGGTATGCAAACAACAAGAAGAACATGACGGGTCATGAATATCTAAGGGAGTTAGGTACTGAAGGTATTCAGGCACCGGTACGTTATGAAGAAGGCGAGCTGAAAGGTACGAAACGTCTACATGACGCGACACTCGAAACTGCCGCTCAACATACGTTGATGAACAATGACCATAAGTGGCTGAGTGATTTTAAAACCAGCACGGGTCGAGCAAATCTGTTGAAAACACCTTGGGAAATCTTCTCTGATTTCTATGAATTCATGAAGCCGAAAGGCGATGAAATGTGGGTGACATCAGGTCGTATTAATGAATTCTGGCAATCTGGTTTTGATGATTTGGCTCGTCGCCCTTATTTGAAAAATCGTTGGCCTGAAAACTTTATTGAAATACACCCTGAAGACGCGAAAAAACGCGGTATTCAGAGTGGTGACTACGTTGTTGTTGAATCTGATCGTATACCGGTTCAGGTAGGTGGATTTGATTACAACAAAGACCAGAAACAAGCTGGTCTTGTGAATACTGACTACATTGCAATGGAAGAAGAGCCTGATCTGATCATGCGTGAAGTTGCTCCTGAAAATGAACGTCCTCGTGATGGAACCAACAATGTTGGCATGATGAGTACGGAAGTTGAAGGTGACGAACTGTTCGCATTTGTTGATGACACTGGCTCGCATCATAGTGCCGTGAATATGGACGTACCAGAGCGAGGCCCGGAACCACAAGATAACATCGATGATGATATGGGTGGTGAAGTGTCTGGTCTTGGTCTTCCGTGGGACGACATTAAACCAATGCTATTCAGTGAACTTCAAAAGAGCGGTCACATTGAGATGACCAGTGCAAGCTATAAGGCTGTTGCAATTGTTACTGATGCGATTAAGCCGCAAGTTGCATTTACTTACTTCCTGGTGCCGGACTCAGCAGCAAACTCACTTGCTCCTCGTGTTCTGGATCCGGTTAGTCAACGTTACCGCTTCAAACTAGGTCGTGGTGTTATTCGTCGAGTAGGCGAATCTCCTTACAAGCATGACTTCAGAATGATGACTTTCAAGTCAAGAGCTATCATTTAACAGAGTTATAGCCAAAGGAGATCCAAAGATGAACAAATTGCTAGTACCAGTGATTTTGACTTCTTTCCTGATGGTGGGTTGTGAAACGACGGATGTACCCGATGAGGTTGCATTCGAAAAGAACCCCGATAAAGAGGTTTTGAAAGAAGACGAAATCTTGCTTCCTCAGAAGACTACGAAAGCAAAGAAAACGAAACGTCGCAAGATAGAGAAAATCGAAAACTCTGCGGAAGTAGAAGATTTGATTTTGACTGATAACAAACCACGTAAGACGTCACCTGAGCTTGAAAAGCGTCGCAAAGAGCGAGCTAAGAAAGCGCTGAAGGAGAACGAATTACTGGATGATGCGATCGATCGCGACCTTATCGAAGACCATTAATTTAGTAAACAGGTAATTAAGAAGCCATTCTGTGGTTGGCTTCTTTTTGCCTGAAATAAAAATTAAAACGTTAAAAATCAATAACATAGGTTATTACTGTCAGGATAGGAAAATGAAAAAACGCGCTATAACTACAGCAGTTGCCCTTGTACTTGCGGGCAGTACTACAACGGCAATGGCAAAATCAACGTTAGGTGGTATCGTTTTCGTTGATACATATGTTCAGGACTTTGATAGTGATTTGAGTCCTACCGGGACGAGTCTTACACGTACTAAAGTTGAGCTTCCAAGTATGTCTCGTTTGAGAGGTAAGTGGACCAATGAAGATGACGTGACAATGTACATTGAATGGGGTTTTGGTGGCCGTAGTGCTTCTTCTGGTACCTCTCTTCGTCATGCCTGGGGTAAATGGGATTTCAGTCGAACAGGTCAGCTAATGGCTGGTCATAGTTCTTCACCATTTTCTCCATTGTTCCCTTCACAAACCATTGGTAACAATGCAAGTGAGAGTCACAACGTAGGTAAAGGTTACGGTGAAATTTCTTCGGGTCGTGCGCCTCAGGTTCGTTACACCTATAAATTCCTTAACCAACGCGGTGCTTTAGCTATCGCAATTCTTGATCCAAACCGTGATGACAATATCGATAGTGAGATCGGTGGTGAGAAATCAGCGACTATTCCTCGTATCGATATTGGTATGGCTTACCGTGCTTACAACTGGCAGATTTTCCCAAGTGTATTCTTCCAGGAAAGTGAGTATGAACAACCAGTTACCGACGATGATAACATTACGTCATGGGGTGCTTCATTAGGTGTTAAAGGCGGTTCAGGACCGTGGGTTCTTTCTGCAGAGTTTAACATCGGTGAAAATATGCGAAATGCAAACCTGAGCATGGGTAGCAGTGTTGCTTCTCAGGCAGGTGGTGCATATCTGTATCAAGATGAAAATGGTGTTACGCAAATTGGTGACACTGAGAATATGAGTGGCTGGGTAGATCTTGGCTATAAATTCCAGACTGGCGAATTGAAAGGTACGGTTCACTTTGTTGCAGGTATGATGGAATCTGAGCGTAGCGATTCAGGCGATCCAACAATCGATCTGACGTATGAAAGTACAATGGTTGGTGTGAGTGTACCAATTGACCTACCATGGATTGCTAAAGGTTTCCGTTTCCGCCCAGAAATTTTCTGGTATGACAACGACAATGATAATGGTCAGGATATCGACGGTGTTTTCCAGAAAAACGGCGAAGAAATCCTGGGTGGTATCCAGTTACAGTATACCTTCTAACACAGTTGTACTGCGTTAGTACGTTCTACAAACTGAAACCAGAGCACGCTCTGGATAAAGCTTACCTGGTTTACGGGTAAGCTTTTTTCTTTTGTTCCTTCCTCTTTTTCAATTCCCTCAAACGCATACTATGTAAACCTTTATAAAAGGTACTTTGCTGTGATGTGTCAGAAAACTCTGTGATCGCCTGTCATAGGATAATAGCTATACTGATGTAGATACACTTAAGTCGACATCATCAGTTTACCAATTAACGTCTAACGGGTTATCTGTATGCTCATAAAATCATCTTACTCTAACGAATTAACAGAAAATGACGTCACGGATGAAACGATCTATCACTCAAGACGAAAGATACTGACGTCGATGGGATATTTAGGCGCCGGTGCGTTACTGGCGTCAGCATCATCACCAGCCAGTGCAGGTTTTTTTGGAAGTGATGACGATAAGAAAAGCACTGTGTTTGAGACATCGCCGTTGGAGGCCAAAAAGACCGAATGGGTCGTCGATCAACCATTAACAACGGAAGAAAAAGCTACGACATTCAATAATTTCTATGAGTTTGGCACCCGTAAATCAGATCCTGTGGAGTACAGTCAGGACTTCAACGTAAATCCATGGACATTGAAAGTTACGGGCTTAGTTAATAACGAGCTCACGCTGGATTATGATGATTTGTTTAAAGTGGCAGAGCTGGAAGAGCGTATTTATCGATTACGTTGTGTTGAAGCCTGGTCAATGGTGATTCCCTGGATTGGTTTCTCTTTGTCAGCACTAATAAAGAAAGCAGATCCAAAGAGTGAAGCCAATTTTGTACGTTTTAAAACATTGTACGATCCAAAACAAATGCGAGGTCAGGCTTCACGACGTATCGGTGGCGGAATCCGATATCCCTATGTTGAAGGTTTGCGTCTTGATGAAGCAATGAATCCACTGGCTCTAATGTCGGTTGGATTATATGGGAAGACATTACCGCCGCAGAATGGTGCTCCTGTTCGACTGGTGGTGCCATGGAAATATGGATTTAAGAGTATAAAGTCAATTGTTGAAATAGAGTTACTCCGTAAACAGCCTCGCACGACATGGCAGTTATTAGCGCCTGATGAATATGGTTTCTACGCCAATGTTAATCCAGCGGTTGATCATCCAAGATGGAGTCAGGCCAGTGAGCGACGGATTACGCGTGGCGGGCTATTCTCGCAAACACGCATAGAGACATTGCCATTTAATGGTTATGGCGAACAGGTAGCGCACCTCTATAAAGACATGGATTTAGCAAAGTTTTATTAAGGGTTCGGGAAGCAAAATAATATGGCATTCAGAGTAAATCAGCGTCATATCACGGGGCTTAAAGTTGCGATTCACCTGATCGCCAGTGGTTTATTGATATGGACATTCTGGTTAGGTGTGACTGATCAGTTGGGCGGAGATCCGGTCGAAGCATTAATTCACTTTTCCGGCATTGGCGCTTTCAATTTGTTATTACTGACGATGCTGGTTTCACCATTGGCTAAATGGCTGAAACAGGGAGCATTGCTTAATGTAAGACGGATGTTGGGGATTTATGTCTTCGTTTATGCATTGGCTCATGTTCTGAGTTACTGGCTCTTTGATTTATTGGGCGATGTGAATGCATTTATCGAAGATATTATTGAGCGGCCATATATCACGGTAGGGATGACCGCATTCGTATTGCTGTTACTGCTGACCATTACATCACCGATGGCTATTCGTCGAAAAATGAAAGCGCGTTGGCAATCGTTGCACAATACGATTTATCTGGCAGTCTTGTTGGTTGGATTGCATTTCATCTGGTCGGTCAAATCAGAAATCATTGAACCAGGAATTTATATTGCATTGAGCCTTTTGTTACTGGTTGCTCGGTGGGATAAATTGAAACGTATGATACGAAAGCGTTAAACGGATTTATTCTTTACTGGCCTTCAGATGAAAAGGAAGGCCAGTACAGATTACTTAAGACGTAAGCGACTGTAACCAACGTGAAATGTCCAGTAGCTGGGGTGCGCAAACATTGTGTTGCATTGGATAACTATTCCAGTCCACCGTATAGCCGGCTTCTTGCAAAGCTTTCCGTGCTTGCTCGCCCGCTGCCATCGGCACAACATCATCGTGAAGTCCATGTCCCATAAAAACAGGTGTATTTACATTCGCTGCAGTGCTTTCATCAATTAACTTATGCGGTGAACACATGTATGTTGATAGCCCCATGATGCCTGCCAGTGAGGATGTCAAACGAGGCGCAAGGTGCAGAGTAACCACGCCGCCTTGTGAAAACCCAGCCAGCACGACTTGATTCATGTCTAACTGATGTTTTGCTCTTTCCTGTTCTATCAACTCTTCAACTTGTTTAGCTGATTCTCTTACATCGTTTTCGTCTGCTCGCTTATCCATGTCCATCGATTTAATATCGTACCAGGAACGCATTTCAAAGCCGTTGTTAATTGTTACCGGACGCACAGGAGCGTGCGGGAAAACAAAGCGAATGCCGTGATTCTCGGGTAGTTTTAATTCCGGCACAACAGGAGCGAATCCATGTCCTGAATCACCAAGTCCATGTAGCCAGATTACCAGTAGATTTACATCACCCGGTGGATTAACGTCGATATAAGGAAGTGTCATAGGGTATCTTTAAAGATTACTTCTGCATTAGCCTGACGACTTGCAGCTTCAGAAATAAAACGCCAGAATTCAGCGCCACTGCGATTATCGATCCATTGGCCATCATTAAATTCAAAATGGTGTCCATTAAATTTGGTGGCAACCCAGATTTGCAATAATGGTGCTTGCTTATTAATGATGATTTTACTGGAATCAGGAAAGATAATGGTGAGAATGCCACCTGCAGTTTCGTAGTCCAGATCAACTGTTTCTACCGTATCGATTTGTTCTTCAATCGTAAGTAGAAGCGCGTTGACTAACTGATGGTATTCGTTCTCAGTCATGGTTTTTATTACCTTTTAGACTAAATGGCTGGGAATTGCATATATTGGATAGGAATCTTTTACACACACGCCCGTCACATTAGTGGATTTTGCACAAGTAATTCAAGATTATAGAGTGCCAAAAAAAGAGTGAAATAAAAACCATGAAAAAAATATGTAAATTAGTAAGTCTGAACGGCCTGATTCTCATTTCAGCCGTATTAGCTGGTTGTGGTCAGAAAGGTCCGTTAACGCTACCAGAAAAAGCACCATCGAACGGTTTTCAGTATCAGTCAGCACAAGCGATGAGTGTGAAAACTCAGGAAGCGCAGCTGGCATTTCAGCGACAGGCACAACATTAGAGCATTTAATTTGAAACAAAGGTACAGATCATCAAACGAGATATTCCTATCCAAATCGGTCTGACTGCTTAACCAAATGGCGTAAAAGAAACTATGGACTACTTTGACTATCAATCATCACATCTTCACGCAGAATCTCTTGCTGTCAGTGAATTAGCCGAATCCTTTGGCACACCATTGTATGTTTATAGTAAGGCGACGATTGAACGTCACTGGCATGCGTTTAATGACGCTGCAGGCAACTTTCCTCACCTGGTTTGTTATGCCGTAAAAGCGAACAGTAATCTTGCTATTCTCCAGTTACTGGCTCGGTTGGGCTCGGGATTCGATATTGTATCTGGTGGTGAGCTGGCCAGGGTTTTACAGGCGGGTGGTGATCCGAGAAAAATTGTTTTTTCAGGTGTTGGTAAAACAGTTCAGGAAATTGAGTTCGCTCTTGAGGTTGGCATTAAGTGTTTCAATGTTGAGTCAGAAGCTGAATTGTTACGGATTCAGCAAGTAGCAAGCAATTTAGGATTGATCGCGCCTGTGTCTGTTCGGGTCAATCCGGATATTGATGCGGGTACACATCCATATATCTCGACCGGGCTTAAAGAAAATAAGTTCGGCATTGATTTCAGAGATGCTCCTGATGTGTATCGTAGAGCGGCAGCAATGTCCCACATTGCAATAAAAGGTGTTGATTGTCATATTGGTTCGCAATTAACGGATATCGAGCCATTTAAAGCAGCGTTAACTCGTTTACTGGCGCTAATTGATTCGCTGGCTGATGAAGGTATTGTCATTGAGCATTTGGACGTGGGTGGTGGACTTGGCGTTACGTATGATGATGAAGTGCCGCCAGCGCCAGATAGTTATGTCGCCGAGCTGGTAGCAATGATTGGCGAACGGTCATTATCACTGATTTTTGAACCGGGTCGGGCCATTATGGCAAATGCCGGTATTCTGGTGACCCGAGTCGAGTATCTGAAACAAACGCCACATAAACAATTTGCGATCGTTGATGCTGCTATGAATGATTTGCTTCGCCCATCGTTATATCAGGCCTGGCAGAAAATCATTCCGGTAGAACAAAAAAATGGAGAATCGATCAACTATGATATTGTTGGTCCAGTGTGTGAAACCGGTGATTTCCTGGGTAAGAATCGTGAGTTGGTCATTGAACAGGGCGATTTGCTGGTGGTGCGTTCGGCAGGTGCTTATGGTTTTACGATGGCTTCGAATTATAACAGTCGTTGTTTACCTGCCGAAGTGTTAGTCGATGAAAATGAAGCATTTTTAATCGGAAAGCGCCAAACAACCGAAGATTTATGGCAAAGAGAAGTCAAACTTCCATAATCCAGGTTACTATAAACGGCAATAGACAATAACTCCCTGGATTCCGAATTAGATGTTGGTCCATTTTTCAAAAATGCATGGCCTCGGCAATGATTTTATGGTGATCGATAATGTCACTAATAATGTTCATATTACGCCGGAGCAAATTCGTAAATTAGCTGATCGACACTTTGGAATCGGCTTCGACCAACTTCTGATTGTTGAGCCACCCTACGATCCTGATTTTGATTTTCATTATCGAATATTTAATGCGGATGGTACTGAAGTTGGTCAGTGTGGCAATGGTGCGCGATGCTTTGCCCGATTTGTTAAGCTTAAAGGGCTGGTTAATAAAACAAAAATACGCGTAACGACGCGTGGCACTAAACTCACCTTATTTATCGAGAAAGACGGGAATGTCACCGTTAATATGGGAATCCCGGCTCTCGATCCTCGTAAGATTCCTTTCAATGCGAAAAAACAAGAAGGCACCTATATTCTAAGAGCTGATGAGCAGACATTTTTGGTCGGTTCTGCATCTATGGGCAACCCACATTGTGTGTTAACCGTCGACAATGTGGATGATGCCGATGTTGAAACTATTGGCCCGCTATTAGAGAATCATGAACGTTACCCGGAAAAAGCTAACATTGGCTTTATGCAGGTATTATCTGAAGATGCAATCCGATTAAGGGTGTGGGAACGAGGCGCGGGTGAAACACTGGCGTGTGGTACGGGAGCGTGTGCTGCCGTTGTTGTTGGTCAATTACAGCGAAAGTTAGGCCGCGTAGTGACGGTCGAATTGCCCGGTGGTAAATTAACGATTCGCTGGAAAGGGCCGGGTGAACCGGTGAAAATGACCGGGCCAGCGCAACATGTTTTCGATGGACAAATAATACTATGACAGAATTGAATATCTCCGATGATACGTTAGTACTAACTGAGCAGATGGTTGAAGACTATCTGTCGGATCATCCGGAATTTTTTGCGGAGCGAACACAATTGTTGATGTCGTTAAAATTACCGCATCAACAGCGTGGCGCTGTATCGCTGGTTGAACGCCAACAAGAATTACAACGAAATCGTGTTGCACAACTGGAAGAAGAAATTACTCAATTAATGAGTATTGCCAGGCAGAATGAAGCTATATTTATGGCGTTCAGTGCCTTGTACAAAGAAGTCATTGACTGTGATTCGCGTGACTCACTTATTGATGTTATTCAATCAACAATGAAAGAAAAGCTGAATGTTCAGCGAGTGAAGTTTTACAACAAGCAAGAGCTGGTTGACGAAATTGCTGATGGTGATAAGTACGCTGAAGCTGTTAAAGGAATTATCGACAGACGTCTTGAAGGCGGATTTTATTTTGGTCGTATGACTAAATCTGAACTGGATTTACTTTTTGATGAGCAACATGGTGACCCGGTTAGATCGGTTGCTGTGATGGTTGTCGGTGAAGGCGATCAGCGTGGTGTTATTTTGTTTGGCAGTAAAGATGAAAGTCATTATTTCCCAGGTATGGATACCTTGCTGTTATCTGAACTAGGCACTCTTATTACGTGTATGCTAACCCGATTTGCCTGATTGCAGGCAATCGTCAGAAGGGGTGATATGTGTTACCTGAATCACTGGCTTCATGGGTAGATGAATTTATTGATGTGCTCAGACATCAACGCAATTATGCTGAGCACACGGTTAACAGTTATCGACGTAATCTCGATATGGCGGCCAACTATCTGGTTGATTCCGGATTATCGCAATGGTCTTCTGTTAAACCGGCTCATATCAGGCAATTATTGTATGTCTGTCATGAGCGACAATTAAAACCCCGCAGTATTGCGCTGCTACTCTCCTGTCTTCGTAGTTTCTACAAATTTCTTATGCAAAATGGTGGTGCAGATTCAACGCCGATGACAGGCATTTCTGCGCCGAAATTTGATAAGCCATTACCGAAAAGCCTGGATGTTGATCAAGTAGGCCATTTACTGGATATCGAACCTACTGATGACTTAGCGATTAGAGACAGAGCAATGATGGAACTGATGTACAGTTCAGGTTTGCGTCTTGATGAGCTGGTTAGCGCTAATGTGGGCGATATTGATCGTAGCCAGCGAGAAATTCGGGTGACAGGTAAGGGAAGTAAACAGCGATTACTACCGATTGGTCGAGAGGCTGTTAAATGGTTGAATAAATGGCTGGTCGTTCGCCCGGCATTCATTGGCGATGATCCTGATGCCTTATTTTTGAGTAAGCTGAAGCGTCGGATATCACATCGTCACGTTCGAACACGTATGAAAGAGTGGGGTGTTAAACAGCATCTTGATGATTCGGTTCATCCTCATAAATTACGTCATTCATTTGCTACTCATGTACTTGAATCCAGTAGTGACCTGCGTGCAGTTCAGGAGTTACTGGGTCATGCTAATTTGAGTACGACACAAGTTTACACCCACCTCGATTTCCAACACTTGGCTAATGTGTATGATGCAGCCCACCCCAGAGCGCGAAAACGACGCCAGAATGAGGATGACTGATGAGATTTTATAAGCGACTGCCTGCATTTGATGTGTTGAGTTTTGATCTCGACGATACGCTGTACGACAACATGCCTGTCATTTTAAAAGCGGAACAAGCGCAAATGGAAATGCTGAAATCTGAAGTATCAGCATCTGTTGCGCATGATATTCGCTGGTGGCGTGACGTGAAGCAGCAAGTGATCCAGCAGAAACCTGAATTAATGCAGGATATGACTAAACTACGATTTGCTGTGTTGCAACAAGGCTTGTTGCAAGTCGGAGTGCCAGAGTTGGAAGCGGCTCAGTTAGCGCAGCGAGTATTTGATGAGTTTTATCATTGGCGTAATCAGGTCTCGGTAGAACAGGACATCCATCAGCTAATGAGTGATTTAGCTGCTGCGTATCCATTGGTGGCCGTTACAAATGGAAACGTAGATCTTGATAAAATAGGTTTAGCGTCCTATTTTTCGCATCGAGTTTCACCGGTATTAAATCAGCATCGCATGAAGCCTCACGTAGATATGTTCCAACACATCGCCAGTCAAGCAGAGGTTTCAATGCCTCAGCTGTTACACATTGGCGACAGCCTGACATCGGATGTAAAAGGGGCAAGAAATGCGGGCTGCGGTGCAATATGGCTAAACCAGTCTAAAGCTGTCGCTTCAGCACCAGATATTCTTCCTCATATAGAGATCCACGACATCAGGCAATTAGCCGATTTATTGCTTTAATACCGGTATATTTATCTTTGCAAAATGCAGAGGTAGAAATTGTCGTGGCGAGTAAGTGGTGAATAAGAGCGTTACGGTGGGAGTGGAAAACAGGCGCTGATGCGTACCAGCGCCTGTAGAAATTAGTTGTCCAGTGACACTAAGTACTTCACTACATCTTTATAAGAGTCGTAGAAGTTATCGCGATCAAGACCTTGAGTCAGTACTTTATACTTACCATTAACGATAACAGTTGGTACGCCTGTTAACGCACGGGTTGCTGTCAATTCAGTCTGACGTTTCTTCATTTTATTTGCTTCACCTTTTACAGAGAAGCTGTTCATTGCTTTTTTGAATTTAGCTTCATCAACACCGGCTGATGATACAAGATTCAATAGATCAGATTCACTACCAAAATTTGAGCGACCTTCGTGAATGTATTTGAAAATGGCATTTACGACTTGCTCTTCAACATTCATTTTTTCTGATGCGACTAACGCACGAGAAAGCATTTGCTGAATTTCTGGTGACGCGCCACGCAGGAAATCAACGTGGTTTTTAGCGAATGTAGTGCCTTTTGGCAGAGACGTTTCAAGTTCATGCATGAACGGTTCGAAACGGTAGCAGTGCGGGCAGTAGAAGGAGAAGAACTCACGGACTTCCTTTTTAGGTGTTGCTTTGTCAGCAACAACTTCGTAATGAACACCTTCCTGATACTTTAATGGTAGCGCCTGTGCAGCAAGCGGTAACATGAAGAATACAAAGAATAACGAAACTATTTTTCTCATTATCAAGTTCCTGAACTTTTCGGTAATTGATTAACTGCGGGATAATCTAACACAAGGAACAAAGCGTGTTGACTGTTTAGTCTGAAATTATTTCGACACTTTTTCTGTGTTTTATTCAGCAGTCTCCTGATTTAGCAAAATCGGGTCAGCGATATACCTTGCAGGCGAGCACTGACGCTTGTTGTATTAAAGACCGGGCGACAGCGATAAAGGTGGCTCATGAAGCGCTGCCAGTTGTTCTTTAAGTGTTAAAATTTGTTGCTCCCAGTATTTGTCTGACGTAAACCAGCCAAAGTTCCTTGGAAATGCCGGGTCATCCCAGCGTTTCGCCAGCCATGCCATGTAGTGGACGATACGCATTGCACGCAGTGGTTCTACAAGTGTTAATTGTGACTCATCAAAATGTGCAAATGATTCGTAACCTTCAACCAGTGTATCCAGTTGTAAAAGCTGATTTTGTCTGTCGCCAGATAACATCATCCAGATGTCCTGAATGGCAGGTCCATTTCGACTATCATCTAAATCGACAAATGAAGGACCATCAGGTGTCCAGAGAATATTACCCGCGTGGCAGTCGCCATGCAGTCGGATCGTCTCGCCTGGCGTATAGTTTGCCTTTGCTGCGTCCACCGTTTGATCAAGTATCGTTACAAATGCTGTTTCAAGTGTCATGGGAATAAAGCCTGACGACTTGATAGTGCTTGCTGCGTCATCAAGATATTCGGTTACATTCATTGTTGGACGATGTGTGAATGCTTCCCGACGTCCCGTTTGGTGAATACGACCAATGAATCGTCCCATCCATTCCAGCTGCTCCAGGCTGTCCTGTTCGAACATTCTGCCACCGACAGATGAATACAGGGTGAACAGATAGCCGCCATATTCATGAATGGATTTGCCAGAAAACTTCAGTGGAGCAACAACGGGAACTTCAGCAGCTTCCAGTTCAAAAGCAAAATCATGCTCTTCCTGTATTTGTGCCAGAGACCAGCGCTGAGGACGATAGAACTTGGCGACATAGCGCTTCTGGTCTTCAGCGACAAACTGATAAACCCTGTTTTCATAACTATTAAGCGGGAGTAAGCCTGATTCGACGTAAATACCAAGGCTTTCGATGGCATCAAGAATGGTGTCTGGTGTGAGGTCAGTAAAAGAAAACTGGCTCATTAGGAAGGAGACTCCAATTATTCAGCGGCTACCGAGCTTAATCGCTCGATAGCCTGTTAACGTTACGGATTAAGTACCGTATTAACGTGAACCACTGAAGAATCGTGTGGTTTCTTCCACTGATATTGGAGATTGCTCGACGGATTCAATTTTGAACTGGATATTCGTAATTGAATTCGATAAGTCGTATGGGTCCACGGTAATACAAACGGGTAGTGTATACACTTCACCAGCTTTTACCATGACTTGTTCGTCACCCAGATATTCGAAGTCTGAGATACCGGATACGCTGACCTTATACTGGGTATCTTTCTGTGACTTGTTCAGAATCTTCAGGGTGTAAACGTTCTCGACCATACCTTCGCTATTCTCTCGGTACAGCTGATTACGGTCACGAATAATATCGAACGACAACGGTTTACGGGTATACAGATCGTAACTGAATGCAGTCAACATCAGACCTAGAATGACGGCATAACCCAGCAATTTATAACGAACAACAGACGTCTTCTTACCATTCAGATTATGCTCTGTGGTATAGCTGATCAGTCCCTTGTCATAACCCATTTTGTCCATGACGCCATCACAGGCATCGATACAAGCGCCGCAGTTAATACATTCGTACTGAAGACCATTTCGGATATCGATACCCGTTGGACATACCTGAACGCAGAGGTTGCAGTCGATACAGTCGCCCAGTCCCATTGCTTTATGATCCTGTTTACGGCTACGTGGGCCACGAGTTTCTCCACGAGTGGTATCGTAAGCAACGGTGAAGGTGTCTTTATCAAACATTGCTGACTGGAAACGGGCGTATGGGCACATGTGCAGGCACATAATTTCACGCATCCAACCAGCATTACCGTAAGTACAGAAGGTAAAGAAGATAACCCAGACAGAGATTAATACGGAGGCGTTTAGAGTAAAGAAATCGATGAATAAACTTCTGGCCGGCACGAAGTAAGCCATAAACGTCAGTGCGGTTAGCAATGAAAAGGCTATCCAGACGGTATGCTTTGCTGTTTTCCGCTTGAATTTGTTGAAATTCATCGGCGTTTTATCCAGCTTTATTCGTTGGTTTCTGGTGCCTTCCAGCTTTTCTTCAAACCACATGAAGATATGCGTCCAGACTGTCTGAGGGCATAAATACCCACACCAGACCCGACCATAGAATACGGTAACGGCAAATAACGCAAAGGCAGCAATAATAAACAGCCACGCAACCAGTGTGAAATCCTGGGGCCACATTGTCAGGCCGAAGATATTGAATTTCTGGTTACCAATATCAAACAGGATGGCTTGCTTGCCTTCATAGTTTAACCAGGGGGTCAGCATAAAAGCGGCCATAAAAACCATGTTCATATAGCGTCTGATTTTTTGGTGTAAACCTTTAACTAAACGAACGTAGATACGGCTTCGAGGGTTATGAGTAGTGGCTTTATGCGCGGCTGGTTTATGAACGGTAACTTTAGAGGGTATGACTTTTACAGGAATCTGTTGTTCCGCATCGGGAACTTTCGAGGTGTTTTCACGGTGTTCTGGCATTACCATTCTCGCTCTCAATATAAACAAAGCACACACAACAAGATGGTGGTCATTCCTTTGTCGTTGTGTGCGGCAATAGAATCTTAATTATACGCTGGATTGACAGACTTCGTCTTTATTCTATTGTTTTTAAACTGTCGCTATTTTAAGTTATCCGAGCAGTTGTAAATGTGAGCTGGCTCAAATTTTGTTTAATTAGTTAATTCTAATCCATTTGGGTGATATATCAGCGTTAAGCATTTAGTTCAGGTGAATGAGATGAAAAAGCTATTAGTGATTCTTGCCGTATTTTGGATCGTTTTGAATTCGGATATTAAAGTAGTGAACGATATAAAAGAAGGGGTAACTGACACGATTGTCAATATAGTTATTGATGTAAATCAACCGGTTAGCAATGCCGGGGCACGAAGGGTTTTTCGTGAATTAAGCAAGCATTTTTCCAGCTACTCATCATCGGAAAAAACCTATCTTGAGGAGTTATCTGGTTCAAATGAAAGGACACGCCAGTTTTATCAAAATTACTGCCAGAATAACGATTTTAATCCCATTATCTATGGTGAACACCTGACTCAGGTATGCCGTGTCATTCGCCTGAACCTGGACAGACTGCGGTAATATGTCGCACCTGACAGGCTAAGATGAACAGCTTATCGCGAGAGACTTTCCCCAATCTGGTGGCAGTTGCGCGTGTTTTTCGTACTCGGGTTGTTCATCAAATGGTTTTTCCAGGACAATTGAGAGCTCATTGACGAGAGAAAAATCCCCATTTTCTGCTTTTTCAATGGCCTGTTGTGCTAAGTAATTGCGCAGTATGTATTTGGGATTATGTTGATTCATCAACGTCTGTTTTTCTTCCTGAGAGAGAGATTGTCGAGCCAAACGACTTCTATACTTTTCTGCCCAGTTATCAAATGCTTGTTTTGAGAAAAACTGATTCCGAAGGAAGTCATTATTGCCACCTACATCGAACAGCGCCAGGTTGCGGAAGAAGGTGGTGTAATCAGGGTGATTGGCATTGAGTAAATTTATTAGCTCAGTGATGAGCTCTTCATCTTCAGGCAATACTTGCATCAAACCCAGCTTCTTACTCATCAACAAATTATAGTGAGAGTGGTAGTGCGGATAAAAGGTTTCCAGAATGTCGTTTAATGCATCGGTTGAAATAAATGGGGTTAAGGCATAGGCCAGCGCTGATAAATTCCATAATGCAATTTTAGGCTGCTGATCAAAAGCATACCGACCAGAATAATCCGAATGATTACAAATGAATCCTGCACTGTAATCGTCCATAAAACCAAATGGTCCATAGTCGAAGGTAATCCCCAGTATCGACATGTTATCCGTGTTCATTACGCCATGAGCAAATCCGACTGTTTGCCACTTAGCAACCATCTCAGCGGTAGATTTAATAACCTGAGTGAGCATTGCAAGGCAGGGATTGTCGGCGTCTTTAGCATCAGGAAAGTGATGTTCGATCACATAATCAACCAGTGTTTTCAGGTGTTCATGTTGTTGGTTATAAAAGAAATGTTCAAAGTGACCAAATCTGATATGACTTTGAGCAACACGAATAACTGTGGCGGCAGTTTCTGGCATTTCTCGTAAAACGCGTTCGTCACTACCGGTAAGAGATAAAGCCCGACTGGTTGGAATGCCTAAATGATACATCGCTTCGCTACATAAATACTCGCGAATGCTGGAGCGAAGTACGGCTCTTCCATCTGCTGAACGTGAATAAGGCGTTGGACCTGCACCTTTCAGGTGTAAATCCCACTTCTGTCCGTCTGTCGCAATGATTTCCCCCAGAAGTAAGCCTCTACCATCACCGAGATGGGGATTAAATGAACCAAACTGATGTCCGGCATATTTCATTGCAAGTGGATTCATGCCGGGAAAAGGCTGATGACCGGAAAGATAGTAGGCGAGATCGGGAGCTGATAGCTGTTCTTCAGTAAACCCAAAAGCGCGAGCTAATGGTTGATTGAAAGCTATCAACACCGGGTTACTGGTTGGTGTTGGTGGCTGCGCCGTAAAAAACGGCGAAGGAAGCGTGCTATAGGTATTGTTAAATTCAAGGTTTGAAAAATCAGTAGCCATAACAAGCCTCCGGACAAGAATTAAGAGTTATTGGATTGTTGTTCTTTCGCTTGTTTCTTTTCTTGCTGTCGTTGTGAAATTAAGGAGGTCACTTCTGCTCCAATATGAGTTTCACCACGTTTTTTAGCCAGTTCCATTTGACGCTGACGTTCTTCAAATCGAGCGCGCTGTTTATCTGTCACTTTGTCATAGCAATGTGGGCAGCTCACACCCGCTTCAAAATACTTACTTTGTTTATCTTCTTCAGTAATCGGTAAGCGGCAGGCATGACATGAATCGTAAGAGCCTTTCTCAAGCTGGTGATTAACGGTGGTGCGGTTATCAAATACAAAGCATTCACCTTCCCACAAGCTATCCTCTTCTGGTACATCTTCAAGGTACTTCAGAATGCCGCCTTCAAGATGATAGACCTCTTCAAATCCTTGTTCTTTCATGTAAGCGGTCGATTTTTCACAGCGGATACCACCTGTACAGAACATCGCGACTTTTTTATGTTTATCAGGGTTAAGATTTTTCTCGGCGTACTCAGGAAATTCACGGAAAGAATCGGTATTAGGATTGACGGCATGCTTAAACGTGCCGATTTGAACTTCGTAATCGTTACGGGTGTCGATCACGACGACTTCAGGATCTGAAATTAATGCATTCCAGTCTTCTGGCTTTACATAAGTGCCGACAACTTTTCGAGGATCAAGCCCTTCAACGCCCATCGTCACGATTTCTTTCTTCAGTTTTACTTTCGTTCGATAAAACGGCTGCTGCTCATCAAAGGATTCTTTATAAACAATATCTTTTAATCGTTCGTCTTGTCGAAACCAGTTAAGTAGTGCATCAATTCCTTCTCTACTGCCTGATACTGTGCCGTTAATACCTTCTTTTGCCAGCAGTAATGTGCCTTTTATGTCATTTTCTTTCATGACGTTTTGTAGCGGCGCTCGAATTGCTTCGTAGTCATCGAGAGCAACAAACTTATATAAAGCACAAATAACAAACATGGAACCGAATACTCCTGAATAGATAATGTCGAATAAATAAAAGGGGATATTTTACCGGATCAGGTTCGTGGATGTTATACCAAATTATCAAATAGAGGATTTTTTACGCGTTTAAAGCGGTAAGGGCAGAGAAGGGAGGTTAACAGGGGCTGATACCCTCCCAGATAGTCAGGATATTATGTCGAAAAAAGTTAGGAGAGCTGTGCGGATTCAGGGATCCGGGTTTTGTGTAAATGGACCCATTCAAGACCATTCACATTATTGTAATTACGACGGAAAATAGCGGTATTCAGATGACCACGATTCTCACGTCGATCTTGTTGCCATTCTTCAAAAGTTGCCATGACCAGATCGCCAGCCAGTTCTTTTTCTTCGACGTTTTTGATTTCTATACGGTAAGGGTGTTGACCCTGAAACCCATAAGCGCTTTGTAAATCTTTAATCAATGAAGCTTTGTCGCTGGTTGCGCCATTGGGAGGGATTACGGTGAATTCGTCACTGGTTACGTGTTCGAAGCGGTTCAGATTTTCTTCGGTATTATCCAAACGTGCCGTGAACCAGTTTTCAAAAAATTGGTGTAGCTCCACGACTTCTTTCAATACATTTTTTTCCATACTGAGGTCTCCGGTTGTCGTTTTTATTGGCTGAGCAGACTGTGTTTCCGTTACATACTCAGCCTGGTTTAGCTTTTGAGCTTTTGCCACCCCGACCCAGGCTCAAAATGAACAACAGCACAATAAAAACGTTTCGTCTCAATAAGTTATCTTTGTTTGTAATAAATGCTTCTAACTATATGATTTATTAATTCAAAACGTCATATAGTGATAGATTTACTGCGTTTTGGTTTAAATACTTCTTAAGGGCTTATTTTGTTAGATTAAGCCAATGCCTGTATTAAATACCTAAACACTGAATCCGGTCAATGACGGTGGAATTCCGTGAGATTGAATTCGTTGAATTGTTCATTTTAAAACCAGCTAAGTTACAGATATCTAATGACTAAGTGTCTCTTAGATCGTTTTTGCATGAAAACGTGTTAGTTTTGGATAAAAAACAGGGTTGTTTTAATTATGTTTTTTATTTGGATCTTGATGGTATTAAAAATGTAAATATATTGTTTTATATTTTATTTTACCTATTGGTTTATAGGTAAAAAATTGTACATAAAGATAGAGAAAAGTATTTAAGTTAAAATTTAAATATAAAGGGTGATTTTTGGTGCTTAACTGTTACGTCGCTATATGTTTTTCTGGCTAATGACTGAAAATAAAAAATGCCCTGTTGGTAGAACAGGGCACTGGTGATTTTATTACCAGAGTATGTCCTGGTTGTTAAACAATACCATATTGACTCAGTGGTAAGTTGCGGTACCGTTTCCCGGTGGCATTAAAGATTGCATTGGTTAGTGCTGGTGCGAATGGAGGAACGCCTGGTTCGCCCACACCAGCTGGAATTTCGTTTGTCTGCACCTGGTAAACATTGACGACAGGCGCTTCTTGTATACGCAATAAAGGATAATCATCAAAGTTACTTTGCTCGACAATGCCGTTTCGAGCGGTTATTTCGCCATGAAGTGCAAAGCTCGCAGAGAAGACGGCTGCGCCAGCCATTTGTGATTCAACCCGTTCTGGATTGAGTATCTTTCCGCAATCAACGGCGGTATCAACTTGTTCAATCTTCAGTTTTCCGTCGTTAAATGAGACTTCAACCATAGTGGCCACGTAGGTACAGAAGCTTCGATGTGCGGCTATTCCAATACCATGACCAGGTTTTAGTTTTCTATTCCATTGGCCTTTTTCTGCAACCTGGCGAATCACATTCTTTAATCGTGCAGTGTCTACCGGGTATTGCTCCAGTGAGTCACCGTAGTTCCAGTAATCGTAACCATCTTCCTTAAAGTTGATGTGTCGATCTTCACCAATCAATTCAAGCAAGAAATCTTTAGAGTCTCGTCCGGCTGCATTCGCGAGTTCGTCAGCAAACGAGCTTGCAGCGAATGCGTTATTGATATTTGTCACGGAACGAAGCCAGCCAATGCGGTAAAAGGACTCCGATTCTCCGTTATTAATGAGAATGTTTGGGATATCAAATGGCATGTCTCCCTGACCCAGCGAATCACCACCAGCTTTTTTCTCTTCTGCGTTGAAGGTAAAACCAATCGGATGATTAACCATGCTGTGGTGCCAGCTGGTGACTTTACCATTTTCGTCCAGGGTTCCTTTCAGTGTTTGATAGCTGGGACTATGGTAGTAGCCATGCTTGATTTCGTCTTCACGCGTCCAAAGAACTTTCACCGCTTTTTTTGTCTTGTTTGCCAACCACGCTGCTTCAGCTACAAAATCTGGTTTGGATTTCCGACCAAATCCACCACCCAGTAACGTGACGTTAATGATGACTTTTTCTTTGTCTTCTATACCTAGCAATGAGGCGACAGTGCGCTGTGAAGACTGAGGTGTCTGTGTGCAAGCCCAGCATTCAATGCCATCTTTGGTTACGCGGGCTGTTGCCGCTGGCGGCTCCATAGTGGTGTGAGCAATACCGCCGACGTAATACTCGGCTTCCAGTGTTTTACTGGCTTTTGCCTGTGCATTCGCGATATCTCCGCGCTTGCGGATGAGGTGAGGTGGATTTTCCAGTGCCTTTTTGAATACAGCTTTGTGTTCTTCCGTGTTGTGGGTTTGATAGTCGCCGTGATCCCACTCTATTTTAAGCGCTTCCCGGCCCTTCATGGCAGCCCATGTGTTGGTCGCTAAAACGGCGATACCACCTAATGGTTTAAACAGAGCGGGCGGTGTAAGCGTTGGCATTTCAACAACCTCAACAACGCCTGGAATCTTCAACGCTTCTGAAGCATCAAAAGATTTTGGTTTGCCAAACAAAACAGGTGGACGAGCGATAACGGCAATGTGTAGATCATCAAGTTGAACATCGTAACCGTATGTGGTGTTACCAGTGACGATATCTTTGCCATCAAGTAATTTAATATCTTTACGGCCAATATAGCGTTGTTTGTTTTCAGGCTTAAGTTGCAGCGTTTCTTTTGCTGGCACATCCAGTTCGGCGGCGGCTTTTACGACCTCGGCAAAATCTAATGTTTTACCTGATGGTTTATGAGTAATGACATGGTTGTAAACTTCACACTCTTCCGGCTTCACGCCCCAATGATTTGCGGCTGCTTGTTGCAGCATGGTGCGAGCCGTTGCACCAGCTTCTCTCAGCCTACGATAATTGCGGCGAACGCTTCGGCTGCCATCGGTGTTTTGGCTGCCATATTTTTCGTCAGCTATGGCTTGCTCCACGGTTACTCGATCCCAGTCAGCTTCCATTTCGTCAGCGATTAACAAAGGTAGTGTGCTACGAACACCCTGACCCATCTCTGAACGATGACAGATAATTGTGACCTGGCCTTTACTATCAATCGATACAAAAACATCGGGAGAAAAACTGAAGCTTTCATCATCGCTGGCATGTTCAGGCATTTTTGCATGTGCGCTGTCCAGCTCGATACCTAACAACAGCCCGGCAGAAACTGCAGATAAGCCAAACATGAAACGACGGCGACTCAGATTTTGAATAGACATTACTTCACCTCCTTCGCTAACGTTGCTGCATGATTGATGGCTTGCTTGATTCTTGGATAGGTTCCACAGCGGCAAAGGTTTCCAGACATCGCATTATCAATATCTGTTTCGCTGGGTGATGCGTTGGCTTTTAGCAAGGCTGCAGCAGACATAATCTGGCCCGCCTGACAGTAACCGCACTGCGGTACATTTAATTCAAGCCAGGCTTGCTGAACCGGATGGTCAGCTTCTTCAGACAGACCTTCAATGGTGGTAATTGATTTGTTTGCGGCGATTGATACAGGTGTCAGGCATGAGCGAACGGGTTGGTCGTCTATATGGACCGTACAGGCTCCACAAAGGCCTTTTCCGCATCCAAATTTACTGCCTGTTAAATTGAGAATATCTCGAATTACCCACAGTAATGGCATATCTGGAGCAACATCCAGTTTATGCGGTTTGCCATTCACGGTTAGTGAAATCATGTGGTTCCTCCGGTTTGCGTTTTATTATTGTTGAATCGTGTTATTGAAAACGGTTAACTGTTCTGGCGTGTCCAGATCATGTATTGCTCTTTCTAGCAGAACGAATTTAACTTTGTCTGGCTTTTTTTTGTAAATAAATTTAGCACCCTGATGGGTTAGGTGACGAAGTGATTCGAATTCACTGGCAGGAAACAGTACTGGTGCCCCATGTGCCGTGGAATCTATCTTGTCGTATCGGCTGACAATAATGTGGTCTGGTGATTGTTGGCCAGCTGCAACGAGTTGTAATAAATCTTTCTGAATAAGTTGCCATTGATCACAAAGCAGAATCATTGCTGACTGTGTGTGAGAAGGCATTGCTTTAACACCTGCTGCAATATTCACTCCCATGCCTGTTTCCCATGAGTCATTGATAATGAACTGACAAACTTCTTCATTTGTCAGTTCTTCACGCACCTGAGTTTCGATAGCACTTGCGTGAGCGCCCAGGACGCAAATGACATTGGGTGTAATTTGTTGCGCGAGTCTGATTTGACGAGTTAGTAGTGATTGTGATCCATAGCGCACAAGCTGTTTGGCTTGCCCAAGTCGCGACGAATTTCCCGCAGCAGGAATGATGATGGTTAATGGGTTCAATTAAGGTCCTCCAGGAAACTGACTATAGTGTTGAAATCCCGGAATGTGCGTCGATTTGCGTTGAACTGCATTTTTTCCTGTTCAGTGAATAAATCTTGCTGAGTTATTCGATGCAATACCGGATAGTTAAGCCAGAGTCAGCGCATCTTGCCATTGCTCAACGAAGCGGTCGATATCACTAAAATTGTTATACATACCAAAAGAAGCACGAATACAGTGTTTCAGCCCTAATGCATTTAGCAGTGGTTGAGCGCAGTGATGACCAGCCCTGACAGCAATGTTATTCATACCCAGTAAAGTTGCCATATCATGACTGTGTAAAGCTTTACTGGTTAGCGATATGACGGGTAGATCAGGAGATGGTCTGGGAAGTAATTGAATATCGCTAATACTTTCTATGGATGACAGAAAATAAGACGTTAATTGATTCTCCCAGTCCAGTATCTCTTGATGTCCACATTCGTCGATAAAGTTGAGGGCTGCTGAAAGAGCAACAATAGCCACTATATCTGGACTACCTGCCTCAAAACGTTCAATAGATGATATTAACTGATGATCGCGTGTTGTCACCGAGTTCACGATACCGCCGCCGAGTAGTAACGGGGAGAGCGAGTCAGGATCTGCAGCGTACAAAATGCCACAACCGGTCGTGCTGTAAAGTTTATGAGCAGAGAATACATAGTAGTCACAGCCCATATTTTTGACATTGACCGGAAGGTGAGCAATTGCTTGCGCACCGTCGACAAGCGTTCTAACACCTGCTTTTTTAGCTTTTTCAATGAAATGCTGAACGGGTTGTTCTGCGGCCAGTACATTAGAGCTATGACTGAAAGCAAATAACTTACAGTTTTGTTGAAGCAGCACTTCTAACTGTGAATCATCTATCGTCCCTTCTTCTGTCACGGGCAAAACATGAAGGGTTGCTCCTGTCAGCTGACAGATACGTTGCCACGGCAATATATTCGCGTGATGTTCTAACTCAGTAATTATTATAGAGTCTTCAGGTTTCAGTTCGTGTTGAATACTGGTCGCAACCTGGTTTATTGCCTCGGTTGTGCTTTTGCAAAATATAACGTGTTTTTCATCACTTTCGATGAAATTTGCGATTTGCTGTCTACACTGATGATAGATGTCATTTGCTTTTTCACTGAACGGATACATGCCTCGATGTGCATTTCCATGCCCGGAACTGAGGTAATGAGATACGGCATCAATGACCGCTGAAGGCACCTGGCAGGATGACGCAGAATCGAGATAGATACAGTTTGTGTGTTGAATAGAGGGGAAATTGTTACGCCAGGGTGATTGCATGGAAATTTCATTCAGTCGTTGATTGGTTGTTAAGTGTAAAGCTAACTGCCTGAATAAATCCAGTTTACCGCAGAGTAGAGTTTGAATGTAACGACAGTTGTTTGCGAGGAAAGCTATTTCGGCGGTGATAAGGTGCAATAAAATAGTCGGGGTACAGGTCAATTAATGTATTGGAAGGGAGCATCACCCCAAGGGGCTTAAACTTCCCCTATATGATGGAAGCTTTTAGGAAGCCAGGAGTCAGATTGTGCCGCTTTGATTGTTTCGCGGTTGTAGTTCTGTGCCTTATTTCATAACGCGGTGAATGCTGATGAATTTTCTACGACACCTCATATTCATTTTGCTGTGCTGGCATTCATTGCCCTTGCATGCCAGTGAGCAACAGACCATTGATATAGCGGTTGGCAAAGCCATGAAACCGTTTGTTTTGGGAAATGGTCGCGGTATTTTAATCGATATTCTTCGTGAATCTTTTGCTCAGTCGAGCATTCAAATCAAATTCCATTTCTATTCGAATGAAGAAGCTATGAGCGCGTTCGATGAGGGACGTGTTGATGCTGTTACCGTTGTTAAAAAAGGGATGGTTCAGGGGCACTTTTCCGAACCTTATATTACGTTCCATAACTATGCCATTTTTATGAAAGATGGTTCAAAGGTCATAGAAAAAGTAGCTGATTTAGCTAATTATCGTGTCATCGGATTTAGTGGGGCGACCCGTTATCTGGGGCCTGAATTTAATCAGTTGGTTTTGTCAGGTTTGGATTACGTAGAAATCGTTAGTCAGTTTGATCAAGTGCGTGCATTATTTGAAGGTCAGGCTGAAGTAGCTGTGATGGAAAAAACTATTTTTCAGTTTTTCTGGAAGCAATTAAGAAACCGTAACCCGGACGATATTCGCTATGCTCGCCCTGTTTCCTATTCAAATCTGTTTATACCAAACGACTATCACATTGCGTTTAAAACCCAGAAAGAAAAAGAAATTTTCAATAAGGGATATCGGCATTTGGTTGATTCCGGGCGTATCAAGTTAATCTATGAACGATACACTCGTCTGCTGAGAACCTATTAACAGATATCAGCTACTACTGAGAAACCCCGTTTATGACGATTTCTGTTAAAGATTGAGTCACCATACCTAAGCTCGTTTCATCAATATCAACTAATCCATCAAGAATCAGTGAAGAAACACCGTGTACTGTGCTCCAGGCTGCCAATGCGAGCATGTCAGTATCATAAGGGCGAAATGTGCCGGATTCTTTACCTAAATCAATGATCTCACGTAACACGCAATAGCCTTCACTGTGGGTGGATTTCAGCTCAGAACCATCGAACTGGCTAGAACGTTGACCAAACATCAGTCTGTACATTTCAGGATGGTGATAGGCAAACGTTACATAACTAATGCCTGTGAGTTTTAATGCTTTAAGCGGTTCACCTTTGTTCTCTTGAAAATTACGGCGCATGTCATCTCTCAAGAGTTCAAAGCCTTGACTGGCAATAGCAGATACTAATGCATTTTTATCTTCGAAATGACGATAGGGAGCTGACTGTGATACGCCTACTTCACGAGCGATCGCTCGCAAGCTCATTTTCTCTGCGCCATAGTGACGAATGAACTGAATTGCGGCATCAATGAGTGCCTGGCGCAAATTTCCATGATGATAATTAGGCTTGGATTTACCTGTGTCTGTCATAACTACCCAGAGGCGAAAGTCTAAAAACAGCATCTTGCTGTACGGTCAATAAGGCAATAATTGTGGCAATGTCTGGGATTAAATGCAATTTTACAAGGTTTTCATGTTTTTCTTGTTGCGTTCTACATTAGAATGTTGGCTGTTCAAATTTATGACCATTGATGTAACAGCGAAATGGATGGTGGTAGCAAAGGATCGTGTGAAGGGGCATCAAGTCTCAGGTCTGTTGGAATAATAATTACAAGGTTATTACTAATGATTAGGAATTTAGCACGTTGGCTGGTGATCGTGATTAGTTTCACGACGTTTGCAGCAAGCGCAGTAACGACGGCTGAAGATGTAAAATCTTTTACATTGGATAATGGTATGAAAATTATGGTATTGGAAGATCATTCAATACCAAACGCTAATATGTATATATTCTGGAAAGTCGGTTCCAGAAATGAATATCCGGGGATCACCGGTTTATCTCACTTTTTTGAGCATATGATGTTCAATGGTTCAAAAAAATATGGTCCTAAGCAATTTGATCGCACGATGGAAGCGGCAGGCGGTGCAAATAATGCGTACACCAGTGAAAACCTGACGGTGTACACGGACTGGTTCCCTGCTGAACAACTGGAACTAATGTTCGATCTGGAAGCTGATCGCATTCAGCATCTGAATATTGATCCGGATATGGTGGAAAGTGAGCGTCGAGTCGTTACTTCCGAGCGCTCTACCGGACTTGAGAATTCGAATTTCCGTACTATCTGGGAAGAAGTCAAAGGTTCTGCATTCCGTGCTCATCCTTATAGCTGGCCAGTCATTGGTCACGAGTCTGACATTCAGAAGTGGTCATTAAAAGATTTGCAGGATTACCACAAGACATATTACGCACCTAATAATGCGGTTGTTGTTATTGCTGGTGATGTAACGGTCGCTAATGTTAAAAAACTGGCAAAAGAATACTTTGAAACGATTCCTGCACAAGAGCCTCCTCGTGATGTTCGTACTGTTGAGCCAGTTCAAAAAGGTGAACGTCGTGTTTATGTGCATAAACAAAGCGTTTCCTCTCCAACTATCATGATGGCATTCCACACGCCAGAAACAACACATGAAGATTACTATGCGCTGAGCATTCTTGCTGATGTACTGGCTGCAGGTAATAGTTCTCGTCTTATCAAATCTATGGTTTATGAAAAGCAATCTGCATCAGATGTGTTTACTTATTTTCCAGAGTCCCTCGATCCCAACTTATTTTATATCTATGCCGTTGCTGCGAAAGATGCGACTGCAGAGACGGTCGAAAAAGACATTATTGCTGAGCTAACACGCATTAAGAAAGACGGTATTACTGACAAAGAATTGCAAAAAATTAAGAATCAGAAGCGTGTTGATTTCTACCGCACGATGGCAACGATCAATGGTAAGGCTGACACGATCGGTTCTTATGAAATCTATTTCGGTGGTTATGAGAAGTTGTTCTCGGCACCTGAAGCGTATGACAAAGTAACGGTTGACGATATCAAGCGTGTAACCAGCATGTATCTGAAAAAAGCAAACCGTACCGTTGGTGTTTTAGATTCAAAAGAGGATAGCCAGCAAGATGACTTATAAGCATTCAATTTTTGCCGTAATGCTGCTGGTGGTTGGCAGCTTTTTTAGTGTTCAGGCTGAATATCGATTACCTGAATATCAATCGCTGACATTGGATAACGGATTGACGTTATATCTGATGGAACAGCATGAAGTTCCCATGATTGATGTGTCTGTTGTGGTTAAAGCCGGTGCTTTGATGGATGGCGATAAGCCTGGACTGGCTTCCATGACCGTTGATTCAATGGAGTTTGGCACACAGAAGCTATCTCGTGAAGAATTTGAAGCAACAACTGACTTTATCGGCGCTACCATTGGTTCCTCGGGTGGTATTGAGTTCTCGACGATTAGTTCATCATTTGCCAGCAAAGATGAAGCGACAATGATGACGATCCTGCGAGATATGGTAATCAATCCTCGCTTTGATGATGAAGAGTTTGCTAATTACAAAAAGCGTTATTCACTAAAGCTTGAGCAGGAAAAAGAAAGCCCGAAAGCGGTTATCAATACCTGGTTTAATCGTTTAATGTTTGGTGAGTCTGGGTATGGTTCAGTGGTGCAGGGCGATTTAGCATCTGTTGCCAGTATGACAAATGACGATATCAAGGCATTCCATAAAACATGGTATCGACCTGACAATGCAGCGGTTATTGTTGTTGGTGATTTCGATAGCAATAAAATGCTGATTCGCCTGAAGGCGTTATTCAGCAGCTGGGAAAAGCCAAAAGCAAAACTGGCAACAATTAAAGCAAAACCGGCGGCAGCAAAATCTCAGTCTAATGTGTTACTGGTCAATAAAGACGATGCCCTTGAAACGACATTCGTGATTGGCGGAAAAGGTATTAAGCGTAGCAACGAGGACTACGTTGCGGTCAGTGTCATTAATACGATTCTGGGGGGCCGATTTACTTCATGGTTGAATGATGAATTGCGTGTAAATTCGGGATTGACCTATGGGGCTAGGAGTCGTTTTACGTCATTCCGTGAAGCGGGTGTGTTCTACATGACTACATTCACAAAAACGGCATCAACAGTTGATGCTATTGATTTGGCACTCAGCACTTATGAACGTTTGTGGGAGAAAGGTATTGACGAAGCTACTCTTTCTTCAGCTAAAGCCTATGTGAAGGGGCAATTCCCGCCAAACTTTGAAACATCATCTCAGTTAGCTGATCTGTTGGCACAGATGTACGGCTTTGGTTTTGATGAGAACTTTATTAATACATTCGAAGAGCAAGTAAACAGCTTGACCGTTGAGCGTGCTAAAGACGTTATCAACGCGTATTTCCCGCGTAATAACCTTCAGTTTGTCCTGGTGGGTAAAGCGAGTGATATTAAAGAGAGTATTAAAAAGTATGGCTCAGTGAAGCAAGTAGACATCAAGAGTGATGGCTATAAGCTGTAACGAATAATGATGCATTGCTGATGAAAAACCCGGTGTTACCAGCCGGGTTTTTTTATGGCTATTTGGCGGTGATGTGGTAAGCGCAGCGTCTTGCGCCTTCGATGATGTGTTCGGTCCGTTCAATGCGGACATTTTCTCCCAGTAATTTCTGAAACAGTGCTAATTCAGAGCGACAAAAATTCTGGCAAGTCGCTGCGGCAGCGCATATAGGGCAGTGATTTTCCAGTAACCATAATCCATCATCATCTTTTTGATACTGAGCCATATATCCTTCTTCACTTCGAATATCTGCCAGCATGGATACTTTTTCTTCTAACGACTGACAGTGATCCAGTTTTTGCAGATAGATTTGCTCAGCTCGTAATTCCCGATCTGTGATGAGTTTATCCAGTCCTTCATCACCAAAGATAGTTTTTACTGATTCAATGATATTTAACGTTAAATCACTGTGTCGATCAGGAAATCGCTCATTGGCTTTTTCGGTGAGTTGCCAAAAGCGTTTTGGGCGACCTCGTTGCAGTGCTTTATCAAATGTCGATACCAGACCGCCTTCTTCTAATGCTTGCAAATGTTGACGAGAACCCATGGACGTAATTGATAGCTTTGCTGCCAGATCCTGGGCCGTCATTGGGCCATGTGCTTTGAGAAGCTGTAAAATTTTGTCTGTGGTATCGGATTTAGCCATTCGAACAACATGTTAATACTGCGTAATCTGGTGACTAGTGTAACGATTTATCTGAAGTGTTACCACGTCATGGTGTTGGGAAGGAGAGGGAACTGAAAATGCTCAGCTCCCCGATACGTTATGTTATAAACCTCTCCGACTGTCGTCATAGACTCTGTGCCACATGGACAATGTCGCTTCGGCAGACTGATTTAAGTCTGAGGTGTCTGCACCCACGGTATTTAAATCTTCCAGTAAAGCCGGAAGCAGTCCGATATGCGCCAGTCCTTTTTGATGATACTCATGCATATATGCTGGTTGTCCTGATGGTTGATTGCCTTGCAATGACTTTTGATAAGCCTGATAGGTACCATTTATCGCACTGGCACAACCATCCACACCAAACCTTGGTGGTAATTGCTGAATAAATCCGTTGAAATCGGAAGCAAATGCAGTGGCTACTCCCTGGTCCGCTGCATAGCGATAAAATTGAGCAAAAGAGCGTGAAGAACCATCACAGTTATTCGCAACACCTGAACCACTGTACGTCAGCATGGCTTGCTGTCCGGTACGTAAGCCCAGGACACCACCCGTTGAGCGGACAAATTCCAGTGTTTCGTCTGTCGTTACAAACTCTTTAAGTACATCCTTGTCTTTTTGAAGCAATAAATTATCGATACGAGTGTGAGAGTTGAACAGTGGATAGTAGCTGTATTCATTCTTAGCAACCTGATAAATCTGACGTTGTGTTTTCAGAGGGAGGTGGGAGATGTCGATTAACATATCGAGCCGCATCATTTCTCTGAGTAGTTGATAGCCAAGACTATTCAAACCGATATCATTATGAACACCGTCTGCCGCTTTTGCGTAGTCAATGCTTTGGTCCCACCAGGATTTCAATTCGGTCAGGATTCGGAACAAATCTTCATGATAGGCTGCTCCTGTAAATCGATTATTGGTTTCATGGGCTAGCTGAACTGAACGGACACCCATGTCGTACAGATCCCAAAGTTGCTCTTTCCAGGGACCATCGCTGTCAGGAAGGAGGTTACTGACTTCTACTGCCAGGACGACTGCCAGGCGACCATTAGCAATAGCTCGTCGCGCTTCCCAGGGATCTCTGACAATTTCGAACCAGGATTCTTGTTCATCCAGTTTTTTGAGCGATTGAACTTGCAGACGAGCAGATTCCATATCGAATGGTGCAACCGTATTGTCATGATGGCCAGAAGCGATTGCAGCTGCCGCGAGGGTTTGATTATTCACTACTGATGCAACCATCAGTTTCATGCCTCGCTCATGCGCATCTTTCAACCATTCAGCACTTACTTGTTGGTGTTTGATGTCGTTCCAGACAGGCCAGTCATGATAATCCGGATAGCCGGATGTTTTCCCATGGTGTGCATTACCGTATTCGTGTAATTCAATACCCAGTGGTTCAAGTGTGGCGTGATTATCGCCTTCACATTGTGGTAATCGTGACGCCAGGTGGCCAGGCATATGATCACCCCAGTACCAACCTTTACTAAAAGCCAGATGAGCGGCCTGATGCACATGTAAATCGGCAAAACCAGTGACGGGAGTCATCGGCGCTGTCTTAACAGGGGACCAGGGCGTACCTTCGTTGCGGTTTCTGATGACATCAATGGTGACAGTAGACGAGCCAACGGCGGCCTGGCCGACCATCCGAACGGATAAACGTTTGTTTTTTAATCCGTAGTAGGTTTTTTTATGCGTGGTGCCAATGTTTTTCTTACCGCCACTGTAAGTGACTTCATCCAGTTTTGTGGCATTGCCGTATTGATCGGTGGCACAAACGACAGCGGTTACTTTGCCGCCTATTCGTGTTCCATCGATCTTTTTAAAATCAATATAAACCCGATCAATATCCATCGGGGTGGGTGAGATAAACTGCCGCGTAAAAAAAGCTTGTACTTTGCTGGTTTGATTTGTGACCAGCCGACGGGGTCCTATTGTTCCACTGCCATTCTTATTCGCAATTTCTGACGTCATGTCGTAAAGATTGTAAATGCGGTTGGTATCACCACAGTTAGCAGCGTAGGAATTGAAAGAAACAAGACTGGTTAAAACCAGCAAACAGGAGGTGCGTTTAAACATGCTGAATTCCTCTGTCGAGTAAACGAATCCAACATGGTAACAAAAATGTTAACTGTGTAAAATTTGTTTAGAAGTAAACCTTACCAGTTTAGTGCTGCCAACAGTTCTCCCAGGTCAGGTTCCCAGCCAACTTGCTTGAGAGGGACTTTGCTGCCAGTCACAGGGACATTTTCTTCCTGAAGCAGTGCTTTTTGACGTTCAAAGTATTCACTGCCTATTGGAAAGGCAAGATGACCGCTGCTTTTCAATACTCTGTACCACGGTAGTTTCATGTCTTTGGGCGCTTCGCGTAACGCTTTGCCGACGAGTCTTGCTCTACCGGGTAATCCCGCCAAATCTGCAATTTTTCCATAACTCGCTACTTTACCTGCAGGTATTGCCTGAATTGTTTGCCAGATTTGGCGATACTTTTGTTGCGTGTCAGTCATTAGAAGGCGCACACATGGTTGATTGGGTAAATAGCGCAGACTGTTGGTTATGCTGGCTTGTTACTGTTTTAGGTTCGGTATTCACCTGCCAGATATTATCGAAGTCAGATTCGTCGATATCGTGAGCTTTCCCGCCCAATAATCGAACGGTGTCAGGGATAGTGTTGCTGTGACCAACGACAACAACTGAACCGGATTGGTTCGACAGTACTTCAACTAGATCAGGTAATTGTCGGGGATTATAAGCATTAACAGACAGTTTTAAGGTTTTACTTAATGGCATTACGGTTTGACGGGTGCGCAGATAATCTGAGCTGTAGATTGCAGTGATATTTTTATCTTTTAACCAGCCGCACAATGAACGCGCTCTGATATGACCTTGTTCTGTTAATCCCGGATTTGGGGTTTGTTTGATTTTTTCAGCATGTCTAAACAAGTAGACGGTGTCGGCAGCTAAAACGGATGTGGTGAAAAAGCATGACAAAATCAGGCAAAGATGGCGCATGATTATAGTCCCTTCTTAATAACAAATTTATACGGGAAGCTTTCGGTCTGGCTTGATACCAGTGTGTGATCCATAAATTCACAAAATCCTGGTATATCTCTGGCTGTGGATGGGTCATCAGCCAGTACGAGCAGGGTTTCATGGTCTTTCATCTTGCGTACTTTTCCGCGAAGCATCATGACCGGCTCTGGACAGCGAAGCCCGGTGGCATCAAGTGTGTGATCGGTGGTATCTGACAAAGATTTTTACTCGTAACGTTTAACTGGTGGTTAGTTTAAGTGGCAATTTGGTGAATGCAAGTGCTTATAGCTGAGAGGTAATACGTTGGTGCTGATGTCGATAACTTCCCCAAACTTCAAAGCAAACACGAGAGATTTTGTTCTCATTGAACTTAATGGTTTGCTGACTAATTTCAAGTTCTTTGCTGATCGCGGCGACAGACATGCCATCGATATACATCATTTTTCCTATCATCAATAATTCTGATTCATCCAGTTCAACGGGAGTGCCGCCAAATCGCTCCAGTTTCCATGTTTGTTCTACGACTGGCAGGGAACGAATCAGCGCCAGTAAGCTCATCGGGCTGCCTGGTTTAAGTTCGAATTCTTCATCAGTACAGGAAATATTTACACCCGCTGAAAGGATTTGGTTAATGGCGGTGATTAAGTCAGCTCTATCAAAACCAAGACGATGAATTTGTGTGATAAATAGTGAATCACCGTGTTTTAGTTGGTTGATTAGCTTTTCGCGGTTCAGACGTTTTGCCCGATAATCTGCTGAGATATCGGTAAATACGACATCACATCCTGCTTGTTCCAGCTGCTTTATTTGATCCCGAACATCATTACCATCGGTGAAGAAATGAGCGTATCCCCAGATGTTTTGTCTGATGCTGTCAGTTATTTGCCGCATTGCTTGTCTTTAAATCAAAAATCAGAGCTTCATTCTATGCTGGTTTTAACTGAGCTACCAGTTCGTTGTTGTCCCATAAAATGTTTATATAAAGAACTGGCTCGTTATATTTATTTGTCGTTTTTTCATGAAATTGTTAGCTCTCAATTGAGAATCTTATATTTGGAACTATAATGTGAATTTATATTCACAAAATGTTAACCTAAAATATCATTGCTTACGAAGTATGTTATTTTTATGTGGTGAGCATTAATTGTTTACAGGGAGGCTTTCCATAGGGATATGTGTGGTGTGTCTATGTATATCAGGGTTTTAAGCTAATTATTCATCACACATAAGATTTCAAATATTTAGAGGGTGCTATGTTGCAAACGTTACGTTTTATGTTAACGATTTTTATGTTCATTTCTGCTGGCCTGGCGCATTCAAGTGAAGCAACGTTTTATAGTGACATGATGTTTAAAGGAAATTCATTTACGTTGGGTGATGGCGAAATTCGCAGTAATCTGGCGTTGTCAGGAATGGACCGCACGATATCCTCAATAAAGGTGAATGGTGATATTTGTGTGGTAGGTTATGACAAGGAAGATTTTAAACGTAATTACCGGTTATTTGGCAAAGGAGAACACGAAAATCTGGCTAATCTGGGGTATGACAACAGAATTGCATCATTAATTGTCGTTAATGCCAGCTGTCGTGAGCTTCGCTTTTCAGTGTTTTACCAGCAAAATTCGGAAGAGTTGAGTGAGTTTGATGAATCAGACATCATGACGTTACCTCAAAACACCCGAATCCCTCATTTTTCTGCAAACAATACCTACAAATTCCGTTCTATCCGTGTTTATCGAGGGCAAACTGCTTGTTTGTTTACTTCTCGTTACTGGGATGCTGAGCGCTCATTTAAAGCCTTCCGCCCGGGTAACTATCAGATATCGGATGGCATTCTGACATCTGATGTAATTTCTTCAGTAAACAGTATTATTATCGGGCCGCAGGATGATTGTCCTGTCATGTTGGATGTCTCGCAGCATTCGCTTAAATAAGAGTTGTGTTGAATATCCTGACTGAATGTTGTTATTCACGACAGTCAGGTGATTGATCATTGGCGAGACAGCCCCTACACTGCTTACCCATTCTTTGAGACGCTCATTTTGTGTTTTTATTTTAAATCTATGGGGTTGGAGTAAGCATTAATGGTTTTGTCATCAGTTAAATTGAAGCGTATGCGCCAGGAGCGTGGTTGGTCTCAGGAGCAACTGGCTAACATCAGTGGTGTTAGTTTGCGTACTGTTCAGCGTATTGAGAAAGATGGCAATTGCTCAGTTGATACCCAGGTCGCATTGGCTTCCGCATTTAGTGTTGCGCCGACTGAGTTGCAAAAAGAAGAAGAAAAAGCTGTTCATAAAGAAACGGCCACAGATTGGGGTGGCATTACCGGTGTTGGCCTGAGTGCTTTATTAATCGCCGGATCTATTTTACTGGCGGAAAAACCTGCGATGTTTTGGGATTTTCCGTCTCTGCTACTGATTGTAGGTTTAATGTGGGGAATGACCGTTGTCTCTTGTGGACTCCGGGATACATCGCGCACTATCAGTAGTTTAAAGTGGTTGTTTGTCGAGCCTGGTGATCTCTCGTTTATTCATGTGGTTATACCAACCATTCAACGCATGATTTTTCATGTATATACCGCTGCATTTATTGCCACCATGGTCGGGTTAGAGTCATTGTTATTGCAGGCTGGTGGATTAGAACAAGGCATCTATACGTTGATTGCTGTAATTTTATTGCCGATTTTGTATGCCGCGATTCTTGCTGAACTACTGCTAAGACCGTTGAAATTTAAAACGGAAACCTTACTCTCCAGACAACTTCATCGCGTTAAGTGAAAACGCTGATTTACCACGTCTGTCGCATCAATTAAAACGGTATTGGATCATAGTCCAATACCGTGTTCTTTCAGCTTCATGGCAATTTTATTGTGTGAGACATTCAATCGTAGCGCAAGTTTACGAGTCGATGGATATTGTGGGTATAACTGAGTTAATAATTCTTTTTCAAATTGCTTCTGCGCACTCTGCCAGTCGGTGACATGTTCATTCATCTCTCCCGGTACTGTGTGCTCGTCAATGAATGGTTGTAGTTGTAATAAAGCGCTGGAAATAACGTGTTTATCTGTCAGTGCGACGGTTCGAAAGACAACATTTTGTAATTGTCTGATATTACCTGGCCAGTGGTAATTGCTTAGTGTTTGTAAAGCATCATCTGTCATGGTAATCGAAGGTCTGTTAATCTGACTGGCTGCTTGTTGCATGAAATGTTCAACCAGTAATGGAATATCTTCAGGACGATTCTTCAGACCTGGTAGCGTCAAATTGAGTACGTTTAATCGATAGAATAAATCTTCTCTGAATGCGCCATCCGAAACACGCTCAGGCAGGTTTTTATGTGTTGCACTCACGATGCGAACATTAACGTGAATGTCTTGCGTGCCGCCGACACGTCTGAATGTATAGTCTTGTAAAAACCGTAGAAGCTTAGCTTGCAGGTATACTGACATCTCGCCAATTTCATCTAAAAATACGGTGCCGCCGTTGGCGAGTTCAAACAAGCCGGGTTTTCCGCCTCGTGCAGCGCCAGAAAAAGCGCCGCTGGCATAGCCAAATAACTCGCTCTCAAGTAAATGTTCAGGAATGGCTGAGCAGTTGATTGTAAGAAAAGGCTTATCATTTCTATTGCTACCATCATGTAAATAGCGAGCAAATAACTCCTTTCCTGTGCCTGTTTCTCCGTTGATGAGGACCGGTAAATCCAGTAGAGCAAAGCGTTTGGCTTGATCGATTACCTGAATGATAGAGGCCGATTGGCCAATAATCTGGCTATCACGTTGATGTGAATGATGGCGATAGGCTGAAATTTCACGGCCAATGCGCTGAGGACTGCGAAGAATAACAACTGAACCGTGCAAGGTTTGGCCGGACATGACGGGGGTAATATCCGCCATAAAAGGTGTTTTGTTAATGGTAACGTCATAGTTAACGGGATTGGCGTTGAAAAGCCAGTTGTCAGGTAACTGAATGAAGTCTGTCAGTGCTTTTTTCTCCAGATTATCGATAGAAGTGCCGAATAATGTTGCTGCAGCTTCGTTGGTGACAATGATCTGGCCGTCACGGTTAACATCAATGATGGGGTCAGGAAGTCGACTCAATAACGCATCAAGATGGCTACGTCGCTTTTCACTGGGTAACTGTTCAATGATTTTTACTTGTTCAAAACCATCAATGGATGACAGTGCATCTTCTAGCGCATCAATTTGATCTGATTGCATATTGCTTTCGATGAAGATACGCCCGGGTTTGACTTCCAGTGCATGCAGATTCCAGTTGTTGTTAGTGAATACCGTCAGTATGTCATTGGTCATACCAACTCGATCATTGGATGTGACTTCAAACTTAGTCAAAACATCTCCCGTTTCATCAGAATGCTTATTTCAGGGTATGTTGTCATAAAAAAATGACAATGTCATATATCTATGACGATGAGGGAATTATTATGTTTAACTTCTCATCGGACCTGTTATGTCATGGCTTAAGGCCGTAGCAAGTATGGTCTGAGTAAGTCTGTCATCAACAATTATGGTTCGATAAATGAGATCAACGGCTGAAGTATTCTCTTTGGCTGTCATAAAATAATTACATTAAAGAGAAGGGATAGAGCAGAATATAGAGAATTTAAATGGTAAGTAGTTGATTGGTATTGATTTTTAAACATTGGCTAAGGAATTGCTTTACGGATGTTATACCGTTTGAGTCCGAGACGCAGGCTTAAAATAATAAATTGTTGTTCGGGCGGTAATCAGTCATCAGAGGTCAATATGAAGTTTAAATCAAATAACATGGAAACACTGGCGATACATGCCGGTTCAGTAAGAGACGAGCAGTTTGGTTCATTAGCAATGCCGTTGTACCAAACCTCAACATTTGTATTTGATAACGCTAAACAAGGTGCAGATCGATTCGCTGGTGAAGCCGAGGGCTATATTTATACTCGTCTGAGTAACCCTACCGTTCGTCAACTGGAAGAAAGAATGGCTATTCTGGAAGGAACGGAAGATGCCGCGGCAGCAGCTACTGGCATGGGGGCTGTATCAGCAGCATTACTGGCTAATCTGGAATCTGGTGATCATGTCATCGCGTCTAATGCTGTATATGGTTGTTCATTTGCTTTGATGAGTCACATGCTAACCAAATTTGGTATCACAGTATCGTTTGTAGATATGACTGACCATCAGCAAGTGCGTGATGCGTTGCAACCTGAAACCAAAGTGATATTTGCTGAAACACCGATTAACCCTAATCTTGTTGTAATCGATCTGGCATTTATTGCGAAATTTGCTAAAGACAATAATCTTATTTCAATCGTAGACAATACCTTCCTTACGCCAATGCTGCAAAAGCCGCATAACTTTGGTATCGATATCATCATTCACAGTGCAACAAAATACCTGAACGGGCATGGTGATGTTGTTGCAGGTATTATTTGTGGCTCACAAGAAATGATCGGTCATATTAAAATGACAGCACTTAAAGATATTGGTGCAACGATGAGTCCTCACGATGCATGGTTGATACTTCGAGGTTTAAAAACGCTACATATTCGAATGGATCGTCACTGTATTAATGCGCAACGTGTTGCTGAGTTTTTAGAAGCTCATGACAAAATCGAAGCTGTTTATTATCCGGGGTTACCATCCCATTCAGGCAATAAGTTCATCGGTAATCAAATGAGTCAGGCCGGTGGTGTCATTGCTTTTGAATTAAAAGGTTCGCTTGAAGATGGTGAAGCATTTATTAACAGTATGAAATTGTTCTCTATCGCTGTTTCTTTAGGTGATGCGGAGTCGTTAATTCAACATCCTGCTTCAATGACGCATTCACCATATACGCCAGAAGAGAGACAGGCTGCGGGAATTAGCGACACATTGATTCGTATTTCTGTAGGGCTTGAGAATGCAGAAGATTTAATCGCTGATCTATCACATGGTTTGAATAACTTATAAGTTACCTCTTATTCAGAAAGCTATGTTGTAATGGCAATAGCTTTCTGAATAAATACTACACTTATTAGTATGTGAAAATCAGGTCGTGGTTACCTTTATGACAAAGGTGCGGTTTAATCGGTATTTGTCTCTCGTTTTACCACTTTTCTTTATCAATTCTGCTTTCTTCTCTTTTCAGTCTTTTTCGGCTCATGAAGAAGACAAAAATGTCTTATATATTTCTGTCGATTCTCCCTGGCTGCCTTATCTCGACGTCAGTGACTCAGGAGAAATTGGTGGCACAGACGTTACATTGTTGTCTGATGTTCTGGCGGAAATGGGTTATCAATTAAAAAGCATGAATATTGCTGATTATTATCAGGGGATTGATGCTGAACACGGTCGAATAGATGTTTCACTGGGAGTGTTCAAAACACCAAAAAGGATGGTAAACAATTGGTTTTCAGTACCTTATCGCTACGAAAAAGTTGGAATCGCATTTCTGGCAAACAGAAGTAATAAGTTGACTTGTCGAAGTAGTCAACTGGGTAAAATGATATCAGCTGGTAGCGTTATAGTGATGAATAAGTCGGCCTGGTATGGGAAGGTATTCGAAGAAAAATTTATGCAGCAGTACAGACATCAGGTGTTTCATATCGATGGTGCAACTAAACGCTTGAAAATGCTGAAGATGAATCGAGCTGATATTGTTATCGGCGATGTTGAGGTCATTAAAGAAAGTGCGAATTCGATTGAGCTCGAGGACATTGTTATCTGCAATGAGCTGATCTTTAAAGATGAAGTGCATTTTATGTTCAGCAAGTATGCTGTGGATGAAGAGTTTATGAGAAAATTCAATAAAAGCCTTAAATTGAAAATAAAATACAGAATCTATGATTGAAGCTGTTTTTTATTTTGTTTGCTGTGGTTTTGTTGATGTTTAAGGTGTAAGGTGGTCAGACCTTGGGTAATTAAACTCATGGGATATGGAATATACAAGGAGAAGTCTATGACTCGATGGATATTACCGTCCGGACTCGCAACCGCTGTAACCTTTATGTTGTTTGTATTTATGGCTTCATTGATTGAAAAGCCAGCTTACGTTGAGACAACATCAACTGTTTCCTTTCAAGATTTTTACACGCCGAAATCCTGGCAACCTGAGCCTGAAGTCAAAAAGGCATCATTACCACCCAAAGTACAACAGAAAACACCGCCACCACCTCCTGAAGTTATAGATGATTTTGATGGACCGTCAGAAATAAATACGCCGGACATCGCTATTGGAATGGACGGTATTGGTCGTTCAACGTTGAAGCCCTGGTCTTCAAATCGCACGTCCTTTTCAAATACAGCTGTGTCTAAAAGTGCTGTGCCAATTATCCGTATTGAACCTCGTTATCCGATAGAGGCCGCAAAGCGTGGTCTGGAAGGCTGGGTAATGATGTCATTTACAGTGGATAAGTCTGGAGCCGTCACTGATATTCAGGTAGTTGATTCCAAACCACAACGGGTGTTTGATAAAGCCGCAGTGAAAGCATTAAGACGTTGGAAATACCAGGCTAAATTTGAACAGGGCATTGCTGTATCTCAGCCTAATCAGATGATCCGCCTGGATTTCTCCATGAATGAGTAGTTTGCCTGAAGTCGTGAAATAAAGGTGCAACGGGGATCGGCGGATTCCCGTTTGCTTTTAAATGGAATTGAAAATTTATTGTTTACAGAAGAAGCTGTAACTTTGTGTTGAAAAGACAGGATTCAAATTCACCGTCAGAATGTTTGTGGTTATACTGGGACTTCCTGACCTTTTTCAGGTATAACCCGTGTTGTTAGTGGTGGAGCCTGGAGGTTATGTGAATTTTATCCGTATTATGATTCGTGTTTTAACGTTGTTAATCTCTCCGGGAGCACACAGAGTCAGTAATGTTCTTTTACTGCTTTCATGTTTTATTTCTACTCAAGCGTTTGCACAAACCCCTTCATTAACTTTCTCATTTGATGGCAACTGGCTGCCGTATATATATAAGGATTCTTCAGGCAATGTTGTTGGAAAAGACGGTGCTCTGTTAAAAGGCATTCTGGCCAGAATGGGCTACACCTTGAATGTTAACGTTGTACCAGAAAACCGGATTGTCAGTGAAGCCGTTCAGGGGCGTGTCGATGTGCTTATTGGTGTCTTTAAGAACAAAGAGCGGGAAATTAATAACTGGTTCTCGATCCCATATCGAAAAGAAAACGTAGGTATCGGATTTCTGGCTAGTCGAGCAGGGGAACTGACCTGTAAAAATTTTGATATGCATGTCAGAAATGGAGCGATCGTTGCTCTTAATCGCTCGGCGTGGCATGGGGAATCGTTTGATGTGGATTATAAACGTAACAAACGGTTCAAAATTATTCATGTCGAAGGCACTCAGCGACGTTTGAGGATGTTGGAAAAACGCAGAGCTGATTTTGTTGTAGGAGATGTAGTTTCAATCAAGGCTACGGCTGAGTTGCTGGGGGTGACTGATCTCATTCTTTGTGATCAACTGATTTTTAGCGATGATGTTTATTTTATGTTTAGTAAACAAGCAGTAGATCAATCGTTTATGGCAACGTTTAACCGAAAACTGACTGAAGCACTAAAGACGCATTAGTCTGGCTAATCACTCTTTTTCCACATATCACACGCTACAAGTTTCTTGTCTCGCCTGTTGTATTTTTGCTCATCGACACTATTTATATAGACATCTTGTTATACAAAAACCGGGTTGTATAAAAACCTGGCAGACTCGCCATTTAGATAAGAACACGCTGTATATACACCGTAATGCGGGACATGTTATTTGTTAATAGCGCCTCTAATGCTGAATCTCACAGTACTTTTAATTTAAACCAGAGGATTACTTTGGAAAAGACACTTCAAAACCCTGATGCATCCATGACATCTAACCAACTATTCTGGCGTGGTGTATTGGCTATGATACCACTCAATGTGGCTGTTATTCCCTGGGGATTATTAGCAGGTACATTAGCTGTCGATGCTGGATTACCGTTGTTAGAAGGTCAGGCACTGTCGGCGATTTTATTTGCCGGAGCCGCTCAGTTAGTCGCTTTAGGTATGATTAAAGCGGGTGCTGGTCTGTTTAGCATTTTGTTAACTACATTTTTCATTACCTCCCGACATTTTCTCTACAGTATGTCGATGCGCGATCGAATAAGTCATTTACCACTCAGGTGGCGAGTTACTCTCGGCTTTCTAATGACTGATGAGTTATTTGCTGTGGTTGGCCATCATGATAAGAAATCTTTCCAACCATGGTATGCACTGGGTGCTGCACTGAGCATGTATCTGTTATGGAATATTGCAACACTGGTAGGGATCTTTGCGGGACATCAAATACCAGCGTTGAATGACCTGGGTCTTGAGTTTGCAGTTGCTGCGACGTTTATTGCGATTGTAGTGCCTGGTATCGTTTCATTGCCTGTACTGGTAGCAGTTCTGGTGGCGTTGGTTATGTCTGTCACTCTGGCCTGGTTAAGCGTGGATGGAGGATTAATTATTGCCAGCATAACAGCGATGATTGCGGGCTATATGACGGAACGTTGGAGTACATCACCATGATGCTGACGATTCTACTCATGAGTATGCTGGTTTTTTTCAGTCGTTATGTTTTTCTTGAGCCCCGAGTACCATTGAAATTAAATCCTCATATACAACGAATGCTGGCTTATGCTAGTCCGGCGGTACTCACAGCTATATGGGCGCCAATCGTTTTCCTTCCTGAAGAAGAGCTGATGTTATCGTTTGAAAACCCCTGGTTGCTCGGTGCGTCATTAGCCGCAATATTGTCATGGAAAACTAAGAATGTTCTGTTGACGACTATCATCAGTATGATCGTGTTTTTGATAATGAAACACGGTGTGGCGTTTTGGTGATTTGAAATTGTGGGCTGAAAATTGATTTCTATCAAAAAGAGGCTTTGAGGCCTCTCTATAATCGGAATTCTGTGTCTCAAATTTCAAGTGATATGTTATGGCTGAAACCGATTCAAAACCGCCTGTTGTCTTGTCTTGCAGCGGAAGAACGCCTTATGGTCGACTTTCTAATGATCTGGCTGCAACACTTGATCAGCAAGGAGATGCCGAGATGATATGTGCTATGGAGTTAACGCAGCAACTTTCATCAGAGCAATTAACTGAGCTGTGTAAACGTAGGATCATTGCCTTAGATGGTTGTCAGTCAGAGTGTGTCCACCGTTGCTTGGATAAGTTAGGTGTTTCTCCTGAGCTATATATTAATTTGTTATCCGATGTGGGATTAAATTTGAAGGATGATGAAGAGTGTAATCTCCAGGATTTATATCGTATTTTGCAAGAAATCTCAGAACGAATAGGCAAGTCATAGCGACAATTGTTACTTTTCCGCACATTTTTTTTGTGCCCGTCCCCAACAATTACCACCACCGTTAGTAATTCACTTCGTAATTCGCGTACACTACTTGCAGGCTGTGTCGTTACGCCTGTTTTTGTATGAAATTTTCTCGTCCTTTGTCAGGTATTATGTTGGATAGGATATAGAGGAAAATTCGTTACTTTATTCCTGAAATGAGTATTTTTGTAAATTTTATGAAAATAAAAAATTGATTTAATTTTATAATTGCTTAATATTTAACGCGCATTTAACTCCGAGTACCTAAGCCTAAGTGTCATCCGACTGGCGTATGGCTTTTGTACCGTGGCAATCGGCCACCGGGTCGTCAGAGAAATCTTACGGCCTCCCGTATTTGGAAAGGTGTTTAGCTATGTTAGAAGATAATTTTGGTCGACGATTTCATTATTTGAGATTGTCGATAACAGACGTATGTAATTTCAAATGTACATACTGCCTTCCTGACGGTTACCAGTCAGAGGAGCCTAGAAAGTTTCTGAGCAAAGAAGAGATTGCTCGAGTTGTGCGTGGCTTCGCAGAACTGGGAACATCAAAAGTCCGCATCACTGGCGGCGAACCATCGTTACGCAAAGATCTTCCAGAAATTATTCGGACGACCAAACAAACGCCGGGTATTGAAAAAGTTGCGTTGACGACCAATGGTTACAAGCTTTCTTCACAAATTGATGAATGGATTGATAACGGTCTTGATGCATTAAATGTGAGCATAGACAGCCTGGACCCTCGTATGTTCAAAGCGATCACTGGTCATGACAAATTAGGCGAGATCATGCGTGGCATTGAACGCGCTTTTGACCGGGGAATGAAGCACGTCAAAGTGAATACCGTGTTGATGCGACAGTTTAACAAGAATGAACTGGCCAATTTTCAATCCTGGATCAAAGATGTTCCGGTTACATTACGATTCATTGAACTCATGCAAACGGGTGATAATGCGCAGTTTTTCAAGGACAATCATGTGTCTGGTGACTCGATCAAACAACAGTTGTTAGAACAGGGTTGGACGCGGATTATTCGGGAAAAACATGCCGGACCTGCACAAGAGTTTGAACATGAAAACTTTGCGGGCCGGGTTGGCTTGATCATGCCGTACAGTAAAGATTTCTGTAGCACCTGTAATCGATTAAGAGTGTCTGCCCGAGGCAAATTACATCTTTGTTTGTTTAGCGAGAATGGTCTTGATATGCGTCCGTATCTTCAGCACGATGACGTTCAATCGTTAACTGACTATATACGTCGCATGATGGGCGATAAAAAAGTCTCTCATTTCCTCCAGGATGGCTTTACTGGTGGAACTACACACCTGGCAATGCTGGGCGGTTAGTAACGCCAACGTCAGGTTTGATGTGATGCAAAAACAATTGAACAGTCGCCATTCCTGTCTTGGTGTTATTCTGGCTGGAGGTTTATCCAGCCGAATGGGCCAGGACAAGGCTGAGTTAGTACTCGCTGACAACACAACATTGATTAATGCGATGGCGCTGCGTTTATCTTTGTGTGACGAAATTAGCGATATTGTCCTGAGCCGTAATCACCACCAAACTACTTCACAGCATCAAGCTGAATATCTCGTACTGGCTGATCAACTGATGGAAATTGGTCCGTTGGGTGGAATCCATGCGGTTTACCACTGGTTGGATGAAACGAACCAGCGAAACGACTGGGACAGCATCCTGTTTTTGCCTGTTGATATGCCTGCGATGTCGTCTGAATTAATTGATGTGCTTATTCGAGAAGGGCGACAGGATAAACACACAGCACCTCATTATTTTTCTACCAGCATTATGCCGTTGTATTTACCCACTGCACTGGATGTTCGTCAGTACGTCGAGGAAGTAGTGCGAGACAATGGCAAGCGATCGCTAAAAGCGATGACCAGATACTTTAATGGTGTTGAACTTCAGGCACGAGAACCTGAATGTTTTATCAATACCAATACGCCTGACGAGTGGCAGCAATATTGCCATCAGGCCAAATCAGCATTAACGAATTAACACATATATTGAATAGAAAGAGGAAGTTATGTCTTCTAAAGAACCTGTACCATTTCAACCTTTAAACATTGCAGTACTTACGGTTTCAGATACCAGAACTGAAGAAACGGACACATCAGGTCTGGCCCTTGTTGATGGGTTAAAGACAGAAGGTCACAATCTGATTGATAAGAAGATTGTGATTGATGATGTTTATAAAATACGTGCAATCGTTTCAAACTGGATCGCTGCGGATGATGTACAGGCTATTTTAGTCACAGGTGGAACTGGATTTACTGGACGTGACTCAACGCCTGAAGCTTTGTTTGTCCTGTTTGATAAACATGTTGAAGGATTTGGTGAATTGTTCCGCCATATTTCTTATCAGCAGATTGGAACGTCTACTGTTCAATCTCGTGCGCTGGCAGGTCTGGCAAACGACACCATTATTTTCGCTATGCCAGGTTCTACTAATGCTTGTAAAACAGCATGGGAAGGCATTATCAAAGAGCAACTGGATGCCAGCTTCCGTCCATGTAATTTTGTTCCGCATCTTAAAGATGTTTCTGCTTGTGAAAGCCGAGGTTAATGATGACGGATTCGCAAGAGAACAAGCTATCTCACCTTAATGATAAAGGTGAAGCGAACATGGTTGATGTATCCGTAAAAGAAGTGACGCAACGAATTGCCTGGGCTGAAGGATTTGTAAAGATGAGCCCGGAAACGTTAGCCATGATTGTTGATGGTGAGCATGCAAAAGGTGATGTACTCGCTGTAGCCCGTATTGCAGGCATTCAGGGGGCAAAGAAATGTAGTGATTTAATCCCGCTTTGTCATCCGTTAATGTTAACTAAGGTTCAGATTGACTTTGAACCACAGATTGAAGATAACGCGATTCGTGTGATGGCGATGTGTAAGCTAGCTGGAAAAACTGGCGTAGAAATGGAAGCGTTAACAGCGGTTTCAGTTGCATGTCTGACCTTATTTGATATGTGTAAAGCAGTTGACCCATCCATGATCATTGAAGGCGTGAAAGTGCTGGAAAAACAGGGTGGCAAAACAGGGCACTGGACACGTTAGTCAGGAATCGGTGATTAATCATGATTAATGTTTTATTTTTTGGTCAGTTACGAGAGTTACTGGCGGTTGATAACGTTGCGATGGATGCTTCATCTGTCGGAACCATTGGTGAATTGCGAGCTGAAATCATTAGTCAGCACCCTGAGTGGGAAAAGCATTTGTCATCAGCTAAAAATTTGGTAGCGGTCAATCAGGATATGGCGCAAAACGAAACATCAATTAGAGATGGCGACGAAGTGGCGTTTTTCCCCCCGGTGACAGGAGGCTGATCATGGCTGACTGGCTGCACATTAATGTGCAAACGGATGACTTCGATATGGCAACAGAATATCGGGCCATTACTCAGGACAATGTTAAAGACGGTGCCGTGGTTACATTTACTGGCCTGGTAAGAGATTTCAATCAAGGCAGCACGGTTGAAGGATTGTATCTGGAGCACTACCCGGGTATGACGGAAAAAATGCTGACAGATATTTGTCATCAGGCAAAAGAGACGTGGCAGATTGGTCGGGTCCGGGTTATCCACCGTGTTGGAGCATTGGCTCTGGGTGAGCAAATTGTTTTTGTGGGCGTTTCGGGGCGACATCGTGGAGAGTCGTTTCAGGCCGCTGAGTTTATCATGGATTTTTTGAAAACGAAGGCGCCGTTCTGGAAAAAAGAACAGGCTACTGAAGGTGAACGCTGGGTTGAAGCAAGAGACTCTGATCAGGAGAAAGCTGCACAATGGTCAACATCATCAAAATAATCGTATGGGTCAGCGTGCTGGCTACCTTGATTCTGAATCGTGCTATCGGTGCAGAAACCCTTAATGTCGCGGTTGCGTCAAATTTTAAACCGGCACTGGATAAACTGATTGAACCCTTTGAACGCAAACATAATGTGGATGTCGTGGTGTCATTTGGTTCAACGGGTACGCTGTATGCGCAGATTTCTCACGGCGCACCATTCGATGTGTTTTTAGCGGCTGACAAAGAACGGCCCGAGCTGTTAGAGCAAAATCAGTTAATTACGGAAGGTAGTAGAAAAACGTATGCCATTGGGCAGTTGGCGTATCTTAGTAGCGGTAGGGATCGTATTAACCTGGCTGCGCTTAAAGAATTTAAAGGACGCGTCGCGATAGCAAATCCCAAAACGGCACCTTATGGCCATGCAGCACAATATTTTCTTACCAGAAATGCCTCTCACCTGTTGTTAAATCGACATAAAGTAACGGCCAATAGTATTGCTCAGGCTTTTCAGTTTGTATCGTCAGGTAATGTCGATGGTGGATTTGTCGCACTGAGTCAGATTATTCAAATGAAACGCCCGGGAAAATACTGGCTGGTTCCACAACGCTATTATTCACCGATTGTTCAGCAAATGGTTACATTGAAAAGAAGTGAAAAGCAGGCATTGGCAAAGCAATTTACTCAATACTTACTTAGTAAAGAAACGCAGCAAAAAATCTCATCAGCGGGTTATCAAATCTTTCATGAGTCGGTGGGTGCGCTATTCAGCGGTTAGTGCTTTGAGGGGAATTAAGATAACATTCCCCACTTTAACTCATTAATCACACTACACTTTCTTTTATCCGGAACGCTAATGGCTGAATTTCAGGACTGGACAGCATTGTTTTTAACCATAAAGCTGGCAGGATTGACGACGATTATATTGCTTGTTTTTGGTACGCCATTAGCCCTTTGGTTATCTCGTTATCAGGGTGCGTGGAAGCCCGTTTACGAAGCTATTGTAGCGTTGCCGCTTGTGTTACCTCCTACCGTGTTGGGCTTTTATCTGTTAGTTGCATTTTCTCCTTCATATCTTCCTGGACAATGGTGGTTACAAACGACCGGTAGTTCACTGGCTTTTTCATTTACCGGTATTTTAATTGGCTCTGTTTTATATTCGTTGCCGTTTGTGATTCAACCACTACAGAATGCATTTGAGCAATTAGGTGATGAACTGGAAGAGGCGGCTGCAACATTAGGGGCAACCAGTGTCGACCGTTTCTTTAATCTCATCTTGCCCCTGACAAAGACCAGCTTTGTAACAGCCGCTACGTTAGGATTTGCGCATACCATCGGAGAATTTGGTGTGGTGTTGATGATTGGCGGTAATATTCCGGGAGAGACGCAAGTATTATCCATCTCTTTGTTTGATCATGTAGAAGCTCTGGAATACGACAAAGCGCATGCTATTGCACTAGGACTGTTGGTTTTTTCACTTATCACGCTTTCACTGGTGAATGGTTTTAATCGTAAGCGTTCGGTACTGTCATAACATGTTGTCTTTTTTCATGAATACTTGTCAGTTGCCCGGTTTCAAACACAGGTTAAAACAAAATGCTGAAATTTGATGTGACCAGCACTACAGATGCTCCATTTGCGCTGTGTTTTCACGCTGAAATACCCGTAGAGCGTGGCGTGTGCGGTATTATTGGTCCATCCGGTTGTGGGAAAACAACATTATTACGTGTATTGGCGGGGCTTGAGCAACGGATTCAGGGAAGCGTTTCATTGCACCAGCGTGTGCTGTTGGACTCCAGCAATGGTGTATTTGTTAAACCTGAACAGCGTCGGATTGGTTATGTGTTTCAGGACACTCGCTTGTTTCCTCATTTATCCGTTCATGGCAACCTTGAGTTTGCGGTAAAACGAGCTAAAAAACCTCAGCGTAGTCATAGTATCGAGGATGTGGTTTCCTGGCTTAATATTGCGCCATTGTTGTCAACTCACGTTAATCGGTTGTCCGGGGGCGAAAAACAGCGAGTTGCAATCGCAAGGGCCTTGTTATCAGCACCGGATTTACTGTTACTGGATGAGCCTTTTTCTGCGTTGGACGGGCGTTCGAAAGCAGATGTTATGCGGCATTTACAACAAGCCATATCTTCCTCGGGTATCTCTGTTTTGCTTGTTACACATGATCTGGTTGAAATGAGACAACTGACCGATTACTTAATGCACATGGAGCGAGGGAAGCTGACTGCGCAGGGAGATACATTGTCGTTCTTGAGTCATGGGCAACTCGATATCGCGATGCGACAACAGGTTACTTCGACGTTAGTCTGTGAACCTGGATGTGATTTCAATCAATTACCAGAAAACTTACCAGGCAAAGATAGCGGTCTGGAATGTTATTCACTGGAAGACATGGTGTTGTGGGGAGCAAAGCCGACAACCATGCTACCGGTGAATCAGGCTATTCGTTGTATGATTCATGCATCAGAAGTAAGCCTGAGTCTTACGCCGCTGGAACAGTGTAGTATCGCTAATTGTTTGCCTGTTGTGGTGGAAAGTATTGAACCACTGGATGCGTCTCAGGTATTAATATCGCTAACACTGGGTGAACAAGTACTGCTGGCGCAGATTTCTCGATATTCTCTTGAGAATCTGAACATAAGCGTAGGTGATTCGGTGTTCGCATTGATTAAAGCGGCATCAGTTCGACCGTTGTGTTGAAAAACTTCCACTGTTTGGTCGGACAAAACAGGTCATTTATCGTATTTTATGTTTTTACGATTTGTAGCTATGCATAGAATGAGACTCTTCACATGCAAGACAGTGGTGTATTTGAAATGTTGGATGGTCAGCCTTATTTGTCATCCGTATTGACTGACATAATTGAAAACAGACGCTACGGCGTTGAGTATCAGCCTTTGATTTCGGTGGCTGATGGCTCCGTTTATGGTTATGAAGCGCTTGCTCGATTTTACGATCGAAATGATACACCTGTTTCCCCTTTGACTGTTTTCCGTGAATTACATCGCCTGCCTCTGACACTCTTTAAAGTTGAATACGAAACAACCCAGCTGCAAATTGAAAACTTTTCGTTGTCCGGTAAGTTATTCGTCAATATCGATCCTGATGCTTATGCCGCTGTAGGCAACTTGTCAGGTGCTGATCATCCATTAGTGGCATTGCTGACAAAGCATGAAGATCTGGTATTAGAAATCATTGAAAATACCGATATTAGTCATGCGACGATCAGCCAGCAAATGGCAGAAACGTTCAGACAGTTTAACGTCAAGTTGGCATTAGATGACATCGGTGCGCCTGATTCGCTGCTATCTTTGCCCGTTATGATGTCAGTTGATGTTATGAAGCTGGATAAAAGCTGGCTGCAGTTGTGTGAAGATGAAAGTCACCTTGTCATGTTAAAAGCGTTGGTTGATTATGCCCGAATGTCAGGCAAGCTAACGGTGCTGGAAGGTATAGAAACGGAAGATGATTTACTATTTGCCCGTCAGATTGGCGTTGATCTGATGCAGGGATTCTTGTTTCGACCACAATTCGTTTCTTGTCGTAGTTGAATGAATAGCTGTCTTTTTGAACAAATTTCAACCTGCTGTTAAACATCCTTAATTTCTCCTGTTATAATCTCGCCCCTTTTTCCGACTAAGACCACCGGCGAGAACCATCATGCTAACTGCGCATTCTCCTTATATGCAGCCTGAATCGAATTTGTTTACTCAGTTTACGGGTGAGCAACGTACTTTTAAGCCTGCTCCTTTTTTACCTATGTCTCGTAAGGAAATGCAGCAACTGGGCTGGAAACAGTGCGATATCGTGCTGGTGACAGGCGATGCTTATGTCGATCATCCCAGCTTTGGTATGGCAGTGATCGGGCGCGTGTTGGAAGCGCATGGATTCAAAGTCGGTATCATTGCTCAGCCGGACTGGACGTCTAAAGACGCCTTTATGGCTCTGGGTAAGCCGCGTTTGTATTTTGGTGTAACAGCCGGAAACATGGATTCGATGATCAATCGTTACACGGCCGATAGAAAATTGCGTCATGATGATGCATATACGCCAGGTAACGTTGGCGGTAAACGTCCCGACAGAGCGGTCATTGTTTATAGTCAGCGCTGTAAAGAAGCGTGGAAAGATGTGCCGGTAATCATTGGTGGTATCGAAGCCAGTTTGCGTCGAATTGCTCATTACGATTACTGGTCGGATAAAGTGCGTCGTTCAGTGTTGTTTGATGCTAAAGCAGACTTATTGATTTTTGGTAATGCAGAACGTCCATTGATTGAAGTAAGTCAGCGACTGGCCGATGGCGAAACGCCTGAAACTATGGTTGATATCCGTGGTACAGCAACCATTCTCAAAGAAGCGTTGCCGGGGTGGAGTGGCGTTGATTCCAGTCACCTGGACAAGCCGGGAAAAATTGATCCCATTCCGAGTCCATACCAGGAAGAGCCTGATGGGTGTAAAACTGGCGGGAATGTACAGGAAGATACAACCTCATCAGAAGCGCCAGAAGCAAAACCCGTTGTTGTGCAGATGGATAAGCGTAAGCCCTGGGAATTTAGCTATATCAATTTACCAGCTTATGAACAGGTGAAGTCTAATCGGGTGTTATATGCGCACACTTCGCGTATTTTCCACCAGGAAACTAATCCTGGCTGTGCAAGAGCATTGGTGCAAAGTCATGGCGACAGAATTTTATGGATCAATCCACCTGCCTATCCGTTGTCGACTCAGGAAATGGATGATGTGTTCGGGTTAACGTACCAGCGCATTCCTCACCCTGTTTATGGTAAGCAAAAGATTCCTGCTTACGACATGATCAAAACATCAATCAATATCATGCGTGGCTGCTACGGCGGTTGTACATTCTGCTCTATTACAGAGCATGAAGGCCGAATTATTCAGAGCCGTTCTGAAGATTCAATTATTAAAGAAATTGAAGATATTCAGCAGAAAGTTCCGGGATTTACGGGAGTGATTTCAGATCTGGGTGGTCCCACGGCCAACATGTACCAGTTAACGTGTAAAAAACCGAGAGCTGAAGCTACATGTCGTCGTTTGAGTTGTGTTTATCCAGATATTTGTCCGTTGATGGATACGAACCATGATCCAACGATTAGCCTGTATCGGCGAGCGCGAAGTATTCCGGGTATTAAAAAGGTCTTGATTGCTTCGGGAGTTCGTTATGACCTTGCGGTGGAAGATCCTCGCTATGTTAAAGAACTGGCGTTACATCATGTTGGCGGCTATCTGAAAATTGCACCTGAGCATACAGAAGAAGGGCCTCTTAGCAAGATGATGAAGCCCGGTATGGGCTCTTATGACCGCTTTAAAGAACTTTTTGACAAGTACTCGAAAGAAGCTGGAAAGCAGCAGTATTTGATTCCATATTTTATTTCTGCGCATCCGGGTACAACAGATCACGATATGGTTAATCTGGCGTTGTGGTTGAAACAACATAAGTTCAAACTGGATCAAGTTCAGAATTTCTATCCGTCACCGCTGGCAACAGCGACAACTATGTATCATTCAGAGAAAAATCCACTCTCTAAAATCACTAATAGTAGTGAAAAAATATCAGTAGCAAAGGGCGACAGGCAGCGCAGGCTTCACAAGGCGTTATTACGTTATCACGATCCGGAAAATTGGAAGATTATCCGGGAAGCGTTAAAGAAAATGGGGATGAGTAAACTTATCGGCCGTGGTGCGAACCATTTAGTGCCGCCTGAATCCAGACGGGGAGAAGGTCGTGACAGAAAACCTGTAAGTCAAAATGGCTTCAAAGGTAAACCCGCATTAACTCGCTTCAGCACTGGCAATACAGGTAATAAATTTAAAAAGCCAGGCTCATCTAAACGTTCGAGGTAGCAGATGCTACGGATTGTCAGCGTAGAAATTACTTCTACGCTGACTTGTTTGTTTTTATATCTAATTGATTTTTATTGATATACCTTTCTTTTTCTCTCTCCATTACGCAGATAGATTCGCACTTTTTGTTCCCGATTGAATATTTTCTTCTCTTAGCATTAGTTTTTGATACAGGTATGATGACTGGGTGATATATAGTCACTCGTCGAGAATTCAAAAACAATTGGTTAACATTTGTTTTTGAATTCTGTATAAGTAGTACCCTGAAGTTTTTGGTAATTAACTGATTTAATAAAGAGTATTACGTTACTTAACGATATCTGGTCTGTAAGAGTAAAAATTTCTATCCCTGATACGGGGCCTGACACATTCAGTGGTTCGTATTCAATGATGTAAATTCCAGGGAAGGGACGAATTACACAATGTGTTACCAGAGATTCATGCCTGAATAACAATAAAATTTCCTAACGATGAATTTAACTCGAATAGCGGTAAATAATCCGGCTGCTGTGCTGGCTGTGACGATCTTATTACTGATTGCTGGTGCAATCAGCGCTATCCGTTTACCTATCCAGTTGGTTCCGGACATCACTCGTCCTGAAATCAGAGTGAACTATGCCTGGCGTGCAGCTGCACCTCAGGAATTAGAATCTGAAATCATTGAGCCTCAGGAAAACGTATTAAAAAATACGCCGGGTGTTGTTGATGTTGTTACCAATATCCATCAATCATTCGGTGATATCACCTTGTATTTTGCAGTTGGCACTGACATGGATCAGGCGTTGATGAATGTCATAAGTCAGTTAAATCACGCGCCGGATATTCCGTTAGAAGCTGATGAACCTGTTATTACATCAGGGCCCGGTAATGCCGTTGCGGCGTCTATTATGATTGTGCCGTCTGATGGTCGTTATCTGGAAGATTTCCTGGAATATGAAGATCTGATGGATAGTGTTGTTTATTCGAGGCTACAACGGGTAAATGGTGTTGCAAAGGTTGATATGGAAGGGAGGTCTGTTCAGGAACTCCGAATTACGTTTGATCCGTTCAAATTGTCAGCTCACGGTATTCAGTTATCCGAGTTGGCTGAGGTTATCAGCTCTTCGTCATCTGATGTCTCAGGTGGTTTTGCTAATGTTGGCCGTCGTCGCTACACCGTAAGATTTGCGGGAAAATACGATGTCGCATCGCTGGAAAATATGATTATCAAGTGGCAAGACGACCAGCCAATTTATGTCAGAGATGTCGCCACGGTTGGATTTGATGTGGAAGATCTGGCGGGTGTCTATATGAGAGATGGTAAGCCCGCCTATTACATTCGATTATCACGCTCTAATGACAGTAATTTATTTGAATTAATTACCGACTTAAAAGTCGCTATCAGGGAATTAAATGAAGGGCCTTTAGCCAATGCCGGGCTTCGGATGGAACTTAGTATGGATACGTCTGTTCATATTAAAAATGCAATTACTCTGGTGAATAGTAATCTTAGCCTTGGAGTGCTGTTAGCGATTGGTATTCTTTGGCTATTCATGCGCGGCATGCGTTCTATATTCATCATAGCGTTGACGATCCCGGTCTCACTTATGTTGTCATTTATTGTACTTTCTCTGATGGGACGGACGATAAATGTCATCAGTCTTGCAGGTGTTGCTTTTGCGGTTGGTCTGGTGCTGGATGCTGCTATCGTCGTTCAGGAAAATATTGCCAGATTGCGAGGGGAAAGTGAGTCCGTTATTGCCGCTATCACAAAAGGAGCAGGCCAGGTTTCTGGTGCTTTATTTGCCTCAACAGCAACTACTATCGTTATCTTCGTGCCAATAATTTATCTGGAAGGTGTTGAGGGGCAATTGTTCACTGATTTGGCAATTACCTTATCCGTTGCTGTTTTCTCTTCGTTTATTTCCGCAATTACACTAATTCCCGTCGCAAATCAGTGGCTTATGAGCAACGTTCAAGAACGTGACGAACCGGGTCCGTATTGGCGTCGTCTATCTGAGAAAGTGACTCATCTTACTGATTCATCAGGACGTCGTATTGCGTTGATCGCTGTTTTAACGATCGGAGCAAGTGTGTTCTCTGTTGGTTTTATGCCGCAATCTGATTTCTTACCTAAAACGCCGATTAATGCCTTTTCGCTGTTATTTAATGCGCCTGCAGGGATGTCGATTGATACTGTCGAACACGAACTGATGGATGAAGTTAATGAACGACTTTTTCCTTACATGTCAGGGCAAAAGCAACCTGAAATAGCTCACTTTAATTTTTACTCTGGTTACCTGGTAAGAGGCAGCGTGGTTTATCCAAAGAACGAAGAAGAGATTTACCGGCTGATGGATGAATTGAACGGAGAGTTATTCAGGGATATGCCGGACATTTCATTTTTTATGTTCAGGCGAACAATGTTGACAACGAATCGAGGGAATGAACGTCAGGTCATGATTAATATTCAGGGTAGTGATCTGAATACGCTGATTGAAACGGCGGTTGAGGTAGAAGACCGTATTCGTGCATTGTTCGATGGGATTAATATCAATGTTCTCCCTGGAAAACACTTGAATGAACCTGAATTAAGATTCATTCCTAATGATGAGCGAATTACGCGTGCAGGCTTAACACGTATGAGCGTGGCTCGCTCTGTTCAAGCCTTTACAGATGGTTTGTTTATTGGTGAGTACTTCGATGGTAACCGCCGTTTTGACATTATTCTTCGAGCATCGGATTGGCAATATCCTGAATCGCTGGAGCAGATGCCTTTACATTCACCTGATGCTGGTACTCAGATGTTGGGCGAACTGGCTGCGATGGAGCGAACGGTTGGTCCTGGTAATCTTAGACGGGTCAATGGATTACGCTCAGTCACATTAGCGGTGTCGCCGCCTGAGACAATGGCGATGGAAACATTAATGGATCAGATTGATAAAGACGTTATTCATAATATTCAGTCTGATCTGCCCGCCGGTGTATCGATAGCCTACGATGGAAAAGCTGATGAGTTGAAAAAAGCAATTAACCAGATGGTCATGAATTTCATGTTTGCGTTGCTGGTTTTATTGGTATTGATGGCTGTTCTGTTCCAGTCACTTAAAGATGCGATTCTTGTGATTGCGGCTATGCCTTTGGCAGTTGCGGGTGGCGTACTGGGTTTACTTTTACTGAATTTATTTACTCACCAGACGCTGGATTTGTTAACTATGATTGGCTTTATCATCTTACTTGGGTTGGTTGTGAACAATGCCATTTTATTAGTTGATCGAACGCGTAATGGTGAGAATTCTGGCTTATCAAGGCGAGATGCCGTTTCTCGGGCTGTGAGCCAGCGAGCCAGAGCTATTTATATGAGTACATTGACCAGTATTGTTGGCATGTTGCCGTTGATGTTAATGCCTGGGCCAGGCTCAGAGATTTATCAGGGATTGGCGACGGTTATTGTTGGCGGAATGACATTTAGTGCAATTTTCACGTTGATTTTGTTACCTGCATTGTTGCGACTTGGTGAGTCAACATTTTCATCCCCTGAGTCGGTAAGACCTGCTATTGCGACGCCGATCGGAGAGCAAAGATAGTGATGCGAAAGATATCTCGATACATACACAGGCGATGTCTGTCTCTCAGTTTAGTCATGTTGGCAGTGACCTGCGGTCACTCAGTTGCACGGATACAAAATCCAGTATGGGTTGATAAAGTTCAGGAGAGATTATCAGCACCAACACAACGAACAACAGGCACTGTTATCAGCCCGAATGCGATGATGTTAACTGTAGGGGTTGAAGGCGAGATTGCGTGGTTTGAAGAAGCTGGAGCATTAATTAAAGCAGGTGACCCCATTGTTAAACTTGACCTGGCACCACTAAAACTCAACAAACAGCGGTTAATAGCACAACGGACTCGGCAGCAAGCTAAGCAGGCTTTTTTACAACGAGAACTAAGCCGCCTGACCGATTTAGCCAAGACCAGTTATGCAGCGGAAAAAGAAAGAGACGAAATTGAGATGCAATTGCACATGGCGAATGCAGCTATCGACGAACTGGAAGCGCGCATTGCCCTGGTTAAAGATAAAATGGCTCGGTCGGTTATTCTGGCTCCCGGTGATGGAGTGGTGACTGAGCGACTCAGGAAAGCGGGAGAATATGTAAAACAAGGACAGGAACTAGGGCAATTTCTTGATATGTCGGCTCGCGAAATTCGAGCATATATTCCAGTGAAATTTGCTCAGTTACTTGATCAGCATACACAGATAGCGATATCTGCTGCCAACAAAACAGTTGAAGCTTCTATTAAGGCATTGATTCCAAATAGTCGTTCCAGAACGCAAACGATAGAACTCAGATTGCATATGCCTGAGTTACTTGCTCACTCAGTTTTTAGCGGACAATTTGTTGATGTGTGGTATCCATCTGGAGAGTTAGAGAATGCCATCTATATCAATCGGGATGCTTTGTTACTGACACCGGATGGCGTATGGATTGCTAAAGTTACTGATGAAAATAAGATTAAGAAAATCCGGGTTTTTCCAGGAAAGGGCAGCGGTCAGTACATCACGATTCTCAATAGTAAACAAAGTGGCTTGCAGGATGGGGATACAGTTATTGTGCGTGGTGCTGAGACGGTGAAGGATGGGCAGGAAGTCAATATCGTTAAGTCTATGGCATCAAACCAATAGTGTTTAATCAGTTTGCATTGTACGTTGTTTACATATTGAGGCCTGATATTTCTATCAGGCCTGTCAAATAAGAATCCTCGTTTATACGCTACGAAACTTCAACAAGCGTTCGGTTGCCTAAACCGGGCAGAACCTGCAAAGATTTTCCTCGCGGTGACAATTCTGCGTATTCTGGCGTGAAGATATTATCAACGTATATCCAGTCAGCTTTTGCAGCATCAACGGTGAAAGTTACGACCATGTATCCACGGTTTTCAAGGTTAGAATATTCAAGGTGGTCGACTAACAAATTCAGACCTTGTTCAAATGCCATGGCAGATGGTGTATCGAGACTTAATGCATCTTCAAGACCGGGTGATGATACTGACGCTGTCGCAAACTCTACACCCACATTGTGGCCTGAAGCACTGATCAGATTTGAACTCCAGGCATTGTGTGTATCTCCAGCTAAAACAACCAGATTTTTATTTGCCTGAAGTGCGGCACCGTAAATCAATTCTCGCTCATAGGGATAGCCATCCCATGCATCAAGATTGTAAGGCATTTGTGTTTCTACACGAGCTCGCTCTTCAGGAGTAACGGTTGGATCACCCGCTAACATTCGTGATTTGATGATCGCCAGTTCGTTAAAAATAGTGACAATTTGAGGACCCGGGTTAGCTAACTGAAGTAAAATCTCAGCCGGTACATTAATTTTGCCCATCAGGACTTGTTGGCCAAGTACTTGCCAGGTGCCAGTAGAAGAAACTACTTTATCCTGCAACCAAAGCAGTTGGTCCTGACCTAATAAGGTTCGATCGGTTGCGCTGATATCCTGAATGAATGTTTGTTGATCTAACTGACCGGTAGTTGGGTCAATGTAGTGAGCATAATCCAGCTGTTTGTCTCTTCCTACAATTCGCGTATCCAGCATATGTAGATCAAGCAGATTACCGAAGCTGAAACTGCGATTGATAACTTCCAGATTACCGTCGATAACCGGACGAATAGGTAACCATTCAAAGTAAGCTTTTAATGCCGCTTGTTTACGTGCATCAAAATCACCTTCGCCTTCATTGTGGTTTTCAGCGCCTTCTCGCCATGCATCGTTGGCAACTTCATGGTCATCCCATACTATAATGAATGGTACGGTTGCATGAAGTGTCTGCAGCTGATTGTCTTTGCGGTATGAAGCGTATCGGGTTCTGTAATCTGCCAGTGTTAAGATTTCAGTATCATTCCCTTCAGTGAAAGGACGTCCTATTTCGTCAGCGCGTTCTGTTGCATAGCCACCAACTCCATACTCATAAATATAGTCACCTAGATGAACAACGGCATCTAAATCACCGCGTGCAGCGGCATGGCCGTATACATTGAAGAAGCCTGCCGGGTAGTTAGCACATGAAAAGACAGCTAGTTTTACCTGGGATACATCGCCTTCTGGCAGAGTTTTGGTCATACCTACTGGTGATGTTACAGCGTCAGCTCTGAAACGGTAGTAATAGGTTTCACCAGCCGTTAAGCCAACAAGATCAATTTTGATGGTGTAGTCTGAATCTGGTGTTGTCGTTGTTACACCATCATGAACAATATTGCTAAACCCTTCGTCGGTTGAAACCTGGTAGGCAACGTGAACCTGACTGGCGTTTTCTGTTGCAGGTGTTGCTCTGGTCCAGATGATGACGCGATCTTGCAGCGGGTCTCCACTGGCAACTCCATGTTCGAATGATACATCGAATGCGTTTAAAGGTGTTTCACCAATAACGGGATCGCTGGCGTTGCTGCTGCCACAACCTGACAGACCGGTTGAAATAACAAGTGTTCCGAGTGCGGCGCCTGAGGCTCGTAAAAAATGTCTTCTTGATAGCATGTGGTAATTCCTGTTTCTGAGTAGCTGCACACATATATCAGTATCAGATGACGTAAATATGTCACTGGTATGATGAGATTGTGGCTGGCCGGTTCAGCGCTGAATGTTGTTATTATGAAGTCAACTGACCAGATATTGTTGGTATCTGTTTTAATTGTGTCTGGTCAGTGAGCAAACTATATAAGAATTCTGAAGATGCTTCATCGCCTGGATTTCAATTATTTAACCATTTTGTTGAATAATTTAATTCTTTGGTTTTCACCAGGATAATAAATGACCAGAGATGATCGGTTCTGCAACAGGCTATTGGTTTACGAGCAATGGGTTGTTACTCTTCATGAGATGAGGCTGTTTAACGATTGAATGGATTCAAATAAAATTCTGCCCCCGGAAAGACAGTTTTAATAATTATGAGGTATTCATGGCAATCACAAAACAAATCAATATAACGGCTCATGATGGTAAAGCGGCGGAGCTACATGCGATGTTAATGAATGTGGCTCGTTTATCCGCGGAAGAGCGCGGATGTTTATATTACTTTGCGTGGCAGCAAGGCTCAGAAGAGAATTTTATTATTATTGAAAGCTGGGTTGATCAGGATTCATTGGATGCTCATAAGAAAACAGCGCATTTTCTTGAATTTAAAGAGAACCTTTCTTTATTAGTAAAAGATAAATCTTCTGAAAATCTGACTTTTATGGCAGGCACTCCTCTTGACAATAGCTAAGATTCTGAAGGTTTAATACAAAAATAGGAATTGTACGGAAAAAGCTACACGTACAACACGGATGTAATCCCCCTTCTAAATACATGTTTTAACTATTGATATTTTCTATATCTGGCATTTTATGTCCTGTTCTTTGTACTTTTGAACAATAAAAATGTACGAATGATAAGTTGTGAGCCAGTTTTCTCAGTGAGAATATAATCCGAATTTTTTATCCTCGCGATTTGGTCATCTGTCAACAAAGCGGAATTGAACCTGTTCACTAAATGAGAGAATCATGCAATGCGAATCGTATCTATCTTCAACATAGCATTTGCTCCTACGCTGGTTCGACGTTCATTTGTCATAGCACTGATTGTAGGTACTGTGCTGAATTTGATAAACCAGTGGCAAGCGCTCTTTGGTCTTGCCGAATTGAATGTCATTCAGATGTTGCTAACATACTGCGTACCGTACACGGTATCGACGGTTTCGTGTTTATGCGAAAAAATGAGTCAACAATCATTAGATGATGAAGACCCTGATGAGCAAATATTTGTACAGTATGAGCCTGAGCAAACTACGGCTGAAATTTCTAAAATTTTTAGTTTGTCCAGTCAGGTTTATCAAAATGCCAGTAACGTAAACAAAGCGTCCAGAGAGCGTTCAGTGTATCTACATGATGTCTCTGAGCTTGTCGGCACGGCTGTTATTGAATTCAATGATGTATCTGAAGCGATTAAAAATAGCCAGGAATCGCTAATGCAGATACAAGCGTCTTTTGATCATGTGTGTTCACAAGTGTCGATACTGACTGATGAAATTAAAGTGTCGCATCAGGCATCTTCTGAGTTACAGCAAGAAATCGATATGTTCCTTCAGGAATTTAGTTCTATATCAAACTTATCTGTCGCAATCTCGACAACGTCTGAACAAACTAATTTACTGGCACTGAATGCCGCGATTGAAGCCGCACGTGCAGGCCAGGCTGGAAGAGGTTTCGCTGTAGTTGCAGAAGAAGTGAAAAGTTTGGCTAATATCTCCAAAGATAATGCAGTAAAAATTAATTCAACTCTGGCACGTTTAAACGATAGTGAAGAGCTGTTAAGGGCAAAGATTGAAAAAGTAAATCAATCGGCACAGAGCGCGCTTCAGGCTACTGGAGATGGTTCGTCAAAAGTGTTTGATGCAACTTCGCAAACAGCAACATCAATCAATGCATTAATTGATGCTTTAACTTCGATTAGTGAACGGGCGAGAGAGGAGGCTCAGGCCATACAGGAAGTCGCTCAACACTTTGATGGTATTGTCAGTGATGCTGAAAAAGCGATAAATGGCTCAGCAACTAATATGAGAGTTGGACAAGATATACTCAGTCATATCGAACGTTTGAAATCAACGTTGAGCCTCAATTCGTAATATTTTTGAATAATAACAAGCCATTATTCATAGTGGCTTGTTCATTTCTTTAAATTCCTTTCTGTTATATAAATTAAACTTCTAAAACTTTTAGTTATAGTCCGTGTATCATATAGAATGTTTGGTTATTGATGTTATCTCTCATTGAGATATCATGTCTCGTTTTCAGTTACGGTGGTGAATGTAATGGTGTCAGGGATCCTGATTTTTCTGGTTATTTGTCTGCTTAATGCTGCATTATTTTTTGCTGCGGTTTCTAAGGGGGCCGATTACCTTTATGCAGAAAATGGCGTTATTGAGAATCTTCAGGTTTTGGCTATTTTTGTCTGTGGCACGTTATTCGTTAAAACCATCTTTTCGATTAAAAAGTCTCACCATAAATTGATTGCTACAGGTTGTGCGTGGCTTTGTTTAACGTTCATTCTGCGCGAAGTGGATGTGGAAGACTTCGATATCCCTCAAATTTTCATTTTCCTTGGTAGCGGTACGGGACGAAACCTGATGTTGCTGGCCGGTTGGATTACAATCTTTACGCTATTTTATAGACAATTTTCAGCATTTAAGGGCCAATTGTCACGTTACTTTATGTCTTATACCGGACGTTTCTTCATGTTGGCTGCGGGGTTTTTATTACTGGGAGATGCGTTTGACCATCGATGGATTGATGTGCCGTTTTATCAGTTTTATGAGGAGTTGTCAGAGCTAAACGGTTACTTTTCAATGGTTGTAGGAGCTTTAGTCGCTCGATATAGCTTTGAACAAATTGAGCGTCCTGTAGAAGCTTCTCAACAAGGCCTCGTGGAATCCACCATCTAAAACTTCTGGCAGAATAAAACCTGATCGATGAATATCAGGTTTTATTCTGAAAACACGAACTGTTACAGCGTTTATGTTATTCAGGATTTATACTGTTTTAATTGTTTCTCCAGTGCTTCTTTCCCCATTTGCTCGCACAATTCAATGTTCCTTTCAGGGATTTGTGCCGGATCTTTCAAGTTATCAATTGCAGCTTCAATACTTGCTTCTCGAATAATGTGCAGCATTGGGTAAGGTGAGCGGTTTGTGTAGTTCGATGCTGCATCCGGTGATTCTCCTTCAAACTGATAATCAGGATGGAAGGATGCTAATTGATACGTCCCGTCGTATTCACGCTCTTCCAGCAATATATTAGCCATATCCAGTATGTCTAAATATTGGTCAAAAGAAATAATACGATCGAAAATAATCAGTGTGGTTTCCTGGCCGGTATGCTGGTCCATTTTTTGACATTCGCTCAGCAATGTCGTTAAAACGCTTTCGGCATCAGCGTTTGAAATGGCATAAGTCAGTGTATTTTGATCGATTACCGGGCGTGCGAAAGGGCAAATATTTAATCGCACAACGAATTGTTCAACCCATTTTTGCGTGTGTTGGATTAAGTCTGGATTTTCCATTTTGAGTCTCGTTTACTCCAATATTTAGCGCATTTTAGTGCAAATATACTTTTGATGGGGATAAACCTTGTAAAAAGTAAAAGTAGACTACACTTGAACTTACAGGGTGTTTTTAAATCAGGGAATTTTAAATGCATCTCAGGTTCGGAATAATCTTATTAATCAACATACCCATGAAACTCCATGCCAGACTGGCAGTTAAACTGAGAGATATGGGAGTAATGGCAGGCATCTGTGGAAAACTCGAGCAATTATCATAGTAAAGTGTGCAAAGTATTGCTGTTAGTTAGTGACAACTCTTTAACTGACAGTGTAATAGCCAGACTACCGGACAACTGCGAACTGGTTGCAATTCAGCATGTACCAGATATGCCTGATGGTAAAATCATGAGCGAGTTATTGCAGGAGCCTTTCTTTCAAAGCATTTCCCTGGTTATCTGGGCAGGACAGTACGTCAATGACTCAGTCGTTAACTGGTGTAGAGAGATAAATGCATGCAACATCAATACTCGTTTCATCGTACTTTCTCATCAGTGCAATGACAACGGACTGGAAAGATTGATGCAATCCGGTTGTAGCGGTGTTTTATTATTGACATCATCGGTAGCTGCGGTAAAAAAGAAAATCAGTGCAGTCGTTGAGCATCATGCGGTATTAGATGAGCAACTGGTTGAAACGTTAATTTCACTTTATCAGGCTGGAGCTGGCAAGCAAACGGCTGGAACGGATGAATTGACAGACCGGGAGCAACAAATACTCTCTTTGATCGCCAAAGGTTTCAGTAACAAAATAATTGCAAAAAAGTTAGAAATATCTGACGGAACTGTTAAGGTTCATGTTAAGCATCTCTTGAAAAAACTCAGGCTTAATTCCCGGGTAGAAGCCGCCATATTTATGTTAAATCATCAAAAGGCCAGTCAAAATAATGTCGTGTTATGAAGTCAAAGGATTGCTTCCATTAGAGGAAGCAATGAATCGCCTGCTAGAAAAAGTCTCTCTTCAATCATCAACCGAACAAGTCACGTTATCCGAAGCATCAGGCCGCATTCTTGCTGTAGATGCCATTTCGAAAGTCAATGTTCCTCCGCACCACAATTCCAGTATGGACGGCTATGCAATTCGAGCGGCAGATCAGGATAAAGCGCCATTAAAACTCACAGGTCAGTCATTTGCAGGCCACCCCTTCGTTGATGCGGTTGGAGAGGGTGAATGCGTGCGTATAATGACAGGTGCAGTCTTACCTGCCGGCGCTGATAGTGTTGTTATGCAAGAGAATACAGACGTTGTAGATAACCAACTTACGGTTACTAAAACAGTTTCAGCCGGAGAGAATGTGCGACGTTGCGGCGAGGATATTGCTAAAGGGCATGTCGTGTTGAAGAAAGGCCGCCGTATAACTGCTTCTGATGTTGGTTTACTGGCTTCGTTAGGAGAGCAAAAAGTTACTGTTTACAAGGCAGTTACTGCTGCGGTATTTAGTACGGGTGATGAACTTAAACCGCCGGGTAGCGTACTGAGTGATGGTGAAATATATGAGAGTAATGGCGTTACGGTTGCTTCATTACTGAAAAAAATGGGTGTTAACGTCATTGAAATGGGTATTATTCCTGACGAGCAAGACGCCTTAAGGACAGCATTTGAACAGGCGAACCAACAAGCCGATGTTGTTATTTCATCGGGTGGCGTCAGTGTTGGCGACGCGGATTTCGTTAAAGATATATTGGCTGAAAAAGGTGTCGTTGAATTATGGAAGTTAGCCATTAAACCTGGAAAACCTTTCGCGTTTGGCACCCTGTCTGACAGTTATTTTATTGGCTTACCCGGCAATCCGGTATCAGCACTGGTTACACTGCATCAACTGGCAGTTCCTGCATTGGCGAAAATGGGCGGCGAAGTGCTACCACAACGCATCAGAATTCCTGCAACACTACAAACCCGTTTAAATAAAAGACCAGGAAGAACTGACTTCCAGCGTGGCATTTACACATTTGAAGATGGCAAGGCTGTTGTTAGCAAGACGGGAAATCAGGGATCCGGTATTTTAAGTTCTATGTCTCAAGCCAATTGCTACATTGTACTACCGCAGGATAGTGGCAGTGTTGAGGCCGGAGAAACAGTGACCGTTGAATTGTTTGATTACCTGTTGAGCTAATTGGGAATGATTAAAAAGTTTTAAATGGGATTCAATAAGGTCTTTTTTGCGAGTCATTTAAATTATATGATCTATTAGCCAACGTTTTTGTAACACTTTGATTAACGTTGGCTTTTCCATTTTTGACGACAATAAATTTGAGAAGGGAAGTAGTAATGTCCAACTGGTTTTTTAAATACAGACATAATCCGAACGCAGACTTAAGGGTGTTTTGTTTTCCGTACGCGGGAGGCAGTGCTGTGGTATTTGATGGTTGGCAACATGAATTCCCTGACAATATTGATGTGATGGCGATTCAAGCGCCAGGCCGGGGAAATCGATTCTCTGAACCTGCAATTGGTTCATTGAATGATAAAGTTGATAGTTTATTTGAAGAGATAATTCCATTCCTGGACATTCCATATGTGTTTGTTGGGCATAGCAACGGAGCTTTGACGGCGTTTGAGTTAAGTCGAAAAATTCAATCGTGGAGTGATGCAGGTAAATTAACGGCGCAAGCTCAAAAAAACTATCGCCATTTGATTATTTCAGCTAAACGCGCTCCTTTCTTGCCTAAGATAAAACCTGATATGGCGCATTTACCGTTAGATGATTTTATCGAGCGACTGCGTGAATATAATGGTACACCGAAAGAAATTCTTGAAAACAAAGAACTAATGGAACTGTTTTATCCCATGCTGAAGGCCGATTTCTCTTTGAGTGAAAACATGCAATATCAGGAAGGTCAGAAATTACGAGTGCCAGCAACATTGTTCTGGGGTCAACAGGATGTGGATGTGCCAAAAGAAGATATGCAGCAGTGGGAAGCCTGTTTTGAACAACCTTTACCACTTATTCCATTTTCAGATGACCACTTTTTTATTAATAGTCAACGAGAAGCATTCATTGGTCAGGTGAATAAAATCGTAGAGAACTGTTTAGAAAATATTAATGCCTGATAAGTCTCAAGAATCTGAATGGTTGGTATATATACTCCAGTGTAATGATGATAGTTATTACACTGGAGTAACAACTGATATAGCACGTCGCCTTGATGAACATAACAAGGATGACAAAAAAGCCGCAAAGTATACCAGAGTACGTCGCCCGGTTTACCTGGTTTACAAGGAGCGATGTCATGATCGGCGAGCTGCCTGTAAACGAGAATATGAAATAAAGCAGCTGACACGCCTCAAAAAGAAACAGTTAATTGACTCTTCCGCTACGTCAATCCTGTAGCGACTATGCCTTAAGCCATATAATTATCATGCGATTATTTTCCAAATTAGGATAAATTCGCGAATCCGCAGTATTTTAGCTCTGTTTAATTAGATTTTTTTCATCATCTATCCATTTGATATATATAAATTAATTAAAGCACTAATAACTCGAGCTTATTATTAAATTTTTTGAACTAACAGCTATTGCTATACTTATGCCATAAGAAAGAGTTAACAAGTGCGAATTAAAGCAGCTGGAATATTATGAGTCGATCTGGAAATTCTGATATTAATCTCTTACCTCTGTTAGAGATTCTCATTTCAGAGCGAAGTGTTACTGCCGCCGCCCAGCGAGTTGGCATTACACAATCTGCAATGAGTCATAGTTTGAAGCGATTGAGGGAGCTGCTTCACGATCCGTTATTAATTAAGACGGCTGGCGGTATGGAACCTACCCCGCGAGCGATGCAATTACATGGTCCAATTAAGTCAATTCTTGCTCAGTTAGATGATCTGATCTCACCAGATGGTGGCTTTGATTGTTTTACCAGCAAACGAAAATTCACCATTCTGTGTAACAGTTACAGTTCGATGATTCTGCTGCCTGAAATTATCAGTAAGCTTGAGCTGGTTGCACCGGATATCCAGTTAGAGACGGTCTGTAGTGACAGTAGTTCAGATGATGACTGGTTATCACACCAATACGATTTAGTATTAGGTCACAAAGAACTCTGTAGTGACAAATTTACTCAGCAATCACTCTGGCATGATGAGTTGGTAACGGTTTGTCGAACAGGTCATAGCCTCGACAAAGAAGGGACTATATCACTTCCGGATTATGCGAATACCAGCCATATCGCTCTATATGATTTTTATGAACTGGAAAAAGAGATCGATGCTCGATTAGAGCAGCTATCCATTAATCGAAAAGTAAAAATTCGTTCATGTCACCTGGATGTGATTTTATCAACGGTGTCACAAACCGATATGATTGCCACATTGCCAAAACGCTACATTGATCAGTTTGGTCATTTATATCAACTCAAGGTATTAAGTACGCCTGTGTCATTACCATCGATTGATTTAAAAGTTAGCTGGGAGTCAAAGTTTGACTTTGATGGAGGACAACGGTGGTTGCGCAATCTGATCTGCGATATTTCGTTTGATATGAATAAGCGATTAGTAAACTAAAAGGGGGCTTTTGCCCCCTTTTAGTTTGATATCGTTATTAATCAGTTAGAAGATTGAACGGAACGATGAACCTGATGAACGACGACGGCCTGTGCGTCTGTGCTTCATGCGGTTATGAAGTTCACGACGTTTAGCACCAAGCCACTCTTCACGTGTGATTGTTTCTTCGCTTGGTCTGATTTTCTCTTCACGTTCTCTGTATTGACAGAACTCTTCAAATGCTTCGATTTCGTCTTGTAGACCACTGGCAACCAGTTCAATCATGATTGCGTCATCAACAAGCCCTAATGCCGGGATGTTGTCTGGAATTAGATCCTGTGGGTTTGCAAAATAAGCTAGCGCATGAAGTACATCTTCACGCTCTTCTGCGGGGATTTCCCATTCACTGTCTTCAACCATGCCAACTAAAGTATTTAGTTTATCAATGCGATGCTTAATAAATTCAGGTGTGTTATCAGCGATTGAAGAAGCTACAGATTTTGCACTTGATAAGATGGTTTGCTCATCCAGCTCGCCTGAACCTTCCTGCGCTTTGCGCATTTCTTCACGGAAGTAATCCAAATCTGAGTCTTGTAATTCAAAATTGATGCTGAACGCCATGGATAGATCCTTAAAAATAGTTAGCCGTTATGTTTGTCGGCAAAGCCCGAACTACGCGGATAAGTTGATATATAGTTTTATGTTGTTATACCTGCCTGGACTACACATGTAAATCGCGTCTCAGGTGATCGGTATTAAAACAGACTGATAAAGAGAATAGAGAAGCTATTCAATATAAACAAGTCCTGTAGCGCAATTAGTTTTCAAACGATGATCATTTAAGTATTGGTAAAACTTCACTTGAATATTAATTAGTTAGCAATAATTTTGTTAGGAATGAGAAAAATCATAGCGGTGAAAAAAATTGCTTTAATAACCGACAAGGGCAGCTGTTAGCGATAGAATGAGGAACGTCAGTGTCATCGTTGAAAGTGGAAGAATAAATCTATGTTGAGTGGTCTGTTTTTTAAATTGCCCGTATTGGAATTCGATGTGCTGAATTTATTTGTAATTTCCAATATTTCTGAGATAGATCAGGATGATATGGCAAAGTTCAAAGACTGGCTCACTGATGAAGAACGACTCCAGGCTACGCGCTCTCATGATGAACGTGTTTATGTCGTATCTCGTGCAGCGGCAAGATTTCTGGCCGCTTTTTATCTGGGCAAAGAAGTTGATGAAGTTAGTCTGGCATACAGTGACAGTGGTCAACCGTCTATTCCCGGTAATCGTCTTATCAATATGTCGATAGCTGTGGATGTGGATACTATCGTGCTTGGCATGTGCTTAAGTGCGGCATCCAGTCTTTATATTCAGCCTCGAAGCGTCAGTAGCGATTTTGATAAAAACACAATTCCAACCTCTTTTCGAAAGCCATTCAAACATTCAGAGAATAAAAAGCAGCTTGCTTACCAGTTGTCGGGTTTACTGACATGTCTTGCGATATCAGAACGTGCAAATCGAGCAAAACTGGACGTTGAATCCGGGCTTTCGCGAGAGGGGACATTAACTCTACAGGTTAGAACTACGGACAACAGTGTGCATACTTTTCAGGTGATACTGGAGGATATTCAATTATCAGTGGCTGTGCTCACGGATGAAGAACAATTTACAATTGCTTGTCACCAGTTTTATCCGGAAGACTCCTCGGAAGAAATAGAAGTTACTCACGTGTTGTAGTGAACGATCTTGTGAGACATTTGCTCATCAAACTGCAAGATATTGCCTTAATTAGCTGGCAGTAATATGCATTTTTATGACAAAAAGGACTCGTAGAATTCGGCATTTATTTATATTTAGCATATAAAAATCAACCTGTTAAAAGAAAATTCTTTTATAGTCATCCTGCTACGCAGAATTTCCATTGATATTTAAAGTCTCATTTATAGGTATAAAATCTCGTTCCTACAATTGGACATTAAAGGAAATAAGGAATGTTACTGCGTGGGATCTCACTAATTTTTTGTACCTTCCTCACTCATCATGCGCTGGCTAACAACTGTCAGCAAACTAACGATGCAGAAATATCATCGCTATTATCAGACATTCATCATCACAAAACCTTGTATGAGCAAGGGTTGCAGCCAGAAATAACCGACTATCAATATGATTTATTGGTTGAAGAGTATATGGCATTAACGGGTTGCAATAAGTTGCCTGATGCACTTTCGACAAGGCAGAAGGCCGAGCAACAGCGAACAATACCAATGACCGGACTACATAAGGCAACGGATGTTCAGCAGGTTATGCAGTTTTTAAGGAAAGTGGAAAAGGAATCCGAGGAATCATCGATAATTGTACAACCCAAAATAGATGGAATTGCGTTGGAAGTTATCTGGAAAAACGGTGAATTGTTTCACGCATCGACCAGGGGTGATGGTTGGTATGGTTCTGATGTAACGCAAATGCTTCGTCGGTCGCAGGTTGTGCCTGAGCGTATTCCCTTTCGTTCGTCCTTGATTGCTCGTGGAGAATTGTATGCGTCTGCCTCATGTGTTGCAGCATTTAAACGATACGCTGATGCGAGGCACTTTGCCGCAGGTGTTATTCAAGCTGATCGTGCGACACCGGAAAAGCTGGCGTGTTTACGTTTTGCTGCCTGGCAATGGTTAAGTTGTCCCTTAGCGGAGGAATGGCAGTGTCTGAATTTTCTTGAAGAACAAAAGATTAAAACCGTTGCTCCATTTAGTAGCCGACATCATTTTGATGAATCACTAAGAATGAATGTCACATCGGCTTACCAACATTTTATGACGAGTATCGAACGGTATGGCTTTATGACGGACGGTATCGTCATAAAAGCTAATAACCTGACGGTACAGCAACGATTAGCTACCTCAGCTCGCGGACCTGACTGGGCGCTGGCCTGGAAATATCAGCATCCAGGAGCTATTACTACAATTCGTGCCATTCAATTTAAACAAGGTAGAACAGGACGGGTGACGCCTGTGATTGAAATTGAACCGGTGGTTCTACAAGGCAAAACAATCTCACGTTTATCTGGGCACAGTGTCAAATGGCTAACAAAAAAAGAGCTTTCTGCGGGTGCAAAAATTGAAGTCGAATTAAAAGGTAACGCAGTACCACAGTTAAAAAGAGTGATTGAAAAAGGAGATGATGCTCGCTGGGTATCTCAGGTACCACCATCAGGCCCTGTTTTGTGTTTATATCTTAGTGATCAATGTAGTCGTCGTTTTTTGTTGCAGCTTCAGCGTTTTTACGGACCTAAAGGATTAGATATTAAAGGACTCAATAAAACGATATTAAGACACCTGGTTGATAAAGGTGTTGTGAGTAGAATCAGTGATTTGTTTTTGCTGGATACCGTTGTGTTGAGTCAGTCTGCATTAATGTCACGAGCAGAGGCTGCGGACATTGTTGCGGCATTATCACGCTCCAGAAATAAGGGATTTGCGGAGCAACTTATCGCGATGGGTCTTCCTGGTATGACGAAGAAGCAACTGTGGAAGTTATCTGACAGTGTTGATAGTTACACGGGTTTACGACATCAGATAACGAATATGGCACTACAACTGCCATTAAAGAAGCGTCAGATGCTACAGACTTTGCTAACCGACGATATTGTCAATTTTGAAGAGCTTAAAACTCTCGATGCTATTTTCATGAATGTGCTCCACTGATGGTATTTGGTGAGCATTGAGTAATCGGGTAGAATGCGGCGTTTATTATTGTAGTGACCCTGAATGGTTATCACGTTCATCTCAGATAGCAAGTCAGGCAACAAGATTGAGGATTTATGGCAATTCACTGGTATCCCGGGCATATGCACAAAGCCCAGAAACAAATAACTGAGGTTATGCCTCAGATTGATCTTGTTATCGAAGTACTGGATGCACGGATACCGTATAGCAGCGAAAATCCAATGGTGGCATCGCTGAGAAAGGATAAGCCATGTATTAAGATCTTTAATAAGTTTGACCTGGCTGATCCGGAAATCACTGCGAGATGGCAAAAGGCTTTTGAAGCCAGCGATAGCATCAGAACACTTCCGCTAATCGCGACTGAAACAGGCCAGACTCAAAAGCTATTGTCGCTATGTAAAGAGTTATTCCCTCATCGTGAAGAAAATGGCAAGCCTGTTCGTGCGATGATTATGGGAATTCCTAATGTTGGCAAATCAACACTGATCAATGCGTTGGCTGGTCGGACGATAGCAAAAGTAGGCAATGAGCCTGCGGTCACAAAAGCTCAGCAACGCATCAATCTTGGTAACGGTATTGTATTGTCAGATACCCCTGGAATTTTGTGGCCTAAAGTCGAAAATCCAAATAGCAGTTACAGATTGGCAGCAACGGGCGCGATCAAAGATACGGCAATGGATTACGAGGATGTTGCTGCATTTACGGCTGAATATCTGCTTGAAGCGTATCCAGATTTACTCAAAGAGCGATATAAAATTGATGAATTGCCTCATGATGAAATGGGGTTGTTAGACGAGATTGCTCGCGCAAGGGGAGCAAGACGAGCTGGTGGTCGCGTTGACTATCACAAAGTGTCTGAAATTTTGTTGCATGAATTTCGTAGTGGCCGATTGGGACTGGTTTCTCTTGAAACGCCTGAAATGGCAGAGAAAGAAGAAATTGAAGTGCAAAAGGAAATAGCACGAAAAGAAGAAGAGAAAGCAAAACGTAAGGCCGAAAAAGGCAAAAGAAAGCGACCTACACGTAAGTAATTTTGGACCAATCTATCTGTTTTTCAACGAAATATTTGGCACGCCGTTATCTGTATCATTCCAGATTTTCAGGTGTGCCAATATTGTAATTTATACCAGTTCAGCCTCTGAGACGGTTGAATCTTTTAACAAATGCTTTGAAAGATTGTCGACCAGTGTGGACTCATCGACGGGCTTACTGAAGTAGTAACCCTGCCCAAAATCACAACCATACGACGTAATAAGTTTTAATTGTTGTTCTGATTCAATACCTTCTGCAACCAGTTTTAATTCCAGCCCTTTAGCCATCGTCACAATAGCTTGCGCCAGTTTTCGATCCGGACTTCTTTCAGGCAACTTAGAGATAAAACTACGATCTATTTTTAGTTTATCTATCGGTAATTGTTGTAAGTAACTCAGTGATGAATATCCGGTGCCAAAATCGTCAATGGCAATAGTTGCGCCTTTCCGTTGCAGTTGCGTTAGTTTCGCAATACTGGTTTCAACATCTTTAATCAACAATCCTTCTGTTATTTCCAACTCCAGCCAGCTAAGGCCTTGCTCTTGATATAAGTCATCCATGATATCCATTAGCAATGGGTCCTGAAATTGTCGGGGTGACAGATTTACAGCGACATGAATATCTTTAAACCCTTGCTCTCGCATACGTTGAATAAATCCGCTGGCTTCTTTTAATACCCAACGTCCAATTTGAACAATTAACCCGGTTTCTTCTGCGACTGTAATAAATGCGCCGGGGCTGATCAGGCCTTTTTCGGGATGTTCCCAGCGAATCAGTGCTTCCACCGCATAGGTCTCTTCTGTTTTCAGTCGAACGATTGGCTGGTAAAACAGTTTGAATTGTTCTTTGTCGATAGCAGCACGTAAATCTTGTTCGATAATCAGGCGAGACATGGCCGAGCGATTCATTTCTTCAGTGAAAAATTGCCAGTTGTTCTTGCCTTTATCTTTCGCCTTATACATCGCCATATCGGCATTTTTTAACAGTACTTCGATGTTGTTGCCGTCGTCCGGCACTATAGTGATACCGATACTGGCGGAAGCGATAAGGTGATGACCGTCAATATCTATAGGTTGTTGAATTCGGTGCAGTATTTTTGAAGCGACATTGCCAGCGGCTTCACTGTCTCTGATATCTTTCAGAATAATACTGAACTCATCACCACCCAGTCGCGCAACCACATCTTCTGCGCGAATACTGTTTTTAAGCCGGTTTGCTATCTCTTTAAGGTATAAATCGCCAGTATCATGTCCGAGCGTGTCATTAATCATCTTGAATCCATCAAGATCAAGATATAACAACGCCAGATTTTCATATTTGCGCTGACAAGTAATCAGTGCCTGTTCAAGTCTGTCTTTAAACAAACGGCGATTGGGGAGGCCAGTGAGTGCATCGTAGTAAGCCATCTGTTCAATTTTGGAGTGACTTTCTTTGATAGAGGTAACGTCCTCACCAACAGAGATAAAGTGTGTAATAACACCACTATCATCAATAATTTGTGAGATAGACTGACGATTCCAGAATAGTTCTCCATTTTTCTTTTGATTCAGGATCTCGCCATGCCATTCCTGACCGGAAACAATAGTCTTCCAGAGGTTGTCATACAGTGCGATGTCATTTTCATCACTGCGTAGTAAAGAGGGCTTCTGACCAATGGCTTCGTCATATTGATAGCCGGTGACATCAGTGAAACGTTGGTTAACGTATTCAATACTACCTTTGATATCCGTTATGTAGACAATACTCGCGCTGTGTTCGATCGCGAGAGACATTTTCTTCAGATTTACTTCGGCTTTTTTACGCTCAGTAATATCTGAGAACGACGCAACCAGTTCATCTTCGCCATCGGTGTTAATGGTCAGGGCCGCGAATACTTCAATATTCATGTACTGTCCGTCGAAGGTATTCGCGCATATTTCTCCACGCCAGCTTTTATTTTCTTGTAAAGATTCTAGAAATTGCTGCCCTTTCTCTTTGTCGTGCCATAACTCTTTAAGATTTGTTCTCAGTGCTGCGCGCAATGATGGGTAATTGAAGGTTTGATAGAACGCTTTATTGCAGTAGCTGATAACACCTTTTTGGCTGGCGATAACAATACCGGTTAGTGATGCTTCGATGGCATTGTTTCGGTTTTGGATGGTCTTTGTTCGTTGGGCAACTTTTTCTTCCAGGGATAGTGCTAATTTTTCCAGTTCTGATTCCGAGGTTTCGAGGTTTTCTACCATTCCTTTGATTGATTGGGCGAGCTCTCCCAGTTCGTCATCCCGGTCAGTGACAATTTTGATCTGTCGCTCACCGCTGGCAATACGGTGCGCAATATTGGTGAGTTTAATAATGGGCTGACTTAACTTACTGCCAATCAGGAAAGAGAAAGTGGCGATTAATCCCGAAATAGTAAAAATAGCCATCAGCAAGGCGTGATAAATCGAAGAGTCATTAGACTGCCAGACATTTAATTCGATTAATTGCCCCAGTGCCCAGGTTTTCTGGTAGGGCGTATTCTTGCCGGGGTAAACAGGACGCAGTATCAGCTGTTCATCTTCTGAAACGGTTTTATGAATAATTTCAATATGAGTATTGATGAGTAGATTAAACTGCTCTTCGATCGGGTAGTCATTTAACAAGTTACTGGAAGAAGAGAATACTGATTGTTTGGTCAATTGAGGATGGTAAAGGTACTGTCCATTGTGATCCACGAGGATATAGCTGGTTCCCGTTGATGTGTACCGCAGACTGGCTGTTAATTTTGAAAAATCAGCATGAATAGCAATGATGCCAGCAGGCTCTCCATTTTCATGAAATACGGGGGTGGAAACACTTATTGTGGGCTTGATACCTTGTGCTGTATCAGGAATGGTGGCCGCCTGAATATCTGAAACATAATATTCGCCGGGTTTCAGCCTGATGGTCTGTTGGTAATGTGTATGGGCATTGTGAGATATCAGCGTTTCATTATCTGAAATAATGACGCCGTTTTCGTTTCGCTCAATTTTAACCAGTTCGGTTCCATTTTCTGATAAGGCAGCGTAATAGATCTGATCATAGGTTTCATGTGACTTTAATGCAGTTTTTAGCATCAGTGTGACGACTGAGCGTGCACTGGCAAATTGTATATCGTCTCGTTGTTGCTCCAGCTTAATAAAGGATTTCATACCGTCGCTGTCGGCAATGCTCAGTAACTCACTCTCCATTTGATCGATGTTGTTCTCAAAGGACTGAGTTTCACGGAGTAAATCAGCGTTAACCTTATTAACGAGTTGGTTTTCAAGTAGTAAGTTCGACAAGGTCATCGTGGTATAAGTGATGACGAGAATACCTGTAAAGCTAATTAGCAGCGTGCTTATACTGAGTCGGACGGGAAAGGAAAGTTTAGCAGGCATGATTTTTTACCCTCGCGTTCTCGCATTGCAACTCATTCAAACCACATAAGCTATGACAGTGGGTCAATCTTCTGGTTGTTGTAATGATGTTGAAGCGATTCATTCTTTCTCCAGGCAAAGCTAGCTTAGACTTCCATACCTTACTTTAGTTAAGTTTACGTATCCAAATTGTGAAGGTTAACACAGATGAGGCTTCTGTTATAACGCTACTCGACCTGTTTTGTACAATAAATTTACAAATGGAACGAATGAATAATTGTGATAGCAACATAAAGCCTGCAAGTAAAGAGAACATTTGTATGTCCAGTTGAAGCCATATATGCTGAGATGTACCTTAACCAGGTCTTGCTCAGGTGTCTAATGCTTTCTGAATAATGCAATGTTTCACTGTATTGTATAAGGTATTTTTGTTAATTCACTGTTTGTTAATATCCGCAAAGATTTCCACTCGAATAATTCACCATAGTGAGCAACAGTAATCGTCAAATTGTCTTTGAAGTTCCATAAATCGACGGTATTTATTCCTTGCCTGGTTAGAGCGAATTATGAATAATAAATCAATTTTAGATGTCTGGACGTCCGGAGAAAGTTTGTGAAAGATGAGACAAAAGCAATAACGGCAAGTCGCTCACCCGCTGTCACTCAGAAAATGGTTAATCCTCCTGTCTTTAAAACATCAACCGTGGTGTTTGAATCAGTCAGTGATATGAATCACGCAATCGCGAATCAGCGGAATCATGTCCCGTTTTATGGCAGACGTGGGACGCCGACATCGTTTGCTTTTTGTGAAGCCATGACGGAATTAGAAGAGGGCGCTGGTACTGCTGTTTATCCATCAGGCTCTGCTGCAATTGCTCATTCTATATTGTCGTTTTCTAAAACAGGTGATCACATCCTGGTGGTTGATAATGTCTATGAACCAACCCGGGATGTATGTGACAAATTTTTTAGTGGGCTTGGTATTTCCACGACGTATTTTGATCCACTGGATCTGGAGAAATTTGAATCATTGATAAGACCAGAAACTAAAGTTGTGTTTCTGGAGTCTCCCGGATCGATCACGATGGAAATTATGGACATTCCTGCATTGTGTGAGATCGCACATAAGCATGACATTGTTGTGATGTGTGATAACACCTGGGCATCTCCCGTATTATTCAAGCCGTTAAATTATGGTGTTGATGTGTCAATCCATTCTGCGACTAAGTACATAGCAGGTCATTCAGATATTATGATGGGCATAGCGACCTCGGTTGAGAAACATTGGCCAGTTCTGAGAGAAAACAGCTATTTGATGGGACAGTGTACGTCTCCTGATGACTTATATCAGGCACTGAAAGGAATCAGAACCCTGCCAACCCGAATTCGCCAGCATGAAAAGAATGCATTAGAAGTTGCCCAATGGCTGGTTGAGCGGCCAGAAGTTGCCAGAATGATTCATCCTGCTTTTGACAGCTGCCCGGGACACGAAGTCTGGAAAAGAGATTTTGATGGTTCTAATGGATTATTCTCATTTACGCTTGCTTACGGAAATACGGCTGCTGTCCATGCATTTGTCGATAATCTCAAGCACTTCAAACTGGGTTATTCATGGGGAGGCTTTGAGAGTCTTATCATGTTCTATACCAATCTCGATAAAAAACGACATACTCAACATATTGCTAATGATTTACCACTGATTAGGCTTCATATTGGTCTGGAGCATCCGAGCGATTTAATTGCAGATTTAGAGCGAGCTTTTCTGATTTTTAATGAAAATGTATGAGTTTTGTTAATTATTAATTGAGCAGATGTTCTACAATTTAGTCCCTGTAATTTGTATGCGATTTTGCTTAGTAGCATCTGTCCTGGAGGCTTGTGAGATATTTCTCACAAGCATGTGAGAAATATCATTTATTTTCCTGATAAAAAATAAGTCTATTATCTAACCTGTTGAATATTAACTGTTTATTTTTAGGTTTTAATTTTTCAATTTTTTGACCGGCAATTTTTTTCCGCATCGGCATTCTGATCTTTTCAAATTCAACTAATCTTACTCATGAACACGCAACGGACTGACGCAGTGTTCACCATACGACGAGTAAAAGGGAAATTGATGTTGCCGGGAGGCAATTTCGATGGACTGTCAGGAAAGCAAGGGATATATGCGCAGGATTAAGGATAGCACAAAAGGATGTTGTGACCAGGACGTTTGTTGGATGGGAAATAAAAGGAAGGAGCAAAAGGATTTATACGGATAGATATTACAAGGCTGTAGAAGTGGAAAAGACGCCAGGTCAGGATATGCAGGAGCATCAGGCGCATGGAATGAAAGGACAGGAAACAGGAAAAATGGATACGGATGAATACTGGATTCGCCAGGGAGAGACGAGAAAAGGGTGATGTGGGTACTGGAATGTACAGTTGAAGGATTGAGGATATAAGGATTATGGACTGGAGTACGATGGAATGTTTAGTAACAGTTGGATGTGAAGGAATAAATGGACGTTAATGGATGCTCAATGACGAGCGTAAATTCTACGAAGCAGAAGGACAGGACGGGAGTAGAATAGAAGGAATTTCACAGGAAAATGTCAGCAAGGCAATGACTTAAGGAGCTGGGATGCAACATGTATGGACTCAGGACCGATACTCAGGGATACACGAGTAAAGAATATGGAAGTGCTGGGGACAACAATTGATTGATATACCTGGAACAGGTCGGTGATATTCAACGGAATTTGTATCATCAGGAAATCCAGAACGTTACCAGAAACAGGGAAAAGGATATTGGGATACAGGGACTTCACAGGATGATACGTGGATACATGTTAAAAAGGATATCTGGTAATAGAAAGCAAGGAATGAGCTGACAGTACAGGGAGTGTCGAAATATTTAAGACTCAAGGTAAGGATAATCCACCCATCAGGAAATGGATAAAGACGGTAAATGGATGTTCATAGGGAATTAAATCTTTCGAGATTACATGTCTGGACGGAGCTTTAGGAAAAGCTCAGCAAGGAAACGGAGTCGTACAAGCAGGAATAAATATGAAAAAGGCGCATAAATTGTTTATGCGCCTTTTCTTTTTTTGCTAATAACGTTTTTCAACCGTCTTTATTTCTGGATTCATTCGTTAACCGTCAGACAACGTTCTGCAAATATCATCATCAAACGCCACAAACCTAAACGTCATCTTTTTTCTGCTGCTGTAAACGCCACAGATTTGCGTAGTGCCCATCACTGTTTATCAGGGCCTGATGGGTGCCTGTTTCAACAATATTACCTTTGTTCATTACGACAATACGGTCTGCATCAGCAATCGTAGAAAGTCGGTGCGCAATGACTAATGTCGTGTGACCAGCCGACAGTTCTTTTATCGAAGACAAAATTGTTTTTTCAGATTTACTATCTAATGATGATGTAGCTTCATCGAATACCAGTACTGGCGGGTTTTTCAGAATAGTCCTGGCAATAGCAACACGTTGTTTTTCTCCGCCGGATAATTTTAAACCACGTTCACCGACCATCGTTTCTCCCTTATCAGGCAGGCTGGCGATAAACTCATCCAGATGAGACAGTTTGATGGCCTGCATTACTTCATCGAGACTAGCTTCAGGACGACCATAATGGATATTGGCTTGAATCGTATCGTTAAATAACACAGTGTCTTGAGGAACAATACCGATATGTTTACGTAGAGAGTGTTGTGTTACTTCACTAATTGATTGTCCATCTATCAATATTTGTCCGTCTTTTGCATCGTAAAACCGAAACAATAGTTTTACCAGCGTCGATTTTCCTGATCCGCTTTCACCAACGATAGCGACCTTCTCACCTGGATTTATGGTGAAGGATACATTTTTCAGAATAGGGCGATCTTCATGATAGTGAAAACTGACATTGTCAAAATCGACCTTGCCAGATGTAGCAATCAGCTCAGAGGCATTAGATTTATCATCAACTTTTGGAATGATGCTCATCAGATTAAACATTTGTTCGATGTTAGCTAATGAACCTTTGATCTCACGATAAACAAAGCCAAGGAAATTAAGCGGCATGAATATTTGCATCATGAATGCGTTGATCAAAACAAAATCACCTAACGTCATCTCGTTATTGCTTACTCGCCATGCAGCCAGAGCCATCATACTGGTCATTGCGATGGCTATTATTAAAGCTTGTCCTCCATTGAGGGCAAGTAACGATAAACGGTTCTTCCTTCTCGCACTTTCCCAGTCAGCCAGTTCTTTATCGTAAATATCGGATTCATAGCGTTCATTGTTGAAGTACTTAACAGTCTCATAGTTGAGTAAACTATCTATCGCTCGGGTGTTTGAGGAAGAGTCAGCTTTGTTCGCTTCACGAATAAAACCAGTGCGCCATTCAGTCGTAATCGCTGAAAAGGCGATATAAGCAGCGACTGACGTCAATGTGATAAGAGCGAAATAAATGCCGTAGTTATAGAACAGCAAACCGATCACAAGAATGATCTCAAGGAATGTTGGGACGATATTGAAAACCATAAATCGCATCAGGAAACTGATGCCGGTACTTCCACGCTCGATATCCCGAGCAAGACCTCCAGTGCGTCGTTCCAGATGGAAACTTAAATCTAACTTGTGCAAATGATCGAAGACTTTCAGGCCGATGCGACGCATGGCTCGTTCTGTTACCCGACCAAATAATGTATCCCGAATTTCACCCAGTAATACATTGGTTAGACGGGCTGCACCATAGGCAATGATTAATGCAAAAGGTGCGGCGATGAGGCCAGTCGCGACATCTGTAGTATCAAGCTGGTCGACAATATTCTTTAAAATAAACGGAAGCCAGACATTAAAAACTTTTGCCAGAATAAGGCAGAGAATCGCAAGTAATACCCTGCTTTTGTATTCCATTAACCAGGGGATTAATGAGGTTAAAACAGACCAGTTGAAACCTTCGACCGGTTTTTCATTGAAATTTCTGTGTCTCATGAGGGCAGCTGTAAAGAAATTGGAAAAGGCGTGTCGAAAGGATTATGAAGATGGAAAAGGCATCTGTAAATGATTTATACAGATGCCTTTATTGTGTTGAATGTGTTATTACACAGGAAGTGGTTTACCTATGTAATATTAACGACTGGAATAGACAGACTATTCTGACTTACTTTTCTGCCGTGTCTTCGCATAATCGCTACTGCAACAGTAACAACAACAGCGCAACCAGCCAGCCATGCAGTGCTAAAACCTGGATGTTCAGTGAAAGTAGCAACCTGATAAATCGTTGACGATGTGACATAAGCAAGACCTGTGGCCCACACTGATACGAACATCATCCAGCGAGCACCAGATTCTCGTAACATCGCTCCCATCACTGCTACGCAGGGCGTATACAACAGGATAAAGACCAGATAAGTAAAGGCTGAAAGCTCGCTACCGAACAGTTTGGTCATGGATGTAAATGTTGCCATTTGAACTTCTTGTTCTTCAGCTGCCGCTTCTTTGGTTGAAATATCTGTAATTGCTAATCCCAGTGGATCGGCCAGATTATTGAATACATCAATCAGATTTGCAGGAATCGTCTCAAGTGATTCGACAACTTTATCGGATACAGATACTTCTTCTGCAACTGCACTTTCTTCGTCTGTTGCTTCAAAGCCTGCGTAAAGCGCATCTAATGTACCAACAACCGCTTCTTTAGCGAAAATACCGGTAAATACACCGACCGTAGCTGGCCAGTTATCTTCCTTCACCCCTATCGGTGCAAAAATTGGAGTAATGGTTTTACCGATATTACTAAGCAAAGATTTATCAGTGTCATCGTTGCCAAACGAACCATCGATACCAATTGTTGCCAGCATTTTCAGGATTACAAACACGACGATAATGGTTTTACCTGCACGCTTAATAAAGCTATACAAGCGTTGCCATGTCTTGTGCATCACCCCTTTGAGTGTTGGTACGTGGTAGGTCGGAAGCTCCATGACAAAAGGCGTTAAGTCTGGCGTAAACAATGTGTGTTTAAGAATAAGGCCAGTCAAAAGCGCCATTACGATGCCAAGAACGTACAAGCCAAACACCAGGTTTTGTCCGTCTTTTGCAAAAAATGCGGCGGCAAATAAGGCGTAAACCGACAAGCGAGCACCACACGACATGAATGGAGCCATTGCAATCGTTAATAACCTGTCTTTCTGGGTTTCCATGGTTCGACTTGCCATGACTGCAGGTACGTTACAACCGAAACCAACAATTAAAGGTACGAAGGACTTACCAGGCAAACCGATGGTTCGCATTAAACGGTCCATGACAAATGCCGCTCGCGCCATATAACCCGAGTCTTCGATATAAGAGAGGAATAAATAAAGGAAAGCAATGATAGGGACGAATGTTGCGACCAACTGTATACCACCGCCAAGACCGTCAGCAATCAGTGTGGTTAGCCATTGAGGTGAACCAAGAGATGTCATGACCTGTCCCAGGCCATCAACTAATATTGCCGCGAAGAATAAGTCAAAGAAATCAATAAATGCGCCACCAATATTGATGGCAAACGTAAACATTAAATACATCACACCAAAAAATACCGGAATGCCCAGATATTTATTGATAACAATGCTGTCGATTTTTTCCGTCAGGGAGCGAGAAGCAAAACCTGACATTCTTGAGGCATTATCGGCGATATGTTTGGTGAAGTTATAACGAGCTTCAGCAATTTCAACATCAAAGTCAGTTTCGACCATATCTGCTTTAATGGTTGCCAGAATCGCTTTGGTATCTGTATCCAGTGAGGCAATTTGTTCTGAATCGCCTTGAATGCAACGCAATGCTTTCCAACATGTTAAACGGCCGTATTCTTTATTGATAAGCTGCTGAGTTGCATCTTGTAACACAGATTCATATTCCGGACGAACAGTTGAAACATGACGTGTTTTTAATAACTCACCAACAGCGGTGTGAATTTTCTCAATGCCTTGCTGTTTTGATGCAACAACGGAAACAACAGGACAATCCAGTAATTTTGCCAGCGCAGACTCGTCAATTTTAATGCCGTCTCGCTCCGCTACATCAGCCATATTCAAAACGACCAACATTGGAATTTCCATTTCCAGCAACTGACTGGTTAAAAACAAATTACGTTCCAGCTTTGAAGCATCAACGATATTGATAATCAGGTCTGCATCACCTGATGTGGCGTAATCACGTGCTATCCGTTCATCAATGGAGGTTTCGCTGTCTTCAACATCCAGCGTATATGTGCCAGGCAAATCAACGATATTCCAGGTGTCATCACCAATGGATAGTTGACCGCTCTTTTTTTCAACGGTTACACCTGACCAGTTGCCAACTTTTTGATTGGAGCCAGTGAGTGCATTAAACAGTGTGGTTTTACCACAATTTGGGTTACCGATAACGGCTATTGTTGGTTGATTCATGCAACTTGTTCCACCAATATGCCAGACGCTTCAGCGCGACGAAGGGCTAATGAGAATCCACGTACTTTGATTTGAATTGGGTCACCAAGAGGGGCTTTACGAACGACTTCCAGTTCTGCGCCAGGAGTTAATCCAAGGGAAAGTAATTTACGACGAAATTCAGCGTTGCTTTTGTCAAACCCTACGACTTTAACGGTCTCTCCAGTCTCTAAGGTATCGAGCGATATCATGACAAACATCTCCGGAAACCAGACATGCTGGTATTAAACTTGTGCCCAACTGTTCTGAATATTAGACATGAATGAGAACGTAAAACAGAGGTGCCATTCAGGGCAAGTTGGGGATTTCAGACACACATTACAGTGAGGTCAAACTATACGCCTTGATTGATCTCATGTAAATGAGAATTATTGTTATTTGCTATATCGGATTGTATTAACGATGATAATTTAACTTACCGTAATTAAAGGGGTTTAGAGGAATTAGTGCGTATTTATTCATCAGTTCGGGTGTTTGATTCAGTGACAGGAAATGCTGGATGACAATTATTTTTACTGGCTTAATTTTATAAAATCGCTATCCTACTTCGGCGCTTATGATGAGTCTTTATCATGCGTTTCGAACACAATCAGAACCGTTCATCACATAAGCAGACATACAACGAAATCAGCATTAAAAATAAAAAACAGGGTCACAGGATGAGAAACGAAGTTTGGTTGTTATTACTTTTATGTTTTTCTTTCCAACTAACAGCTAAATCAATTGATACCAAAGAATTAACGCCTTTTATTGATGAAACGGCTAATTACTATTTATCTGCCACTCATTATGGCGGTCTGGCCATTTCAATCTGGCATAAAGATCGTGTGATTTTCGACCGTGGTTATGGTCACGCGAACATTGATGCCAAAATACCATTCACGAATGAAACTGTTCTGGCGATTGGGCCGGTAACATCGACAATGACCGCTGCTTCTGTGTTGATGCTTGCTGAACGAGGAAAGTTGTCTTTGTCGGACAAGGTTGAAGATCATTTACCAGGCATGGTTGCCAATGGTAAAAACGTCTCCTTAACACATTTGTTATGCCATACCTCTGGCATCGTGAGTTTTGACGGCGGTGAATTTGACGATGCGCATTATCAGACTTCACCTTCGGTAGAAGCATTGATCAAGGTGTTTTCAGATTACCCGGCAGAATTTCAACCGGGACAACAGCATCAGTACAGTAGCTCAGGTTACTTGTTGTTGAGTGAAATCATTGAAAAAGTTACCGGACAGAGCCTTGGCGATTTTTACCGGGAAAATCTGTTTGTGCCGTTAGGGCTGAACTCGACCTGGTATCTGGGTGATACCTTTTATATACCTAATTTCAGCCAATCTTATTCCGCAGAAGAAAATATTTTACAACCGTATCTTGAGCCAATGGAATATCGTCTGGTGAAAGGTGCCGCTGGTGTTGGCAGTACGGTGAGAAACTATGTTCGCTGGTACTCGATGCTGATGAAAGGCTATGTACTGAGTGATAAAAGCTATGAGCGTATGATGGGTGCTTGTCGGTTGAAAGGTCAAAAACAACGCTGGCCAATGACCGTTGAAGCACACAACTGGTATGGTGATAAGAAAATGTATTTTGTCGGTGGCGAAGTGAATGGCTTTACCACCTGGGCAATGTATTTTCCTGATTATGACTTATCCATTGGAATTGGTGGGAATACACCGGATAACTTCCGCTACATTGCTGATTCAATCGTGAATAAATTGATTAAGTAGCGGTTTAACACAGTACATTATTCAGAGAGGCCGGAATGTGAATTCCGGCCTTTTTAGTTTGAGCGAGTTTCTACATCAGTATGGGTAATAAAATCGCTGTAAACAGTCCGTTTAATCCCATTGCCAGTGCAGACCAGGCTGCTGCCACTTCGCCTAATTCCACTGATTTAGCAGTGCCCACGCCATGACTTGAAATACCAAGCGCCAGTCCTTTAGCTTCCGACGAATGAATTGAGAACAGCTTAAATATCAGTGGACAGATCACTGCTCCGTAAACGCCAGTAATAATGACATAAATCGCTGTCAGTGGCGGTAAGCCTCCAATACTTTCACTGATAATCATGGCGATAGGTGTTGTAACGGATTTTGGTGCGAGAGAAATTAATGCCGCATCTGACATTCCCATGACCCCGGCGATGGACAGTGCAGATAATACTGCGGTCAGTGATCCAGCGGTCATCGCAATCAAAATATGTCGACTGTGTTGACGAATGACACTGAGTTGTCGGTAAAGGGGAATCGCAAGGGCAACGGTTGCCGGACCCAGTAGCCAGTGAATAATGATATTGTGGTCGAAATACGTTTGATAAGTGACATCAGTCATTGTCAGCAAAACGATGATGGTAATGATCGATAGTAATACTGCGTTGAGCCAGGCGATGCGCTTTTGTATCGCCAGAAACAGCAGGAATATCAGAACGGTAAATGCCATCCAGCACAATGACATTAAGGCATCAGTTAATTGATCAGTCATTGATATTCTCTGTCGAGTTGTCTGTTACGTTATCCATTATGGATTTTAAATACTCCAGCAGTTTTCCCGTTACTATCATTGAGAGTGTTGTGCTGATGATGAGCGATACGACCAGCGCAGCCCAGTGCAACTGGAATGTCGCAGAAAGAGTCATGGCTCCAACGCCTGCGGGAACAAAAAATAATGACATCCATTTCAATAAATGCTGAGCCGTGGTGGCGAGCTTATCAGGTACCCGACCTAATCCGAATAATATCAGCAGCAAAAAGACCATGCCGACAACAGGCCCGGGTACGATAAAGCCAGTGAAAGCAACAAATGCGTTTCCTGCCAGCAAACACGCAATGATTAAGAGAAGGTGAATAACAGACATCAGTAGCTCATCATATTGTTAATATCAGTAATAGTATCTCAGAAATTCAGCGACCGTTTGTTGCTGGCACTGGCGATGCTCTATTTGTGCGAGAAATAACTGGGCGCAACTAAATGCGTCTGATAATGCATTATGTTGTTTCCCCAGGGGGATGTGGTAACGCTCCATACAGGCCTTCAATCGTAATGAATTGGCCGGTATTACATGTCCGGTATTTAGCAGCCTGTTTTTCTCTGTTATTAACGTATCCAGTGCGATGATTTCGGGTGCATTGTGGTAACTGAGTTGAGAGAAGTACTCGATAAACGTTATATCCAGCGGAGCATGATGAGCGACCAAAACCCTGCCATTTAACGCCTGGTAAAGTTCAGTCAGTGCTGCCTGTAATTCTAATCCGTTTGTTAATTGTCGATCATGAATGCCATGTATGGTGGCACTTTGCCCGACGCCGTGACGATTCTTCAACAACAAATGTTTTGCCTGTCCCACATTGATTTGCAAGTTATCAATCGGAACCCAGCCAATGCTAATGATTTCACCGGTTTCTGGTTGTAGTGACGATAATTCTAAGTCCACGGCCAGAAATCGAGTTGAAGCAATGTCTTTTTCAGTAACAGGCGGCTTATATTGAGCATTGAAGGGAATCGGATCGGGAAGGTCCCGATGCATCGCAGCAGCAGTATTAATACTGATTTCCTGATTTGCTGGCTTTATCCAGGCCATCACATGCTGGAAGATGGCCTGTATTTTTTTCTCAAACGTCATGCTTGTCTCATTACACTACTCTCATTACACCAATTTAAAAGCTTCGACAGAATGACAGCTTCATACCTGCTTGTCCTTTGCCTGCCACTGCCAGCGCATCTTTTAATTGATGACGTTCCAACCCAGACAGGGATGCAGGATCTAACAGATTCGACACGTCATTGGGTAAGATGCCTTCCTGAAGCTGATCGCTGTGATATTGCCAGCGTAATTGTGAAATAAACTCGAAAGCATCCAGCAAATTCTCACCATCTTTTTTATGAATTACCTGATGTTGAATTAAGTATTCCAGACGATCCGTTGTATTGATAACCGATGCTCCGACAGAGAGTGCATAAACTCGTGCTAAATCAGTGATCAGTGTCAGCCCCCGAGTTTTCATGTTCATGCCTTTATGACGACTTCCGTCCTTTTCAACAATGAAGCGATTGAAAAACGTGAGCGGTGGCTGATGTTGCAATGCGTTCTCTGCCATATGCATCAGGAACAGATCATTATTAACGCACAGGTTTAACATGTACTGCTGAAGCTGAGAAAACAGCGCATGATCACCATAAATGGATCGACAATCAAAGAAGATCGAACAGTGCATCAGTGCTTTGGGTTCTGGTGTTTTGATCCATTTAGCAAAATAACTTTGCCAGGAATCGAGTGGCTGACGCCAGATGTCATTTGTTGCCATGATCCCGCCTGAGCAATAGCGGATCCCGCAGGCGTTGAGTCCATCGCAAACACGGTGTGCCAGTTGTTTAAACCATTCTGCTTCTTTCTGATTATGTAACGGACGTTCGATCAATAATCCATTGTCTTGATCCGCATTGACACTTTGTTCCATACGAGCTTGCGATCCAAAACTGAGCCACACGAATTTGCAGGGCGGATCGCCGAGTTCATTAATCGCCAGCTCAATCAGTCGTTCCGTCAATGCATCGGTCATGGTGGTAATAATGCTGCTGGCTTCATGGGCTCTGACTTCCTGTTCGCCCAATACTTCTGCTGCATGACGGATCTGAGTCGCTGAATTAATCACATCATCAATGCTGGTTTGGCGTTGCATGTCGCCAATAATATAAACCGGATGATCCTGTTGTGCTCTGACGATATCAGTCGTCGTGATCACACCAACAGGACGTTGGTTTTCAACGACAGGTAAGTGATGAATATTATGACGAGTCATGGAGAGAACCGCTTCATACAACCATTGATCCGGCGTTGCGCAGATCGGTTCGACAGTCATGATCGTATCAACTGATCCTTGTACATCAATGGCTTCTGCGACGACTCGGGTACGAAGATCCCGATCAGTGACGATCCCAACCATGTCTCCTTCTGTTGCACAGCCAGAGGGCGAAGTAATGATCACACTGGATACTCGGTGTTTGGCCATGATCTGAGCGGTTTGTTGAATCGTATGATCAGAAGGGACGGCGATAATATTACGTGTTATCACGTCTTCAACTTTTCGCGTCAAATGGCTTTTCGGTCCCTCGGATTGTTGATGGAGTTGGCTGGCAAATAAATGCTGAAAGAATTGATCGAATGAACGATTCATTGAACGAATCTGGTGGAAGCTGTCCTGATTCAACCGATAAATTAAACCATCTTCCTGACAGCTGATCTGGCAATCGTCTGGATCACCGGTTAATAGCTGTTGATAACCAAAGACATCACCGGGCTGAAGATTATTAACGAGGCGATGATGATTATCGGTTACTTTGAAGTCCCCGGTACGGATGATTAGCAGTTGGGGGTGTTTATTCTCTGGGCTTAATGATGAAACATCGGTTGAACCAGCGTGATAGCTAACGGAGATGCCTGAACAGGCCTGGTGTATTTGTGGTTCGGTCAGTTGATCAAAAGGTGGACACTGTTGCAAAAATTCTCGTATTTCTTCGATTTCCATGCTGAATCCTCAGCAAGCAAATCGTCCATGATTTGCTTGTTGTATCTTTATGTTATCGCATTAGTGATCGTGAGCCGCTCCTGCGCCTTTTGGATAACGAATGCTTTCTACCAGTTGCTGAACGTCTTCAGGTACTTCTGCTGTCATTTTGCAAACAACCATGCTGACGACAAAGTTCAGAATCATACCCAACGTACCAATACCTTCTGGTGAAATACCGAACCACCAGTTAGCCGGAACGTTTGCACCTGGATTAATAAATTTAAAGTAAATGATATAAGCCGCAGTAAACAGAATGCCTGATACCATGCCTGCAATCGCGCCTTCTTTATTCATCTTCTTGTAGAAGATGCCCAACACGATAGCTGGGAAGAATGAGGACGCAGCAAGACCAAAGGCGAAGGCGACAACCTGAGCGACAAAGCCTGGCGGATTGATCCCCAGATACCCTGCAATCATGATTGCAATTGCCGCAGCCAGTCGAGCATAGCCCAGCTCTTGTTTATCAGATATGTTTGGCATCAAGTTTCGTTTCAATAAATCATGAGAAACAGACGTTGAGATAACCAGAAGCAGACCCGCCGACGTTGATAAGGCAGCGGCGATACCACCAGCGGCCACCAGCGCAATAACCCATGCTGGAAGTTCAGCAATTTCAGGGTTTGCCAGTACCATGATGTCGCGGTCAATTTTCATTTCATTACGCTCATCACCGGCATAAAACATTTTTCCATCGCCATTTTTATCTTCCCAACTAATCAGGCCGGTTTTTTCCCAGTTCTTAATCCATACCGGCGCTTCACTATAGGCAACACCTGTTGCGTCAGGACCATTGATGGTATCAATCATGTTCATACGGGCGAAACTGGCAACTGCTGGTGCAGTGGTGTAAAGGAATGCGATGAAGAATAATGCCCAACCTGCTGATTTACGTGCATCACGTACTTTAGGCACAGTGAAGAAGCGAACGATAACGTGTGGCAGACCCGCAGTACCAACCATTAGCGCGGCAGTGATAAAGAAGACATCAATGGTACTTTTCGTCCCTTCGGTATAGGCGGTAAACCCGAGCTCCTGGGTAATTCCATCAAGCTTGTGTAAGAGTTTCCCTGACCCATCAGCCAGTTCGGCACCAAAACCAAATTGAGGAATAACATGACCTGTCATTAGTAATGAAATGAAAATGGCTGGAACAAGATAAGCACAGATAAGTACGCAGAATTGAGCAACCTGAGTATAGGTAATGCCCTTCATGCCGCCAAGAACAGCATAGAAGAAAACGATAGCCATACCGATGATAACGCCGGTTGTGATATCAACTTCGAGGAAGCGTGAGAATACAACACCAACACCACGCATCTGACCCGCGACATAGGTAAAACTGACGAAGATTGCACATACCACCGCAACAGTTCTGGCTGCTTGTGAGTAGTAACGATCACCGATAAAGTCAGGCACCGTAAACTTACCAAATTTTCTCAGGTAAGGTGCCAGGCAAAGCGCCAGTAACACATATCCGCCGGTCCAACCCATTAGATAAACCGAGCCGTCATAACCCATAAAGGCAATCAAACCTGCCATTGAAATAAAAGATGCGGCTGACATCCAGTCTGCTGCGGTAGCCATACCATTTGCTACCGGGTGAACACCACCACCAGCAACATAAAAGTCATTTGTTGAGCCTGCTCTGGCCCAGATTGCGATCCCGATATACAGTGCGAAGGTGATACCAACGACGATAATCGTTAATGTTTGTAATTCCATCGTTAGCTCCTAATCTTCCTGTACGTTGTATTTCTTATCGAGGTCATTCATTTTTTTAACGTAATAAAAAATCAATGCCACGAAGACGTAAATGGAACCTTGCTGAGCAAACCAGAAACCCAGTTTGAAGCCAAAGAACTCAATAGTATTGAGAACATCAGCCAGCAGTATTCCAAAACCGAACGATACGGCGAACCAGATAAATAAGAGTTTCAACATGAGTTGAATGTTTTCACGCCAGTATGCGGCGGCGTGTTCTTTAGTTTCGAAAGCCATTAGTGCTCCTCGTCTCAATTTACCTGAATGTGTTGCCATAAGAGCGTGCCCGGTTACCGACCAGCTTGCAAAGCTATATAACGGTGTGTTGGAGTACGGCATTTCAGGTTTTCTTGTTATAAGCTGCCTGGCAGCATTTGTGTCTTTACGGTGCACACCTTAAAGACTAAATAAGGCTATGCTCGAGTTTTAATCTATCAGGAGTCCTTTCAACTTTAATTGCGACTTTAGTCGAATTGCGTGTATTGAAAGGTAAGTTACCCTTATTTATCCGGTTAAAACATTGAAATAAAGATTTTTTAAGTATTTGATATGACAGGTTTAATTTTTATCAGTCTTTACATCGTCCATCTGGTATAAACGGAGTCCTATCTATGTATTCCTGGCTATTAGTTTTAATCGTCATTTCTTACATGGGCGTACTGTTTGCGGTCGCAAACTGGCGAGAAAAAGTATCGGGTCTTAGCCGAAAGTCTAAAACGACAGATGCTGTTATTTATAGCCTTGGGTTGGCGGTCTACTGTACTTCATGGACATACTTCGGTGCGGTCGGCACGGCGGTTAATCAAGGGTGGTCTTTCCTCGCGATTTATCTGGGGCCAGTGTTATTACTGCTATTTGGTCGCGGTATATTGCTGAAAATTCTGGTCGTCAGTAATAAACATAATGTCACCTCAATTGCGGATTTTGTCAGCGCCCGCTACGGTAAACGAAAGCTTATTTCTGTGATTGTAACCCTGGTGTCACTGTTTGCTGTGATCCCTTACATTGCTATTCAGCTGAAAGCAGTGACACTTGGCTATCAGGTTCTGGTACCTGGAAGTGGTGACGGTGCCGATGAAGTGGCACTTTTTAGCGCCGGAGTACTTGCCTTTTTCGCGATTTTATTCGGCACACGAAAGGTGAATCTGACGGAACAAAATCCCGGCATTATGGGGGCGGTGGCTTTTGAATCTATTTTTAAGCTGGTTGCACTGGTTGTGTTGGCGGTCGCTGTGTGGATTAATTTTTTTGGCGACTGGCAGACGTTTGTTGGCCATCTAAATACCTCAACACCATATCTGGCGCTGGATAGCCATCAGGATTTCTTCTTTACCTTCTCATCAACGGATTTTATTACTCAAACGCTATTGGCCATGGCCGCTGTCATTTGCCTGCCTCGTCAGTTTCATGTGGCAGTGGTAGAAAATACCACGATAAGTCATTTGCGAACGGTCGCGTGGGTCTTCCCGTTATACCTTGGAATTATCAGTCTGGTTGTGATTCCTATTGCGCTGGCTGGCACGATGCAGTTTCCTGGAGGCGATGTCAGTCCTGACAGTTTTGTATTGAGCCTTCCAGAGCAAAATGGTTGGTCCTGGTTATCAATTCTGGTGTATCTCGGCGGATTCTCTGCTGCAACGTCAATGATTATCGTTGCCACGTTAACGCTCAGTTCAATGGTGAGTAATGATGTGGTGATGCCACTGGTACTGAAATCTCGTGCAGGGAAAAATCCCGGCCAGGATTTGTCTCACCTGATTATCTTTATACGTCGTGTCGTGATGATCATGGTGATGTTACTGGCGTGGTTGTTTTACCGCACTATTGCCAGAAACTATGATTTAGCGGCCATGGGATTACTGGCCTTTGCGCTGGTTGCTCAGTTAGTACCCGCTATCATTGGAGGGCTGTACTGGCGGCGAGGTAATGCATACGGCGCTGGAGCCGGAATTCTGGTGGGTTCTTTTCTTTGGTTTTATACGCTGATGTTGCCAACGTTGGCGGATCTCAAATTAATTGGTTCAGATATTGTTGAATATGGTCCGTGGCATATCGATATATTGAAGCCAACCTCGCTGTTTTCTATGGAGTTCAGTGATCTTACACATGGTGTTTTCTACAGCTTATTGATGAATACCGCTTGTTATGTGTTCGTTTCCTGGTTTACCCGCGTGCGTTTACTGGATCGCTTGCAGGCGGAAGCTTATGTTCGTCCACAACGAGAGCAGATCCCACGAAATCTTGGGGTTCGACGCAATAATGTGGTGGTACGCGATATTTTAACCTTGATGGAACGGTTTATTGGCAGTAGTCGAACAGAAACGCTGGTCAGAACATTTGTTCACGAACAGGGGGAAGCGCTGGACCCGGATAAGCCGCCAAAGCCGCCGTTCGTACAGTTTGTGGAGCGTGAATTAGCGGGGGTCATCGGTTCGTCGTCTGCTCGGGCAATGATCGATGCTGCAATAGAAGGAAAACAACTTGAACTGGAGCAAGTGGTTAACTTTTTTGATGATACCACTCAGGCAGTGCAATTCAGTCAGGAAGTCCTGTTTTCCACGCTCGAACATTTGAGCCAGGGCGTTAGCGTAATTGATAAAGATCTTAAGTTGGTGGCCTGGAACAAACGTTATCTTGAGATGTTCGAGTACCCTGAAGGCATGATTCGGGTCGGACGTCCGGTAGAAGATCTGGTTCGTCTCAATGCTGAAAAAGGTGAATGTGGTCCGGGTGATGTGGATCAGCATGTTGCCAGACGAATGGCACACATGAAGCGAGGAACGCCCTACGTTTTCAGGCGTCATCGGGCAGATGGCAAAGTCTATGAAATGAATGGTAATCCGATTCCGGGTGGGGGCTTTGTGACCAGTTTCTCTGATATCACTGAATATGTTCAGGCATGCAAAGAACTGGAAGAATCCAGAGCGCATCTGGAGACTCGGGTGGAAGAACGGACGCAAACCATTATGGAAATGAACAGTGAGTTACTGAAAGAAATTCAGAAACGCGCTGAGGGTGAAGAGTTACTGCGCCAGGCAAAAGCTGAAGCCGATTCAGCAAATGCCAGCAAAAGCCGTTTTCTGGCGCTGGCCAGTCACGATATTTTGCAGCCTCTCAATGCTGCCCGCTTATATACGTCGGCACTTCATAGCTGTGATGAAGACGACCGTCGAAAACAGTTGGTGAACCAACTGGATAATTCACTGGCTGCAACCGAAGATCTAATCTCCACCTTGCTGCAAATCGCTAAGTTAGATGACGGCGCAATGAAACCGGAGCTGGCTGCGATTGATTTAAATCCCTTTATTAAAAATCTGGCCGATGAATTTGGCATCATTGCTGAGCAGAAAGGCCTGGCATTACATTGGGTGGCAACAAGCTGCAAAGTTACCAGCGATCCACTGCATTTGCGCCGGATTGTGCAGAATCTTTTGGCTAATGCCGTGAAATACACTGACAGCGGAAAAGTTTTGTTAGGCGTTCGCCATCGTAAAGGATTTGTTGAGATCCAGGTTTGGGATACTGGACCTGGTATTCCTGAAGTGGATCAAACGCGAATCTTTGATGACTTTTATCGGATTGAAAATCAAGTTCAGGGTAAGGAAGGTGTTGGTCTTGGATTGGGCGTCACAAATCGACTGGCAAAATTGTTAGCGCATGAACTTCGAGTTTCCTCGGTGCCGGGTCATGGTGCAATGTTTTCTGTTCGAGTGCCGGTGTCAACGGCAGTGGTGATGCCTCGCGTCAGAAGTCCTCATGCAATCAGAGGATTGAAAACCAGTGGCTTACATATTGTTTGTGTCGATGATGACAGGCGAAATCTGGATGCGCTGGCAGCACAACTACACCAATGGCAGATTGATGAGGTGAGCACATTCTTTGATATACAGGCTTCTCTGGATTTTGCGGCGGAGAATGAAGCGCCCGATTTGTTGATTCTGGATTATCAGCTGAGTAAAGAAATGAATGGTATAGAACTGTATATGATGCTTAAAGAGCAATGGGACAGGAATGTACCTGCTATTCTGATATCGGCGAATCAAGAGCAGAGTTTACTGCAACAGGCTAAAAGTGCCGGAATGATTTTTATTGCGAAACCGGTTAAACCCGCGCCGTTGCGGAGTGCGATTAATTCGTTTGCCACTCGGTTTGCTAAAAAATAGTGTCAGTCAATTTAGAGGGTGGTTAACTACCGGTGCTACCTGATTGCTTCGGTTTATCCGGATCACCCTCCATTAATGCCAGCATCTGATCGGTATAGGCCATGATTTGAGATTGAATCTGACGCATCATTCTCGTCTTCTGGTCTTTATCCATATTACTGTTGGCAACAGTCTGCAATTGCTCCTGAAGCTCTTTGATTTTTTCTTTTAACTCCCTTATTCGCCGTTCTCTTGGCGTTTCATTGCTCTCTTCAGATTCTTCAGTTTTTTTCGCTTGCGGGCTCATTTTTTGAAGTGCTTCACGCGACAAGGTCAGTTTATCTGCTTGTAGTTGTTCGATAGTTTTGGATTCTGTTGTCGCAGGCGTATTGCTGTCTGCGTCTTGCTGTGCGGTGTGCTGGATGTGCGGAGAGTGACCAGTCATGACACTGACTGACGTATTATCGATGCTATCTCTGGAAGTAATATTCATGATGCCACGCAAAAACTAGAGCAATATGCGTTTGTTATCGGCATGACATGACAAAGATTTAGCGGGAATTGACATGAAATAAGCTCTGACATTGTGTCAGAGCTTATTTACTGAGTATTGCTTGTATTAATTGACTGAAATGTTGTGATTAGTTACCAGCACAACCATTGGCAGTCAGGTAATCATTTGCAGCTTTTGCTTTAACGATACCGTAGCCGAAGTATACATCGTGACCTGCAGCACCCTGGTCGTCAGCGGTAGCTTTAAGCGCATTACGAATATCTGTACCAGTACACTGAGGATGGTGTGACCATACTAGCGCTGCTACACCTGATACACCCGGCGTTGCCATTGACGTACCATCCATAAATCCGTAATCGCTGGTAGTGATTTCTACAGAAGCTGATGATGAAGATACCAGTGCTGCACGATCTTCCAGTGCAGTACCAACCGCAGGGATACTCGTTGTATTTGTGTCACCTAATGTGCCGAATAACATGCCTGCTTCGTTGTTGATAATGATTGCACCAATACCACCAGACGCTTCACAGTTTGCAACTTTATCGTGGAAAGAAATGTTACCGCGATCGATAACACAGATGTTTCCATTTGCACCAGCATCAGTTGCCTCAGCAGTACCCATGAAGTATGTATTACCAGATACAGAACCGTGATTTTCCATTGCCGATGAAGCAACAGCTGCGCCATCAGATGATAGTGATGATGCTGTAGCCATATCAGCCGGGTAGGTTGAAAGTGTGCCAACACCACCTGCTGTTACTTCAACACAAATTGTGTCATCAGTAGTCGTCTTTTTGCCTTTACCCGTTGTACAAGATGGGAATTGAGAGAAATCTGCAATGTTATTGTCAGCATCGTTTGCACCAACCATCATGACTGAAGAGTAACCAGCTGGATAAGAACGAACGGAATTGCCATCGTTACCCGCAGCTGCAACTACCAGGCCGCCAGCATTGGTGAATGCTTCAAAAGCATTTGATTCAGTTCTGTTCGAACGACCACCACCAAGGCTCATGCTGATAATGTTAGCGCCAGCGGCATCACACAAGTCTGCAGCGTGAGCTAAATCAGATGAATAGCCCCAGCCTGAAGCATTGAATACTTTAATAATGTGCATGTCTACGCCCGGTGCCATACCAACAACACCTACATTATTGTCAGCCGCACCAATTGTACCCGCTACGTGAGTACCGTGTGGGCCACCGTGCTCATCCCAGTTACCAGTACCAGAATCATTGTCACCTGTGATAGTTGCCCAGTTGAAATCCTGATTTGAGCGGTCAAGGCCTGAATCAATAACACAAACCTTCATACCCGCATTGGTGTTTAGTGTTAACTGATCTGCTTGTGACTGAGCGATAGCGTAAGGAGTAACCTGAGTGGTCATTGGATTTCCTGCGCTGTCGCTGTATACCGACAAAGGCACGCGTCTAACGTCTTCTTCGACTAATTTAACGTGAGGGTTTTTAAGAATGCCTTTGACTTGATCAAGTGATTTACCTTCAAATGTTGCTGAGATAAAACCTTTGCCATCAATGTGAATCTGACCACCAGATTGTTTTGCGATTGCTTTTACAATGCCTTTGCCTTTGTTATCGACCTGGATAACGTAACGGTTGTCCTCTGCCTGAGCTGCGAAGCTTGAAGCAATTGCTAAAGAAACAAGTGAAGTGGCAAATTTGCGTAATGTCATTCTGAAACTCCGATATGTAGTAGTTGCTGTTATTTACAGCTAATGATTTTTGTTTTTTATAATTATTTATTTTTTAGTCTGAATACGTTTTGTATCCATTGACAGGAATATTGTCAGATTCAGGCATAGTAAACTGGTAATTTTCGGACTTTATTTCGCATTAATGCGACAAATTGACGTATTAATAAGATGAAGGTTATAGACTAGTTGGACCAGTTGAAGGTTGTTAAAATAGTCTCAGATACTAATTAATTAGAATTGAGATTACTTCGCCTTCATATGTAAATAACTTATTTACAAAGGTATTTTTGATTTAACAGCGCTAGAATTACATACTGATGTAACGTATCACTACTTAGCAAATGATAATTAGGTACGAAATTGGCTTAATAAAGGAAAAAACGAATGATTAAAAAAATTGCAGGACTAATATTGATACTGCCATTGCTAACTGCATGTGATAGCAATGAGGTTGGTGACGTATCGCTCGGGTTACTGACGACAAAAGATATCAAAATCGATAGTTTAGTTGACCCGGTCGTCACTGGCGTTACTTGTCATATCTCCAGTATTGAAGCTGATCTCGACTTTGCTGATCCGTCGGATATGGGCATTGCATGTCGCCAAACCGGGCCGATTACCGCAGCGATGTTAGCTGGTATTGATAAGTCTAAAAGTGGCGAAGTGGTTTTTAAAAAGAGTAAAAGCATTTTATTCAAGAGCCTGAAAATCAGACGTATCTATGATGCGGGAAATCAGACCTTGTTATACGTGGCCTATAGCACCAAGGAAATTAAAGGCAGCTATAAACATAGTTTGTCTACTGTGCCGCTGTGGGGCACTGATGGATATAACGCCTCAAAGCCAGCGTCCTGATCACTTTTCTGAAATGAGGTGAAGGATTTTCACCTCATTTTGACCTGCTCGTGATGGAATGGCACAAATGAGTCAATCCGTCGTAAGAGAAATGTTCATGTCTCAGATTAATGTCTTACTGATTGAAGATAATCAGCATATTGCCCGCCAGTTAACCGAGTTTCTCGAAGGAAAAGGAATCATTGTTGATTACGCGGCTAATGGTGAAACGGGTGTCAGGCTGGCATTATCTGGCCAGGCTGATGTCATCATTCTTGATGTGAACTTGCCAGATATTAATGGCTTCACTGTATGCCAACGAATAAAGCAACAAGCGATTCGGGATATTCCGATTTTAATGTTGACGGCTCGAGATGCGATTGATGATAAAGCTGAAGGTTTTGGCGCAGGTGCTGATGACTACCTGACTAAGCCGTTTGATATTCGTGAGTTGTCCTTCCGTATTGATGCATTGATGCGTCGTCCTACATTACATACCAGCCATACGATAACGATAGGCGAATTAAAAATAGACCGACGCGCTCAAACGGCGAAACGGGCAGGGCAGGATCTTTCATTAACGTTGACGGCTTACAATATTTTGTTGGCACTGGCGCAAGCCTGGCCGAATCCTGTTAGCCGTTCAAAGCTGACAGAACAATTGTGGGGAGATAATCCACCCGATTCCGATTCTCTTAAATCACACATCTATAGTCTGCGCCAGGCAGTCGACAAACCTTTCAAAACACCCTTAATTAAAACCTTGACGAATATTGGCTACAAAATCGATGTTGGTCAGTAGGTATTCTGATGACGTTTAAACGTGTTTCACATCGAGTTTTTTTCTATTTTTCAATTCTGACGACGTTTCTGTCGATGTTCTTTGTTGGTTTAGCGGCGATCATTGGTTATGTGGTGGAAGACGAAGTAATTAATAATCTATTGCGTAAAGAAGCTGCGCATATTACTGATGTCTATCACAAGACGGGAAAAATCGTTCAACCGGGCTTGCGTGATTTTGTGGTTTACCCGCATCCACAGGCGTTACCAGATGAGCTGCTAAGCCCCGTTAGTATAAATACGAAAGATAGTGAAATGACGACCGGTGATGGTCGCTATTTCCACTTCAGATACATTGAAGTTGGACGCGAGCAACCTTTAGTGTTAATTGCTGAGGTCTCAGACTTGTTGACGGTTTCTCAAATCAAGACCGATATCGCAATCATCGTTTTAATCATTTTTGTTATCGCGTCTGGTATATCGATTTGGTTGACTTACAAAGTGGCATCAAAGACGACCAGCCCTTTAGTTCAACTGGTCGCAGATATTAAGGCGGCAGAACAAAACCCGGTGGATGCAACGTTTTCTGCGGTTCAGCTTCAGGATGAAATAGGTTATTTCGCCCGAACCATTCAACAGGCTTTATCCAGACAATATGCCGCATTGCAGCGAGAACAGGATTTTACCCGTGATGTAAGCCATGAGCTTCGAACCCCTGTAACGTTATTGAAAAATCTGGTGGAGCTTCAGCAAATCAGACCGTTGACGGAAGACGACAATCAGCTAATGGCAGATAACATTGGGCAACTGGAAGCCATCATTCATGTGTTACTGGCGCTAGTCAGAGAATCATCCATTGAAAAGCAATCATTTAAACTGGATGCCGTTATTGAAGAAAGCGTGTTAGCAAGTTGGTCGATATTTGAAACTCGGGCAATCGAGGTCGATGTTAAGAGTGAATCGGGCTTGTACATCACTGCCAGCCCAACGTTGACGAGATTATTATTGGATAATCTGATTCAGAATGCTGTTAAGCACGGTGATGCTGGGAAAATTACCATGGAGGCAAGGTCACATCATATTAGAATTTTAAATTCAGGAATCGGTTCAACCGTTACAGAAGTTGCGGATAAACTGACACAGCGAGGAGCCAGGCGTGAACAAAGTGATGGTATTGGTCAGGGGCTTTACCTGGTGAAGCGAATTGTTGAGGCGTCCGGTTGGTCATTGCAGATCAATCAGACTGAAAATGAATTCATTGTCACGATTGTATTCTGAGAGATGTTAGCGTGTGAGACGAACGACACAGCCGGTTCTTCTATAACATCAACTGCCAGTAACCCACATCAATCCACTGATTAAACTTAAAGCCAACCTCTTTGTAATGGCCTACTTTATTCATTCCAAATTTTTCGTGTAGTGCAGCACTACCATCGTTTGGTAGTGATACAACCGCAATAAGACTATGGAAGCCTCTTTCCTTAAGTATTGGAAATAATTCGGCGTACAGCGTTGAACCAACGCCTTTCCCTTCTCCGCCCGGCGCAAGATAAACCGTTACTTCAGCGACAAAGCGATAAGAAAAACGTTCTTTCCACTGAGTTCCATATGCATAACCCAGAATTTCACCATTGTCAGATTCCGCGACTAACCAGGGATAACCATCCTCGCAGGTTTTATTAATTCTTTGCTGCATATCACCGACGGACATCAGTTCTTCTTCAAATGTCGCGATAGAGTGCGCGATGTAGTGATTGTAGATGGAATTAATTGCCTCAGCATCGAGCGCCGTAACGGGTCTGATAATCATAATAAAAACTGCTGTTTATAGAAATTATCAAGGTTATAGCACACAACAATGCACCTTTGTTGCCCATTTTGACCTCAATTTCACGTGAGCCTGATTATTGTGAAAGCAACCAGAGCGCGCTGAACTTTGCTGGTGGATTTTGCAGCAGTTTGTCGCGTGTTTATACAAGGCTTCAGGTTGCGCTGTGTCGTTATTCTACATAAGCAGGCTGAAACGCTCTAAAAACAGGAGGAACCTCATGATTAAAAAAATACTGATTTCTGTCGTTTTACTCATCGCGCTGGTGGTTGGCACCGGATACTGGTTCATCGGACTCATCGGTGAAATGCCTGATTTGAAAGCAATGGAGAGTACGCAGCCTTCGTCTGTCGCGTATTTACAACGTAAAGTTGATACTGGTCGAGGCAATATTTTGATTGTTGTCACCAGTGCGACAGAAATGGGAGAGAGTGGCAAAAAAACTGGCTATGAACTCACGGAGTTATCTCGTGCTTACTATGTGTTTTCTGTTAATGGCTTTGAAGTTGATATTGCCAGTCCTAAAGGTGGCGAGCCGTCGGCCATTATCGATGATGAAGATATGACGATTTATGACTTCGCATTTTTGAACGATGTGGAGGCGCAACAGAAGGTTAAACACACGATAAAAACTGCAGACGTCCAGGCAGGGAATTATGCCGCGGTTTACTTTGTAGGGGGTAAAGGCGCTATGTTTGATTTTCCGCAGGACGAAGCTATTCAGGCATTTACGGCATCAATCTATGAAGCGGGTGGAACGGTTTCAGCTGTTTGTCATGGTCCGGCAGCTCTGGTTAATGTCCAGCTATCGGATGGCAGTTATCTGATAGCGAACAAACAGGTGAGTAGTTTTACCAATGAAGAAGAGTTGTTTTTAATACCGGATGCGGAAGTGATTTTTCCTTTCCTGTTAGAAGATAAGCTAAGAGAGCGACAAGGTGTATTCGTTGGTGGTACCGCGTACTTGCAGCAAGTCAGTAAGGATGAACGGTTACTCACGGGGCAAAATCCATGGTCTGTCTGGAAAGTTGCTGAAGATGTGATTCGTTCTATGGGTTATGAGCCTGTGCAACGAGATAAAACCAGTACAGAGTTCAGCATTGATGTTTTAAAGACTTACGAACAATTTGGATTTGAAACAGCCAGAACCCAGTTGCAGCAATTTCATGCCGATCCGGGTAAACCCATTGATAAAGTCATCATTGGCATGCACAGCATTCTGGCTGTGATGAACGTTGAACCATTGAAAGCACTGGATTTAGCCTTGTTGCTCCAGAGTATTCAATAATCGTTCAGACCAAATGTTAATTAATTATGTTAATTTGATAACTAAATGTATCTAAAGCTGGTGGCCGGTTTGTCAGTTTTATGGTTACAATTGCTGTCAGCTTTATAGCTACCGCGACAAACTAAACAGGATATTCCTGTGCAATGATGTGTAACCGAGTCTACTGACATGATGACAGTCGGCTCGATGGTAACCTGAGTGATTTCAGGAGAATGACCTCAGCAATAGGAAGACGACAATGGTTGAACCTGCTCTGTCGTCGATATTTAACAAGCCGGTACCCACGACTATTTCACCGGATACGTTAAGTGTTGATGAACCGACGAAAACAAGACTGGAAATTTCCATCTCGGGGAGCGAGACGGATTCAGGCCAACAATTGTCGTACACTCCTGACATCAATATCATCAAGTTATCCGTCAGTGATCGATTTGATGCTTCCAACCCAAACCACTTAAAACTCAACCCGGATATCGCGCAGGATGTCACTGAACTCGTATTCCATCTTGCTCGTCGTAATCAGTTACCGAATGAAGTTCATTGCCTTGCATCGGGTGATATAACGGCGAAACAGTTATTGCAACGAGTCTGTTTTCTGCTGATGAAGTGCATGGCCAGTCATTATGCGAGTTTTCCACTCTCAATCATTTGGCAAGACGTTGATGCTGTGACTGGTCGCTTGTTAGCGTCGCAACTTCAGCCCGGACAAAGACAATCTCCTCATCAAATCAGAAATGTGTCACATTCTAATCTTCCATCGCTAGTGGATTATCTTGCATCTGTTGATGCGAGTGAAACACCGACCCTTTCCCTTTGGTTGTCCAGAACACCGGATGATGCTTTGCTGGCTCAGTTATCTCAATATGATCAATGCTGTTTTGTCATTAATTTATTGCCCGTTAATTCTCCTGATTTTGGCGAAATTGTACTGCCAGCAAATGTCCAACAAGCAAAAAATACCGTGTTCAATGATGAAAATGCGACCGGTGTGTTGATCGTTGATTCTGTGTGCGATGGCCATTGTCAGGTTGATCTGGCGGCGTTGAAAACGATGCAGCTACAGTGGTCTAAAGTGATTGATGTGTTACATCAGACTAATCAGCTGATAATGGTTCGCCGCTAAACTGTCAGGCTCAACAGATCTACGTCCTTCCCGGTTATTATTTCTATAAAGCCTGCTTTCTGGTTTGGCTTGTGACGACAATGGATACTACACTCTGAGCATAAGGTGTTCTTGTTTCACACCTTCTGATCTCACACCTGATTTCTCAACCGAAAAGGGAGAGCGTTAGTGTCTCAACGTAATCAAGCTGGCCTTACTGCATACATGTTTCCTGGTGTTGGTGCTCAATCAGTTGGTATGGGCAGCGACTTATTTAAACAATTCCCTGAATTTGTGGCTGTTTCTGACAATATCCTGGGTTATTCCATAAAAGAACTTTGTCTGGACGACCCGGAAAACCTGCTGTCTCATACCCAATTTTTACAGCCCGCCTTATTTGTTGTTAGCGTATTGCACTACCTCGAACGGCGGCAGCAATGCAAAGAACAAATTGATTTCTTTCTGGGGCATGGATGCGGAGAGCTGGCCGCGTTATATGCCGCAGGCGTATTTGATTTTGCAACCGGACTGACATTAATTAAACGGCGAAGTGAGCTGATGGCTGACATTAATCAGGGAGGAATGGCGACCGTCGTTAATCTGGATGGCACAACCATAGAGCAAATGATTGATGAACATCATTTGAACGACGTCAGTATCGCAATGCACAATGCGCCGGACAAATGTGTCATAGCCGGTAGTGATCATCAGCTAAATGCAATTAAAGAACATATTGAGCAGCAGCAAGGCCGCTATTTTACAATGAGAACGCCAGCGGCGTACTACAGTCAGCAAATGGAAAAAATTGAACAAAAGTTTCTTGCAGAGCTGGCTGATTTTTCGTTCCAACCACCTAATATTGATGTTATTTCTAACGCGACAGGGGAGGTTTATCCCAGTGATGTTGAAGGGATAAAAAAACTGTTAGCACGTCAGTTGTCCTCGGGAATTCGCTGGCATCAGTCAATCAATATGTTGCTGGATAACGATGTTCGGGTTTTTCACGAGACTGGCCCGGGCACAGTCCTCTCTCGCTATGTCCGTTTATGTAAAGATGCCAGACGGGAGTCAACGACGGTCGATGTTATCAATGAATCTGATGATGAAGCAGAAAATCATGTTGCATCATCACACCTCGGTTCTTCTGCATTTTGTAAAGACTACGGCGTTGATATCGCATGCGTCGCAGGAGGAATGTACAAAGGCGTGTCATCTCCTGAAATGGTTATTCGCATGGCGAATAACGGTATGCTGGGATTTCTAGGTGTAAGTGGTCAGGCTCCCGCTGTGATTGAAACGTCTTTAGAGCATATTCGAGCTGCAGTCGGTCATCGTTCCTGGGGGGTTAGCCTGTTTTGTCACTATGCTGATGGTGACAAAGAAATGAAAATGATTGATCTGTTACTACGGCATAGTGTGAACAATGTTGAGTTGGCAGGCTTTGTACAAGTGACCCCCGCTATTGTTCGTTATCGATTGCTCGGTCTTCGCCGTACTGATCAGGGGCAAATCGTGTCCGATCATCGCATTATTGTGAAAGCGTCCCGCCCGGAAGTCACTGAAGCATTTCTTAAACCGGCCCCGGAAAGAATTATTCGTCAGTTAGTTGCTAAAAATCAAATCACTGAAGAGCAAGCGCGTCTGGCTCGGTTAATTCCTGTTGCGCATGATGTGTGTGTCGCTGGCGAATGTGGCGGTCATACCGAGCGTTACAGCGTGATGACGAACTTGCCTGTAATAAAACGTCAGGCAGAACAATTCAGACTGGAATATGGTTTTCATCATGAAGTCAGAGTTGGCGTAACGGGGGGATTAGGTTGTCCTGAAGCGATAGCGGCTGCTTTTATGCTTGGGGCCGACTTTATTGTCACTGGATCTGTGAACTTGTGTACGGTAGAGGCCGGTATGAGTGACATGGTGAAGGAGTTGCTTGCAAGCATGTCGGTCTCTGACACAGAGTTAGCACCGTCAGGCGACTTATTTGAGTTGGGTGGTAAGATTCAGGTTTACAAAAAAGGCGTGTTCTTCCCTGCAAGAGCTAACAAACTGTACGATTTGTGGCAGCATCATTCCTCATTAAAAGAACTCGATGAATCAACGGTTTATCAACTTGAACGAAACTATTTTAAAGCATCTTTAGATGAGGTCTGGCAGGAAGTCATGGATCATTACAGTGAAGTAGACCCCGATGAGATATATCGGGCAGAACGTCACGCTCGGCATAAAATGGCGCTGATTTTCCGGTGGTACTTTATTAAAGCGCATAAACTGGCGGTGAAAGGCGAGGTCAGTCAGCGAGTCGATTTTCAGATTCAGGTTGGTCCGGCTCTGGGCGTGTTCAATCAATGGGTTGCCGGTACGACGCTGGAGTCATGGCAATCTCGTCATGTTGACGAAGTGAATAAACGACTGATGAAACATGCCGAACAGCTATTAAAACAACGACGTTATTGAGTTTTTAACGTACAAAACGAAAAAAGCCCGAAAATCGGGCTTTTTACTATAATTGCTGCATTCATCACAGAGGGTGTTAGTAATAAGAATGCTCACCACGTTCGTGTGATGTAACGTCTTTAACACCGTTTAGTTCGCCTTCGAACTGTTTCAATAATTCTTTTTCAATACCTTCCTGAAGCGTAACGTCAACCATGCTACAACCATTACAGCCACCGCCAAATTGAAGAATAGCAATCTTGTCTTCAGTGATTTCTACCACACTAACAAAACCACCGTGACCGGCTAACTGAGGGTTGATATCGGTTTGAATAACATAGTTAATGCGTTCAAGTAGTGGCGCGTTGTCATCAACTTTTTTAACTTTAGCGTTTGGTGCTTTCAGTGTCAGTTGCGATCCCATTTTATCGGTAACAAAGTCAATTTCTGCTTCTTCAAGGAAAGGAGCGCTTTCTTTGTCGATAATGGCATCAAAGTAATCAAACGTCAGACGCATATCATCATCTTCGACAGAATCTGCCGGGCAATATGAAACGCCACATTCGGCTTGCGGGGTGCCAGGGTTTACAACAAAAACTCGAATGTTTGTGCCTTCAGCCTGTTGTTCTAGTAACGCTTTGAAGTGAGTTTGTGCATTGTCTGAAATGGAAATCATTACTGGCTCTCAAATTACCTGAGTGAAATAGTCGGATAAGCGAGAATCATACTATTGTTACGTCTTAGCTGCCAGTATTTCGCCGTTTTTTATTTGGAGAACACCGCGATAACTGGTAGTTTTACAGCCATCATTAGACCATTATAAAAACCTGATAAATGCGCAAATTTCTCCAGTTAACGGCAGCCGTTGTAACCTTGTTTACTTCCTTGTCGCTGTCGGCAAAACCAATCACGTATTACTTCCCTCAACAAGCTGATTTTGATCAATCAATACCTACGCCTGATGAATATCTGGGATATGGTGTTGGAGACTGGCATGTCAGACATGACCAACTTAACAGCTACATGGAATTGCTGGCGCAAAAGAGTGACCGAATCACGATTGAAACGACGGGTTACACTCATGAGCGTCGCCAGTTAAAGTTGATGACTATCACATCGCCGGATAATCATGGACAACTTGAAACTATTCGTCAGCAACACTTGAACAGAATTTCTCAAAAAGGCATTCAATCGGTTGATAAAGCACCGTTAGTGTTATGGATGGGCTACAGCGTTCACGGTAATGAATCCAGCGGTAGTAATGCTTCAATGTTAGTCGCTTACTATCTGGCAGCCAGTAATGATGCGTTTGTTGGTCAGCTACTGAATAATTCGGTTGTGTTACTTGATCCAAGTATCAACCCTGATGGTTTGGACCGTTTTGCAACCTGGGCAAACAGCAACCGTGGCATGACGTTAAGCACTGATCCGGAAACAATGGAGCATGCGCAAGCCTGGCCTTATGCCAGAACCAATCATTACTGGTTTGATTTGAACCGTGACTGGTTGTTGTTACAACATCCTGAATCACGCGCTCGTATTGCCAAATTCCATCACTGGATGCCAAATGTGCTGACCGATTTCCATGAGATGGGCACGAACAGCACTTATTTCTTCCAGCCGGGTGTTCCTTCTCGTAAAAATCCGATTACACCAGACAAAAACGTTGATCTCACCAAAGCGATTGCAGAGTTCCATGCTAAGGCGCTGGATGCTGACGACCAGCTATATTTTACAGAAGAAGCATTTGATGATTTCTACTATGGTAAAGGATCGACTTATCCAGATGTTCATGGCGCGGTAGGTATTTTATTTGAACAAGCCAGTAGCCGTGGCCATGCGCAAGATTCAATCAATGGATTGTTGACGTTTTCAGAGACGATCAAAAATCAGTTAACAACATCGATGTCTACTTTCAAAGGTTCATTGAGTGTGAAGGATGATTTGTTGAAGTATCAGCAGTCGTTCTACGATTCAGCGTTGGAGCTAGGTAGTGATGATGATGTGAAAGGCTACTTACTGCACGAAGCACATGACAAGTCTCGATTAGATAATCTGGTTAACTTGCTGCGAATGCATAAGATTAAAGTATTACCTGTTACTAAAGACTTTAAAGCTTCTAAAAAGAAAATTGCGGCCGGTACCGCTTACTTTGTTCCAAGTGAACAGGCGCAACATCGGTTAGTTAAAGCCGTATTCTCTACACGTAAATCTTTCCCTGATAACACCTTCTACGATATTTCAGGTTGGACGTTACCGTATGCGTTCAACATTGACTTTATGTCGTTGAAGTCGACTCGTGGCCTGACAACAGGCAAAGCAATTGATGAAGATGTTACACCAGCACCAGAGCTGGCGAACAGTTATGCATATGCTATGTCATGGGATGACTACATGGCACCATCAATGCTGCAGCAAATGCTGGACAATGGCTTGATGGTTCGTGTCGCGACAGAAGGCTTTAAAGCAAAAGTTGCCGGTGGTGAGCAGCAATTTAAGCCTGGCACAATTCTTATTCCTCGTGGTATTCAGAAGAATGCAGACTGGTTGAATGTTCTGCGTCGCCTGAACAGTGAAGTAAAACCGTTGATTACGGCATTGGAATCTGGCTTAACGTCGAGTGGTATCGACCTGGGGAGTCGTTCTTTTGAGCCTGTAGAAAAACCAAAAGTGATTCTTGTCGGTGGCGAAGGTGTCAGCCCTTATGAAGTTGGTGAGATCTGGTATTACTTCGACCGTTTCCTTGGACTTGCGCCAACGATGATTGAAAAATCTCGTCTGAATCGCGTTGACTTGAATAACTACACACACATTGTCTTTGCTAATGGCCGTTACAATGAATTGAATGATTCATTCGCTAAAAAGTTGAAATCGTGGATTTCAGCAGGCGGTGTTGTCTGGGGTCAGAAGGGTGGTGCTGAGTGGTTGGCTGATCGTGGTATTGCGAAAGCTGATTATGTCTCTGCAAAAGAGATGCGAGCGCTATTTCCAACAGATGGCTTATCTTACGGCGACCGCTCTTCACTGGCTTCCCGTCAACGTATTGCCGGTGCCATTTTTGGCGGTAAGATTGACCTGACTCATCCTCTTGCCTATGGCTATAACGCTGAAAATCTACCTTTATTTAAAGATAGTACGGGTTCATTTAAACGTCCGGATACTCCTTTTGTTTCAGTCATCAATTATGTGGAGAAACCATTGATGAGTGGCTACAGCGATGACATTAACGTAGAGAAAATTGCAGAAGGAACGGCACTGGTCGCGCATAACATGGGACAGGGTCGAGTTATTGCAATGGCTGACAATGTTAACTTCCGGGGTTTCTGGTATGGAACCAGTCGATTATTAAGTAATGCTATTTACTTCGGTCATGTCTTTTCAGCGTCAGCTGATTAACCTCATATTCATGACTTTGGTGTAATACAGACAGTCCAGACACTGATATGTTTAACACCTTCTTTTCTTAAAACGCGACAGGCCGCCTCGATGGTAGAGCCTGTCGTTATCACATCATCTACCAGCGCTATATGTCTGTATTGATGCAGCTGACCGGTCAGTTTGAATGCATTCTTTACGTTTCTGCGCCGTTGTGCTGCGGTTAATAATGTTTGAGCTGAAGTCGATTTAGATCTCACCAGCACAGAATTATCCATTGGTATATCCAGTAATGCAGACAACTGACGCGCAATAACTTCTGCCTGATTATATCCACGAATCAGGGAACGAGTTTGATGTAAAGGAAGAGGAATGATGAGATTTGGCAATGGATAACTATGTTGATGATGAATGATATTAATGCGTTTCGCTAAAAGTTGTCCGGTCAGATGGCCAAATAAATGATTTCTGTGAAATTTAAGTCGTGTGATCCAATGGTCGAATGGCCACTGATAATGAGCAAGACTTACCAGATAATCCAGATGCTTGATCGTTAAATCTCTTCTAATCCCAGGGAGAGCAAGCAGATTTTGCTCTAGCGGCAGCATGCGAGGCGTTATATCAGTCAGACAGATCTGACAAATGGACTGATGAGCGTTTTGGGATAGCTGATGGCATAATACGCAGCGGCCTGGTAGCAGCCAGTCAAGAAGAGTAGAAATCATCACGTTCCTTGTAAGTTATATTATTGGAGACAATCCAGGTGTTAAAAGTAAAGAAATATGGGACAGGACGTCAACCTCTTGTACTACTTCACGGTTGGGGAATGAATAGTGGTGTCTGGGAACATTTACTGGAAGATTTGTCACCGTATTACCAAATAACCGCGATAGACTTGCCGGGATTTGGGGTTAACAGTGATGTATTACCACAGGAATATTTACTGCCTGATATTGCTCAGATGATCGTGGCAGTTTGTCCGCCCAAAGCAATTATTGCAGGCTGGTCTTTAGGTGGTCTTGTAGCGACATGGATTGCGTTACATCATCCACAGTATGTTGAAAAACTAAGCCTTATTGCCAGTACACCGTGCTTTCTGCAGCGAGATGAATGGAAAGGTATAAAACCTGAAGTGTTAGCCGGGTTTTCGCAATTACTGCTATCAGATACAACAAAAACCATTGAACGGTTTTTAGCTATTCAGGCAATGGGTAGTGCAACGGGGAAGCAAGATGTCAGACAGATTCGTCAGACAATTTTTCAGTACGATTCTCCACATGAGACAGCGTTATCAGGTGGATTGTCTATTCTGGAAAATATCGATTTGCGGGATCAACTGCATCAGCTGTCAATGCCGGTAACGGGTGTATATGGTCGTCTGGATTCATTAGTGCCAAAGCATGTGCCTGATTCACTGGCAACTGTGATTCCAGATTTCAGGTTTGAGATCATCGATAAAGCGTCTCATGCACCTTTTGTATCTCACACAAATGAGTTTGTAACGTTATTTAATCAGCTGAATCTGGATGAATAGTACTATCTGATTGATTTGTATCTATTTTGACTATTTTTATAACCTGACTGACTATCAAAGTTATTTTTAATGGAGTAATTGCCTGTATTCAGGCTTTCATAATTTGACTTATTGGTTAATAATTAACCTTACGGTAGTGTAACTAAAAATCGGATAGTTTTATGGAAATTCAATCAGCATTTGCGTCTGGTCTTCAAGGTTTCCAGCAAGCATCGAGAGGCGTTACTGAAGCCACTGCAAATATTAATAATCGAGCAGCGGAAGAGCGTAATCTGGAGCAGGAAAGGCAAGCTCAAGACGTTAACCAGGGGCAACAACCGCAACAGGCTCAAGCCCAAACGCCTCAGTCGCCAACGATTGAGAGCCAGCTTGTTCGATTAACAACGGAAAGTAACATCGCTGAAGCCAATGTACGTTCAATTGAAACAGCTGATGAAGTGTTAGGTAGTTTGATAGACGTAACCGTCTAACGAGTAAGAGAGTTCACGCACTGATATGAATATTGTCACTCAATATCCAAATATCAATTTTAATACTGCGAATGTCGCTACGGAGTCTGTCCGTAAAGACAATCAGCAGCGTGAGCGTATACCTAAAACGGTAGAATCAGAGTCAAGTCCTGCAGAGCGTGGCGTTACGAGAGAACAGACTGAACGTCAGGCACCTTTAACATACTCACCACAACAACCTGATCAACAGCAACCCGCAGAAAACCAGCAAGCTGAACGACAACAAGCTGAATCTGAGCGGGAAGAAGCTGAAGGTAATGAACAGGAACGCGATCAACGCCAGGAACAAGAACAGGAAAGGCGTCAGGAAGAACAGGTTCAACAGAAAGTCACCGAGCTGAAAGACCGGGATCGTGAAGTGCGTCTACACGAGCAGGCACATGCGTCAGTCGGTGGACAGTATGCAGGTAGCCCTTCTTATACATTCGAACGAGGTCCGGATGGTGCGAATTACGCAGTAGCAGGGGAAGTTCCAATTGATGTAGCTCCGGTTGCTGGCGATCCGGAAGCAACGATTCGAAAAATGCAGCAGGTTCGGGCTGCAGCGTTGGCACCGGCAGAACCTTCAGGACCGGATAAAGCAATAGCCAGCGAAGCATCTCAGAAAATGGTAGATGCCAGAGCTGAGATGACGCGTCAGATTACTGAGCGTGTCAGTTCTGATAATAATAGTGGTGATACTGAACAAGTTGATAACAGTGGGAGTGATGTGCAGGTTAATCAAGCGACTGGCACGCAAGCTTCCGGCACTGTTGACGGAGTTTCGGCCTCTGACGGTGCATCACGAGTCGCTGAAGCATCTGTCGTGGCTCCTCCGCCTCCACCAAGAGCGTCGGCTCAGTCTGATATCGACTTATCGGATTTAGGTAGTGGATCTGCTGGCTTATCGACAGCACGTCGCTCTCTGCGTGAAACCGCTGATATGCCGGATTTATCTTCAAGAAGCGGCGATGTTAATGCAAGAGCAGCAAGAGTCGAGAATTTTTATCAGAAAGTTTCTGTGCCAAACTTCCCGCAATTTACTCAATCGGCATGATTTGAATTATCAGACGAAAAAAACACATAATCAAAAGTAGAAAAACGAAAAAGGCTCCGATTAAGGAGCCTTTTTTACGTGTATCGATCGTGCTTTATTTCTTCGTTTTAGCGAATGCTTCAGCAAATGCAGCACTCATTGCGCTATTGGCATTACTTTGTTGTTTGCCTGAATTCCGGTTTCCTTTATTACCCTGTCCTCGTGGTTTACGATCCTGTGATGCTGGTTTCGCGTCTTTATTACCTGTTGGTGCAGGTGTCTCATCCATTCTCATCGTTAGGGCGATACGCTTTCTGTTAACGTCGACATCCAGAACTTTCACGTTAACGATGTCACCGGCCTTAACCACTTCGTGCGGATCGGATACGAATTTATCCGTTAGCGATGAAATGTGGACCAGGCCATCCTGGTGAACGCCAACATCAACAAACGCACCAAAATTAGTGACGTTAGTTACAACACCTTCCAGCTTCAAGCCCGGTTTTAAATCACTGATTTGTTCAATGCCTTCCTGGAAGGTAGCTGTTTTAAACTCAGGGCGAGGGTCACGTCCAGGCTTTTCTAACTCAGCAAAGATATCTGTCAGTGTAGGTAAGCCGATATCGTCGGTGACGAAGTCTTCTGGTTTTAAAGAAGATAGTGAAGAAGCATTGCCAATCAGGCCTGACACATCCTGCCCTGACTTTGCCGCAATAGCTTTTACGGTTTGATAGCTTTCAGGGTGAACCGATGACGCATCAAGTGGATTCTCACCCTCATTAATACGCAGGAATCCGGCGCATTGTTCAAATGCTTTCGGCCCAAGACGTGATACTTTTTTCAGCTGTGTTCTGTTGTTAAATTTACCGTGTTCGTCACGCCAGCTAACAATGTTCTGGGCTAATGTTTTATTCAATCCAGAAACACTCGCCAGTAATGGTACTGATGCCATGTTCAGGTCAACGCCAACCGCATTTACACAATCTTCGACGACTGCGTTAAGGCTTTTGGCCAGAGAGCTTTGACTGACGTCATGTTGATATTGCCCAACACCGATTGATTTAGGTTCGATTTTCACCAGTTCAGCTAATGGATCTTGCAGACGGCGGGCAATAGAAACGGCACCACGCAACGAAACATCTAAATCCGGGAATTCAGCCGCCGCAAATTCACTGGCAGAATAAACGGAAGCGCCAGCTTCACTAACCATGATTTTGTTAAGTGATTTTTCAGGATTGGCTTTAATGACTTCTGCAGCCAGTTTGTCTGTTTCACGAGATGCAGTACCGTTACCAACTGCGATCAGTTCAATCTTATGCTGACGAACCAGTTGAGTCAGGGTTCGGACTGATTTATCCCAATGATTTTGAGGTGCATGAGGGTAAATAGTGGCTGTATCAAGTAACTTTCCTGTCTGGTCGACAACCGCAACTTTCACACCGGTTCGTAGTCCTGGATCAAGACCTAATGTTGTTTTTGGACCTGCCGGAGAGGCCATCAATAAATCATGTAAGTTTCGAGCAAATACATGAATGGCGTCTTTTTCGGCGTTTTCTCGAATATCGCTAAGTAATTCGTTTTCAAGGTGAGTGGATAATTTGATTTTCCATGCCCACTGAACCACCGTTTTTAGCCAGTTATCCGCCGCTTTATTGCCGAGGTTAAGGTTTAGATGGTTGCAGATAATGCTTTCACAAAATGAATGTCTAACCGGTTTTTCTTCAGTGGGGTCGGCATCAACGGTCAGATTTAAGAATCCTTCGTTGCGGCCTCTGAACATGGCAAGCGCACGATGTGAAGGAACTTTGCTAAGTAATTCATGGTGATCAAAATAGTCACTGAACTTTTGGGCTTCTTTTTCTTTGCCCTCAAGGACGGTACTGCTCAACTCAGCATTTTTCTTCAGGTACTGGCGCAACGTTAACAGGAGTTCCGCATCTTCTGCGATACGTTCCATCAAAATATATTTTGCACCGTCCAGCACAGCCTTTGTGTCTGCAAACCCTTGATCGGGGTTAAGGTAATCGTTAGCCAGGGTTTCAGGATCGTTATCCCGGTCATTAAACAGCGCGTCAGCTAAAGGAGCCAGTCCTGCTTCCGTGGCGATTTGTCCTTTAGTTCGACGTTTGGGTTTAAAAGGAAGATAGAGATCTTCAAGGCGAGTTTTGTTATCTGAATCAAGGATTTGTTTTTCAAGTTCTGGTGTCAGTTTTCCCTGTTCTGTAATTGACTTCAGGATAACCTGACGACGTTCTTCCAGCTCGCGTAGATATGAGAGGCGACTTTCAAGCTGTCTTAGCTGGGTATCGTCCAGACCACCCGTTGCTTCTTTACGATAACGAGCGATAAATGGAACAGTTGCACCTTCATCCAGTAATGAAACTGCTGAGAGAATTTGCTCATGCCGGGCATTGATTTCAGTTGCCAGCTGCTGAGAAATATTGGACATAAATTGATTTACCTTGACTGATGTTTGCGTCAATACAGGTGAAGTCAGTTTCACCCGCGAAATATGCGGCAATTTTGCTATCTGGCCTGTCTAAAGTCCAATGTTATTACCACACAGCCTTAACAGACCTATGATGATTGAGATTATTCAGCCTGATAATTGATGCTGATAATCCACCAGGCAGTCATACCATTTGGTGTTTTAACCTGCGCCTCATCATCGACTTCTTTACCTAAAAGCGCTCTGGCCATCGGGGCGTCAATCGAAATATAGTCTTTTCGACCATAGATTTCATCCACACCAACGATTTTGAATTTCAGTTGTTCTTCTTGTTCATTTTCAACTTCAACCCAGGCACCAAAGTACACTTTGCCTTCTTGCTCAGGTGAATATTCAACAACTTTTAAGTCTTCCAGTCGTTTGCGTAAATAGCGTACTCGACGGTCAATTTCACGCAGACGTTTTTTATTGTATTGATAATCGGCATTTTCACTTCGATCACCGAGACTTGCGGCCCAGGCGACTTTTTTCGTCACTTCCGGACGCTCTGTTCGCCATAAGAAATCAAGTTCGTCCTTAAGTTTCTTATGGCCTTCAGGGGTAATAAGATTGGTTTTCACAGTGTAGCCCTGTTATTGGTTTATAAGGCGTTTATATGTCTGACAGGCTCAAAATTCAATTCTGAAGTTTGATAAACCATTAAACTTTGTAACAAATCAATCAAACCGAGTAATTTGTGATTAATCAGTAATGACTTATAGTGGCCCTATTCCAAGTTTAATCGCGTGGGGAAGAGATGAGCGGAGAAACGACCAAAATTTTAGTGGTAGATGATGACATGCGCTTGCGTGGGCTGCTTGAGCGCTATTTGGTAGAACAAGGATTTATCGTGCGTTCAGTAGGAAACTCTGAGCAAATGGATCGTCTGTTAGAGCGTGAAAATTTTCATTTGATGGTACTTGATCTCATGTTACCGGGTGAAGATGGACTTTCTATCTGTCGTCGTTTACGTCAAAAAGAAAATGAAATTCCTATTGTCATGCTGACGGCGAAAGGTGATGAGGTTGATCGAATTATTGGCCTTGAGTTAGGTGCGGATGATTATTTACCAAAACCATTTAACCCAAGAGAACTATTAGCACGGATCAAAGCGGTATTGCGTCGTAAAGCGAAAGAAATACCTGGTGCGCCTTCGACCGAAGAAAGTGTTGTGCAATTTGGCGAGTTTTCATTAAACCTGGCTACGCGTGAAATGCGTAAAGGGGATGAAGAAATTCCGTTGACCAGCGGTGAATTCGCAGTATTAAAAGCACTGGTTACACATGCCAGAGAACCTTTGTCGCGTGACAAGTTAATGAATTTAGCCCGAGGCAGGGACTATAGTGCGCTTGAACGAAGCATTGATGTTCAAGTATCTCGATTACGTCGCATGTTGGAAGTCGATCCGGCAAAACCTCGCTACATTCAAACGGTATGGGGTTTAGGATATGTCTTCGTGCCTGACGGCGGCGAATCTTAATAAACCATGAGACTCTTTCCAAAAAGCGCCTTTGGGCAAACAGTTTTTCTGATAGGCGCTCTTCTACTAATCAATCAGGTTGTTTCCTACATTTCTGTCGCATTGTATGTGATCAAGCCCAATGTCCAACAGTTAAACTACTTGCTGGCCCGGCAAATCAAAGTGGTTTTTATTGATGTTGATATTAAAGATCCTGAGGTTGCGTGGCATTTACGTAAACGTTTTCATGAGGCTACCGGCATTGAAGTGTTTAACTGGTCGGAAGCGAGAAGAAACGGTGTTGATCAGGCTCGCGTTTATAATTTTTTATCGGATGAAATTAGTCAGCATTTGGGAGGAAAAGCCGAAGTCAGAGTGTCACAAGGTGAAAATTACTTGTTCTGGATAAGACCTCCACAAGCCCCTCACTTGTGGGTCAGGATTCCGGTTAGTGGCTTTGATGAAAGTAATTTTTCGCCACTCATTATGTATTTGGTTGTTATCGGATTTTTGAGTGTTGTTGGTGGTTGGATTTTTGTACGACAATTGAATAAACCATTAAAGGCATTGCAGAACGCTGCTATTGATGTTGGTAAAGGGCGAATTCCTGAAAAGCTGGAAGAGCAAGGTTCTACCGAAATTGTGGAAGTAACCCGAGCGTTTAATCATATGACAACCGGGGTGAAACAACTGGAGCAAGATCGCTCAGTATTAATGGCTGGTGTTTCTCATGATTTAAGAACGCCATTGACGCGTATTCGTCTGGCGACAGAAATGATGTCTCAGGAAGATGATTACCTGAAAGAGGGTATCATCAATGATATAGATGATATGAATGCCATTATCGATCAGTTTATCGATTTCATTCGTCATCACAAACACGAAGAGCTTCAACGAGAAGACATCGAAGCGCTCATTTCTGAAGTGGTATCGGCAGAGAGTTATACCAATCGTGCTATTGAATTCCAGCCAACTGATAATTTGCCAGACGTTCCGGTTCGACATGTAGCTATTAAGCGAGTGTTAACTAACTTGATTGAGAATGCGATTAAATACTCCGATGGTCGAATTGAGGTTAAAGCTGCTTATATCATGGAAACGAAACAAGTCGCTATTTCAGTGCTTGATGATGGACCGGGGATTCCTGATGATCAAATGGAGGCTTTATTCCAGCCATTCACACAAGGTGATGCGGCTCGTGGCACCGAAGGCAGTGGACTTGGTTTAGCGATCATTAAACGAATCGTTAATAATCACAAAGGTGAAGTTACATTATCTAATCGTCCTGAAGGTGGATTGGAAGCAAGAGTATTATTGCCAGTAGAGACGTAAGCTTGAAGTAATGAACAGATGTTTATTTTTTCATGGCATTAAATGAAAAAGGGCTCGAAAGAGCCCTTTTTTGATCGCGTTGTTTACACAAGGATTTATTGAAAGTGATTAAGCTTTCGGACCTGCATCAACGATTTCTTCTGAAACGTCATATTTTTTGAAGTTTTCAGCAAAGTCAGTCGCTAATTTTTGTGCATAAACTTTATATTTTTCTTTGTCTTCCCATGTGTTTTCAGGAACCAGTAAGTTGCTGTCAACACCTGGAATTTCAACTGGTACGTCAAGATTCAGCACATCGATATGCTGAGTTTCAACGTCTGCAAGTGAACCAGAAACGATAGCATCGATAATCGCACGAGTTGTAGGAATATCGAAGCGTTTACCCGTACCGTATGGACCGCCAGTCCAGCCAGTATTGACCAGATAGACTTTACTGTTGAATTCACGAACACGCTTCATCAGAAGCTCGGCATAAACACCAGCAGGACGTGGGAAGAATGGCGCACCAAAACAGGTAGAGAACGTAGATTCGATGTCTGCGGTAGAACCAATTTCAGTTGAACCAACTTTAGCGGTGTAACCACTCAGGAAATGGAAAGCAGCAGCTTGTTCGCTAAGAACGCTAACTGGTGGAAGAACGCCACTTACGTCACATGTCAGGAATACCACTGAACGAGGTTCACCCGCTCGGTTCAATTCAACACGCTTTTCGATGTGCTCAAGAGGGTATGCTGCACGGGTGTTTTGAGTCAGGCTGCTATCTGTGTAATCCGGTGTACGAGATTCTTTATCAAGAACGACGTTCTCCAGAATTGTACCGAATCGGATAGCATTCCAGATGACAGGTTCGTTCTTTTGAGACAGGTCGATACATTTCGCATAACAACCGCCTTCTATATTGAATACACTGCCAGGTGCCCAGCCATGTTCATCATCACCGATAAGGAAGCGTTTAGGATCGGCTGAAAGAGTGGTTTTACCTGTACCAGATAAACCGAAGAATAATGTTACATCACCTTCTTCTCCCACATTGGCTGAACAGTGCATTGGAAGCACGCCTTTTTCAGGTAGAAGGAAGTTTTGTACAGAGAACATGGATTTTTTCATTTCGCCTGCGTAGTGCATGCCGGCAAGAAGCACTTTACGCTGAGCAAAATTAATGATGACGACGCCATCGCTGTTAGTACCATCACGTAGCGGTTTGCACACAAATGAAGGTACATTCAGGATTTGCCAACCAGGTTTGTCTTCTTTATTCCAGTTCTGAGGAACAATGAATAAATTTTTAGCAAAAACCTGATGCCAGGCTGTTTCAGTGGTAACAACCAGAGGAAGATAGTGCTCCGGGTCTGCACCCACTTCTAAATGTGATACGAAATGGTCACGCTCTTTGATGTAGTCTTCAACTCTTGACCATAGCGCATCGAATTTCTCTGCGTCGAATGGTTGGTTGATATTTCCCCATTGAATATCGTTTTCAGTTCCAGGTTCTTTAACGATAAATCTGTCTAATGGAGAACGGCCTGTTCTGCGGCCTGTGTTGGAGACGAACGCACCATTTGATGCAAGTGTGCCTTCGTTTCTTTGGATTGCGTGTTCGATAAGTTCCGCGACTGTCAGATCAACATAACGAGTTGCGCTGGATGTCATTAGGGGTTGCTCCTATTCAAAAGGTACAGGATGTGAAAGGTTGTTCTTTTCAGGCGCCGCTATTGTATTACATGTAAGGTATTTATTCGACAACTAAACAGCCGCATTTTTACGCCAAAACAGTAACTTCACTTTATATTTACGATTTTGCAAACATGGATTATGTCTCTGAAAAGTATACTCATGTGATGTTGTTAATTCTGCTTAATTAGCATGAGATGAATTTCCTTAAATGCGACCAAATAAGATAACGGTTAATTTACATTTGTCTGAAAAGTGTATACAGTCGGCGGTGGGGTAAGTTCATGTAATACCGTTTAGTTTCCTTTTTAATGCTTATCAGGATTTCTATTCGGTAATTTTATAAGCAAAACATTCAATAAATGTAAATTTATTGAACTTGGAGGTAGATAGTGAATAACAGAGTGGCATTTGCCGTGTCTGCTGCCTTAATGTCGATGACAGTTAATGCAGCGACGGAAATGGACGCAGCCCGAGGCACCGACTTTATCAACCTGCAACAACAAGCAGTATTAAAAGCGGTTCCTGTTAACAGCGTAAAATCAAAAGCTCGTCAAACAAATAACGTTGTATTTGTTGAAGAGCAGAATCTTCCAAATGAAAAATATCGTTACATCGTTCGCCTGAGTAATGATCCTGTAGCAACCTATAAAGGTGGCGTTGAAGGGTTTGTTGCAACAAATCCATCAGTAGCAGGACGTTCAATGATTGCGGGTGTGAATAAGACAACTACTAATCACCGTCTTGATGCTAACGCTCCTCATGTTAAAGCGTACCAAAGCTTCCTTGATAAAAAGCAGAACACATTCATTTCTAAAGCGAATGCGAAAGTTGGTCGCAAGCTGGATGTTAAACAGCGTACACAATTAGCAGTGAATGCGATTGTTGTTGAAATGACACAAGCTGAAGCGAAGAAATTATCTCGTGTAGATGGTGTTGCTTTTATTCAGCGTGAAAAACTTCGTTACCCTACAACTGACTCAGGCCCTCAGTGGATTCGAGCTGACCACATCTGGAGCGGCGCTGCGACAGGCGTTGCATCGAAAGGTGAAGGTAAGGTTGTAGGTATCATTGATACGGGTATTAATGCTGATAACCCATCGTTCGCTGATGTTGCTGGCGACGGTTATGATCATGAAAATCCGTATGGTAAAGGCGTATATTTCGGTGACTGTCTTGAGTCAGAATGGGCATCTTTGTGTAATGACAAACTGGTTGGTGTAGTTAGCTACCCTGAAGTCTTAAACCAGTACGCAGATTATGATCCAACAGTTCCTTTAAATGGTGTTGACCATAATGGTCACGGTAGTCATACCGCAGCGACAACAGCGGGTAATGAATTAACTAATGTTGCTGTGACTGATGCTGAAGGTAATCCGGGTAGTGTTGTATTTGACAACATTGCAGGTGTTGCACCTCGTGCAAATATCATTTCTTATCAGGTTTGTTTACCTGGTGAAAATGATGCTATCGGTTTCCGTGGTTGTTTCCCTTCTTTAACTATTCAAGCGATTGAACATGCGATTGCAAATAATGTTGATGCATTGAACTATTCTATCGGTGGCGGTTCTTCAAACCCGTGGAATGATGCTGATTCTCTTGCATTCTTAAGTGCTCGCGAAGCGGGTATTCATGTAGCAACTTCTGCCGGTAACAGTGGTCCTGAGCCTGAAACTGTTGGTTCTCCTGGTGATGCGCCATGGTTAACAACGGTTGGTGCATTCACGCATAACCGTGGTTTTACTGAAAAAGGCCTTACTGAATTGAGTGGTGGTACAACTGCAGCTCCTGAAGGTATCACTGGTAGCTCAATGACAGGTGCATTTACTGGCGAAATCGTTTACGCAGGTAATTACACTAATCCAAATGACCCGGATAACGATCCGGCGCAGTGTTTACAGCCATTCCCTAAAGAAACGTTTACAGCAAACCAGATTGTAATGTGTGATCGTGGAGCGATTGCTCGTGTACAAAAAGGTATCAATGTACGTGATGGTGGTGCTGGCGGTCTTATCTTTGCAAACATCGATGGTGGTGCAACGTCAGTGGTTGCCGACCCGCATGTTCTTCCTGCAATTCACGTAAATGCTGAAAACGGTAACTTATTACGTGCATGGTTGAATGACGGTGGTGCAGGCCATACAGGTACTATCACTGCGAGTGAAATCACGCATGATGATTCATTTGCTAACATCGCTGCAGGTTTCACATCTCGTGGCCCAGGTGCATCAGTTCCCGATGTTCTTGTTCCTGATTTATCTGCGCCAGGCGTTAGCATTTTTGCGGCATACGCCGACGAACAATCAGCTGGATTTAAAGAATTCCCTGATCCGTCTGATTATGCATTCCTGAGTGGAACATCAATGGCGAGCCCGCATGTTGCTGGTGCATTGACATTGATCAACTCAATTAAGCCTGACTGGTCTCCAGCGGCTGTTCAATCTGCATTAATGTTAACGGCTAACCCAATGTCATTTAAAGAAGACGGCACAACTGCTGCTGATTTCTTCGACATGGGCGCGGGTATGATTCGTGTCGGAATGGCTGCTAATGCAGGTATCGTTCTTGATGAAGATCAAGCGGGTTATATTGCCGCTGACCCTGCAACAGGTGATCCGAAAGATATCAACATGGCTTCATTAACCAACTCTGCATGTGTTGGTATTTGTAGCTGGACTCGTACGTTCACTGCGACTAAAGATGGTTCATGGACTACCAGTCAACATGTTATGACTGAAGGGTTAACTGTTGAAGTTTCTCCAGCTACTTTCACATTGTCAGCCGGTGAAACACAACAGGTAACGATTACAGCTAACGCAATTGCTGCACCATCAGATGAATGGGCATTCAGCCACGTCGTTCTTGAGTCTGATACTTCGCCTACATTGATGATGCCTGTATCGGTTAAACCAGCGAATGGTAATGTACCTTCTGCAGTTTCTATCATGGCTAGCCGTGATAAAGGTACTTATTTGTTAACTGGTCTTCAATCAGTTGCAATCTCTGACTTCACTGCACATACCTTTGGTCTGAAACATCCTGATATCCACTATGATATGTTGCCAGTCGATTCTCAAAATGGCGATGCATATGATGACCTGACTGATGGCATCAAAACATTCTGGGTAACAGCGCCTGAAGGTGCTAAGCGTATTGTTGCTGAGATCCTGAAATCTGAATCACCTGATTTAGATTTACGTATTGGTCTTGATACTGATGGTGAAGGCGACGTTGATGCTGATGAAGAAGTTGCTATCAGCGCGACATCTACTGCACTGGAAAAAGTTGATTTAATCATGCCTGCGGCAGGTAACTACTGGATCACCGTTCAAAACTGGTCAGCTTCTTCTGAAGGTGCCGAGGATGCATTTGAACTGGCGACAGTTGTTATTGATGACATGATGTCTGAAAACTTTACGGTTGAAGGTCCGGACATGGTAGACCAGTTAACGGATTACGATATTCGTTTCAACTGGGATGTTGACTTTGACGATGCAAACCATATTGCATACGGCTATGCAGCACTAGGTCCTGATGCTGATAATGTTGGTGCTCTTGCTCGTATCGCTGTTGATGTTCACCGTGGTGACGACGATGTAATGTTAGCAAGCAACGTTGAAGACGGAACTCGTCTGGAAGCAGGCGACAAAGTTGACTACACCGTTACTGTTATGCCAAACATGACACCGGAAGATAAAGACTACACAATTTCTGTAGCGCTTCCTGAAGGTCTTGTTCTTGATGCTGGTAGTGTAACTGGCGAAGGCACGGTTAATGGCAACGCTGTTTCATGGGAGCATACTCAGGTATCTCTGATGGGAGCAATGCAGACTTACAACCGTGTGACTAATGTTGAAGATTCAACGTGTGCGGTTAATGATTTTGGTCAGGGTTCTGGTTATCTGGATCTGGCTGGATTCGGTCTACTACCAAGCACAATGGATGGCGACAGTACTCTGGGTTCATTCAACGTGAATGCAAACTTCATGGGTAATCTGTACACAGACGTTTCAGTCTCTGACGATGGTTTCATCTTCTTCTCTGGAACAGAAGGTACTGAGCCGTGGACTAACCAGTTTGTTCCTTCTGAAGCTGCACCAAATGACCTGATTGCACCACTTTGGCGTGATCTGCAGATTGCTCGCTCTGACACGTCAGGTGTCACTGTAGCAACTGCTGGTGAAGCGTGGACAATTATTGAGTTTGATGACATGCGTCATTACAACTTCTATAACGGTCAACCGGAAGTGTCTGATGTTCTTGATTTCGAGATCGTTATTAACAACGCCACAGGTGACTTTGTTATCGCTTATGACAATGTAACGCATGAGTTTGGTGACAACATTCCAACAACTATTGGTTGGGAAGACAGCATGGGTATGCATGGCGATATGCTGGTATACCGTGGTAATGCTGGCGAAGATATTGGCACAATGGCTGATATCACATCTGGCCTGGTTGTTTGTTATAACCTTGAAATGCCAAGTACAGCACCTACTACCTTCTCATTCTCTGCAACTGTTGCTGAAGATTTCGGCGGTGACTTAACGGCTACGTTAACGAATACACTTGCAGGTGTTGGTACTGAAGAATCTTCAGTTTCTGTTGAAGTTGAAGGTGGTCCAATGGCTACTATCAGTGCACAGTCGTTGATTCAGGAAGGTGACTTAGTTGTTCTTGACGGCACACCATCGGTTGATCCAAATGGTGATCCGGTAACATTTGCATGGACTCAACTTAGTGGCCCGGCAGTATCATTTGATGCGTCTGGTTCTCAGGTTAGTTTCACAGCACCTGCTGTTGAAGTTGATACAGCGATGACGTTTGAGTTGACGGTTACTGATGGCATGTTCACTGATACTAATCAGGTAACAGTAACAATTCAGGAAGGTAATCCAATCATCTCAATTTCTGCACCAGACAGTGTTCAGGAAGGTGGTTCAGTATCGATTGATGCGCATAACACCGTTGATCCAAATGGCGATTTCATGGACTTCGCATGGACTCAGCTAAATGGTCCGGCAGTAAACTTCACAGTTTCTGGTGACCACGGTGAAATGATTAGCTTCGATACAGGCAATGTGACTGAAGATCAGATCGTAACCTTCGAGCTTACTGTTACTGATGCGTTCAACACATCGACTGAAACAGTTTCACTAACTATCCTTGAAGGTACTCCGGTAATTGATATCGTTGGTCCATTTGCTGTTGAAGAGCGTGGCACAATTACGGTTAACGCATCAGGATCTTCAGATCCTAATGGTGATGACCTGACGTTCACTTTCTCTCAAGTGAATGGCGTGGCAGCAAGCATCTCCAGCAATGGCGGTGTATTAACTATCACAGGTCCGGATGTATCAGATGACACAACATTGACATTCGAAGTAGTGGTTAGCGATGGTGTTAACTCTGCAAGCGAACAGTTCACTGTTACTGTATCTAATAAATCAGGTGGTGGTTCAATGGGCTGGATTGCTCTTGCATTATTGCCAATCATTGGTCTGCGTCGTCGTAATCGTCGATAAGACTCATTGATAAGATATGAATGAAAAAGGCTCCTTCGGGAGCCTTTTTTGATCCTGATGAAACAGGCAATAAAAAAGGGGCAAAAGCCCCTGATTAATTATGCTTTGTCAGCACATGGAATCAACTAATGTTGATTCAGATAGCCTTGTAGCTCTGCGATACTGAAGTGGTAGTTGGTATTGCAGGCGTCACATTTGATATCGACCGGGCCAATAGTATTGATGTGATGATTGATTTCGTCGCTGCCAAGATTAAGAATGGCTGATTCGCATTTTTCTCGCGAGCAGCCACATTTAAACATAACGGACTGAGGTTCAAAAAGCTCTGGATTATCTTCGTGATACAAACGTGTTAGCAGCGTTTGAGCATCCAGGTTCAACATCTCATCTGCGGTAATGGTATTTGTCAGCGCTTCCAGATGTTGGAAATCTTCTTCTTTATTTTGTTCTGCAACCGGTAAAACCTGAATCAACATGCCTGCTGTTTTAGGTGCATCTGCATTAGTATCGGTTTCCAGCCACAGGCGAGTAGAAAGCTGTTCAGACTGCCTGAAGTAATTTTCAAGACACTCAGCAACGGTATCGCCGTCGAGCGCAACAATGCCCTGATAACGTTCACCAATCTCAGGCATGATAGTAATGACCATTTGTCCTTTACCAATCAAATCAGAAATACTGGTGCCTGTGATATCGCCATCGACTCGAGCGACGCCACGCATTTGTTGTTTATGATTACTATTGACTGATACGTATCGTACCGGTCCATTGCCCTGCATTTGGACGGTGATTTCGCCTTCAAACTTTAAAGTTGCTGTTAACAGGCAAGTTGCAGACATCAGGTCACCAATCAACTTTTGTACAGCTTCAGGATAATCATGATTAGTGATTACCTGTTTAAAACTATCATTAAGCTGTACCAGTTCACCGCGAACATGACGTTTTTCAAAAATATAACGGTGAAGAAAATCAGTTTGATTCATTAAGGTTTCCCATTCTTACATTATTTATTATCCGATGATGCGGGTTTGGCATCCAAATCAGAGTTGTTGGTTTTTAAAGTTGACGATTTGTCGTCGTTGCTTTTTATCTGGTCTTGAGTCAGGTCGTGGTGACAAAAGAGCGTTCGTCTTGCGCGCAAGCGCTTCATCCTCGCGTTTCTTGATACTCTCTGCTGTCTCTTCATACATCAATTGCGCTTCGGGCGCCCCCCGGCGTTGGTCACTAACTAGTTTAATGGTGACTGTAATTTCGTTATAGCCACGCGTAAGTTTAATTGTAGCACCGGGTTCGACAACTTTACTTGATTTAGCTTTATTTCCGTTATAGGAGACTTTGCCACCTTTAATCATGTCACGTGCGATAGTTCTCGTTTTATAAAAACGAGCTGCCCACAACCATTTGTCGAGTCTTACTGCTAAAGATTCGTCAGTATTCGCTTGATGTTTTGTCATATTTCCTGTTTAAGTTGGCTACTATGCCTGAATCGTTAGTTGTAAATTCTAATATGGCTAACAGACCACAACTATATTGAGTTCTGCCTACCTATAACTAACGTTTATGAACGGCGAAAAGTAACACAAAGCACAGGTTAAAAAAAGCAAAGCAAGTAGCGATGGAGGTTAAATGTTTTTGTTGGGGCAGGTGACTTGTGAGCAGGGTATTTGAGGATGTTAGCTGTGTGTTTAATGATTGAATGAATTCGTTCAAATAGCGTTTATGTCTCGTTTCATATCAAAGATTCAAAAAATAAAACCTCGAGTCATGCATCCGGACTGAGCACGGTTGAAGCTGAGACGAAATATACTCGTTAAATTCAACAGGTTTTGGTCACAATTCCATAAAAATACGGCATAACATATGGCTGGAATACCACGTAAACACTATGGCAAGCATGGGGTTTTTCATAATTTTCTGAATGTGTAAACTCTGTGTAAATGGCCCTCCAAATTCTTGTTGCTACATATTAATCAGGCTATTATCGACCCTCATTTTATTGTTCTCGTCTTAATAATAGGTAAAGGTTTGTTGGTGAAAGAACAGTATTTAGAACAACTAAAAGCCCTGCCGCAGGATAAAATCAGTAAAGTCGTTGTGACTGTATTGCTGGTTTATATTGCGTGGTTACTGGCGGGTTTATCCTGGCATGTGATACCAACGACCCAAACCGGCGGGAATATAAAACCAGTTAGCACAACTCAGCGTGCTGCTTCCTCTGCGCCAACATCCGTTAGCGTCCAATCCATCACTGTATTGAATTTATTTGGTGAGGCGAATAAAAAACCTGCACCGAAACCTCGTGAAGTCGCCAATGTTACTAATGCGCCAAAAACTAAACTCAATGTGAAGTTAACTGGTGTTGTTGCGATTGATGACAAGCCAACAGAGGGTTCAGCCATTATCCAGAATGGTAACAGTCAGGATACCTATTTTTATAACGATCGTATTGGAACAACATCTGCGGTCGTCAATCAGATCTTCGCAGATCGTGTCATTCTTAAAGTTGGCTCAAAATTCGAGACTCTGATGCTGGACGGTATTGAATACTCGAAAAAATCTCAGACTGCTTCGACAAAATTATCTCGCGAGAATGCACGTAAAGCCTTGTATCCCGATACTTACGATGAAATGGCCCCACCAAAGAAAGCATCAGACTTCAAAAAGGGTGGCTCTCGTAAGATTGATAACCGTAGAAACAAAGAATTGACGACCAAAATGACCCAACAAAAACAGGACATTTTGAAAGATCCGAAAAAACTGTTCGATTTTCTTCAGGTTACACCGGTTAAAAAGAATGGGCAGTTGGCTGGTTATAAATTACGTCCGGGTAAAGATCCCAAATTATTTATTCAGTCGGGTTTACGCTCAAACGACCTGGCAGTAGAGATTAATGGCTATGCATTAAATGATATGCAGCAAGCAATGAATATTTTACGTGAGTTGAAAGACATGACCGAAGCACGCATCACAGTTGAACGACGTGGTGAACGAGTAGAAGTTCTGTTCAGTGTGGATAACAACGTAGCCGCTTCCGGCTCATAAGATAACAGCAGTGGTTTAAAACATGATTAAGCAATTATTAAAAAAAGCATCCTGGTTTTCATTGGCAGCACTGATTGCTGTGCCTGCTGCATCTGTTGAGTACTCACCGAATTTTAAAGGAACGGATATCAATGAGTTCATCAATGTGGTGGGTAAAAACCTTAAAAAGACCATCATTGTTGATCCGAATGTTCGGGGAAAGGTAAACGTACGTAGTTACGAATTACTGAATGAAAAGCAGTATTATCAGTTTTTCCTGAATGTACTTGAAGTGAACAACTATGCCGTTGTTGAAATGGAAAATGGTATTCTGAAAGTTGTTAGAAATAAAGATGCTAAAACAGCCGCAATTCCGGTGGTTGGAGAAAAGAATCCGGGTGTTGGCGACGAAATGGTTACCCGGGTTGTACAGGTAAAAAACGTTTCAGTACGCGAACTGGCACCATTACTACGTCAGTTTAGTAATCAGGCCGGTGGTGGTCACGTTGTTAACTATGACCCGTCAAACGTTATTATGATGACAGGTCCGGCGGCAACGGTTAATCGTTTGGTTGATATCGTACAACGTGTTGACCGCGCAGGTGACCAGGAAGTTGAAATTGTTGAATTAAAGCACGCATCATCAGGTGAGATGGTACGTATCATTGAGAAAATCTACAAAGGCGGCACCGCAAAACAAACCCAGCCTACTTTCCTTATTCCTAAAATAGTTGCTGATGAACGTACTAATGCCGTTATCGTCAGTGGTGAGCCTCAGGCACGTTCACGAGCGATTGCATTAATTAATCGTCTGGATAGCGAATTACAGTCGAACGGTAACACTAAAGTGTTCTACATCAGATATGCGAAAGCAGAAGATCTGGTTAAAGTGCTTAAGGGTGTTAGTGAAACGATTGCTGCCGAAGAAGCGCAGGGTAAGAAGCCAAATCAACGTCGTAACTCGAGTTCAAATCGGGATATTAGTATCGAAGCTCATCCGGATAGTAATGCGTTAGTAATTACTGCAGAACCAGACATGATGCGTTCACTACAAGCCGTCATTCAGCAGCTTGATATTCGCCGCGCTCAGGTATTGGTTGAAGCGATTATTGTCGAAGTTTTCGATGGTACAGGTATCAATCTTGGTGTTCAGCTAATGCACCGTGAAGGTGGTATCATGCAGTTCAATAACGGGCAGTCTGTACCAATCACCAGTATTGCCGGTGCTGCACTGGCCGCTCGTGGTCAACAGGGTACAACGACTCAAACCGTTGTTGACGGCAACATTCAAACGACAACAACGCCAGATGAACTGGGTGATTACACGGCACTGGCGCAGGTTCTTGGCAACGTTAATGGAGCGATGTTCGGAACGGTAAGTGGTGACTGGGCCGCAGTCATTCAGGCGGTTTCCACTGATACTAATTCAAACGTTCTTTCAACACCGTATATCACCACCCTGGACAATCAGGAAGCGTCATTCATTGTGGGTCAGGAAGTTCCAACTATTACTGGTACCACAACGGGTAATAACAACTCCAATCCTTTCCAGACGGTTGACCGTAAAGAAATCGGTATCAAGTTAAAAGTCACGCCACAAATTAACGAAGGCGACAGCGTTCAGCTAAACATCGAGCAAGAAGTATCAAGTTTAAGTGGTGCAACATCTGTTGATATCACCATTAATAAACGTGAATTGAAGACGACGATTATGGCAGACGACGGCGGTATCGTTGTGTTAGGTGGTTTAATTGACGAAGACGTTCAGGAATCAGTGTCAAGAGTTCCATTACTTGGCAGCATTCCAGTGTTAGGACGCCTGTTCAGCTCAACCAGTACAACGTCGAGAAAACGTAATCTGTTAGTGTTTATTCGTCCTACTATTATTCGCGATGGCGCAGTGATGAGTGATATCAGTCGTCGTAAGTACAAGTTTATCCGGGATCAACAAGGTGAATTCGTTGAAGATGGTATCGATTTATTGCCATTTGAAGATGCGCCGCAGTTACCTGAATGGCGTAGTGATTTAGAACTTCCGCCTACGTTCGAAGAATACCTTGACGCGAAGAGAGAAGAAGACGATGACTGATGAGTACACCGAGGTAGGCTCGGACATCGCGCCAGGGTCAGAATTTGATGGCGATGCAGGCGAACAGGCATCGCAATCAGTCAACTACCGATTACCATTTGGTTTTGCAAAGCGCTTTGGCGTGTTGGTATCTAAAGATGAAGACGACAGTTTTATCGTAAATATTAAGCCTGACACACCGTTTGCAAGCCTTACTGAAGTTCGTCGATTTCTAGGGCAACCCTTTACGCTGGTTACTTTGTCTGAAGAAGAATTTGAATCGCTACTGGAAGTGAGTTACCAACGTGATTCATCTGAAACGCAGCAGATCATGGAAGACATCGGTAACGAAGTCGATTTGTACTCACTGGCTGAAGAACTGCCTGAAACAGAAGATCTTCTGGAAAGTGAAGATGATGCTCCTATCATCAAATTGATTAATGCGGCTCTGAGTGAAGCGATTAAAGTTGGCGCGTCAGATATTCATATCGAAACATTCGAATCGAACTTAGTGATTCGTTTCCGCGTGGATGGCGTGTTACGTGAAGTGTTACGTCCAAATCGTAAACTGGCGGCATTGTTAGTTTCGCGTATTAAAGTTATGGCGAAACTTGATATTGCAGAAAAACGCATTCCACAGGATGGCCGTATTTCTCTGCGTATTGCAGGCCGCGCCGTAGATGTTCGTGTATCAACGATGCCATCAAACTATGGTGAGCGTGTTGTACTGCGTCTTCTTGATAAGAACAATGCCCGACTTGATTTGAAAGATTTGGGTATGACTGAAGCGAATCGAGAGAATTTCTCCAGACTGATTCGTAAACCACACGGTATTATTCTGGTTACTGGTCCTACAGGTTCAGGTAAAAGTACCACCTTGTATGCCGGTCTTAGTGAAATCAATTCAAAAGACCGTAATATCCTGACTGTAGAAGATCCGATTGAGTACGAATTACCGGGTATCGGCCAGACGCAGGTAAATGCAAAAGTCGATATGACATTTGCTCGCGGGCTACGTGCGATTCTTCGTCAGGACCCCGATGTAGTGATGGTTGGTGAGATTCGAGATCTTGAAACCGTAGAAATTGGTGTTCAGGCGAGTTTAACTGGTCACCTGGTTCTATCCACACTACACACCAACACCGCTTCAGGCGCTATTACACGTCTTGAAGATATGGGTGTTGAACCTTTCTTATTATCATCCAGTTTACTTGCCATTATTGCGCAGCGTCTTGTCAGAACTCTTTGTGAAGATTGCCGCGAAGAACACACACCTGATCACGAAGAATGTGAAATCCTGGGTATCTCTGAAAACAGTGGTCAGAAGATATACCGAGCAGTTGGTTGTGAGAAATGTAATTACAGCGGTTATCGTGGACGTACTGGTATTCATGAAATGCTAACGGTCGATGAAACAGTTCGTACATTAATTCACAACGGTAAAGGTGAGCAGGCAATAGAAAAATATATTCGTCAGAATTCACCGAGTATTCGTCAGGATGGCTTTGAAAAAGTCATGAATGGAATGACGACGCTGGAAGAAGTACTTCGTGTAACGAAAGAGGATGATTAGTGGCTGCGTTTGAGTACAAGGCATTAGATGCCAAAGGCAAAAACAAAAAGGGTGTTATTGAGGCCGATAATGCTCGACAAGTTCGCCAGCAGCTTCGAGAACAAGGAATGGTCCCGGTTGAGATTGTTGCAACAGCACAAAAATCGACTAACGGCGGAACCACACAATCCAAAGGCAGGGTGCGTAAAGTCTCCAGTGCTGAACTGGCGTTATTAACACGTCAGGTTGCGACGTTAGTGCAGTCTGCATTGCCAATTGAAAGCGCATTGTTGGCGGTTGCTGAGCAATGTGACAAAGCACATCATAAATCAATGATGATGGGCGTGCGAAGCAAGGTTGTCGAAGGTTACAGCCTGGCTGAAGGTCTGGGTGAATACCCTGGCGTTTTTGACAAACTATATCGTGCGATGGTTGCAGCGGGTGAAAAATCCGGACACCTTGATGAGGTGTTAAATCGACTGGCTGATTACACAGAACAGCGTCAGCAAATGAAAGGTCAAACAGTGCAGGCGTTGATGTATCCGGGCATCTTAACAACGTTTGCGATTGGTGTAATAGGCGCACTTCTTGCGACAGTAGTGCCAAAGATTGTTAACCAGTTCCAGAATATGGGGCAAGAATTACCGGGTACAACACAGTTCCTGATTGCTGCCAGTGATTTTGTACGTAACTACGGATTATTTGTCATAGCAGGTATCTTTCTGGCGATAGTCGTCGTTAAGCAACTTCTGAAACGAGAGAGTTTCAGGTTTGAATGGGATAAGCGGATGCTGACTTTGCCGCTAATTGGCAAGGTTATAAAGGGGCAAAACACGTCTCGATATGCCCGAACATTGAGTATTTTGTCGTCCAGTGCCGTACCGTTGCTTGAGGGTATGCAGATTTCAGGGCGCATTCTTGAAAATACTTATATGAGCAGTGAACTGGAAGATGCTGCCGGTAAAGTCCGTGAAGGTGCTGCACTTAAAACAGCACTTGAGCAAACAAAGCTGTTCCCACCAATGATGCTGCATATGATCGCCAGTGGTGAAAAAAGTGGTGAGTTAGAGCAAATGCTTGGGCGCGCCGCTGACAACCAGGACAGAGAGTTCGAAGCTCTGGTCAGTATTTCATTAAAAGTCTTTGAACCTGTACTGATTTCAGTGATGGCTGGAATGGTACTGTTTATTGTAGTTTCTATTTTGCAACCGATTTTAGCGTTAAACAATATGGTCGGTATCTAGTTGTTATCCACCGACATTGAATTAAGAGAGAATTTACCATGAAGAAACAAAACACTCGCCAGCGCGGTTTTACACTACTGGAAGTAATGGTTGTTATCGTTATCCTGGGCATTATCGCGAGTATGGTTGTTCCAAACCTGATGGGACAACAAGAAGATGCGAAGCTGCAAAAAGCTAAAATCGACGTTCAGCGCCTTGAAACTGTACTTCAAATGTACAAGTTGAAAACAGGTTATTACCCAACAACTGAGCAAGGTCTTGAAGCATTAGTAACACAAACAGACATCGAGCCTATTCCACGTTCATTCCCTGATGGCGGCTTTATTCCTCGTTTACCTAATGATCCGTGGGATAACGAATACCAGTTAATCAGCCCGGGAGATATGGGAACTGTTGATATCTTCAGTATGGGACCTGATCGTGAAGCTGGCACTGATGATGATATCGGTAACTGGAACCTTGACGAACAGCGTTAATCCATAAGCGATTAATCTGTTGGATGAAGTTATGAGAATGCCCAAAGCAAATAAAGGATTTACCTTACTGGAACTCATTCTGGTCATTGCACTAATTGGCATTCTTATCAGTGTGGTCGCATTTAGTTTTGATGGCGATTCACGAGATAAAGTTATTGAGCAACAGGCAAAACGTTTTCATGCCGTCGTAAATATGGCAGCCGAGCATGCCATGCTGAATCAGGTCGAACTGGGCTTGATTTTTGAAGACAATGAATATCGTTTTGTCGCGTTTGATGGGCAACGCTGGCGACCCGTATCGGGGCAGAAATATCTTGAACCACTGCCATTTGATGAATTTATTGATATGACACTGGAGTTAGAAGGGCTTGAGTGGGCAGAAGATAACATCCTAAATACCGTTTCTTTTCAAAGTGATGAAGACGAGGATGAAGATAGTTTTTCAAGTGGCGGGAAAGGTGATTCTAAAGGTGGTTCTCGCGGCGACGATGAAGATGATGAAGAAAGTGCCCGTGAACAGGACGAAGAAGAATCTGATGAAGATCGGAAGAAGCTAACACCTCAGATCTTCCTGTTGTCATCCGGTGATATTACACCTTTCCTCATAACGCTGGTGACTGAATTAGAGTCCGGGCAAGAAGTGTATTACCAGATTAAAGGCGAGTTTAGCGCACCGGTCAGTATTGAAGGGCCTCTGGACGAATTACCATGATGAAACAACAGGGGTTTTCCTTACTGGAATTGTTGGTAGCGATTTCCATATTTGCTATCGCAGGTGTGTCCATCATGAAAGTCAGTGGTGAACACCTAATCCACTTAAGTATTCTGGAAGATCAGACTGTATCGTCCTGGGTGGCAGAAAATCGGTTATCTGAGGTGCAGTTAGAAGAGCAATGGCCTCCTCAAAACAATAAAAAAGGAAAAACTGAATTAGCGGGACGCGACTGGTTCTGGAAACAGATCGTTAAAAAGACTGAAGATCAGAACATGCGCGAAATCACGGTGCAGGTATTTGTAACCGAAAAGGCAGAAGCCCCGGTTTATGAACTGCGAACGTTTGTTGGTAATAAGAAGTAGTTCAGGACGTGACGCGTGAATAATTCCCGGTTAAAACAGTCAGGTTTTACCCTCATCGAAATACTGCTTGCCACGCTGGTATTTGCGTTGGTAAGTATGGCTTCTTTTGCGGTACTCGACAGCGTATTGAAAAGTGATGAAGCCTCAAGACAGAAAATAGAAGAGCTCCAGGCATTACAGCGTGCGTTTTTTATTATGGAGCGTGATTTCCGACAAGTGTCGCAACGTCATGTCAGAGCTAACGGCGAACGTGCATCTCGTTCAGTATTTGCTGGCGGTAAATTTATTCTCGAAAGTGAAGGCGATGCTGTCGCTTTTGTTAAAGATGGCTGGCGGAATCCCGGCATGGTATTACCACGAAGTGAATTACAGTCGGTAGCCTACCGCATGAAAGAAGAAAATCTGGAACGGATGTTCTTTGTTTATACCGACCCGGTAGCGGGTGAAGAACCTCGCACTCAGATTTTATTGAAAGATATTGAAGAGTTAACGTTCGAGTACATGGCATCAAGTGACTGGAAAGAACAATGGGAAGAAGTAACGTTACCGCAAGCGGTAGCGGTGAAAGTTAAAACGAAGAGTTTCGGCGAAATCAGACGAATTTTCATTCTGCCTGAGACTGCTCAGCAAGTGAACTCTGACGGTAATCAGAACGGTAATGGCCGTGGTGGTGCTGGCGGTGGAAATAATCCGGGTGGCGGAAACAACAACGGAGGCGGCTCAAAAGGCGGTGGCTCAGGAGGCAGCAATGGCGCTAAACGCTAAAAAAACCGGTCGTGTTGCCATGATAAAGCAGCGAGGAATCGCGTTGATATCCGTCATGCTCGTTGTTGCACTGGTTTCGGTTATTGCTGTTGAAATGATTGGTCGTTTGCAGATCCAGGTTAAACGAACACTCAACATTGAGAACAGTAAACAAGCATACTGGTATGCGTTAGGTGCAGAGACATTTGCTGGCGCGTTGCTAAAGCGGATAGCCAAAGAAGATAAAGAAGGTATGTATCATCTTGGGCAAGACTGGGCTTACAAAGGCATGACCTTTCCTGTGCCTGGCGGTACGATTTCTGGCGATATTTATGACATGCAAGCGTGTTTTAATCTGAATGCGCTTCGCCAGACAGGTGGTAATCAGAATGGTCAGTCAACCCGACAACGGACCTTGATTACTCGTCAGTTTCAGGAGTTGCTTGATTTATTATCGATTCAGTCAGATGTCTCAAATGAAGCACTGGCAGATCGCTTGTATGACTGGCTAGACGATGATGGTTTGATGATTAGTGGCCAAAGCCTGGAAGAAGATGATTATGCGTCACTGGAGATTCCTTATCTCGCGGCGAATACCATGATGGGTAGCATTAGTGAATTGAGACTAATCACAGGTTTTAATCCGGCCGTTATCGACAAGCTAAAACCTTATGTTTGTGTGATTCCGGAAAGTGATCAACTGATTATCAATGTGAATACCATTCCAGCAGAACAACCGGAATTATTAAGTGCCATGATCGAAGGATTAGATATGGGGGCGGCCAGTGATGTATTGGCGGGACGCCCGGAAGATGGTTTTAAATCAATTGATGAGTTCTGGCAATTGCCCGAATTACAAGGTTTACAAAATCTCACGGATGAAGTGAAAAATAAATTTGATGTAAAGACTAACTATTTCAAGTTAGTCGCTAAAACAACCTACGATGATTCTGAATTTTTTCTGACGTCAACACTCTTTATAAACTCAGAAAGCCGGGTATCCGTGATCAGAAGAAAGTTTGGAGGCGAACTGTGAGTGAAACCTTATTTATCCGACTGACCGGTCAGGCAACTGATCCTATCTTCTGGTTAGTGTGGTCGGATAGTGAAAACGAAATTATTGCTTCCGGGCAACTTAATCATAAAGACGAATTATCGTCACTAACGAATCACGCTCAGTCACGACAAGTGCTTGCACTGGCATCAGGTCTGGATGTAACGCTTAAAACGATTACGTTACCGGGTAAATTTAACAAACAACTGCAATCTGCTGCGCCTTACATTATTGAGGAAGAGTTAGCGGGAGATGTGGACAATCTGTTCTTTGCCTTCGGCGATAAAGTTGAGGTTGACGGAAAACCAGCAGTGAATGCCGCGATTGTCGATCGAGACACAATGGACAACTGGCTTAGCTGGTTTGAAGAAGCGGACATTCCGGTCACTCGCATGATCCCAGACGTATTATGTGTTCCACCGAGTGAAGAAGCATGGACCTGCGTTGATTTAGATGAACAGTGGATAGTGAGAACTGGTGAATGGGAAGCGGCGATTGTTGAACAGCAATGGTTTGATCACTTCTTGCAACTGGCGGCGTCACAGTCTGAAGAACGCATTGTATTAAAGAGTTATTCACCTTTGAATATTACTGCTGATGTCGATGTTGAATCGCTTCCTGCAGAACTTCCTTTGAAGTTGTTGGCTGAACAAAGTAAAGATATCAGCTTTAACCTGCTTCAGGGCGAGTATACGCGTAAGAAAACGGGTTCAAAGTATTGGAATATCTGGAAAAATGCCGCCATCGTGGCAGGTGTCGCATTGCTACTTAATTTAGGTCTAAAAGGCTTTGAATTATGGCAGCTCGACAGTCAGTTATCTGCTGCTCAGGACAGTATGATTGCTGATTATAAAAAGGCCTTTCCGGGCGAGAAGCGCGTTCGTAAAAGCCTGATAAAGCGTAATCTTAAGAAGAAACTTGAAGCATTAGGTGGCGGAGAAAGTGCTGCGGGCTTCCTGGTGATGATGGATGATCTGTCAATGGCATTTGCTCAGAATCGTCAGTTTAAGCCTACGGGTATTCGTTATGATGGTAAACGTAACGAAATCAGACTTCAGGCGTCAGCAGATGGTTTCCAGACCTTTGAAAAGTTTAAGTCTTCCGTCGAAAAAGCCGGTTTTGATGTTCAGCAGGGTTCATTAAACAGTGATGAAGGAACCGTTGTTGGATCATTAACCATCAGGAGCAGTAGCTAATGAATAAGTTCATGAGTTGGTATCAGGCGCTGGAAGCTCGCGAGCAACAGTTAGTGTCCATCGGTGGCGTTTTCCTGATTATTTTTATTTTTTATGGTGCTGTCTGGTCACCGTTAAATGGTTCAATTGATTCGAAACAACAGGCTTTAGATAAGCAATTACAGCAGAATTCCTGGGCAACTCAGGCCATTGCGGATATCAAAAGTTCTTCATCGGTTCGTCGTGTCAGTGGTGGCGGTTCGTTGACACAAATCGTCAATAATTCCAGCCGACGTTTTAATATTCAGATTGCCAGAATGCAGCCTAAAGGCGATCAGCTTCAAATCTGGATTGATTCGGTAAGCTTTAACGAGTTAATGAACTGGCTTGGACATCTCGAAACTGCGCAGAAATTGCAGTTAAAAGGCATGGACATTAGCCAGACAGAAGATGCTGGTATTGTCAGAGTCAGAAACTTACAACTGGAAAAAGGATAATCATCGATGAAAAACTGGAAACAGAATCTGATTATCTTTCTTGTTGCGTTTGTTGTCTTTGTAGCGATCAAGGTGCCGGCCGCGTTGGTTGTTAATCAGCTAACGTTACCGGAAAATATTAAGCTCGGTAATGTCAGTGGTTCATTATGGCAAGGTCGAATGGATGCATTGCAGATTGAACGTGATGTTATTCGCGATATATCCTGGGATGTTAATCCATGGTCTTTATTAACCGGAAAACTGGGCGCGGATGTCGATTTTGGTAATCCCCGTGACAAGCAGCAAGCATCGGGTAAAGGCTATCTGGCAGCCAGTATTACCGGTTCATTATCTGCTGATGATTTCACGCTCCGTTATCCTGCAAAAGGATCGATGGAAAAGGCTGGCATCATGCTACCTGGCGATATTGATGGCCGATTTATTGTGAATATCGATAGCTTTGCGATGGGTGACCCCTGGTGTTCAGATCTGGTTGGAAAGGCTCGTTGGAATGATGCGGTTGTGAATTCATTTGATGTGAAGTTACCAATAGGCTCATTGGCCGCTGAACTTGGTTGTACGGACGGTAATGTAACGGCAAAAGTTGCTGAGAAGAATCCACTTGGCTTGCAGCTGGATGCAACGATTGCGGCGAAAGGCAAAGTAACGGCCAAAGGATTTGTAAAACCGGGAGCTGACATGCCAACTGAAGTTCACGAAGCCGTTAAAATTCTGGGGCGCGCTGATCAACAAGGACGATACCCTGTCTCTTTGTAAACTTATAGCATTATCAACAACCAGAATTATGCTTCATCAGCACACTAAAGCCTGCAATTGCAGGCTTTTTTGATGGAATATTTCGGGCTAATCAGCGATGTTCAGATTGTGACGTCCACGACTCGCCTGACAGATAGATGACAGTAATTGAAGCGTTTCTGAATCCTGGCTAAACGCCAGACCTATCGTTCGGGTCAAATCAATATCGGCAATCGTTTTTAAAACGATATCTCGATTATCAGTTACCTGCGGTAAATTGGGTAATAACGCGCAGCCCACGCCTGCCTGAACCAGTCCAAGTGCATATTCCATCGTTTGGATCCTCGCTCTCGTCACTACCTGAATTGAGCGATTAGTCAGTTCATTTTCCAGTTTTTCCCAGGCTTCACAGGGGGAGCGCAGGATAAATGGAAGGCGCTGAAAATCCTCCAGTTGAATGTCCGGGTTAAAGCTCAAAGGATGGTTTAATGGTAGTGCCAACACATAATTGTCTCGCCACATCGGAATAAATGATTCTTCCGGCTTCACATATCGTTGAGTAATGATCCGTGCATCACATTCGTCATCCGGTTCAACCAGCGTGAGTTCCACATTTTCCAGTGCGCTTGAAAATTCCTGTAATAGCAAACTCATTCGCTTAACGCCTAACGCTCGAATCAAACCAAGTCTGAAAGGTACGACAGATGACTGGCACGTAAATACGTTCTTGATAGCGTCTGCCTGTCCAAGTAATTGTTTTGCCAATGGATACAGTTTTTGACCCTGTTCAGTGGGTGACACGCCACGGGCATGTCGAATAAAGAGCGAACTGTTTAGTGTTCCTTCCAACTGCTGAATAGCAGCAGAGATCGAAGGTTGAGCAACAAAACACGCCTTCGCGGCAGCGCTGATACTGCCATTTTCGAAGACAGAAACGAAGTATCCCAGAGCTTTTAAATCCATAGTTGTGTGAGAAAACCAGTACTAGAAAACAGAGAAGAGGGTGAACGTTATCACACTCGGTGAATAATGCTGAATGTGACTGATGTTATTACTTAAATGTTCCAGATACGAAACTATATATTACTTATTACGCAATAAATGCTTTTCATGAAAGGGTATTGTTGTATAATTTTCAAGCTTTGAAGAACGCACCATACTGACTGATGGTGTAGTCTTCAGGGCTGAAATAGAACTCAGGCAACATACATGGCAACGGAATAAAACGGACGTAGCCAGTTAGGAATCGCACAGGAATGCTGGCAGCTCCTGTGCTGTATTGATGTAACAGGAACAGGAGCAGTTATGTTGAGAGAACTGTCTCGCAATGCAAAGCGTGCATTGCCATCACTTCTTACCGGATTTACCTTTCTTTCCCTTTCGGGTTTTTCAACAGGTTCTTATGCAGCGCAAGACGCTGTGTTGCATGTCGAACACGAACTTAGCGCTCAGGAAAGAGTCGCGCTGACACAAATTCCAACAATTGATACGCGTGATACAACGTCATTGTCGACTTCAGCTTCAAGCGTATCGACAGGTACATCCGCACAACAAATTAAGTCATCGACCTGGGTGCCAGTTTATAACAATGGCATCGTTATCTTCGTGCCAAATCCGGGATTAAGTGCTGTATTCAATGAGCATTTCTATTACGGCAATACTGCCGAATTACAATTAGAAAAACCCGGTGCAGCATCTTCCTTCTATTATCAGGTATCTCAATATGATGGCTCGAACTGGAATGAAGGTGCCTGGCAATGTCAGCTTGCATCATCATTAACGGGTAATGGTGATGTTCTCTCAATTACAAATCTGACATCAGGCCGTTATAAAGTGAGTGTTGCGCCAGTAATGGCGAACGAAGCGTGCGATGTAGCTGCCTATAATGCAGGTCAACTGGTTGCTGCAGAGCCTGTAACCAGTAATGACTTTATGGTCATCAGCCATTCAACGCTTGATTACACCGATGGTCAGCAAATTCAGGCATCCTTACAACAAGGAAGCTCAAATGGTAAAGCAAACTACAATCTTGAACTTACCTGGCCTCAGGTAACGGGTGCAGACAATCAGCGCCTTACTCTCTATAAAAATCATGTAGCGTACAGTCTGCCAGATGTAACGCCATCCACTTATCAAACCGCGCTGTCAGGTGACGGGTACTATCCAGTCGAGGATACCTTTGATGTCGCAACGGGCACCTTCTCTCAACATACTGGTGCCGGAGATTATTCTTTTGCTGTTCGTTACTGTTTTGATGGATTGTGTTCTAAACCCATCAGTTATGAAAACACATTAACGGTAAAACCACTGGCGCCAGAATATTTCTGGGCCGATGCTAAAAGTTCAGCGCCCCAACTGGCGGAAGGTATTATTCAGTTCGTTTGGGAAGTTGATGCAAGAACGGAGACATTTGCGATAGCGGAGCTGGTTAATCGTATTACCCGCACCACGCTGAATGTTGAACTCGCTAAAAACAAACCAGAAGTCTTTATTGCATCAGGTGGTGAAGTCACGTCAACCAATGATGGCAGAACCGTTAAGTACAAATATATCCTGCCAAGAACGACAGCAGGGTTATATACCTACCAACTGCAAACCTGTGCCCCGGTCTGTAATGACAGTTTTGTCTGGCACGATCCTGATCCGCGCTTTGATTTGTCTATCAACCTTGAGGGTACAGAGCCATACGGTGAGATTGATCCGTATGTGCCGGGTTCCGATGTTATAACCGGATGGGCATTTGATAATGATGCAGTAAACGGATTAACAACGGTTCAGCTATTCCATAATGGTCAGCCTAAAGGTTCTGCGGTCAACGCTGATCAGTATCATGGTCGTGCCGGTAATAACAACGGTTTCGCGATTCGCAATATTGAAACCCTGCTTCAGGGTGTTGATGTTACTCAGGCATTTTCAGTTGATATCAAAGCCTGGGACCAAAACAGCTCAACACCGGGATATATTTCAATTGGCACCCTGAATATTGCTGACTTTATTAATGAACCAGCGGTTGTTCAGGACGACAGTGTTGATGTACTTAGTAACACCGTTGTTGATATTAACGTTATCCATAACGATAGCGATCCGGATGGTTACATTGTGGCGCCAGCCATTGAAAAATCGGTGCCTGCAACCTTTGGTACGTTGCAAGTTCAGACTGACAGAACCGTTCGTTTCACACCTGCTGGCGAGCCGCCAGCCGCCTTTGCATCCTTTACTTATCGTGTTATGGATCAGTTAGGGATTTATTCTGAACCTGCGACAGTTACCATTAACTTCATTGACTATAATCGTGCGCCGGTGCTGTCTGATTTAGGTGATATTTCGACAACAGAAGATATCGCACCTCCTCCAGTGACGGTTGGCGTTCATGACGCGGACACTTCTACTTATAAACTGTCCTTATCAGCAACATCATCAAATCTCAGTGTCATTCAACCGTCCGGTATTAACTTCTCAGGTAGCGGTACTTCTCGTCAGATGCAGCTGGCACCAGTCGCAAATGGATCTGGCACGGCAATCATTACAGTGACACTGTCTGATGGTCAAAAAACAGCTTCTAAATCGTTTAAATTCACTGTTCATGGCGTCAATGATGCGCCACAGGCAAACAATGACTTCTTTAATCTCGGTCAGGCTGCCCGTGATTTAAACGTACTGGCAAATGATACGGATGCAGAAAATGACGCATTGTCGATAGAAGCCATTACGACCCAGCCTGCTCATGGGCAGGTGACGGTGAATAACCGTTTGTCGGTTATCTACACGCCAAATGCGGGCTATACCGGCAGTGACAGTTTCTTCTATCAGATCTCTGACGGCTCACAAACCAGCATCGCGGAAGTCGTGGTTCAGGTGGGTAATGGTCTTGAAGCTGTTGATGACATGATCTCAACTCAGGCTGGTTCGACACAGAATATCGTTATTCCTGTGCTGGATAATGACATCAATGTTGATGCAACAACGACAGTAAACCTGATTACCAGTGGCGGGGCCAGTGCTTCTGCCGGTATCCAGTCTGTAGGCGTATTTAAACAAGTCAGACGAGCGGTTAAAACATTAAATACCAGCAGCGGTTCTGCCTGGGTTAATCCGGACAACACGATTACCTTCAAACCGTTAGACCTTGCGGCGGGTCGTGAATGTATGAACTACGAGGCAGTCAAAGGTACGGAGCGCAGTATTGCGGAAGTTTGTGTCTTGATTGAGTCGGTTGCCGTTGCGGATAACTATGATATTGAATTGAACACAGCGACAGATCTGGACGTTCTGCAAAACGATTTACTGTATGGGCAGCATGATTTCCGAGTCTTTATTACTCGCCAGCCATCTCAGGGCACGGCCAGTAATGTAACCTTACCTAACGGTCGCCGTGGTATTCGTTATACACCAAATAATAACTACATTGGCGCAGATTCAATTCGTTATCGAGTGCTGTATGCCGGTCTGACAACTGATGCTGTCACTGTTAATCTGAATGTTGCTACTGGTACGACGTTGCCAGAAGTACCAACAGGTTTCCTGGTCAGTAAAGGAGAGTTGGCTGATAGCATTGCGGTTAGCTGGAATAATAACGGCGCTGGCTTCTCTTATGAGTTACAGCACCATACGGCAGCATCAGCAATCGCTGATCCTGATTCGATTATTGACAGTAACTGGCAAACAGAATCAGCGCCAGGCAGCACACTGACGGCCTATGAGCTGGCCAGTGTCGCAGACGGCCATCATTACTTCAGAGTCAGAGCTTGTCTGGTCAGTAACGCCGCTGTTTGTTCTGGTTGGGCAAAAGTGGTATCGCTGGTCATTACTGACGGAAATAGTGGTGACGATGATGATGCGGGTGTTCCGGGCGTTTCCGGACCTGATCCAACATCAGACCAAATATCGTTGTCGGCGGGTGAATTCCGTGTGGATGAAAGCGGAGCAGCCACCTGGCAAATGCCTCTGGCAGTGCTGCCGGGGATCTCTGGTGTGCAACCTCAACTGGGTGTTTCATACAGTTCGGCGGCGGGTAATGGCCCGATGGGAATGGGTTGGTCACTGAGCGGACTTTCTGCGGTGATGCGTTGTCGCCAGACCTTGCTCCAGGATAATACGATTGAACCGGTAACACTGACGGATGATGATCGTTTCTGTCTGGACGGTCAGCGTCTGATACTGGTTAGTGGTACACATGCTACGAATGGCGCAGAATACCGTACTCAGATCGACTCTCAAACGAAAGTGGTCTTTAACAAATCCACAACTTCGCCTGCTGGCTATTTCGAAGTTTTCAGACCGGATGGTTCACTGGGTACTTATGGTGCCAGCGACAATAGTTTGATTACCGACGGTGATAATAATGGTGTTCGTTGGGCGCTTTCCTTTATCGATGATAATACCCGAATTGCTTCTCACCGTATTACCTTTGACTACCTGAATGATAATGCGTTTGGTGAGCAATCTCTGTTACCAGAGACTGTAAGCTGGAGCGGTAACACGGTTGTTTATTCTTATCGTTCGCTCGAAGAAACAAAACGTAAAGACTTTGCACAAGCCTGGATTGCAGGTGTACAGGTAAGTAATGGTGCGTTGCTGGATCATATCGTCGTTAATAACCATGGCGGCCTGGCAATTCGTAGTTATCATTTTGATTATCTGGAAGAAAGCAATAGTCATATTCAACAGTTACAGTCGATTACCGAGTGTAACGGAAGCCTGAATGGAACCTGTCTACCGGCGACAACGTTCAGTTGGAGTTCGGTTTCTCATGGACTGTATGGCAGTAAAACAACGTCTGATGTTACCGGCACCGGTCTGCTCGCTGGCGCACAACCGCTTTCTCTGAATGGTGATTCTTTCCCGGATATGGCGTGGTTACTCGTAGAAGGCAGTACTTACACTATGCATTTTGCACTGGCGAACCGGGTTGGTGAATATTCAACAACTGGCGCACCGGGCAGTTACAGTTTCCAGATCAATGAAGATGCCCCTCGCTGGCAGACAATGGATGTAGATGGCGATGGTCTGACTGAGCTGCTGGTAAAAACAAAGCAAAGCGGCAGTACGGAGAAAGATAGCTGGAAAGTTGTTCGACGTGAGAATGGTAGCTGGATAGCCTCAGATCTGGGTATTACTGATACAGCATTGCACACTTATGACATTACGGGCGATGGTCGGGCAGATATTCTTTACCGTGATAACGCCAGCTGGCAGGTGAGAATGCGCCGTAATAATCCGGCACAGCCGTCAGGTTTTGATAGCTGGCAGGAAATTAAACTTCCGCTTGAAAGTTTCACCAGCTGGGATGAAACAACGGGAGATGATGATGCATTAATGGCAGTCATCAACCAGGATGCACTGGAGGATTTACCAGGAGGCGGTAGCCTGAAAACCGGGTATTATCCGTTTGATGTGGGCCTTGCCATTATCAATGGTCAGGTTGGTGACAATACTGCTGGTGGCTTGTGTCAGCCAAATACCCCTAAAAATGTCGGTGATCAGTTAACGTCAGACAATCCATTTTCTACCGGACTTGAACAATCAGCTGAAGTCTTAATTGCACCACAATTCTCTGCGGGTGGTGTACACCCCTACGACTTCAACGGCGACGGTATGGCCGATCTGTTGATGAAGTTTATGCGCATTGATGTGGTTGAAGGGAATGGCGATTGTGTTGAGCTGTTCCAGATAGCGCATTATTACGAAGCCTTTATCGCTTCATACGATAATAACAATGTGCCGAAATATGAAAGCTGGGGCTTGTTGTCTGATCCACGACTACAACCTGACAGTATTCAGACTGGCCTGTTCAAAGCCAACGAAGAAAAACTCACCAGTCAGGACGTGAACGGTGATGGTTACTTCGACCTGTTGTACTTTGATGCGGATGAAAAAGTCTGGAAGCTGCGTTACTCCGACGGTACGCAATTCCTGGCGGCTGAGACCATCAGTGGTGTGATGGGCACGGATGAGCAGGATGATATTTTCCCGACCCGTGATAAAGATGATTATGTTGCCACTCAGCTGGCGGATGTGACCAACGATGGCCGCGCTGACCTGGTGTACTACAACAAACCGAAAAAACGCTGGTACTACCATACCTTTGACGGTACCACATTCGGTGAGGCACACATCTGGTTACACGAAGACCTCGGCGATAATCAGCCGATGCTGATGGATGTGGACGGTGACGGTCTGCTCGGTATGGTGCAGGTAGATTACCCGAATAAAGATATACTGGTGCGCCGGGACAGCTTTACCACACCGACCTTTAAAGGCCGGATACGCACAATCACCAGTGGCTTTGGTGCAAAAACCACCATTACCTACACGCCGATGAGTGACAGCGCGGTGTACACGAAAGGCACTGACGGTCATCTGCTCAGCGTGGACAACGGACCGGTGTATGACCTGCCGGGCAGTGGTTATCTGGTGTCATCCGTGTCCAGTGAGCTGCCGTACACGGATGCCGGTGGCACCCATCATGCCAATAACACTGTGTCAGTGAACTATCACTACCAGGGACTGCGAATTCAGGGCGGCGGTCGTGGCTCGCTGGGCTTTGAAACCATTAAAACCACAGACCCGCAAACCGGGGTGAAAACGGTCACCACGTATTCTCAGGTCTGGCCGACGGTCGGTATGCCACTGCGCACGGTGCGCACGTTAGTCGACGGTAACACGGACCACCTGCTGTCTGATGCCACCAATACCCTGGCAACGTTATCGCTGGAAGGTGGCAACACCGTCTTCCCGTATATTCAGCAGTCGGTGGAGAAACAGTACACGCTGCAAAGTGACAGCAACACGTCGGTACACGCCTCGACCATTACCACCACCAACAGCTATGACACCGTTCAGGCGGCAGGCCGGGATAATCACGCCAACCTTCGTCAGATGGTGGTTCGCACCGCCCGGGCGGATGAATCCGACATACACACGGTTACCACCACCAACAGTTACGATGATAACGTCGATAACTGGTGGCTGGCCCGGTTAACCGCATCAACCGTGATTCATCAGCGTACCGGTCAGACCGATATCACCCGTAAAAGTGGTTTTGAATACGACACCGATACCGGCATGTTATCTGCTGAAATCATCGAGCCGGATTCATCGGATAATTCGGTCTACCTGAAAACGGCCTACACACGGGACGCTCACGGTAACATTACCGCCAAAGCCCTGTGCAGCCTGCATTATGCGTCAACCTGTGGCACCGAAGCAGACCCGCTCAGTAAAAACCATGCTGACGGTGATGAACAGCGTATCTATCAGGTCAACCGCACCACGTATGATGCGGCCGGTCGTTACCCGGTCAGCACCGCCAACGCGAAATACACCCTGCAAAC